>CAWGFJ010000006.1:0-646353 GCA_963821855.1 uncultured Prolixibacteraceae bacterium | reverse complement strand
GTCGAGCCAGTGGTCGGCCAGCCGCATTGCGTCCGCGATCCCGGAGTGTCTACGTGGCGGACGGGGTACGGATGGGCTCCTGCGCGGCATCGCCGGGCGACATCCTGGCGAGGTTCCAGTTCACCGCGCCCTCGTGCGGCTGCATCATGGCCTGCATCTGGCTCATCAGCGCGGACAGGTCGGGCGTCCGGTGCCGCCCGCGCCGCTCGAGAAGGCCGCGAACATCTGCTCCGACGGCGTGCCGCGGAACGGGTTGTTCGCGTCGTCGTCGGGGCGGTCGCCGGGGTCGTTGCTCATGGCACCAAACTACTCGCCGCGGGCAACGGCGCACCCCGGGGCGTTGAAGGAAACCGCCCGCGCCCGTCAGCTCCTGACGTGACCGATCCCGCGCCAGACATACCCCCCGTGGTGCGCCTCGTCGACATCCGCGAGACCCGGCTGGACGTCGCCGAGGTGCTGGGCGCGCTCGCCGACGACGCCGCGGGCGGGCTCCCCCTGTTCGTCGGCACGGTGCGCGACCACGACGGCGGCAAGCCGGTCGGCGGGCTGGTGTACTCCGCCGCCCGAGCGCCCTGGAGCGGCTGCGGGAGGTGTGCGAGAACATCGCCACCAAGTACGACGTGCGCGCGGTCGCCGCGGTGCACCGGACCGGCACGCTCGCACTCGGCGACGCGGCCGTCGTGGTGGCCACCGCCGCCGACCACCGCGGCCAGGCGTTCGACGCCTCCCGGGCGCTGATCGACGACCTCAAGGCCACCGTCCCGATCTGGAAGCACCAGGTGTTCTCCGACGGCACCGACGAGTGGGTCGGCACCCCCTGACGCGACCCGCCGCGTGGCTCCCACCGGCACGGCCCCGCCTTCCGTAGCCTGACCGCGTGGAGATCCTCGCCTGGCTGGTCCCGTCCGCCGTCGTCACCGTGGTTGCGATGCTGTGGGCCGCCTGGGCGGGCCGCCCCCAGCGCGAGCCGACCGAGCGGTCGTCGGAGGCCGCCTACGAGCGGTTCGCCCGGGCGATCGCCAAGGAGCACCCCGCTGCGGGCCGGCCCCGGCCGGTCGGCCCCGGCGTGCGCGACCGGAGCACCGGCATCGCCGTACGCCCGTCCCGGCGGCCGCCCGCCCAGCCGCCGCAGACCCGACGCTCCGCCTAGTTGCCGCGATTTGAGAGGGTGGCGGCATGAGCCGCCGCACCCTGACCAGCGTGGTGGTCACCGTGCTGCTGGGGGTGCTCGTCGGCGCGGCGTTCCTGCTGCCGGTGCCGTATGTGATTTTCAGCCCCGGGCCCACCGTGGACATGCTCGCGGTGTCCGGCGGCAAGCCCACCATCGACGTCTCGGGCGCCAAGACATACCCGACGAAGGGTGACCTCCGGCTGACCACGGTCTCGATGACTAGCGCGACGCACCAAGCTGTCCCTCGTCGACGCCCTCGCCGCGTTGTTCGACGGCACGAGGGCGTGTCTACCCGCGCGACGTGATCTACCCGCCGGACCAGACCGTGGCCGACGTGCAGCGCGAGAGCAGCGTGCAGATGGTCAGCTCGCAGGACCCCGCGATCGCGGTGTCGCTGGAGGAGCTCGGCTACAAGCTGCCGCTGCTGACCGAGGTGCTCGGCGTCACCGACGGGTCGCCCGCCGATGGCAAGCTGCAGCCGCGCGACGTGATCGTGTCGGTCAACGGGGTGCGGATCCGCCGGGTCAGCCAGGTCTCGTCGGCGATCCAGAAGACCGGGGCGGGGAGCCCGCGACCTTCGTCGTACGTCGTGACGGCACCTCACGCACGGTGAAGGTGACCCCCGAGCCGTCGAAGGGCGACAAGCAGCGCGCGGTCGTCGGCGTCGAGATCGGCACGGGTTACGACTTCCCGTTCGACGTGAAGGTGCGCATCGACGAGGCGATCGGCGGTCCCAGCGCCGGGCTGATCTTCGCGACCGCGGTCTACGACACCCTCACCCCCGGCGCGCTGACCGGCGGGCACGACATCGCCGGCACCGGCACCATCAACACCCGCGGCCAGGTCGGCCCGATCGGCGGCATCCAGCAGAAGATCGTGGCCGCGGCCGACGCCGGGGCCGAGCTGTTCCTGGTGCCGCCGGGCAACTGCCGCGCCGCGCTGGGTGCGAAGGTGTCCACGGACGAGATCCGCCTGGTGAAGGCGCCGACCCTGCACAGCGCGCTGACCTCGATCAAGACCTTCGCCGACAACCCCGACGCCGACCTGCCGAGCTGTGAGTGAGGACATGAACCCCGACGAGCCGACCAGCGGACCCGACGAGCCCACCGACGCCGCTCCCGCGGGCGCCGGGCTCGAGCCCGAAGGGGCGGAGGACGCCGCGCCCGAGGACGAGGCGGAGGCCGCGCTGCGCGAGGCCGTGCGCGAGATCGAGTCCTACGCCGCCGAGGCGGGCTGGGACCAGCGCGGCCCGGCTGTTCGCGCTGGTGCCGACCACCGACCTGTTGCAGCGCGAGCCGGGCCTGGCCGAGGCGCTCGGTGTCGACGCCGACACGTCCGCGGAGGACCTGACCCCCGTGGAGCAGGAGCCGGTGTCGGC
The DNA here is from genome assembly GCA_963821855.1 of uncultured Prolixibacteraceae bacterium. Taxonomy (GTDB): domain Bacteria; phylum Bacteroidota; class Bacteroidia; order Bacteroidales; family Prolixibacteraceae; genus Draconibacterium. Next base: position 643,804 of record CAWGFJ010000006.1, on the reverse strand, counting down.
CGAACAGGACGTCGAGGACGTGCTGGCGCGGATCATGTGGCCGGCGGAGGTGTTCGGCTGCGCGGCCGTCGTCGAGCGGCTGGTGCTTCCCCCGTCGGTCGACGGCGAGCTCCCCGCGGACCCGGAGGCGGCCCAGACGTTCGCCGCGGAGCACCCCGACCGGCAGGAGGTGCGCATCGTCGCGGCTGCTACTCGGGCCGGTTCGACGTACTGTGCACTGCGGATGAGGTCACACGATGATGAATTCTCGGTCCTGGAGAGCCGCGACCTGGTGCCCGCGCTCCTAGAGTTGTTGTCCGGCACCCTCGAGCAGTGACCCGAATCAGTCAGGCAGGTATCACCCCGTGAGTGGCTTCTTCGACGAACCTCCGGCACCGCGTCGCCCGCCGACGCCGACGCCGCCGCCGCAGCGCTCGCGCGCCCTGATCGGAACCGCGGTGATCCTGGTCGCCGCGTTCTTCCTGGTCTCGATCTTCACCAACATCTGGACCGACCGGTTGTGGTTCAGCAGCCTCGGCTACTCCAACGTGTTCACCAAGGTGCTCGGCACCCGGGTGCTGCTGTTCGTGGTGTTCGGCCTGCTGCTCGGCGCCGTGGTCGCGGCCAACATCGTGATCGCGTTCAAGGTCCGGCCGGTTTTCCGGCCGGCGTCGCAGGAACAGGTCAGCCTGGACCGCTACCGCGAGGTCGTCGAGCCGCTTCGGCGCTGGGTGCTGATCGGCATCGCCTTGGTGCTCGCCCTGTTCGCGGGCAGCTCCGGTGCCGGCCAGTGGCGCCAGTTCCTGCTGTGGCGGCACCGCGAGCCGTTCGGCACCAGGGACCCCTACTTCAACAAGGACGTGGGCTTCTACGTCTTCGAGCTGCCCTGGCTGCACTACCTCGTGAACTTCGCGATGGCGGTCACCGTGCTCAGCCTGATCGCGGCCGCGGTCGTGCACTACCTTTTCGGCGGGATCCGGCTGCAGGCTCGCGGTGACCGGCTCACCGGCGCAGCGCAGGCGCACCTGTCGGTGCTGCTGGGCCTGTTCGTGCTGTTCAAGGCGGCCGACTACTGGCTGGACCGGTTCAACCTGACCACCGACTCGGGCCGGCTGTTCACCGGCATGGGCTTCACCGACCAGCACGCGGTGCTGCCGTCGAAGAACATCTTGATGTTCATCGCGCTGATCTGCGCGCTGCTGTTCTTCGCCAACGTGTGGCGCCGCACCTGGATGCTCCCGTCCGTGGGGCTGGCCCTGCTGGTGCTCTCGGCGATCCTGCTCGGCGCGATCTGGCCGGGCATCGTGCAGCAGTTCCAGGTCAGGCCGTCGGAGCCGGACAAGGAGCGGCCTTACATCGCGCGCAACATCGAGGCGACGCGGGCGGCGTTCGACATCGCCGACTCCGAGGTGACCGACTACGACGCGAACCTGTCGCTGTCCAAGGACCAGCTCAAGGCCGACGCCCAGTCGATCCCGGGCATCCGCCTGCTCGACCCGAACCTGGTCTCGGACACCTTCGAGCAGCTGCAGCAGGTGCGTGGCTACTACAGCGTGGCGAACGTGCTCGACGTGGACCGCTACCCGGTCAATGGCGAGAACCGCGACATGGTGCTCGCGGTGCGCGAGCTCGAGCAGAGCGGACTCGAGCAGGGTCAGCGCAACTGGGCGAACCTGCACACCGTCTACACCCACGGGTACGGCGTGATCGCCGCCTACGGCAACCAGCGCGATGCCGCCAACAACCCGGTCACCGACAACGAGGGCAAGCCGGTGTGGGCGGAGCAGGACATCCCGCCGAAGGGCGACCTGACCGACCAGTCCCCGGACGGCTACCAGCCGCGCATCTACTTCGGCGAGAACAGTCCGCAGTACTCGATCGTCGGCAAGTCGGGTGGCAAGGACGTCGAGCTCGACATCCCCGAGGGGACCGGCGGCTCGCAGCCGACCACGAACACCTACGACGGCGCGGCCGGCGTCCCGGTCGGCGGGATCTTCAACAAGCTGCTCTACGCGTTGAAGTTCTCCGAGCCGAACATCGTGCTCTCGAGCCGGGTCAACGCCAACTCCAAGATCCTCTACGACCGGACCCCGCGCGAGCGGGTGCAGAAGGTCGCGCCGTGGCTGACCGTCGACGGCGACGTCTACCCGGCGGTCGTCGACGGCCGGGTGGTGTGGATCGTCGACGGGTACACCACCACCGACAACTACCCGAACTCCGAGAAGGACTCCCTCTCGGACATGACCTCGGACTCGCTGCAGCCGCGCACGGCGTACGCCACCTTGCCGACCGACGAGATCAACTACATGCGCAACTCGGTCAAGGCGACCGTGGACGCGTACGACGGCACCGTGACGCTCTACGAGTGGGACCGGGACCCGATCCTGGACGCCTGGTCGCAGGCCTTCCCGGGGGTCATCCGGCCGAGGTCCGAGCTGGAGCAGCACCAGGAGCTGCTCCAGCACATGCGCTACCCCGAGGACCTGTTCAAGGTGCAGCGGCAGGTGCTGGCGTCCTACCACGTGACCAACGCGAAGACCTTCTACGAGGGCTCGGACCGGTGGAAGGTGCCCGAGGACCCGGAGAACAAGACGCAGAGCCAGCCGCCCTACCGGTTGTCGGTCCGCACGCCGACCGGCGGCGACGAGCCGGTGTTCTCGCTCACCAGCGTCTACGTGCCGCTGAAGCGGCAGAACCTCGCCTCGTTCATCTCGGTGGACGCCGATGCGGCGCTCAAGGACTACGGCAAGATCCGGATCCTGCGGCTGCCCAGCAACACGCAGGTGCCCGGCCCGTCGCAGATCGCGAACCAGTTCGCCTCCGACCAGCAGATCCAGGATCGGCTGCTGGCGTTCACCCGGACGAACTCCAAGGCGCTGTTCGGCAACCTGCTGACCCTGCCGGCCGGTGACGGACTGCTGTACGTGCAGCCGCTCTACACGCTGCGCCAGGCCGGTGAGGGCCGCTACCCGGTGCTGCGCTACGTGCTGGTCTCCTTCGGCGAGGACGTGGGGATCGGGTCCACGCTGACGGCCGCGCTGGACGACGTACTGGGGATCACGACGCCGGAGGACTCCGTCGAACCGGGCACCGGCGACGGGACGACGCCACCCTCGGACGGCACCGGGGGACAGGTGTCCGACAGCGTGCGGTCCCTGCTGAAGCAGGCCGAGGCGAAGTTCGCCGAGGCGGAGAAGGCGCTGCAGAACGGCGACCTGGCCGGCTACCAGTCGGCCACCAACGAGGCGAGCGACCTGGTGCAGCAGGCCCTCGACGCCGCGGCCGCCGCGAACAAGGCCAACCAGGACAAGGCCAGCGGCGCCAAGAAGAAGAACCCCTGATCAGGCTGCCGATTACCAGGGTATGCCGGTGTTCTGTTACTTCCCCGGGGCTACTTCCCCGGGGAAGTACCAGAGGACCGCGGGAAGTGGTTCGGGACACACCACCCCGATTTGGAGTCCCCGTGGCCGGTCCCGTAATGTAGTGACCACGACGCGGGGTGGAGCAGTTCGGTAGCTCGCTGGGCTCATAACCCAGAGGTCGCAGGTTCAAATCCTGCCCCCGCTACGAATTTCAGGCTCGGAATCTACGGATTCCGAGCCTGAAAGCATTTAGAGACTTGATCGAGTGTCCACTTAGTGTCCAGAAACCCGGTCCAGGAACCCTCTGTTGGCCGGTAGCCGGCTCCGGATGCGGAGTCGCCCCGTCCAGCACGGAGTGGTGCGGAGACCTCCGCACACCTACTCGGCATGGACAGCACCACACCGACCTTGAGCGGCCTGGAGCCGCTGATGAGCATCGAGGAACTCTCCGAGTACCTCAACGTGCCTGTCAGGACGCTGTACGACTGGCGCTTGGCCGGCAAAGGACCGTGCGCGGTTCACATCGGACGACAGATCCGCTACTTCGTCACCGACGTTCACGAGTGGCTGCGGCAGAACCGCGAGGCCGAGCCGGGGCGCGCGCCCGAGGGGCGGTGAAGCGTCGTGGGTAGGCCGCGCACGCCGATCGGCACCTTCGGCGACATCACCTACGTCAAGGTGCCGGGCGGCTCGGGTCCGCGCGCGCACCCGCTACCGCGACGACGACGGCCAGCTCCGCCGCGTCTCGGCCACCGGCGCCACCAACAAGGAGGCCGAGCGCAACCTGAAGAAGGTGCTCTCGCAGCGGCCGAGCCACGTCGCCTCGGGCGAACTCACCGGCGACAGCTCGTTCGGCAAGCTCGTCGAGGTCTGGCTGGAGGACCTCGACCTGGAGGACAAGCTCGCGCCGAGCACGCGGGCGCTCTACGAGCGGAACATGCGCCAGCTCGTGATGCCGGCCTTCGAGCACTACGTGCTGCGCGAGATCACCGTGCGCAAGGTCGACCAGTTCATCAAGACCCTGGCGACCACGAAGAGCTACAGCATGGCCAAGCAGGCGCGGACCGTGCTCAGCCTCGCGTTCGGACTGGCGGTGCGGTACGACGCGATGGCCAAGAACCCGGTGCGCGACACGACCAGGCTCAGGAAGCCGCCGTCGCAGGCCATGGCGCTGACGGTCAAGCAGGTCGATGCCATCCGGGCCGCCGTCCGGGGCTGGCGGCGTGGTCCGGGCGTGCCCGGGCCGCCGCCGGACGGCCAGCTGGAGCAGATCATCGAGGTCATGCTCGGGACATCCGCCCGCATCGGCGAGGTGCTCGCCATCCGCAAGTGCGACGTCGACGTCACCGTCTCGCCGGCGACGGTTCGCATCTGCGGGACGATCGTGTCGCCGGCGGGTAAGCCAACGCATCGGCAGCCCCACCCCAAGACAGCGAAGTCGACCCGGACCGTGTCGGTCCCGAGCTTCACTGCCGAGGTGCTGCGGCAGCGGCTCGTCGTGGCCGCATCCGAGGACCCCGAGCACCTGCTCTTCTTCACTCGCAACGGCACGCCGCTGACGACCAACAACGTCCGGCGGCGCCTTCGCAGCGTCATGGCGGAGGCGGGCATCGAAGGGGTCACGCCTCACTCCTTCCGCCGCACGGTCGCCACGGTCCTCGACCGGGCCAGTGGCCCCGATCTCGCCGCCGAGATGCTCGGGCACACCTCGTCGAAGATCACCAAGGAGCACTACATCGAGCCCGACGAGAAGGTGAACCCGGTCACCGCCGAGATCCTGGAATCGCTCGCTCCCCATGCTGGGGATGTGAACCAGTGACGCGCCGCCGTAGACACCACACACCCTTTCCGAGGTTGACCTGCCGGTCACATCGAGAGGGATGGCCCGGTTGCCCCGCTGGCGGGACGATGCACGATCGCGGAATGCAGTTCGGCTCGGCTCCGGGCGGCACCTCGCGGCGGGGATGGCGGCTCGGGGGTCGGGCGGAGTCGGTCGCGGACGAGTTCGACGATGGGGGTGTGGTCGGTCTCGCCGAGCGGGATGTAGCGCTCCCTGGGTGGCGCGACCATCTGGCCGCTGTTCTCGACGATGCGCGGCATCTTCATCCGGGTGAAGTAGACATTTCGCTTGATGCCAGCGTCGATAACGTCGGCGATCCGGGTGTCGAGTTTGGTGAAGAGCGTGGTGAACGCATGCAGGACGCGCCGGTCGAAGTCGGCGTCGGGGCGGATCGCTTTGAGCCTGCTGACAGCGTTGGCGCCCTCGGCCACCGCGAGCCCACCCGTTCCGACCTGGCCACCGACCTCGCGCAACTCGTGTTGGAGATCGAGGTAGGTCTGTGCCCGACTGAGCCACGCTTGTTGGAGGTCTGGGTCGATCTTTGCGGCCAGCTTCGCGAGTCCTTCGGATAGGAGTCGCTGGGAGTCGACCACGAGGCGCAGGTTCGTCGCGCTGGGGAAGGACTGCATCCGAATCACGAGGTTGTGCTCGGCCTGGAGCACTCCGAGCAGACCTGGTTTGGCGGGTCCGGGGATGATCTTGGTCTTGGGGCGCCAGCCGCGCATGTCGATCGCGTAGTCGGGCGGCTCCAGGCTGGCGTCGAGGGCGCATGCCAAGGCTGCCCAGCCGAGCCGGTCGGAGCGGTGGAGCTTCTCCCAACCGGGGATCGTCGAGTAGCGCTGGTCGAGCACGATCAGGGCACGGACGGTGGCGGCGATGTCGCCGATGAGCGTCTGGGTCTGCCGGGTGTCGAGGCTGCCGTAGTCGAGCCCGGCTTCGAAGTCATGCTCGCCGAGCGCCGCGGCACGGGCGATCTGTCGCCAGTGTTCGACCATCGGCAGGTCGTGAGGAGTGATCAGCTCCTCGAGGCCAGGCAGGCGTGCGGTCGATGCTTCGACAGTCTGGTTGAGCGCGTGCCCTAATGCTGCCAATCCGCCGTGCTGGATGGCGGGTAGGCGGAACGGGTTCGCGACGGTCGGGTTCAGGTTGCTGGCCGCCCGTGGTGCCACGGCGCCAACGGCCTCCTGGCACCACACGAGGGCGGACTGCCGGTAGCGGCGGATCTGCTCTCCGATCTGGCGGCGCTCAGCCTCGGTCGTCGTGACCGGGACCGTATGGGTGCCACCACCTCCGATCCGGAGCTGGACCCGGTGCTGCTTGAGCAGCGACGACAGCTCTGCGCGCAGCAGTGCGCTGTTCTCGCCGTACATCAGGGCTCGTCCAGTGCCCGGGCATCCGCGAGCGCGGCAAGGAGCAGCTCCATCTGGAGGGCATCGAGGCCGTAGTCGAAGAGCTGTTGAACGGCCGAGACAGCGACCGCCATGAGGATGTCGCGGTCGTCGGTGATACCGAAGGTGTCGAGAGCGGGTACGTCGTCGCCGTGGGCCCAGTCCAGTTCGATGAGGGCACGCTCGAAGGCGGAGGAGGCCTCGACGGTATGGGCGTGATCAGCGAGAGCTGCGATATGGGAGCGGGCCTCGGCAAGGGTGACCGCGTGGGCAAGCAGCATGGGCTTCTCCTTTCGGTGGAGGGGCACGACCAACCACCGTGCGGCCGGCGGCGGGATCGTTCGCGGCGAGTTGTTCAAGCTGTGGACAACTCGGTGGGGTGGACGGCCTGTGAACGCGCTACGACGCCGCGCGGACCTGCTCCTCGATGCGCCGCCGGGCGGCGACGTCGTCGAGCACGAACTGGACGAAGTCGGCGTAGCGGTCGACGATCTCGACCTCGCCGCCGGACTCGCGGAGGGCTTCGCCGGGCCAGGTGGTCTGTCTCGTGGGCCGGTCACGGTCGAGTCGGCAGCCAGCCGTGGAGACCCACTCGCGCAGCCGGTTGCGGCACTCGGCGAAGTCGCGATGCCACCCGATCGGCCCCGAGGGTGTGCCCTCGGAGTTGTAGGCGTTGAGCCAGTGGGTGTGCAGGGCCGAGAGTTCCCAGACGAGCTCGTCGTGGCGATGCCAGTACGGCGGCACCACCGTCGGCGGCAGCCCGTAGGTCAGGCGCAGCCAGTCGACCCAGGCGTCCAGGTCGGTCCACTCCGCCATCGCCTCGTCAGCCGAGAGCAGGTTCCAGTTGATCGGGCGAAGCGACTCTTGGTCGTCGAAGTCGGCGGTCCCGAACACCTCGTCGGGACCGCCGTACTCCGAGTCGCCGTCCTCGATGTCCAGCAGGGTCTGCTGGCCGTGAAGGTCGGTGCTCATCGTTCGCACCCCGTCAGATGCCGACGGCCTGGGCGGCTCGTTGACCACCGTCATCTCGTTGGTCGGCGGGTCGGGCTGCTTGGCCGGGTTGCGGTCCACGACGTAGCGGGTGCGGGCGCAGTCGTGCCCGATGCGCCGGGCGACGAACTGCTCACGGATCTCACTGGGACCGCCGGGGCGCTCCTGCTCGTACTCGTGGACGTAGCCCGAGGCGACGATCTGGTCGCCGGGCTTGAACCTCGGGTACGCCCGCTCGGCCGCACGGTCGAACAGCACCAGGTCGCAGTAGACCGGGTCGAGCTTGGTGAACGACCCGTCGACCTCCTTGCGGTGCTGCTCGATGCCGACCCGGCAGTAGAACCGGGCGTGGCCCTTGCCGGTGAAGGTCAGCTCCGGCGCGGTGGCGATGAACCCCTGAAGGCTCATCTGGGTGGGAATCGTCATCACTGACTCCTGACGTCGGGCGGGTGCCCGGATGGCAACCGCTCTCAGGAGTCAGGTGTGCCGGCGATGCTGCGCTGTTAGCCTTGAAGCGTCCCTCCGGCTCCGTGGACCTTGGAATGCGGGTGAGCCGGGCGTATCAGCGCAGACCGCCGCCGTGCCGTTCGTCGATAGAGGCGAGGCGTCACTCCAATCAGTCACTTCTGTTGGAGGTCGCCATGTGCACCAAGATCCCGTACGCGAATCGCTGGCTCGCCGCCCAAGCGGTCAAGAAACTGCACGCATCAGGTCGACGCGAGAGAGCGATCCATCCCTGCTTCACCGACCACCCTGGCCGCTGGCACGTCACCAGCAAGAAGCACCACAGCTTGGTGAGGAGCTCCTCAGCGACGACGCAGCGCCGCCTCGACGTTCGTACGCTGCTCGCGGAGCTGCTCGGCGTCCTTGCGGGCGGTCCACGGGCGCAGGTCGGTGACCAGCGGCGGGGCGCTGCGGAGCAGGACGAGCGCGGTGCCGAACGGCAGGGTGCGGATCACCTCGGGCGGCATCACCGGCACTCGCCGGATCGGAGCGTTGGAGCGACCGGGAGCCGTAGTCGCCGACGGAGACGGTGTCGGTCTTCTCGTCGCGCTCGCCGATCAGGGCGGAGAGGTCTTGGAGGTCCTTCGCTGAGGAGGTGCCGCCGAGGATGACCTTGACGATGGAGGCGTCCCAGATCGCGCCGGCCGCGTGGTCGCCCCACTTGTCGCGGGCCTGGGAGAGCGACTGGAGCACGGGCATGGTGGTGATCCCGGTGCCGCCGCCTTCGGCCATGAGGACCGGCAGGGACGGCAGCGGCGAGAGGTTGCCGATCTCGTCGAGCGCCAGCAGCAGCGGTGGGTCCAGGCGTGCGCCGGGCGAGGCGGCGGCGAGGTGGCGGGCGGTCTCGACGAGGTCTTCGATGAAGGCCGCGACGAGTGACCAGGAGGCGCCAGCTCCTGCGCCGGTGGCGAGCAGGTAGAGGGTGCCGTTGTTGGTGAGGAAGTCGACGGGGTCGAAGTGCTCGCCCGGGTTCGGGGACACGGCGTCGAGGACGCGGGGGTCGGCGAGGCAGGACAGGGCGAGGGAGACGCCCATCCAGATCGAGTCGCGGGTGCGGGGGTCGGAGTGGATCATCGACTCCAGCGAGTCGGCCCAGCCGGGTGCAGCCTTCGGGTTGCTCGACAAGATCGCCACCGCGTCGGCCGCCGCTGACGGCGAGAGCGTCCAGCCGAACAGCTCGCGGGGACTGCGGTTGTCGAGCGCGGCGGCGTGGAGCAGCGCCTGGAGGGCGGTGCGGGTCTTGCCTTCCCAGAAGCCGCCGGACTCGACGCCTCCGGTCGACAGGCCGGTGGCGGAGGCGAGGCCGGTGGCTCGGATCATCGCGGTGAGCGGGTCTTCGCAGCCGCGCACGGGTGACCAGCGAAGGCCGGCGGGTAGACCCTCGGCCAGTCGTTGCGGGTCGAAGACCGCGACCGGGCCGCGCTCCTGGCGGGCGGTGAGGGTGGCGGCGATGTTGTCGGGTCGGGTCGCGGTGGTGATGACCGCGCCGGGTGCGTCGAGGATCGCGTTGATGACGACGTGCAGGCCCTTGCCCGAGCGGGGCGGTCCGAGCAGCAGGATCGAGTCCTCGACCGACGCCCAGACGCCCTGACCGCGGGAGCGGCCGAGGAGGTAGCCGACGTCGGAGGGCTCGGGCTTGTCGAGCGACGGTCGCAGCGTCCGGCCACGCGCGAGCAGCGCCTTCTGCGAGGCCACGGCTCGTACGTCGCGGCCGGTGGCGACTCCGGCAAGGCGGCGGGGGTCGTGCGACGTCTTGTGCCTCATCGAGCCGATCCGTCGCCACAGCACCAGGGCGCTGGCGACGACCGCTGAGACCATGAGCAGCAGCACGAGCCAGTAGACCCACGCTGCGAGTCCGTCGGCACCGAGCGCGGTGGCTGGGTCGCCGGGGTGGGTGAGAACTCGGAAGCCGGCCTCCCAGCCGCCGCTCGGCTGCGAGGCGCCTGACACCCACGCGGCGGCCGACCCGGCGAGTCGCAGGATCGCGGCGATGACGCCGACGGCGGCGATGAGGATGAGGCCGAGGTTGACCAGGTCGTCGTCGACTCCCTGCCCGCGAGGGTTCACGCCGCACCACCATCGGCACTGGCGCTGACCATGACGGTGCCGGACCGCTTGCCCATGAACACCACCAGGCCCGGGTGAGCTTCGAGCAGCGCGGGCGGCAGGCGCAGGCGGGCGGTGCCGTCGGTGCTCGCGACCTGATGGGCGACCACGACGGCGACAGCGACTTCCTCGCCTGCCAGGAACCCGCCGCCGGCCACCTCGCCGATCGTGGTCGCCGCCTCGCGCACAGGCTTGACCATGCGCAGGCGTCGGACGGGCAGGAGTGACGATGTCGGTGAAGGTGTTCCCGTCGGCTTCGTGGACCTCGACCCGTACGGCGGTCCCCAGGTCGGCGGCGATCTCGTCGAGCACTCGCTTGGAGGTCGTCGCGGGTGAGCGACCCGTCGGCGGAGTAGGGCTCGTGGTCGAGCGCGACCGTCAGGAAGCCCTTCTCGTCGACGTCGACCTCGACCAGCGGCATGACCACGGGGACGCGGACCGCTTGGCGGTCGTCGCGCCGGTACGGCGCGGCAGCGTTGATCATGCTCATAGCCCGATCGTCTCCACCTGTCGCTGAGCGACCGTCTGCACCGGAGCCGCCCCACGCCCAGCAGCGAGCGCTTCGCGGTCGAGTCCGGGCGGGTTGCCGTCGCCGACCTGCGGGGTGTCGAGCTTGTCGAGGATCGTGACCGCCGCACCCCGCACACGCTCGGCGGTCGACTGCACGACCTCGACGGGCGTCTTGCCCGGCACGCTCGACGCCCAGGAGGCGACGTACGGGATCGTGTAGTCGTCGGTCGCCAACCCGTGCGCGGCGCCGACCATGAGGGCGACGGACTCGGCTTCGACCTCGGCGATGCCACGGTGCATGGCCGCGTCGGCGTTGTCGGGTCCGTGGAGCATGACGTGCCCGAGCTCGTGGGCCAGCGTCTTGACCTGGGCGGCGTCGTCCATGTCCATCCGCACCGACACCTCGCGGGTCATGTAGTCGGTCAGCCCGTTGGCGCCACCGATCGACCTCGCATCCGAGACCAGTCGCAGCTCGAAGCCGTGCGCGGTGATCTGGTCAGCGAGCCCGTCCCACAGACCCTCCGGCGCCTGGCCTTGGAGCAAGGTCGGGCGCGGCGTCTCGGGGATCGGCTCGCCGTCGGTCTGGGAGATGTCCCAGACGTGCGCGGGCTTGAGGCCGACCAGCTTGGAGCGGACGGCCTCGCCGAAGCCCGGCTTCTCGCCGCGGGCGAGACGCCGCCACGAGTCCGGGTCGGCAGGGTTCGAGGAGGCGAACCGGGCGGTGACCGGGCGCGAGGATCGCGTAGCCCGACTGGCCCTTCATCACGGCGCGGTTGAGGCTGAGCCACTGCCGGAAGCCGGCGACGTACGTCGGCATCGGCTCGGGCACCCGCCCCTGCTGGAACGCGGCGTAGTGCTGGACGTAGATCAGCATCGTGTTGTTGAAGGACCGCGAGCGGAACTTCGCGGCGAACTCCAGCGCACGCTTCCAGTCGTCGCCGGTGACCAGCGCGCCGACCGACTCGGTGAGCTTCTGTTGCAGGGCTTCGAGCTTCTCCTCGCGGGCCGCGAGGTCTCGGGTCTGGACTCTCATCGGATTGCAGGTAAATTGCTTGCACGAATTTCTCCTCCTTCAAGGAGGAGTACCCGAGTGTGCGAGGGGGAGGTGGTGAAAACTAATTAACAAGAAAAATATATCAAGCATTAAAAAAGCCACCTGCGCCGTGGAAAGCATACAGGTGGCCTTAGAGTCAAAAAAAATATATTACTGAACAATTGTGTATAACTCTACTTGTTTTGCATCGAATTGGCAATTAATTTTTTTTCGTGTATCGCTAAAATAATGTTTAAACTATTCATTTCAGTATAATTTACATTTCCCGAACATCCAGAAAACTTCCGCTTTTGTAATTCAATGCTTTTTTAATTGCTTGCGAAACTCTTTTTGCTGCGTCCTCAGGTTCAGGCATTTCAGATGTGCCACGCGCTTCTTTAAGTTTTTTAATCACAGGATATTTTTCATCTTCAGTAACTGTAAAAACATAATCCTGCATTTTGGACTGGATAAGTCCGGGTGCCAAAGCACAATAATGAGTATTAGTATGCTCGCTGGCATAAAGGTTTATCAACATATTTAATGTAGCTTTTGAAAGCGCATATGCATTCCAGCCGCGCGAACCACTTACAGAAGCGCCTGAAGAAATGGCTACTATTTGAGAAATGGTTTCTATTTTCTGAAATAGAGTATCAATAATTAGTTTGTTGCCCCACACGTTTACATCCATCACCGTTTTAATTTCATCGAGCGTAGTATCCTTCAAATCTTTTATTTCGCTTAGAATTCCGGCATTCAGTATCACCAAATCGAGTTTTCTGACTCCCTTTAAAAACGAGGATATATTGGTTTCAATAACTCCAAATTTTGAAATATCCTGAACAAGAAACTCAAAGTTGTTATGTGATTGCAATTCCTTATTCAAACTTCTGCTTAGGCCATAAACAAAGTGACCATTGGCGAGGTAATGTTTTGCAAGGCCATATCCCAGGCCTGAACTCGTACCGGTGATGAACACATTCATTTTTATCTTTTAATTTTTAATCATAGTTCTAATCAATACGTCATTCCTTTTTCTAAGGCAATAGCTACATGTAATGCCTTGATGAGCTAAGCAATGAAAATATACCATAAGCCAGGGCGTAAATTCCAATTATTACCATAATAATCTTAGTGCTTTCGAACGGATTTATCAGAATTATAAAACCCGTGACCAAAGAAATTATGCTGATAATAAGTACCGATGAATTAAAAAATGCACTTAGCCGCTTTTTAAAATAGATGTACAAGAAAAATAAACCCAGGAAAAATGACCATAATCCCATAATAGCAACAAATGCTGGGGCAAGTATTTGAGGACGTGAAAGAATAATAGCGGCAATGATAATACCAATAAGTCCTTCCAAAAGAGCCAGATACCAGCGTGAAGTTTGTTTTCTAAGTTGAAAAGCACTCACAAATTGCAATGTTCCGCCAATAAGAATTGTAATAGCAAAATAAATCCCCAGTGCTGTTATTGTTATTCCCGGTAAAAAAAGTGCAACGAGGCCAAATATAATTGCCAGTAATCCAGTCAGGCTTTTAAGATTTAGCCGAATTAATCTTTCCATAATATAACAGTATTAAAAATGCTTTTCTGTTGCATTTGAATAAGTTAATAATCCCTATTCATTCGATGGCCAGGTTGCTATGTTGGGCTTCCAATACTAATAGAAGCAGTTTTCTCATTATCTCCTTTATATTCATGAAACTTTTCCATATAAACGGTTTTCACATTTACAAACTCGCGTATACCGGCAATCGACAATTCGCGGCCATAACCTGAGTGTTTTGTTCCGCCAAAAGGCAATCGCGGATCGGATTTTACCAGCGCATTGATAAATACAGCCCCGTCATCAAATTTGTATGATAGTTTCTCGGCCTTGTCCAAATCGTTGGTGAATAACGAAACACCAAGCCCGAATACAGAATTGTTGCTGATTTTTATCGCTTCCTCTTCATCCTTCACAATAATAACAGGCGCTACCGGCCCAAATACTTCTTCGTCGAATAAGGGCATTCCTGGTTTTACATCTGCTACAACAGTCGGGTAAAACAACGCTCCTTCACGCTCCGAACCTGCAAGAATTCTTGCACCCATTTCCACCGATTTTTCCAGTTGTTCCTGAACTTTTTCAGCTTGTTCAACACTCGCCAGCGGGCCAATATCGGTTTTTTCATCAAGCGGATCTCCGGCTACCAGTTTATTTACTTTTGCAGTAAATTTTTTAATAAACTCGCCGCTTATCTTTTTATGAAGAATAAAGCGTTTGGCTGCAATACAACTTTGTCCGCCATTTTGCATTCGGGCTTTAATCCCAATTTCCACGGCTTTATCAATATCGGCATCATCGAGCACGATAAATGAATTATTTCCGCCGAGTTCAAGCACCGATTTTTTGATTTTAGCCCCGGCAGCAGATGCCACACTTGCACCTGCAGATTCGCTGCCGGTTAATGAAACCGCTTTTATGGCTGGATTTTCAATTATCTTTTTCACTCTTCCGGCTTCTAACACCAGGTTTTGATAAACGCCTGAAGGAAAGCCGGCTTTGATAAATATATCCTGAATCGCCCGTGCACAGCGTTGCACATTACTCGCATGCTTTATCAATACCACATTTCCAGCCATAATTGTTGGAACTGCAAATCGGAATACCTGCCAAAACGGATAATTCCAGGGCATAATTCCCAGAATAGCTCCAAGTGGTTCGTATTGAATATATGCCAGATGCGAGTCGGCAGCAACAGCTTCCCGATGCAAAAAGATTTTCGCTTCGCTCGCATAATATTTACATACCCAGGCACATTTTTCAACTTCTGCGATGGCTTCTTTCAACGGTTTTCCCATTTCTTCGGTAATGGTTCGGCCAAGATCTTCTGAGTTTTCGATTAATAATTTCGCAACTTTAAGCATCAATTTACCCCGGGCGTCAAACGATGTTTTTCGCCAATCGCTAAAAGCAATTTCCGACTGGTTTATTTTGTTATTAATTTCTTTGGTGGAAAATGGTTTAAACTCTTCAATTATTTTTAAAGTGAATGGATTAATACTTTTAAGTGTCATTTTTTATTGAATTTATAAATGCTTATTCATTAATATGATTCTAAAATTATACCACTATCGGAACGACATACTCAGTACCGGTGTAATGACCTGCAAATAAGATGAATTCGGATAAGTTTATGTAATGAATGGATGTTTGCTATTGTTGCAATGTGTGTAAAAAGTCCACAAATTATGTATTTATGTATGTAATTTCACAGAACCTGCAGTATTGTCAAACGTAATTTTATTCATAAAAAGCAAATCCTGAATTCATCAAATTTAAGAAGAATTCAGGATTTTGTGTTTTACTGATTATCGAATCAGCTACTATTTATTTAACATCAATGCCGCGACTTTTTAGCATTGGCGTGATATCGGGTTCTTTTCCACGGAAATTCACATACATCTCATGAAGATCTTCGGTGTTTCCTTTCGACAGAATCATATCGCGGAAACGCTGGCCATTTTCACGTGTCAATCCGCCGTTTTCCTCGAACCAAGCAAATGCATCCTGATCGAGCATTTCAGCCCACAGATAGGCATAATATCCTGCTGAATAACCATGGCTCCAAATATGTAAAAAGTAGGAAGAACGGTAACGTGGCGGAACCTGTGGAATATCGAGTTTATTTTTCTTTAAGGCTTCGGTTTCGAAATCATCGACTGAATTTACTTTGGTTTCCGGCGCCAAAGTATGCCATTCCATGTCCAAATCGGCGGCTTCCAAAATTTCTGTTAAAGCATAACCCTGGTTAAACGTGACCGATTTTTTGATTTTATCGACCAATTGCTGTGGCATAAGTTCGCCGGTTTTATAATGTTTTGCATAGTTTTTAAATATTTCAGGATATAGTGCCCAATGCTCGTTAAACTGCGATGGCATTTCCACAAAATCGCGTGCAACGTTGGTTCCCGAAAGGCTGGGATAAGTCTGGTTTGAAAACATTCCATGCAAAGCGTGGCCAAACTCATGAAACATAGTGGTAACATCATCGTAGCTGATTAATGCAGGTTCGCCGGGAGTAGGTTTTGCAAAATTGCAAACATTGTATACTACCGGTTTTGTTCCGAGCAATTTCGATTGCCCGACAATATTGCTCATCCATGCGCCGCCCGATTTATTGTCTCTCTGAAAATAATCGCAGTAAAAGAGTGCCAATGTGCTGCCATCGCTGTCGATAACTTCATAAACGCGCATATCGGGATTGTAAACCGGAATGTCTGTCCGTTGCTTAAAACTCAGTCCATATAACTTTTCTGCTGCAAAAAATACCCCGTTTTCCAACACATTAAATAATTCGAAATAGGGTTTAATCTGTTCTTCATCCAAATTATAACGCGCTTTACGAACCTTTTCAGCATACAAATTCCAGTCGTAGGGTTGAAGCTGAAAACCACCATTTTCTGTATCGATTACCGCCTGTAAATCTTTTGCTTCTTTTTTTGCATTTGCCGTGGCCGGCGGAATTAGCTTTTCAAGAAGGTTGCGAACAGCCTCCGGTTTTTTAGCCATTTGATCCTGTAAAGTCCATGCAGCGAAATTTGGAAAACCAAGCAAAGCAGCTTTTTCAGCCCTTATTTCTGCAAGTCGCTTAATCACTTCACGGGTATCATTTTCGTCGCCTTTTTCGGCACGTGTCCACGATGCTTCAAAAAGTTTTTTACGTGTTTCGCGGTTTTCAAGCGACTGCAATGCTGGCTGTTGTGTTGTATTCTGAAGTGAAATCAGCCATTTCCCATCCTTATCCGCATCTTTGGCATTTTTAGCAGCTTGCTTTATTGCACTTTCTGAAAGGCCTTTTAGTGCAGCTTCGTTATCCACAACCAATGCTCCGGCCTTTGCAGCGGCAAGAAGCTGGTTAGTAAATTTTGCGCTTAACTGTGCATCCTCTTCATTGAGTTTCTTTAGTTTGTCTTTTGCATCAGCCGGAAGATTTGCTCCTGCCTGAATAAATTCGTCGTAATAATACTGAAGCAATCGTGCAGATTCTTTATCGAGATTTAATTCATCTTTTTTCTGATAAATTGTTTTTATGCGTGTAAAAAGTTTGTCGTTTAAATGAATTGCATCTTGCAAACCAGCCAGTTTTGGCGCAATTTCTTCCTGAAGGTTTTGCAATGTATCATCGGTATTTGCCCCTGAAAGCATTTCAAAAACATTTAACGTTCGGGTAAGCAATTCACCGCTTTTTTCCAAAGCAACCAGCGTATTCTCAAAAGTTGGATCAGCCGTATTACTGGCAATTTTATCCACTTCTTCAAGCTGTTGTTTTATTCCCTCTTCAAGAGCCGGTGCAAAATCTGAGTTTTTAATTTTTGTGAAATCAGGCGCCTGAAATGGCAATGCACTGACTTTCATAAACGGATTTTCTGAATTTCCCATTGTTCTTTTTTCTTTTGTTTTTTGATTGCAGGATGCTAAAAACAGAACAAGTATTCCTGCAAATAAAATTATCTTTTTCATTTTTAAAATCATTAAATCGGATTTAATCCTGAATTATTTAATAGTATGTTTTGTGTTTTGAAAAAACGATCCCGAAAGTACAATAATTTTAACTTGTTGAAATGATAAACAACAGTTTTTATTCAACGTACCATGAGTTTTTAAAAGTTATTTTTAATGGAGAAGGGTTAAACGTTATGCCATCGGACAGAATAACTAAATCGGCTTTTTTCAATACAGAATTTATATACTTTTTTGCCGGTTTATTTTCAGGTAAAACCATAACAAATAAACCGGGCTGAATAATGTGGACTAAAGCTGCCGACTCAATTATCACCGGATTACTTTGTGTCAGAAATTTTCTCAGTGCAAAAAATGCTTCTTTCAAACCGGAATCGTTAGCCAAAATCAGGTAACTCCTTATTGCGCCATTTTGCAGGTACAGCGATGAATCTTTATTTGAAGTTTTATCGGTTTCCTCAAAAAGGTTCCAGTTTTCGCCCTTGTCGATTTCTATAAGGCCCGCAGTTATTTTATGAAAATGAGGCGTAATTTTTACAGCAACCGGATTCTTATCCTTTTCGTTTTGAAGAATACGGCAGACAAACGTGGTTTTCCCCACATTTTGTCCGCTGCCGGCTATCAATAGAATATTTTTAATTATTTCTCTCAATGTTCGCTGTCGTGGGTATTCCTGTCACCATTTGAAAAGCATCTTTGGCAAAGTGCAACGATTTTTCGATTTTAATCCCGTTTTTTTCGAGAATGTAATTTAAACCCCCATTTTTATTGAATTTCTTAAAATTGCTATTGTGTTCACGTCCGGCCATAAATTCAGCCCATTTACTAAATAATCCCACAATGTTTTTTGGCAAAGGAACTGCATAATCAACAATAATTATTTTTCGTGAAATTCTTTTCATTTCACCTAAAATCAGTGAATACTGAGCCGGTGAAAACTGATGCAATGCAAGCGACAAGGTTGAAATATCAAATTCATTATCGGCAAAACCAACCAATCTTGTCGCGTCGCAAACGCTGAAATTTACATTTTGTAATCCGAGATTTCTGTTCGTTTTATTGGCTTTTCTAATCATCGATTCTGAAAGATCGACACCCGTAACAAACTCAGCATTTTTAGCCAGTTCAAAAACCTGCGCACCTGTTCCGCACGCGATGTCGATAATTCTTAAGCCAGGTTTTATCTCAGCTGCTACTTTTTCGCGCATCTTCACTAAAACCGGGTCGACAAAAGTGCCGTAAAAACGTCCTGATTCAACCATAAACTAATTGATTATCGATTTGGAAATCTCATATTTCAGCCTTGTATCGCAATTTTACGGTAATAAAATTAAACAGCATAAATATTATCAGGCTATTCTTTTTCAATTTGAAAAAAATCGGGTTTCTTTGGTGAAGATACTATTTTTACTGAACTGCTGTTGCAGTTTTTTGTTGTTCAATTTATTTTTAAAA
Source organism: uncultured Prolixibacteraceae bacterium (assembly GCA_963821855.1). GTDB lineage: Bacteria > Bacteroidota > Bacteroidia > Bacteroidales > Prolixibacteraceae > Draconibacterium. Next base: position 625,124 of record CAWGFJ010000006.1, on the reverse strand, counting down.
ATCGATAGTTATGAAGAAAGTTCCAATCTTTTTGACAGGACTGTTTTTTATGTTTTCAGCTTTTAAATCGGATAAGCCGGCCTATTTCCTTTACAACAAGGAAGGCAAAGATATAAAGTATGAAAAGATGATGAAACAGTTGGAAGATGCAGATATCGTTCTTTTTGGTGAGTCGCACGACAATCCGATTGCGCACTGGCTGGAACTGGAAGTAACAAAGGATTTGTATGAAACAAAAAAGGAAAACCTGATTTTAGGCGCCGAAATGTTTGAAAGTGATAACCAGGTAATTTTAAGTGAATATCTTGATAGTTTAATCACACAAAGTAGTTTTGAGTCGGAGGCAAGGTTGTGGCCCAATTATAAAACAGATTACAAACCGCTCGTGGAATTTGCTTATAAAAATAAAATTCCGTTTGTGGCAACCAATGTTCCACGCCGTTATGCAGCTTTGGTAAATAAAAAAGGATTCGAAGGACTGGAAGAACTTTCGGATGATGCGAAAGCTTTTATTCCACCACTACCGATAAAATACGATCCGGAATTAAACTGCTACAAAAGCATGATGGAAATGCCCGGAATGGCAAGCCATATCACTCCGAATTTTCCAAAAGCACAGGCGATAAAAGATGCAACAATGGCCTATTTTATCCTGAAAAACTGGGAAAAAGGAAAAACACTTTTACATTATCATGGTTCCTATCATTCGGAAAATTTCGAAAGTATTTATTGGTACTTAAAACAAGCCAACACTGCTTTGAATATTGTAACTATTCACACCGTTTCACAAAAAGATATAAGCGAACTGGAACGCGAAAATACAGGTCATGCTGATTTTACGATTTGTGTGGATGAGGACTATGACGACGTAAAACAAGGTAGTTTGCTGAAAACAAATCTAAAGCTCATAATTTTTGGATAGCAAACTTTCTGTCGAATTCTGGAATTATTCCGCATTTACACAAAATGATTTGAACTGGTTTTTAATACCCGGATTTTGCTTTTCTTCATCTTTACAGTCAGGCTTTCATCGAAAACTTTTGGTTCGCCATCAACATGGCACATTTTAAAAACCGATTCAATTTTAATGTTCTTGTGTACCTGTACAAACGAGATATATTTCGATTCTTTAAGCGTTCCCCGAAACATTTTTGCGACAAAAGCCGGGTATAAATAAAATGGGAAAGGTTTCACTAAAACCAGTTCGAAAATGCCATCATTGGGTTTCGATAGTGGCGAAATAATGGCATTGTTCCCAAATTGTCGCGTATTAGCAATAGATATCATCTGGTATTTACCTTCAATAATTTTTCCATCGACCTCCAGTTTTGCTTCAAAAGGTTTAAAAGTAAAAACTGATTTTAAAGTCGCCCAAATATAATTTTTTAATCCACGGCCTTTACTGACGTGAAATTGGTGTGCCACATAACTGTCGAAACCCAAGCCGGCCACATTAATGCAGTTTTTCTTATTTACTGAAAGGACATCAACAAGCATCGATTCTCCTTTCCGGGCATCTTTGATTAACGTTTCAAGGTGTTTGGTAAAACCAAGTTCATGGGCAAATCCGTTTCCCGAACCGGCAGGATATACCCCTAAAATTTTATCATCGAGGCCGATTAAATATTTTATTGCTTTGTTTACCGTGCCATCACCGCCAACCATGATAAATACTTTGTGATTTTCCAGATTCTGCTTAAATGTTTTCGAGCGTTCTTTTAAATTCTGAGTTAATATAATTGAAATTTCAGGGTCAATCAAATGAATTCCTTTAATAAGGGCTTCTGCCTTTTGGTTTCCCGAATTCGGATTGATTATAAAGAGAATATCCTTGTTTTTTATTTTTGGCATTTTAAAAAACTGGTTTCAGTTTAACTCGGATGCAAAAGTACTTTAAATACCGCTATTTTAATATGGTAATTTGGGTGACTTTTTCCAACAACATATAGTCAACCGATCAATTGTTCAAAAAATAACAAAATCGATTTTCGATTTGCATTGATGAGAAAATTACAAAGAAAAGGTGAATTATATGTTTGTATGTTTTGTGTAAATATGGGATTCAATTCCAAATTTGCACAAGATATTAAACGCAAAACAATTGGGACAAAATCGGGTTAGACATTTATCGCGAACTTTTTTAAATGCTTTACCTATTTCAATAAACTTTTCCGACATGAGTAATCAAAAATTGAACTCCTTCGCTAATAATATGTTTTTAATATGAATTATTAATTTGTTTTAATGGTGATTGGTCTGATGGAAAGTCATTTTATCATACCTCAGCAAACACAATTTAAAAACCTCATATTTGCCATTTGGCAGGTTAGGGGAAATCCTGCATATAAAAAAGAAACCATAATGCCTAAGGGAGTTGTGGATATCATTTTCAATTTTTCGGAATCATCAATTATTGAAGCAAGAATTGATAACTTACAAATCAAACTGCCAAAATGTTTCATTAATGGGTATAATACAGAACCTATTGTAATGTATATTCCTGGTTATCAATATTTTTTTGGAATCAGGTTAAACCCGGTCATCATCCAATCCTTATTTGGAATTCGTCCTGGTGAACTAGCCAACAAATCGTTTGATTTGTCGTTGGTGAACAATAAAGCTATAGAAATACTTTGGCAAAGGTTGGCTACATTGAAGAGTTTTGAACAAAGAGTTGGTTTTTTTATTCATTGGCTTACTAAAAGGAACTTTAATATAGATGCCAGGGACGAGGCAATTCGGGACTTTTTATTTTGCAATAATGAAACCGAGGTCACGGTAGGATCAGTATCAAAATATTTGATGTTATCAAGCAGGCAACTTTCGCGAAAATTAACCATGCTTACCGGCATGAATACCGAGGAAGTATTGCTTTATAAGAAATATCTTCAGTCTATGAGAATGATTCACGAACGAAACTCATCATTAACCGAGATAGCATATGCGTGCAATTTTTTTGACCAGTCACATTTCATAAGGACATTTAAGTCGTTTACTAAGATGACTCCGGGGGAATACCGGAAAATAGAAAGTCCATTGCCCGGACATTTTTTTCAATGAATGTCCGTTTGATACAATTTTGTCTTTTAAAAAGTTTTCATAATTGTAAAAATAAAAATTACGAACGATGAAAACATTTATTCTTTATGCTTCCATTATATTGGCAAGCGGACTTCTTTTTGTAAACAGCTATAACTCGGTGATTGATGCAAAAGCCTGGGGTGCAAATATCCCTCAATCGATTGAGACTACAAGAGCCTACTACAGCTCGGTAAATCCCGGTAATTTTTTCAGGATTTTGTCCCCGATTAATCAAATCCTGGCATTGGCTGTACTTATTTTGTTTTGGAAATCACCAAACCACGTCAGACTTTTTTTGTTCATTGCGCTTGGAATATATGTGCTGGTCGATGTATTTACATTCACCTATTTCTATCCAAGGAATAATATAATGTTTATAAATGTTCCAATTGCAAGCGCAAAAGAACTCAGAATAGCATGGTCTCAATGGAGTGCAATGAATTGGCTGCGTAGTTTAATGATTTTAGTTGGTGTGATATTTTCCTCAATATCTCTGCACAGGATTTATCTACAGCAATAGGTTTTGAGGTAATCCGATGGAGGCATTACTTATTGATTTAAAGCTACTGCAGCGTTTCTATTTTTGTGTCTCAATGCTGGCACAGTTTTGCTTACTGTGCCTCATTTGGATCAAATAATGGAATATTTTTTTTCAGAAAAGTTACCGATTGCCGTTACCAGCAGGGGTTATTTCCTGTAAAAATTCATCTCTTCTAAATATTCCCATGTTTTTTGGGGGAGAAAGTGGCGCACGTCTTTCCCGTCGCGTATGGCTTTTCGAATAAACGATGATGAAATTTCCATCAATGGAGCTTCTTCGGCCACGATAAGATTTTTATGTTTCTGAATTTTAGTTTTGTCGAATCCTGGACGGGGATAAACAATTATTCCGTAATTTTCGACTATGCCTTCATAATTTTTCCATTTATGAAAATTTCCGAGATTGTCGGATCCCATCAGAATGAGAAACTGGTAGCTGGGAAATTGTTCTTTCAGATAAGTAAGTGTATCGATTGTGTAACTTGGTTTTGGCATGTTGAATTCGATGTTCGAAGCCCTTAGCCTGTCGTCGCCTTCAACAGCACGGTGCACCATTTCCAGGCGCTGATAATCATCGAGCAGATTTGCCTTCTTTTTAAACGGATTTTGCGGCGAAACCACAAACCAAAGCTGGTCGATTCCGGTAAACTCAACCATGTAGTTTGCAATTGCCAAATGCCCGATGTGGATTGGATTGTAGGAACCAAAATAAAGTCCAACTTTCATTTGAATATTTGTTTTTGGAAATAATATGTCGGATACTAAATCGGCCATTTTAAATAAAAAATCAAATTTTAAAATTGAGAATGATCTATTCCCATATCTACCCCTAAATCCCCTGAAGGGGACTTCGGGTGCATACAAAGGTAAACAATTGTCAGAGCGAGTGCCCACTTCATGGGGTTGTGGGTGAAAAAATGACAATAGTTAGTTTCCATTACCTGGCTTTTTGTTAATTCAAAAATTGTCTGACAAGACTCTCAGCCTCCAAACAAGCATTTTCAAGATCACTGTTAATAATAATCACATCAAACCGGTTTGCGAAACTCATTTCATGTTCTGCTTTTGCAATGCGCATCTGAATTTTCTCTTCCGTTTCGGTTGAACGGTTTTGCAACCTTTTTCGTAGTTCTTCTACCGACGGTGGTTCAACAAAAGCTGCCAGAGCTTCAGCGCCGTAATATTTTTTAATATTTAACCCGCCAACCACGTCAACATCGAAGATTACGTTTATACCTGTTTCGCGGATCCTTTCCACTTCATTTTTAAGCGTTCCATAATAAGTTCCGTTGTAAACTTCTTCCCATTCCAGAAATTCATTGTTTTCTATTTTTTGCTGAAATTCAGCCTTTGAAATAAAGTGGTAATCTTTCCCGTCGGTTTCATTTTTTCTTGGCGCTCTGCTGGTCGCCGAAATTGAAAATTCGAGGTTTAAATTTTTTTTGAGAAGGTGTTTTACAATGGTTGTTTTGCCGGCTCCGGAAGGAGCAGAAAATATGATTAATTTTCCTTTCATTATATCAAAGATGCTTTTTTATTTCGAAAATGAATGCTGGTACTTTTTTTATTAGTGGAGCGACAATTTCTTCAGTAAAATCAAACATATCGCCGTAATCCCCTTTTTGGCGGTAATCGAATAAACGCGAATACAATGTACCGTATTCTACATCGATCCTTTTTGTTTTAATAAAGTGAAGACCAAATTGATTTCGGGTTCCGGCATGAGTACTGCTTTTAATATTCGATTTTAAAAGTAATGCGATAACAGCATAGAAACATGCATAATACAGGCGGTTTACAACAGTATTCCATCTTTCTTTTTCAGCAAGAAATAATGCTTCCTCATAGGTTTCATCTGCACGATTTATCCGGTACTTTATATTTATTTCCAGATTATCCATTACATGCGGATTCCTTCCCTGGTAACGTTTTCATAAAGTGGGGAAGATTGTAATTTTTCTCTCCAGAATTTTTTTGGATAAATCAAAAGTGAAATTACCTGCCCCGATTCTATCTCGAGCTTGTAAAGATCGTCGCGGAATTTATCGTCCAATTTGTTGCTGAATATTGGCTCATCCACTAAGATTAAAATATCCCAATCTGATTCCGGTTTTGCATTTCCCCTGGCTCTAGACCCAAAAAGATACGCTTCGGCATTTGGATCTTTCGAATGAATTGAGTCTGCAATTTTTATGCGCAATAGTTCCGCTTCCATTTTTAATCAATTATGAACCAAATATACAGATTTTAGAGTTTTTGGGAACATCGTTAACATCTAGGGCGCTGACAAGCTAAAGCACATTCAGCAATTGTTCCTTCACCCTTTCCAAATGGTCTTTCATTTGAACTACAATGCGTTGTATATTGGTTTCGTTGGCTTTTGACCCAATTGTATTTATTTCTCGCCCGATTTCCTGCGAAATAAAACCGAGCTTTTTCCCTGAAGATTCCGGTTGCGAAATAGTTTCTGTGAAATATTCGCAATGGTTGGCCAGGCGTACTTTTTCCTCATTAATATCCAGTTTTTCAAGATAAAAGATCAGCTCCTGTTCGAACCGGTTTTTATCAACATTCCCGTTTAATTTCAAACTTTCGAGGTTTTCAGTAAGCCGCGATTTTATAGTTTCCAAACGCTGGCCTTCAAAAGGTTCGATTTGCTGAAGCAGATTTTGAATACTTTCAACATTGCCAATAATATCGGTTTGTAAAGCTTCTCCTTCCTGGCTTCGGAACTCCTCGATTTCTGACAGCGCTTTTCTGATATTTTTAAGAATAACATTCCATTCTTCCTCATCCAGCGTTTCATATTCGGTTTTTACCACATCGGGTAAGCGCATTGTAGCGTATAATGTTGAATTATCGACCGGAAGATTCGAGCTCTGAGCTGATTTTACTCAAATGGTGAAAATAACTTTTCAGGATTGGTTCATTTATTCTTGAATTGGAATCTTCTCCCAGATTTTCGACATAAATATTAAAATCGACCTTTCCACGCACCAGTTTATCATAGAGCTCTTTTCTGATGGTAATATCCTTTTCGCGATATAAACTTGGTGTCCGGGTATTTATATCGAGTTGTTTGCTGTTGAGCGACTTAATTTCGATGGTAATTTTTTTGTTGTTTATTTCGAATTCGGCTTTACCAAAGCCGGTCATAGATTTTATCATGCTGAAATATTTTTGTGCTAATTTAATATAAAGATTGGATTTAGTCGGGGTGCGACTTGTTCAATCGGGGTGCGACTCGAAGTCGCGCCCCGATTATACGACTATGTCACTTAATTACTCCCGAGCCAATTATTTCATCGCCGGTGTACCATGCAGCAAATTGCCCGGAAGTAATTCCACGTTGTTCATTTTCAAAAATAAACCATGCGCCATCTTCCTTCATATAAATAGTTCCTTTTTCAAGCGGCTGACGGTAACGAATACGAATATCAAATGTCGTGCTTTCGCCAGGACTGAGTTCCAAATCGGTTCTTATCCAGTGCATATCTTTTGGAGCAATAAATAAACCACGCCGGTACAAACCCGGATGATCCTGTCCTTCGCCTACATAAATAATATTTCGTTGAACATCGGTGCCAATTACAAAAAGTGGTTCTTTATGTCCGCCAATATTCAATCCTTTCCGTTGTCCGATAGTATAAAAATGTGCTCCCTGATGTTCACCAATTACTTCACCATTCCAGGGTTTGTATGGATAAGGAAAACATAGTTTGCGAAAATTTTCTTCCGTTATTTCAAGTTGTTTTTTCTTTTCCATAAACTTAGCCGGAATTTCAATAACGTTTCCGGTTTTGGGCTGCAATTGTTGTTGCAGAAACGTGGGCAAATCTACTTTTCCTACAAAACAAATTCCCTGAGAATCTTTTCGCTCTGCTGTAGGAAGGTTTTGTTCACGGGCAATTTTGCGCACTTCCGGCTTACGCAGTTCACCAATGGGGAATATGGCTTTCGAAAGCTGCTGCTGGTTTAACTGGCACAAAAAATAACTTTGGTCTTTGTTCGGATCTTTCCCGGCAAGCAAGCGATGTATTGTTTTTCCGTTCACTTCTATTTCACCTTTTCGGCAATAATGCCCGGTAGCCACATAATCGGCGTCAAATTTCAGTGCTTCTTCTAAAAATGAGTCGTATTTTATTTCGCGGTTACAAAGCACATCGGGGTTGGGCGTTCTGCCAGCCTGGTATTCGGCAAACATATAATCCACCACCCGTTTTTTGTAATCTTTACTCAAATCGACAATATGAAAAGGAATATCGAGTTTTTTAGCCACCATTTCGGCAATCAGAGCGTCTTCTTCCCACGTACATGCACTGGTTACATTGCCAACACGTTCGTGCCAGTTTACCATAAACAGCGCAATTAAATCGAAGCCTTGCTGCTTTAGCAAATATGCTGCAACGCTCGAATCAACACCTCCGGAAAGCCCGACAACAACTCTTTTCATACTTTAAAATTGAGCAACAAAAGTAGAAAAGAATGTGCTAATGAAGAAATCCATTAAAAAAATGAACCATTCCCTCTGAAAAATGAGTCATTCCAGTGAAAATGTGAATCATTCCCCGGGAAATATGACAAATAGTCCTGGAAAGATTAGTCCAGGTGTTGGAAGAACGCATAAAATAGTTGGAAAGGTTGGTTCTACCCCAGGAAATATGACAAAAAGTCCTGGAAAGATGAGGCCAGGTATTGGAAGATGAAATAGCTGAAAAGATGGGGAGCACCCATGGAAATGTGTGCAACGCATTGGTGATGGAACCAGATGTTGGAAATGATGGATAATACCCCCGGAATGATGCTCAATTGTTATTCAAGAGGTTTTCATTTTGAATGTCTTCCGTGCTTATTGGTTTTGCTTCCTTTTTGAATTTTTTTTCTTTTGAATTTGTTTTTCTTTGATTTTGGCGTTTTCCATTCAGGGCCATGGCCAAATTTATCAGGCAGCGGAATCTTAAATACTTCTCTTTCGATGAGTTGTTCAATTTGGTGAAATTTGTACATGTCGTCTTCGTTCACCAATGTAAGTGCAACGCCAGTGGCATCTGCCCGGGCTGTTCTTCCAACGCGGTGGACATAATCTTCGGCATCGCCGGGAACATCGAAGTTAATCACCAGGTTTATATCTTTTATGTCAATTCCGCGGCTCATAACATCGGTTGCAACAAGAATTCTGGTTTGTTTTGATTTAAACCCACGAAGTACTTCCTCGCGCTGAACCTGTTCCAAATCTGACGAAATCGCCTGACATGATAGTTTTCGTTTTGTTAAAACACGCGCTAATTCGTTTACAGCCTTTTTTGTTGAACAGAAAATAAGGACACTGTTATATTCCGGATTTTCTTCGATTAAATGACAGATAAGATCATTTTTTTGTTGGTTGTAAATCAGGTAAGCGGCTTGTAAAACTCCTTCCGCCGGTTTTGCAATGGATATGTTTATTTCGGCCGGATTAACCAGTATTTTCGATGCCAGACTCCTTATTTTTGAAGCCATTGTGGCGCTAAACATTAGTGTTTGGCGTTCTTTGGGAAGATAGGAAATAATTTTTATGATATCGTCATAAAAACCAATATCGAGCATTCGATCAGCTTCATCGAGAATTAAAAACTTAATTGTATCGAATTTTACATATCCGAGGTTCAAATGCGAAATCAGTTTTCCGGGAGTGGCAACAATAATATCGGCTCCTTTGGTAAGCGCAATTTTCTGTTGTCCCCAGTCATCGCCGTCGCTTCCCCCGTAAATGGCAATGGAGTTTATTCCCATTGTATATCCAATGCCCTGAACCTGCTGGTCGATTTGCATGGCAAGTTCACGCGTTGGCACCATAATTAATGTCGAGGTTTCGCCCCCGGGCAAATCAGCCAGTAAATCGAGGATAGGCAATAAAAAAGCGGCAGTTTTTCCTGTACCGGTTTGCGCACAGGCTATTAAATCGTTACCATCGAGAATGACAGGAATAGCCTGTTCCTGAATTGGTGTGGCTTCATTAAAGCCCATATATGAAATGGCATCAAGTAAATCGGCGTGTATGCCAAGCTCTGAAAAATTCATTCAAAATTGTATTAAAAAACGCCCCAAAGGTATAAGAATAAATGGATTCGAACGATTTAAAAATAAGTCAGAATTTTTTCAATGATTTCCATTCCGGCGCGCGTTCCTTTTACTGAAAATACATTTTCTTCATTTTTAGTTCGTAAGGCAATTTCAATTTCGGAATCCACACTTTCCTTGATTATCCTGTTCATTTCGCCGGTAACCGGTGCTTTCAGATTTCCGGATCTGTTTTGCTTTGCAGAAATTTTTAATACGTGATTTTTATTTTCTATTTCAATATCGAGAAACGGAGCATCAAATTTCAGGCGACTGATTTTTGAATTGTTATAGGTTGCAAAAAGATAAAATTTGCCTTTAATATATAAATAACAAATATGTCCGATAAAAAAACTTCCGAGCCATGGAATTTTAGCTACCGAAAACGTAAACGAACAATCGGGAATATCGAATGTGTTGCAGTGCAACCACAACCACGATTCAGGAAACGATGTTCCCCAGTCTTTTTCCATATAGCCTGTGCCATCGCCGAAATCAATTATTTCATTATTGAAATTGAGATTTCCTGAAATTCTGTGCAAAACCGAGCCTATTCCGTGTTTGCATTCCATAAAAGGTACAAAAGAATACCAACCCATAATTCCCGGAGAAAGCAATGTAGATGGATATTTTACAATTCCCGAATAGTTTAATTCTCCTTTAATTTTCAGGTCTTTTTCATCAATATCGATTTTAATTCCCGCTTGAGTGAAATTTGAATTACCAACCCAAATATCGAATTCATTTTTTGAAAAGCGAAATTCATGAATAGAATAATCTATAATGTAGGTTTTTCCGGTAATGCCGTTTATAATTTGAATAAATGCATGATTGGCTTTTTTGGTTAAAGCTATGCCTGGAATAAAAGCGAAAACATGCTTCAAATCGTTTGAAACATGCTTAAAATACCAACCCTCAAAGTAATTTTTCTTTTTCAGATTACCCTGAAAAACCTGAGGTGAATAAATTCTCATTACACTGTTATTGATTCAAATTTCACCGGCAAAATGGTTATATATTAAATGATTCCTTTTTTGCGAAGTTCTTTGTATTCTTCCCAGTTAAATGTGGATATAAAATCGAGCGCTTTTTTGGCACCCAGCAGGAAAAGCAGCTTTTTCTTATCATCATCCATTTTGAAATTCAACCAGTTGAAATCTTTATCGGCATTTATAAAACAAATCAGTCGTTCAAAATCAGGATTTTTAATTAGAAATTCGTTATCGGAATCGTGACGCATTGTACTTACCATCGAACCTAAAAAACCACCCATATCGGTAACATCGACAAACTCATTGCGATACGTGCTAAGCCGCACTCCAAATGTAGGTTTGCGCGGAGTTGCTCCCGGTATGAAATGAAACACGTTAATCGGAAAATTCGAAAGCATGCCACCATCAACAAATTTTACTTTCTTAGGAATTGTACCGTAATAATTGGCATAAAGTCTCCACGATTCATTTGCAGGTTCGCCGCCATTTACCACATTATCGATTTCGAAAGGAACAAAAAAGAACGGGACCGACATGGAAGCGCGTACCATTTTTGCAGGCGATTGTTTTTTGTAATCGTCGCCCCAGTATAAATGAGTCATCATCGGAAACTGTACCTTTGTTTGTGTTGTAATATCGGCAGTAATAATATGAACTAATGCGCGCTCATCGCTAATTGGCCCGGTTTCCCGATGTCGCAATCCTTCCGGGAAATATTTATTGCTTCGTTTTTCCTGAAGTTCGCCAATGGTTGTCACATGATTTGGAGAATCTTTTAAAACCTTCTCTATCCACAGCTCAAATTTTTCTCCCGGGTTTAATCCAAGATTATCGAATAATGCAACTTTAACTTTTCTGATGTTCAATAGCAATTTAAACAGAACTTTTTTAAATTTAGCTCCATCGATAACCCGCTGTATAATCGATTTTAGCACCGGGTCTCCATCAACAAAATCAAATAAATCCTGTTTGGCTAATTCATCCAGTACGCGTTGCGATTTTGGTTTGTCGATACTGTCGATTGCTGCCAGAATTAAGGTGTTAATTGCACCTGCCGAAGTTCCTGCCAAATGAAAAAAGCGAATTCCGGCAGCTTCAAGAATGGATGTATAACCTACAAGGGCTATTCCAAGAACACCGCCGCCTTCCTGAACCAAATCGACATACTGATTTCCTTGATTATCTATGATGTCGGAATAAACTTTGCTTTTCAATTTTTTTGCTTCGCTCAACATTTGAAGGTATTCGGGTTGGTTAATAAAATCTTCGTTAGTCATGTTATTTTTAATATGGTAGTTTAATTTACGAGAGTGAAAAGTTACGAAATTTAGATCGAATTTAAATAAGAAATAATTTCCTTTTTTACAAGGCCTTATAAAATGATATCTACCGGACTTTTACAGTTACTGCAACAACCATTGTCATCGATTCCCGGCGTTTCCACATGATAGTGATTTCTTTCCACGAGCGTATTTCCGCAATCGAAACAAAGGGTTGACGATCGTTTAACATCGGTAATATTTCCGGTATATACGTGTTTTAAATGCGACTTTGCCAAATTATAAAGTCTTTCAAGCTTGCTTACAGGTGTTGCAGGAATATCCATTTCGTACTGTGGAAAGTACCGCGAAAGATGCAATGGAACGTTGTCGCCCAATTTCAGCGCTATCCATTTTATCATTTCAGTAAAATTTTTCCCGTCATCGTTTAATCCGGGAATAACCAGATTGGTTATTTCGAGATGCGCATTGCTATTGGCTATTATTTCCAATATTTCCAAAACAGGTTCCAGTTTTCCTTTGGTTTGCTTCTGGTAGAAATCGGCAGTAAATGCTTTTAAATCGATATTGAAAGCATCGATATATGGAAGCAATTTTTGCAATGGCGCCGGATTTATATAACCATTGGAAACCACCACATTCTTTAATCCGTTGTTGTGAGCCAGTTTTGCTGTGTCAAACAAAAACTCGTAAAATGTAAACGGCTCATTATAGGTGTAAGCAATACCAATGTTATGATATGTTTTTTGCGCTTCGTTAATTATCTGCTCCGAAGTGATTTTCCTAAAGCCATTGAAGTCTTCGGCGTAGCATTGCGAAATCCGGTGATTCTGACAAAAAGTACATTTCAGGTTGCAGCCCACTTCGCCAACCGATAAAATATTTTTTCCCGGATGAAAATGATAAAGCGGTTTTTTCTCAATCGGATCGATGCCAAACGCAGCAATTTTATTGTAAACGTGCGTTTGTAAAATTCCGTTTTCGTTGGAACGAACTTTACAAACGCCGGTCTGTCCGGGTTTTAAAACGCAATTCCAGGGACACAAATCGCATCTCACAATTTGGTTTTCAAGTTTTGTATAGAACTGCGCTTCCTGCATTTTTTCGATGTTTTTTCAAATTTACGAAAAAAGAAAATGGCATTTAATTCCTTTAAAATGTTCGGATTATCCGGAGATTTACAATTATTTCAGCTTGTTTTTCAAGAAATATGTATAAGGAAATACTTTATACAACAATTCATTGAGCGACATCACGCGGTTGTTAAAGAAAATCTATTTAATCCTGGATCCAAGCATATTTATCTCTTTTTGCATTTGGTCCATAGTCTTCATCATTTTCTGCATATCGGTTTCCGGTTCCGGGATTTCAGTATTCAGGTAACAAACAAATTTCCAGGCTTCTTTTACTTCTGAAATCGGAAGCTGATAGGGTTTGAACGCAGCATTTAACGATGAAAGCAATAATGATCGCTTTTCTGAAAAATAATCTTCAACAATTTTAAAAACTATTCCTTCTTCACGGGTTACAATCACGTAACCTTCGCCTTTTTTGATATTGTAAAAATTTTGTATGAATTCGCCAATTACAACCGAGCCGCTTGGAATTGGCAGCATCGAGTCGCCGGAAATGGAAAATGCACGGTATTTTTTTTCTTTCGATAAAAACGGAAGCTGAAAAACCGGAAGATTACCAATGTATTCGGGATCTGCAAAACTGGTGACATAGCCTGCTTTGGCTTTTTCGTTTACAAACTCAATGTTGTCTTCGTTTTCTGCATTAACCGTTGTGGCAATTACCCTCAGTTTTGTTCCGCGAATAAAAACATCAAACCCGTTTTGCAGATCGGTGAACTGGCTTTCCGAAAGCTGGTTTAAATCCACATTGATTAAAGTATCGATGGCAATTCCAAAGTATTTCGAGAAAGCCTGCAATTGCAGAACGGTGGGCTGACTAATCGAATTTTCCAGCGCATTAACTGTTGTTCGTTTTAATTCAAGCGATGCTGCTAAATCATTCTGTGTCCGGTTTTTTCGGGTGCGTAATAGTTTTAAATTGCTGCTGAAGTAATTCATTTTCTTTTTGTTTAGCGTTAAAACCCATTTGTGTCAAGCGTTCGTTAACCTCTAGTTTAACAGGCTGTGTGAAAATTGACTAACACCGGCATTTATGCCGGTGATTTGGAATATCTCTAATTATCGGACTTTAGTCCTATATATCTTGAAATTAAATTATTTCTTCAAAATTATAAAAAAAAGTTGGTGATTTAAAAGAAATGATTAAATTATTATCGACAATATTGATAATAATATTATCATATAAAATGATTAACGCGGGAATCCGACTTAGAAAGTCCGATTAGGTTTCTTCGACCTGGAAAGTCGAAGTTCAGGACAACAAAATATTCCCCGGGATTTCAAATCCCAAGTGTTTGAGGTTCAAAATCCCCGGTGTTCGCGCCGGGGTTTTTATGGAAAGAATGAATTATGGACAACGATAGAGTATTGAATAAGTTAAACATACTGGCCGATGCAGCCAAATACGATGTATCATGCGCATCGAGTGGAAGCAACCGGAAAAATACGACAAAAGGCATTGGTAACGGTGTCGCCTGCGGAATCTGCCACAGCTTTACCGACGATGGCAGATGCGTGAGCCTGTTTAAAATTCTGATGACTAATAACTGCATTTACGATTGTGCATATTGTATCAACCGGCGCACCAATGATCATCCGAGAGCCACATTTACGCCACAGGAAATTGTTGATCTGACCATCGGGTTTTATCGCCGCAACTATATCGAAGGCCTGTTTCTAAGTTCGGGAATTATAAAATCCCCTGATTATACGATGGAACGTATGGTTCTTATAACTAAAAAGCTGAGAACAGAAGAAAATTATAATGGGTACATTCACCTTAAAGCCATTCCCGGAGCCAGTCCGGAATTAATACATGAAGCCGGAATTTTGGCCGACCGGCTTAGTGTTAACATAGAAATACCAACAGAACCTAACCTGAAACGATTGGCTCCCGAAAAAAACTTTAGCGGAATTTTATCGCCCATGAGCCAGATAAAAAATGAAATTCTTATAAGTAAAGAAGAGCGAAAAAAATACAGGAAAGCGCCAAAGTTTGCACCTGCTGGTCAGAGTACACAATTGATTATTGGAGCAACGCCGGAAAGCGATCGGCAGATTATTTTGCTGTCGTCGGGATTATACAAATCGCAAAATCTGAAACGCGTTTATTTTTCGGGTTATCTTCCGGTAAATGCCTATGACCAGCGGCTTCCGGCATTGAGCAAACCACCGCTGGTTCGTGAGAACAGATTATATCAAAGCGACTGGCTGATGCGGTTTTACAAATTCAGGGCTGAAGAAATACTTACTGAAGATCAACCTTTTCTTGATCTGGATATCGATCCAAAACTTGGTTATGCACTGCGAAACATGCAGCTTTTCCCGGTAGATATAAATAGGGCCGATTACGAAATGATATTACGTGTTCCGGGAATTGGAGTACGATCGGCACAAAAAATTATTATGGCCCGCCGGCACCGCAAATTGAATTTAAATCATTTACAAAAAATAGGAGTAGTTATGAAGAGAGCGAAGTATTTTATTACAACAAATGAACTCCCGGTATCGACAACTGACTGGGAACCCAACCGACTGAAACATAAACTGATTGCTGAATCGGTTTCGAAAAATAAAAAAGCAATGGACACTCAGCTGACTTTTTTTGATGATTACAAGCCGGTATTACCGCCACTTTATTGAGTTCAGTGTTCAGTGTTCAGTGTTCAGAGGAAGAAGTTCAGAGTTCAAAGTGTCAAGTTCAAAGTTTCGAAAGAAAGTTCAGAGTTCAGAGTTCAGGGTTCAGAGTTCTGGGTTCAGATGAAAAAAGTTTAAAGTGAATAGTGAAAAGCCTGCCCGGATAACACGATTGGACGGATTCAAAGAAAATGTGCTCACGATCGAAATAATACTTGAGGTTTGCAGCTTTACATTTCATTTCTGCATTTAAGCATTTCCGCATTTAAGCCGTAATCAATCCTTCAATCCTTCAATCCTTCAATCCTTCAATCCTTCAATCCTTCAATCCTTCAATCCTTCAATCCTTGCTAAGCAGTCGCATTTTACAATTATTTTATCTTGTGTATGGCGTTCTTATGGCTCGCTACTCGTGGCTCGAGGCTCGAAGCTTGAGGCTTGATGCTTGTAGCTTGAAGCTTTAAATTTCAGCATTCAACCATTCAATCCTTTAGTAATTTTCCATCTGGATCTTTACGGATATTAATTATCACTTTTCCGCGGGCATGGCCTTGGTTGAGGTAATTCACTGCTTCAGCAGTTTTGTCAAGGGTGTAAATCCGGTCGATTACAGGTTTAATATGTCCATCGGCTGCAAGTTTGGCTATAAACTCCAAATCGGTTTGATTGGCTTTTGCCGACAGGAACAGCATCTTTCTTTTTCCCAGTGAAAGCAGTTTTCCAAAAATCAGGGATTTTAAAATCTGTGTCATCGCGCCACCAATCATAATGTACTTTCCACCCGGAGCCAGCAAAACCCGGTACGCCAATAACGCTTCATTTCCGTTTACGGCAAAAATAAAATCGAAACGTTTGGTGGT
Source organism: uncultured Prolixibacteraceae bacterium (assembly GCA_963821855.1). Taxonomy (GTDB): domain Bacteria; phylum Bacteroidota; class Bacteroidia; order Bacteroidales; family Prolixibacteraceae; genus Draconibacterium. The sequence continues at coordinate 608,499 of CAWGFJ010000006.1, read as the reverse complement.
ACGCGTGAATTTTTCCTTCGTATAATCGATAACTTCATCAGCGCCAAGCGACTTTGTTTGTTCCACATTTTGCGTACTGCAGACTGCCGTTATCTCTGCACCAAAATATCGGGCCATTTGTACCAGGTAAGTACCTACACCCCCGGCGCTGCCTACAATTAGCACTTTGTTACCTTTACGAACCTGGCCATTTTTGCGTACTGCCTGTATTGCTGTAATAGCAGCTAAAGGAAGTGCCGCAGCGGTTTCGAAGGATATTTCGGCGGGTTTCCGAACAAGCATATCTCCGGGTGCCAGATTATATTCAGCAAAACAACCAAAACCGTGTGAAGCCAAATCACCCATTACCTCATCTCCTGGTTTCCATTGTGTTATGTTTTTTCCCACAGCTTCAATAATTCCGGAAACATCAGCGCCAAAAATCCGGCGTTTCGGTATTGTCCCAATTCGCATTGAACGGTAATCGGCTGCATTAACCGATGTTGCCATCATTTTAACCAGTACTTCATTTTCGGCAGGAACCGGTTTTACAACATCGGTATACACGAGCTTTTCGGGTTTTACTTTTTTATTGTATACAACAGCTTTCATTATTTTATTCGATTTAGGTTAATACCAATTAGCGACTGTTCTACAAGTTAAAACTTGTTTTAATGGTAACAATAAAATTTGTAAGCGATTTCGATAAAAATTAATCCATTATACCAATAATTGTTTATGGCTTTAGTAAATGGAATAATATTAGTCGTGGTAATCTGAGCAAATGACTTCAGTTTCCGCGCCTTGGTTTATCTGACGTCTCCTTCAATCCCTCAATCCCTCAATGCTTCAATAATTGATTTGATTTATGTGCAAAAACATAATTTTCGTTAAACTGTACCCGGAGATTGAAACCCTGAAACCCCGATTTAAGTATGGAAAGAAAAGAGTACTTATTACTCTTTTAATCCACTTCTCAATTTTAATAAATAGTTTTCATCGCTTAATGATGAAAAAAATATTATGGTATTCCCTGATACATGAACAAATTCGTCCCAATAACGGGATCTATTATATAACATTAAAAACACAAAGCCATGAAACGCTTAAAAGAAAATGTCAGACTTAGAATTGAAACCCAGGCGAAAGAGATTTCACGAATGCTTGAAACCGATTCAGATACTATTATTGGCAAAATTACAGTTAAACACCTTATGGGCGGAATGAGAGGTATGCAGGCGCTGGTTTGCAATACATCGTATGTCGACCCTTACAAAGGACTATTGATTAACGGGTTCGAGGTTCCGGCTTTTTCCGGCAAAACACCGGAGGAAGTTTTTTACCTGCTTTGCACGGGTACTTATCCTACCGACAAAGCGCTCGCTGAACTCAAAGGCGAACTATCGGAACGCCAGGAAGTGCCAGGATATGTATGGACTATATTGCGAAATCTTCCGAAGAATATCCACCCGATGACGATGCTTAGCATGGGGATTCTCGCTATGGAAGGCCAGTCGGTATTTAAAAAGAAATATGCGAATGGTATCGAAAAAAAGGACCACTGGAAATATATGCTCGAAGATTCGCTAAATCTGATTGCAAAACTTCCGGCGCTGGCAGCTGGAATTTACCGCATCCGTTTTCTCGACGGAAATATAGTGCCTTATAACCAAGCGCTCGACTGGTCGGGAAATATGAGCAATATGCTGGGCATTATGTCGGGAGGTAATTCGTTTGCCGACTACCTGCGCCTGTACCTGGTGTTGCACTGCGACCATGAGGGTGGAAATGTAAGCGCATTTACATCGAGAGTGGTAAATTCGGCATTGTCGAATATTTATTATGCAGCATCGGCAGGCCTAAACGGACTGGCAGGGCCGCTTCACGGGTTAGCCAACCAGGAATGCCTGCGTTTTATCAAACAAATTCACGATAAATACGGCAATTCCCCGGATAAAAAGGAAATTTTAGAATTTGTGATGAACACGCTTGATTCGGGAAGTATAATTCCTGGTTACGGACATGCTGTTCTTCGTGTTACCGATCCTCGTTTTACTGCAATCCTGAATTTTGGGGAAGAACATTGCAGCGAGTCACCTTATTTTCAAACTGTAAAAAATTTATATGAAGTAGTCCCCGACATCCTGAAAACCTTTAAGGGTGGAAAAGTTGCCAATCCATACCCAAATGTGGATGCTATTTCCGGAACATTGCTTCATCATTATGGCGTTCAGCATATTGAATTTTATACAGTTATGTTTGGCATTTCAAGGGTCTTGGGTTTCTGTGCACAAAATACGATTGCAAGAGGATTAAATCAGCCCATTATTCGGCCAAAAAGCGTTACTAATAAATGGTTAATTAAAACCCTGGGGAGATATCCAACCGATAAACCGGGGCCACAAAGTCTTACCATTAATTTCGGGCAGGCACAAAAGGCGAAAGAGATAGTATCAGAGGAATAGCGGAGTGTTCGTCTGAGAGGAGATAAAAGTTATTGGTCAATGGTCACTGGTTGACGATCCCTAAATTAGGTTGACAGATTTGTCTGTTGCACACTTTTTAGCTCGTATCTTGTGTCTAACACTGGTCACTAGTTGATTATCTGAATTTGATTTACAGTTCTGCCCGTTAATCATTCATCCTTAATCATTCATCATTCATCATTCATCATTCATCATTCATCATTCATCATTCATCATTCATCATTCATCATTCATCATTCATCATTCATCATTCATCATTCATCATTCATCATTCATCATTCATCATTCATCATTCATCATTCATCATTCATCATTCATCATTCATCATTCATCATTCATCATTCATCATTCATCATTCATCATTCATCATTCATCATTCATCATTCATCATTCATCATTCATCATTCATCATTCATCATTCATCATTCATCATTCATCATTCATCATTCATCCTTAATCATTCATCCTTAATCATTCATCCTTAATCATTCATCCTTAATCATTTATCCAAATCTGGTTGCTCAGGTTTTGTAGCTACCGAATATTGTCGAGCTTAATACGAACAGCCTCCACTTTTTTCATTTGCCGTTCAATTTCACGGACTTTGTCTTTCTGATCCCGGTCATTTTTCCTGCCTTTTCGTTCGTATCGTGAGACGGCTTTCTTTGCTTTCTTTAACTCTTTTTCAGTAGATTTTAGTTCCTTATCAGCAGCATCGCGTGCAGCTTCAGGATCGCCGGTGATTATAGTCCGGCTTTGGTCAACCAGTTCCCGTCGATTTTGTGCTTCCTCCTGGAGCGTCGCGCTTTCGCGTTCGGCATCATTCTGCCTGTCTGCATATGTTTTGTTCTTTCGAATGAGTTTATTCAACTCGCGTTCCAATACATTCAGCGTATGCTCTTCGGCCTTTAATTCTTTCCCCACCGCCAGCCGGTATAATTCAACACCATAGCTGCGAATATAATTTTTAGCAGCAAAAGTTTGTGCGGAAGAGTCGGCACCGATAAAACCCGTTTCGTCGTGAAGAAAAATACGAATGTAAATGTGCCCCGGGAAATCCGACACCTGTGTAATAACACTGAGCGGCCTCGAAACAATTTCATTTATCACAACATTATTCACCTGCCATTCGTCTTTTACCTTTTCCATTTTGGGCTTCTTTTTAAAAAGACGGCGTGGTGTTATCGTTTTCTTCCAAAGGTCGATAGCTTCGCGCGGGGTAGCCTGTGGTACAACCACTTCAAAAGCCGGTTGAATGCCCATCGACGACGGCCGTTCCTCTACCTTAACTTCAATAGGTTCCTGAGCCAGTGTTGCAACGGTAGCAAAACAGAATAGCCAGATTAATCTAATTTTCATTCGTTTCATCGGGTGAATTTAATAATTGGAATATACGATTTATTTTGGAAGAAATAGCCACTGGCATTTGGTCGAAGGTTATTGCGATTGTATGAAAATATCCGGGCGAATACAGTTCCCTCTGCGGTTTCCAATTAAAAAGTTAAATTTGTCTTTTATTTATTTGAATTATTCCAATAAAAAATATGTATCAAACAAAAGAAATAAAGCTCACACCCGAATTAAAAGTCTCGGATATTATTCTGAATAATCCATATCTGCTGCTTTTTCTCGAGCATTTTGGCATCGATCTTCCAACGCAGGACAAAACATTAAAAGCTGTAAGTGAAGAGTACAACATAAGTATACCGCTAATTATGAAGCTAATCAGCCTTTATTATGGTGAAGAGCATTTAAGCAAATCAGATTTATCGAACAGCGACACCAAAGCATTAATATATTATCTGAAAAACAGCCATAAATTTTATTCCGACGAAATTTATCCCGAGATTCTGGAAATCATTGAACAAATGGCTGAGGTGAACGACAGCCGGGAAATGGCGCTTGTAAAGAAATTCTTTACCGATTATTTTTCAGAAGTAACCGAACACCTCGATTATGAAGACAACGTGGTTTTTCCGTATGTGCTCGACCTGCACGACCAGATTGCCAACGGAAAACCATCGAAAAACAACAAAGCATATTCGGTGGTGGAATACCGCGAACAGCATAACGACATTGAAGAAAAACTCGATGACCTGAAAAAACTGCTGATAAAATATCTTCCTCAAAAAAACGACCGGGTATTGAGACGAAAGCTTATTCTGAGCCTGTTTGAGCTGGAATATGATTTAAACGTTCATGCCCAGATTGAAGATTTAATACTGATTCCGTTGGTGGTAAATATGGAATCGCAATTATCAAAAGTACATTGAACCTGACGACCAACATTATTGTAGTTGAGACTTCGGCTGTTGTTCTGGAAGGATTGGCCGGAATTGTAAAAAGATCGGGGATAAAATGCAGATTGTATTCTGCCGAATCTGTCGAACGGGCCGAGCTGCTTTTTGCGCGGAATCAATGTGAAGCCATCGTTATAAACCCATCGTTTTTTTATGGCAATATAAAAAACTTCAATCAGGCAAAATCGCGCTTTGAATCAGTAAAATGGATTGCCCTGGTTTATTCGTGGCACGATCCTAAAATCCTTTCCCTTTTCGATGCACAGATTCACATTTCGGATAGTGAAGACTCGATTATATCAACCCTTTGCAAAATCGACTCAGACGAAGAACAGGCCAATCAAAATCAGGTACAGGAAATTTTAACCGAACGCGAAACCGATGTATTGAAATTACTGGCCAAAGGTTTCACGAATAAGGAAATCGCCGATAAGCTGAACATTAGTATCAACACCGTTATCACACATCGAAAAAACATATCGCAAAAAACAGGGATAAAATCAGTTTCTGGCTTAACAATTTACGCTGTGGTCCAAAAACTCATTTCCATCGAAAGTCCTTTGGAATAATAAGAGAATTCCTTCATTTCAACCTTATTTCTACCTATAACTAATGACGCCTGTTTCAATATTTCATCATTTTTAGGGATTTCAGAACTAATCCATTGAAGCTACTTTTGCACTGCACTTGAATAGGATTGGTGGAGATGAGCAAAAATAATTACACGTTATTTCTTAAATATGGAATTCTTATCGGATTTCTTTTCCCGGTTATCGCCTTTTCCGAAGAGGCAGAATCTGAAAATAGTCCTGTGCTTTTTGAGGCTTCCTATATTGGTGATAATATTAATAATGTTTCGGGAGGATTAAAAACCGGAGCAAGTTATCTGGGAATGGCCAATTTAAAGTTAGGACTCGATTTCGAAAAAGCCCGTTTATGGAATGGTGGATTGTTCTTTATTAATGCAGCAAACACACACGGCGCAACTCCTTCAGCTAATTTTTTTGGCGATGCCCAGGTTGTTTCGAATATCGAAGCCGGAAATCACACTTATATACAGGAAATATGGTATAGCCAGCAATTGGGAAATTTAGATCTGACGGCTGGTTTACAGGATTTAAATGTCGAATTCGCGAGTTCAGAGCTGGCAGCGCTTTTGCTAAACAGCTCATTTGGAATTCTGCCGATTATTTCGGGGAATTTTGCAGCGCCAATTTTTCCGTTAACAACACTTGGAGTAACCTTCGACTGGAAAATTTCACCAACGGTTACCTGGGTAAACGCGGTTTACGATGGCAGCCCCACCAACTTCGATTATAATCCTTACAACATTAAATGGCAGTTTAATTCAGGCGATGGATTTCTTGTTATTTCCGAAGTTCAGAAAACAGTAAAAATAAACGAAATGAAAGGTGTTTATAAACTGGGTAGCATATTCACACTTTCACCGAAACATCAAAAAACTTGCAGAAACGGTTCCTGATTCTTTGATTAACCGCTTATTTGGAATTTACTCCTATATCGACCAGTATTTGTGGGAACGAAATCACAGAAGGTTTGGAATTTTCACGCAACTTGGCTATTGCCCTTCGGAAGATGGAGTGTGTGAATTTTATGCAGGAAGTGGATTAACATTTGCCGGGTTAACCAAAAAAGCCGGAAGAGACGAACTGTGTCTTGCCTTTGCACATGCAACTTATCCGCATGAAAATACCAGCGAAACCTCTGTTGAAATCACCTGGCAGTATTTAGTTACGGAAAACATTTTTATTCAACCCGATTTCCAGTATATCATTCATCCGTCAGGCGCAGGCGTGCCGTTAAACAATGCTTTGGCTTGTAATCTGCGTTTCGGATTAAGTTTTTAAAACCATTAAAATGAATAACAATAACAACATATTTCTTACCGAATTACAAAACAACGAAACCGCTATTATAACCGGAATTAACGGGCAGGGCGCTTTTCGGAAACGTATCACCGAAATGGGTTTTGTGAAAGGAAAACGGGTAAAAGTGATAAAGAACGCACCTCTGCTCGATCCGGTGGAATACGAAATTATGGGATACAATATTTCGCTGCGGCGCAGCGAAGCATCGCTAATCAATGTTGTTTTTCCAAAAAATGGCTTCATACCTGAAACTACCGCATTTGGCGGAACCACCGAATATATAAAGACAAAAGTTCAGGCAAGGGAAAAAAGTAAACAAATAAATATTGCGCTGGTTGGAAATCCGAACTGCGGTAAAACCACGCTGTTTAATTATGCTTCGGGTTCGCACGAGCGGGTGGGAAATTACAGTGGCGTAACAGTGGATGCCAAAGAGGGGACAATTAAACAAAACGGATACAAACTCAAAATTGTCGATCTGCCAGGTACATATTCAATAACTGAATATTCTCCCGAAGAACTTTTTGTGCGAAATCATCTGCTGAAAAATCAGCCCGATTTGGTTGTAAATGTTATCGATGCATCGAACCTTGAACGCAACCTTTTCCTTACCACACAGCTTATCGACATGAATATTAAGGTGATTATCGCTTTAAATATGTACGATGAACTGGAACAAAAAGGCATCGGTTTCGATTATAAAAAACTGGGCAGAATGCTCGGAATTCCGATTATTCCAACTGTTGCGGTAAAAAACAAGGGAATTCACGAACTGATGGATAAGATTACCGAAGTTTATGAAGACCGCGACCCGATTGTAAGAAATATCAATATCAATTACGGAAATACGATTGAAGAGTCGATTTCAGTCGTTCAAACTGAACTGGATAAAAATGTTGGCTTAAGCGCGAAATTTTCGTCACGCTACCTTGCAATTAAATTGCTGGAAGACGACAAAACTACATTAAAACAACTGCGCGGTTATGATAATTACAATGCTATTCTCCATCAGTCAAAAGTTGAAATTCAGCGGCTGGAAGCGGAATACAACGAAATTTCGGAAACGGTTATTACCGATGCAAAATATGGCTTTATAACCGGTGCACTTCGCGAAACCTATTTCGACCAGGAGGAAAATACCAACACAAAAAATTGGGATATCGACGACATACTCACCCATAAATTCTGGGGATTCCCGGTGTTTATATTTTTTATGTGGATGATGTTCCAGGCTACGTTTACAGTTGGCAGTTTTCCGATGAACTGGATTGAAGCAGGTGTTGGATCTATCGGCGATTTTATTTCAACTGCAATGCCTGCAGGTTCGCTACGCGATTTAATTGTAGACGGAATTATTGGCGGTGTTGGCGGAGTAATTGTTTTTCTACCCAATATTCTCATCCTTTTCTTTTTTATTTCATTAATGGAAGATACCGGATACATGGCCCGTGTGTCGTTTATTATGGATAGGCTGATGCATAAAATCGGCCTGCACGGAAAATCGTTTATTCCACTGTTGATGGGTTTTGGGTGCAATGTTCCTGCAGTTATGGCCACCCGCACGCTCGATAACCGGAAGGACCGGATTATGACCATGCTTATCACACCGTTTATGTCGTGCAGCGCGAGGTTGCCGGTATACGTGCTCATCATCTCTGCATTCTTTCATAAAAACCAGGGATTGATCCTGTTTTCAATTTACGGCATTGGTATTTTGCTGGCGGTGCTGGTTTCAATGGTGCTGAAAAAAACCGTGTTTTCGAAACAGGATGTACCGTTTGTTATGGAGCTCCCACCCTACCGTATCCCAACCCTGAAAAACACTTTGAAACACATGTGGCATAAAGGTTCGCAATACCTGAAAAAAATGGGAACTTTTATTTTGCTGGCTTCCATTTTAATCTGGGCATTGAGTTATTATCCGCGAAACGTAAAATATTCCAGCGATTTCGATGCACAAATCAGCCAGGTTTCAGAAAGCTCGATGCTACCCCAAATAGAAAAACAAACACAAATTGCCGATTTGGAACTGACAAAAGCTTCGGAGCACCAGGAAAAATCGTACATCGGAAGAATCGGCAAATTTATCGAGCCGGCAATTCAACCGTTGGGATTCGACTGGAAAGTAGGAATAAGCATTGTTACCGGCCTGGCTGCCAAAGAAATTGTGGTAGGTTCCATGGGAATTCTTTATCATGCCGATTTGGATGCCAGCGAAAGTTCGGGAAGTTTAATACAGAAATTACGGCAGCAGGTGCATACATCGGGGAAACTACAGGGCGAAAAAGTGTTTACGCCATTGGTGGCCTTTACATTTATGCTTTTTGTGCTCATCTATTTTCCGTGTGTTGCAGTAATTGCGGCCATCCGAAAAGAATCGAACTGGAAATGGGCCACATTTACCATGGTTTACACCACGGCAATGGCCTGGGTGGCATCGTTCCTGGTTTACCAGGTTGGCAGTTTTTTTATTTAAATTGAAACAAAGAATTATGACACAAAATACATGGGCATTAATCATTGTTTTCGCGGCAGCAGCAATTTCAATCTATTCTGTAGTAAGAAGCCTGGTTTTCAAAAAATCAACTAAATGCGACGGATGTGCCGGTTGCGAGTTTAAGAATTCGGTTATGTCCAAACCCTTTAGTTCCGTTCAAAAAACCAATTTCAATTCGCTGAAAATAGCAAGCGACAAGATCGAGTGACTTAATTAATTCAACAAGAAAAAATTTCCATTCGATAAAAGAATATTTAAATAAAGTCAGTGTTGGCAAAATAATCCATGCCGTCAGTGTCTCGATAAACATGTAAAGTTCCCATCAACAGCCAGCCCACAAACTATTTGCGATAAAAAAATTTCAACCTTTCTTTGCTCGCTGTGAAAGCTTGATTTTCAGCGCATTTTTTCGTAAATTCATAAATTAATACCATTAAGTCTTTTTTATCATGGAAACGAAATTTATCGATTTACACATGCATCCGGGATTAAAACCCTTTGGAAAAAGCTTTAACAGCAAACCCGGCGTAAACAACAAAAACAAAAACAGGAAAGACAGCATCTGGAATTACGATCCGCCAACGGTTTTCGACAAAGTGATAAATATTGCCACTTCGCTTACAAAATTCAGGCAGTCTGATTTTACATCGCTGGCATGGGGTGGCGCCGAAATCGTATGTGTTTCGCTTTGTGGCCTCGAGAAAAGTTTTGTAATGAATAAACTGGGCATTAAATTGCCGGGCGATATCATCAATAACCTGGTTACAGGAATTGGCAAAAAGCGAATTGACCATGTGCAGGGCATGGCCGACTATTTTAACGACCTGCTGCTGGAATACGGTTTTTACAGGCAGCTCGACGGACAAAAAATAAGAATCGACGGGAAATGGGTTCAGTATAAAATAGTTTCGCACTTTAACGAAATTACCGAACACGATGAACCTGGAATAAAAACAATTTTTGTCATTCTTACCATTGAAGGCGGCCACGTTTTTAATGCAGGATTAAAGATGATGGGGAAAGTTGCCGATCCTACTGAAGTGCTTGCCAATGTCGATTTTATAAAAAAATGGGATAAACGGCTTTTCTTTATTGGCCTGACGCATCATTTCGACAACGAACTGGTTGGCCATGCAAAAAGCCTGCACGGAATCGTGAGTAAAACCTGCGACCAGTCGGAAGGAATGAACGATGGTTTCTCGGATTTGGGATGGAAGGTTCTTCGAAAATTACTCGACAAAACCAATGGCCACCGGGTTCTTATCGACTTAAAACATATGAGCGTAAAAGCCAGAAACGAATATTACCATTTTCTGGATACCGAATATCCTGATGAAATTATTCCGCTTATTTGCAGTCATGGAGCCGTGAATGGATTTCGATCGCATACCGAAATGGTAGAAGATGATCTTTTCAACTATGGTAAATTTCAACCCGACGACATAAATATGTTTGATGATGAAATTATACGGATTGCCGATTCCGGTGGTGTTTTCGGAATTCAGTTTGATGAACGGCGCGTAGGCAGCGAAATGGAATTGAAAAGAGCTGGGAAAACGCTTGACCGGAGAAAAATGCTTTTTAATCAGTCGCGAATGATTTGGAACCAGGTTCAACATATTGCCGAAGTATTAAACCGGCACGGGAAATTTGCGTGGTCGATTCAGTGTATCGGATCGGATAACGACGGTATGGTTAATCCGTTAAATGGATTCTGGACCGCGGAGGATATGCCTGTTTTCGACAGTTATCTCGAAAAACATGCCTACAATTTTCTGAATTCACCTGAATCAGCTTCGTTAAAGGAATACAATAAATTATGTGCCTCTGATATTGTGGAAAGGTTTATGCGAATAAATCTTTATGAATTCCTGAAGAAGAATTTTTAAGTTCTGAAATCACATCTATCTTTTCATTTTGAAAGATTTTTAAAATATGTTACTTTCAAACCCACATAAAGCCTTTTTCTATGAACCTTTTTCTTCAACTCGGAACCTCAATTGTTGTACTGGCATTAATTTCCTATTCCATTGCTATTCTTACTGAACAACGTAAAAAAATAATTACAAAAGCTGTGCTTGCTTTTTTAACAATCGGTGTTTGTCTCGACATAACAGCTACCACATTTATGATTTTAGGTTCATCAAAAGGAGTATTTACTTTGCACGGAATAATCGGTTATTCATCATTAATTGCCATGTTTACCGATGCAGTTTTAATATGGCGGCAAAAATCGAAAAACGGGATAAATGCTAATGTTCCAAAGCCGGTTCATATCTATTCGCGCTATGCCTACATCTGGTGGGTAATTGCGTTTATCACCGGCGGATTACTTGTGGCTTTCAGAATATAATACTAATTATACTTTACACCCGATGACGGTATAGCGATTTGGGAAAACATCAGCTTAAATAAAGGAAATAACGGAATTATGGTTACAGCCGAATCGAATGGCAAGACCATAAAAGATAGTTGTGTTTGGGTACTCGAAGGTTTTGGAACGCAGCAATTCGCAAAAATTTACGACCTGTTAAAATATATTCCGCATATCCTGATACATAGGATTGTTAATTCTAATCTGGTTGTGGTTTAAAGGCTGGCGAAAAAAAGCACAAACTCCACGCTGGAAAAGAATATCGGCGCGTATATTCTTCTTTATAATTATACTGATTGAAATCCTGGTAATCGCAGTTAAGATAATGGTTAGTTCGATGTTGGGATAGTATTAAATAATTGATTGTGTCAACTCAGCTCTCAGCATGGTATTTTGTTTTACTGGAATAAGCGCAGAGTTAAAACTTTATCGTTGTACTTTAACGGATTGGGTTGGTACATTTTACATTAATAAATTGTATAATCATAACCTTTCTCTTTTCCAATTATTATCTTAGCGCCAGGAAGAAAATTAATGAAACCTGGCAAAAATGAATTTTAAACAAATTCTGAAATTTATTTTCCTATGCCTTCTTTTATTTGAATACATTACTATTCAGGCAACCGAAAAATACGTCATTGGCTTTTCCCAATGCACAACAGCCGATGTCTGGCGTGAAACCATGCAACGCGAAATGCAGATTGAACTTGCTTTTTATCCTGATCTGGAAATGATTATGAAAGACGCTAACAGTGATAATAAAAAACAAATCCAGGATATTGAAGAATTTTTAGAACAAGGCATTGATTTACTAATCGTTTCACCCAACGAATCGGAACCACTCACACCGATTATTGAAAAGGTTTTTAATTCCGGCATTCCCGTAATTGTTGTAGATCGAAATATAACATCCGATGCATACACTGCATTTGTGGGTGGAAATAATTATCAGATTGGGAAAGAAGCCGGCATATATGCAGCAAAGCTACTCAAAGGGAAGGGAAAAATTGTTGAAATAACCGGACTAACAGGTTCCACTCCTTCCATTGACCGGCAAAAAGGATTTATGGAGAGTTTAAATCATTATCCCGATATTTCCATCGTATCTTAGTGTTTCAGGAAAATGGAACTGGAGTGATGCAAAAATACAAATGCAAAAAGTTATTACAGACAAAGTTGATTTCAACCTGGTTTTCGCTTATAATGACGTGATGGCAAAAGGAGCACATACCAGTTGCTTCTGGAAAATGGTCTCACAAATAAATATTTTTTGGGAATCGATGGATTATACGGAGAAGAAGGCGGAATTCAATATGTAATAAACGGCGAACTTGATGCCACATTTTTATATCCTACTGGCGGTGAGAAATCGATACAAATTGCGCACAAAATTCTAAACCATCTGCAATTCGAAAAGGAAAACATATTGCCAACCGTGGTTATTGATTCAACAAATGCAAAAATAATCAAACTTCAAACCGACCAGGTTTTATCGCTTCAGGATAAAATAGAAAACCAAAATTCGGTGCTGGACAGGCAAATTTCGAGGTTTCAAAGCCAACAAAATTTGTTGATTTTATCGCTGATTTTACTGGGATTAAATATTGTTTTAGTTGTACTTATTTTTCGTGCATTCCGAAATAAAAAAAGGGCAAATAAAAAATTGGAACTTCAAAAACAGCAGATTGAAAGAAGAAATAACGAGATTTCAAAACAAAGGGACAAACTCATTGAAGTTTCACAAAAACTGGAAGAGGCAACTCAGGCCAAACTTCGTTTTTTTACTAATATTTCACATGAATTTAGAACTCCGCTAACATTAATAATTGGACCACTCGAAGACTTAATCCGTTCAGGCGAATTTTCCGAATTGTTTCAAAAACAGTTTAATCTTATGCATCGTAATTCCTTACGCCTGCTTCGAATGATTAACCAGTTGATGGATTTCAGAAAACTGGAGAACGAAAAAATGAAATTGCAGGCAAGAGAATATAATGTTGTCGCCTTTTTAAAAGAAATACATGAATCGTTTGTTGAACACGCAAGTAAAAAGAACATCGATTTTCAGATTCACTCAAAAGAAGAAAAAATATTGTTGTGGTTCGACTGGGACAAATTGGACAAGGTAATTTTCAATTTGCTTGCAAATGCATTCAAATTTACTTCTGAAGGGGGGCAAATCATTATCGAAATAAAAAAGGTTAAGCCAGTTGTGAAATCCATTTCTGATGAAGAAGTTTTAATTCAGATAAAGGATACCGGGCGGGGAATTTCAAAAGAACATTTGAGCCGGATTTTCGACCGCTTTTACCAGGTTGAAAAATCGCAGGATTTCCAGGGAACAGGTCTCGGACTTTCACTTTCGAAAGGATTTATAAAACTACATCACGGAAAAATTAAAGTGGAAAGTGAAACGGGAAAAGGAACAACATTCTTTATCAGATTACCATTGGGAAATTTGCACCTCAATAAGGATGAGATGATTGATTCCCAAACCATTCAATTTTCAAATTTGCATCATGAAAGACCAATCAGTAATGAAATTCATTTTAATCCTGAATTTTCAGAAGTTCAGGAAACAGAAATAAAAATTTCTGAAGCAGATGAAAAACCAGTAATTCTAATTGTTGAAGATCAAAAAGATGTGCGTGAATATATCAAAGATAGTTTGGGTGAATCGTATATTATTTTTGAAGCTGAAAACGGATTAAAAGGATTGCTTCAGGTGGAAGAAGAAGAACCTGACCTGATTATCAGCGATATTATGATGCCAGAGATGGATGGTCTGGAAATGACACAGAAACTGAAATCAGAACTAAAAACCTGCCACATTCCCATAATTCTTTTAACGGCAAAAGCGTCGCAGGAACAAAAACTGGAAGGGCTGGAAGAAGGTGCAGATTCATACATTCCAAAGCCATTTAACCGCAGACACCTGCAGGTACGGGTGAAAAAGTTATTGGAGCTTCGTAAAAAACTACAAGAAACATACAGAGGTCAACTTGTAATTGAAGAAGAGGAAGGCCAGATTTCAAGAATGGATAGAAAATTCCTGAACAAAATTTCAAAAATAGTGGAAGAACATCTCGACAAGGAAGAACTTTCGGTTGAAGAATTAAGTGAAATGATTGGCATTTCACGCGTTCACTTATACCGAAAAATCAAAAAGCTTACCAGCATGTCGGTGAGTGAATTTGTCCGTTCTGTAAAACTCCGGCTTTCGCTCGAACTGATTAAAAACAGTGGAAAGAGTATTTCCGAAATCGCTTATGAAGTTGGATTTTCATCGCCTTCCTATTTCGCCAAAAGTTTTAAAGAGCAGTTTGGAATTTCGCCTTCGGAGTTTGCAAAAAAATAGGTATTAAATTCAAATAATGTCACTCTTTCATATAAACCTCAGGTTCAAATTATTGTTAGCTGAAGTATATAAGAAAAGAATTAAATTTGTATAAAATGAAGAATATGAATACGTCAGAATTAAAGACCAGCCTTCATAATTTTATTGACCAAATTGATAATGTTGCCATCTTAGAAGGTTGAAATTAATTTATTATCAATAATTCAACCCACTTTGGGGTTGGAGTTTCAACTGCATCACTTACCCCGAGCTTCGCGCGGGGCTATTTTTGTTAATGTCCTTCAGACATTTCTTTATCCCAACGGGATTAAACAAAATAGCCATGGGTGCAACCCATGGTAAATCAACAACATATAGCGAGAACCCCGAAGTGGGTTCAACCTTTGATTCGCATTAATCACAAAATTGTTCTTCTCAAATTCTTTGATATCCGTCAAAATCCAAGCAAAAAATATACTTAAATTATTGAACAGACAAATGATCCTATTGCCAATTTACCAACATAGAAATTATTTAATTCATAAAAATAGCCCGATCCCTCAGATGACGGACCAGGCTTCAACTAAACTAAACTTTCTACCAAACAGACTTTAAACTCCATATTTCCGCTCCAGTGAGTTTAATACTTCCATTGGTTGAAAACAATCGGATTTGATTATAAGGTGTAGTTGGGAAAATTATGTCGGTCATTACCAGTTTTCCATTATTAACAAAAACTTCTACTGAAGCCTCATCAACAAACAACCTGATTTCAATTGTTTCACCTGCTTTGTACTTTGCAGTGTGTTTTCCGGCAAAATTATCAGAGAAGGAATTATCGCCTGCATTTGTTCTGTCTGTGAAAAACACATTTGTATTGGGCGAATATCCTATTTTAAACGTTTCGCCTCTGTCATTACTTAAGGTAATTCCAAACTCTTCCGCCAATCCAAATTGAGAATCTTTTGAAAGTTGAAACTGAAAAATCATCTCTGAACGATTGATTTGGATGTGCTTTGTTTCCAATTCAACTTCTCCCGAAATCACCTGGGATTGTAACTCCACTTTCTCACTTCTCAGTGTTTTTAATTCATCTACCGGTACCGAAGCCAAAACGTAATTATTTTTCGACTTTTCAAGAATCAATTCACGTGGAATTGTCATTGCACTACGCCATTTTTCGGTGGGTACGACAGTTGCATAACTCCAGTTGCTCATCCAACCTATAAAAAGACGGCGGCCATCGGTTTCGGGAATGTCGCTCCAGGTTACACCAGCATAATTATCGCTGCCTGAATCAATCCATTTGGTTTCTGTTTGGGTTGTAGTAAATTTACTTCCATCAAAATCGCCAACAAAATATTGGGTTGCCGAGCCACCGTTTGGACCACCGGGGTTGATGCTAACCAAAAGCACCCATTGTTTTTCATTCGAACCTTCCACGTTCATTTCAAATAAATCGGGACATTCCCAAACACCGCCATGCGCTCCCAATTCTTTTCCAAAATCACTTTCGCGTGTCCAGTCGATTAAATTTGGCGATGAATAGAATTCAACGTGGTCCTGCACGGCGAGTGTCATTATCCACTTCTTACTGCCTTTATTCCAACTGACTTTGGGATCGCGAAAATCTCGGATCCCGGGATTGGGCAACACCGGATTCTTTGAATATTTTGTCCATGACCGCCCTTTATCGAGACTGTATGCAATTCCCTGATATTGAAACTGGTTGCTCCCGGTTTGTTCCAGTTTGCTGTTGTGGTATGTAAATATTGCAATCATTGGAGGAGTTCCATTTTCTCCCAAACCTGAAGTATTATTCCAGTCGATAACTGCGCTGCCTGAAAATATCCAACCCAAACTATCTGGGTAAATCGCTACTGGCAAATGTTCCCAATGAACCATATCGGTGCTAACTGCATGTCCCCAGTGCATCGGTCCCCAAACAGTGGAATCTGGATAATACTGGTAAAAAAGATGATATTCCCCTTCGTAATAAACCATTCCATTGGGGTCGTTCATCCACATTGAATCGGGTGAGAAGTGGAATTGCGGGCGGTATTTTTCGGTATAATAATTGGTTGCTGTTTCGCTGGTTGCTTGTTGCTTATTTTTAACAGCGCAACTAAATGCTAAAATTGTGAGAACCAGGACTGCATATAATATATTTTTTCTATTCATAATAAGTGGGTTGATGATTTTAATTTGAAATACCAGATAATTGCGTTATGCTGCCTTCCTTTAAAGTGATTTTGCCATTTTCGGTAAATAGATTTATCCGGTTTAAAACGGATTGTGCAGTATATTTTTTTGTCATCGAAACAAGTCCTTCCATGGCAAATAATTCAACTGAGGATTCATCGATAATTAGTTTGATATCCACCTCTGAATTATCGATAATGCATGGAGCATAATCAACTTTTGCATTTTCAGCATCATTTTCATTTTGAAAGGAGATGAAAAAATAGCGCCTCAAATTATGATATCCTACAATGAGTTTTTCGTGGGTTTCGTTTTCGAGAATAACTCCGTAAACTTCAGCAAAATCGAGATACTTTCGATTGTTTAAATCGAAGTTTAAATTGATTTCCAAAGGAAGATTTTGTTTTTGATTAATCTGCAATTCTCCTGAAAACTCGTTGGCAGCTATAAGTTTTGCTTTATTTTCAAGTTGTTTTAACTCAGGTATTGGCAAAGAACAAATAAAATATTCGTTGTATTTTTTTATAAGAGAAAAAATACGCGGGAATGAAAGAATTTCATCGGCATCTGTTTCTCCGTTATTGATGTTTCCGATACAAACAGGCTGTTTATTTAAAAGCAAATAATCTGATAAAATCACAGCAGAAGAAAAATCAGTTCCATTATCTATCCATTTTACATCATCTTCAGTTTCAAACTGAAATTCATTAAAATTACCCACAAAATATTGTGTGCCTAATCCGCCATTTGGAGCGCCGGTATCGGTAGTTATGCTCAAACACCATTTAATTTCGTGCGTTTCGTTCATTTCTAAGGGAAAAAACTCAACCGCTGTCCAATCACCTTTTTTCACAGCTGGTTCAGCTTCAAACACCGATTGGTACTCCCAATTTATTAAATTGTCTGATGAATAAAATTCAACCTGATAATCTTTCAACAGAAGCATTATCCATTTTTGAGCATCTTCATTCCATATCACTTTTAAATCGTTTACAAAAAACAGGTTAATACCCAAATCAATGTTTTCATCAGACATTTTCCACGACCTACCAAAGTCATTGCTAATAGAATAAGATACCATGTTATCATTTAAGAAGAAAGTTAACAGAGGTCCGCTTTCGTTTCCAAGACCTGAAGAATTGTTCCAATCCCTAACAATGCTTGCGGCTTTGAAATTTTCATCGGCATTAAATTCGCCAACCGGAACTGTTTCTTCCCAAAACAATAAATTGGTACTTTTCAAATGACCAAGTACATGAACACTATCATTATCATTGCAAAAGAACAGGTGATATTCATCGTTAAAAAAATGGATGGCAACTGGTGTTCCTATATTTTCGTTTGTAAAATGTACCGCTGACTTTTCCGAAATTTTCCGGTTACTTTCCGAACAACCAAAAGCCATCAGTAAAAGCAATAGAGTTATGACAGTTGTAAATTTCATTGGTAATGTGGTAAGGAGCAGCGACCAAGGCCGCTACTCCAATTAAAAATTCTAATATCCCGTGTTTTGTATATACAAACCTTTTGTAAAATCAATTTCACGCTGCGGAATTGGGTAATACTCATCCCTGCCTGCAGTAAATTTAGCATCTTTCAGGAAATCTCTTCTTACTTTTTCTTTTGCCAGATATGCATTTAAAGTAGGCTCGGCAATCCCCCAACGAACAAGGTCGAAAAAACGTGGGCTTTCCAAAGCAAACTCCAGTCTTCTCTCCCACTGTAAAGCTTTACGAGCATTCTCCTGTGTCCACTCTAGATTTGAGCCATCGTACTCGTTTATCAAATAATTTGACGGAGCTGTTCCATCAGCAAATTTGGTTCTTCCTGTACTTTGTGCTGCCCTTGCACGAACCTCATTAATTAATGGCATTGCTTTGTTTTGTTGCCCTAATTCAATGTAAGCTTCGGCTTGCATCAACAGCACATCGGCGTAACGGATTATATCGATGTTTTTTGATGTTCCAATAAAAGGACCTTCTTTTTTGTAACACGAGCAATCAGCTGCCTGCTGTTCCTTCATACTCTGGAAATATCCATAGACTCCGGGGTCACGCACCCAACTATTGCTAAAAATATAGCTCGGTTCATTGCGGTATTTGTATGGATGTCCGTCGATACCTACAGAATGGTCGATGCGAGGGTCAACGCTAACACCTGCTGGAGTAATATCGGCAGCACTTAATGCAACATCGTTAAAAGTGTCAAATTTAGGAAGACCGCTTGCATCGGTTGCAAAGGCGTTTACCAGATTCTGACTTGGTGCGTGGAAACCACAACATCCAAATTGGGTAGCACCGTGTGGGTAATTCAACCCGGTTACAAAACTCAAACGACCAACAGATGTTCCATCACTAATCGAAAACTGAATAGCAAAAATCGATTCTGGTCCATTATCGTATCCATCCA
This sequence comes from uncultured Prolixibacteraceae bacterium, assembly GCA_963821855.1. Lineage (GTDB taxonomy): Bacteria > Bacteroidota > Bacteroidia > Bacteroidales > Prolixibacteraceae > Draconibacterium. The sequence continues at coordinate 589,026 of CAWGFJ010000006.1, read as the reverse complement.
AAAAATTCTCTCCAAAATCGGGTTGCAAACTGTACATCCCTGAATTTATAACCATTTGAGTTAAATCAACCACTTCCTGCAGCCTGTTTTGATTTATGGTTGTTACCTGGTTTTGATCGTTTTGCTCGTAGGCCTGATATAACCTCAGTTTTGCAAGATAAGCTGCTGCTGCATATTTGTTTGCACGGCCCACTTGCCCTTGCGTTTCAGGTAAATTTGCCAATGCATACTCGAAGTCTTCTGCGATTTTATTCCACAATTCATCGTTAGTGTATTTTCTGTTACTGGTTTGTAGAATTTCATCGTTCGACATAGTTTCGTCGATGTATGGAACGTATTTAAAGATTAATTTCAGCATGAAATGCGAATGAGCCCTTAAAAAACGGGTTTCCGCAATTCTAACTGTTCTATCAGGAAAATCATCATCAGTAAGTTCATTTAACGAGCGCAAAGCAGAGTTGGCTCTTGAAATTGATATATAGAAATTTTCCCATGTGTATGGGTGCATCCAACCCTGGTCGGGTTGAGTTAAGTTATATTGCTCGTAAAAATTTACATCGGCAACATCGGCAACACCGCCGCCACCTTTGTAAGCATCATCAGAGCGTACGCTTCCGTAAACCCACATGCTCGTCATTGGACCTATCATATCATCATTTCCAATTGCTGCATAAGCTGCTGTTACCAGGCCCTCGGCACTTTCGGCAGATGGTGCTCCGGCAGAAGCTGCACCCTGAGGTGTTGTTTCAAGATAATCACTACATGAAGTGGCAAAAAACAGTGCCAGTATGAATAATACGTTATATTTATTATAGAATTTCATTTTATATTGATTTTAAAAGTTTTATAATGAAATGTTTACACCAAATGACCAGGTAGTTGGAACCGGAATCATATTTACATCGGTACGTTCCGGATCAGGTCCTTTAAAGTCTTTTGTATTAAACCAGAACAGGTTATCGGCCATAAAATAAACCCTTAAACGCTCAATGCCGATTCTACTTGTTACCGGTTCATTAAAAGTATAACCAATCGATAAGTTTCTCAATTTAAAATACGAAGCATTTACATTGAAATAATCAGAAGTTCTCGTTTCGTTATTAGCATCTGATAAACTTAACGCCGGAACAGTAGTATTTGTATTTTGTGGTGTCCAGGCTCTGAAAACACCGGCTCCTACATTATCTCTACCCCGAATAAAATCATTGTAAAAAATATATGGGTCAAACCCGGTTTTTCCTGCAATTCCGGAACCGAATATTGAGGCATCGAAATTTTTGTAATTCATTTCAAATTTTAAACTGTACTCTAATTTTGGCAGTGTTGTACCAAGAAAATCCTGGTCAAGTGCGTCAATTTTATTATCTCCGTTCAAATCTTTGTAACGAATACGCCCAACACCAGCTCCAACTTGCGATGCATGTGCATCCACCTCAGCCTGGTTTTGAAAAATCCCATCAGTAACATATCCGAAAATAGATAATTCGGAATGGCCAACAATTGTTTTTTCAACGTTACCCGGATATGCAGTTCTTACCTCTTCAGGCAACTCTGTAATTTTATCGGCAAAATGACTGGCACTTGCGGTCACGTTGTACGAAAAATCCCTTTTATTGTCACTGTAATACGTAGCTGCGAATTCCCAACCATTATTCTCTTTCGTAGCACCGTTTAACCATTGTAATTGTCCTTCACCAACTGCTGATGCAACAGGTGGCCGAATTAGAATATCTTCCGTTTTACGGGTGTAGTAGTCAAATGCACCAATAATTTTCTGGTCAAATAATCCAAAGTCAAGACCAAAGTTAAATTCCTGGGTAGTTTCCCATCGAAGCGCCGGGTTTGCTGCCTGAACAGAAACAAAACCAGATGGTAAGTTACCTGAATTAGCTCCATTTAAATCGTATGCTGAACCAACATTCCAATACTGGTCGAAGAAATCAACATGACCAATTCCGGGAACTTGCGATGCTGTTGCACCATAACGTGGTTCGTATAAACCAAGGCTGGCAAAATTACCAATATCCTGATTACCTACTTTTCCCCAACCAGTCCTGAATTTTAAATTAGAGAATGTTTTAACATTATCCATGAAATCCATTTCTGTAATTCTCCAACCAAAAGTGACTGCCGGGAAATAACCAAAACGATTATCGGCACCAAAACGTGAAGAACCATCGCGGCGTAATGTAAATGATGCCAAATATTTATCAGCAAAATTGTAATCTATTTTTCCAAATTGTGAAAAGAGACGACTAGTGGTTCCCGTCCCAAAACTGTTACCATTGCTTGTGCCGGCGCTCAGCACAAAAAACTCTTCGGATTGCACAGCAAATCCTTCTTTGTAACCTGAAACGTCAGAAAAATTGTCTCCTACAGATTCAAGACCTAACATCGCGTTAAAACGATGCTGCTCAATATTGAAATTATAGCTTAAGGTATTTGACCATGTTACACTGGTAAAATTGCTCGAATATTCAGTCATATTATTTACTGTTCTGGCAATAAATCCTTCAGTAAAACTTGGTTCAATATTTTTATCTTTTACCATTGAATAATCAACACCCACGTTTGTACGAAAAACAAGATCTTTGATAATGTCTATTTCTGCAAAAACGTTCCCAAAAAGATATGAGCGATTGGTGTTGTCCCAACGGTTGATGTATTGCATGTGAACCGGATTATTACGGTCGGAATAACCTGAACCAATAGGACCGGCAAATTCACCTGTATTTGTGTAAACAGGAATTGTAGGTGCCAAAGTAATTGCAAGTCCGGGAGTAGGAGCACTACCCAGATCGGGTGTTTCAAGCGTTTCATTTGAAGATACTACCTGTATATTCATGCCTGTACGGAACTTACCATCAAACATTTTTGTTTGAGCATTCAAACGGGCCGTGATGCGATCGTAGTTGGTATATTTTAACATACCGGTATTTTTAATGTAGCCAACATTCATAAGCATCGATGATTTATCGGTGCCACCGGAAATGGTTAATTCGTTGTTGTAAACCATACCGGTTTTATAGGTCTCTTTTTGCCAATCGGTATTACCGGCAGGTACATTGGTGTCTCCGCCAACATAAGGTTGAACAGACACACTGTTTAGCACCGGGTTATTGTAATCACCATTCCAATCGAAATTGTAAATTTCTCCGTAACCACTTGCCGGGTCAACGCCATCATTTACCGATGCTTGCCATAAAGCACGTCCACGATCAACAGAATTCAACATATCAAATCGTTGCTGTTTTTCAGATTGAACAGAAACGTTTGAATTAAACTGAACATGAACTTCACCATCTTGTTTTGCTCCATTTTTGGTGGTTACAATAACAACGCCATTCGATGCTCTTGAACCATATATTGAGGAAGCGGAAGCATCTTTCAGTACCTGCACAGAAACGATACTCCCCGGACTCAGATTTTGAAATACTTCAGGTCGCTTTGTTGGAATACCATCGATTATGTAAAGCGGATTATTGTCGCCGAGTGTGTTTACACCACGAATAAGAATCCGGCTATTTGTTCCGTTTGGAGATCCTGATTTTTCGATGTAAAGTCCGGGAACCCGGCCTTGTAAGGCTTGCATCGGGTTTCCTGAGGTCAAACTTACGTTTTCAATTGATTCCATTTCAACTACTTCAATTGCCCCGGTTAGGTCGGCTTTCTTTTGTGTTTGGTAACCCGTTACTACAACTTGCTCCAATCCAATAGTTTCTTCCTCCAGGGTAAGATTTATTGTACTTTGTCCAGCCACCGCAATCTCCTGAGCTTTCATTCCGATAAATGAAAATTGAAGAATAGCTGAACTTTCAACACTAATAGAATAGTTACCATCAAGGTTAGAAATCGTACCGTTTGACGTTCCCTTTTCAACAATGGTAACACCTGGCAAACCCTGTCCTGAAGCATCTATTACTGTACCTGAAACAGTTAGCTTTTGGGCCAAATACCATTGTCGAAAATAAGCTAAGAAGGATAATCAACATACTTCCAGCTAAATTTTTCAAATGAATTTTTTTCTTCATAATTGATTAGTTTACTTATTATTTAAAATACTATTTATTTCTTCCATATCGTATTCCGGTGTAGCACCGGCTTTACTGGCCACAAAAGCACCTGTTGCACAGGCAAAAGCCAAAGCATCTTCAGGCGATTTTTTATCGAGTAGTGATGCGATCAATCCGGCAAGGAAAGCATCACCCGCACCCACGGTATCCACAGCATTTACTTTAAATCCCGGATGTTCATAAAACTCGCCTTCGCAAAAAAGCATGGCCCCATTGTCGCCTTTGGTAACGCAAACCATTTTCAGGTTGTACTGAGTTGCAAACCATTTAATCAGGCTTTGCTCGTCATGACGGTGTTTGTTGTACCATTGGGCAAATGCCACCAGTTCTTCATCGTTTAGTTTTACGATGTCGGTTTTTTCAAGTAGCTTTTCAACTACTTCCTGCGTATCATAAGGTTTTCTGAAATTTACGTCAATCAGTTTTACTGCATCATTTTCAAGCAACCTCATAATTGTTCTTCGCGACATTGGGTTTCGTGATGCCAGCGAACCATAAATAAGCAGTCCAGCCTCCCGGGCTTTTGTCATTAATGAATCGGTCAATTCGAGGTTATCCCAGGCAACCGGTTCACAAATTTCGTAAGTAGCGTTACTATTTTCGTCCAAATGCACAAGCACTTCGCTCGTAGGCAAATGTTCGTCAACCTGAATAAATTCAGTACTCAATCCTGATTTTCCAAGGAATGATTTCAGTTCTTCGCCGGGCCCATCGTTTCCAATGCGGCTGGCAATGGAAACATTTTGCCCGATGGCATTTAAATGTAATGCAACATTCATTGGAGCGCCTCCGGGTTTTGCACCCGATGGAAGCCGGTCCCAAAGAACCTCTCCAATACATAAAATTTCGTTGTTTTTAATTTCCATGATGAGTTTTATATTGAATTACGATTTTCTTCTGTTTGTTAAATTCCACCTGAATTTCTTCCAGTGATTTTCCTTTGGTTTCGGGAAGCACTTTCCAGGCAAAGAAGAAATGTAACACCATCATTACTGCGAAAAAGCCAAAAGAAATGCCTCCTCCAACGGTGTTGTTTATTACCGGAAAACCCCAGATTAATGCTGCAGCAAAAATCCAGTGGGTAAAGCTTCCAAGTGCCTGTCCCTTTGAGCGAACTTTATTTGGAAATATTTCGGAGATAACAACCCACAAAACCGCTCCCTGCGAGAAAGCAAAGAATGCAATGAACCCCATGAGGTATATCATTACACCATATCCGCCGAGTTCGCTAAAATTGCTGGTGAAAAATGCTTTCGACAACATTCCGAGAAAGAAGACCATACCGACCGAACCAGCCATTAATAAAGTACGCCTTCCATAACGGTCGATCAAAAAGAGGGCAACAAAAGTGAAAAATAAATTGGTCGCACCAATGGAAATGGATTGTAACAATGCCGAATTGGTTGCAAAACCAGCCATTTCGAAAACACGCGGGGCATAAATCATAATGGCATTAATTCCGGCCAGTTGATTAAATGCTGCTATTAAAATGGCAATCATTACCGGGAACCGGTTTTCTTTTACGAACAAATTACCGTGCCCCAATTTAAGTTCCTGTTCTACTGAATTTTTTACGATTGAAACTTCTTCAGCAGGATTTTCAGCTTTTACGCGCGTAAATACAACTAATGCCTCCTCGCTTCGGTTCTGGTTAACCAACCAACGCGGACTTTCAGGAACTAAAAACAATAGCCCGAAAAACATTGTGGCCGGAATAAATTCTACTCCAATCATCCAACGCCATGATGAATCGGCAAAAGCTTGTGCCAATAAATAATTGACTACAAATGCCAAAAAAATCGCAGAAACCACAAAAAACTGGTTCAGTAAAACCAATTGCCCGCGTTTTTTTGCCGGCGAAATTTCAGCAATAAACATGGGTGTTACAACAGTAATACAACCCAATAGCACTCCTGTAACAAAACGGAAAAACAGAAGCATTTCCCAGTTAAAAGCAGTTGCGCTTCCAATGGTAGAAATGGCAAATAACCCGGACAATATTATTAATGAACGGCGACGTCCAAATTTTTCAGCGGGTTTACCTATTATTAATGTACCGAGAATTGTGCCGATAATGGCGATGGCAATTGTAAATCCAAGCCAGGTACTGTTTAAATTAAATGTAGTCTCTAATTGCGATGTGGTTCCCGACATCATTGCGATATCGTATCCGAAAAGAAATCCACCCAATGCGATAATGATTGCGACTGTTAATACATTTTGCTGTTTCATCTTTGAATCGAATTATTGATTTAAAATTCTGAATCAAAGGTAGAGCAGCTCCAAATTTATATGTCACAGCTATGTTACAAAGTGTGGTTTATATGTTACTTTTTGCCTTAAATTTGAAGGCATTTGAAAGTATGTTGCATGTATGTTACTGATGTTACATCCTTGCAGTTATATTTCTATTCCATCATTATTACACTCTTCTTCACTTTCATATTAATCATTTCAACCATAACTGAAAAGAAAAGGGCTAAAAAGATATATGCTTTGGGAATGTCGAAATGAAATCCATCGGGGATGAGCATAAATCCATAAATAACAAAGACTACGCTTATTCAGTTTTTCTTATTTTTACGAAATGAAACTGGCAGTTATCGACCTGGGAACCAACACCTGTAATTTACTGGTAGCCGAAATTACTCATGCAGGATTTACCATTTTGTATCAAAGCAAACAACTGGTAAAACTGGGCGATAATAAAATAAGAGATAATGAGATTAGTCACGGAAGCCACTGAGCGGGTTTTGGAATCATTTCGTCTTCATAAAAAAATCATAGAAAAATTTCAGGTTGAAAAAGTTCATGTACTCGCCACTTCTGCTGTTCGTTCTGCGAATAATAAAATCCGCTTCCTGGAAAAACTGAGCGAAGCTTCAGGCTGGATTATTGAGGTTATTTCGGGAGAAAAAGAAGCTGAATTGATCTTTAAAGGAGTTTTGCTGGCTTTTGGAAAATTGAAAGAGCCATCGGTAATCCTTGATATTGGCGGTGGAAGCAACGAATTGATATTTGCTCGGAATATGGAAATATTATGGAAAGAAAGCCAGGCAACAGGAATGGCAAGAGTCATCAACCGTTTTTCGCTTTCCGATCCGATAAACTCGAATGATATCAGCCAATTACAGGATTTCTTTCTGGATGCTCATAAAAATGCATATAAAAAATGCCAAAATGAAAATGTTAAATTGCTGATTGGCTGTTCCGGAGCGTTTGATACAATTGCCGACATTATCGATAAAGTCGATCCGGGTGAAAAACAACGCACTTCCCAAATAATTTCCATTGACGATTTTTATTCTGTTTATAATATGCTTTTAAAATCTACCCGGAAAGAACGATTAATAATGAAAGGAATGGACTTCGTTCGGGTTGATTTAATTGTTCCGGCAGTAATTTTAATTGAACAACTTATTTCCGAAATTGGAATCAGGCAAATTATTCAAACCGATTTTGCATTGCGTGAAGGTGTATTGTTTGAAATAATGAATTGATTTGGAAAAGTAAATTTCTACCGAAAATTTTCAAATTCGCGTTAACGAATCAGCAATCAGGAAAAACATCATAAAAAGATACAGGAGATTTAAAGTAAAGAATGATTGTCGAACCTTTAGCTCTTGTTTAATCATAACTGCTTTTGTTAAAGAAAATAAGAGGTATACAATATAAATGAGTAAAAGCAGTACCAGAATCTGATTTGTAAAACAAAAAATATAATTAATAAAGCTGAGGCAACAGTGGTAAGCACCCAGGTATAAGTGATTCTTTTTATCTGATTTTCATTAAATATCTGGTTCAAACTGGGAAGCTTAGCCATTTTGTATTGATCGCCAAATAATAGAAGCAACAACCAGAAATGCGGTATTTGCCCGATAAAAAAGAACGTGGCAACCAGCAAAATTGGTTCCGAAGTTAAATTTCCTCCTGCAGCAGCCCAACCTATCAGTGGCGGAAGCGCTCCAACCATCGAACCCGGGATAACTGCAAATGCACTCACTTTTTTTAAAGGCGTATAAACCAGGTTATAAAAAAACAAAGTTACCCAGCTCAAAGTAAAGCCATTAGCGGATTTGTAAACAAAAGCAATAGTGTTCCCGAAGCCGAAAAACCTATGGCAACTGCTAAAGCGCCATTTGCGGAAATTTTCCCCGATGGAATAGGCCGGTTTTTGGTTCGCGGCATCTGCGCATCGATGTTGCGTTCCTGCCAGTGATTAAAAGCACTCGAGCTGCACGACATTAGAAATACTCCGATAGCCATGAACCAACCCTGAATATCTAGATAACCGTTGAATAACGTATATCCGGTGAGCGCTGACAAAGCAATTGGCAAGGATATTCTAACCTTACCTAATTCATAAACAATTTTAAGGCTTTCCTTCAATTCCGAAAATGTGTCAACGAATTGAATTACGCTTCTGTCTGTAATATTTGATTCTCCTGACTTCAACTGCTTTATTGTAAAGTTTTCAGAAATTCGATTATGTTAGCCACATCCTCATCGGAAAGCTGACCTTTATACGATAGCATCAGACCTTTATTGAAACCCTGAACTACATCGGCATTTGGGTCATAAATCGAACGTTTTACATATTCCTCATCTACCTTCACCTGCCGGGTATTGCCTCCGGTTATCACTGTTTGTTCTTCTCCCCAAATGCCTTTATAACTTGGGCCTACAAGTTTTGTTCCGTCAACGGTATGACAAGCGAAACAACCGATATTCTGCATAATTCGTCTTCCGATGGCTGCAGGAGTATCAGCTGTAGCAGCAGCAGCAACTTTGGTAGTATCCACCATCCATTGTGCAAAAACAGTATCTTCCATCACTTTTGCTACTGAGTGCATATAGGAATGCTGCAAACCACAGTATTCTGCACAGAAGATATCGTATATTCCTTCCTTTCCGGGTTCAAACCACATAAAGTCGTTTTTCTTGTTGGGAACCATGTCCTGTTTTACACGAAACGCGGGAATATAAAAACTGTGAATCACATCGAGTGAAACAAGGTTCAGCTTAACCGACCTGTCTTTTGGCAAATACAATGTATCAGTTGATCGTTTCCCATTATCATACTCATAGCTAAAATTCCACATGCGACCGGTTACAGTTATTTCCATGGCATCTTTCGGTGGCCTTGTCATTGGTAGCCATCCTGCCCATCCGTAATAAAACATTACCATTGTGATTATAAACGGTATAATTGTCCATGTTAATTCAAGCTTGGTGCTACCTTCAATCTGCGTTGGTACTGGATGTTTTTTGTTGTTGTATTTATAAATGAATATCAGCATTGCCGCTGTTAATCCAATAAGGATAACAAAACAAATACCTATGATCAACAGGAAAGCGGAGTCTACTCCCTTAACAAAATTCGACGCTTGCGTAACTTCCGGGTTGTACATAATTTATCGGTATAAATAATCTGCAAAAGTTATTAATATGGTGACAACAAACACTGAAAAAACAAATATAACCATGATTTTCAAGTATGGCTTGTCAAATTTCAGGTGCATAAAATACGTGAGCACCAAATAGCTTTTTATGGTTGAAAACACAAGCGCTCCTGCAACTGTATACTGCTGAAGTTGAATGTGTGTAATTTCGATGGATGACATTGTAAGTGCAATTAATGCAATTAATACAATTACATATGTTTTGTACGGAACAATGTGATGTTTTTCGTTCGACATATCATAAATTATTTAGGTTATCAGATAAAATAATGGGAACAGGAAAATCCAGATTATATCCACGAGATGCCAGTAAAGCCCTGCATTTTCGAGCAATGCTGCCCTTTCGCTATTTACTTTTCCGCTGGAAACACGCGCCATAGCAAATCCTATAATAACCAACCCAATAATAATATGCAGGGCGTGTAAACCCGTCATCACGAAATATAAACCAAAAAACAGTATTTCACCCTGGCTGAAATCATTCAGCATATGTTCCGAACCCGGCCAGATTCCATGATGAAATTTTACTCCCCATTCAAAATACTTATTGACAAGAAAGACGATTCCCAGTAAAACAGTAATTGTCATCAATCCAAGAGTCAAACCTTTCTTTTTGTACTGAAGTGAAGTTGTAGAAGCAGCAATGGTCATACTGCTAATCAGCAATAAAATCGTATTTACAGCCCCGATTGTTGTATTTAATTCTTCGGCAGCAAGATGAAAGGAATCGGTATTCATAAAGCGGTAAACCGAATAGACAATAAACAACCCGCCAAACAACAACAATTCAGTAAAAATAAACAGCCACATGCCGATTTTCGATGCTTCCGCATCGTAATGGACGTGTTCAGTACTTGTTGTATTTTCCATAATTAAGAATTGGTTTAATTATAATTGTATGGTCCGTCATTTTCACCAATTACAGGTATTTCGTCGAAATTTTCAACCGGTGGCGGTGAAGATACAGTCCATTCCAATGTTTTTCCGTGCCATGGATTCATTTCAGCAGGTTCACCTTTTCTGGCTGAACGAATCAGGTTCACAATGATAATTATTAAACCTGTAGCTAATATCCATGAACCAAGCGTGCTTAAAATATTACCGCTGTGAAATTCTTCGAGGTAATCGTAATAACGTCTTGGCATTCCCATCATTCCTAAATAAAACATAGGAGTATACAATGTTAAAAATCCGATAAAGAAAATTAACCAGCCCGTATTCGCCCATACTTTATCGTACATTCTTCCAAAAATCTTTGGAAACCAGTAATGTATAGCACCAAAAAAAGCAAACCCTGTACCACCAAAAACAATATAATGAAAATGACCCACCACAAATGCAGTATCATGCAGATAAACATCGGTTGCAAGTGAACCAAGAACCAATCCACTTAAACCGCCTATCATAAATACGAATATAAATGAAACCGCCCAGTAAAATGGTGTTTGAATATTTATGGCGCCTTTATACATGGTTGCTATCCAGTTAAATACCTTTATGGCACTCGGAATAGCTACAATAAATGTCAACAGCGAAAAGTAATATTGGGCAGTTCCGCTCATTCCGGCAGTAAACATGTGATGGCCCCAAACCAGCCAACCCACGAAAGCAATGGCCATTGTGGAAGCAATCAAAGCTTTATAGCCAAATACATGTTTTTGTGAGAAAGTTGGTATTATTTCGGAAATGGCACCCATAGCCGGCAAAATCATAATATAAACTGCCGGGTGCGAATAAGTCCAGAATAAATGCTGATATAAAATTGGATCACCACCAAGCGCGGGATCAAATATCCCTACTCCAAAAACACGTTCCAGAGAAATCAAAACAAGTGTGATTCCTATTATTGGTGTTGCCAGAAGCTGAATCCATGCAGTTCCGTAAATTGTCCATACAAATAACGGCAGTTTCGACCATTTTAATCCCGGGCACCGCATTCGGTGAATCGTAACCAGGAAATTCAAACCGGTTAATATGGATGAAAATCCGAGGACAAACGCTCCCAGAATTGCCGGGAGCATATTCGTTCCGGTTTTAAAACTGTACGGCGCATAAAAAGTCCATCCTGTATCCGGAGTTCCCGGCCCAAACAATACAGCCGACAATACCATTATAACTCCGGCAACATACAGCCACCACGATAACAGATTAAGTTTTGGAAAAGCAACATCTCGTGCTCCAATCATAATCGGCATTAAAATATTACCAAAAACGGCAGGAACACCCGGAATTACAATCATAAAAATCATAATCACGCCATGGACCGTGAATGTTGCATTGTATGTCTGAGCATTCATTATTGTTTTACCGGGCGCCAGTAATTCAAATTTCATTGCCAGACCGAGTGATGCCCCAACCATAAACATGGTCATCATGCCATACAAATAAAGTAAGCCGATACGTTTATGATCGGTCGAAAGAATCCATCCGAGCAAACCCTTGTATTTCCCTTGGTAAGTCAGATAGTTTGCTGCGTTAGCTGCATGAACTGTTTGCATAAAAATTAGTTTAAATTTTCGTTCTTTTGGGTTTAAGTATCATAATTAACAAAAATATAGTCCCAAAAAACAATATCAACATGCCACTGATTTTGGTTACATTCATAACATAAGTCTGGCCTTCCGGATCATAGGAATAACAGAAACGGAGCACTTTATTAAAGGTTGGCCCCGACTTTCCCTGCGATGCTTCCACAATTGCCATTTTCCATTCGAAGGGTTGAAAAAACAATCCGTTTAAATATCTGGTAATCTTTTCATCGGCACTGACAACCGTTAAAGATGCAGCATGTAAATAATCATTTCCGGTTTTTTTATATCTGAATCCGGTAGCGTATGTAGCCCGTGCAATACTCGCACTGTCGCTGGTAAAAAATAACCATCCTTTTTTGGCTTCTTCCACTTTGTTATTCATTAAATTCAGATAGTTTGTTTTCTTTCTTATGCCCAAATCAATTGTTTCCGAAGGATCGAAACTGATGGTAAGTACCTGGTAATCTTTTCCGGGTATCAATTCCGACCTGTCCATTACTCCGGCAACTGCTTCCATTAACGGACTGCAGATACCCGGACAGCGGAAATAAACAAAGTTGAGAATGGTAGGTTTGTCCACGATATCCGATAGCCAAACTTTTTCTCCCTGTTCGTTTATGAGTAATATACTGTCGGGTAAATATTCATCAAGGTGTTCCACAATCCCAATTTCAACATCTTCATTGGTTGCAGCCGGATTGACGATTGCCTGTCCGAAACCGCTAAAAGAAATAAGTAAAAGAAGGATAACAACGATTATTTTGTTGAATTTTCCGTATTTAAATATCATTTGAATTTTCTTTTCATCAAATACCATCCTTAGGGCTTTGAAGTTTTTTTAACTAAAAAACCATAAAACAGAATTAATGTTTAGCAAAACCTCATTTTTTGGACGTTTTTTTTCAATTTTTTTTTAATCATTCCGGTTAAGTCAAAAATTGATTATTTTAACATCTGTAAATCAAAATCATCGAATCGGAATATTTTTCCTAAAATTTCATGAAACATGCTTTTAATTTTAATAAAACATAAAAACATGCTTTAAAACATATTCTAAATAACGCGTCTGAAATTCTAATAATTAAGGCATTAGGATAAACCTCACTTAAACAGTTTCTGAATAAAAATGTTTAGAAAAAGTTTCATTTTTCTCTACAATGAATATCTAATTCTTAAATATCAACATATTATGAAATCTATATATAATATTTTACTACGCTAATTTCATAAGCACCTCATTATTAGGAAATAAACCCTTTTTTATCTTTTATTAAGGGCGATATTGATCGATTTGTAACTTTAATCAGATTCATTAAATTCGTGCGTTTTAATGTACAAAAAATCGAAAATCAGTTCCTTAAAATTACCGATATATGGAGAAAAAAACACGAAGAAATTTTATGAAAACACTTGGTGTTTCGCTTGGTGCTGCGGGGGTAATCGGAAGTTCATCAATTTTAAGTTCCTGTAACCGGGTAGAAGCAACAAACGGCGACACAATCAAACTTTTAACTTCGAGTGGCGAGCTTGTTGAAGTTGATAAAGCTCAGCTAAAACCGGCTGATATGCCATCGCTCACCGAAAATCAGCGCCGGGGACGTCAGGGATTACCTGGCAGAAGCTGGGTAATGGTAATCGATTTGTCAAAATGCCGAAATGCCCGTCAGTGTATGAAAGCTTGTCAGAATCACCATCAGCTAAGGCCTGAACAACATCACATTAACGTGCTTCAAATGCAGGACTCTGAGCATACTGCTCCTTATTACATGCCAAAACCTTGTCAGCATTGCGACAATCCGCCATGTACAAAAGTTTGTCCGGTTAATGCCACTTTCAAACGCGAAGACGGAATTGTACTTATCGATAACGAACGCTGTATTGGTTGCAGGTTCTGTATTGCCGCCTGCCCGTATTCAGCACGTGTATTTAACTGGTTCGAACCGCGTGATGCTGAAAAATATGTGGGCGTAACTTATAATATTGAAGCCAATGTACCGCAAAAAAAAGGCACCATTTCGAAATGCTTGTTTAGCGCCGATCGTTTGAGAGATGGTAAATTGCCGTCGTGTGTATCGGCTTGCCCGAATGGAGTTTACTGGTTTGGCGACCGGAACGAAGATGCCGTTACCAATGGCACAACGCACGAAACAATCAGTTTTAGTAAATTAATAAAGGATAACGCAGGCTATACGTTAATGGAAGAGCTCGGAACAAAACCCCGGGTTTATTATCTTCCTCCAAAGGACAGAGCTTTCCCTTTCCAGGGCCAGCCGGAATCACATCATTCTTAACCGAAAAAAACTAAACGATGAATAAAATAGAATCTCCTGAGGAATCCAGGAAATTGCTGAACACAATTACCGACGACCTGACAAAGTCCATCATCAAAAAAGATGAGTTATCCAGATTTTGGTACTTCCTTCTTATTATGTTTTCTGTTGTTGGGTTATGGGGCTGGATTATACAGATACAAAAAGGACTTGGTGTGACAGGAATGCGCGATTATGTATCGTGGGGAATGTATATTGCCAACTTTGTGTTTTTCGTGGCCGTGAGTTTAATCGGATTCCTGATTAGTTCAGCACTTCATCTCCTAAAAATTTCGTGGTCGAAACCTATTTCAAGAGTGGCAGAACAGATTGCCATTGCCGGTGTTGCCCTGGCCGGAGTTATTATCGTTATGGATATGGGACGCCCTGACAGATTTTTAAATGTTTTTTTTCACGGAAGATTTGCATCTCCGATTATTTGGGATGTATCGGTGGTTACCACATATTTAGCCATTTCAGTGCTACTGTTTTATCTTCCGTTAATTCCCGATTTGGCCATGCTTCGCGAGCGTATGGCAGGGAAAGTTCCAAACTGGAAACTCAAAATGTATAAAGTTCTGGCATTAGGTTGGAAAGGAAATCCGGAGCAATATAAAACTGTTTACCATGCAATGCGGGTTTTAATGATTCTTATTATTCCTGTAGGCCTGTCCATTCATACAGTAACTTCATGGCTGTTTGCAGCTACACTACGGTCGGGTTGGGATACCACCATTATGGGGCCATATTTTGTTGCAGGTGCTTTTGTTGCAGGAGCGGCAGCCGTGGTAATTGTAATGTATATATATCGTATGCGTTACGGACTAGAAAAATATTTTGAGAATTTACATTTCGATTATATGGGTAAATTACTTGTATTCGTAAGTTTGGTGTACCTATACTTTAATATTAATGAATTCCTTGTTCCGGGTTATAAAATGAAAACTGCTGAAGCTATTCATTTGCGGAATCTTTTCACAGGAACTTATGCATCGATGTTTTGGCTGGTTCAGGTCTTCGGGTTGGTTTTTCCTATTATACTGATGCTGATAAAATATTTCCGCAGGCCGTTGCCATTAACTATAATTTCGGTTGTTGTTTTAATAGCCGCCTGGTTTAAACGATACCTGATTGTAATTCCAACGCTGGAACATCCGTTTTTACCGGTTCAAAATGTACCGGAATATTATATGCATTATGCGCCCACCAGCATCGAGGTGATGATTACATTATTTTCATTTACCGCCTCGTTGCTGATAATAACCATACTTGCCCGGCTATTCCCGGTTATAACGATTTGGGAATATGCGGAAGAAAAAGGCATCGATAAAAAATACTTACTGGAAAAACCTAAAAATTAGTTTACCATGAATAAAAGAAGATTTGTAATATCGGCAATAGTACTTTTCCTCTCTGTTTATGCGTATGCACAGGATTGGGTTGTTCCGGCAGAGAGTAAAAATGAAAAAAATCCTTCGGCATATAGTCTTGAAAATGTAAAAAAAGGGAAGGACTTATATCTGCAAAACTGTAAATCGTGTCACGGCGATCCGGGAAAAAACAACGGGTTACCGCTGGTTCCTCATCCGCCGGATATTATTTCTGACCAAATGCAGGCTAATTCCGAAGGTGAACTCTTTTTCAAAATAACACATGGCCGTGGTCCAATGCCCCAGTTCGAAACCAATATTTCGGAAGATGATCGCTGGAGAATAGTAAATTATATTCAGAATTTCAATCCTGAAAATGAACCTTTAATTGTAAATGCCCCTCCGGTAAAAGCCAAAATTCTTGCGTCAGTTAACGAAGCGGACAGGAAAGTGGAGGTTTTTGCTGAATACGATAACAAGGGAGTATTTACAAAACTTACAAATACGGCTATTACTATAAGTGCAAAAAAGACTTTCGGCAATTTGAAAATGGGCGAAATTATGACGGATGAAAACGGCAGAGCTGTTTTTTCAATTCCCGATGATGTAATTGGCGATGAAGACGGTTATGTGAACATTGTCGTCAATCTCGGTGAAAATTTTACCGCAGAGAATGTCATTTTGGACAAGGCAAAAGTCGGACAACGAAAAGAAGTACCCAAACTCATAAAAAAAGGCGAAGTAATCTGGTCGACCAACGAGAATATTCAAATCTGGTTGTTGCTTTCGTATATAGCAGCTGCCGGAGGCGCCTGGATTGCAATTGGATACGTAATTTTTCAGATTGTAAAAATTAAACGATTAGGTAAAAATTAAGTTTGATTTCCCGATGAATATATTTTATCTGTTGATAGGTGTTAGTTTGCTGGCAGCGCTGATTTTTCTCGGTGCGTTTATCTGGGCAGTTCGAAACGGACAGTTCGACGATAATGAAACACCAGCAATACGAATGCTTTTCGACGATGATATAATGGAAAACGAAGACGAAAAAAAGACAAAAGAGAAAGAAAAAAAGAACTAACGATATGGTTATGGAAAATCAAAAATTCTATTACGACAACAAGATTGTAAAACTATTTATTCTCGCCACAATTGTATGGGGCGTCGTAGGCATTCTTGTTGGAATTATAGCTGCACTCCAACTGGCGTTTCCGGTTTTTAATTTTGGACTTGAATTTACCACTTTCGGAAGAATTCGTCCGATTCATACCAACGCCATTATTTTTGCTTTTGTAGGTAATGCCATTTTTGCCGGAGTTTATTATTCTTTGCAGAAATTACTGAAAACAAGAATGTTTAGCGACTTGCTTAGTAAAGTAAATTTCTGGGGATGGCAGATTATTATTGTATTGGCGGCATTATCGCTAATCCTTGGCTTTACAACCGGAAAGGAATATGCTGAACTGGAATGGCCGATTGATATATTAATCGCATTGGTTTGGGTGGCATTTGGCATTAATTTGATTGGAACAATTGTTATCAGGCGTGTGCAACATATTTATGCTGCAATCTGGTGGTATATTGCTACGTTTATCGGTATTGCCATTCTGCATATTGTAAATTCCTTTGAATTACCGATTTCGCTGTTTAAAAGTTATTCGATTTATGCAGGTGCCCAGGATGCAGTGGTTCAATGGTGGTACGGTCACAATGCGGTTGCATTTTTTCTGACCACACCATTTTTAGGTTTGATGTATTATTATCTTCCAAAAGCCGCCAACCGACCGATTTATTCATATAAACTGTCTATTATCCACTTCTGGTCGCTTATATTTTTATATATGTGGGCAGGCCCGCACCATTTATTGTACCAGGCATTGCCGGAATGGGCACAAGCACTTGGCGTTACGTTTTCCATAATGTTGATTGCCCCTTCTTGGGGAGGTATGATAAACGGCCTTCTAACATTGCGCGGAGCCTGGGACAGAGTTCGCGACAGTGCATCATTGAAATTTCTGGTAGTGGCAGTTACAGCATATGGGATGTCGACCTTTGAAGGACCAATGATGTCGCTGAAAACAGTGAATCAAATGACGCACTTTACCGACTGGACAATTGCACATACGCATATAGCAGGAATGGGCTGGAATGGCGGAATTGTATTTGGAATGCTTTACTGGCTTGTACCTAAACTTTTCAGAACAAAACTTTTTTCTGAAAAGCTGGCAAATATCCATTTCTGGATTTCAACACTTGCAATCCTGGTTTATGCCATTCCATTATACTGGGCTGCTGTTACGCAATGGTTAATGTGGAGAGAATATACACCTGAAGGATTTTTGGCTTATCCAAACTTTTTGGAAACACTGACCCAGATTTTGCCCATGTATACATTACGCATAATTGCAGGTGTATTGTTCCTGGTAGGATTCCTGATCATGGCTTACAATCTGGCAAAAACAATGGCAGCAGGTACTTTTGTATACAGATGAAGAATCTGAAGCTCCGGCATTGGTTAAAGCAGGTGCCCGCAATCCGATTACTGAAACTGTTCATCGCTGGATGGAAAGAAAAGGAGTTCGGTTTTCATTTTGGGTTTTTATAGCTTTGGCGATTGGCGGCGCTGTTGAAATTATTCCGATGATTTTTATTCAATCGAATGTCCCGACCATAGATTCTGTAACGCCTTATACACCGTTGGAACTTGCCGGTCGCGACATATACATTGCCGAAGGCTGTTATACCTGTCACTCACAAATCGTTCGTCCGTTCCGGTGGGAAACCGATCGTTACGGAGAATATTCAAAAATCGGTGAATTTGTTTATGACCATCCTTATCAGTGGGGTTCACGCCGAACAGGGCCTGATTTAGCCAGGGCAGGCGTTATTGGAGGGCCGATGTATAAAAGCGCTGTGTGGCATTATAACCATTTCATGGATCCTCAAAAAATGAACGAACAATCCATTATGCCAAATTATGCATGGTTTGCAAAAAAAGATATCAATCTGGATCTGATTCCGGCAAAAGTTCGTGCAATGCAAACGTTGGGTGTTCCATATCCCGATGGTTATGATAAAACCGCAGTTAACGATCTTCGGAAACAGGGACAGGAAATTGCCGATGAGCTAAAAGCTTCGGGCATCGACATTGAACCAACAAAACAAATGGTGGCTATGATTGCCTATATGCATAAACTTGGAAAAGACATTACAATTCCCGAAACAACAGAAACTACGGCGACTGTCGATAGTATCGATGTACAGTTGTTAACCGATCCGGAAGATTTAGCTGCAGCAAAACAGATATTTACGACTGTATGTGCAGTTTGCCACGGTCAGGAAGGAAAGGGTATTCCACCTGCATTTCCGAATTTAACCGACGATGAATGGATAAAGGGAAATTCACCGTCGCAGGTTTACCATTCGATTGCCGGGGGGAATATTGCTAAAGGAATGATTCCGTACAAGAACCAATATTCTCAAAAGCAGATTACGCAGTTAACAAGCTATATTTTAACCGTACTGAACAATCATGAAAATAGTAAGTAATCTTTTGGAAGACGTAGAAGGAATCCAGATATTTTACATTATCGGCTTGCTCCTGTTTGTGCTGCTTTTTATCGTAATTTTTGTACGTACAATGCGCATGTCGAATAAAGATATGGATAAAATAAAAAATTCAATATTAAAGGAAAAGGACACTGAATACGACGATTCCGAATAAATATTTAAACATTGGAAAATGGCAAAGGAAAATAAAGAAGAAGAATTGCAGGATGACAAAATAATGGATCATAACTACGACGGGATCCATGAGTTGGATAATCCGCCGCCACGATGGATAATGGCCATTTTTTATATTACCATCGGATTTTCAATCCTGTACGGCGCCTACTATTTTTGGCTCGATGTAGGTGATAATCAGGATGCAGAGTACGCAAGAAAATCAGCTCAACATGATGAAGTATATCACATTGCAAACCTTTCATCGGAAGATTTAACAGCGCTAACCGATGCTACGGCACTTGAAGAAGGTAAACAGGTATTTAGCGATATGAATTGTTTTGCCTGCCATGGAATGAATGGCGAGGGTAACGCAATCGGCCCGAACCTGACCGATGATTACTGGATTCACGGATGTGATTTCCAGAGTGTGTTCAATATGATAAAAAATGGAAATCCTTCAAAAGGAATGACAGCTTTTAAAGGCCAGATGAGTGATGAAAGTATTCAGAAAGTTGCCAGTTACGTAATTACACTCAGAGGCACAAATCCACCAAATGCGAAAGAACCGCAGGGAGTGGAATGTAAGTAGGCCCCTCCCAGCCCCGCAATGGCGGGGTTGAAAAACTCAAAAAAATATGTGCAACTTAATTATAAACAAATCTTTGAAAGTCCCCTTTGAGTGGAAACTGGGGGCTTTACTAATATGTCAGTAGCGGAATTATCATTCAGAGATCGGCCGATAAACATGAACGAACGTGGTGGCCGGAAATGGGTTTACGCCAAAAAACCTTCCGGAAAATGGTATACGCGGCGCACAATTTTCAGTTGGTTTGTTCTGGCATTTCTCGTTGGCATACCTTTTATCAGGGTCAATGGACAACCATTGGTTTTGCTTGACATTGCCAGTCGAAAATTTATCATATTTGGGGCAATTTTCTGGGCCCAGGATACTTTTGTTTTAGCGTTATTAATGCTTTCATTTGTATTATTTATTGTCTTGTTTACCGTTACATTCGGACGGTTATGGTGTGGATGGGCTTGTCCGCAAACCATTTTTCTCGAAATGGTATTTCGTAAAATTGAATTCCTTATAGAGGGCGATTACAAAAAACGATACAAACTCGACAATGGCCCGTGGACAACTGAAAAGACAGTGAAGAAAACCGCCAAGCATGTTATTTTTATTCTGATTGCAATTGCAATGACAAATACATTTCTGTTGTGGTTCATTGGCTCTGATGGCTGGTATAAACTTATATCGGAACCTGTGAAAGAACATCTGACAGGCTTTACCATTATGCTGTTAATTTCGGCGGTTTTTTATTGGATTTATTCCTTTTTCAGGGAGCAGATTTGTACCATGGTTTGTCCGTATGGCCGTATGCAAGGAGTCCTACTCGATTCGAATTCGATAGTTGTAACTTACGACTACAAACGCGGTGAGCCTCGCGGATCAAAAAGCGAAGGTGACTGTATCGACTGCCACCAGTGCGTTTCGGTGTGCCCTACCGGAATCGATATAAGGAATGGCACGCAACTGGAATGTATAAATTGCACCGCGTGCATCGACCAGTGCAATAAAATAATGCATATTACAAAAAAACCTTCAGGGCTTATTCGTTTCGATTCGGAAAACGGAATTAAAAACGGACATAAAACCATCTGGAATGCAAGAAACAGAGCTTATTCGGTTGTATTGATCCTGATTTTTTCATTTTTTGTATTTACCCTTGCAACACGTCCGGAAATTGAAACAACAATTTTACGAACGCCGGGCTTGTTATACCAGGAAAACAGCGACAATACGATTTCAAATGTATATAACATTAAAATAGTAAATAAAACACATGAAGAAATCCCGCTCCAAATTCGTTTAATATCGCAGAAAGGCGAAATAAAAATGGCGGGAAGTAAAATGGAAATTAAGGACCAGTCGATGTTTGAATCGACGTTTATTTTATATATTCCGGCAAGTGAATTGAAAGGTGATAAAACGGAAGTAGAATTTGGAATTTTCAGCAACAATAAACTGGTTGAAACATATAAAACCACGTTTGTCGGACCATGATATTAATTTGTCATTTCGAGTGGGAACCCATTTTTTATTGGGCATAATGAGGCAATGACAGACTGCATGAATGAAGCTGTCATTTCGACGAGTATGCGAGGAGAAATCTCTTCTTTTGAAGGATCTCTCACCGCCAGCCGGCGGTACGAGATGACAAAAACAAGAATCTGTCATAGGCAAGACTAGGAAGGAGAAATCTTTGATTTAGAGGAAATAAAATTAAATTTCTCAGTCATTGCTTCTGCCAATGACACAAAAAAGAATAAAAATGAAATTTAGTTGGGGAACGGGAATTCTGATTTTTTTAATTGTGTTTTTACTCGCGTGTACGGCATTTATTATTTTTGCCATGAATCAGGATGTAAGCCTGGTACATAAAGATTATTATGAGAAAGGCGTGAATTACACCGAACAAATGCATGTGAATGCACGATCGCAACCATATTACAAATCGGTACAAACACGTTTACAAAACAATTTTTTTACTATTGATTTTGATTCATCACTGGCGGCAAAAATCGATTCAGGGAATGTAATGCTGTATCGTCCGTCAGATAGCCATCAGGATATCTTTTTGCCTTTGCTGCTTTCGGATAAGAGTTTAAAAATAGCCAGAGGTAATCTGGTTCCGGGGCGCTATATTTTAAAAATCTATTGGTATTCCGAAGGATTGAAATATCAAATCGATAAACCGGTAAGCATTCAGTAGTTTCATTCATTATTTTTTTTACTAATGAATCATATTGAATCAAATAAATACCCCCTTCTGTCCTGAGGACATGGGCTGTATCAAAATACATTGATTATTTTTTATTACATACAAAATGAAAGTAACTCAGTCATTTAGACCCCCTGAATCCCCCGAAGGGGGATAATTCCTCCCCTTCGGGGAGGCTAGGAGGGGTCTGAAGTTACAATTTGAAGGTGTTAAATTCATAATATATACTTTTGATACAACCCCAAAAAGATGGGGGCATAGCTACGGAGAAGCACAAAACTCCTTTCATGCGTTATTGGAACCTGGTAATGAAGTTTACTTTTGATGTGAAAAAATTGAGATCAAAACCATAAAAATGACAATTCTTATATCAGCAATAATACTTGGTTTAATGGGGAGTTTTCACTGTGCGGGAATGTGCGGCCCCATTGCAATTGCCTTACCGTTGCAGGGAAATACAACAGCACAAAAAATTGCAGGAGGTACTTTATATAACCTCGGCAGAACGGTCACTTATGGTTTAATGGGAGCTGTTTTTGGTTTCCTTGGACAAGGAATTGTGATGATTGGCTTTCAGCAAAAAGTATCAATACTTATGGGTGCAGTAATGATAATATCGGTATTATTTCCGGCTTTGTTCAAAAACCAGTATCGTTTGGATAAAAACTGGTTTTCGATTGTCGGAAAGCTGAAAAAGTTGATGGGAAATCTTTTTTCAGTTCGTTCCTATTCGAGCTTATTTTTTATTGGTTTGCTTAACGGATTACTTCCATGTGGTTTGGTTTATATGGCAATTGCAGGCGCTATCGGAACCGGAAATGTGGCCAATGGAACACTTTATATGATACTGTTTGGACTGGGAACAATTCCGATGATGCTGTCCATTTCGCTTGCAGGAAATATGATGAGTGTTTCCATTCGGAAAAAGGTGAATAAGCTTATTCCTGCATTGATTGTATTTGTAGGATTGCTTTTTATTCTCCGTGGTTTAAGTTTGGGTATTCCGTTCTTAAGTCCGCCAAAACAAATGATTGAACAAAAATTTGAGAAAAGCCTGGAGAAAAATTCGGCTACCTTATTCATTAATTCAAAAACTGATTGCTGTGCAATAAAATGAATGTTCAGGAAATTTTTAATTTTTGTACTTTTGGAAATATGATTTTAATGACGGATAAGTCTAAAATATTAAAAGATTTGAAAAACCATCTAACGGAGAATCTGGGGATTTCGGTAAAAGATGTTATTCTTTTTGGTTCGCAGGCAACTGGAAATTCAAAAGAACATTCAGACTACGATATACTCATTATTTTAGATGGCCAATATACTGCTCAGGATGAAAACCAGATATTAGATCTTTGCTTCGATATGAATCTGAAATATGATATTCTCATGGATGTTCATATTTTATCAAAATCAGAGTTAAGCACAGTTCGGGGAAGACAACCGTTATTTACGAAAGCATTAAAATCGGGAATCTACGCATGACTATTAATGAGTCAACAGTATTTGAAATGATGAATGAGATGAAGGATTTTATTGCGATGATTTCATCTTTCATAAATAATAAATAAGTCAGACTCCAATCGTCGATGGGCATTATCAAAACCAACACCTGCATTCATTGCGGAGCCGATTGCGGAAGAAACCCGGTTATCTGGAACGATTTGCCTTTTTGCTGCAGCGGTTGCAAAACAGTTTATCAGCTTCTCAACGAAAACAAGCTTTACAATTATTACAAACTTGAAAATACTCCCGGTATTAAAGTTGAAACCACAGAATTCGGAAATAAATACGCGTTTCTCGATAATAATGATGTAAAAGAGAAACTGATTTCTTTTCGCGAGGGAAATATCTGTAAGGTGAAATTTTTTATCCCGGTTATCCATTGTGCTTCGTGTATCTGGCTATTGGAAAACCTGCATAAACTAAATAATGGAATAAAATATTCGTTTGTCAATTTTACAAAAAAGGAAGTCGATATTACTTTCGATGAATCATTAATTACGCTTCGCCGGTTGGTGGAATTGCTTTCTTCTATTCACTATATTCCCGATCTTTCGCAAAGCCAATCCGGTAAAAAAGAAGACAAGCACACATACAAAAAATTGCTCTATAAAATCGGGGTTGCAGGTTTTGTTTTTATCAATGTGATGACGTATAGCCTTCCGGCCTATTTCAATGGTGAACCGCTTAATGACAAGCTTCAGAATCTTTTTAATATTCTGAGCTATATCCTCGTAATTCCAGTGGCTTTTTACAGCGGAAGCGATTATTACATATCAGCTTTTAAAAATCTGCTTAAAAAAAATATCAGCATCGATTTACCCATTGCACTTGGAATTATTGTCCTTTTTCTGGTTACCAGTTATGAAGTAATCTTTACAGGTGGCCCCGGTTATTGCGACAGCCTTTCGGGTTTGATTTTTTTCCTGTTGGTTGGAAAATGGTATCAGGGCAAAACGTATGAAGCGCTTTCGTTTGAACGGAACTACAAATCATATTTCCCAATTGCTGTAACAAAAATTAATAAACAAATCGAAGAAAGTATTCTGCTTGAAAAAATTGTTACAGATGATGAACTTATCATTCGAAATAAAGAGCTAATACCCGCCGATTCGGAACTTTTGGAAGGCGAAGGACAAATTGATTACAGTTTTGTAACCGGCGAATCGAGCCCGGTAGTTAAAAAGCCCGGCGATTTTATTTATGCCGGAGGAAGACAAATGGGTGGAATAATTAAAGTGAAAGTGACAAAGGAAGTCAACCAAAGCCACCTGACAAAACTCTGGAACCAGGATAAATCCTATCAAAAGCCTGCTGACACATTGAAGTCGTTGTCGGATAAAATCAGCAAATATTTTACTCTTATTATCATTGCAATTTCTGTTGGCGGTTTTGCTTTCTGGATATTCAAAGGCCAAACACATACAGCAATTTATGTTTTTACAGCAGTTTTAATTGTTGCCTGTCCGTGTGCACTGGCGCTTTCCATACCTTTTACCTTTGGAAACACGATGCGGATTTTTGGCAAAAAAGGATTGTACATTAAAAACACCGGTGTTATCGAAAAACTCTCACACATTAACACAGTTGTTTTCGATAAAACCGGTACGCTAACCAAACCTAATGAAAATAAAATTGAATATGATGGCGAACCATTAAGTTCTGAAGAAATTGAAGCTATATATTCAATAGCGAAGCAATCCACTCATCCTTTAAGCAGCGCTTTAACTCAATATTTTTCAGAACCAAAATATGTTCAGCCAGAACATTTTGTTGAAGTGGCAGGACGGGGAATTTTCGGGAAAGTAAATGGAATTGAAATCAGAATTGGCTCGGAAGAATACGTAACAAACAGAGAGGTTAAAAACGGGAAAAATTCTTCCGTGGTTTTTATCGCAGTGGATAAAAAGGTCAAAGGTCATTATATCATCAGTAATTCGTACCGTTCCGGATTTAACACGGTGCTGCAGACGCTTGGCAACCGGTTTAAACTCTACTTAATATCGGGCGACAACGACTCCGAGGCAGTGCGGCTTTCAGAATATTTCAACAGTGAAAATTTACTTTTTAACCAAAAACCTGCCGACAAAGCTGAATTCATAAAAAAATTACAGAACAACAACGAAACTGTATTAATGACCGGCGACGGGCTAAACGACGCAGGTGCTTTGATGCAAAGCGATGTAGCTTTGACTATAGCCGATACAGCTTATCATTTCTCCCCCGCCAGCGACGCGGTGCTGGAAGCTGCACAGTTTCACCGGCTGGCTAATTTTATCCGGTTTACCAAAACCTCACTTAATATCGTGAAATTGAGTTTTACCATTTCATTTTTTTACAACATTATCGGCATCGGGTTTGCCATCTCGGGGAATCTTTCGCCCATAGTAGCTGCCATTTTAATGCCTATTAGTTCGGTTTCGGTGGTTGCTTTTGCCACTTTTGCCACACGGTTTATGGGGAAATTGAAATTGTAATTTTTTTAGCCGGATATTCACCGGGTGACTATTGCGTTGTAAAAAGAAGTCACCCGTTAAACTTTTGAAGTACATACTTAGTAACCTTCACCCGTTGACTCCAGGTCACCGGGTGAATTGGTTTTCAGTACAGCAGTCATAGTTTATTCACCGGGTGACTGGGAGTCAACCGGTGAAATTCAGGAATCCGTATGGTCAAATATTTTATAGAATCGATGCAACAACCTGCAAACCCGTGACCCGTTGCCAGCCAGCCGGTGGTTCACCTGGTGAACTTTTGAAGTACATACTTAGTAATCTTCACCCGTTGACGTTACTCCAGGTCACCGGGTGAATTGGTTTTTCAAAGCAACAACCAGTTTTTATTCACCGGGTGTCCGCCAGCCGGCGGATCAACCGATGAATTGTGCAACTTTCATTATTTAATTTCATGACCAGATAATAATTCATAATAGGTTTCTAACTTATCTTTTCTTTTTATTTTTACGCGCAAAATCGAAATACATGATTAACAATAAAAAAGTTGTAGTTGTACTTCCTGCCTACAATGCATCAAAGACGTTGAAAATGACCTATAACGAAATTGACTTCAGTATTGTTGATGATGTTATTCTTGTTGACGATTTAAGCAAAGACGACACGGTTGATGTGGGTAGAAAACTGGGAATAAAACACATTATTGTCCACGAAAAAAATACAGGTTATGGCGGCAATCAGAAATCGTGTTACAATAAATCGCTTGAAATTGGTGCCGACATTGTAATTATGCTACACCCCGATTACCAATACACGCCAAAACTGATTCCGGCTATGGCCAACCTTTTGGTTAGTGGCTTGTATCATGTGGTTTTGGGATCGCGGATTTTGGGAAAAGGCGCACTGGATGGCGGAATGCCTGTGGTAAAATATATTGCCAACCGCGGATTGACATTTATTCAAAACCTTCTGATGAATGCCAAACTTTCGGAATACCATACCGGCTACCGGGCTTTTACACGTGAAGTGCTGGAAAAAGTAAACTACAATGCCAATTCCGATAATTTTGTTTTTGATAACCAGATGCTCGCCCAAATCTGGTATGCAGGGTACGAAATTGCCGAAATTACCTGCCCCACAAAATATTTTGACGATGCTTCGAGCATTAATTTGAAAAACAGTACGATTTACGGAATTGGTGTTTTAAAGACATCAGTAAAATACAGGTTGCAGAAATGGGGAATTTCAAAGTCGCCAATATTTGAACCTGCTAAAAATAACTTTCGTAATTAATTCATCTAAATCGTTTTTCGGATTTCAATCGTCACAAACATTGAAAATTGTTTGGTAATAAATGACATTAGCTTATCGATACTACGAAAAAAAGGATACGAAAAATCGGGCAATAATTGTTTAAATGCTAATCCTCCGCTTATTAAATACATCAATGGGGTATGGTAGGCTATTTTTTCAATTTTAAGATTTGGAAAATTTGTGTTCAACTTCAATGCATCGCGCTCAAAAACTATCCATGGCAAAGCTCCGTTCGCTCCGCTTAAAGGCCCTGAAACAGGAATTTCCCAGCTTCCTTCAGGTTCAAATGGTTCATGATGAAAATTTTTATAAACAAACCTGCCCCACAGCGAATTCGCAGGTTCAATCATAACCATTCTTCCATTGTTCTTTAAAACCCTGTTTGCTTCTGTTAAAAACAAATGTGAATCAGGAATATGATGAAAAGTGTCAATCATAAAGATTGCACTTATTTCAGCATCCGAAAATGGCATTTCCAGTGCAGAAAAAGTCAGATCGTTTGTTGGCAATTCAAGAATATCGGTACAAATTACCGAAGGGCATATTTCTTTAAAGAATCCTCCGCCCGAACCCAGTTCTATTATTTTTCCATCGGGCAAATCAGGTATCGTATCTGTAAATACTTTGTACCATTCTTCGTAAAGTTTTCGCAGAAAATATTTCTCCCTGATTATTTTCTGATGTGCTATTGTTCTTTCCGGCGAATCGAGATCGAATGGAATTTTATATTTTACTGGCATAAGTGAAGCATAATTCAATGTTCGAAATTGTTTGGGCGAATTACTTAAACTTGATTTTGAAGAGTGCAAACCACCACATTTTCAAAAGCAGTAATCCATGTTTAAATCTTGAAATATTGGTGTCGCCGTAAATTCTTTCCTGGTAACGAATAGGCATATCAATTATCTTCAGGTTTAATTTGAATGCGCCAAACAGCAAGTCGAAATCACCGAACGGATCGAAATTTCCAAAATAGGAACGATTCGCGGCTAAACGCATGTAATCTTTCCTGAACATCACTTTTGTTCCGCACAATGTATCTTTAACAGGTTGTTCGAGCAACCAGCTAAAAGCCATGCTGAAAAATTTATTTCCCATCGTATTTAACGTTCTCATCGCATTCTTCTCCATGGGGTAAATCAATCGTGTCCCATTAATAAAGCCACCTTTATTTTGTGCAATGGCATTATAAAATTTCGGAAGTTGTTCCGGCGGAACCGTTAAATCGGCATCCAAAATCATAAGAATGTCGGCTGTTGCCACATTGTATCCGGCCCTAACCGCGTCGCCTTTTCCTTTTCCAGGCTGCTGCAAAATTTTTATGTCGTGTGTTTCCTTGTATTTATTTTGAATTTCCTGAATTTTCATCCATGTATCGTCGGTCGAATTTCCTTCCACAAAAATAATTTCGATATGCTTTCCAAAATCGGGCATCCGTAAAATTGCATTTTCAATATTCCCGCTTTCATTCCGGGCAGGAATTAATACAGTTGTCGAATATTTTTTGCCAACATCCACTACATTGGTGTTTGCCATAGGTTTTGCAAACGTATACTGGTTGAGGGCAAACCAGTTAAAAACCGGCAATCTCGAAACAAACTTATTCAGAAATGAGGATATTAACGGAATGTAAAACGGGAAAATCATAGATGAATTCTGCTTATATACTTCGAAATTGGATAAGTAGAGCAGATTTGCCAAATCTCTGGAAGATAGCCAGCTTTGCTTCGGGCCCTTCTTCTTTATCCCAATAAATTCAGCAAATTTAATCGTAGGCTCCCAAACGATATTATAATAAGTAATAATGATTTTGGTTTCGTCGTGACTCACCTTTTGCAATTCCTCAAACACGTGCTGAATATCGAGCAAATATCCCACAAGGTTCGAAAGTATTATAACATCATATTTCCGGTTTAATGTTATATCTTCTGCAGGCATGCATATAAATTCGATATCGGGAAACTGGCTTTGAGCTTCCCGGATCATACCTTCACTAAAATCGATTCCGGTTTTCCGGTTACCATTGATTTTCGCGAGCAGTTCGCCTGTACCGCAACCAATTTCAAGAATGTTTTCGCTGTTGTCGATAAAAAAATTGCAGTAATCGGTAATGCTGTCCCAGTAATAGCTTTTGCTTTTCCTGTATTTTATCCGTGTTTTGGAAGTGTTGTTAAAATAACTTTTAAGGTCTTGGTTTTTAGTTTTATAAATGTTCATTAAACGTGTTTTTCAAAAATATTCCTGTTTAGTTCATTAACGTAGCAATTAAAAAAATAATATCTGTTATTTAAGCCATAAACGCAATGCTAATGCTGTCTGCAAAAATAAGGGTTCAATTGTAATATTCATTGATAAATTACAGTACATCAATTTTTAGCCAAAAAACTTAAAATCGAAATTATTACATTCATTATATCTTAAGTTTTAATTGTTAATTTCTACTTTTATGCCGAATTCGATTCAACCTAAAAGTAGTTCGGTTGCAGAATACAAAAGCAAAAAAAGAAGTCATGCTAAATTTAAATCGGTTCGGGAAATATATAAAAATATTTCTTGTTGTGCTCCCCTTTTTGTATTTGATTGCAGGTTTGTATTTTCGCTTTTTACTGGGTAACCTGTCACTTCGTTCAATTGATCCCGACTATGTATATTTTATTAGCGGCCTGCAAATCTCCGAAGGATTTTTTAAAGTCGGACACATCGATCATCCCGGAACACCACTTCAGCTTTTTATTGCCCTGGTATTCCGAACTGTTTATCTGTTCAGAAACCACCAGGTTCCGTTTATTGAGGATGTGTTTTCAAATTCCGATTTATACCTCGCCGTGGTGAATGTGGCAATAACATCATTAACTGCCATATTGCTTTATTACGCAGGCAGAAAAGTGTTGCAATATACACACTCGTTTTTATATGCCATTCTAATTCAAACTGCACCATTCATGCCGGTAATCTGGTTCGATCTTATTGGCCGGATTACACCCGAACTAATGCTGCCTTTCCCCATAATCCTTTTGTCGCTGGCAATTATAAAAATCTATTTTCAGGAAGATACTGCAAGCAATAAATTGGTAGTAGCAATTGCTTTTTTTGCTGCATTGGGACTTGCCATAAAATTAACTTTTTTGCCACTTTGTTTTATTCCGTTTTTTGTAATAAAAGGATGGAAACAAAAATTGGTATTTATTGGCTTCTCCATTGTATTTTTCTTCATTATAGCTATTCCGGTTACCTTGCAATTTCACATTTTCTGGGGCTGGATAAAAAACCTGTTTTTACACAGCGGTCATTACGGAGGTGGCGATACAAATATTGTTAACATGGAATTATTCCGAAAAAGCCTGAATGAATTATTTCACTACGAAAAGCGATATTTCTATATTCTTGCCGGGTTAATAATTGTATTCGCTACATATATTATCTGGCAAAGAAAAAAAGCGGAAAAGAAAATTGTTCTTTTGTCCTCATCGGTAATTCTGGCAATGGTTCTACTGTTATTATTGGTTGGAAAGCACTATGCTCACCATTACTTTATTCCTGCTCTGCTGCTTTCTCCTTTAATTATTATTTTGATGGCCGAACTGATTAAAAAGATGATTCCGGGAAAACCTGCACTCTTCATTATACCATTGGTAATTGTTGGCTATCTGGCCTGGACATATAATAATCATCAGCATTGGTTACCAATTAAAACAACCGCCATTGGCGAAAATGTAAACAACAGGCTTCCTACATGGCATGCAGCACAAACGCTCGAAAAAGACAGTTATAAAATTATTACCTCACAGAATTACGGTTGCCCGTTTGTAGAGTACGCTTTAATATACAGCACGGTTTGGGCCAAATACAATAAAAGAGAAGAATATTATGCGATCTTAAATAAATTGTACCCTTATACATACAGTTATTTTACATGGGGCGACAATATGAAATACTGGGGTGAAAAGTTTGATGCCAAAAAAATCTCCGAGTCGGGAAAACCGGTTTATCTCTATCTTGAACGAAATGAGGAAGAATTGTACCGTAAAACTATCAAAAAACTTGCTGAAGAAAGTGCTACACCATTTCAGGTTAGCAGCAAATTGGTTTATTTAAATCCTAAAACAACAGAAATTATTTATAAGTTGAATTTTTCAAGTGTTGAAAATCAATAAAGGATGGCATCTATTCCCAAAGGGTAGATGCTATCCTTTTTAAAACCTGATTTCATATATGGATAGCATCGGCCTAAACGATGCCATACCATTAAGACACGAACTTCAGTGAAAGGATTTATGAAATACTGATTGTAAAGGGATTTTTCCAGTGGGGATTCTTTCGGAAAACCCCATTCTCCAATTATCTGTCATATTTACTATGTGCTCAATTCAATACAAAAAATTGCACCATTCTTTCGAAAGGTGCAATTGTTATCTATTCACTCAAAAAAATAATTACTCTTCACTATCATTTGTCTGACGGCGTTTTACCATTTCATTATTATCAGCAATCATTTGATCAACGGTCTGGCCAAAAGCTCCGTAGGTCGCTTCATCATAAGGAATCATTGCATTCAGATAACCTATCAATTCGTTATTAATCATTTTCATGATTTGATTTTTCAGTTCAGATGCGTTATCCTTCACGCTTACCGCCGCTTTTTCTTCTTCCAAAGTAATACGCGCTGCATCAAAATCGGCTTGTGCCTCTTGAAGTGCGGGAATTAAAGCCGGACAACCCGGCAGCGCAACTATCGGTTCCTGAAAATCAGGTGCCGACAATTCGTTCAACAATGAATGAATCAGCGACGATTCGGCAGAATAGGTGTCTCCCACAATGGCCAATCCATATTTTTGAAAAACGGCATTTACTGTTTCAGCTGCATTCCTAACCGCTTGGTCAGGGTGGAGCAACCAGGCCATTAGCATGTAATTAATGGCGCGTACAAAATCGTCGCGAACTTCATCTTTTTCGCCAAGTACCGATTCAAGTTTACGTTTTACCGACTCCGAAAATAGGTTTATTAAGGCAAACATCCTTGTAAAAAAGGCAACAAGGAACGGGTCGCTACTCAAGGTGGTATTTTCATACGCACCGTTAATAAGCCGTGCAAGAGCATCGATTTCTGAAACGCGGCTGTAGGAGATAATTCTTCTAATCATAATTTTTGGTTTTTAATTGTGTATTTTTATCCGAGCAATCTGCATTTGTTCAATTTACAGGACTGCAAGACGTTATCGGAGATAAACATAATAATTTATTTTCTTTTTCTAAAAAAAATTCTATCTATTTTGAAATTTTATGGTGAAATTCCGGGTAAAATTGTGGTCGCCAAAGGTCAGATTATTCCTTATTCAACACAATATGCCACATTTTTTTATTTGAATGAGCCATTTTCAACTCAACATGGCACATTCTTTCATTTGAATGAGCTTTTTTCAACACGACATGGCCAATTTTTTCAATTGAATGAGCCATTTTCAACTCAACATGGCCCATTTTTTTATTTGAATGAGCCATTTTTAACTCAATATGGCCCATTTTTCCATTTGATTGAGCCATTTTCAACTTAACATGGCACATTTTTTCATTTGAATGGGCCATTTTCAACTCAACATGGCCCATTTTTTCATTTGAATGAGCCATTTTCAACACGAAATGGCACATTTTTTTATTCGAATGAGCTTTTTTCATTTGAATAGGCTTTTTCAAACTATAGAAAGTCAGTTTCTCAAAAAAATATTTATCGATATTTACTACATCGACGGTTTTGTTAAACCCCTCAAATCAAAAATCTGAATATTTTTGAATTCACCCACTTTATTAATAATAAAAGGTTGTATTTCCGGGTTGTGCAATATTGTTGTGTCGTTTATTACCAAGTATTTTGCTCCCTCGGCAATTCGGTTGTAAAATCCTTCGGGTTTCGAAAAATCACTTCCAAACTGCGTGTAACCTTTTCTGTTCATAAAATAAAGAGATCCGTTAATGGTGAAATCGGGCAGCGATATTACTTTATCTTCCTGCTCCAAACCAATTTGGTTAAAAAAAGGTTCAATTTCCTTTAACGAGGCAAATTGTTTGGTGTACATGTCATTCATCCAACTGTTGTAACGAACGTGGATTCTTTCTTTGCAAGTCAAAACATTCCATGAAAAGAAAATCAGGCCAATCAAATAAAAAACAGGATGTGCAAAATACTTCCATTTACGTATCTGATAAAATAAAATCGCCCAAATTGCTACAAATGTTGCCAGCAGATTAATCATATAGTAGTCATGTCCCTCAAGTACCTGGAACCATAACAGTAGTTGCATTACAAAACCTGCTGTAAGAACAAGGAAAAAAAATCGGAAAACTGGTTTCATTCTTTTTATAGTAATTAGCAAAAACACCCAGATGGAAAAAGTCAGGTATTGCGTATACGGAAGAAACAGCTCTTTAAAGTAAATCTTGTTTAGCGCATCAATAATCCGGGTGTACTGTGCTTTTGTCATTCTCCATACCGGCCAGATTCCGAAATAGGAAAAACCACCATGATGTTTGTAGTTATAATATTCAACATACTGGTACCAAACCAATACAACAATAACAACTGTTATAAAAGGGATGTAATGCCTCCAATTAAAGTTGAAAATTCTTTTTTCACTTTTCTGAAATAACAATTCATAAATAATCCATCCGCCAAAAGCAATAAACGAAAGGCCGGATGTAATTTTTATCAACATCGATAAGCTAAAAAACAAAGCGGCTAACCACAGCGAGACCACCTTTCGACGTTTTATGAAACCCATGATAAAATACCATGCAATAAAGACAAAACCCAATGCCGGGCCATCGGGTAAAAAATTTGGGCCATAAAAAACCAACATAGGCGCTGTAAAAAGTAAGAGGCTTGAGAATCCTGCCCAAAACCAGTTTTTAAATAAATTGTACAACACCTGAAACAAACACCAGAGACCAATAAAAAGTATCAGTGTTTGAACGAATCTGAAAATCCATTCCTGTGGCCCCGTAATCTTCCATATCTTCGCTACAACATAATAGATTATGGGGAATTCACCTGCAGTCTTTCCAGACTTTCCCCAATCACAAAACTGGTTGTGTATTTCGGATTGCAAGAAAGGCAAATCATATTGGTAATAATTCATTGTAAGCGACAAGCTATTGGTTTGTCGCCAAATATGGACTGATTGCGGCGGTTCAAAAAAAGTCTGATTTAAATTAAATGTAAAAAACAGGATTATAAATACAACTGTAAAAGATATTGTGGCGATAAAATTGGCTTTATTTTTCAGGTTCTTAAATTGCATGTTAGCAGTTTTGTTGAATTAATCCTCTTTCTCCCCTTTCAGCGCTTTTTCAGCATCCGGAATTTTTAGCATTTTATTATATCCCTGCGGCCAGCTCCTCCGGCCAAAAATTGCCCAGTAGGCTTCTTTTGTCATGCTGTTCCAATGCAACAAGGAAGAACGATACTGTATCATTTGAAACTGATTAAGAATGATAAATGCGAATAAAACAACCGCAATTCCAGCTTTTAGCCAAATCTTTTTTTCGATGATAAACTGCAGAAATGCTGCCAGCGGAAGCGCCATAATACCATACATATCAATCATGGGCCGGGAGCCGAAACTGCCACCATACCACCAACACCACCAGCTAAATACCACATAAATGTTTATCAGCGTAAAAATCAGGATCGGAACTAAAAATCCCTGAGCATATTTTCTTAACCTGAAAAAGCCAACAATTGCAAAAACCATTACAGGTGTGTAAACCAACCAGCCTTTCCGGTAGCTAAATAAACCATTTATAACCTGTGGTTTCAGAAAATAAAATTTGCCTTCATTCATGTATGAATTAAACAGAAAATGACCGGTTTGAATTTTCCAGTAAATCATTTGCGGAACAAAAACAAGTACTGCAAAAACTCCCGCAACAATTATCCATTTCCAGTTACCGATAACTCTGCCGGTAAATTCTTTAAACGAAGAAACTCCGATTAATGCCGGAAATAAAAGAACCAGAATATTTACCGGCCGAACCAATACAATAAGCCCGGCAATTAAACCAAGCAAAACGGTATATTTAAAATTGGTAGTCTCTATCCATTTTACTGAAAAATAAATAAACACAGAGATGAGGGAAAAATTATAAACATGCGACATGCCCGGTTCCGAAATAACATAGTACATTAAATTGGTTGCCATTACAATTAACGTTAATGTAACCGCTGCAATAAAATCGGAAAAATAGCGAAGCAATATTTTTCGCAGATAATAAAGCCCGATAAACAGGTAAAATAACGCAGCAACAAAAATCGACAAACTATAAGGCCATGAATAGCCGAGCGTTGAAACCCCTGCTAAATGGGCAGTTAAATGCGCCAAAAAGAAAAATGGAATCCAAAGCATAGCCATTCCCATCGTCATTCGTAAAATCGGCGTTCCTGAAGGCGCACGTTGAAGCCAGATATGACCTTCAAAATCTTCAGGAAGATCTTTTACAAAATCGAAATCAAGATCGTGAAATATAAAAGTTGCAGGTAAATAAGCGTAATACATGATTACATCGTTCTGGATAACCCTGTTTTTTCCCCAGGTATCCAGATTTTTTCCATACCATGTACAAATTATTAGTGTTACAAGAATGGCAATTTTTGAAAAGGGTAAGTTTTTCAGTACTACCATAATTCATTAACTCTTTTCTCCGACCTGAATAACTGAAATTCCGGCAATTCTTTGCATAAAAAAATCCAATACCTTCCATAAAGGCACCATGTGGTCGTAAAATTTCATTTGGCCGTTTGGAATCATTTTTTTCCTCAATATTGTCCCTGAAATATACCAACCGAAAATAGCAATAAAATTAAAATATTGTTTATGTTTTATTTCAAATCCGCTGTTTTCGATAAGTGTTGTCAACGCGCTGCGCGAATATCTACGCTGGTGATCGAGTTGCTCATCAAAACCATTATACAATCGCTGAAATGCCGGAACAAGAATAATTACCTTTCCTCCTTTTCGAAGCATTTTGTATGCATTTTTGAGCGCCTGCTTATGATCCGGTATGTGTTCAACAACATTTAAAGCAAATATGGTATCAAATTTTGCCAGCAATTCCGGGTGATTTTTTTCCAGGTTTTTGTCGGAGAAATCGAGCCGGTGCATGCCTTGTAAGTTTTTGTATTTCCCAAACTTCTCCTGTAACCTTGGAAAGTAACTTCGCTCAATATCGCTTAGTGTAATGTTGGCTCCATCGTGTAAAAAGAATTGTGAAATATTGCCGATACCGCTGCCAATTTCCAATATTTCTCCATGACAATGCGGTTGTATGGTATCATACATCCAGCGGTTAAAATGGTTTGCGGCTGAAATTACTTCGAGTGTATCTGTGCCGTATTTTGAATTTCCCTGAATATCTTTCATTCAATTTTTGGTTTGTTTTGAAATCTCAAGTTCGAAATTGTCCATTAATACATCGCTTCTGTCCACATTCCAAACATATAATTTTATTGTTGAATTACTTTTAGTACTATCAGGAATATTAAAAGTAAAATCCGTTTTGTTCCAAACACCGTATTTTGTGATTTGTTCGCTTATATTCCTGGTTTCATAATGATCGGATTTATTATTTTTTTCTACGGAAAAGACCATTAAAAGCTTGATATTCCGAAGCGTATCAATTTTCCTGAAACCAGAAGAAACGTGGAGTATATTTTTATTTGTCAGGTTGAGGGTTTCAATATCAAGCGAAAATGCGGGACTAAATTCGTGGTTATTTAAATTGAATGCATGTCCGGATGAATCAGCTCTTTCTGTGCGCATGTATTGCACTGCCTTCTCTGAAAATGCCTTTTCAAAATCATATTTCTCTGAATAATAAACTCCGTTATCCTCCTGAATATTTTGAAAGTTTCTCACTAAGCCAAAGTGATTCTGATTTTTGCCGTGAATAAGGCGAAACACCACAATCCGATAATCGTAATCTCCTAAAACTCTAAACGGTATTTCAGGTTCAAATATTTTTACTATTTCAAAATTCGGGTTGTTTAATAACTTTTCCACGGGAAGATTTCCTTCGTTTGCAGCAAACTGTGCATCCCAGATAAAAAGCACACTGTCGGGCAAATTCACTTCAGCTTTATTATTATCGCTAAAACCATATTGCACAACGTTTAAATCCCATGCATCTATTTCAGTGGAAAAAGCAAAATAAGGATCGTGCATGATTAGTTTATGCCTTAAATTTCCTGAATCTTTTAGCCATTCAGTAACCCGGTTTTTTACTTCTGCTGTTAAATCGCCATTTGCAGAACGATGGTAATATGCAACAGAGTTAAATACCAAAAAACCTGACAGGCCAATTAATATAGAAACCTTCACATATTTCTGTGAAATATATTTTCCCGCAAACTCAATAATAAACAAGGCGATAATACCAATTAAAGGCGAAACGCCTGCCATTACCCTATCCAAACCAGCCGATGTTACGCCTTTCCACCATAAAAAACTGTGAATAAAAAAATACCCCCAGAAAGTTCCTAAAATAAGCAAAACCGTAAAAAACCATTTGTTATTTAGTTTTCGGGTTGACCTTATCCAGTTAACTGCTATAAAAATTGTTCCGGAGAAAAGGAAAAGTGCCGCAATAACACCATAATAACTATGTATGTGTTTTATGAAATGATACCATTTTCCATTCCCATAAACCGACGGGCCACCATTTGCATACGGCCGCTTTGTAATTAACCAGAAAAAATCGTGGTAGTAAAACAGCCAACCTATAACGCTAAAAACAAGGAATCCGGTAATGAGAAACGGTAATACTTTATATTGCTTTTTTAATACGAACGCAATGGCAAAAGGTAAAAGAAAAGCCAAACCTTCGGTGCGCACCAAAAATATAAATGAAATTAAAATGGCAGAAAGAATGTATTTTTCTTTAAAAAACTGGTACACAGAAACTACAAGAACAAAACTGAAAAGTATTTCTGTCATTCCGGTTGACATCATTGCAAAATAAATTGGGGTAAATATTGCCACTACCGCTGCAAACCAACTGAAATTAAACCGGAACAGTTTTGCAAGTTTCCAGATATACCAGGCTGTAAGTAATCCCAAAACCGAATTTAAAATACGTACAGCAACAAACCCAAATTGTGCAATTGGTGCTGCAAGTATGGTATAGAGCGGTTTTCCCCAGTGATCGAGAAATAGTTGAGGATAGCGAAATGCCCAGTGGGAAATGTTAAAATGCGCGTAATTATCGGCGCCACCGGCAGGTATTTCGCTTAAGAATGCCAGGAATAAAAACGCAATTCCGGTAATTATTAAGCCGGTAATTATCCAGGTCTTTTCCGGAATCTTATTCATTTGAAATTTGTTCACCGGCTAAAAACATTGTATTTAACCACACAGTACAAAGCCCGGAATCCGTCTTTCCAGCCAATTTTCTTGCCGTCTTCATAGGTTCTGCCGTAATAGGAAATGCCAACTTCGTAAATTCTGATTTTTGGAATTCGTGCAATTTTTGCCGTTACTTCAGGCTCAAATCCAAAACGGTTTTCCTTTAAATCGAGCCTTTTAATAATTTCGGAATTAAACAGTTTATAGCAGGTTTCCATATCGCTCAGGTTTAGGTTGGTAAACATATTCGAAACCGTTGTTAGCAGCTTATTGCCAATGGAATGCCAGAAAAACAAAATACGGTGCGGATTGCCACCTTGAAACCGCGAACCATATACAACATCGGCATTTCCTTCGGCAACAGGTTTTAGTAAATTATTGTATTCACGCGGATCGTATTCCAAATCGGCATCCTGAATAATTATATATTCACCATTGGCTTCTTTTATTCCTCGATGCAAAGCGGCACCTTTTCCCATATTTTCCGGTTGGCTGAAAAGTGTCATTTTAGTATCAGGATGGTTTTTTATGTAACCCGAAATCACCTCTGCCGAATTATCGGTTGAACAGTCGTTCACAAGAATTAACTCTTTGTCGAATCCAAAATTCAATTTCACATCCAATATTCGGTCGAGAATTAAATTAATTGTTTTTCCTTCGTTATAAACCGGGATAATAACTGATAACAGTGATTTTCTATACATTTTAGCCGCTATTTTTTCAAAAGTTTCAAAGATAAATCAATTTAGTTATTTAGAAACTGTTTTACTTTCAATGATTAATTCACTTTAATTAAATAGTTATTTATGAGCGCTTTATTCCGTGTTTTGGAATTCAGAAACTGAAGTGTTGGCCTGTTCATGCCTTTTTGCGGAATTTCATAAATTGTATCGATATTTTTTGTAAGCTCCTTTACAACGTCCAATCCCTGTTTGTTGGTATAAATCCACGCGCCATCACGTTTTAAAAACGAATAAAAATTTTCCCATGTACTTATATTTTGAACCGGTGATTCTGCCCGGAAAAAAATCTCATATTCTTCCAATTCCATTGTTACCAGGATATCATTTGTGTCTCTCTCCTTCTCGTAAATTTTCAGCGCCTGCCCCGCGCCCTGGTAAGAATATAACTCAGGATAAACTTTTACATTGAAAAACAAATTAAAGCCCGCAATTACAATTACTGAAAAAATGAGTATGGCCTGAAGGCTTTGATTTCGTTTTTGAAGCAGGAAAAACATCGTTGCAGCCATAATCAAAACAAAAATAATTGCGAACCAAAACGAAGTAAAACCCATAAATTTCAGTATAAAAATTAATGCAATGCCAATTAAACCGGTAAAAACTATCTGGCTGTTTAATATTCTCTTTTTAGCTTTTTGGCCTGAAATAAAAATTGAAAGCCATTTTGCTGAAACAACCGACAAAGGGGCAACCGTAATTAAAAAGTAATTTGGCGCTTTCCCTTTTGAGACACTAAAAATTACCAGTAAAACCAGTACACTTGCCAAAAGGTAAACTCCCAAATTCATTTGTTCTCTGTTTTGAATCCAGCTATTTATTTCAGAATAAATGGCAACAACCACAAAAATCGTCCACGGCAAAAAAGCCCAAAGCAATGTGTGGATATAAAAAATAAACTCAGTGCTTGAACCCGCATATTCTCCGGTAATCCGGCCAAAGTTATTCGTAATAAAATAAAACTTTAATCCCTTAATTCCGAAGTTCAGGTACAATTGAATTAATGATGGTGAAATAATAATCAAAACAATGAAAATTCCCAACAACCATTTAGGATGAAACAACTGCCTGAAATCTTTTTGAACCAATAAATAAAATAAAACCGCAAGAAAAGGGATAACCGCTCCAACCGGGCCTTTTGTTAACATGGCAAGCCCAATTCCAAAAAATCCAAAAATAAAATTAACCGGCTTTTTATTTTGGAGATATGCAGCCAGTTGCCAAAGTGCGAGAACAACACCTGTTTGCAAAACTGTGTCGGTATGAAAATCGAAAAAGTAAAGGAAAAAGATTTGAGAAGTTCCGGTGATTAATGCAGCATATCTTCCAACTTCTGTCAGAAAAAATTTGTTTACCAAGACGATATGTAAAATAAACGCCAGCCATTCCATAAATAAAAGGAAATATTTTAAATGCAAAATTTGTGTTTCCAAAAATTCTAACTCCAATTCCTGCCAGCCAGAAAAAAAGATGTGGTTTTTGGTCGTAAGGAACTGCCATTAATTTTCAGGTTGAACCAATCGCCCGATTCCACCATTTGCCGTGTAATTGCAGCATATAAACCTGAATCGCCTGTTAAATCAATAAAAAGCCCAAAAAAATAAGTCAGTCCAACCAACAGGAATGCAAATGCCCACCAACTATATTCCGACTTTATTTTCAATTCTATGATATATATTTTTGTTTGGCAAAATAAGTTATATTGACTCAGAATACCCTTTTAAAACCGGATTTTTTAATTTGAATCCAACATATATATTTTTTCCAATGATTTGTTTTTTCCGATATTTAATCCAACTTTAGATTCAAATTAAAAATCAATAATGGCTAAATCGCTGGTAAATACCAATGCAAAATTTGGCACATTGCCCGTTTTTCTCACCGCGCTATCCACCATTCTTGGCGCAATTTTATTTCTTCGTTTTGGCTGGGCAGTTGGGCAGGTTGGTTTTTTTGGTGTCATCGGGATTATTGTACTTGGCCATGTTGTTACTATTCCAACCGCCTTTGCCGTTGCCGAAATTGCCACGAACCAACGGGTTCAGGGTGGTGGCGCCTATTTCATTATCAGCCGGTCGTTTGGATTAAACATTGGCGGAGCCATTGGAATTGCACTTTATTTTTCGCAGGCCATATAGTGTTGCATTTTATGTTATTGCTTTTGGCGAAGCATTTGAACCGCTTATCAACTGGATTTACAAAACTTATGGATTTTATATTCCCGACCGACGGTGGATTTCCATTCCAACCATGGCGTTTTATCGTTGCTTATTTTAATAAAAGGTGCCAATCTTGGAATGAAAGCGCTGTATTTTGTTGTTGCTATTTTATTAACTTCGCTTGTTATGTTTTTTCTGGGAGATTCACCCATAAAACCGGACGGAAATTAATTTTCATGCACACATTCCCGAACAATCTGAATTTCTTTTTTGTATTCACTATTATCTTTCCTGCATTTACAGGTCTGGCTGCCGGGCTTGGGTTTATCGGGCGATTTAAAAGATCCCAAAAAATCGATTCCCAGAGGAACATTTTGGGCAACGGTTGTTGGCATGCTTGTTTATATTGCCGTTGCCTACAAATTTACAATTTCAGCAACTCCTGAAGATTTGGTGAGCGACCAGCTGATTATGAGAAAAATTGCCATTTGGGGGCCGATTATTCCTGTCGGATTGGCAGCAGCTTCCTTGAGTTCAGCACTGGGTTCAATTATGGTTGCGCCGCGCACATTGCAGGCCATTGGGTTCGATAATATTTTCCCTCAAAAATCGACTAAACCGCTGGTTTGCAAAAGGAAAAAAAAAAGATAATGAACCTGTAAACGGTTCTCTAATAACCATTATAATTGCATTTGTTTTTGTATTTATTGGCGATGTTAATTTTGTTGCGCAAATCATTTCCATGTTTTTTATGGTTACCTACGGCGCCATTTGCCTGATTTCGTTTTTGGAACATTTTGCTGCCGATCCTGCATACCGGCCAACGTTTCGTTCCAACTGGTATATTTCACTATTGGAGCACTTTTTTCTTTCTGGCTGATGTTTCAAATGA
This sequence comes from uncultured Prolixibacteraceae bacterium, assembly GCA_963821855.1. Lineage (GTDB taxonomy): Bacteria > Bacteroidota > Bacteroidia > Bacteroidales > Prolixibacteraceae > Draconibacterium. The sequence goes on along the minus strand of CAWGFJ010000006.1, from coordinate 546,318 downwards.
ATGCTCCTTATGCAGCTATTTCACTGGTTATTATGGGGATTATTTATTACGTCGTAATGCAGAAAAATGAAGAAAACCAGGGACTGAACAAACTTTTCAAAGGTGTTATTTTCCAGTTGAGCCGGCAATTACAAATTATGCTTGCAACGAGCTGACAGTTCTGAAAAAGAAACAAGCTGGCGGCCGTTTGGCGTTTGCATTTCGCACGATACTTTTAAACGCCGTTCAGCTTTTGATATTATGCGCTGGATTTCATATAAATATGGATTTGGAACCTACATTCATTTTATAAAAGGATATTTGAACGAAAAAACTACCGAAGAATCGAAAAAAGTACTCGACCGGCTTATTCAACTTTCTGCCGGAAGCAAAAACCGGGTTTATCTCGACACTATTATTTCACCTTCCTATACTTCGGCAATTGCTCAGGTTGTTCAGCTTTCCGGAATTTCGGGAAAGGGAAATAATCTTATTCTTTTTGAATTTTCAAGAACCGATCCACATAATTTAAAAGAAATTAATCAGCAATTACGAATTGGTTGAATCGGCCGGATTTGACATTTGTATTTTAAATACTTCCTACAAAAGTTTTGGATATAAAAATGAAATCCATATTTGGATTAGCCCCGAAGATTACCGGAATGCCAACCTGATGATTTTACTTGGGTTATATCATTTTGGGCCACCCCGACTGGAAAAAAGGGAAAATAAAAATTTTTGCACTATACCCTGAAGAATTGATGGAAGAAAAACGAAAACAACTGATGGAACTGATAAAAACAGGACGGCTTCCAATAAGTCCGTCCAATATTTCGATGGTTCCGTTTGAAACTGAAAACCGGAAAAATGTAATTATGAAATATTCGTCGATGCCGATTTAACACTAATTGGATTTACTTCCGAAATGTTGAAAAATATTGAAGAACTTTCGGAAGGATACCAGGATTTGGGTAACATCCTGTTTGTAAGTGCAAACCGGGCAAAAACAATAAACTAATTTCACTGTCGTTTTTTAAAGTACTTTTTTAAGTTAATTTTGAAGAAAAATTTATAAGATGGAAAAAATTGCCATATTTCCAGGATCGTTCGATCCCTTTACCATCGGACATGAATCCATTGTTAAACGTGCGTTTCAATGTTTGATAAAATCATATAATGATTGGTTACAATGCCAATAAAAAATCGTTTTTCCCAATTGAAAAACGATTGAAATGGATAAACCAGGTTTTTAAAGAAGAAGATAAAATTGAAGTAAGACTTCATGAAGGACTGACCGTTGATTTTTGCAAGGAAGTGGGCGCCAGTATATTTTAAGAGGCCTTCGAACTTCAGCCGACTTTGAATATGAACGTGCCATTGCGCAAATAAATAAAAAAATGCATCCTGAAATTGAAACTGTATTTCTGCTTACATTGCCTGAACATACTCCGATAAATGCAACCATTATTCGCGATATTGTTTTTCACGGCGGCGATGCAAGCATGTTTTTTCCCAAAGGCCTGGATAGAAGTGAATTCGTTTTTAAAAAGAAAGAATAAATACTAAATATGCGTTATTTCCTTTTCATTATTTCTTTTGTTTGCTATCACCTGTTGAATGGCTTGACAACAATTATTACAGGTCAAAATAATGAATATGCAGGAAAAACGTTCGAATTTTTTACCTATTCCGATCCGGTTACAAAAGAAAAAATTCGTGTTTAACTTTCAAATTTCGATGAAAACGGAAAATGTTTCAGCTACAATTGATATAAGCTGCAAACTACATTTGTTTTTTCCGACTTTGGAATTTATCGTGGAATGTTGTTTCTCGAGCCAAATCAGACCATCAGAACTTCAGCTTCCGCCTTTTCGGGAGAAATCTTTTGCCGACCAAAAAAATCCATATTTTGAACCCGTTTCATTTTGGTTCACCACCGAAAATAAAAACCAACTAAACAGTCAAATTTCAGATTTTACTATAAAATTAAACCAACTAACCAACAAATATTTCAATCATTTGTATTTCAGGCAATCAAAAGAAATTTAGATTCATTGTTAACAGTCTCAACATGGAATTTTCTCCGGTTCAATCCGATGATATTTAATTTACATAAAAAACTAAGTTTAAAACTGATTGAAATCGAAGCTTTTCGCGAAAAGCCCGAAGAATATTCAAAAATTTTCAACGGAATAAAACCGGAATATTGGCGGCAACCTCTTTATTTCACTGTTTGAAAAAACTTTAACAAGCCAACTCAGTTTCGAGTCCAAATCGGTAAAAGGAAATAACATACGAAACGCAGTAAACAAGTCCGATATAAATTTTCTGTTGAATTTTGTTAAAAACCCAATATAAAATCGAAGGTGAAAACGGGCAACTGGTTTTTTTAAAATGCTTCACGATGCTTGTTATTCGGGCGAATTTTCAAAAAAAGCTATCGAATCGATGGTTAAATCCCCTGTTTTTGCAAAAAGTAAAAGCAAAATTATTGGGCAAACTGCTATAAATATTTAAGATAAGTTTACTTTTTTGCAACCCGGAAATAAAGCTCCGGTTATTTGTCTCGAATGATTTGACAGGAAAAAAAATTTGTACCAACCAGAATAATGAAAAATTCAAATACCTCATTTTTGCCGATATTGAAATGATTGTTTGCCGCGAGCATTTAAAATATTTACGCAAAATTCAGGAACGGTTTCAAAAATACCTTGAAATTTTGTTATTCTGCGAAATACCGATTTAACAGAAATGAAAGCAGTTTTTTACTGAAAATAATGTACCGGGTACAAAACTGATTGATCAGATAATAAATATATTGAAAAATACCGAGATAAAATCCTTTCCCCAATGTTTTCTTGCTGGATGAAAATCATCATGTTATTTTTAGCTCATGCAAAAGCTCCGCTCGATGGATTTGAGCAACAATTTGGAGCTTTTCTTCAACACGAACTTTTCGAACGACAAAGAAATCAATCGCAGTAAAGCTTAATTATCTGTTTTAAATTCTCATAAGTATTTGCTAAAACTTCATCCAATTCATTTTTTGCAAACCAACGATTTCTGTAATTCTTTCTTCGGTTTGCGGTATTACCATTTTTATTTCCGGTATAAATCATTTCAAACCAAAAAGTTTCTTTTAAAATCCATTGCCCCCATGTCCTTTTATACGGCGACTTATAAATATGATATGTGGAAGGCAATTGCTTTACTAATTTCATGTCCCGAAATTCCACATTCTTCCTCCACTTCGCGAATTGCAGCATTTTCTGCAGTTTCGCTTTTTTCGATTTTTCCTTTAGGTAAATCCCATTTCCCATTTCTGAAAATAAACAACAATTTATTATTTCGGATGATAATTCCACCGGCAGCGTAAATTACTTAAAAGCAGAATGAAATGCTGTTTTCAGAATTTCCCACATCCGAAGTTAGCAGCAATACGTCATTAATATCTGATTTAATAAACTGATTAAACCACGTTTTGAACGTCGTCTATAGAGTGTAAAAAATCGATAATGGATTGCGGTTGATTTAAGGTTATATTCCTTTTCGCACCGATGTTTATTTTCCGGTCATTTAAAAAAACTTTATACATTTGTTCCGAATTAAAAATTACACTTTAATATGAAATCAACTCAAATTGAAGTTACAAAAAAATTACTCGAAATTAATACAATAAAAATATCATCCTCAAAACCCATTTACCTGGGCATCGGGCTGGAAATCGCCTATTTACTGCGACAACCGAAAGATTTTATCATATCCCGAAACACGTACCTTTATCCGCGACAAGTTTGTGAATGTAATCAAGGAAAAATATCCGGAGGCTGAAGTTATTGCCGGCGTTGCAACAGGTGCAATTGCAATGGGAGTTTTGGTTGCCGATGAACTTGGATTGCCATTTATTTATGTTCGCTCAAAGCCAAAAGATCATGGTTTGGAAAACCTGATTGAAGGTGATCTTAAACCCGGTCAAAAAGTGGTGATTGTTGAAGATTTGGTTTCGACAGGAGTTAGCAGTTTGAAAGCTGCCGAAGCAATTACTAATTTTGGCGGAAATATTATTGGAATGGTGGCAATTTTTACCTATAATTTCCCACATGCCAAAGAAAATTTTAAAAAGGCAAAAATTGAATTGACATCGCTAAGCCGTTACCAGGTTTTAATCGACACTGCAGTTGAATCGGGCGAAATTAGCAAAGATCAGGTGGAAACGCTGATGAAATGGCGCGAAGATCCGGCAAACTGGGGAAAATAAAAACAATTATGGGATTAAATAAATATACCAGCGATGTAAAAGTTATCGAACATAATGAACAGGTGGTTTTCAATTATCTTTCAAATTTTGAAAATTTGTCGGCTTATCTGAATTCAGGATTAATTGAAAAAATCACCGAAAAAATTCCGCAGGTAAAAATCACCGATTTTCATTCCGACCAGGATTCGTGCAAATTTAAAATTACGGGATTTGGCGTTGCTGAAATCCGAATTGTAAAGCGTGAACCTTTTAAAACCATAAAAGTGGAAAGTTCCGGTGGACTGCCATTGAGTTTTACATTTTGGATTCAGCTTTTTCCTGTCGATGCTTACAAAACAAAAATGCGGTTTACGCTACATGCCGAAATGTCGATGATGATTAAAATGATGGCCGGAAATAAATTGGAAGAAGGAATTAACCAATTGGCAGAAACACTTTCAAAATTGCCTTATCAGTAAAATTCGCAAAAATGCGCTTTAGCGGATTGAAATCTCCTGGCGCATAAAACTAATTCAAAACAAACTCTACTTCTTTAAACATATATTCTGTGAATTTCCGTTTCTATCTTCGAGAATTAATTGTCCAAATTCACCAATTCCAGAAATTCTTGCTTCAAAGTTCTTCCCTGTGCTGTATATAAACTCCATTCCTTAAATCGGAACAGATTGGATTAATACTTCGAGTTAATTTCATCGAATTTTTGCGCTTTCAGTTTCTCATACCATTTCAGGATATTTTGAATGACCTGATTTCCAACATCTTCAATATCGTACGATTTTTCCGTAATTTGTTTTAACGAAACCGGATTTGGAGCATCGGATAAAAAGATTTCCTGGTTCAGTTCAAACCAATTCCGAGAATTGCCGAAAACATATTAGTTCCTTTCACTGAATTTTCAATTAAAATGCCGGCAATTTTGTTTTTTCCAACATAAATATCGTTTGGCCATTTTATTGAAACATCCTCGGTTTCCGTTTTCAGAAAATCAATCAAAGCCAAACTAACCACTTTCGAAATTAAAAACTGTTTTCCGGCATCTAAAAATCCAGGAAAAATAATTATACTCATCAATAGGTTCTTCTCGTCTTCGCTTTCCCAGTTATTTCCGTGCTGGCCTTTGCCCTTTTTCTGGTAATGTGCCAAAACGACAGTACCTTCTTCTGCCGCATCCGACAAAATTAGCTGGTTGGCATAGTTGTTGGTAGATTCAACTTCGTGTAAATAGATAATATTTTTTACTTGATTCATTCATTATATTCATCTAATGTTTAAACTATTTTACCCATAAAATGGTTTTTGTTTTTTAACGTTGCAGGTTACAGTAATTCAATAATTTTAATGCAAATTACACAAAAAGAGAGTTTAACAAAAAGATTATCTTTGCAGGGAATAAAATTTTTATGAGAAATAGCAAAGAAGAAACTAGAAAATATAATTGACGCAATTCTGGAAGGAATAAAAAGAATTAAAGGAAAAGAAATAATTATTATTGATTTAAACACGATAAATCATACCGAATGTGGTTATTTTGTAATTTGCCACGGAACCTCATCAACACAAGTAAACTCAATTGCACATTCGGTTGAAGAAACGGTAAAGGAAAATACAGGAATAAATGCATGGCACAATGATGGATACAAAAATTCGATTTGGATTTTGCTTGATTACGGCGATATTATGGTTCATGTTTTTCAGAAAGAAGCGAGAGAATTTTATAATCTGGAAGGGCTTTGGGCTGATGCAAAAATTACAAAAATAGAAGAAGAAAATTAGGAAATTAACAATGACAGATAATAAGAGTAATAAAGGAAAAAACCAAAATAATCCTTTCGAACGGTTCACTCCGAACAGGAAGAACGATGGAAAGGGTCCAAAATTCAATGCATATTGGATTTATGGGATTATTGCCATTGTTTTTATTGTTGTTCAGTTTTATCTCAGTAACAGCCGTGGACCGGTTGAAACCAACTGGAGCGAAGTGAAATCAACGATGCTGGCAAATAACGATATTGATAGAATTGTTGTGGTTAATGACAAAATTGCCAATATTTACATTAAAAAAGATAAACTTGAGAAGTATAAGTCACAATTTGATTCGCATTTTTCGAAACCTGCGGAATCTGGACCACATTTTACATTTAATATTGGTTCGGTTGAAACATTTGAACGAAATTTAAGGGAAGCACAGCAAGGAAGGGAAAGAGAAATTCTTCCTGAATATAAGGAAGAAAAAAACTGGGCCGGTGAATTTCTCTGGACCATCGGCCCATTTGTTCTTAATCATTTTACTGTGGTGGTGGATTTTCAGGAGAATGAGCCGTGGCGGCGCAGGTGGCGGTGCCGGTGGTATTTTTAATGTTGGAAAATCGCAGGCAAAAATATTTGATAAAGATCAAAAAGTTTCAACCACTTTTAAAGATGTTGCAGGCTTGGCCGAAGCCAAACAGGAAGTGGAAGAAATTGTGGAATTTCTGAAAAGTCCGGAAAAATTTACCAAGCTTGGGTGGTAAAATTCCAAAAGGAGCTTTGCTTGTTGGCCCTCCCGGAACAGGTAAAACATTACTGGCAAAAGCAGTTGCAGGCGAAGCAAATGTTCCGTTTTTCTCCATGTCAGGTTCCGATTTTGTTGAAATGTTTGTTGGGGTTGGTGCATCACGGGTTCGCGATTTATTTAAACAAGCCAAAGAAAAAGCGCCTGTATTGTTTTTATCGATGAAATTGATGCCATTGGCCGTGCACGTGGCAGAAATCCCAATATGGGTTCAAATGACGAACGTGAAAATACCCTTAACCAGTTATTAACCGAAATGGATGGTTTTGATACCAACACCGGTGTTATTATTTTGGCAGCCACCAACCGGGCCGATATTCTCGACCGTGCATTAATGCGTGCCGGACGTTTCGACAGACAAATTCATGTTGAATTGCCTGATTTGAATGAAAGAGCTGAAATATTCAAAGTTCATCTGCGCCCGTTAAACTTGAGCAAGGATTTAAAAGTTGATTTTCTTGCAAAACAAACACCGGGATTTTCAGGCGCCGATATTGCCAATGTTTGTAACGAAGCTGCATTAATTGCTGCACGTAAAAATCATGAATCGGTTACAAAACAAGACTTTCTGGATGCTGTTGACCGAATTGTCGGAGGTTTGGAAAAGAAAAATAAAATTATTTCGCAGGAAGAGAAAAAAACCATTGCCTACCATGAAGCAGGCCATGCTACCATTAGTTGGTTGCTGGAATATGCGCATCCGCTTGTAAAAGTTACCATTGTACCCCGGGGAAAAGCACTGGGTGCTGCCTGGTATTTACCTGAAGAACGTTCAATTACAACAAAAGAACAATTGCTTGATGAAATGTGTTCCGCTTTGGGCGGAAGGGCAGCCGAAGAAATAATATTTAATAAAATTTCATCAGGCGCTCAAAACGATCTGGAAAAAATTACCAAACAAGCCTATGCTATGGTTAGTATTTTTGGGATGAGCGAAAAAGTGGGAAATGTTAGTTTTTATGATTCTACAGGCCAGTCTGATTATTCTTTCACCAAACCATATAGTGAAAAAACTGCTGAACTTATCGATGAGGAAGTAAAAGTTATTATTGATGCCCAGTACGAGCGCGCTTTGAAAATATTACGTGAAAATGCTGCAGGCCACTCAAAACTGGCGGATCTGCTGTTGGAACGTGAGGTAATTTTCAGCGAAGATTTGGAAGCAATTTTTGGAAAACGCCCGTGGGATACCAAGCATGTGATTCCTGAAACTGCTGAAAAAGAGGTTTTGACCGAGAAAGAGGTTAAACCTGTAACTGAAAAAAAGACCTCAAAGAAGCGAGGGGAAGACCCTGAAGGCCAGGTGGCATTGGCATAAAATGAAAACGGCACGCGAAGAAATACTGGACAAATTAAAAAATGCCGTTCACAAAGTGCCGGAAATGCCCGATTTTAACGCTCCCGTTTACCATCCGATTTCAAAGCCATTGGAACTGGCTTTTAAAGAAAATCTGGAAAAGGTAAACGGGAGTGTTTATTTGTTTTCATCGGAAAAAGAATTATATCAACAACTTAAAAGTTTTCTTTCAGAATATATAAAAGACTCTGTTTTTTGCGTTGAAAATGAGTTAGTATCAAGCTTATCAAAATTTGATATTCATCACAATGTTACTTCAAAACTTCCTGAAAATATTGAGGTGGGGATAACCGGTTGCGAATTTTTGATTGCCCATACCGGTTCGGTTATGGTTAGCTCGGCCCAAAAAGGCGGACGACAAATGTTTGTTTATCCGCCGGTCCATGTAATCGTTGCAAAAAAATCGCAGATTGTCGATTATCTCGAAAAAGCATATGAATTAATTCAAAAGAAATACACTGGTAAATTTCCTTCGCAGGTTACCATAATTACCGGCCCAAGCCGTACAGCCGATATCGAAAAAACACTCATTTTAGGCGCACACGGACCAAGGGAATTGCACGTTTTTATCTTTTAATGTTTTTTACAAGAACGAATAATCCGCCAATAATAAGCATGTTACTTTTATATAAATCCCAAAAATTCAACAGGCTTTTAAGTTAACTACAGCTTTCATTTATTTTTTACCTTTGCATTATGGAAAAAGGATGGAAAGAGGTATTTATTACCGCGCATGATTATAAAGCTGAAATAGCAAGAGATCTTCTCGAGAACGAAGGCATTAAAGTGGTTGTGATGAATCAGCACGATTCAGCAATTCAGTCGTTTGGTAATATTAGCCTGCTTGTGGCGGAAAAAGATGTGGGCAAAGCGCTTGAACTGCTAAAAAAACTGAAGAATTGAAAAATCTGTTACAACGCAGTCTCACCGGATTAGCTTATGTGACAATAATTATTGTTGGAACTGTTATTCATCCGTATTTATTTGCGGCTGGTTTTCGCCGGCTTTTTAATCTTAACGCAATTTGAATTTTATAAAATTACCGAATCCGCCGGATTTACACCAAACCGCATCGCAGGATTAATTTCAGGAGCTTTATTGTTTCTTGTTTTCTTTTTTGTTGCCAACCGAATTATTCCCGAACAATTTGTTTTTGCAATAATTCTAATTCCATTTATCACTTATTTAGCCGAAGTATTTGGGAAAAGCAATACCAGCCTAAAAAACAGTCTCGCTACAATGGCCGGAATCATTTATATAGCTTTGCCGTTTAGTTTGATGAATTTTATTGTTATTCCCGGAAATCAAAGATTCGCGCTTTTATCCCTGGATATTGATGGGAATATTTTTTATCATCTGGATTTACGATTCAATGGCTTATGCAGTAGGATCATTAATCGGAAAACATAAAATAAGTCCTAAAATTTCACCCGGAAAATCGTGGGAAGGATTAATCGGAGGAGCTGTTTTTGCCGTCATCATGGGTATATTGAATGCAGTTTTTTTCCCGGCAATAAGTATGACGAACTGGATTATTGTAGCCATGATTTCAGTTGTGTTCGGAACGTGCGGCGATTTCTTCGAATCGAAACTAAAACGCGAAACAGGGATAAAAGACTCCGGGACTATTTTACCGGGCCATGGTGGATTTCTTGACCGGTTCGATAGTTTGCTTTTTGCAATTCCTGTTATTTTTGTATGGTTAAATTTGTACGGAAATATATAAATCATGAGGATTCATAAAGAAGGCAGAAAAATAATACCCATTGCATTTTTCTTTATTGCGGTACTGGATTCATTTGTCTATATTTTATTCAGGGATTATCTTATTTTTTATATTCTTATCGGGGCTTCACTGATATTGGCAGCGCTAATCGTTTATTTTTTCAGGGTACCGAACCGTAGGGTTGAACAAAATGAAAAGCACGTGCTTGCGCCTGCCGATGGTACGGATTGTGGAAATTAAAGAAGTTTATGAAGATGAATATTTTAAAGATAGCAGAATTCAGATTTCGATATTTATGTCGCCGTTGAATGTACATCAGAACCGTGCGCCAGTGGGCGGAGAAATAACTTATATTCACCACAAACGCGGAGCATATTATCCGGCTTTTGTTGAAAAATCTTCGGAATTAAACGAACGCTGTTCCACAGTTTTTAAAACTGAAAGCGGGAAAGAAGTTCTTGCCCGGCAAATTGCCGGTACTGTTGCACGGCGAATATGTTTCTACAAAGAACCCGGCGACGCTATTGAACAAGGTTCGGAATATGGATTTATTCGGTTTGGCTCGCGTGTCGATGTTTTTTTGCCACTTGATGCCAAAATTACCGTTAAACTCGGTGAAAGCCCGGTTGCGGGAAAAACTGTTTTGGCAACGATTTAAAATAGTGAACAAGATTATTAAACAAATACCAAATCTTATAACCTCGCTAAACCTGGCTTCAGGATTTTTGGCAACCATATTTGCTATCGACGGGCATTTGGTTTGGGCTGCTATTTTTATTTGTTTAGCCGCAGTATTGGATTTTTTAGACGGATTTGCAGCACGGTTGTTAAAATCATACTCTGAAATCGGGAAAGAACTGGATTCATTAGCAGACGTAGTTTCCTTTGGTGTAGCTCCGGGAGCCATTCTTTTTACTCTGCTCGAATTTTCGCTTTTTGGAAAGAATGAACCAATTTATGACATCAGCGCTAAATGGTACGAGTGGCTGATTTTGTTTTCATCGTTCCTTTTGCCGGTTTTTGGAGCAATTCGTTTGGCACGGTATAATACCAATACCACAAAAGAAAACTTCTTTCGCGGACTGCCGATTCCTTCCAACGGGATTTTCTGGGCATCGCTCGGATTAATGCTTGAATCTCCCAAATATTACGATTTGCTTCAACTCATTTATTCCACAAAAAACCTTGTTATTTTGGCTGTTTTTATGGCGGGAATGATGGTAATTACCCTGCCCATGTTTTCACTAAAACCACATTCGTATGGAATCAAAGAGAACTGGTACCGATATTTGTTTTTAGGGCTTTCTCTTATTCTGATTCTGGTATTTAATTTTTACGGATTGGCGTTTGTAATAATTCTTTATATTATTCTGAATCTGATTTTCTATCTTTTCAATGTAAAATATTAAATACTGTATTTTGACGATATAAATGCATTGTGTTAAAGAACATTATTTCAATAACTTGATTTTATTTTAAAAAATAACTTCAAGCGTTATTAAAAAACTTTAACTAACCTTAAAATTTATTCAAATGAAATCAAATCCAAACTGGAAAAAATCCGTCGCAGTTTATGTTATCATATCAATCGTGTCTATTTCGGGGAAAAATTGCCTGGCACAATCTGTTGAGTTGGCATGAACTTACTCTACAAGTGACGCAGGTTTTTATAAAAACACACCGGGAATTAGTTTTGCTTATGCTCATCATTTCAAAAGGCAATTCGTTTTTGTTGAATTAAATACCTCAAAAAAAATAATAATTCGTTTACGGATTTTAATCATAACATATTTGATCAATATGAAGTTAAATCAGTAAATGGTAGCTTTTCCACTTCAAGTGTAAATGTTGGCGTAGCTCAAAAAATTGTAACTTCCAATTATCTGGAATTCTCGGTTGGCGCAGATGCCGGTTTAAATTATTACAAACAAGACAATGACTATATATCCATCGGTTTGGATAAAGAGAAGAATGAAATTCTCTTTTTTAATAACCAAAGTGAATTTGAAAAAAGGAAAAATAAAAACGGGATAGGCGCTTTTATTGATATAGAATTGAAAAAAATGTTTTTTGATGATCTTTCCATATTCTCAAGGTTGAACATATATCATTCGGATTATGAGGATAGCCCCGTTATACGCGACGATGCTCCAAAAACTTTCAACATTAAAAGTATAAGCTTTAGATTAGGCCTGAAATACAGAATTCACTTTAACAAAAATTAGAAGAATTCATTTTCCGACGATGAAATAAATCTGCTTTTATAATTCGATTTATCAGCTATATTCTCAAATTGTGAAATATGATTAATCCCGGAAGAATAACCACCGGGCTAAAGCACCGGTGCAAAAATTTTATTTTGTCCTTTTAGTCTCAAATTTTTGCGCTATGCTTTAGCTTGGCGGACAATCAATTTATTAGATTTCCTAGCTTTAGCCTTTAATTTTTTTTAAAGGTCAACATCTTCTATAAGCTTGTCATTCCGAGTGTTCACCTAATTTACAGATTAGGCATAATAAGAAAATGACAGAGATGCTGAAACAAGTTCAGCAAGACGTTCTAATAACGATTGATGAGATAGTTAAGGACGTCACCCTGAACTCGTTTCAGGGTCTTGTTTGAAAATCTGTCATTGGCAACAAGGAGAGGAATCTCTCCAAAGTTCCCCTGACAGTGGTGATAAAAAATAAGGAATGACGAATAAGAAAAAAAATCAGGAAGTGAATTTATCAAAAGAGCGATGAACCGGGGAAAAATCGATAAAAGAAAAGCCTCTGAAACCGGAAGATTATATTTTCCTGCGGAAAACATTAGTAATACACCATGACAAATTACTTCCAATAACAGAGGCGATTTCTTTGAATATTCCTTTTGGAACATTTACTGTTATTTCAACAACAAAACTGTAAAGTTGTTTTATATTCGAAATAAAAAATACGAATTTATCTGATTAAGTACCTGTTTGTTAACCCATTTAAGTAAAAAGAATAACAAAAAGGGTTTTTTCATGAATTATTTTAACGGCGCTGCAAACTTATGCACATCAGCATCGGTAATGGTTTGATCGCATAAAATAATCAACCTCTCAATTACATTTCTGAATTCGCGAACATTACCGGTCCAGGTTAATTTTTGCAATTCGGCAATAGCTTCAACTGATATATTTTTTTCGGGCATACCATATTCATTACATATCTGGCTGACAAAATAGTTGGCTAAAAGCGGAATATCTTCAATGCGTTCATTCAGCGACGGCACACGAATCAGAATAACACTTAAACGGTGGTACAAATCTTCGCGAAAGTTGTTTTCTGCAATTTCGTTTGCAAGATTCTTATTTGTAGCTGCTACCACACGAACATCCACTTTAATGTGTTTATCGCCGCCAACTCTCGATATTATACTTTCCTGTAAAGCCCGCAGAACCTTCGCTTGTGCTGAAAGGCTCATATCGCCAATTTCATCCAAAAAAAGAGTTCCGCCATTGGCTTGTTCGAATTTTCCCTGGCGTTGTTTAACCGCCGAGGTAAAAGCGCCTTTTTCATGCCCAAACAATTCACTTTCTATTAATTCTGAAGGAATCGCAGCACAATTCACTTCAACAAATGGCCCTGCTGAACGATTACTCTGGTCGTGAATGCGACGCGCAACCAATTCTTTTCCTGTCCCGTTGGCGCCTGTAATTAATATGCGTGCATCGGTTGGCGCTACCCGATCGGCCATTTCAATTACTTCCGAAATTGCTTTCGATTCGCCAATAATCTGAAATTTTTTGGCCACTTTCTTTTTCAGGATTTTTGTTTCTGTAACCAGGTTCGATTTGTCCATCGCATTGCGGATAGTAATCAGCAAACGATTTAAATCGAGCGGTTTTTCAATATAGTCGAATGCTCCTTTTTTTATAGAATCGACCGCAGTGTCGATATTTCCGTGTCCTGAAATCATAACCACAGGAGTATCCGGAGTTATTTCCACCAAACGTTCCAGCACTTCGATACCATCGAGTCCGGGCATTTTAATATCGCAAAGAATGACATCGAACTCGGCGCTTTTTACTTTTTCCAAACCTTTAGCACCGTCTTCAGCGAGTTCCACTTCGTATTTTTCGTATTCCAGAATTTCTTTCAAAGTGTTTCTGATGCTTCGTTCATCGTCGATTACCAGGATTCTTGACATGTAATTAACAGTTTAATTTCAGAATGTAAAAATAGGCTTAGTTCAGTGGAATAAAAAATCCCGGCGAAATAATTCACCGGGATAATTGAAAATCTCTTGTGGAATCTCCTCCTGTGCCGGAATAATTTAACAACCTCCGGCTGCAACGCTGGTTTTTTGCCTGCGTTGTATAGTAACTGGTTTTTTGTTGATATTCGAATTAATCCCGGAGCCGTCATTAGGCGCGGCCATTTCGGCATAGTCGTACCTTGGTGTTTCCATTTGATATGCTTTACCTGAACCTTCAGTAAGACTTTCCTTATGTTCTTTATAATAGCTGTAACCACCCTGAAGTACTTTTATATTATCAAAACCCACTTGTCGGAAAAGCATCCACGGTCCGTTTGCCTGAAGCTGATCTTCGCCGTAAAGAACAACAGTGTAATTTTGATTTTTCAATTCTTCCAGCCGTTCAATATTTTCTTCCTGTGTTAAATCGTTAGCCGACATGTTTTCTGCTCCCGGAATATGGCCTTGCCCAAAAATAAAATGGTCGCGAATATCGAAAAGAATCACATGCTTCAATTTACCGGAAAGAAAACTTTCGAGTTGTTCGGGTGTAAATAAAGCATCTTTATCGTTCAATTCGCTGATACTTTGTTTCATATCCATCTTATAAGTTAGAAGCGGCTTTGGAATAGTAATAAATCCGACAATAATTACAACAACAAAAACTGACATTACAATTAATGTTCTCCATGGATTTAATTCGTGTACGTGCATCGCTAAAAATTTAAATTTTACTCTTAATAATCAACACCCTCCTGCTGCAACCGATGTTTTTTCCCTTCGCCTTACCTGAACTTTTACTTTTGAAGTTTCAGTATTTACAGTTTTTGCTCCTGTAAAATAGAGTTGAGCTCCTTTTCGGAAAGCATAAATTTCATTGGCTGAATATGGTTCATTTTCCGATGGCTCCTGAGGATCGATTATCGTTTCCATCCAGCAGTTTAATCCGCCTTTCATAACGTAAGTGCTTTTAAAACCGAGTCGTTTTGCCAAAACCCAGGCTTGATCGGCTTTAATATCATCGTTGGAAAAGAAAACCACTTTTATTCCGGGAATTCCAAGATATCCGAGATAATATTTACTCATCAGGCTGTCAAGCGGAACATTAACTGAACCGGGCAAAGTATAATTGGAATAGCTGTCTGCGTCCCTCACATCCAGCAGCATTAATGATGGGTCTTTGCTGATTATCATTTTTGCAACCTGATCGGTAGAAACATACCTGGTTGGTTGAATTATTTCTGCCAGAAGTTGCTGAGGATCGATCTGTTTTGGTTCTTTGTTTTTGCCGATAAGAACGGTTCCAATAGCCAGAATAATCATCAGTATCGTCAGGAAAATATAATTTCGGTTCATTTTTTAGAATTTATATTCTGTATAATTTTTTCTTACCCTTTTTTCGATAAACATGGTTACCCAAAACGCAGTTAAAGCCACAACAGTAAATGCCAGAGCAAACCAGTGAGCCGGAATTCCGGTGACATCGGTTAATGTTACATTTCCCAGATTTCCACTATCGTAGAAATTGCCAAAGAGTGGAAAGCCGACAGAGAAAATATAAATTCCGAGATATAAACCGATGGTAAAAAACAGGCCATCCAACTTACCGATTGCAATTGCCGTAAAACTGGTACCGGGACAGAAACCTCCCATAATGAAGCCTATACCCATAATTACACCTCCCACAATCATAGGTGTTAAGTATGTGGGCAGAATAAATATTTTTGAAAGATCGAGCCAGCCAAAGTAATCGAAATATAATATACCTACCATCGCAACAATTACGGCTGTAAAAAATACGCGCAATACTACAAAGTTGTAACCATAGAAAACACCTGTAATATTTCGGGAAGATGAAAATCCGGATGCTTCCAGAATAAAACCAAAAGCTACGCCTAAAAGGATTGCGATTACAAAATCCCAGTTTCCATTGATTATACCGTTAGGAATTAAAGGTCCCATTTCTTAATTTTTTTTGAATGTTATATCTTTAAATTAGTTTTTCGTCTCAGTTTTTCGTCTCAGTTTTTCGTCTCAGTTTTTGTCTCAGTTTTCAGTCTCAGTTTTCAGTCTCAGTTGCCATTCTTGGTCGTTATTTTACTGGTAAAGTGGCTCCGACTGTTGACTGCGACTGTTGACTGCGACTGTTGACTGTGACTGTTGACTGTGACTGCTGACTGCCAACTTTCTTCTATATCCACAGTTTTCTGAAAAAATAAGCAACAGCATAACCGGTTCCAAAAATGGCAAACATTACCACAACTCCTCCCAAAGCAAAAGTTGCTGTTCCGCTTAAAGCGGCGCCACTCGTGCAACCGCGGCCAAACTGACTGCCAATTCCAAAGAGCATTCCGCCTATTGTTGCAAAAATCAACCGGGTGCGACTTGTAATCTTTGGGCTGTGCTCTGTTCTGAAACCCTTTACCCTGCCAAAAATTATTCCTGAGAGTAAGCCACCAAGAAAAACGCCGAGCGATTCAAAAACCAGCCAGGTAAACATCGGTGAATGATCGTCGCTGATAAACTGTTTCATATACGCATTTCCTTCAGCTTTCGATGGTGTAATTACCTGAGCTGTGGTTACAACCGAACTTTTTATTGCACCACTGGCTCCGAGGCCTCGCCCGGTAATGTACACTGTAAGCAATACCAGTAATCCCAGCAATACGCCTCCCAAATAAGGATTAATGTAATTCGGTTGATTTGTTATAAATTCTTTTTTATTCATGATATATCTATTATTCAATACAGAAAACGTGTGATTTGCCCTGCTTCTACAATGATAAACCGGAACATTAACCCCCCGAACAAGATCAAAACCGGTGGCAACCATTTTGGCACATGAAATCCCCACAATTCGAGTGTTTCAAGAACTGCAGGGAAAATCAGTCCCAGCAGAACCACGAAAACCCAGAAACTTACGGTAAACTGTCCGCCAAGGAATAAATTGGCTGCTTCGATTGCTGTTTCCGATCCGGCGAGAAATCCCATAAACAAGTGAATAATCAGGAATAATTCAATAACGATAAATACCAGGTCGATTCGGCTTAAAATTTTTCGTTCTTTGGCATTCTTGCTTAACAAAATAGTCGCAGCTAATCCTGTTGAAAATCCTGACACAAGAAACAAAGGCCCTAAAATTGAAGTGTTCCACAATGGTCGTGCATTAAATGCCGAAAGTAAAATACCCGTATAAACTCCAAGAATTATCGAATAAATCATCATTATCCAGGCCAATGCTTCCCGGTACTTAATTATCAGAGCTTCTGCCTGATCGAGTATTTTGAATTTCCAGTTCCAACCGGGAACCAATTCTTTCATATAGCTGGCGATCCAGATAAATGAAATCGGTGTAATAATCATCAATGTCCATGCTCCCCACCCCATTGGCGATTCAAGTCGAATTGTGGTATACAGTTGCCAGAAATAAAGTTTATGTTTTAAGTCCCAGAACAAAGCTCCCAATCCAAGGATGAGGGCAATAGGCGCAAGTATTGGAGCCAATTTAACGGTTGTCTGCATCTTTTTTCCCTTGCCTCTTACATAGAAAAATCCGGCAAAGAAAAGCACTCCTGCGGCAAGGCCACCTAAAAACAGGTAAACAGGAATTTGCCAGTGCCAGATATTCAGGTATGGATCGATATTGGGAATATTTCGTCCGCTTACAAATATTTCTTCTTTCATTTTCCAGACATTTTAAAGTTTAGGTAAGAAAATAAAGTTGCGGTTTTGTTCCTGCTTCCGGAGCCAGAACTTTCCATTTCCGGTCTTTTATCGCCAGAGATACTTCGCTGTTTGGATCATCGAGATCTCCAAAATAAAGACAATGGGTTGGACAAACCTCAACGCAAGCCGGTTTTTGTCCCTTTTTCACACGATGCAAACAGAAAGTACATTTATCGACATAACCGTCGGGATGTGGGTAACGTGCATCATAAGGACAGGATTCGATGCAGGCGCCACAACCTATGCATTTGTTATGTGTTACCGTAACAATTCCGCCTTCTTCAATATGGCTCGCTCCGGTCGGGCAACAACGCACACAAGGTGAATTATCGCAATGATTGCAGCGTTCCGATCTGAATTCCAAATCCAGGCTTGGATATGTTCCGTTCACGCTTTCCACAATCCAGTCTCTGCAATAACCGTGAGGAACATTATTTTCTGTTTGACAGGCCACTACGCAGTCGCCACACCCGACACATTTTTTCGTGTCTATTGCCATTGCATATCTCATGCTTTAACCTCCTTTCCTTCCAATACCGGCTCTTCCTTCAAAAATGTTATAAAGTTTCCTCTCATTCCTGTGCCACCCATCACCGGGTCAACAGCGATACGGGTAATCATCTCCTCATCGCTTGCACCGCGGCCAAAAGCTCTCGATAATTTTTTGTCGGAATGGCCAAATCCATGAACCATATAAACCGAATCCCAGCGAATACGTTCCGTTACACGAACGGCAACAGGAAATGAAGTAACCGCGCCATCCTGATTTTTCAGCCAAACCTTTTGGCCTTTTTTCAATCCCCATAAATCGGCCACTTTGGGGTTAACCCAAACACTGTTTTCACTCATCAAATCCCATAAATTCGGATTATTTGATGTTCGGCTAAACGTATGCATTGGCGCTCTGCCGTAAATTAAGCGGTAGAAATTCTGAGGTGGTTCGGGATGTGCGGTGTATTTTGGAATTGCATCAAAACCATGGTCGGCAAAATCAACGGAATACAATTCAACTTTTCCGGTACTCGTGTTGAATTGGAAATTCTCACCATCTGCAAGATATAGCGGGCCACTTTTCCGTGGAAATTCTTTTACGCCTATCTTCTTCATCTCTTCAAGCGAAGTTCCAAGTTGTTTCAGTTGCCAGTCGATCACTTCTGAATAATCATTGTAATTGAAATAGTCGTGAAGACCCAATCTCTCACCAATTTGTTTGGTAATCCACCAGGCAGGTTTTGTGCTGTATCGTGGCTCAATTGCCGGCATACGAAGCGCAATATTCGGTACGCGGTTTTGTGCAGCCCGAATAAAATCGTAACGTTCGAGATAAGTTGCCTCAGGCAAAATCACATCGGCAAAACCGGTAATTTCCATTGGCATGGTATCCATAACGGCAATGAATTCAACTGCTTCAGCAGCTTCACGGAATAACGTTTTATCCGGCATCGAAAGCGGCAGGTTTGTTCCACCTACCAGCCAGGCCCTCACCTGATGTGTTGGATTTAAGCGTGGAACCGATGCTTTCAGCAATTCAGTCGTAATGCCCATTGTTGCCAATGGAAATTTCCCGTCATTCAAATCCTTCCACGACCATTCCGGTTCTGGATATTCTGGTTGCGGAAATTTTGGCAATTTAACTGATTCAGGTAAATACAAACTCCCGCGTTTTCCCCATGCACCCAATAACGCAGTGAGAATAGCCATTGCTCTTTCGCGTTGTGTATCATCGCCATACCAAACCACGTGACGTCCGGGATGAATGACCACAGCCGGCGCAGCGCCAGCCATTTCACGAGCTGTTTTACGGATCATTTCAGGCTCGATATCGGTAATTCCGTAAGCCCATTCAGGAGTCATATTTTTCACATGTTCTTTCAGGTAGTCTAACCCAAAAGCATATTGATTGACAAAATCCTTATGGTATAAATCTTCATAAATCAGTACGTGGATCCACGCCATTAACAAAGCAATATCGGTAGCGGGTTTTATGGGTAGCCAGTATTTTGAATGAGCTGCTGCAGTTGAAAATCGCGGATCGACAGTAATAATTGTTGCACCATTATCGATGGCTTCCGACATTTCCTGCACCTGCGAATTATGCATATTTTCGCCCAAATGCGAACCAATTAAAACGAGGCAATTTGTATCTCTTATATCGGTACATTCAGGTGAGCCAATGTAAGCTCCGAATGTAGAATAATACGCTGATGAACGAGGTCCGCGACAATTGGCAAAAGCAGGTTCAGCGTTTGTTTCAGAGCCATAGGCACGCATCAGGTGTTCCAAATGGCTACCCGGAGTTCCATGGTTGAAAAGTCCGAATGCTTCAGGTCCGTATTTTCCCTTGATTTCCTTCATTTTGCCGGCAACCAAATCCAGGGCTTCATCCCACGATGCTTCTCTGAACTGTTGTGTTCCCTCAGCTGAAGTTTCCCTGATAAGGGGAGTTTTTAATCGGTCCTCATCGTAAACCATTCCTACACCACCGGTTCCACGGGGGCATAAACGTCCATTGCAATGCGGATCGTTTTTATTACCAATTACCTTCCTTATGCGACCGCTTTTATCCACGTATGCCCAACCTGCGCACTTCCAGAAACAAACCTCGCAATAGGTGGGGTACGGAGTCAGGTCTTCGTCACTGGCCGGTTCGTCCAATTTCGATTCAAAAATCCCAAACGCTTTGGAGCCAAATGCCTTATAGCTAATTGCCGCCGCACCAACTCCAACTGTTGAAATTTTAATAAAATCCCGTCTAGTTTTCATACCACTAAATTCTCTTTAAAAGAATGAAATCACCACTTTCTATTTTGCTAAAAAGAAGTATTTCGAGTATCATTCAATAATTCAATTCAATCCGTGTAAATCGTTTTTTAAAAGCATATTTCAGGGATAATATGCATAATTCTGCTATCCCAACAACACTTTATATATAACTATTTACATTTTTAGATATTAGCGACAAAGATAAATAAGGAATCATAAAAAAAGCACGTAGCTGGCAATTTGAAATCATTAAAAATAAGCGCAATTAACTGATTTTAGTCATGAATCAATTTCACCATATTTCTTCAATATATAAAATACAAAAAACTCTTTTTCAATAATATGTAAGTTATTGCCTTCAGATAATTATAACATAAATTGAAGTAACATAGAAAATTAATAAAAACATTAGCTCTTTAATGCATAAATACGCAATATGCATATTCCTGTCTTTCGTTCAATACCCATTGTGTTTAAAATGTCTAAAGTAAAATCGATTTTATCGCAAATTCCGGTTTTTGCCCTTGTGGCAATTGTTAACTGAATCTTTATTTTATCAATTTATTACTTTTGCCGCAAATACAATTCTGATGAAGCTGAATAGCCGGAGAACTTTTTTGAGGATAATCGCAGCTGGAATTTCCGCTTTTTTTGTTTTTGCATGGAACAAGCTAACCATACAACATCTAAGAATTACCGGACCTGAAAAAAGGCAATTTCCTTTCAATAAAAACAAAGAAGTAAGTTTTTTAGGCAATTTTATTCTTGTCAATCGAAATAATTCTCCTGTCGTTTTCTCATCGCATTGCACACATTTGGGTTGTAAGATTAACAAAATGGAAGGCGATCATTTTATTTGTCCGTGCCACGGTTCAGCATATGATTTAAATGGGAAGGTAATAAAAGGGCCTGCATATAAAAACCTGCAAACGATTCCTTACCAAATTTCGGAAGACGGCAATAACATTGTAATTAATGGCTGAATGAAAACTAAAAAAGATAAAACAACATTTGGAACGCTGGCTCTTGCTATGTTCTGGCTGGTGATTTTATCGGGTGTTTTCATCGCTATTCCTTTCGATGTTAATTCGCCTTATTTGAGTGTCAGTAATATAATGGTAAGCAATCCGTGGGCATCGCTGATTCGAAACTATCATTACTGGAGTTCCCAGTTTTTTTTGATTTTTAGCCTGGTACATTTATATGATCACTTTCATTACAAAGAAAAAATCGGCTTAAAAAAGGGCGTGGCTTTTCGCCTGAGCGTTGCTGTCTTAATCATTTTTCTGGCCATGATTACCGGATTCCTTTTAAAAGGAGATTCCGACAGTCAGCAGGCCCGGCAAATTTTACAAACTTTATCTGAACGTATTCCGCTGATTGGAAAATCACTGGCTTTTTCGCTCCTTGGAGATTCGGATAGCTTCCAACTAATTTATGTCCATCACATGGCCACCTTTACTATTTTTATTGCCATTGTAATGGCGGAACATTCGAGGAAATTCTGGCCACCTGTCGTGGATTTCATTCTCTCGTTTATTGGAATTTTAGGAATCAGCTATTTCTTTAGCGCTCCGTTACACGACAACCTGAATCCAACAGTAAAAGGCCCGTGGTATTTTGTGGGATTCCAGGAAATTCTGCATTGGCTTAAACATCCTGAATGGTCGCTTTTACTGTTTCTATCGGTACTTATTCTGGTTTATATTGTGAATACCGAAAAAGGCAAAACTATGTTTTTGTGTAAGCGATCGTTGCTGGTTTATGTTGGATTCTATGCAATTCTAACTATCATCGGACTATTTTTCAGAGGAGAAAACTGGCAATGGATTACGCCGGGAAATGCAGAATACAAATCCAGCGTCTTGTACAATTTTAAAGCGACTCGTGTAAATTTTTCACCTGATTTTGAATTGAACGAAGTTATTGCATCGCCTGTAATCCAGGGAAGGAAAGAGAGTTGTCTGGCGTGTCATACCAAAACACTTGGTTTTACAGACTCACATTCACCCGAAGCCATCGGCTGTTTTTCCTGTCATGGTGGAAATCCGTTCGCCACAGGAAAAATTCAATCTCACCGCAATATGAACCTGTTCCCCGGAAACCTTGCAACGGCAAAACAATCCTGCGGAACTACACAGTGCCATCCCGAAATTGTGGAACGCGTCCCGACCGGTTTAATGGCCACACTTAGCGGCATGATTAGCGTTGACCGCTATGTTTTTAATGAACAGGATAATCCGGATATTTTAACTGATGTGCATAGTCTGGGAAATTCTGCAGCGGATGAACATTTGAAAAATTTATGTGTACGCTGTCATTTGGGAAATCCAAAAACTGAATACGGACCCATTACGGAAAGCAGCCGTGGCGGAGGTTGTCTGGCCTGCCACTTGAATTACAGCGCAGAAGCGGAAAAAGATTTGGCTGAAAATTCAGGGACCATCATAAAAACGCATCCTGAAATTAGCTTGCAGGTAAGCAATAATCATTGCTTTGGTTGCCATAGCCGTTCCGGGCGAATTTCGACCAACTACGAAGGCTGGCATGAAACTACGCTTGAAGCTGCTCAAATGCCAGACAGCAATAATTACCGGTTGATAGAAGGAAGCCGTGTTTTTATCAGGAAACAGGAAGATGTCCATCATCAGCTTGGGCTGGAATGTATCGACTGTCATCATTCTTATGAATTGATGGGAGACGGAAATCATTATGCGCACCAGGAAGATCAGCAGGACGTACAATGTTCTGATTGCCATATTGACGGTGAGCCTAAAACTATTGCTGCTGAAAATCTTGATAATGAATCAGCGATTATTGCAGCGCTTCGTTTTGGAAATATTTCAGAACGAAAGTTTCTGGTTACCGAAAAACACAACCGTGCACTGATTAATACTTTTGTGGCAAACGATTCGGTTTATCTTCTAACTAAAAACAGTAAGAAAAAGATGGCGATGAAGCCACCAGCCAGCGTTTGTACGCGTAACGACGTGCATTCCAATTTGGCCTGCTCGAGCTGTCATACCTCATGGGCGCCAACCTGTATCGGTTGCCACAACTCGTATGATGCAAATGAACCGGGTTACAACATGATTAAAAACAAGGAACAAAAAGGCACCTGGGTGGAATATATTGGCGAATATGAGGCCAAATTACCCACACTTGGAATTCGAAAAACCGAAGGAAAAACAGAAATCGTTCCGGTTATTCCGGGCATGATTCTTACAATCGATAAAAAATCGTTCACAAAAAACGAAAACGATGCAACGATTTTTCACCGGCTTTATGCACCAACAGCACCGCACACCACTTCTTCAAAAGGAAGAAGTTGCATCAGTTGCCATAATAATCCCGTTAGCATTGGGTTATGGCGAAGGCGAGCTGAAATATGAAATCAAAAGCGGAAAAGGGAAATGGCGGTTTTCTCCGCTATATGAGCAAGATATAAACGATGGACTTCCGGCAGATGCCTGGATTGATTTTTTAAAAACCAGAACAGAAAATATGTCAACACGGTCGAATGTGTTTCCGTTTAGTGTGGATCAACAAAAAAGAATTCTTACCGCTGGTGCCTGTTTAACATGTCATGATGAAAACTCGGAGGTGATGAAAAAAAGCCTCAATAATTTTGATGCTTTAATTGCAAAACGAAGCCAAAAATGTGTTTTGCCCAGTTGGGAATAGTACTTCTGATTTCAGAATAGTTAAGATAATTTGCAATTGAACTGCAAATTATCTTAAAAAACGAGCCAAAAACAGAATCAGATTTTTAAATCTTCAGGTGAGTTGAAATTGAAGAATAGCTTTGGATACTTTTCAATCCATTGATTCGAATCCACAAAACAAGACTTTATTTTTCCGAGCAAAAAGTGCATTTTAAACTCTTGTCTTTCAAGGTGAAGCTGAAGTTGATTTGCCGTTTTGCGGTGATATAATGCAATTAATGGCTCTTTGCCATTTTTGTGGATTGGAATTACCGCTTCGCAATCATTCGCGTTTGAAGTTAAGAAATTTACAAAATCATGTTCAATAAATACAGCATCCACACTGAGCACAAAATTCCATTCGTTTTTCGATTGTATTAAACAGGAATAAATACCTCCCATCGGACCACAATCCTCTATTTCATCATTGATTAATGTGGCACCTTCAACCATATGTTTCGGATTATTTGAACTTATCAGGATTTCATTACAAAAAGGCTTACAAAATTCAACTGCACGATGCACAAGCGTTTTCCCTTCCATTTCGAGCAAAGCCTTGTCAGTTCCCATTCTGCTGCTTTTTCCGCCGGCAAGTATAATTCCTGTGAGATGCATCCTGCAAAAATAAAAAAGCCCCGGAATTTTCCGAAGCTTTCAAATTTTTGGGTGGTAGACCGGATTTGAACCGGCGACCTCTGGAACCACAATCCAGCGTTCTAACCAACTGAACTACAACCACCATTTATTTTTGCGGTGGCAAATATAATATTTTATTTTTTCACCAATTCAAAAAAGTATAAATAATTGAAATGGTAATTCCCAAAAAGTTACATTTGAAAAGAAATCGTAATATGTATAAAAAATGAGTTCAATTATATGTTTTGGCGAAGTACTTTGGGATATGTTACCTACAGGCGCAAAACCCGGCGGAGCACCACTGAATGTTGCAGTTCATCTGAAAAAGCAAGGTCAGAATCCGATATCTGGTGAGTAAAATTGGAAACGACGAAGATGGTAGAAAGCTACTTGAATTTTTGCATCAGTCAGAAATCAACACAAACTTTATTCAAACCGATGATGATTTGCCAACCAGCCGTGTTCTCGTTCACCTCGATGAAAATAAAAATGCAAAATTCGAAATTTGCAAACCCGTTGCGTGGGATGCAATCCGGCCCACAGATGAACTTAAGGAAGTTGTAAAATCGGCAGATTATATCCTGTTTGGTTCATTGGCCGCCAGAAACAGCACAACCCGTAATACACTATTTCAACTTTTAGAAAATACCAATGCACAACTATTATTCGATGTTAATTTACGTCCGCCATACCAGCGACAGGTAATTGTTGAGGAATTGCTTCACAAGGCAAATACAGTTAAAATGAATAATGATGAATTGGCAGAAATTGCAGGCTGGAATGATGCTACAGGAGATGAAAAAGCACTTATAAAATATATTTCGGAATATTATAATTGTTCAGCCGTTTGTATCACGCGTGGTGAAAACGGAGCCGCATTATTTACCGGAAATAAATTTTACGAACACCACGGTTTCAAAGTAATTGCAGTTGATACTGTTGGTGCAGGTGACTCATTTCTTGCAAGCCTCGTTTCCGCTTTATTCATAAATAATAATTCACCTGAACAAGCACTTGAATTCGCCTGTGCCACAGGTTCTTTTGTAGCTTCACAACCGGGTGCGGTTCCGGCATATTCTATGCATGATATCGAAAAAATAATAAATTCGGCACGTCCCTGATACATTTGCAACCCTTTGCGTATTTCCTTGTCATTATAACCGAAAGCAAATCAATTGGGAGAGAAAGAGCATATACATAAAAAACTTATCGAAGCCTGTATTTCGGGTGACGAGCGTTCAAAATACAAGCTCTACCAATTGTATTCACGAGCTATGTTTAACGTATGCTATCGAATGATGAACAATCGCGAAGAAGCGGAAGACATGCTGCAGGATGCTTTCACACAGGCATTTATAAAACTCGATTCATTTCGGCATGAATCAAATTTTGGAGCCTGGTTAAAAAGAATAATGGTGAATACGTGCTTAAATGCAATTAACAAACGAAAAGTGGAATTAACATACTGCGATAATATTTACGACAAGGAACTTACCGATGAAGTGGAAGATACCGACCATGTTCAGTTTACGGTAAACCGCATAGCCGGAGCAATGGAAAAACTGCCTGAAGGAAGTCGCATGGTTTTTTCGCTTTATCTTTTTGAAGGCTATGATCATGGTGAGATTTCGCAAATTATGAATATTACCGAATCGACATCAAAAAGCCAGTTTATGCGGGCAAAACGCCGTGTATTGGAAATTTTAAAAGAACAAACCCCAAGGGATTCCTTTGGAAAAAACGAATTAAAATGAATAAAGATCGTCTGGAAGATTTTATAAAATCGCATCGCGAAGAATTTGATCGCTTTGAACCTTCTGAAAAAGCCTGGGAAAACATTTCGAAAAATACAAAAAAGCCAAAAGTTTTCCGGTTAAATACTGTTCTGTTAAGAGTTGCCGCAATAATTGCTATTGTGCTTGTCAGCTCCGTTTTACTGTTAAAAACGAATATTTTATCTCCAAGCCGGCTAACCGAAAACACAAACGATCCGGAATTAAGAGAATTAATTGAAGCCGAAGCTTTTTATGCACAGGAGGTAAGTGGAAAACTCAAAGAAATAAGAAAATGTTACAACACGAATCCCGAATTAAAAAATGAAGTTGAATCCGATTTAAACGAACTTCAGGATATGTACGACACTTTGAAACTCGATTTACGCGAAAATATTTCTAAAAAACCAGTGATTGAAGCCATGATTGAAAATAACCGGATAAGGCTAAAACTTGTCGACCAGGTGCTTACACAAATAAATTGCTAATGAATATCTAAACAATGAATAAGACTAGATACAATATTACTCTGCTTTTGATTTTTGCTTTACTACCGGCTTTTGTGTTCGGACAATTTACCGAAACAAAGGAAATAAATAAACGCTTTAAGGTCAGTTCCGAAACAAGAATTGAAATTACCAACAAATACGGGAAGGTGGAATTAAATACCTGGGATAAAGATTCGGTGGTAATAAATATCAGCATAAGGGTTGAAGACAAAAAACTGTCGAAACTTGAAAAGGCAATTGAAGATATTGATTTTGAAATCACCGATAGCCAGAATTTTTTAATTGTAAGAACCATAACAGGTGAAAGTCAAAGCCAGTTGGAAAAAGAATTCCAGCGATTTAAGGAATCTTTACTTCAGTCTGATGGCAAAACGGAAATTAATTACACGGTATGGCTTCCCAAAACCAATGAATTAAAAGTGGAAAATAAATTTGGCGATATTTTTATAGGCGATTATTCAGGCGATGTTGAAATTACACTTTCAAACGGAAACCTGAAATCGCATGATTTTGACGGGAAAACCGAATTGAACCTGAGTTTTGTCGATGCTACAATTAACGAAATAAAATCCGGAAGGCTAAATTGTAACTATAGCGAACTGTATTTGAAAAAAGCCGGAAAATTGCGAATTCAAAGTAAATCTACCGAATACGAAATTAACGAAATAGTGGATTTGGACACCGACTCACGACGAGATAAATTCAGAATCCGGCAGGCAGAAAATGTGGAAGCGAAAGGCAGCTTTTCAAATTTCAGAATAAATAACCTCACAGACCGGATAACGCTTCGTGCCGAATACGGCGACATTGAAATTGAGAAAATAGCCAGCGATTTTAGTAATATTTTTATTGAATCGAAAGCAGCCGATATTGATTTATACTTTGACAAAGATTCAAAGTTCAGGTTCGAAATTACACACACAAGGGCCGAAACGAGTTTTAGTCCGGAAATAAACGTCGAGAATGAAGAAACATTAGATGAAAAAGAGAAAAAAATAAAACTTACCGGAAATTACGGAGGAAATTCGGATAACGTAAAACTATTGATAAATGCGACTTCCGGCGAAATGAACATTCATACCGAATAAAAAAAGATGAAAAAAAGAAAAATATATTTCCATTTTTTGCAACCGATAAAGAATTCGCCTGTCTTATAAAAACGAAAACAGAAAACAATTTTTATAAACAGTAAAATTACAAAGTCATGAAAACAATTAAGCAATTCATTTTTTATTCCACATTAGCATTACTTTTTGCCAACACGGGTTGTATCGAAGATTTTACCATTCGCGGAAATGGGATTGAAGCAACTGAAGGCCGGGTAATCACCGATTTTGATAAAGTAAAATCATCAGGCAGTTTCGATGTTCATATTACCCAGGGCGACGATTTTGAAGTTGTTGTTAATGCCGAAAGCAACATTATTTCCTATATCGAAACTTATGTTTCCGGTTCAACGCTTCATATCGATGTTCGTGGTTTACACAACGTTAATAACCGTTTGCCCATGGAGGTTTATGTCACTGCACCTTCAATCAGCAGCTTAAAACAAAGTGGCTCAGGAACTATTACCACCGATTATTTTACAGCCAATAACTTCGATGTATTTATTTCTGGTTCAGGTTCAATTTCGGCTGCAATAGATGCCACCGAAGTACACACATTCATATCCGGTTCGGGCGATCTCGATATTTCCGGCGAAGCTGCTACAACCAATTATTCAATAAGCGGATCAGGCAGAATACACAGTTATAATCTTTCATCGACCGAATGTTATGCCACAATTTCGGGATCAGGAAACATGTATGTGAATACCAGTGATTTTATAAAAGCCAGTATTTCGGGTAGCGGAACAGTTTTCTATCATGGAAATCCTTCGCTTGAATCGCATATTTCGGGCTCAGGAAAGGTTATTAAAGAAAACTAAGTTATATTTAATCGAATTATGAAACGACTTTTATTCATCTTTTTAATAATTATTCAAGCCCAATTGGTTTTTTCACAGGGTTTTCACCAGGCGGTTGGAGTTCGAATTGGTTGGTCGGCCGGATTTGAATACCGTGTTTATGCTGACGATATGAACTCGTATCGCTTGTTGCTAAGCACACGCGATCGGGGACTTCAGATACATGCACTGAAAGAATTCCACCGTTACGATTTATTCGCCAACGCCGATCAACTGGTTTTTGTTTTTGGCGGCGGCTTACATGGTGGTTACGAAAGATGGGATGTAAGACATTTTCAGCATAATTCGAGTTTTTATATTACAAATACCTGCATTTATTGCCGGACTTGACGGACTTGCAGGTTTGGAATATACTTTTTACACTATTCCCGTTTCCGTGGGATTTGAAGTAAAACCATATTTCGACATATTTGGCAAGCAAACTTTCCGATTAAACCCATTTGATTTTGGACTTACCGCCAGATACCTATTTTAGAAAAAGCTTATAAAACAATTAATATCATGAAGAAAACAGGATTTCTCTTTGCATTTCTGTTGGCTATAACTATGGCCAATGCCCAGGACGATATATCAAAATAATGAAATTCGTACCATCTTTTCGAAAAACCGTTCCAATGGCGCATACGGTGCATTTTCTGTCGGCTATTCCCGCATCGATGGAAATGATGCAATCATTTCAGGTGGCCGGGCCGCATTTATTTTCGACCACTCGCTTGCCATTGGGCTTGGGGGTTATGGTTTTGTAAACAACCTCAATTCGCATCAATATTACGGAAGTAACTCAAACCATGAAATGTCGCTGGCAGGTGGCTATGGTGGTTTGCTAATTGAACCAATTGTTACCGGAAGAAACCCCGTTCACCTGTCATTCCCGATTCTTGCAGGCGTGGGAGGAGTTTCGGTAGTTGATGTGTATAACTGGGAATATTGGGGAACCTATGAACCCTGGAACGATTACAATTATGATTTTTATTTTGTGATTGAACCTGCAGTTGAACTGGAATTCAATCTGGCAAAATTCTTCCGCACTGCTTTGTATGCAAGTTATCGCTATACATCGAGAGTAGAATTGTATCAAACCAGTGAATATGTTTTACGAGGTTTTAATTTCGGCGCAACATTTAAGTTTGGGAAATTTTAATGTAGTTCAACAAAAAATGCCGGAAAAACTCTCCGGCATTTTTTGTTATTTGATTTCGATTAATCTTTTAAATCAACGTAATCTTCGTCTTTTAAAAAATCGATGCTTTTTTTACAGCTTTCGAGTGGTTCAAAATTATATTCTTCCACTTCAACGATTCCGTATTTCAAACCGGCTTTTTCTTTTTCTGCAAAAATCGGGGCGAAATCCACAATTCCGTCATCGCCGCCAAGTTCAGTTTTATCTTTTATGTGCCAAAGCATAAATCTTCCCGGATATTTTTCAAAATAATCGGTAGGATTTCCACCGCCAACGGTAATCCAGTACAAATCCATTTCGAACATTACTTTTTCAGGATCGGTAAATTCGAGCATCCAGTTGTAAACCGGTTTTCCATCGAGTACGGTTTCAAATTCCTTATTGTGATTATGATATCCAAAGCGAATACCGGCTGCTTTGCATTTTTCTCCAACTGCATTAAAATATTCGCAGTATTTTTTTAATCCGTCAACACTTTCATATCCTGTATTTCCCATAAATGGCTGAACAATCCATTTCACGCCAGCCGATTTGTGCGCAGCTATACAGGCATCCCACCAAGCCATGGTTTCGTCCCATTTGTTTTCGGCAGGAATATCCTGACCACAATGAGCGCCGTAAAATTTCAATCCGTTCGTTTCACAGAGGTTTTTGAATTCCACCGGATCCATTCCGTAGACTTTTCCATCGCC
The DNA here is from genome assembly GCA_963821855.1 of uncultured Prolixibacteraceae bacterium. Classification (GTDB taxonomy): domain Bacteria; phylum Bacteroidota; class Bacteroidia; order Bacteroidales; family Prolixibacteraceae; genus Draconibacterium. The sequence continues at coordinate 515,275 of CAWGFJ010000006.1, read as the reverse complement.
ATAATTTGCGGCTTCCACAAATTTATAGCCCATTTCGCCCACTTTAGCCACTGTGCCTGCAACATCTTTATTCATATCGTCGCGCACAGAATAGAGTTGAAGGCCAATAAATTTTCCTGCATCCGCGCTTTTTACTTCTTCAGAAGATTGCTTTTTTGGTGACGAACCACAGGAAACTAAAATTTGCATTGAAAAAAGTGCAACACCCGCCAAAAGCAAATACTTAATACCGATTTTTTTTACTGACATTTTTTTTCGATTTAGGTTAATACTTTACAGATTTATGTGAAATGCAAATTTATACAAATCTGCACAGATTCGACAATATGTTTAAAATTTCTATTTCGCTTGTACATGCCGGGTAATTTTTAATCAAATAAAAATTAAATATTAATTTTATTGCTTTAATAAAGAAAAATGGATACAACGGAAGTTCTGATAAAAATCCGAAAAATTGTGCGGTCAATCAATCTGGAATCAAAGAAAATTCAGAAAGAATATGGCGTGAGCATTCCACAAATCCTTTGTCTGAATTATCTGAAAAAATCCGAAAATTATCAGGCTACGCAAGGTGAAATCAAGAAGTTCCTTCATTTAAATGCAAGTACAACGAGTGGAATTATAAACCGGCTTGAAACAAAGGGTTTTATTGCCCGTCTTCCTAAATTTGGTGATAAGCGCACCGTTACTATTTCACTTACTTCAAAAGGAGATAAATTACTGAAAGAGATTCCGTCATTACTTCATGAACAACTTTCGCAAAAGCTTGCCAAACTCCATCCCGACCGAATTAAAAACCTTGAAGACAGTCTTGAACTTTTGATAGATTTACTTGAAATAGATTCAATCGAAGCATCGCCAATGATTACGATTGAAGGCCATCTGGATGAACAGGAAACGGAACAGGCATAAATTAGTTTCTGCAAAAACCATATTTAAAACGATTCTAATTTCAATTCAAATAATATTCATCATAACATTTCTGCATATAACTATATTTCAACTATTTAATAAGATTTAAAAATCCTCATTGAATCTATTCCGGTTTGCCGGCTAAAATAATTTCAATAATTTTGTTCGCACAGAAACTAATTATATGGAAATATTTAACAATGTTCAGCAGGAAATTGCTAAAAGAATTAATGTAGACAGCACAATTTCGAACTGGAAAGACTGGAAATGGCAGTTAAAAAACACGATTAAAACGACAGAAAAATTTGAATTACTCACCGGTATAGAATTTTCTAAGGCGGAAAAAGTAAAACTGAAAAAGACACTCGATCGGTTTCCGCTTTCAATTACACCCTATTATTTGTCGTTAATCGATAATAAAAACTATGAAAATGATCCGGTTTTTAAGCAATCGTTTGCAAGTATCGATGAATTAAACATTCTTAAAACCGACTTAAAAGATCCACTGGCGGAAGAAAACGACAGCCCGGTGCATGGTATTACTCATCGCTATCCCGATCGTGTTCTGTTTCACGTAAGTAATATATGCGCGATGTACTGCAGGCATTGCACGCGCAAAAGAAAAGTTGGCGATATTGATTTTATTCCTTCAAAAAAACAAATGGAAGAAGGAATAAATTATATCAGGCAAAATACGGAAATCAGGGATGTACTTTTATCCGGTGGCGATCCACTGATGTTATCCGACAGCTATCTGGATTGGCTTCTTGGTGAAATTACAGCAATTCCGCATGTTGAAATTGTTCGCTTGGGAACGAGAATGCCAGTGGTATTGCCTTATCGAATTACAGACGATTTGGTAAAAATATTGAAAAAGTATCATCCGCTTTGGATAAACACACATTTCAATCATCCGCGGGAGATTACAACTTCTTCAAAGGAAGCATTGGCCAAACTTGCCGATGCCGGTTTTCCACTGGGCAACCAATCTGTTTTGTTAGCCAATGTAAACGATTGTCCGCGTATTATGAAAAAGCTGGTACACAAACTGGTGCAAAATCGCGTACGCCCGTATTACATGTATCAATGCGATTTATCGGAAGGATTGTCGCATTTCAGAACTCCTGTCGGTAAAGGGATTGAAATTATGGAAAGCCTCATTGGCCATACCACAGGTTTTGCAGTTCCAACTTATGTTATCGATGCTCCCGGCGGAGGGGGAAAAATTCCGGTAATGCCAAATTATATTATTTCGTGGTCGACCAACAAAGTAATTCTGCGAAATTACGAAGGAATAATTACAACCTACAACGAGCCGGAAAGATACGACCCTAAATTTTGTGACCGGAACTGTACAGATTGTAACCTGGATTTAAACATGGAAGAAGTTAACGAACAAAAAGCCATAGGAATTGAAAAGTTACTAATGGATGCTGATTCCACTATTTCGCTGGTTCCCGACAATAACGAAAGATATAACAGAAGGGAGGAGGATGAGTGATATAATTGAGAAAATAGGCAATTCAATAATTCAACACGGAAAACACAATAATCGTATTTATGTAATGAAAATTGACCAACGGGACATGCCGTGGCTAATTTCGGAAGTGAATACGATGGCCAAAAATAAGGACTATACTAAAATATTTGTTAAATCGCCTGCCGTATACCTGCCGAATTTTATCACCGATGGGTACGTAGCGGAAGGTTTTGTTCCTTTATTTTTTAATCATAAAAATGATTGTTTTTTTGTTTCGAAATTTTTGAAAGAAGAACGAAAAACAGTTCCGGATGATGCATTAAAGGATTTTAAAAATCTGTTGGACACTCCGGTAAATAACAAAAAAAATTCTTCCTTTGAATATAACACTGAAAGATTAGGATTAAATGATGCAGAAAATATTGCCGGAATTTTCAGGCAGATATTTCAAACATATCCATTCCCTGTTCATCAGCCTTCGTACATTATAAAAACAATAAAGGAAAATTCAACCTGGTATTTTGGCATTAAACATAAAGAAAAGCTGATTGGCATATCATCGGCGGAGCTGGATATAAATTCAAAAAATGCAGAAATGACTGATTTTGCAGTATCGCCGGAGTATCGCGGAAAAAACATAGCCTGCCACTTGCTAAGCATTATGGAACAGGAGATGAAATCTATCGATATAAAAACGCTTTACACCATTGCAAGATTAAAAGAACCCGGCATGAATAAAACTTTTTTAAAACTGGGATATAAATATTCCGGGACTTTAATCAATAATACAAACATTAGTGGCCATATTGAAAGCATGAACATATTTTATAAACATATATCGAATGCAGTTTGAACGAGTTTGCAAATATGCATCGGATTGTCCGGTTTATCGGAATAAAATTCCAGACCTGGGAAAACCACTTTTCCTGATTAGAAATGTATTTTGTAACCGGGGAATAAAAGGCTGGAGTAACTGTATCAGGTTTAAAGCGCTGGAATCAGGAAAACAGGTATCAGAAGAAACAACACCATATAAATTTTAAAATGACAAAAAAAATCGATAAAATCGACCACAGAATAATCGAATACCTTGGGAAAAACGGTCCAAGTTTTTTAGGCGAGGTAGTGAAAGAATTAAAAATCTCTTATACTACCGGGTTAAGTAGAATAAGTTCGCTAAAGTCGAAAGGAATTATCCGAAGAGCAAATCCATTACTTCGATACGAAATTAATTCTGAAAACAAATAATTCGGAATGAGTTGGATCGACTATGCCATTTTTGCTGCGTATTTGGCAGTAATGCTTGGTATTGGAATTTATTTTATGCGTAAAAACAATTCCGCCGACGACTATTTTGTTGGCGGAAGAAAAATGAGTTCCATTCATATTGGCTTATCGGTAGTTGCAACTGATGTTGGCGGTGGATTTTCCATAGGTTTGGGAGGACTCGGTTTTATTATGGGCCTCTCCGGCACATGGTTACTTTTTACCGGATTAATAGGAGCCTGGCTCAGCGCTGTTTTGCTTATTCCAAAAGTATCAGCAATGGCGTCTACTCATAACTTACTTTCGTTTCCGCAATTTCTGAAACATCTTTACAATTGGAAAGTGGCTTTAATTGCAGGAATAATTTCAGCAATTGGCTATCTCGGGTTTACAAGTTCACAAATACTGGCCGGAGCAAAACTCGCCTCTGCCACTTTTCCCGGAATTTCATTTCAGCAGGCATTAATTTTTATGGGAATTATTGCTGTGTTATATACTTCGCTTGGCGGTATAAAAGCTGTTATTTATACCGATACTTTCCAGTGGCTTTTGCTGATGGTTGGTTTGTTTTTTATCGGAATTCCGATTTGCTTAAATGGAATTGGGGGGTTCGAAACTTTGCGCAATACGCTTCCGGATAATTTTTTCGATCTAACATCGGTTTCGTGGCAACAAATTGTGAACTGGTTTATTACCATTGTTCCCATCTGGTTTATCGGAATGACACTTTACCAGCGAATTTATGCTGCGGGTAATAAAAAAACGGCGCAACGAGCATGGTTTATTGCAGGTTTGTTTGAATATCCGCTAATGGCGTTTACAGGCGTCCTTCTTGGTATGTTTGCCAGGGTGGCTTTCGAAAACGGAATTATTGGCAGTTGCAACGGGCACAGCCATGGATCCTGAAATGGGTTTGCCGGTACTTTTACGCACTTTATTACCTGTTGGGCTAACCGGAATTGTTTTATCATCTTACTTTTCAGCAATTATGTCAACCGCCGACAGTTGTTTAATGGCAGCATCGGGTAATATTATTACCGATATTCTCAACAAACATAATTCAGGCAAAATCATATCGCTTTCGCAAATAACTACCTTGTTACTTGGTGTAATTGCATTGTTTATTGCATGGAAAGTTCCCAATGTGCTTGATCTAATGCTTTACTCCTATTCGTTTATGGTTTCAGGACTTATCGTTCCGGTTCTTGCCGGTTTATTCGCACAAAAACGAAATGCAAGGGGTGCTTTCTGGTCAATGATTTCAGGTGGAGGTGTTACATTGTTTCTTATAATTAGCCAGGTAAAACTTCCGTTGGAACTCGACCCCAATGTTTACGGAATTTTCATTGCGGCTCTTGTATATTTCGTATTTTATTTTGCAGGAAATAAACCCGATCGCATCTCCAATTTTGCAAGTTCATTTTGACTTAAAAGTATATTTTTGTGCCAATTAAAAATTCATGAAAAACAAAAATTTTCTTGCTTTTGGTTCGGCATTGGGAGCAGCCTTTTTCTGGAGCTTTTCCTTTATATGGTTTAAAATTGCCTACCAGGGATATAACCCGATTACCGTGGTGATTTTCAGGTTGGCAATTGCTGCATTGTTAATTATGATTCTTGCCCTGGCAACAAAACGGTTACAAAAAATTTCCCGTAAGGATTTTGGCCTTTTCTTACTCATGTCGTTTTTCGAACCATTTCTTTATTTTATTGGCGAAAGTTATGGATTGAAATACATTTCATCGACGGTAGCAGCAGTTATTGTCGCAACCATTCCGCTTATATCGCCGGTTGCGGCATGGTTATTTTACCGCGAGAGAGTAAAATGGATGAATGTTCTCGGTCTGCTTTTTTCTTTTTTCGGTGTTGGATTAGTCGTATTAAACGGCGCATTCAGGTTCGATGCTTCACCATTGGGTGTAAGCCTTGAATTTATGGCGGTTTTATCGGCCATTTCATATTCTATTATTTTACGAAACCTGGTTGGAAAGTACAATACATTCACCATTATTGCCTGGCAGAATATTATCGGGGTAATATTTTTTCTTCCCTTTTGGCTGTATTTCGAATTCAGCGATTTTATTTCGCGTCCGTTTCATCCTGAAGCATTTAAAGCGATTGTATTTCTTGCAGTTTTTGCATCCACACTTGCCTTTGTATTTTTCACACAAAGCATTCGGCAATTAGGTGTAAACCGTTCCAATACTTTTATTAATCTTATACCGGTTTTTGTTGCTATTCTTTCTTTTTTTATTTTGAATGATAATTTGGAATTTCAGCAAATTGCAGGAATAATTATTGTTGTTACCGGACTTTTCCTGGCACAAATAAAAAAGCGAAGCAGAAAAGAAACAATTGAGCCGGTTGAAATAACAACACAGAGAAAAGGATGAGAATAGTGATCAGTTGGCAGTTGCAGTTGGCAGTCGCAGTTAGCAGTCGCAGTTGGCAGTCGCAGTTGGCAGTCGCAGTTGGCAGTCGCAGTTAGCAGTATTAAAAAAGCTTGTGGCTTGTAGCTTGTAGCTTGAGGCTAATTACTTGAAGCTTAAAAAATGAATAAAGTAGAATACAAAACACCGGAAGAATTAAAAATCCTTACAGATAAAACACGGGCTGAAACCAACGCCTTTCTGAAAAAGCTAAAAAAGAAAAAGCCAAAAGACCTCGACGATTTTGTGCATGGCCTGCACATTGAAGCATTTTCTAAGTTTAGTTGCCTCGATTGCGCAAACTGTTGCAAAACCATTGGTCCGCGTCTCACCGACAAGGATATTGAACGGCTGGCCAAACATTTAAAAATGAAATCTGCCGACTTTATAAACCAATATGTCGTTACTGACGAAGACGACGATTATGTTTTTAATTCGCACCCCTGCCCTTTTTTGTTACCCGACAATTATTGCATGGTTTACGAAAACCGCCCAAAAGCCTGTCGCGAATATCCGCACACCGACCGAAAACGGTTTTATCAAATCCTGAATCTTTCGCATAAAAACTGCGAAACCTGCCCGGTGGTTTCTCGTGATTTTTGACGAATTAAAGATAAGGAACAGTTAACTTAAGTTGTTAGAGTTTTATTGATTTTTAAATATTCACGGACAGAATCGATATTTAAAACTTGTCTTCTGTCGGAGAAGGAGCTCCCAATGGGAAATTTTCCCGTTCATATTTTTCAATAAGTAATGACAACAGTTCAACCTCTTCTCCTTCGGCGCTGTCAGGCTCAATATTTTCTTCCGAGCTGTTTATAAGCATATAAACCCTTTCGCATGCTTCGTTATATTCCCGCTCTGTTTTTAATACTTTAGTTTTCATAATCCCCAATCAAATTCGCATTAATTTTTTTTATCAATTCACAGAAAGCAATTTACATCTTTATTTGTTCTTCTCTTAATTAAAGTTATTTGAGAATTCAGAAAACTAAAAGTTTACGAAATGGCAAAACGACAACAGGAAGATTTAAAGGAAGCTTTAAACAAGCCAAAACAGATTGATGAAATACTTGATGAACAAATAGAAGCTGCCATGCACGAACACAATCGTTCGGGCCAGGATTTGTTTCTGTCGGCTATTTCTGCCGGATTGGAAATTGGGTTCAGTGTATTTTTAATGGCTTCTGTTTATACCCTTTTCCACGATGTCGTTCATCCTTCGGTATTACATGTTTTACTGGCCTTCGCCTACCCTCTCGGATTTATTTTTGTAATTATCGGAAAATCGGAGCTTTTTACCGAACACACAACACTGGCAGTAATTCCGGTTTTAAGCCGAAAGGCAACCGTTAAAAGCCTGCTTTGGTTGTGGGGAATTATTTACCTGGGAAACCTGATTGGCGGATATATTTTTGGTTATATTCTATCAATATTGCCTGAGGAACTGGAAGTTATAGAATACAATACGTTTGAAGTACTGGCTAAGAATCTGTTGAATTATCCCTGGTATATTATTGTAGTTAGTGGTACGCTTGCCGGATGGTTAATGGGGCTTTTATCGTGGCTAATTACTTCATCGCAGGAAACAATCAGCAGAATTGTCATTATTGCGCTTGTAACAACTGTAATCGGTATTGGTGGTTTACATCACGCCATTGTTGGCTCGATAGAAGTTTTTACTGCAATGATTACCAGCAAATCAATAACCCTAAGCGATTATTTTCAGGTACAGTTATGGGCAACTATCGGAAATATTATTGGCGGGGTTGTTTTTGTGGCATTTATAAAATTTAGTCACGTAAATCCACGGCACCACTACTTTACCAAACATAATGCTTCAAAATAAAAGTATAAAAAGGTTAATTCAATAATCTGAATAATCCCTGCTTTTCTATTGGTTCTCCGAAATGAATTCTAATATTCATCGTATCAACACAATTTAACATACTTTTACTTTTCTAAATACGTTTTTCTTACTATTAACATAAAAAAATGTTCTTTAACTGAGCTCCATGATATATTTGTACGAAAACAATTAAAACCTTTGATCAAACCAAATTTAATGAGATACTTTTTACTTAGCATTATTCTTTTAACAAGCACAATTTTAGTTGATGCCCAGGATTATAATCTTAGCGGATACATCAGAGAGGAAGCAACCGGAGAAAATTTAATCAACGCTAACATTTACGACACCGGTACATTAACCGGAACCATAAGCAACGAATATGGATTTTACAGTCTGTCGTTAACTGCAGGAAAACATACCATTGTTTTTTCATATATCGGCTACGAAAAGAAAACCATTGAAATCAATATTGCAAAGGACACAACGATAAATATTGGGCTAAAATTTAATGCCTGAGATAGACGAAGTTAAGGTTTACGGAAATGAAGTATCGAAAGTGGAACGCACACAAATGAGTATGGCCGAAATACCAACTTCAACATTAACAAAAGTGCCTGTTTTATTGGGCGAACCCGATGTATTGAAAGTTATTCAGTTACTCCCCGGTGTACAATCGGGCACGGAAGGCACAAGTGGTATTTACGTGCGTGGCGGCGGTCCCGACCAGAATTTATTTCTTTTAGACGGCGTTCCGGTTTATAATGCAAATCACCTGTTTGGCTTCTTTTCTGTTTTCAATCCTTCGGCCATAAATTCGGTAAAACTATATAAAGGTGGTTTCCCGGCACGATTTGGTGGAAGGCTTTCATCGGTTATCGATATTCGAATGAAAGAAGGAAATATGAAAGAGTTTAAAGGTGATTTTTCCATCGGGATAATCTCTTCGCGTTTTTCGATTGAAGGCCCGATAAAAAAAGATAAAACCTCGTTTATACTTTCCGGGCGAAGGACTTACATTGATTTACTAACACGGCCATTGATAAAAATTGCCAACAACAGCACAGATGGCAGCGATTATACCGGCGGTTATTATTTCTACGATTTAAATGCGAAAATCAACCATATTTTTTCAGAAAGAAGCAGGCTTTATTTTTCTTCTTATATAGGTCTCGACAAAGCATACTCAAAGGATAAAAGCTATTATGTCGACGAGCATATCCGTTATGATGAAAAATATGAAAGCGGCCTGAAATGGGGAAATATAACGAATGCACTTCGCTGGAATTATGTGTTTTCGCCACGGTTATTCAGCAATGTAACCTTAACTTACAGCAAATATAATTTTAATGTAGGAGAAGAATCGTTGCAGGTTAACACACGGGAAAATACCAGGACTGAAGACTTATTCGATTATAATTCGGGAATAGAAGATGTGGCTGCAAAAATGGATTTCGACTTTTTCCCGGCAAAAAGCCATTCTGTAAAATTCGGGTTGGAAAATATTTTTCATACGTTTAGCCCCGGTGTAAACCACATAAAATTTATCGATGGTGAAAACCTGGAAGAATCGGCGGATACGACATTTGGAAACAGAAATGTTCAGGCGAACGAGTTTCGCTTATACGCCGAAGATATTATTGAAATTTCGCCAAGATTCAAGGTAAATATCGGCGGACATTTTTCACTCTTCAATGTTCAGGGAAAAACCTACTCTTCGTTTGAACCGCGCGCGTCGCTGCGTTTTCTGGGTTCAGAAAAGTGGTCGTTAAAAGCATCGTACGCAAAAATGAGCCAGTACATTCATTTGCTTACCACATCAACAATTAGTTTACCCACCGACTTATGGCTGCCGGCAACAAAAATGGTTAAGCCGCAAATTTCCCATCAATGGGCTATCGGAGGTTTTCACAAATTGCCAAAGGGATTCGACCTTTCTATGGAACTTTTTTATAAAACCATGGACAATCTTATAGAGTACAAGGAAGGCGCTTCGTTTACAGGAATTGGCGATGGCTGGGAAACAAAAGTTGAAGCCGGAAAAGGATGGGCATACGGAATGGAAGTGCTGCTCGAAAAAAACATAGGAAAAACTACCGGATGGATTGGCTATACACTGTCGAAATCGGACAGGCAATTCGAAAACATAAATTTTGGAAGAAAATTTCCTGCCAAATACGATCGCCGTCACGACATAAGCGTGGTATTAATCCATAAATTTAACGACCGGGTTGATATTGGCGCCACCTGGATCTATGGAACGGGAAATGCCACTACGCTTGCCCTGCAAAAATATTCTCCGGGATATGCTTCAACCTTCGGCATGACTGAAATTGAATATTACGGCGGACGAAATAACTACAGGATGCCAGGCTATCACCGCCTGGATATTGCAGTTAATTTTCACAAAGAAAAGAAACACGGAATTAGAACCTGGACTTTGGGCGTTTACAATGCCTATAACCGGCAAAATCCGTTTTACCTTTACTGGGGTTATAATACAACCAGTGGCTACGACGAAAATGGCTGGTATTATGAAGATTCAAAACGCGCGTTAAAACAGGTAAGCCTGTTTCCTTTAATTCCATCAATTTCATACAATTTTAAATTTTAAAAAATGAAAAAGTATAATACAACCATATTTCTGTTACTGATAGTATTCATTTTTATGTCATGCGAAAAAACCATCGAATTTAAGTCGGATGAAATAGCGCCGAAGATTGTTGTTAATGCTGTTTTTTCGGCAGGAAGCAAATACAAATATGTTCGGGTTGAAAAAAGCAGAAGTATTTTAAACGAAAATGAATATTTCGAGGCGCTGCCAGATGCAACAGTGAAACTTTACGAAGACGACATGTTTATTTCTGAATTAACTTATATAAGCAAAATCGATACTTTTTATGATTATTTGAACTATGGCGTAGTAAAAAAATATCCTTATGAAGGCGGCTATTTTATCGATTCGGTATCGATTGTTAAATCCGGATCTACTTACAGGCTTGAGGTTTCAAAAGAAGGATTTGATCCGGTAGTTTGCGAAACAACAGTTCCGTATCCAATAGATTTAAACTCCTTAACTATGACTATTGAAGCGCCACATGAGGAATATTCATACCAGCAACTTAAATGCAAACTTAATTTAACTGACCCAAAACCTGAGGCTAATTATTACCGCCTTCAGATTTTTGTAACTCAGGGAATTGAGTTGTCGAAATATTATTACTACGGATATTATGGCTACGGTTACGAAACCGACACGTTAACAACAGACACAATTATAAATGTATCACGTTATGATATGTTTGTAAATTCACAGGATCCGGTTTTTGCCAATTCTTCGAATTCCGATATTTTGGGAATTGACAGCGATCTGTATTCATTTTTTACCGACGAATTAATGGGAAACAGTGATTACAATCTTTCGTTTTGGCAATACCTCGATAGGGATGTTGACACCGAAATTGGCGAATTCATTGAAATTAACAGCTCCCACTGTGCTGAACATTACCAAAGAACTATACTTTTATTCGAGGTCGCAAACGCAGCAGTCGAATGCCATGAATAATCCTTTTGCCGAACCTGTTCCGGTTTATTCCAACGTTAAAGGCGGAATGGGAATTTTTGGTTCAGTCGCCGGAAGCTCTGTCACTTCCGTATTAGGTGAATATCCGATGGATGGAAAAACCTATGTTGATCAACCTGATTATTGGGACAATTATGGAAACCGCTATTATAACTAATTGTTTCAAAAGATGCTCACCAGGGAGTTGCGGTAGACGAGAAATATTTCTAAACCATTAACTCGAAAAGAATTGGAAAATACAATTACCGACAACAGTTGGACCATTCTGGTCAAATTCGATAAAAACCGGAACGAACTTGAATCCTCGGTTTTTCCTGAAAATGTACTTGCAGAATTTAAGCCTATGAGTTGTTCCGGTGGCTCGTGAGTGCCGGATGGAAATATCTATGTTACATGACAGTACTAAAGTTTATGTTCTGCATCTGCCGGAAATGGGCTCAGTGCTTCAATTTGTTAAAACGATATGCGTTGATTTTAACGGCCAGGGAATTGCATGTGACAGGTTCGATAAAAACTGCCTTTACGGAATTATTCGCAAGAACAACGTCGTTAAAAAATCAAAACCTGTAGTTGAATAACCGTCATATTTTCATTGTCAATAGATTAAGTTTAAACTTAACCGAAAGATTTGTTGTTTCACTTATATTGACAGCAACATTTTTTTCAGCATTAACTTAAATACTACCGAAACTATGAAAAAGTTACTTTTTATAACCGCCCTGTTTACCACTTTTATTTCTTTTTCCCAACCCGATTGCCAGCCATATATTCCGCAGGAAAAAGGAGCAAAATGGGAAATAACAAACTACAATGCCAAAGGCAAAGAACAAGGGAAAATTTCCTACGAATTGCTTGACAAAGTTGAAAACGGAAATGACATTACATTTAAAATCAGGTCAGTGTCGACCGACGATAAAGGCAAAAATACATTTACCAACGATTTTGAAGCGTATTGCAAAGATGGCAAATTTGAATTCAGTATGGCTTTTAAAATGGATGGAAGCGCCATGCAAGCCTATCAAAATATGGATATTGATGTCGACGCATCGGATTTGGTGATTCCATCGATGAACGAAAAACCGGGCACAACTTTGGATGACGGCACAATGACGGTTTCAGTTGCCAATTTATTTAACATGAAGGTGAATATTACCGACCGGAAAATTGAAGCAAAAGAAAAAATTGAAACTCCGGCCGGAAGTTTCGATTGCCTTGTTTTATCGCAAACCGTAAATACACAAATGATTTTCAACATGGAAGCATCGTCGAAAGAATGGTATGCCAAAGGAGTTGGTATGGTTCGCGCTGAAAACTACAATAAAAAGGGTAAGCTTGCCGGTTACAGTGAATTGACGAAATTAGAATAATTACAGATGACAAATCTTTAAAGGCTTTGCATGAATTAGAAAATAAACGTCTGATTAGAATTTAGAGAGCCGGATTTAAACTCTTATTCTCTACCAGGCGAACCAATGAGCATGGAAGATTTTATTAACTGGATTGAATATACCGAAGATTCTCCGGCAGTGAGTTTAGCAGAAGCCAAACAACGATGGGCAACACAAAAGAAAAAGCTCAAAAAACATATTTCTAAACCGTGAAAATTTTCTATTTATTTCCTAACGGATTATTGAAGTCGGTTGAATGTTCCCTTGTACCAAATTTTCTTGATTTTACAATTGTTCCTGCTTTTGAAAATGCAGAGTCAAACGTTTCAAGGTTGGTGTAAATGTCCTTTTCCAGCTCAGAAAATTCTTTTTCTGTGCTTCCTAATTTGTCGATTCTTTCATATTGTAAAATGAGATTATTTCTTGTAGACTCTAAATGATTCAGAATGCTCAATAGTTCATTCTGAACTTCGCTTGATTCAGTTGACGCGTATCTTTTTCGCACATCAGCAATTTTAGCGTTTACTTCATTTATTTTCCGGTTTATTTCTAATTTAAATTCCTGTTGAGTTTTCATAACTTCTATTTTAATATTACTGTTATATTTATTTTTTCGCTAATAATATGCCAAACAAAAATCATTCGATTTATTCCTTTTCCGCATAAAATAATTAACCTATTGAACTGATAATCAAAGGCAGTCACTTTACATTGTTTTGAATAGTGTAGAAATTTTTTCACGTTGACGTGTATTGAATCCACAACTTTTACTGTGTCATTTTGCCGGCAAAGCGCTCATTTTATAAACGATACAATGATTCAAAGTTTCTGGCATATTCTTTTCCGGTATGGAAAATTGTAACAGTTATTATTAATATCAAAAATTAAGATTATGTCAGTATTAAAAGATCAAAAATGCAAACCCTGCAGTGGAAATGAAGAACCATTGAAAGGTGAAAAACTTAAAAATTATACATCGCAGTTGAAAAATGACTGGCAGGTAATTGAAAGTGAAAAAATCAAACGCAGTTTTCCGTTTAACAATTTTACAGAAAGTATGGATTTTGCGCAGAAGATTGCAGATGTTGCAAATGAGCAGGATCACCATCCCGACCTTGGCATCCATTACAAAAGTGTTGATGTTGAATTGACAACTCATGCCATAGGTGGATTATCGGAAAACGATTTTATAATGGCAGCTAAAATTGATGAACTGTAAGTTATTGAGCTTGATTTCAACAAAAAAGGGAAGGTGAGCAAGTTCGTTAAGGAATAAATTTGTAATTCAGATAGAGATCACTTTGCCGGCCTTTGCGGTTTTGGCTTTGTTCAAGCATACGCGGGTTCTCTTTCAGCAACTCAAAAAAGTGGTTTGTTTCCTGTATAAATTTGCGAACTTCCTTGTCCGTCCATAGTTCTTCAAGATACTTTACAATACCGTCATTGCCTTGCTCTGCCTGCTTTGACTAAAGGATTTTTACAGCCATTTCCTAAATTTTGCCATCACTTCCTCATGTGGCTCAAGATCATCTCTTTCTGCATCCGCAAGCCCTTTTTCTATCTCAGTACGCTCCTCCTCGCTTATTGTTCCACCAGTCAGATTGCGTTGTAGCTTTGTCTGACAGTAATGTCCTTACAGCATTTGAAACATTACAGTCAGTTATCTTATCTATCATATTGTGCAGGTCAGTCCTTAATTCAGTAACATCCATGACGTGTATGTTTATGTCCTTTATAAAAATAACGATATTGCTATTCATTTGGGTATTTAACGGGTACTTTCAGGAGAACTTACGCATTTATGCCTTGTTGCAAAGCTAAATTTCAATTCTACAGAATTGTACTGCAAACCGGCATAAGCAGATATTGTGCTATTGCGTTTTTTTGTTTTTGCAAAACAAAGCACAAATGATATTTTGCGCTTGCGTGGGAATTGGGATTTTCAATTATAATCCCAAAGATTTAGGATCCATTCTATTTCCTCTAAAACTTGCCAACTCCACGTATTCTCCATTAAAACGGTAATACAATGTAGTTTGTGGACTTATTACGCAACGTCTCAGATTTTTTATTTTATCAGAATACGGGTACAAAAAAGGATTTATTGATATTTGGTCTATTACTTCTTCAAAATTTATATCAACTTTGGCTGCTACTTGTAAACCAAATTTCCCGACTACATAATTCAGTATTTCTTCATATTCAGTAGAAGCCCTTGTTGAATAACGTACCTGATATGGCATTCCTTAAAAGTTGTATTTTCCTTTAATTTTATTTCTAACCTGAGAACGGGTTAAAAATTCACCTTTGTCAAGCTGCTTTAATCCTTCTTTAATAGCCTTTTTATCTTCACTACTCAATGCAATCCACCAATCAGTTTTTTCTTTTTGTATCCTTTCCATTTCATCTAAAATATCTTCTTCCTGAACGGATGATATCCAATTGATAATATTTATTTTTCTGGTCTCGATATTCATAATCTCCATCGTTTTGTCTTATACAAAAGTAACGATTAATATTCATTTTTGGTTTCTGCTTAGCGGGTGCAAGTTTTACTTTTCCTGCAGATTAAATTTTTTGTATTGATTATCCAAATTTAAGTTAAAAGATAACCGGAATTTATTGTTAAATTGCTACACAATTATTCATCCTCGAAAAAACCAAAAATGGGCTACAACGGAATCGGTTATCAACGGTGGATCGCAACACTAAAACCCAGAAAATTCCTTGGAAAAAGAAGCAAACCCGACGGTGGCGGAATGGATAATCCTTTCGGTCACGATATTAATGATTATTACCATTTGAAATCTGCGAAACTCGATAATCTTGCCAAAAAAGAATATCCGATAAAATACAGGCTTAAACTTCAAAAACAATTTCAAGCCGAAAAACGAAAACAAATCCTTAATATCATTATCAGCCTTATTGTTGCTGCGGTAATTCTGCTGTTTATCATTCGGCTATTCATCAATAATTTTGATTGATTACCAGCCGAAAATTCAATTCAGCATTTAAATCGTCAGGCGGCAATAATATTTAAATATCTTTGGCGTTTTACTGAAAACGTGAACTTTGGATGAGAATAAAATACTTCCTCCTTTTTCTTTTTTGCTTAATCCTTTTTAGCGGCAACGCCCAAATCGGTGGCGAATTTACCTATCAGTTTCTTGAGCTTACCAACTCGGCACGTATTGCTGCTTTAGGCGGAAATCAGGTGGCTATTCTCGATTCAACAGATTTAAACTTACCTTATCATAATCCGGCTGCATTAAAGAAAACAATGCAGAATAAAGTGCTTGTGAATTATGTAAATTACCTGGCCGACATTAATTATGGTTATGCATCGTTTGCACGGTCGTATGAAGGAATCGGCAATTTTGCACTGGGAATGCATTACATCAACTATGGAAAATTCAGGGAAGCGACCGAGTTTGGCGAGCTTACCGGAAACACATTTAAAGCTGCCGAGTACGCCATGAGCATTATCTATTCGAATTCTTATAAACGACTGAATTACGGGGCAACGTTAAAACCTGTTTTGTCGTCGTTCGAAAGTTATCAGTCGTTTGGCCTCGCTGCCGATTTTGGCGTAAGCATTGCCAGTAAAAGCCAGTCGACAAACGTAGCATTGGTTGCCCGAAATTTTGGTACTCAAATTACAACATACTATAACAACGGCAACCGCGAGCCCATTCCGTTTAATCTGGCTGCCGGAATAAGTTCGCGTTTAAAACATGCTCCTATAATATTATCGCTGACCATGCAGCATTTAACCAACTGGGATTTGGCCGATCCGGAACCGAAGCAAGCCGACAACAATCTTAATTTCTTTGAACGCGATGAAGATTTTGGAAAACAAATTATGCGGCATATCGTGCTCGGCGCCGAAATACTGCCTTCAGAAAATTTTATTATCAGGGCAGGTTATAATTACCAGCGCCGCCAGGAATTAAAATATGAAGAACGTGTTTCCATGGTTGGGTTTTCCTTAGGTTTTGGCGTACGCATCAAACGTTTCAGGCTCGATTACGGAATTTCGCAATATCACCTTGCCGGCTCATCCAATTTATTTTCACTCGCAATAAACATCAATTAATCGTTGAATTTTCCCCGGAGATTAAAAGACAATTGTGTCCTGTTTGAAAAATCAGTTATCTTTGTAGCTGAATTTGGAATTCAGTAAGAGAAGTGAGTGTTGAAGGCAATTCCCGTTCAAAATAAAATAATGACAGACAAGAAAATTATTATTGCTATCGACGGTCACTCCTCGTGCGGAAAAAGTACGATGGCCAAATCGCTGGCACGTGAATTGGGATATGTTTACATCGACAGTGGCGCTATGTACAGGGTTGTTACATTACAGGCGCTAAGAAAAGGTTTGATAAAAGACGGACAGCCTGATACCGGAAAGGTTATTGCAGAATTGAAAAACATAAAAATAACATTTCAGTGGGATGAAATTTCCGGGAAAAACACCACTTTTTTGAATGGGGAAAATGTGGAAGACGAAATCAGGCAACTGGAAGTTTCGGAAAATGTAAGTCCGGTTAGTACGATTGCTGAAGTTCGCCATGAAATGGTAAAACAGCAACGTGAAAACGGCAAAAACAAAGGAATAGTAATGGATGGCCGCGATATTGGCACAGTGGTTTTTCCCGATGCCGAATTAAAAATATTTATGACGGCTTCTCCTGAAATCAGGGCACAACGGCGTTTTCTTGAAATGAAGGAAAAAGGCCTTGAAGTAAATTTTGACGAAATATTGAAAAACGTGGAAGGCCGCGATAAAATTGATTCTACGCGGGAAGTGAGTCCGTTAAAAAAAGCAGATGATGCAATTGTTCTCGATAACAGCAATTTAACAAGGGAAGAACAATTGCAGTGGACATTAAACAGAGTGAAAGAAATTACGGAGGAAAAATGAGAGTTGAAATTGACAGAAGATCCGGATTTTGTTTTGGTGTAATCAATGCCATAAAAGAGGCGGAAAACGAACTGGAAACAGCAAATCGCTTATACTGCCTTGGCGATATCGTTCATAACGAAAAAGAAGTGGAGCGATTGGAAAAAATGGGTTTGGAATCCATTTCAAAAGAAAAATATTTTACATTGAAAGACTGCAAAGTGCTGATTCGGGCTCATGGTGAACCGCCGGAAACCTATCAGTATGCAAAAGATAATAACATTGAATTAATCGATGCCACCTGCCCTGTTGTAATCACGCTTCAGGAAAAAGTAAAGCAGTCGTATGATGCCACAGTTACAGAAAAAGGACAAGTGGTAATTTACGGTAAAAAAGGCCATGCCGAAATTATTGGCCTCGACGGGCAAACCAACCAAAATGCAGTTGTAATCGAAAGTATTGCCGAACTGGATAAAATCGATTATAGCCGGCCGGTTTCGCTTTATTCGCAGACAACCAAGCGTATCGAGAATTTTTATGATATTGCAAATGAAGTAAAAACGAGAATGACACCAGGTGTTCAGCTTGAAATAAAAGACACCATTTGCAGACAGGTTTCAAACCGGGTTCCCAACCTGAAAAAGTTTGCAGGTAATTTCGATTTAATCCTTTTTGTTGCCGGAAAGAAAAGTTCCAACGGGCAATATCTTTATTCCATTTGCAAGGAGGAAAACGATAAATCATTTATCATTTCCGAACTCGAAGAAATCGATAAAAACTGGTTCGATGGCGTTAAATCAGTAGGCATTTGCGGCGCCACTTCAACACCAAACTGGTTAATGGAACAGGTGGAAGAGTGGGTACATAAAAACTTTGATTAGTCTCAATTCACCTTTCCGTATTTCTATTCTGAATATTTTCAGTTACATTTAAAGTTCGGTTTACTGATTACATATGCCAGAACTTTATGCTCAAATAATCTTACCACTTTCCTTGCACGATTCATTTACCTATGCAGTGCCTGAATTATTGCAGCACTCAATTCAACCCGGACAACGGGTTATCATTCAATTTGGGCAACGAAGAATCTATGCGGGGCTTGTATTGGCGCTTTCAAAAACAAAACCCGAAAATGTCGAAATAAAGGAAATACAGCAAATCCTGGATGATAAACCAATCGTCTTACCACAAAATCTTCATTTGTGGGAATGGATGGCAAAATATTACTGCTGTACACTTGGCGATGTTTTCAGGGCAGCGCTTCCAACCGGTTTAAAACTCGAAAGTAAATCAAAAATTTTTGCAACCGGTTTTGAACCCGAAACTCTGTTAAACGAAAAAGAACGAATTCTTCTTGATCAAATCGAATCTGGCCCGGTTTATCTGTCTGAACTTCAAAAGAAAAACGATTTTTCATATTCAGCTTTAAAATCCCTGCAGTCAAAAAATCTGGTAAGTATTGAAGAAAAAGTCACCGAAAAGTACAAGCCAAAAACCGAAAGTTTTGTACGGTTTCATTCTTCAATAAAAACCGAAAAGGATATTGATCCAAAATTGAAAAACTGGGAAGGGCAAAAAAACAACAGGAATTATTATACCATTTCTGCGAAAAAACTGCTGCTTTTGAGCCTGAGCAAATGAAAGAAATTTCAAAAAAGGAACTTTTCGATGGAACCGGTTTTAATCATGCCATTTTAAAAGAATTGGTAAAAAAGGAAATACTGGTTGAGTTTCAGAAAAAAGTTTCCAGGATAGAGGATAAAGAAATTTCGCAGGTAGGTTTAAACTTATTGAATAAATTTCAGGAAGAGGCTTTAACTCAAATTAAAATTGCTTTTGAAACCAAGCAGGTGGCCTTGATTCATGGAATAACAGCCAGCGGAAAAACTGAAATCTATATTCATTTAATCGATGAAATTTTAAAAAACGGAAAACAGGCGCTTTACCTTGTTCCTGAAATTTCGTTGACAACCCAAATAATCAAACGTCTGCAACATGTATTTGGAAATAAAGTCGGGATTTATCATTCAAAAATGAACAGCCGGGAACGGGTTGAAATCTGGAATAAAGTGCTGGAATTTCAGAAAAATCCTGAAAAAGGTTACAGCGTGGTTTTAGGCGCCCGATCTGCCCTGTTTCTGCCGTTTTCAAAACTCGGCCTCGTAATCGTTGATGAAGAACATGAAAATACATACAAGCAATACGATCCGGCGCCGCGTTACAATGCACGTGATATGTCTGTAGTTTTAGGCCATCAGAATGATGCGAAGGTTTTGCTCGGTTCGGCAACGCCATCGCTGGAAAGCTATTACAACGCGCTTACGGGGAAATACGCTTTGGTAAACCTTTTTAAGAAACATGCAGAAATAGAGCCTCCCGAAATCGTTATTGCCGATATAAAACGCGCTTACAAAAGAAAAGAAATGCATTCGCTGTTAACTCCCGAATTGTACAAAACCATGAGTTCTGCGCTCGAAAAAAACGAACAGGTTATTCTTTTCCAAAACCGGCGCGGATATTCTCCTTATGTAGAATGTTTTTCGTGTGGCTGGATTCCGAAATGCATCAATTGTGATGTCAGTCTCACGTATCACAAATACAAAAAACGGCTGACCTGCCACTATTGCGGATACCATATTCCTTTGCCCAATTCATGCGATGATTGTGGTTCGCCCGAAATTAAAACCCGTGGATTTGGAACTGAAAAAATTGAGGATGAATTGAAATCATTATTCAAAAATGCACGGATTGCCCGAATGGATTTGGATACCACGCAAACCAAAAACGCCTTCGAAAAAATAGTCCATAATCTCGAGAACAAAAAAACCGATATTTTAATTGGCACGCAAATGGTAACCAAAGGCCTTGACTTCGAACATGTCAGCGTTGTTGGTATTCTGAATGCCGACAACCTTATAAATTTTCCCGATTTCAGAGCGCACGAACGTGCATACCAACTTATTTCGCAGGTAAGTGGCCGCGCCGGAAGAAAACACAAACAAGGGAAGGTTTTCATTCAAACGTCGCAGCCGGATCATCCGTTAATCCAGTTGATAAAGGAACAGGATTTCAATACCAATATTCAAAACCAGCTAAACGAACGGAAACTATTTAAATATCCGCCATTTTACCGTTTGGCAAAAATAACCGTAAAGCATAAAAATCTGCAAACTGTTGAACGTGCAGCGCAACAATTAGCTGATGAATTAAGAAAGAGCACCTTGTTTATTATTTTAGGTCCTGAATTCCCGGTTATTGCGAAAATTCAATTATGGCATCACAAGGAAATCTGGTTAAAAATCAGTCGTAAACAAAACCTCGATGCGGTAAGAACAACACTTCTAAAAGCTGTGGAAACCGTAAAACATCTTCCGTCGAACAGCAATTGCGTCATCAATATCGATGTAGATCCGTTTTAAAGCCTCCACTAACCCATCAGGATTCAATATCATAAAAGATATATATAAGAATTCGAGCGGGTGTCAGAAGAACAACATACAATGATTTTTATAGCTTTGTATGCACCTATTATTCTAAGTTGTGAACAAAGACGAGGTTAATCAGATTTTTGAAGAATTTAAGAAAATGAAAGCCATTGTTATTGGTGATGCAATGGTTGACACATATATGTGGGGAAATGTGGAACGGATTTCACCGGAAGCTCCGATTCCAATTGTATCGATAACCAAAAGAGAAGAACGTTTGGGTGGCGCTGCAAATGTTTCATTAAACCTGCAGGCTTTGGGCGCAACTCCTTATTTATTTTCAGTAATTGGCAACGATGATAACGGGGTAAAATTTAAGCGGTTATTAAAAAAAAGAAATCTATCGGATTTGGGAATTTTAACCGATTCAAATCGAAAAACCACGGTAAAAAACCGAATTATAAGTAAAAGCCAGCACATTGCGAGAGTCGATGAAGAAACCACTGGTTTTATAACTGCTGAGATTGAAAATGCGCTTATTTCAAAAATCGCAAATTTACTGGAACAAAAACAAATCGATGTTATTCTTTTTGTCGATTATGATAAAGGTGTTCTTACTCCTTCACTCTTTAATAAAGTAAATGAGCTTGCGCAATCCAAAGGAATTCCAACCGCTGTAGATCCAAAAAAACGAAACTTTCAGGAATACAAAAACGTCACGCTTTTCAAACCAAATTTTAAGGAATTTACAGAAGGTATTGGATTTGCGTTTGATAAAACCGATCTGGAAACTTTAAGGAAAGTTGCTGTAGATTTTAAGAAAAAGCAAAACATCAAACTTATTTTTGTTACGCTATCCGAACTGGGAGTTTTCATCAGCAATGGCGAAGAAGAACAACATCATCCGGCTGAAATTCGCGATATTGCCGATGTTTCAGGCGCAGGCGACACAGTAATCAGTGTGGCAAGCCTTGCAATGGCGGCAGGATTATCACATAGTGTGATGGCCTTAATGTCGAATCTTGCAGGCGGGTTGGTTTGTGAAAAAACAGGTGTTGTTCCTGTGGATAAAGATCGATTAATAAAAGAAATGCTACTGCAACAGGTGTAATACAATTTCGATTTTGAAGGGAACTTTTCGTCCTTCTTTCTCAAAGCCGTATTTCCAAATGATTTTTCCTGTGAACACGAATTTTCTCGTATTGAACAGTTTTAAATGCATAAAAATGGGAGATTCCATTGCGTTTATCGACAGAATCTATCGTTTTTCTAAAAAAGAGAATCAGAAAATATTTTTCTACTGTTTCCACATCAGGTTTGTACCTATTACAGATTTTATTTTTTGTCATCTCGAACCGCCGGCTGCTGGTGAGAGATCTTTCATACAAAGAGATTTCTCCTTCCGTCAGACGACGGATCGAAATGACAGCATTGTTGGGGCTTACTGTCATTTACACACTATGCCTGATAAAATTAGGTGAACACTCGGAATGTCATCATTACCGGTGACATGATTCGGTGAAATACAAAACGCGATAAATATTTGTTTGGAGAACTGGTAAAAAGATAGTTTAGAGGTAATATAAATTACACATCCCGGATAAATCTATATTGCGCCATACTTTTCAATTACTATTTTTGAGACCTTGTTAAAACTGAATGGAAAGCTTGTAGTTCATTTAAATCAGAAATCAGCTTATCCATTTGAAAAAAACAACTGTATCTTTATGAAAAACCTAAAGCTTTTAATACTTCTTTCCACACTATTAATAATTATACAGCAAACTTCATTTTCACAGGGATTTCTTCACCGCGATGGAAGATACATTTATGATGGCGCCGGAAACGAAGTGATATTGCGTGGAATCGGAACCGGAAACTGGATGATCCAGGAAGGTTATATGATGCAAACATCAGGCGTGGCAGGAACACAACATGAATTCAGAAATAAGTTGATTAATACCATCGGGGTTGAAAAAACCGATAGCTTTTACACCGCCTGGCTGCATTCTCATTTTCGCAGGATCGATGTCGATTCGATGAAATCGTGGGGGTTTAACAGCGTACGTGTCGCCATGCATTACAAATGGTTTACGCTTCCCATAGAAGATGAACCGGTTACCGGAGAAAATACCTGGCTCGAAACCGGATTCAATTTGCTTGATTCGCTGCTTGACTGGTGTAGCGATAATCAAATGTATCTGATTCTGGATATGCATGGTGCGCCCGGCGGACAAGGAAAAAATGCGGATATTTCCGATTATGATCCATCCAAACCCTCCCTTTGGGAAAGTCAGGCAAACAGAGATAAACTCGTTGTCTTATGGAAAAAACTGGCGGAAAGATACAGCGATGAGCCATGGATTGGCGGATATGATTTAATTAATGAAACCAACTGGACTTTTTCAAATGGAAATATTCCACTATGGAATTTATTTAAAGATATAACAACGGCTGTAAGAGAAGTAGACAGCAACCATTTAATAATTTTGGAAGGGAATGGTTTCGCCAATGATTACACCGGGCTGCCAGCAATATGGGATGATAATATGATGCTTAGCTTTCATAAATACTGGACATATAACGATGATGGATCTCTGGATTGGATGATTAATCTTCGTAACAGCAGAAATATTCCCATTTGGTTAGGAGAATCGGGAGAAAATTCAAATAATTGGTTCACAAGCTTAATTGAATTGTGTGAAAGGAAACATGTGGGCTGGTCGTGGTGGCCGGTAAAAAAACCATCAATAAATAATGTGCTTAACGTTACTGTTAACGAAGATTATACACGTTTAGTAAATTACTGGAAAGGCTCGGCTTCAAATCCGGGAGAGGAAGCAGCTTTTGCAGCCGTTCTGCAGTTTGCCGAAAACCATAAACTTGAAAACTGTACTTATCAGAAGGATGTGGTTGACGCAATGATGCGTCAACCTTTCACCACCGAAACCATTCCTTATAAAGTATTTAAAACCGGCGAACCTGTTTTCGCTTCCGATTATAACCTGGGAAGAAATGGTTATGCCTATTTTGATAATGACACAGCAAATTTTAACGGCAGTACCGGCGAATACATAAACTGGAATCAGGGATGGAGTTACCGGAATGACGGAGTTGACATTGAAGCGTGTACAGATGGCGCTGGCAACAATGGTTACAGCGTTGGCTGGACAGGCGACGGCGAATGGATGGAGTATACATTAAATGTCGATTCAACTGCAAGTTACTCGCTTGATATCCGTTCAGCATCGGGTTCAGGCGGTTCAAAAGTACATCTTGAATCGGATGGAAAAATTATTACATCTGCGATAAACCTGCCTGCAACTTCAGGCTGGTATAACTGGAAAACGACTTCAGTTTCGGAAGTCATTCTTGAAAAGGGAATGCACAAAATTAAGTTTGTATTTGTCCAGGGCGGTTCCAATCTAAACTACTTTCAGTTTTCAAACCCGGTTGCCATCAATAGCTTGCCTTTTAATTATCTGAGTGCAGTTTCCTCCGAAACCGGTGAAACCATTTTTCTGACATTAAATAAACCGGTAACATCGGATCTCAAAGACGTTTTGCCTTCAGAATTTGAAGTTGCCATCAACACAAATCCAGTTGAAATCAGCGATATTATTTTAAGTGAAACCGATTCAACTAAAATTGAAATTCATCTGGCGGAAAAATTGTATTATGGCGGAGTTATACGGCTTTCGTACATGGGAAATTCAATTTTAAATGGTGAACAAAGCCTTGAAACATTCTCGGATGTTTTGGTGGAAAACAAACTTCCGGTGAGATATACTGTACCGCGCCGGATTCAATCGGAAGACTTCTGGTATAATAATGGTATGGTTAGCGAAAGCTGTGATGATACCGGCGGAGGTTATGACATGGGTTATGCCAATCCGGGCGACTACATGGATTATTTGGTTTATGTTCCAGATTCAGGGAATTACGATTTCAATTTCAGGATTGCATCCGAACGTTCAAGCAGTCAGATAATCATTCGTATTGGAGAAGAAAATTCATTTACATCTGTGGATACCATAACAATTACAGGAACAGGTGGCTGGCAAACCTGGAAAACAATTTCATCAGGCGCTGTACTTCCGGAAGGCAGATACATGTTTCGGGTTTACGTAAGGTCGGGTGAGTTTAATACTAACTGGTTCGAAATTAAAAAAGGTACTGCGGTTGGAATTGAGGATCAGAAAACCGGGGATTTTAAACTCTATCCAAATCCGGCAGATACGTATTTTTCAATTCAGTTACCTGAAAGTTATGCTTCATCCGAAATAACTGTATATAACATTGCCGGGCAACCGGTGAAAGTTGTAAAACCGAATAATCAAAACAATGTGAGAATAGATTCCTCCGATTTAGCAAAAGGACTATATAATGTTGTTATTTCGAACGGCAGAAATATAATATCGCAAAAGCTGATTATACGATAAAAACAAAAGACCAATAATAAACTAAACCATCCTGTTATGAAAACTATTCCTGTTTTATTCATTGGACTGTTCGCCCTCACCTTGTTCTCATGCGTACAAAAAAAGGAGGAAAAAACTTCACTTTCTTTTTTACACACCAGCGGTCAGTATATGGTAAACGAACAAAACGATACCATTTTGCTGCGCGGCATTGGCTTGGGAAACTGGCTGCTTCCGGAAGGATATATGTGGCACTTTGGACAAAATGGGGATCGACCGCGAAAAATCGAAAAGATTGTGGAAGACCTTACATCTCCTGAATTCAGCGAAAATTTCTGGAAAGAATTTCGTCTGAATTTTATTACAGAAGCCGATATTAAACGGGTAAAGGAATTAGGTTTTAATTCAGTTCGTCCGGCAATGAATGCGCGGGTTTTTATGACCGAAGGCGATACTGCTGTTTTTATTGAAGAGAACTTTGCATTGCTCGACAGCCTGGTTTCGTGGTGCGGGAAATATGGCATTTATGTTATTCTCGATATGCATGGAGCGCCGGGCGGACAGACAGGACAAAATATCGATGACA
The DNA here is from genome assembly GCA_963821855.1 of uncultured Prolixibacteraceae bacterium. GTDB lineage: Bacteria > Bacteroidota > Bacteroidia > Bacteroidales > Prolixibacteraceae > Draconibacterium. The sequence goes on along the minus strand of CAWGFJ010000006.1, from coordinate 489,033 downwards.
GCCCCAACAACGAACCGGAACTTTTTATGGATCCACGGAACGAGCAACGCTTAATCCGTTTGTGGATGAAACTGGTGAATCGTTATAAAGACAGTCCGGTGGTTGCCGGTTATGATTTATTAAACGAACCGCTGCCGGAAGGTACGGGAGCTGCCGAAAAATATAAAGACATGCTACTGCCGCTATATAAAAAGCTGACGCAGGAAATCAGGAAGGTGGACAAAAAACATATGATTATTCTGGAAGGCTATAACTGGTCGAACAACTGGTCGATATTTACTGAGAATTTTGACAACAACCTGGTTTATCAGTTTCATTATTATTGCTGGAATAATCCGGATCATTTGAACGACATTAGCCAATACATTGAACAAAGAGAAAAGTTAAATGCTCCGGTTTGGGTAGGTGAAACAGGAGAAAGAAATCCATCCATATATTTTGCCACCACACAATATTTTGAAACAAATAATATTGGCTGGTCTTTCTGGCCGTGGAAAAAAATCGAGAACCGGGAAGTGATATATTCAGTTAAGGAGCCCGAAAATTATGATCAAATTATAAAATACAGCCGGTCGGGAGAAAAACCTTCACAGGAATTAGCTGAAGCAGCTTTTACTCAATTGCTGGAAAATATGAAGATTGAAAATTGTGAATTTCGTGAATCAGTAGCTCAGGCGCTTTTACGCCAAATACCGGGAAAGATTTACGCGGTGAATTACGGTCACGATGGATCAGGCATTTCCTATTCGGTTACCGATGATTCGAATGCAGAATATTACAGAACCAAAGAACCTGTAAAAACCGAATTGGTGAACAATGAAAGTGGAAGACGAAGAGGCTCTGAACAGGCGATACTTCTTAACGAAAATGAATGGACAGCATATAATTTTTCTTCGCTTACAGATTTTACCGGTAATATAATTATGAAAGTAAAAGCAGAAAAACCTTCGGATGTTGATATAGTTGTAAATGGAAAAGAAAATAACATATCGGTTCCCGAAACCGATTGGACAGAGATAATTATTGAAAACCAAAATTTTAAAACCGGAGAAAATTTATTAAAAGCTGAAATAAAGAAAGGAAGTTTGCAGATAATATATTTCGATATTCAAATGCAATAGGAAAAACAAAATGTTTTTATGAGCGCTGAAATCGAAACTTTTGATATATAATGGAGTATATCATTAATAATCGGGCAGATCAACCTATAAAATCAATTTATCAAATTCTTATGATGACTGAATCAGAAGATAAAAAAAGAAATTGTAAAAGTTACAGTTACCTATTCAACTAATTTTCAACAGTATGTGTCTAAGGTGTTAAAATTTATTAAAAATGAAGAATAGTATTTCAAAAAAACCTTTAATTTTGAATCCTTTAGAAAATAGCCTAATTATGAAAATATCTTATAAGTTTATCCTGATAATGGTAGTTGCCATCGGGATTCTGGGGATGACAGGTTGTGAGGATCATCAGGATCGTTACAAGATACCGCCTTGGTTAGGTGGGTCGAGTATCGAAACGCTGGAAGAAAATGGGAATTACACCATTTTTCTGAAGTTGATGGAAAAGGCGAATTACAAGGAGCCTGTTACCAAACAGCTGTTCACTTTATTTGTTCCTGATGATAATGCATTTAATACTTATTTTAAGTCGATAGGAAAAAATTCAGTTGACGATCTTACCAAAGACGAAGCAGTACAATTATTTACACTTCACGTATTACGTAATCCAAGATCAAGATTTCTGTTAATTTACGAATATGCCTGGAGTGAATTTCAGGGGCCTGACCAGGGGCACAACGGAGAATATATGTCGTTGTTCCATCGTAAACCTACGCCCAGTACTTCAGTTCCATATAAAGAAACAATTCGCTATGTTCCCGGAAGGGTTGGCGAAGAGGTTTTGATGTATACCGGCGATAAAAATGTACCGTTATTTACCGACGAGTGGTTTGATGATTACGGTGGTGCAAAAGATGGTTCTGATTATCTTGAAATGTATCCGGGAAGTTCCTGGAAAAAAGGCTACGATACCGGCCTGAAAGGAACAAACTGGCACAACGCAATGGTTTTACCACAAGTTAATGCCGACGGAGAAGAAGAATTGGAAGTTCGTACATCAAGTGGGTTTATATATTATATTGATCGGGTTGTTGAGCCAATGCCAAGTATCGAGGAATATATGATAGCCCATCAGGATAAATTTGGATTGTACTACGATATTTTACAAAGGTTTGCAACATACGGAAATACCATGACGGACGAACAAAACAGGGTGCTGTACCAAAAAGGCTACGATCTTGTTTTTAACCTCGCCGAAGAACGCGGGCCATCAACCAATACGGCCGTGCCACCTCAAAATATGTGGACTGCATTCTTGCCCAATAATGAAACACTGCAAAACTATCTGGACAATTCGGTTTTAAAATACTATCCTTCCATCGACAGTGTGCCAAGAGTAACCTTATATTATATTCTTCAAACCCAACTTTCAGCTAATTTGGTATTAATTTCCAAAATGGAGACTAGTTACTTCAATTCATTCGGCGATCCAACCGACATACATAAATCCGATTTGGTTTCAGGATTCATGTGTAGTAATGGTTGTATTTATGAAACGAAAAAAATTCTGGAACCTAACGTGTTCACCTGTGTTCCGGGATTGTTGTTTATCGACAAGGACTATTCCACCCTGCTTTACGTGTTGAACCAGGCTGATATGCTTTCCACACTGGCAAATCCCGATGCAGATGTTACTCTGTTTGCAAGTACAAACCAGCAACTGGAAGAATATGGCATTCGGTATAACGAAACAAATGCAGTGGTTGAATTTCGTAGTCCGGCCGATGATAAATGGAGTACAATGAATACCATTGACCTGGTAAATTTTGCACAGGACCAGATTTATAAAGGAAGTTTATCCGATTTTAACGATGAAGGTTTTATTCAAACCGCATCCGGAAACTACCTTTATTATAACAATAATCAGGTTCAGGGACCTGAAAACCAAAGTTCAGGCGAAATTGCAAATGTGCAGGAAATAATGCCCAACGACAGAAATGGTTACCTTGTTAAAGTGGATAAACCAATGGAATCAAGATATGTAATCGGACAATATTTAAATACAGATCCCGATGTATCGGATTTTAAGAACTGGCTGGTAAGCGCCAGGCTGCTCGACACAAGGTATCGTGATCCAATCACAAAAGAATTCATTCCAAATTTAAAATTCTTTGCTGCAGCAAAGCTATGGACCGCATTTATCCCGACAAATGATGCAATGGATAAAGCCATAGCCGAAGGAATCATTCCTGCAAAATATCCAAGTACAACCGAAGGAAAAGATTCAGTTAACAATTGGTTGATGTACCATTTTATTAAAGAAAGTGTGGTTTTCGATGATGGAGAAAAATCGGGAAGTTTCGATTCGAATAGCAGTTATACAGATGTAGATGGCAAAACAACACTTTATAAACAATTAGTTATCAATAATGATCCCAAAAATTTATCCATTCATGATGTTACCGGACAGGATGTTACGCTTGATCACGCAAAAGCTGATATTCTAATCAGGAAAGGCGTTGTTCACAAACTGGATTCTGTTTTAAAACTTTATGAATAGATTATAAAGCCTAACTAGATCAAAATATGAAAAAATCAATATTACTATCAGCAATACTGATATGTCTTTTATCAGGATTTAACAAAGCTTTCGGTCAAACGGCAATTATCAGGGGAACAATTACGGATGCCACAACAGGTGAATCTTTGCCGGCTGTAAACATTGTTGAGATGGATAAGAACGGAAGGAACATAACCGGTACAGTGACCGATATTAACGGGAATTATACCTTAAAAGTCACCGATGTAAAAAATCAAATACAGGTTTCCTTTATTGGTTATAAAAAGCAATTATTTACGATTGATAGCCGCACTCAAATAGACATAAAGCTGGAAACAGAAAGTATTGCCATGGAAGATGTAGTTGTAACCGGAACAAAAATGGGGAACGATGGTATTATTCCCGTGCGTGACCGGGCAACTGCTGTAACCCGCATGGAGCTCAAGGGAATGGAAAGTGTAATGGGTACTACTGTTGAAGACATGCTTCAGGGACGTTTGGGTAATGTTGACATTTCATCGGTTTCAGGTGACCCGGGTGCAGGATTAAATATCAGGATTCGCGGTACTGCTTCGCTAAATGCACGAAATCAACCGTTAATCGTAGTTAATGGGATTCCATATGATGCCAATATTGATGAAGGATTTGATTTTGCCAGTGCAGATATTGAAAGGTTTGGAGCTTTAATCGATGTCTCTCCCGAAGATATCGAATCGATTGAAGTTTTAAAGGATGCTGCATCTACTGCGGTTTGGGGATCGAGAGCTTCCAATGGTGTATTAATGATAAAAACAAAGCGTGGTGTTAAATCAAAACCTATTTTCGAATATACATTTAAGTTTACCACCTCAAAAGAACCCGATCCAATACCAATGCTGAATGGTGCAGGTTATGCCCGTTTAATTACCGAAGAACATTATAATGTTACCTACAATGAGTTTTCAAGTCAGGAAATTGCTTTTGATCCTGAATGGGAAGAATATTACAATTATTCGCAAAACACCAATTGGGTAAAAGAAATAACCCAGATTGCATTTACTCAACAACACGATTTTTCAGTTCGTGGCGGTGGCGATAAATCAAGATACAATATGTCGATGGGGCTTGTTAACGAAGGTGGTACTACCATTGGAAACGGTCTGAAAAAAATGAATTTGAGAACATCTCTTGACTATGACCTGTCATCTAAAATTCAGTTTAAATCCGATATTATGTTTACGCGTTATGATCAGGATAATACTTATGACGTAGAAGATGGTGATTGGAACAATAAAACACTTCGATCAATCGCATACAGGAAAATGCCAAATCTGTCAGTATATGAAAGAGATACAAACAATGTGATTTCTGATGAATTTTTTACACCCCAAAATACTTTACAGGGTAATGCAGATTATTTTTATAATCCTGTAGCATTTGCAACTTTAGGTACAAATAAAAGATTCAAAGATAATGCAAGGGCCCTGTTTACAGCCAAATGGAATATATCTCCAGGGCTTACTTTCAACAGTACTGTAACTCTGGACATCTTTGATCAAAAAATTTCCAAATTTTTGCCCTACAAAGCAATTGGCTATATATACGAAAATTCAATAACCAATCAGGCACGAAACGAATTTTTTAAGAAAACATCTATTTATACCATCAACCAGCTAATTTACCGGCCGGATTTTGGAACTGATCATGAAGTTCTATTTATGGGTCAGACAGATACTGAAGAGACCTCAACCAGGTGGTATGGGACTGTGTCCAGCCAATCTGCCTCACCTTACCTCACAGAACCAATCAACGATAAACATCTGAATTCATTTTGGTCAGGTTATTCTGAGTACCGTTCACTGGGATTTTACGGAACAGGTAGTTATAAATACAAAGACAAGTACAGCGTAATGATCGGAGCCAAGTACGAAGGCAATTCTAAGTTTAGTTCGGATAGCCGTTGGGGATTGTTTCCAACCGTAGCTGGCTTCTGGCGTTTATCGGGCGAAGAATTTATGCAAGGCGCTAAATTTATCGACGATTTAAAATTGCGTATTAGCTGGGGACAAAGTGGTAACTCTCCTTCGGATAATTATTTATATTATAATACCTATGCTGCAGGATCTCAATATTCCTATATGGATATGCAGGGTGTTCAGCCCAATGGTATTGAATTAACCAGCCTGCAATGGGAAACCATTGATCAGGTTAACCCGGGACTTTCATTTATGGGTTTAAATAACCGGATGAATGTGGAGCTGGATTACTATGTTAAAAAGACCCTCGATCTCTATCTCAAAGACTCAGGTATTCCGGGCAGTTCGGGCTTTAGCAGCATCAACCGTAACGATGGTGAAATGGAAAACAAGGGCTGGGAATTTATGATGGATTATACCATTGTAAGAAAAAAGGATTTCCAGTTGGCCATTAATGCAAACGTATCAACCAATAAAAATACAGTTATACGCTTACCTGAAAACTATAGTCTGGAGTACGGAAATATGCTTGAGAATGGAAATTATAAAATCAGCGTGGTTCCGGGAGAAGCATTGGGTGGATTTTTCGGCTACGAATATCTGGGTGTATATCCAACCGATGATGATGCAATTGTTCGCGATAAGGATGGAAATGCTGTATATCCGATTGGTGGAGAAGAACCTATGCGTATGATAATGGGTGGTCCGTCGGGTTATGTTTTTGAAGGTGGGGATGCCAAATACAAAGACCAGAATTATGATGGAAAAATTGACGAACTGGACCTTGTATACCTTGGTGACTTAAATCCAAAATTAATGGGTGGTACAGGATTCAGAGTTCAATGGAAAGGATTGGTTCTGAATACATTTTTCTATTTTAAAGTGGGACAGAAAATTATTAACCAAACCCGAATGGATACTGAAAAAATGTATAACTACGATAACCAGAGTCTTGCTACCAACTGGCGCTGGAGAAGAGATGGCGACATTACCGATATGCCGCGTGCACTTTACAATGAAGGGTATAACTGGTTAGGCTCCGATCGATTTGTAGAAGATGGCTCTCATATACGTCTAAAAACAATTTCGCTTACTTATAATATGGGCGATAGAATATGTAACTGGCTTCATGTGAACGAAATGAAATTGTACACAACTGCCTATAATTTATACACATGGACCTCCTATTCAGGCCAGGATCCGGATGTTGCTCCACCATCAAGGCCTGACAGGCTGCCTGTAGATAACAGCAGAACTCCGCCAGCTACAAAAATAATGTTTGGTTTAAATGTAATTTTCTAACATTAAAAGGGTATTCCAATGAAAAAATTAAATATAAAAAAATACATTCTGTTTCCAATTTTAATCCTGTTAATCGTGACGGTGGCGTGTAAGGATTGGTTAACGGTCGCTCCGGAGAATGACCTGATCAAGGAAAAATTCTGGACAAAAACGGAAGATGTAAACGGAGCCCTGGCTGCAACATATAACGCCATTCGCGATGTAAGCCTTAATTCATTAATTATGGGTGAAGTACGTGCCGATTTGGTCGATTTCACAGGCGCAACATTTGCCGATTATGTGCGAATCGGGGAAAGTAACATCAGTCCTACCAATGATAAGGTAAACTGGGCCGATTATTATAAGGCAATAAATCTTGCAAATACATTAATGTACTACGATAAGCAAGTTTTTGAACTGGATAAAACCTTTACGAAGGATATGATGGACGCAGTTGATGCTGAGGCTATCTTTATTCGTTCACTGGCCTATTTCTATTTGGTCCGTTTGTGGAAAGATGTACCGCTGGTAACCGAGGCTTCAATTTCCGATACAACCAACCTCTATTTTCCGAAGAGTCCTGAGAACACTGTTATTAACCAGGTAATAAGCGATTTGTTAAAAGCCAAAGATATGGCTTATACCACCGAATTTGCAGGAACAGATTATTTCTATGGCAGGGCAAATCGTTATTCCATCCTGGCCCTTTTGGCCGATGTATATTTATGGAATGAACAGTATGATAAATGCATAGAATGTTGTGACGAAATAATTGGATCAGGATTGTACGATTTGGAGGGAACCAATACATGGTTTAATATCTATTATCCGGGTAATTCACCGGTTGAATCGATTTTTGAGCTTCAATACAATGATGACCTGGAAAGCCAGGAGAATCCAATTTATAATAACTTATTGCCTATTTCGGGAGGCGCCGGATGTTCCCTTAATTCCCGAAGTGTTAGTTTAATTCTGAACCGGGAAGACCTGAGAAATATTCAGACAAAAGGCGCTACCTGGAAATATACGGGGAAAGATGCATTGGGATTAATACCCAGAACAAATACCGAACGAAGTGCAAACTGGATAATCTACCGCTATGCCGATATTTTACTTTTAAAAGCTGAGGCAGCCATTGAACTGGACAGATTTGCTGATGCCAATGCACTGATTAGAGAAACTTTATTGCGCGCCGGTATGCCTTACGAGGAAAGTAATGATAAAACCATACTCAGACAAGCCCTTCTTGATGAAAAGGGCAGAGAATTTCTTTTGGAAGGTAAACGCTGGTTTGATCTGCTCCGGGCTGCCAAAAGAAATAAATTTCAGAACAAACAAATTATTATCAATATGATTCTTTCAGGTGCCGATGTGAAACAGCAGGCAATTCTGAAAACAAAAGTGTTCGATACTTTGAGCTATTATCTGCCGATTGCAGAACGTGAAATTACCTATAACCAGAATCTGGTTCAGAATCCGTACTATGACCGATAGAATTTAAAAAGAGAAACAATGAAAAAAATAGCAAAAAATATACTGAAAGGAAACAGCAAATTATTGATACTGTTTTTATTGTTGTTCAGTTGCAAAACTGAACCCATTCGCTGGGAACCAAAATCAACAGATCTGGTAATTTCTCAGTATGTTGATAGTGATGACAATTATTCTGAATTCAATGATTTAATGCAAAAAACAGGTGTAAACAGTCTTTTGGCAGTACGCGGCCCTTTCACGCTTTTCCTGCCACCTAATTCAGCAATGCAGGCCTACTATTCAGAAAAAGGCATTACTTCCTATCTCGATCTTTCTGATGAACAGCAAACACAACTGGTTATGAACCACGTTGTAAATGCCCAGATTGAATCGGGCGGTATTGGATTGGGTGCACTGCGTGAAGTGAACGGAATCGGAGACTATTTGGTAAGCGAATTTTCAGGTTCCGATATTATTATAAATAAAAACAGCAAAATAATCGACAGGGATATACTGGCAGCAAACGGAGTTGTGCACATAATTGACAGGGTTCTTGACCCGGTAACCAAAAGTGTTTATGAAGTACTTCAAAGCGACCCTGCGTTTTCAATTTTTGCACAGGGCCTGGAACGTACCAATATTAAAGATACCCTGAATATTATCTCGTTCCCTTATGGAACCAGAACTGCAAGAACCAGATATACTATCCTGGCAATATCCGATGAAGTATTCCACAGTAATGGCATTAATACCATCGATGACCTAATCGGATATGTACACAGAATGATCCAGGAAACATTACATCAATAAATAATGGATTTTACCGATATATGGAATATCACTGTCTTGCTGAAACATATTACCTGAGCGATTTGGAATTAGGAAACAAAATATATCCAATACTTTCGTACGATAATAATGTTCTGATTCGGGTGGATGATGATTACAAAATTAATCCGGATGCAGATGAAAATTATACAGCCTTCAATATTGAGCAATCAAATAATCCGGGTAAAAATGGAACAGTACATTCCATCAATGGTTTATTACCCGTAGTGCAGCCAAAACCTACCACATTAACTATTGAGACAACCGATTACTTTGATTTAAAACAAATTGATTCTTTCGGAAAAACATATTCCAGATTTTTTGATGGCCAAAATACATTCGAATATATTAAATGGGAAGGTGATTATTTGCTCTACTATTTTAAAGATCACGATACCGGTAAACTTTTAAATGACGATTGTCTGAGTATGAGCGGATGGTGGTGGTGTGAGGTAACAACTCAAAAAATAATGAAAGGAAAATATAGGCTCACTTCCAATTTATGGGGTGGACAAATCAATTATTCGGTTTATGTCGATGGTGTAAACACTGCGTTAATAAAAAGCTCCGAACCGGCTGAATCTACCAGTTGGGGAGAATTTGACTGGAACGAAACCGAAAGACATACCATTAAAGTTGTAGCAACAAGCCCGGGTTTATTGTTCTGGGATACATTAATATTTACTCCTATCGATTAATTCAATGCCTGTTAAATAATTTAATACAGTTTTGAAATGACAAAAAAATATCTATACTCAACCTGTTTATCGCTGATTTTCATGTTTTTTGCCTTTAGTCCATCGCAGCTTTTGGCCCAAACATCCACAATAAATGTAACGGGTGTGGTTACGGAATCAGGCACCGGCCTACCGTTAAAACAGGTTTCAGTCTCCGTATCCTCAACAGGTGTAATTTCGGAAACCGATGAAAATGGTGCTTTTAGCATTACCGTGCCAAACCTGCAGGCCGAGATTGTTTTTAACCTGCCGGGATATACTATTCGGAATATATACCTGAACGGCCGTGAAAAAGTAGATGTATCGCTTGTATTAACCGATTACCGATCTATCGACGATTCCTATAATACGCCAAAAGGGCTTTTATCTTTAAAAGATGTATCCAACTCCGTTTCAACACTAACTGCAAACGAAATCAAGTATTCGAAAGCAACATCATTCGATCAGTCCTTTTTAGGAAAAGTTCCCGGAATGTCGGTGATTCAGCAATCGGGTATGCCGGGAAGCAGAACTTATATGAATATTCGTGGAATCTCTTCTATTTATGGTAAAAACGAACCACTTCTTATTATCGATGGAATGATTCATGATTACAATTACGCCGATATCAGTTTGATGGAAGGTTTTGCCCTTAACCCGTTTGATGTATTGGATATCGACGACATTTCAGATATATCGGTGCTAAAGGATGGCATATCATATATGGGAGCCACAGGTTCAAACGGAATGATAAATGTAAATACGGAACAAAAAAGTGAAACCAGTACCGTAATGAAATTTTCGCTGTACGGAGGTATTTCTCTTACCCCAAATAACCAGGAAGTAATGGATGCAGGACAATTCAATAATTATTTTGTTGACCAGATGCATTCACGGGGATTGGGCGACGGTCAGATTAATACTATGTATCCGTGGTTAAATGGAGGACCTGAAACGGAAGGATATTACAAGTATCATAACAATACCAACTGGCAGGATGAAATTTACAGGCCTGCTTCGGTTTCGAAAGCCCATTTTTTCCTGAAAGGAGGCGATGAAATCGCAACATATAACATTTCCACAGGTTATCTTTCACATAAGGGAATTTACGAAAATTCCAATTACTCGCGTTACAACCTTCGGGTAAACGGATTAATTAATATTACCAACAGATTCTCCATCATTCCAAATGCAAAATTATCAGTTGCCGACAGCAGAATAGCAAATCATGGAGCTGATGCATGGAAGAATCCTGTGCTTTCAGCATTATTAAAACCACCTACAATGGCGCCAAATGCCCGCGATGGAGAAACCGGTGCTGAACTTGATTATCTTGACGATATAGGAAATGTATTCATGGTAAGTAATCCTAAAGCGATTGTACGTAACGCCGTAGGATCGAACAGAAATTATCATTTCCTCAGTTCTGTAACCGCTCAGTACAGAATTAATGAACATTTTAACATTTACAGTTTATTAGGTATCGATTTTAACAATACAAGAGAAAATATCTTTTTACCCGATATAGGAATGGTACAGGTCGATTCGGCGTATAATAGTCCGGGTGATTTTGTTTATGAATTCCGCTCTACACAAAATCATACGAAAATTTCCTATTCCAACAAATCGACATCGGGCCACAATATCGATTTTACCGCCGGGTTCAGATACCTGGAAAACAGCTACAAATATAACCTGAGCTTAGACCTGAATACGCCATCAGATGAATTTAAAAGTTTGGGGCAAGGTTCACAGTTTAGTTACCTTCGTTCAACATCAGGCGATAACCGGGGATTAAAATGGATAGCTTATTATGGCAACCTCGACTATAATTTCAGAAATAAATACTATTTGAATGCAAATGTTTCGTACGATGGAAATTCTGCTGTGAATTCGGACAATCGTTATAATATTTACCCATCGGTTAGCGCAGCCTGGAGGTTATCATCCGAAAGTTTTATGAACGAAACAAGCTGGATTAGTGATTTAAAACTACGTGCTAGCTACTCTGTTACTGGTAACATGTACAATACCATTTACGATTACTCAAAACTGTACTACACTGACCGCAGGTTAAACAGTACCGGAACACTCATCCGGGAAGCTATTCCCAACAAAAATATGGAACTTGAAAAAAGAAATTCCATTAATGCAGGAGTAGACATTTCATTGTTAAAGCAGGCATTCAATGTTCATATAGATTACTTTAAGGCAAACGTAAATAATCTGATAATTAAACAGGAACTTCCTTCGTCGTTTGGTTATACCGATTATTACGATAACGGAGGAAAACTTGAAATGTCAGGAATTGAAGCATCGGCCGATTTACGCCTGCAATTCTCATCGGTAGTATGGCGAATCGGAGGTTCGGTAAGCAATGCGATGACAACAGTGAAAAGCCTCGATTTTATAAATCCCGATGCCAAAAACATTATTACCACGGTTGAAGGGGCACAATTTATTACTTCGGAAGGAAATGCAGTGAATGCCTATTACGGATACAAAACCAATGGCATTATTTCAGCCAGTGAAACAGGCGTTATAGGCCCGAAAGGAGTGGCAATGCACGAAGGCGATATTAAATTTGCAGACAGCAATGGCGACAATGTTATCAATGACATCGATAAAATGATAATCGGCGACCCTAATCCCGATTTCTATGGTGGACTGTTTACTTCAGTTTCAGTTAATAAATTCGAAATTTTGGCTCAATTTAATTACTCAGTAGGAAACGATCTTTATAATTTTGTGCGTTCAAAAACTGAATCTATGAATTCTTATGCCAATCAATCGGTTTCGGTTTTAGACCGATGGACTTCAGGAAATCCGGGATCTGCAATGCCGGGAATGTCTTATGGCGATCCAACCGGAAATAACGTATTTTCTGACCGTTGGATTGAAGACGGTTCATATTTAAGGCTCGGGCAACTTACCGTAAGTTATACACTCCCCACAATCAAGGGTTTTTCAAAAGGTTTGGGAATTTATTTAACTGCTACTAACTTATTCACTTTAACAGGCTATTCCGGTTACGATCCTGACTTTGCATATATGAACAGTCCTTTTTATATGGGAATTGATTATGGCAAAATGCCACAGTCAAAATCGTTTATTTTGGGCTTAAAAATAGACTTATAACAGGTTAAATGATGAAAAAAATGAAAATGAAAACAAGAGTTATATTATATTTCATGCTTTTATTAAGCACGTCTTTAATCCTGTTTTCAGGCTGTAAAGATGACTTTTTCGATGAAAAAGCAGGCGACAGGATTACTCCTGATCAACATTACTATACAATTAATGATGCCGACGTATCTATGGAAGGCGCAATTGTTCTTTTACAGGATGTGATGCCGCGTTTGATTGTGATTGAAGGTTTGCGCTCTGATGAAATGGACGTTACCGGAAATGCGAATTCATATTTACGCGATATCAACAACCAGGTATTAAGCAAAGACAATCCTATTACCGATCCTGCTGATTTGTATAAAGTAATAATAAATGTAAACGAAGTTCTACACAATATTGATTTAGTCGCACGTCGCGACAGGAAACTGGATGAATTAACAACTCATCAATATAAAGGAGCATTAATAAGCTTACGGGCGTGGTCTTATCTGACGTTGGTCCGCTTGTTTAACCAGGCATCGTATTTTGAATCCAATTTAACAGAACTTCCTGCTAACCTGAACCAGAATATTTTGGGGAAACAGGAGATTATTGAAAAGTTAATTGAAGAGCTTATTCCCTATATTCATCCCACAACGGGAGTTCAGTATGAAGAACTCCGCATAAAGCACTATATGAATACGAAAGCATTGCTCGGAGAATTATATCTTGAAATCGGTAATTATGCCGATGCCGCGACTTACCTGAAACAGGCATGCGAAAGTTATTTGAACCAGGCTGCTACATTAAAGGTGGACAGATCGTACAGGGATGCTGCATGGGGTACAATTTTTCTGAATGCTGAATCCCAGGATGTCGAAAATATTTCTGTTATTCCTTTTTCCAGGTCTGAACAGCAAAATAATCCTTTAGCTTCCTGGTTTGGCTATGATATGGATTATATGATTAAACCATCCAATATTGTAGTTGATTCCTTTTTATCGCAGGTTTCAGCAGTCGGCGATACATTGGATTTGTATCGCCTTGCATTTTCCGTCGGGGGAGAGATTGTTATTGATGAAAATTCGAACAGTATTTTAAATACATACATTACAAAATATGCGGTCGACCCAAATGACCCCACGAGTTCTGATATTATAATTTCCAGGGCAGCGGATCTTCATTTGATGCTTGCTGAAGCCTATAACCGAATGGGAGATGAAACATCGCAGGAATATGCATTAATGTTACTCAACCAGGGCGTAAATAATGAGAACCCAAAGCCCGCTGAGTTTAGCAAATGGTCGGGGAACCTTGGAATAAGGGGAAGAGTTTATCTTTCATCACGGATGGTTCCGGAAAGAGACAGCATACCTTTGGAAGACAGAACCAATTTAATTGAAGATCTTATATTGTCGGAAAGAGCATTGGAACTGGCATTTGAAGGAAAACGCTGGTCCGATTTGGTACGGGTAGCAGAACGCAGAAACGATCCTGCTTATCTGGCCGATAAAGTTGCTGCCAAATTCGAAGGAACAGCTAAATATGATGAGATCCATGCCAAATTAATGAATCCGGCAAACTGGTATTTGCCAGCTCAATAGAAAAGATTTAAAGATTAATTATCGATAAAAAAAGGTTGGGGAATTTCTCCAACCTTTTTATTTCATCCAACCTTTGTAATACGTAAAATGATGTTTGAATATATTTCACCCATACATGGCTTATTCTTGGATTTTATCGTTTTTTCTCCAAATACTTGCGCGACGCTGCCCGTTAAGATAAGCTGCAGAGCAGCAAAATATTTGTAGTTAAACAAATATACATTTGTGCCATAGCTGCAGGGCAGCGCAATATTGTTAAAATCACTGGTGTCCGGTAAATATTTATTTTAAGAAAGGAAACAGAATAAGATCAAGTCTTGCATTGGGAATGAATAATTTATAATTAATGGCTAAAGCCTGTTTTTCTTGTTCCAATTTTAACCCCGGCTTAAGCCGGAGGCAATAAAGCCCTTGACAATAAAGGGCTTCAGCCATTAACTTATTATAGCCTTACTGTTTTCCCGGCAATGTGAAATTTGACCTATTCGCTTATAATCAACTTCAAACAATGATAATGTGAAGCTCCCCGGGCAACAACAATATACGTTCCTGGTAAAAGTTGACTGCCGCTACTGAATTGAATACTTGCCGTGCCATTGGTATATATGGTATATTTTTTTGAAATGATTTTCTGCCCCGCGAGGTTAAAAACCGAAACGGTAATTACTTCTTCTGAACCAAAATCAGGAAGCATCATATTGAAATTACCTTTAGCCGGATTTGGATAAATTACAAAATCACCTTCAGAAACTGCCATCGGAAAAACCGGAGCGGATGTTACAAGCAGCACAGGTTCCAATTCCCACATAGCGCTCCACCAGCTTGTTTCAATTGCACCGTATTGAGCCTGGTTTTGCAGGCCTTCAATATGAATATAATCATTGGTATTCAATACACTTTGCAACCTGACATAGCCATCGCCAGCATCTTCAATTTTCCATGTTGAGTTTTCTGAATCCGAAGTTAGCGGCGCACATTGAACATATCCTAAAAGGCCTTCGATGTGCATATAATCGCCGGTTTGAATATTTCTGATTTTTTTACCGCCATCTATATCCTCAAAATCCCATAAACTATTTTCATCGGTTGCAGTTGTCTTATACCTTACCCTATCGCCTGCATCATACAAATACGTGTTCTGCCAGCGGTTCTTAATTTTGTAGTAAATAACCGGGTCGCTCACTACGTTTATAATACTGGTCGCTGAAAAATTACCATCCTGTGTTACAGCAGTTATTACTGTTTCTCCCTTTGTCAATCCGGTTACACTACCATCATAACTAACCGTTGCTACCAGGGGATTGCCGGATGTATACGTAACAATTTTGTTTGTAGCATTTTCCGGAGAGAAAAGCGGCGTAAGCTGAAAAGTTGTGCCACCGGCAATGCTGGTATCGGCCGGGATAAGATTTATTCCTTCAACGCCTGTGATATCACAATCGTTTAATTCCGTCCAGTTAAAACTTCCGATATTACTTGTATTGAAGGCTTCACCGTCCGCATTTCCACTCAAATTTGACCAATTTAAATTACAGTAGCTTGCACTTCCCAACGGACTTTTATCAAAATAAACTACATAGCCTCTTTTATCGTCAGAATTATTCAAATTATTAAAGGGAAACTCTTTCCCGGTTCCGTCCACATTTATATTTTCAAAAATCAGGTTTGAAATTCCCTCCCCTGAATCTCTGCCAATTTGGATCGCATCGCATTTCGAGTCCAGAATATCGATGTTATAAAAGCGAACATTTTGAACTTTTCTACCCGCGCTTGATGCATGCGTAATATTGATAGCTCCTACCCTGTCGTTATAAATGGCATTAAATGTACCGCAGGCAATAAGCGTAATGTTGTGGAAATCGTGCATTCCATTCTCATTAAAACCTACGCCTGGAAACAGATTGGCAACAGTTATTCCCACATCAGTATTATCTTTTATAATGATGTTATAGAATTTATTATCCTTGCCTCCGTAAAGCGCAGCTCCGGCAGCACGCCAGCCATTTTCTACCGTATTGTACCGAAATGTATTATTAACACATTCCAAACCTTCGGCGCACCAGATTGCCATTCCGTCATCGCCGTTGTTTCTGAAATTACAATGTTCTACAATGGCATTGCTGGTACCTTTACACAAATTTATTCCATCGGCATACGTATTTCTGAAACGGCAACCTTTCATTATAAATCCATCGGCATATTCAGGCCCGAAATTCACATATTGTCCAATCCAGGCGCCGGTTGCACAATGTTCCACCCACACATTTTCAATTGTTGAACCCTGGGTGTATACACCGTGTATTCCGGCATAACCGTTGGTTCGCGTTGTCATTTCGCTGGTAAGATATAAATCGGAATAACTTACATCTTCAGCATTGGCACGTAAACCGCCGTTGCTTTCGCTGGTAACCGTAAAATTTAACTGCGTATGCCACATGCCTGCGCCTTGTAGTTTTGTTTCAGGCACACCAATATAAATCTGGCTGTTAATATTATAAATCCCGGAAGGTATAAAAATAGTTTTGCCACCGTTGGCATCGATAAAAGCCTGTAATCCGCTGCCGTCACCATCAAAAACCACTGCGCCTTCAGGTGGGGAAATTTCCTCAGGAACGGGCTCCATTTCCACAAAATCAAGCCAAAGACTGCCACTTTCTTTTACCAATTTTATACCCGATAATTTTTCGGGTAATTGATACCGGACTTCATCAAACCTCATTCGCGGATTCCTGTTGGTGATTCCATTATTATTTGGATCGCCATTGTTCCATAAATATTCCCACGACCATTTTGAAGTCAGCGTAAGGCTTGTAATTTTTATATCATCATTATACACTCCAATCACTGACGAATCTCCGTCAGGCACTGAATAGCGAATCACCATTCCGTCTGCCGGTTCTGAAAATTCAAATTCTACCGTAGCCTCTTCTGCATTCATATCAACACATATCTGATCTGATGCTTCCGATTGTAAATCCGGTTGGGAAAAAGATTTGGGTGTTGCAAGCGCTCCGTTGGATAAAGTTGCCATATCGGCTTCATATCTTTTATATGGAGCGTCGTAATAACCTTGCTGCGCGGATAGTTGCTGGTCAAATAAAAGTATGAAAAGAGAATGATTAGCTGCATCCTTGCTTTCATAAAAAAGATTTAAACGTGGTTAAAAGTGCATATTCAATTTTATACAGCAATTTAAAATTAGTTATAATAACTGAAAATAAAATTCTTTGTCATTTGTATAAAAAACAAAAGGCCGCCTCCGAAGAGACAGCCTTTATAAATGTTCTGATAAATATTATTGTTTCATGAATTTCACCACGGTATTGTTTGCTTTTACAAAGTACATACCTGAAGCATATCTGCTTACATCAAAAACATGATGATTTCCTGTTACATTTGTTTCTTCCATAATCCTACCCACGCTGTTGTAAATAACAATCCGTGAATTTTCCGATGAAAGATTAACATGCAATTTGTCTTTTGCAGGATTTGGAAATACATCAAATGTTTCCTTGTTAACAACCGGTTTAACAGCTGTACCAATAAGATCCAGATCAGCTACCCGTACCAAAGTAACACTATCGACATATACTGTATTATGAGTCAAACCAGAAAAGAGATTGAACTTCTGATCCCTGTCATCCATAAGTGAGAAATTATCAATAGGTATTGTATACATAGTTGGGTCGGTAGTTAATTCAAATCTCCATTGCGATCTTCCATCAGCAGAATGTGGATCCGATGTGGCGCCAAATCTGGTATAATCATCTCCGATAAGTTCAAGATCTACATCAAAAGTATCCGGTTCTGAAATCCACATTTTTAATTGCAAAACAAACGGGTCATCCATTAATTCCATCGGAATATCTACATTCTGTCCAACAGTCCAATCCCATGGATTTGCAACTACAGTGTCGGGTATGAAATTAGTATTTTGTATATTCAAAACACCATCAGCAACCCATGAACCACCAGTCCATGGATCACCAGGTACTATAGCTGGTTCATCATTAAGAGTTCCCTCTTTTGTTATATTAAAATCTCCGTTTTTAATATAACTTAGCTCAAATCGTGTAACATTTTGTCCGCTGATATTTACGGTAACGTGATTGGATTCCGCATATAAATCCGGAGATGTCGCATAAACCTCAACATCACCATTCATTATCGGTGTTATCATACCATCCCTTGAAATTGATGCACGAGCCATACTTCCTTCAGGAATCATTAAATGCCATGTAACAGTGGAGTCAGTCACATTATCAGGTACAAGTTTTGTAACCATCATTTGCATAGTTTGGTTGTCCATTGTGATATCACCACCGGAGGCAATTGTAATGTAATCTATAGGAATACCTGCTTCTGCACCTTCGAGAGTAATTCTGCCGGCTTCATCCATATTAACCCAGTTCTCAGAAGTAACAGATCCATCGTTAGACCAAACTGCCCTGTTACGAACAGGAGCATCAGGAGTGTCAATTGCGTCATTGTCAGAAACAGTAACATCAAATCCAATTTCCTGAGTTTTGTCCATCTGACTTCCGGCACCGGTTACAAGTTTTGTAAAAGGAATAAAATATTCCACATTATAGTTCGGGTCATCTGCTAAAAATGCATAATGTACGCCATCGTCCCTTACTTGTTCACTACCATCGTCCAGCCCGGTATTAATATCATCAGCAAACTGATAATGGCCATTACCATTGCCATTACCATCGGTCTGTGCCCCAGCGCCATCTACCAGAATATAGTTGGTATCAAAATATATCTCAATTTTATCAAACTTGTAAGCATCACCGCCATGACCATCATGCGGAACATAGACATCATCGGTAACCGTAATAAATACATATATGCCGTCGTCATCCCATAGTGCTCGCCAGGTTGTTTCACCACTTTCACCCAGAGTTGGAGTTTCTCCGGTGAAAGGTTTATCGATGGCATTAACAGTTGCCACATCCCAGATTCCCTCATCCAGCATACCATCTATAACTGGTTTTGTATCTGTTTTCTTAATTGCATCAGTTGGCGCTTGGCCAAATGCAAATGTTGTAAACATAACACCTAAAAGTAAAGTAAAAAATTTTCTCATAATCATAGTTTTTAAGTGAATAATTAATAATAGTTTTCGAAATTTATCTTTCTGATTATTTTATTGTTTCTGCCCTTATATATTAAATACTGATTTTCACGAACTTACAGCTTGTTATTTAAACACTCCCCATATTTAAAACAGTGCAATTTTAATACACGAATTTAAGAATTTAAAGGAGAAAAAAAAACAATTGGTAAAAATAACAATTAGTATGTTCATTTTTTTAAATCCGGCAATTTCCTGACAATTTTAAGTATCTTTAAATCTGAATATTAAGCATTTTTCAAAAGGAACAAGTAATTTTCATTCTCAACTTTTACCAGATATTTTCAAGGTCGGCGGATTCGTATTTTTTATTTCGTGCAAACCAGTATGATGATTTCCGGTTTTTTAGATGCAGTTTGTCTTTATTAGTTAAACGGTACATTACTGAAATTGGAAAAAGAACCAGAAAAAAAAGGGTTCCGAGTACTAATTTTGAAAATACATAATTTAATGCATCCGCAAGTTTAAACCAGGCAATCGTTATAATCTTCGCCAGTGGCTTTATAAAAATACCAATAATTCCAAAGGCCAATGACACATATAATATAAAGCTGATTTGCGTAACAAAGTACACCACTAAAAAGCCTGTAGTTAAAACAAGGCTTGTTTCCAGTATTTTATCTTTATCCGTAGCCATTGGTTAAAATAAGGTATAAATAAATGGCGCTATGGCACTTCCGCCACTAATAATAATCAATATTCCAAACAACAGTAATATTATTATCACGGGCATAAGCCACCATTTTTTGCGCTCTTTTAGGTATTTCCACAAGTCTTTAAGAAAATCCATAAAACCGTTTGATTTTGGTACAAATATAATTTACGTATTCATTTCTTGGCAATGATGGATTATATTTTTTGTCATATTGAGTGTTCTCTCAATTTCTAATTGAGCATAATGAGATGATGACATGATTGGGAGTCGGACTTCCCCAAGTCCGACAATTTGTCTTCGACTTGGGAAAGTCGAAGTCCCCGTAGTTTGTACTTTTTATTTTATTCATATTGAGCATGTTAAAAAGATCTGTCATTGGCACGACGAAGGAGGAGAAATCTGTCCATCCAAAGCTGTAATAAAAGCGCTGTTTCATTGCATGAGATTTCTCCTCGCATACTCGTCGAAATGACAATGCAAGTCTGCTGTCATTTCGACGACGAAGGAGGAGAAATCTATCGCTACAAAGGCTTATTATTAATTGTATTTCATTGCATGGGATTTCTCAGTCGTGCCTCCTTCGAAATGACAAGGAATTAATCCGCTTTTAGTTCCTTTTTCCATTCGTCAGATTCCTGCCATTGCGGTTGTTGTTTTTTATCGAAAAGGTAATCGCCAATCACCAGGTAATCCATATCGGTTCGCATAAAACATTTGTATGCATCTTCAGGCGTACAAACTACAGGCTCTCCCCTTACGTTGAAACTTGTGTTAACTATTACACCGTAACCCGTTAATTTCTTAAACTCGTTTATCAGTTTCCAAAACCGGGGATTTGTTTCCCGATGAACAGTTTGTATTCGCGCGGAAAAATCGATATGAGTAACAGCAGGTATTTTGGACCGATCGATATACAAGCGCTCCATTAACGGCAAATCATAATAATTCCCGGGAATCTTTTTCCTGAATTCAGGTTTGACATCTGCCACCAAAAGCATGTATGGTGAAACTACATCCAAATTGAAATAGTTGGAGCAATCTTCCTCCAAAACCGAAGGGGCAAATGGCCGGAAACTTTCGCGGTACTTTATTTTCAGGTTCAGTTTCTGCTGCATTTCCCTGTTTCGTGCATCGCCTAAAATACTTCGGTTACCCAGCGCTCGTGGGCCAAATTCCATCCTTCCCTGAAACCAGCCAACCACATTTCCTTCAGCAATAAGCCGTGCTGCTTTTCCGGTTAATTCTTCAAACTTTTCAAACTTTGTATAACCGGCTTTATGATATTTTGCAGTGTGTTCAATTTCTTCCGATGTAAATTGCGGTCCTAAAAAAGAACCATCCATTCCATCGTGTTCATGAACTTTTCGTTCGTTGCCGAAAACAAGATAATATGCGGCAATGCAGCACCAACTGCGCCTCCGGCATCTCCGGCAGCGGGTTGAATATAAATTTTTTCGAAAATTCCCGACTTTAACAATTTGCCGTTACCAACGCAATTTAATGCAACACCACCGGCCAGACAGATATTTTTAGATCCGGTAACTCTTTTGGCTTCCATTGCCATTTTCAGCATAATTTCTTCAGTAACCTGTTGAATGGCAAGCGCCAGATTGGAATGATGCTGTTCAATTTTTTCCTCCTCACTGCGTCGGATAAATCCAAAAAGCGTTTTCCATTTCTTCTCTTTAATCATGGTTAATCCGGTGGAATAATTAAAATATTCCTGGTTTAACCAGACGGAACCATCATCTTTTATATCAACCAGTTTTTCCTTAATTAGCTGAACATAGTTTTTAACTTCATCACTTTCGGGAATTCCATAGGGCGCCAACCCCATTAATTTATATTCGCCTGAATTTACCCGAAAACCCAGATAATAGGTAAAAGCTGAATATAACAAACCAACCGAATGCGGAAAATGAAGCTCTTTAATATTGGTTATCGAATTCCCGTTGCCGTAACCGATAGAAGCTGTTGCCCATTCTCCTACTCCGTCGATGGTTAAAATTGCGGCCTCGCTAAATGGCGATGGATAAAAAGCGCTTGCAGCATGCGAAAGATGATGCTCGGGAAATAACAATCGGACTTTTCGTTTATCATAATCGTCGAATTTTCCCAGTTCACTGTGGATAATGCGCTTCAGAAAAACCTTTTCCTTTATCCAGACCGGAATTGCGGTAACAAATGAAACAACTCCTTTGGGTGCAAAACCATAGTAAGTTTCCAGCAGGCGTTCAAATTTTAAAAATGGTTTATCATAAAATACAATGGCATCCAGTTCTGAAATTTTTATCGCTTCGAAATGCAAGCAATATTCAATTGCATTTGCAGGAAACGATGAATCGTGTTTCTTTCTTGTAAATCTTTCTTCCTGGGCTGCAGCTACAATTTCACCATCAACAACCAGCGCTGCAGCGGAATCGTGATAAAAAGCTGATATTCCAAGAATCTTCAATGTATAATTAATTTGATTGTGAGATTAGCATATCCAGAACGCCCAGGTTATTATTTTTTGGGTCGGTCTTTTTCAAATCTGCCAACGCCTTTTTAGCATTGGATATATCATTTCCTGCCACTGAAATCAGAATAAAATCATTCAGAAAACTGGGATCGAATTTAAACTCGTCGTACACCTTATTATAATAAAAAATCGCCTTTTTGTTATTTTTCCGAGATTTATATATTTCGCCGATTAACCGGTTTGCAATATGCGAATCGTAAATTTGCAGTGAAGATTCAAGCACCTGCAACGCCTCATCATTTTTGTTTTCAGCAATCAATTCCTTCGCTTTGGAAACTTCCTCTTTGGTTTGAAATGGAATATAGTTACTATATACATAGGACTTCGGAGCAATCTGTAAAAACTGATTCGCTTTAACCCTTTTCAATTCCTCAGCGGCTTGTTGTGCTTGCCCGGTTTTATTCGCATAAAGAAAAGCCTGGTAGGTTTTAGCCAAAACATTCACTTTCATATCATCGGGCGTTAAGGGAAAAGCCTTTTCAAACGACTCAATTGCATGGTCATAATCGCCCTTCATTAAATATATTTCCCCGATTCTAAACCGTGCAAAATATGAATCTTCATATTCCAGCGATTTTTTAAAGTACTTTAATGCCAGTGGTAAATCCGATAGCTGAAGTAAACAACTTGCTGCATCTCTGTAATTTAATGCAACATACGGGTTTGTGCGGAGCAACGCATCGTATTCCCTGAAAGCTTTTTCAATCTGTCCGGATTTTTCATAATTTTTGGCCAGCTGAACCCGTACATCCGAAAGGATTAAATCGTGGTTTCCGACTACTTCGAAAGCCAAAGAATCAAGATACGTTTTTGGTTTATAAAGCTGCTTGTAATTATACTCCTTTTCCGGATTCAATACAAATGGCCAGAAACCCTTCAATAAATTAACCGCATGAACCGCGTATAATGAATCAAGTGCAGTATAACCCCAGTTTCGTTTGTAATAATCCGTACTGAAATGATGGGATTTATTTTCTTCACCCAAAATTCCGGATTCAGCAATACCATTAAAAAAGGCTTCAGCCATCAAAAAATTCCCGGCAATGTTTGGATGCACATGTTCAGTCATCAGCTTATTTCCAATAAAACCGTTTGGAGATTGCGATTGAAAAACCGATAGCATAGGAATACGATGCAGGTGATATTCATCGATAAGTTCATGAATAATTTTGTTAATGTCTTCGCTTGCCCTGAACCGGATGCAATCCAAATCTTTCGCTTTGTAATAGAGGTCGAGCGCTGTTTTGTAATCACCGTTCTGCGCTGCTGATTTTGCACGGTTAAACACATCAATTGCAGCTTCCAGCGAATCGCCGGCAACCGAGTTAAAAGGCTCCATGCCCTCCACGTTGCTAATCACTTCACTTAAGAAGACCGGTACTTTCCTTTTTGTTATTTTACGAACAATTTCATCCATATTTTGCTTATACCGTTCCATGGCAATGTTATACGCCTGGCTATGCAAAAGAATATCCTTGTCGGCTACAATTCGTTTCATCAGCGTTCCGTGAACTTCGTTTTTACCGGCCATCCTGCCTGAAACTCCCGAAATTATGTTCCGAAGTAACTGATAGATTTTATAGTCGAGCAATGCAATATGCAGCCGGGTTAATCCGCGGTTTCTGCTCATGGTTTCGTTGGAGCCAATGCCAAATGCCCCGTAAAACTCGTTATGCCCGGCATAAATCAGAATGGCATCGGGCTCATATTTCAGAATCTGATCGGTATAATCAAGTAAGGTAAAACTATTGATTGCAGTAATCGATGTATTTACAACTTCTATTTTTTTGTTCGGATAAGCATCTTCGAGTTCCTTGTGCAAAATTCTGGAAAACATTAAATTACGGTCGTAGGGAAAACCATAAACCGTGGAACTGCCCATTACAAAAATCCGGAACGTGTTCTCCGGTTTTTCTCTTAAAAATATATCGTTGGCAGGCGCTGAATATTCCAGTTTCTGAAAATATTTCTTCCCGATTACTGGATTAACTATCATATATTGTTCGTATCCCGGCACAGGATTTTGAATAAACAAATGCAGATTATCACCATACCCGGCCAAACGTAAAACACCTTCAAGCATCAGTAATATCAGGATAGGTATAAAAACTGTGATGATTTTGAAAACAAGTTGATTTTTGTTTTTTCCGTTCTTTTTTACAGTTTTGGCTTTGTTCATTCCCGACGTTAATTTTTGCGATTCGAAATCTAAGAATTCTGTATTGAAAAGCAAAAGGTTGAATGTCTTTTTATTTTTGCATCGCATATTCACCGGGTGGCTTCTATGCTGCAAAAAAGAAATCACCTGGTGAAATATTCAATCACCACCGCAATTACTATATCCATTCATTCATAAATATCAATTTGCTTCTTTCGAATCTAAAATAATTGTCAATAAGCTTCTTTTCACAAAAAAAAATTCCCCCATTTTTATTCTGAACCGTTTAAACTTCCCCCGGAAAGACCAGATAATGCCTTTTTGCACTTCAAATATCATTAAGTTGCCTGTAAAGCCTATTCCGATTAGTACGATTAGAACTTGCAGCGGTACGATACCAACATGTAGCTTTACGATGATAACTTGTAGCGGTACGAAACAAACTTGTATCAGTACGATGATAACTTACAGCGGTACGATAATAATTTGCAGCAGTACGATGAGAGCTTACAGCGGTACGATGACAACTTGCAGGCATCAAAACTCTCCCCGGAAGGCTTGTTTTTGTCTTCGGAGAATAAAAAGTGGCATTCTAACTGCTTTGACCTTCATTCTAACCGGAATTTGCCTTGTTTGAATGAAATTTTTTCAGGCACCAAATCCTTTTTACCTGGTTTTAAACTGATAGTTCTTCATTCGGGCTATCCACTTTAATGTTATAATGTAATTCAGAGATCCATGATATGTTTGCCGGAAACCACAAAACAGCGCTATTTTCATTTCAGGGAAAATATGGCTAATATTACCCGTTCAATCTAAATCAATAAAAATGAAAAAGAAATTTTCCTGGGAAAAATTCAAATCATCCAAAACATATATCCTGATTATCGGAATTTCAGCAACACTTTGGTTTTTAATCCGGGTAATCCCAAAACCCAGCCGTGCGCGATATCCCTGTATGCAGGCAGCAGCGCCGCTTATGTCGACCTTCGTTATTTATTTACTCGGATTGAGTGCAACCGTCATTTCATTCCGAAAATTCAAAATGGCGTTCAGGAAATCGAAATACCTGGTTGGCTCTGCATTTTTGCTTCTTGCCATTGTATCTTTTGCTTTCGTTTTTTTAAATGAAAATAAAACTGCGGTTGCTGAAATTATTAGTCCTTTGGATGAGACATTTCCGGTTTCTTCCAACGAGCCAATTGGTATTGCCAGAGGGTTGTATCCGGGAAGAGTTGTCTGGGTTCAGGACGAAAAGGCCACCAACGAAAATTATGTACCTACCCGAAACAGCAGCGATTTTTGGTACACCGATAAAAATGCCGATGAAACAGTTATTAAAGAAATGCTGGCAACTGCATTATTAAAATATACCGAAACCGAAAACACCGCCGACGCATGGGATGCAATATTCAGGGCATTTAACAATTCGCACGGAAGAGGCGATGTGGGTTACACACCGGGCGAAAAAATTGCTTTTAAAATTAATCTTACCAACCAGGGTAGCAGCGATGAAGAAAGGCCAATGAGAATGGATATTGCGCCACAATTATTAAACGCCATTTTATCGGAATTAACCGAAAGTGCAGGTGTAGCACAATCGGATATTATAATGGGTGATCCTTACCGCGAATTTCGTTACGAATACCGAAGATTGGTGATGGGAGAATTTCCTGATGTATATTATGTGGATGGGAACGGTGGAAACGGAGTTCATCAAACCATTGCTTCGGAAAAAGCTATTTTGAAATTCAGCGACAAAAATATTGAATCTACCTTGCCGCAACAATATCTCGATGCTACTTATTTAATTAATGTTCCGGCATTAAAATCGCATAATGAAGGTGGAATTACGCTGATTGCCAAAAATCATCAGGGTTCATTCCTCGAATTGAAAGACAGGGAGAAAGCTGCTTCGCAGTATGCCATTGCAATGCATTACAGTTTACCTGCCAACGACAGGGGAACACGGAAATACAGGCATACCGTTGATTATATGGGGCATGAACAAACCGGTGGAAAAGGTTTAATCTACATTATCGACGGACTTTGGGGTGGCGAAAGCTGGGAAGGCTGGATTAGTAAGTTTAAATCGGCGCCGTTTAACAACGATTATCCCAACTCCATTTTTATCGGCCAGGATCCGGTGGCGCTGGAATCGGTTTGCTACGACATTTTATTTCAGGAATATGCTAAGGATGATTCAAAAGAGCCGTACCCGATTCGATTTAAAGCTGAAATTGCGGATTATCTTTCGCAATGTGCAAGCAGCGATTTCTGGCCCGAAGATTTTGTTTATGATCCCGAAGGTGACGGAACTCCATTGGAAAGTCTGGGAGTTTTTGAACATTGGAACAATGCAGACGACAGACAATATTCGAGGAATCTTGGCACGGGCGATGGCATTGAATTGGTTTATTTAAAATCGGATGCGACAGCCATCCATTCCAATCAACTTTCAACAATTAGTATGGCAAGTCCAAATCCTTTTTCTACGGTTACCAGGTTCAGAAAACCGGCAGAAGTTTCAGAAAATGCTAGTCTTGAAATATTTAATCTGAACGGACAGTTGATTAGAACATTTAGTTTTGTCGATTCTGAAATCATAACCTGGAACGGAACCGATTCCCAAAATCGTGTTTTGTCCAACGGAATTTATGTCTGTAAAATTCAGGATTTAACCAGTAATGCAATATTAACAGGAAAAGTAGTCCTCAAAAAAACGAATTAAATAACAGTTACTCATTAAATTTTTTGTGATCAGTTCTGAAAGAAAAGGATCATTACAGTTCAAATTAAACCAATCTAATCAATGAAAATTTTTACCGCTATTTTATTTTTTACGGCACTCGGATTTTCCGCAGTTGCACAAACCCAAAACGACACCATTTATAATTTAAAAACACTTACACCAGTTGTTATCGACGGTCAGGCGACCGAAGACTGCTGGCAAAATGCTGAATGGCACAATATCGACCAGGTTTGGATTCCATACAATGCAAAAATGGATGAAGGTGATTTTGAAGGAAAATTTAAAGTATCGTGGGATGAAAATTACCTGTATTTGCTGGTTGAAGTTGTAGACGATTCTTTGTCCGATGATCATTCTGATCCGCTTCAAAACTGGTGGGACGATGATTGCCTGGAAGTATTTATCGACGAAAACCGCTCGATGGGCGACCACGAAAGAAACTGTAATGCGTTTGCTTATCACACCAGTTTGTTTTATGATGCTGTCGATCTCAACTCTTCAGGCGCAGGAGTTAATTACAAAAACAATATTGAAGTGGATATGGATACAATTGGCGATCACAGGTATTTATGGGAATTCGCCATAAAAAACTACGATGCAACTTTTAATATCAATAATCCGGAAGCCAGCAGGGTTTATCTTTCGCATAATAAACTGATGGGATTTACGCTTGCTTATTGCGATAACGATGAAACAACTGCACGCGAAAACTTTATCGGTTCCATGCAAATGACCGCGGCTCATAATAACGACATGTACAAAAATGCCGATTACTTTGGCCCGATGTTATTGCTCGATCCGGATTCAATAAAAACAAACGTTGAAACTAATTTTGAACAGCCCGAAATGAATGTTTATCCAATTCCGGCTAAAAATTCGCTTATAATTGAATTATCAAATCTCACTCATTCCTCCAAATCGGTTTCAATCGCAAATATGGCTGGCCAAGTGGTTTATCAAAAGACTTTCATTGAGAATAAACTAATGATCAACACAAACTGTTTTGATGCCGGTATGTATATCCTTCAGGTGAATTATGGAAATAATTTTTTCACAAGGAATATAGTCAAACAATAATTTCTGTTTCGAAATTAGCTTAAGTTGTTTCTTCATTGAATTCACCAATAAACCTAAAAATGTTTTTAATTTTATCGGCTTATATTTTAAAAAGTTTCTGCACTTTGCTTTCAGCCAATGACTAAAACTAAATTATATTACTTCCTAATCCTCTTTCTATTCATCAAGCTTTCAGCTTCATCTCAGGTTTTTATCAATTTTAAAAGTCAATGGGCATATTTTAAAGGCGTAGCCGAACCTTCGGAACCCAACTCACTTTGGAGGGAAGTTGGTTTTGACGATTCAGGATGGTTAAATGGAAATGCTCCTTTCCGATATGGTGATGGAAGTGGTGGTACATTCTTAACGGATATGAGGTATCGCTACACCACGTTATATATTCGTAAAAAGTTCATTATAAATGATATAAATTATTTTGATCAATATAAAATAAGCCTTGACTTTGACGATGGATTTGTGGTTTGGATCAACGGGAAAGAATTGGTTAAAACGAATGTTAACAATAATTATGCATACAACTCAGGGGCAATTGCACTTCATGATTTCGGCGATATTAAAAGTTATTTGCTTGAAAAAAATGATATTGAATTATTAAACGGAACGAATGTTATTGCAATACAGGGATTTAATTTTTCACCGAATAATGACGATTTCTATCTTGATGCAAAATTTGAGGGAATAATCAATCTTCCTGAGAGCGACGGAACGGTTGATTGTGATGTGGAAAGTGGTTTTTATGAAAGTCCTTTTTCTGTAATGTTGAACAGTTCTGAACCAGGAAAAACAATAGCATATACTCTGGATGGCAGCGATCCCCGAAGTTCTAATAATATTTTAACCGGAACATCTCCCGTCACTGTACAGATTGATCCGAGCAGCACGTCAGACGGCAGAGGAAAAACCGGCGGAGTTGTTTTGCGCGCTTCGGTTGTTACCGATGGTTTTGCGCCCGGAAAGCCTGTCACCAGAAATTTCATTTTCACCAATTTTGTAAAAACCCAGGCCGACCCGGGAGGAAACTGGCCCGCAAATAACGTAAACGGCCAGGTTATCGATCTTGAAATGGATTCTAAAATCTATAACGACAGCCGCTACAAAACTTTAATGGAAAGTTCGCTGCTCGATATCCCGTCAATTTCAATTTCTACCGACCAGGATAATCTTTTTGGAACAGACGCAGGAATTTATGTAAATGCACAATATCATGGCGAAGAATGGGAACGCCCTGCCAATATTGAATTGATTAATCCCGATGGTAGCGAAGGATTTAATATCGATGCCGGAATCAGAATCAGAGGCGGCTGGAGCCGGCACGACGGTTATCCCAAACATGCTTTCCGCTTGTTTTTCCGCTCGGAATATGGCGAAGGAAAACTGGATTTTCCATTGTTTGGAGATGAAGGAGTTGATGAATTTGATAAAGTGGATTTACGTTGCAGTCAGAATTATTCATGGGCAAATGGCGGCGGAGATTCGCGCCACAATACCATGAACCGTGACGTTTTTTCCCGCGATACACAACGCGATATGAATCAGCCTTACACGCGAAGCCGTTATTATCATTTATATTTAAATGGCTTGTATTGGGGAGTTTATCAAACACAGGAACGCGCAGAAGCTGATTTTGCTGCATCGTATTTTGGCGGCGATAAAGACGATTACGACGTAATTAAAGTAGATATCGGCGAAAACTGGAATTTATATGAAATTGAAGCCACTGATGGAAACACCGATATTTGGAAAGAGATTTGGAACATGTGCCAAAATGGTTTTTCATCCAATTCGAATTATTTTAAATTACTGGGATTAAGCCAGGCTGGTGAAGTTGACACAACAAAAACGGTATATGTTGACATTGATAACTTTATCGATTATATGCTTACC
Organism: uncultured Prolixibacteraceae bacterium; assembly: GCA_963821855.1. Taxonomy (GTDB): domain Bacteria; phylum Bacteroidota; class Bacteroidia; order Bacteroidales; family Prolixibacteraceae; genus Draconibacterium. The sequence continues at coordinate 458,257 of CAWGFJ010000006.1, read as the reverse complement.
ATTTTTTATACCGGAAACTTTGATGCACCGGTTTCCAAATTTTCAAATAATAATAATCCGAATAACTTTTTTGCTATTAAAAACCGCACCAAAAAACGGGAAGGATTTCGATTTCTAACGCATGATTCAGAACACACTTTATTAACCGATAATGCCGGGCCTGGAGTTGGGCTGGAAGAAAACAGGGTTGATATTAATATGAATGTTAGTTATTTCGGGAAGTTTCATCCGCAGTGGTTGCACCATGAGCTAAGCGAAAATAAAGAATACCGAATGCGATTTGCAGACAGGGTTTACCGCCACTTTTTTAATAACGGCGTTTTCACCGTGGATTCATGCATCGCAAGATTTAAAAAAACGGCAGATCAACTGGATTTAGCTGTAATTGCTGAATCAGCCCGATGGGGGGACCAGGGAAGTTTTCCGGCCAGGAATAAAATGGATGACTGGATTCCTGCTGTTAACAGGGTTACCAGCGACTATATGCCATTTCGCACCGAAATTGTTTTAAAACAGCTAAAGGAAGCAAATTTATATCCTGAAATTGATCCGCCGGTTTTTAAGGACACTGGAAGTGAAATTATTGACAACACCATTGTAATTGACGGAAAACTTACACTTTCCCTGGAAAATGAAAATTCATCGGGATTTATATTTTATACACTAAATGGCGAAGATCCACGGACAGTGGGAGGAAATGTCCGGACTTCTGCAAATAATGCGGGCAATGGTAAAACGGTTTCTATTGCGCCCGGCGACCATATTATGGCACGTATTAAAAGTGTGAACGATTGGAGCGCACTTCACGAATTGGTGGTGGAAAATTCAGATTTATTTGCAAATTTAAAAGTTACTGAATTACACTATCATCCAATGGATCAAGGCGAAGTAAATGATAAAGAGCTTGAATTTATTGAATTAAAAAACACCGGAAATACCACACTCGATTTATCAGGATTGTCGTTTACCGATGGAATAACATATACTTTCCCTGAAGGAACGACCCTAGCTCCCAATGCTTTTGTGGTAGTTGCATCGAATATGGTCGAATTTGAGGCATTTTATGGTTTTGCAGCCGATTTCCAATATTCGGGAAGTCTTTCCAACGGTGGCGAAAAAGTCGACTTAACAACCGCTACGGGAGATATTGTAATTTCATTTACCTATTCCGATGAAGAGCCATGGCCGGTTGAAGCTGATGGTGGTGGTTATTCACTGGTATCAAAACAGCAAAATCCAACAGGCGATCCTAACGTTGTGGATTACTGGACCACTTCAAAATACGAAAATGGTTCGCCTGGTGCTGACGATGAAATTTCAATTCCGACAGCTTCTGAAATTCTGGCTTCAAATCCAATCGAATTTAAAGTCTATCCGAATCCTGTTTCATCTGTCATTAATTTTGATTTCGCCTTAACAACAAGCGAGAATGTAAATATTGGATTATATGATATTAACGGAAGGCTTTTACATCAATTTGTTAACGAACGATTGACTTCAGGATTTTATAACCGCTATTATCAAATTAATAATATCGGATTAAATTCGGGAATGTACCTGATTGTGCTGAGAACCAATGACAGTTCTGAAACCAGGAAATTGATTTTTAGTGGGCTATGATTGACCAGGTTTTATCGTTTTGGAAATCTTCACTAACATCATCCTTAAGGCTGGTGATCTCGACAATACATCGCAAAAAATGAAATGATTTAAAATGACAGTCATGCCTGCATAAATATTAATCGAGCTTCAGCACGGCAAGAAAAGCCTTTTGCGGAACCTCTACGTTTCCAACCTGCTTCATTCGCTTCTTACCTTTTTTCTGTTTTTCGAGCAGCTTGCGCTTACGTGTGATATCGCCACCATAACATTTGGCAGTTACATCCTTTCGCACAGCCTTGATGGTTTCACGTGCAATAATTTTTGCCCCAATTGCAGCCTGTATCGCAATGTCAAATTGTTGGCGCGGAATTAGTTCCTTTAACTTTTCACACATCCGCTTTCCAAAATTATACGCATTATCAAAATGAATAAGCGTGGAAAGCGCATCTACCATTTCGCCATTTAGCAGAATATCGAGCCGAACCAGTTTTGCAGGTTTAAAACCGCTTATATGATAATCGAACGAAGCATAACCTTTTGAAATACTTTTTAGCTTATCGTAAAAATCAAATACAATTTCACCCAAGGGCAATTCAAAAAACAGTTCTGCCCGGTCGGTAGTCAGGTAACTCTGGTTGATTAATGTTCCTCTTTTATCCAAACACAAATTCATTACAGGCCCAATAAAATCGGAAGCAGTAATGATATTTGCCTTTATGTAAGGTTCATCTATTTCTTCAATGGTAGAAGCAGCAGGCATTCCGGATGGATTATAAACACGTTCGGTGGTTCCGTTAGTCAGATGAACCAGATACGAAACGTTTGGAACTGTGGTAATCACATTCATATCGAATTCCCGCTCCAACCGTTCCTGAACGATTTCCATATGAAGTAAGCCAAGGAATCCGCACCTGAATCCAAAACCCAGTGCAGCCGACGATTCAGGCTCGAAAGTCAAAGAAGCATCATTTAACTGAAGTTTGTCCATGGCATTTCTTAAATCCTCGTAATCATCTGCATCTATCGGATAAACGCCTGCAAATACCATCGGTTTCACTTCTTCAAATCCTGCAATAGCTTTTGCACATGGCCTTTTCACGTGTGTAATGGTGTCGCCTACTTTTACCTCTTTTGCAGTTTTTATTCCTGACATAATGTATCCCACATCTCCGGTACTCAATTCTCTTTTTGACACCAAGCCCAATTTTAAAACTCCAATTTCATCGGCATTATATTCTTTGCCGGTTGCTACAAATTTTACCAGGTCTTTCGACTTAATTTTGCCATTTACAATTTTAAAATAAGCAATAATTCCTCTGAAGGAATTAAATACAGAATCGAAAATTAACGCCTGCAATGGCGCTTCCGGGTCTCCTTTTGGTGGCGGCACTTTTTTTATTATCCGTTCGAGAATGGTTTCAACACCCATTCCGGTTTTACCGCTGGCATGAATAATATCGCTGTGATCGCAACCAATTAAGTCAATAATCTGGTCTTCGACAACCTCGGGCATTGCCTGGTCAAGATCCATTTTATTCAGCACGGGAATAATTTCGAGATCGTGTTCCAGCGCCAGATATAAATTAGAAATGGTTTGTGCCTGAATACCCTGGGTGGCATCAATAATCAGCAACGCTCCTTCGCAAGCTGCAATCGACCGGGAAACTTCATACGAAAAATCCACATGTCCGGGAGTGTCAATCAGGTTCAATTTATACTCTTTATCTTCAAACAGATAATCCATTTGAATGGCATGACTTTTTATTGTAATTCCCCGTTCCTGTTCCAACTCCATACTATCTAACACCTGAGCATGCATATCTCGTTCTCCAACCGTTTTGGTTAATTCCAGCATCCGGTCGGCTAAAGTGCTTTTCCCATGATCGATATGAGCTATAATGCAAAAGTTGCGAATGTTATTCATTTAAAATCCTGTATCCGTTTAATCTGTTAAAGTGGCTTTCTCCAAATTTCCGCAAAGATATTTAATTTTTGATACATCTGTCTGAGGCAATCAATTAAGCTTTTTTCACAAATTAACAGGATATTTAACAGCTGGTTCGATTTTACTGGCACAGGATTTGTAAAACCTATAATACGTTCATAAGATATTTATACAAACAAAAATACTTCACAGCAATATGCTGTTTTTTTTCATAAGTTTGGTTTAGTTAGGTTAAGTTTTGATCCCGGGGTGTTGACCCCGGGATTTTCTCTTTTTATACCTCTTCGTTTTTGTAGTATTCAACATTCCTCATTAGGGCAATATCTCTCACTTTATTTATAAGGGCCATCCGTTGCTCTTCCGACAATTTTGCAAAAGAACGTGCCAGTGCAATTTTTTCGCGCATGAACGTGGCATTTTCATTTCCCGATATCAGCACAGTAACCGGCAGCGACCATACATAATGCATGGCTTCCTTAATACTTAGATAATTTGGTACAACCGGATTGTCAGAAGTCCAGTTCGCCTGTTCCTTTTTAGCGAAGAACCGCCCGTCGGCGAGCGATTTTATGGAAGTGATTCCCATGTTTCTTTCCAGCGCTTTTGGCATTACATTTTCGGTGAAACTAAACCACGATGCATCCAGCACATTCACCGGCATTAACACGGTATCGAAAATATCGCTGTCTTTGGTACGTTCGAGCATATGAGCATGTGCATAAGGATTTTGGTGGCCGGTAAATCCCAGATATCTGAATTTCCCTTGTGCTTTGGCTTTCAGCAAATAATCCAAAACGCCTTTCTCAATGCGGCTGTCCACATCTTCCGGTGTACGGATGGAATGTACCTGGTACAAATCCAGGTGGTCGACCTTCATACGACTCAAAGTTCCTTCCAAATGTTCCTGAACTGTTTTGGCATCGGCGCCTGTTGTTTTTGATGTCAGAAAAATCAAATCGCGGTATTTTGGTGTGAGGTATTTTCCGTAACGCTCTTCACTTTTTCCATTTCCATAACTTTCTGCTGTATCGAAAAAACGTACTCCGCCTTCAAGCGCTGCTTCAATAACTTCCTGTGCATCGCGCTCGGTAGTCCATCCAATATGATAACCACCTGTTCCGAGCATAGTTACATATTCACCGGTTCTACCCAATTTTCTTTTTGGTAAAATTTCTCCCAAGCCTGTCGCTTTCCGGCAAGTTTGCAGATATCTGCATTGCTGATTGACAATCCGGCAGTGATTCCTGCCAATGATTTTAAAAAAGTTCTTCTGTCTGCCATTTTTTTCCGAAAAATTACAGACTTTATTTAACTTTTCAAAATCCTACATACATCAATAATATCAGACTTTTTAGCCTGAAATTTTAAGCTTAATAATTTCTTCACTTATTTCAGTCTCCAACAGCGACTACAATTTTGAAAACCAAACAGAAAAATAATACGGCTATAAAATTAAGCCTAAATCATTCCGGAAAGAATCTGTCCTCAAATCTTTTTTAAAAGTGAATTATTGTATCTTCGGGAGATAAATTTTAATGATACAGAACTTAACGAACCATGAAAAAGAATCTCATTTTAATTATCAGCCTGTTGCTCATAATTACAAATGTTTCGGCCCAAACCAAATCAATACATAAATCGCCTGTTTTAACCGAAGGAACTCCTGAAAGTGTTGGTATTTCTTCGGAAAGGCTTGCACGAATTGATAATATGTGTGAGCAGGAAGTTGCAAATGGCAATCTGCCCGGAATTGTGGCACTTGTAGCGCGAAACGGCAAAATTGTATTTGTGGAAAGCCTATGGGATGGCCGATAACGAGACAGGCCGGAAAATGAAGCGAGATGATATTTTTCGTATTGCATCGCAAACCAAAGCTATTACATCAACCGCGGTTATGATGCTTTGGGAAGAAGGTAAATTTCAACTCGATGATCCGATTTCGAAATACATTCCTGAATTTAAAGATGCCAGGGTTTTAAAAACATTTCAATACAACGATACTACCTGGACTGGTGAAATACCTGCTAAAAATGAAATAACAATCAGACATTTGCTGACACATACTTCCGGAATTGGTTACGGATTTATTGACAACGATGAACGATTTAAAATGATTTATCACAAAGCCGGAATTAGTCGATGCGTTTACTACTAAAAATGTTACTCTTGCCGAAAACATTAAAAAACTGGCTAAAATGCCGTCTGCATCACGAACCTGGCAGCAATTTCACTTATAGCGAAGGTTTAGATGTTTTGGGTTATTTTATTGAAATTGTGTCAGGAATGCCATTTGACGAATTCCTTCAAACCCATATTTTTGACCCGCTGGGAATGAACGATACTCGTTTTTATTTGCCCGACAATAAGGCAGACCGGCTGGTATCTGTTCAACATAAGGAAAACGGGGAATGGAAAAAGTATCCTGTAACCTCCTACGATCCTGATTACCCAATAAAAGGAGCGAAAAGCTATTTTGCTGGCGGGGCAGGACTTTCAAGCACCGCAAAAGATTATGCTACTTTTCTGCAAATGTATTTGAATGGCGGCGAATACAACGGAGTTCGGCTTTTAAGCCGGAAAACAGTTGACGTAATTTTAAGCAACCAAATTGGGAACATCTGGGGTGATAACTCCAATACGAAATTCGGGTTGGCTTTCGAACTGGTTACTGAAAAAGGTCAGAATAAAGGAGGAAAGGGCAGCATGGAACATTTAGCTGGGGCGGATATTTTAATACGCAGTATTTTGCCGATCCCAAAGAAAATATTATGGGAATATTAATGAAACAGACACAGGGACCGGTAAATGACGTTACGGGCTGGAAATTTCGGCAACTTGTATTTCAAACACTTGATGACTAATAATTTAAGAATAATGGATAAAGTAACAGAACTGGCCAAAATGATTGACCACTCCATTCTTCACCCCACTTTGACGGATGAAGATTTAAAACGGGAATGTGAAATTGCCAAAAGATACGATGTAGCCTCGGTTTGCGTAAAGCCTTATGCAGTAAAACAAGCTGTTGATTTGCTAAAAGGTTCGGATGTTTTTGTAGGTTGTGTTATTGGATTTCCGGCAGGTAATTCAACTACGAAAGTAAAGGTTTTTGAAACTGAAGTGGCTTGTAATGACGGTGCAGTTGAAATCGACATGGTAATTAACATTGGCAAAGCTTTACAGGGCGACTGGGATTATATTGAAAATGAAATTGCTGCAGTTACGCAGACCTGCCATAAAAACAGGGCAATTGTGAAAGTGATTTTTGAAACTGATTTTGTTTCGAAAAAAGAAGACATTGTGGAATTGTGTAAAATTTGCACGAAAGTGGGTAGCGACTATGTAAAAACTTCCACAGGTTTTGGGTTTGTGAAAGGCAGTGACGGAAAATATACCTACGAGGGCGCTACAATATCCAACCTTGAACTAATGAAAAAAAACGTAGGCCCGGATGTAAAAGTAAAAGCTGCCGGTGGTGTCCGAACGCTGGATGGTTTGCTGGCGGTGCAAAAAGCCGGATGTTCACGTTGCGGAGCAACTGCAACTATCGCAATCCTCGAAGAAGCAAAAAAACGATTTGGAAATTAACGGGAACAGCGATTTGCAATCGCGGACAAATATGCGGTTAGAAACTGCATGTCCCAAATGAACTTTAAACTTTAAACTAAACTTATGTATATCGTAAATTCGTATCCATTAGCCGTACTGTTCTGCATTGTAACCATGATGTGCTGGGGCTCGTGGGCAAATACTCAAAAACTGGCATATAAAGAATGGAGTTTTCCACTGTTTTACTGGGATTATACACTTGGCGTAATCATTTTGTCCTTAATTTTCGGATTTACATTGGGAAGCATAGGGGCAAACGGCGAAGCCTTTATTCCCAATCTGTTGAATGCTGCACCAAAAGCCTTTCTCTATGCATTGCTTGGAGGTGTTGTTTTTAACATTGCCAACCTTTTGCTGGTGGCTGCCATAGAAATTGCAGGAATGGCCATTGCTTTTCCCATAGGAATTGGTCTTGCACTGGTTTTGGGCGTTTTCAACAATTTTCTGCCAAGTCCGGAAGATTACAATACACTTTATCTGTTTTTGGGAGTTGGCCTGGTAACTTTAGCCATTATCTTAAATGCTATGGCTTACAAAAAAGTAACGCGGGGAAGTAAATCTACCAAAGGAATTATGCTTTCACTGGTTGCAGGTTTATTAATGTCATTTTTTTACCGTTTTGTTGCCGATTCAATGTCGAAAGACTTAGTCAATATCGAACCGGGAACTTTTACACCATACAGCGCGGTTTTCATTTTCTCCATCGGAATTTTTATTTCGAATTTTGTGTTTAATTACTATTTCATGCGAAAACCGGTTTCGGGAAATCCGGTTACATTTGGAATGTACTTTAAAGGAACCGTGAAACTTCACCTGGTAGGTATTCTTGGCGGTATTATCTGGAGCCTCGGTATGATGCTAAGTATTATGGCAGGCGACATTGCGGGTTATGCCATTTCCTATGGATTGGGACAAGGTGCTACTTTGGTGGCAGCAATCTGGGGAGTTTTTGTGTGGAAAGAATTTGCAGGTGCTCCAAAAGGGACCAAGCCTTTATTGGCAGCTATGTTTGCTTTATTCGTAATTGGTTTGGCGTTGATTATTTTGGCGAGGTTGAGTTAGTATTTAGTAATGAGTCGTGAGTAATTAGTATTGAGACAAGAGTAATTTGTATAGCGAATCCGAGTTGCAAGATTTAAATAATTTGACAAATGAATGTCATTGGCAAGGAGGTACGATTGAGAAATCCATTGCTTTGAAAGAAGAAGATTTCTCCTCGTATACTCGTCGAAATGACAATCATCGTATGTTTTCATTTTCTCACTACTTGGTACTAAAAATCTATTCTTCATGAAAAATAAAATTGTAGTTATCGGAAGTTCGAATGTCGATTTAATTATGAAAATGGACCACCTTCCACAAAAAGGCGAAACGGTTACCGATGCTGTTTTTATGCAGGTTTATGGCGGTAAAGGCGCAAATCAGGCTGTTGCCGCTGCGCGTGCCGGCGGAAATGTGGCGTTTGTAAGTTGTGTGGGTGAAGATGCATATACGCCTCAAATGGTAACAAATTACAAAATCGATGAAATTAATACACAGTTTGTTTTCCACGAAAAAAATATTGCAAGCGGCCATGCACTGATCATGATTGGTGGCGATGGTGACAATATCATCTCCGTTGCTCCCGGCGCCAATGATATGCTTTTGCCTGAAAAAATCGATTTAACTGAAGAAATTCTTGATGAAGCCGCAATTATAGTCATGCAATTTGAAATTCCTGAAATCACCGTAAAGCATGTAATAGATATCGCCAATAAAAAAAATATTCCGGTGATGTGGAATGTAGCACCTGCAAAACCTTTTGATTATACCTATATCCCAAAAATTAATATTTTGGTATTGAACGAAATTGAAGCCGGATTTCTGAACAATATGAATATTGAAAATGAAACCGATGCTGAAAAAGCCGCTCAAAAACTGGTAGAAAAAGGAGTTGATAAAGTAATCATTACGCTGGGTTCCAAAGGAGCTTTTGTTGTGACCCGGGAAGAAAAAGTAAGCGTCCCTTCATATAAAGTAAAAGCTGTTGATACTACTGCAGCCGGCGATACTTTTTGCGGTGCTTTTGCTGTTGCTTTTATTGAAAACAAATCACTGAAAGAATCGCTGCAGTTTGCAAGCGCTGCTGCGGCTATTTCGGTAACACGAATGGGAGCACAGCCTTCAGCGCCCACACGAGTTGAGATTGATAATTTTTTGAAAGAAGTTAATTGTTAAAATTATACCCCGTAAATTTTCACGTTAACAATTCACAAAATGAAAAAACTAAACCTTATATTTTTATTGTCAGCCCTCCTTGCGTTGAATTCTTTTTCTCAAAAACTTCAGGTAAGTCAAAATCAAAGATATCTGGAAACCATCGATGGCAAACCCTTTCTTTGGATTGGCGATACAGCCTGGGAACTGTTTCACAAATTAAACAGGGAAGAAGCAGTTGAATATCTAAAAAACCGAAAAGCCAAAGGAATCAATGTTATACAGGCAGTTGTTCTCGCAGAAAACAACGGACTTCGAACACCGAATTCCTATGGTGAAGTTCCTTTCAATCATTTAGACCCAACTCAACCCAATGAAAAATACTTTGAGCATGTTGACTTTATCGTAAACAAAGCGGAAGAATTAGGACTGGTGATTGGAATGTTGCCAACCTGGGGCGATAAAATTTATTCGGAAAATCCCGGAGCAGGCCCCATTGTTTTCAATAAAAAAAATGCGGCCGTTTACGGCGAGTTTTTGGGAAAGCGTTACAAAAACAAATCGATTGTGTGGATTCTGGGTGGCGACAGGAATATTGCCAACGATGAAGTTCTCGAAATCTGGCGCGCCATGGCTACCGGATTAAAAAAAGGCGATAGTGGAAATCATTTAATAACCTTTCATCCTCGCGGAGGAACTTCGTCTTCGAAAACCTTGCATAAGGAATACTGGCTCGATTTTAATATGTATCAAAGCGGTCATGGGCAACATTTTAATCATGTTTACGATTACGCAGAAAATGATTTAAGACTATCACCTCAAAAGCCTACTGTTGACGGTGAACCCGCATACGAAGATATTGCAATAAAATTCTGGGAGTACATGGATTTTTCCAAACAATCAGAAAAACGTGTTCCCGATGATGTTTTGGATAAGGACTTTTTAATTCAAAATAAAGCGCATTTTAACGATGGATTTTTTACCGATTACGATGTTCGTGTTCACGCATACTGGAATTTTTTAAGCGGAGCCTGTGGATATACATACGGAAACAATGCCATTTGGCAGATGTTTAAAAAAGGCGGTGAAGTTGCTATTCCTTGTTTGTACGACTGGCGTGAATCGATGGACCGTCCCGGAGCGTTCGATTTACAGCATATCAGAACTTTGCTTGAAGATAAGTTTTACAAAATTGTTCCTGATCATTCCATCATTAATAATCCGATTGTAAAAAATGAAAATTATATTGCCGCTGCAGGCTCAACCGATAATTCATTTGCTTTGATATATTTGGCCAAAGGACAGCCTGTTGAGGTTAAAATGAATAAAATGGCAGGAAAAGTAAAAGCGAGTTGGTTCAATCCCCGAGACGGATCAATAAAAGAAATTGGAATATTCAGTAATAAAGGGGAACGAGAATTTAAACCGCCAGGTTCAGGAATCAACAACGACTGGCTTTTGCTCCTTGAAATGTCTTAGTCATCATCTTCGTCGTCGTCATCTTTCCCTGCATATTTGGCAGGATAAGTTTTTTTCCCTTTCGACGCAAACCAGATGATTCGGTTAAACAAATCATCGTTTCCGGCATCAACCCTGTCGAATTGCGGATGCATGCTTTTCTTTGCAAAATGCAATTCTTTTCCGTTTAGTTGAGAAAGATCCTTGTTCATTTCATCCAGCGGAATTTGGTTTGGAACAGAGACATAAGGACTTGTATCTGCCGCAGTATTAAAGCAATCGAACATTGGCATTGCTGTGGCGTCCATAATATTCATAGGTGGAATTCCCAGAATTTGTTCAATGGTCCGCACCATTGAAACCTGGTTGTAATTGGTATGATTTGTTTCATCGAAACGGGTATAAGGACTGGCAACCATTCCAACCGTACGATATGCTGAAACATGATCCCAGCCGGCTTGTGAATCATCTTCGGTAACAAAAACTGCCGTATTGCTCCAGAAGCGGCTATTTGAAATTGCTTCGATAATTTGCCCTAAACCCAAATCGTTGTCAGCAACCTGCGCGCGGGGTGTAGGCAATCCGGGACGCGTTCCGCCGGTATGATCGTTCGGTAATGCAATAACCAACAATTCAGGCCACTGGTCGCCATCCATTTTTTCATACTCTTTAATTTCATCGATAAATGTTTGTGCACGTAACACATCCGGAATTTTATGACTGTCGTACCCCGGATAGTTCTGGCTTAAAATATTTTTTACCGGATCGATAGTTGTATGATTGGTAAATTCAAATTTTTCGCCATTTAAAAATCCATTATAGATCGATTCCCATGTTGCTTCCCGGTCAAATTCAGGAACACATGCCTCACCGTAAATCCGAACCCGTTTCCCATGATCGCGTGCATTATCCCAGATAAAACCTGTTGGTGCATATACCAACGCATCTTGCTGAACATGAGGATAACTCCTGAACCAGGCGCGTACATTTTTTTCAACATAATCGGTAACAATTGCCATATCTGTCCACTGATGTCCTTCAGCAGAACATTTTCCTGAAGCATAAAAATTATCCAGTAACAAAAAATCGTCAACTAATTTTATGCGTATTTGGGGTAACTTCTTCACCAAAAATACAAAGTGAAGGTTCACCGTCGCCGGCTTTTACATCGCCCAGAATCTGATCGTAAGTACGGTTTTCCTTAATAATATAAACTACATGTTTAAACACGGAAGGTTCGCCGATACGAGCCGGAACAGGCACCGGTTTTGCATTTTTACGCGGCATTTTTTGCGACAGCGATACCCTGAAAAACTGGTTGGTTTCTTCCACCTTTTTTGTATAATCTGCCAGTTGAGATTTATCCGGAATTGCGATTACCGAAATCGATGCCATTTGCCGGTGGCTGTTGAATGATGTTACTCCTGTTTCCTCCGATACAAAAGGAATTCTTGCTCCTTTAGCTTCAATATTAGGAATGTATAATTTGCTGTCGTTATAAACACAAACTCCTCCCGGGTAAGCGCCTGTTGGAATAAACCCTGAAATTTTACTTTCGTTCTCTGTTGAAGATACAGCGGCTTTTCTCCCTAATTCAACAACAGCAATTGCATTATCCATTCCCATGGCAACATACAATGTTTTTCCGTCGCCTGAAATGCCCAATCCATTGGGAGAATCGCCAAAATAAGGATTTTTCTCCGCGCCCAGCCGAACGGGTATTGTTTCAGTTTTAAAATCAGATTTTGTGTCGATTACCGAAATGGCATCACTGTTTGAATTGGCGACAAAAACAAACCTCTCACCGGGACTTGTAATAATATCGTTTGGATGAAGTCCGACCAGAATCTCCTTAATTAATGTGCCATCGGTTGAATTATAAACGGAAACAGTGCCCTCGCGTGTAGCTCCTGTTACGGGATCAACTTTTGCCTTTCCCCAGGGAACGCCCGCCACATTTTTGTCATTATCATCAGGAATTGAGCCTGCCCAATTGGTTACATAAATTTTCCCGGCTGATTTAACAACACCAAAAGGCGCGACTCCTGTTTCAACCGACCATATATTTTCGCCTGTATTGGCGTTTATCTTTACCAGTTTATTGTTTCCGTTTAAAACCACGTAAAAAACAGGAATTCCATTTTCTTCGCTTATAGCAATTTCATTCGGCAAAGCGCTTTTGGCATTCAATTCGGCTGTAAAGTCATAAGTTTGTGACAATTTTAATTTTTTACCGTTCCACAACGCTTTTATAACAAATGATTTATTATTTCCTGATGCACTCCAGAAAATTTCGTAATCGTCTCCGGATTTTCGCCAGCTGATTCCTGAAAATGTATTCATGGCACTTTCTCCAAGCAGTTCTTTTAAAGTTGCCCTGTCAACTGTTTTATTATTTTCAGCAGAAAGAATTACTACAGAATACCTGCCTTCAACAGCAATCCATTTTCCATCGGGCGATGCTGAACAATCCATCGCATGATTCTCCAGTTCATTATCGCCAAAATAAATTTGTTCACCTGCGGGATCGATCCAGCGATTATACGGCATTAAAACAGGAAGCTGATTTTCTGAAAGCGACTGCGTTTCATATTCACTCAGATGTTTAGCCTGTTGTTTTTTCTCTTTTTTGCTTTGTGCCTGTAGCTGATTAACTGAAACGAAAATCGATAGTGTTAAAAATAAACCTGCAAGAATTTTCATGAGATGCGTTTTATTTCCATTAAAAGTAAAAGTATTTTAACAACAATTTGTTTGAATAAGGATTAAAAAAAGTCGATACGATTTCAACTCCAAAAATCTATCGACTTAGTTTAAAAACAATTTCAATATTTTAACCGTAGTACAACTACATAATCAATTTATATCCTTTACCATGTACATTGATGATCTCAACCGATGGTTCGTCTTTCAGGTGTTTGCGCAATTTTGTAATATAAACATCCATACTTCGCGCATTAAAATAATTATCGTCGATCCAGATTGATTTTAATGCATAGTTGCGCTCCAAAACTTTGTTTGCGTTCTGACAAAGCAGTTTCAGTAAATCCGATTCTTTTGTGGTTAATTTAACCGACTCGTCGCCTTTGGAAAGAATTTGTTTACGTGTATCGAATGTATATTTTCCCAGTGTAAAAACCATTTGCGCGTTTGCCTGGCTTTCCTGCGATGTACGCCGTAAAATAGCTTCAATCCTCAAAATCATCTCTTCCATACTAAATGGCTTGGTAATATAATCATCGGCGCCGAGCTTAAAACCTTCGAGTACATCTTCCTTCATATTTTTTGCGGTTAGAAAAATAATAGGAATGTCTTCGTTTACAATACGGATATCTTTTGCAAGTGTAAAACCATCCTTTTTAGGCATCATAATATCGAGGATACAGATATCGTAATGTTCGCGCATAAATCCCTTGTATGCTGCTTCGCCATCGGGGTACAAATTTGCATCGTATCCTTTTGCTACGAGGTATTCTTTTAATAATAGTCCTAAATTTTCGTCGTCTTCGGCCAGTAATAATTTCGTTTTTTGTTCCATGGTTATTGATTTATTTTTGGGAATAATATAATAAACTTTGTTCCTTTATTAACAGCACTTTCCACTTTTATTTTTGCATTATGCGAATCTACGATTTTCTTAACATAACTCAAACCTAATCCAAAACCTTTTACGTTATGAACATTTCCGGTTGGGACACGGAAAAACCGATCAAAAATCTGCGTATGATGTTCTTTTGCAATTCCAATCCCTTTATCCTGAACTGAAACCATAACGCCATCCTTACTGTTTTCAGTGGCAATTTTTATTTCAGGTATATCTTTGCTGTATTTTACCGCGTTATCGAGCAAATTAAAAATCACATTGGTAATATGAACTTCATCGCCTTTAATCATGGCATTTTCAGCATTTAATTCGGACTGTAACGTACCGTTTTTATTTTTTACACGAAGTTCGAAATTGCCAATTACATTTTGAACCATTTTGTTTAAATCGAATTCCTTGAATTTGAACTTAAGTCTGCCTTCGTTAAAAACAGCCATTTGCAACACTTTTTCCACCTGGAAACTCAGCCGTTTGCTTTCCTGATTTATTACTCTCGAAATATGTTCGATGGTTTGCGGTGTTGTAGTAATACTTCCGTCTTCAAGCATCTGACTTGCCAGCGAAATAGTGGAAATTGGCGTTTTTAGTTCGTGGGTCATATTATTAATAAAGTCGTTTTTAATATTCGACAGCTTTTTCTGACGCAAGATTACAAGGATGGTATATGCAAAAATTGCAATCAGAAATGCAGTTAAAATAATAGTAGGAATAATGGTGACACCGGTTTCGCGCAATAAATATCCCGAGCGTTTTGGGAAATATATGTAAAGGTAATTGGGTTTTGAGCCACTGTAATCGGTTTGAAAAAGAAGCTGGTAATATTCCTTTTTACGACCCGGACTGTAATCGCCGTTGCCATAAATAATTTTATCTCTTCCTAAATTTGCATTCTTTATTGCATACTTGTAATCCAAATCGATGCCGGCCTGCGTAATGGAATGAGCTAAAACATTGTTTAAATAAGCAGAGTCTATTCTTTCCTGAATTGGCCGCTCCTCAAGTTTCATTTTTGCATTTTGATATCGGTAAATATCGTTTTGTCTCAATTGTTCCCTGCGCTCAAATTCGCGTCTGAATTCGAGTAAACCTTCAAAGCCTGACATCAAAGGATCGTTATTGCTTTTTAAGCTATCGCTTATTGCTTCCGGGTCCTTAATATTTAAATTAAATTCTTCCTGATATGAACTTACAATTCCATTTGTTGAATAACTTAAATCGAATTTGATGGAACTACTTCCGGCGCTGTTTCTTGGAAATACATTATTAAAATTTCCTCCCTGCGAATCGGAATCGGGCCGTTTATTATTATCAGCATAATAACGGGCATATAATCCCTCATACTGATTCAATTGTACCGAAACATGAAAAAGTGCATTTTGCACCAGTTGATTAAATTGCTCCTCCCGAATATCAGAAGCTGTTTTAATCATTTTGGTTTGAACCGTAATTAATCCGGAAATAACTAAAACCATTAAAACTATTAATGTAATCAGCATTTTTCGACTCATGCAGCAAAGATAATTTTATTAAAATGCTTTAATTTCAATACTTAACATTATTTAACACCGCAAGCTAAATTGTAAATTTTATTAACCAGCGCTTATTAAATGCCCTGATATCTGCATAAGAAACTTATCAAAATAAAGGAAGATTGGGAATCACAGTTCCATCAGAACTTTTTCGATTACCTGTGGAAAATGCTGATATTCCAGTTGATGTACCTTTTGGGCTATATCTTCAGCGGTGTCGCCGGGTAATACTTTGCATTTTGCCTGAAATATGATTTTACCGTTATCGTAAATTTCGTCGACAAAATGAATTGAAATTCCCGATTCCTGTTCTTTGTTTGCGATGATTGCATTATGTACATTCAATCCGTACATGCCCTTTCCCCCGTACTTGGGTAAAAGCGCCGGATGAATATTAATTATCCTGAAATTCTGAATCAGATTTTGTGGAATCAGCCACAGGAACCCGGCTAAAACAATCAAATCGACCGATCTTTTCTGTAGAGTTTCAACCACGTTATTAGTATTTTTTAATTCGTCGCGGGTAAAGACAAAAGTATCTATTCCAAATTTTTCAGCTCTTTTTAATGCATATGCGTTAGGATTGTTCGACCAAAGTGAGTCAACCACAACATTCTGGTTTTTAGAAAAATACTCAATAATATTTTGTGCATTGGTTCCTGAACCTGATGCAAAAATTGCTATCTTTTTAATATCCATTTTAACACTTGTTTTAATTCATAGAATAATTGAATTAAATGTTCAAATTTAGTGGATTTCATAGTTAACGTAATGGCTCGTTGATATCTTTTTTAATTTTTTTCTTTGAGATATAGCGCGTAAATGTATTACTTTGCAGCGAATTATTTAAAACAAATCAAGTATTAATTAAAATTAAGAATTATGTCTGACGTTGCAGCAAAAGTAAAAGCTATTATCGTTGATAAATTAGGTGTTGACGAAAGTGAAGTAGTTAATGAAGCATCTTTCACCAACGATTTGGGTGCCGATTCACTCGACACCGTTGAGCTTATCATGGAATTTGAAAAGGAATTTGATCTTGCTATTCCGGATGATGAAGCTGAAAAAATTTCGACGGTTGGTGAAGCAATAGCCCATATAGAGTCGGCTATAAAGTAATTATATTAAGAAATTTCATTTTATGGAGTTAAGACGGGTAGTAATAACCGGAGTTGGAACTGTAAATCCATTAGGAAATTCTGTTGACGAATACTGGACAAATTTGAAAAACGGAGTTAGCGGCGCTGCAGTGATTACAAGATTCGATGCCTCGAAATACAAAACTCAGTTTGCGTGCGAGGTAAAGAATTTTGATCCCACATTTTATATGGAACGCAAGGATGTGCGCAAATACGATTTGTACACTCAGTTTGCATTTGCAAGTTCCGAGCAGGCAGTTAACGACAGCGGGTTGGATTTGGAAAAGATCGATCACGACAGAGTTGGGGTTATTTGGGGGGCAGGAATCGGAGGTCTTTCAACCTTTTTTGAAGAAGTCAGGGGATTCAACGAAGAATCGCCACGGTTTTCACCTTACTTTATCCCAAAAATGATTGCCAACATTGCCGGTGGATTGATTTCGATTAAATACAGTTTCAGGGGACCAAACTTTACTACAGTTACAGCTTGCGCTTCTGCTTCACACGCCATGATTGAAGCTTTCAACATGATACGTTTGGGCAAAGCAGACATAATGGTAACCGGCGGCTCCGAAGCTGGAGTTAACGAAGCCAGCCTTGCAGGATTTAATTCCATGAAAGCATTATCTACCCGTAATGATGATCCAAAATCAGCTTCCCGTCCTTTTGATAAAGACCGCGATGGTTTTGTTATCGGCGAAGGTTCGGCGGCTTTTGTTTTCGAAGAATATGAAAGCGCAGTAAAAAGGGGAGCCAAAATTTATGCTGAAATGGCTGGCGGCGGTATGTCAGCCGATGCATTTCATATGACCGCTCCGGATCCGGATGGCAAAGGTGCAAACCTGGTAATGAAATGGGCTTTGGAAGATGCAGAAATTAAACCGGAAGATGTGGACTATATTAACGTTCACGGAACTTCTACTCCATTAGGAGATATTGCAGAACCCAAAGCCATTATTAAAACATTTGGAGACCAATCCTATAAAGTGGCCATCAGTTCAACCAAATCGATGACCGGCCATTTGTTGGGTGCAGCAGGTGCCGTTGAAGGTTTAGCATGTATTATGGCAATGAACAACAGTGTTGTTCCTCCAACTATTAACCATTTTAACGACGATCCGGAAATTGACGGCAATCTTGATTTTACTTTTAATGTTGCCAAAGAAAGAAATATTAACTATGCCATCAGCAATACATTTGGTTTTGGCGGCCACAATGCAACTCTGGTGTTTAAAAAACATCGGTAAACTGTGGTTAGGAAAATAGTACAAAGAATAAAACTCTTTTCGTCTTCTCGAAAAGAGTTTTATTTGTTTTTAAAAAATCTAATCGGCTTTTATCCACAAAATCTGAAATTATACGATTTGGCTTTTATCCATAAATCGGCTTCCACCATCGATTCGCAGGGAAATTATGTAAATAACGAACGGCTCGAATATTTGGGTGACGCCATTTTGGGCGCTGTAATTGCCGATTTTCTATATAACCGTTTCCCGCAGGAAGATGAAGGTTTTCTTACAAAAACACGTTCGAAGCTGGTAAACCGTTCCTTTCTTACCAACCTGACCTACGAAATGGGCCTTAACGTTTTTATCGATTCAAACACTACAAAAAACATCGATAAAAGCCACATTTACGGCGATGCCCTGGAAGCCCTGATTGGCGCTATTTACCTCGATAAAGATTACAAAACAGCCAAGTATTTTATTACCAAAAAAATTCTTTCCCAATTTGTTAACCTGAATGAAATTGAACAGCACGATTCCAATTTTAAAAGCCAGTTAATAGAATGGAGCCAGAAATTTAAAAAAGATTTGGAATTTGACACTACAGAGGAGTTTAACGATAAATCGAAACAACCTCGTTTTATTGCTGTAGTGAAGGTTGACAGCAAAGAAATCGGACACGGCACCGGCACTTCAAAAAAAGAAGCTCAGCAAAACGCTGCCCGGCAAGCGCTTCAAAGAATACATCAACATTAAATCTTCTCAGGGACTGATCTCTAATTCCAAATGATTGCTAATTTTGCCCCCCGTTAAATTATGAACGAATATTTCGTATATATACTTGGCTTTGCAGCCCAGATGCTCTTTTTCATCCGGACAATTGCGCAGTGGTTTAAATCGGAAAAAGAAGGTGAAGTAATCTCGCCTGTTATTTACTGGCAGTTGAGCCTGCTTGGCGCAGTTTTAATGCTTACATACGGAATTCTGCGAAATGATTTTGCCATTGTATTAGGCCAGATTATTGTGTATTCAGTTTATATCCGCAATCTTCAGCTTCTGCATGCATGGAAAAAAATGCTTTGGATTTCCAGGTTTCTTGCTGTTGCTATTCCGGTTATCTATATCGGATGGCTTATTTTGGGTAATTCGCATAATTTCAATTCCATATTGAAAAATCAGGATGTTCCTTTAATGCTGATGATTTGGGGTTCAGCCGGGCAAATTATTTTTACATCGCGGTTTATTTACCAGTGGATTTACTCTGAAAACCGCAAAGATTCTGTTTTACCGCTCGGTTTCTGGATTCTCAGTACGGTTGGTTCGCTTATAATATTTACGTATTCCATTCCGCGCCTCGACCCGGTATTGTTTATTTCGCACAGTTTGGGATTGTTTGTTTATACCAGGAATATTTTTTTACATTACGGAAAAGGAAGCCTTTTTTCAAAACTGAATGATGTTCCGTTTTTTAACCGAGTGATTACAAAAGTCTCCGACAAAATAAAATAAAAGGCCAATTCCAGGCATAAAATCCGCACCAGAATATTTAGCCTTAATTTATTCTACTTATTCGACATCCAATCCTCTACATGAATCCCAATAATTGTATCCGATTTAATTTCAATTACATCCTCCATTCTTTGAGTTACTGTAATGTTTTAGATTTGATAATCTCCTTCAAAATATAATAAAGAAGCATAGAGAAGATAAATACGATAAATCCCCAAACGGGGGCATAAAAACTAATGGTTGCGCCTGCCATAACCAGTTGAGGAGAAATATCACCGGCTTCACGAATAGCTTCCAATGCACCAATAATTCCGGTAATTTGCGCAAAAAAGCCAATTGCAAGCGCAAGCGAACCTGCCATTCTTATCAAATCGAGCCATTTCGTGTCGACTGCTGTCTTTTTAGTTAATCCAATAATTTTCCAGATGGCAATGCCTAATGCGAGTAATCCCAACAGCGTTATAATATGCATATACGGTCCTCCCATTTTATAGGCCTGCATCATATAACCTAATCCTGTGTCAGCTTTGTCTAAGTTCATGATATTTGATTTTTAAATTTACTAAACCAAATTTATGAACGGCTCAATTTTTCGTGTAATTTTATCGTTAAACAACATAAAACTGCAATTCAACAACATATTCAAACTAATGAGAATAAAATTTTCGCTTCTATGTTATTCGGCTTTGGATTATTGCTATTAATCGATAAAATTCAACTTATGAATCTGGATTTATTAGATTTTCGTTTTTAATAAAAAATGACAGAAAGTTTTCAGAATATTATTTATAAAGCACAACATTCCAGGAATTTAAGAGTTATTCTTCATATTATTTTCTGGATTATAGTCGGCTCCTTTTATTTAATTGTATTTAACCAAAACAGCGAAATTAAGGCTGTCTCCTATATACTTTCGGCAGGATTATTACCGGTAGCATTTTTGGAATCTTACTTTTTCAATTATACCTTAATTCCGAAATATCTTGGAAAAAAGCAATACGGTAAGTTTTTTCTTTTCAGTTTGTATACAATTCTTACATCAACATGGCTCTCATTTCTGATTGTGATGTTTGCCCTTGTTTTTATATTGAAGAAAGACGCCTCGCTCGATCCGGCAGTTTTGCATCCTGAATTGCAGGTTATTTCACTCAATTTCATCGTATTTCTGGCCATTTCGATAAAGCAGGTAAAACGTACATTTTATATGCAACAGGAGAAAAACGAACTGGAAAAAACAGCTCTAACCACGGAACTCAAACTAAAGGAAGCAGAATTAAAACTACTTAAAGCACAGGTACATCCGCATTTCTTATTCAACACATTGAATAATCTTTATGGTTTAACGCTCGAAAAATCGGACGAGGCTCCGGGACTGGTATTACGACTTTCGGAAATTCTGGATTATATTTTATATCGTTGCGACGAACAACGGGTTTTATTAAAAGAAGAGATCAACAATCTGAAAAACTATATCGAAATTGAAAAAATCAGGTATTCATCCAAATTAAAGTTACAGCAAAGTTTTCCTGAAAATTATAAGAATTTAAAAATTGCGCCACTCATTATTTTGCCTTTTGTTGAAAATGCATTTAAACACGGCGTCAGCAATTTTCCCGGAACTGCATTTGTGAAAATTAAAATTTCGCTAATCGAAAAAAGCCTGGTTGTTTTCATTGAAAATTCAAAAAATCCGGTCAGAAATAAGTATAAAGAACATTCAAAAGGAATTGGTCTAACAAACGTACGAAAGCGCCTGGATTTAATGTACCCCGAAAAATATATTCTCGCATTGGATGAAAAACCCAAAACATATTCGGTAAATTTAACTTTACAACTTGACGATTGACTATGTTTAAATGTGTAATAATCGACGACGAACCAATTGCAATCCGCGTGATAAAAAAGCACCTTTCGGCATTTACAGATTTCACGGTTGTTGCAGAATGCAGTAACGCACTGGAAGCTATGCCTGTTCTTTTAAAGGAAGAAATCGATTTAATTTTCTGCGATATTCAAATGCCGCAAATTACCGGTGTCGACTTTGTTCGCTCGCTGGCACATCCGCCAAAAGTTATTTTTACAACTGCATACCGCGATTATGCCATTGAAGCTTTTGAACTAAATGTTGTCGATTACCTGTTAAAACCGGTTTCTTTTGAACGGTTTACAAAAGCCATCAATAACTTTTTGGAGCTGGCTTCGCTCGAAAACAAAAAAGAGAATAAAGGTGAAACTGAAAAAGATAACTCACGAAATTTTATTTTCCTGAAAGCGGATAAAAAACACTACAAAGTGAACATCGACGATATATTGTATTTTGAAAGTCTGGGCGATTATGTGATTGCTTATACTGTCGGCAAAAAAATAGTGACAAAGGAAAGAATAAGCAGCTTGCCCGGTTTGCTTCCCGAAAATAAATTTATTCAGATTCACCGGGGTTACGTAATTTCAATTTCAAAAATTGAATCGGTTGGGCCCGGTTTTGTCGAAATTAATAAAAAGAAACTTACCGGTAGGCCGAAATTACAAATCCGGACTTTCAAGATTGCTTCAAAATAAAATTTGAAGGTTTTATTAAATTTGTGCCAATTTTGAATATTAATGGACGAAAAGGACAAATTAATAAATCGCGAAGGATGGTTTTCAATATTTGGAAACATTCTTTTGTTTGCGCTCAAATACTGGGCTGGAGTTGCAACGGGTTCGCTTGCAATAATTGCCGATGCCTGGCATTCTTTATCCGATTCGGTTTCTTCTGCAATTGTTTTAATAGGAGGAAAAATTTCACAGAAAACCTGCCGATGATGAACATCCTTTTGGCCATGGCCGAGCCGAACATATCGCAGCAATAATTATTGGAGTTATCCTGGCAATTGTTGCTTTTGATTTTGTACTAAGCGCATTCGAAAAATTCAACTCAAAAGAAAAAACCCATTTTGGCTTGTTTGCCTGGATTGCGACCATTATTTCAATTGTTGTAAAAGAAGGTATGACTCAATATGCATTTTGGGCTGCACGGAAAATAAATTCATCAGTTTTGAAAGCTGATGGCTGGCATCACAGAACCGATGCATTGTCGTCGGCAGTAATTTTGATTGGTATTGCTGTTGGAAATTATTTCTGGTGGACCGATGCCGTTTTAAGTTTCATTGTCGCATTAATGATTGGCTGGGCCAGTTATAAAATACTTTCGAAAGATATAACTTCATTACTCGGTGAAAGTCCTTCAGAAAAATTATTGGCTGAAATTCATAAAACAGCGCAAAACGCATGTATACAACCAATTCATCTTCACCATATTCATATCCATAATTACGGCGAACATTCCGAATTAATCTGCCATATAAAGTTACCACCGCAAATGCCTTTGGAAGAAGCACATGAAATTTGCACTATAATTGAAAATGCCATTCAGAAAAAATTTGGATTTATTTCCACCATTCATCCTGAGCCGATAACATGGGAGGATTAGATTTCAGGGCAATTCGATAATTTTTATATTTCGGAAATGAATTTCTGCTCCTTCGGATTCCAAACAGATAAAACCCGATTTTTTTGAAGATTTGCTGATGCCGTTTACAAATTTTCCGTTTACGGAGAGTTTAATTGTCCCATCCACGCATACCACATCGTAAACATTCCATTCGCCTTTGCCTTTGCAACGGTTTTCGATTGATTTGCTTCGTGTTCCCCGCGGATTGTCAGGAACAGTTTCCACGCCGCCAACGCCAAAAAGTTCACCATGAACATAGGCAATCGGTGGCTTTTCACCGTTTCTTGTATTCAGGTTTACCCAGTCGAGTTCGAGCATTTGAACTTCCACTCCGTTGGGGAGCCGGTTGTCTCCGGGTTCGGCATCGCTCCAGACAAATGTTCCTGAGTTTCCACCGGCTTCCATATGCATCCATTCGATATGGAGCATAAAATTTTCATATTTCTTTTCTGAACGAATTACTCCTATCGGATGGCCATAACAAATAAGTTCATCCTTTTTCATTTGCCAGGTCGAATCCCCGGTATTTACCTGAATCCACTGAACAGGTTCAGCTTTAACTTTTTTGCCCGGATCGATATTTTCAACTGGTATTACCTCACCAAACTGAAATAGTGGTTTTTGAGCTGCCACAAAAGTATGGATCAAAAAAACGGCGACAATTATTACGTACGTCTTCATTCTTAATAATTATTCGTTTAAGTTAAGCCAGCGGCTGATTTGGAACACCCACAACAGGAATTTCCTCTTTTACTCCCGGAACCGGACCAAAAGCGTATGTTTTAGGCCCAAGATATAAATCGGAATTCATCACTTCTTCCCAGGTAACATCTTTGCCGGTATATGCTGATATTCTTCCCATAATTGTTATCAGCGTTGAATTTACCTGTGCTTCCGTATCATTAACCGGTTTCCCGGTTCGAATTGCAGTAACAAGGTTAATGTGTTCCTGAACGTATGGATTGGTTACCTTCCATGGCGAAGCTGTGTCATTCTCTTCCGGCATCGGGTATTTCCAGGTTTCATTTCCTTTTAAATCATATAAAGTACCTGCAGCATCAGCGTATCCGTTTGTTCCCGTAATCTGCTGAACTTTTCGGTTGGTGCAGCCGTTTATCTGCCGCGCTGCACAATGCGCACGAACACCATTGTCATAAACATATTCCACACTAAAGAAATCATACTGATCGCCGGTAACTCTCCGTTGTCTTCCACCCCAACCTATTGCCTTTACCGGATTTTTTCCCATGTGCCAGTTCATCACATCTATTTCGTGAATAAATTGCTCGGTAATATGGTCGCCCGACAGCCAGCAGAAATTTACCCAGTTCCGCAGCATGTATTCCATTTCTGTCCAGCCTGGTTGTTTCAACCGATACCAAAGTGCGCCACCGTTTCGAATAATATTTGCGCCAACAATTTCGCCAATTTCGCCGTTTGCTACCCGGCGCCAGGTTTCCATATAATCTTTCTGTACGCGGCGGATTGTTCCGCTAATCATGCAAAGGCCCAATGATTCAGCCTTTTTAGATGATGCCAAAACCGATCGCGCTCCAACAGGATCTACAGCACATGGTTTCTCCAAAAAAATATGCTTCCGTGCATTAACGGCAGCTTCAATATGCTCCGGCCTGAAATGCGGCGGCGTACAAAGTAATACCACATCCACTCCCGAATCGATAACTTTCTGATAACTGTCGAAACCGATAAAACAATTTTCATCGGCAATTTCAATTCCTCTTTGCGTTTTTAATTCGGCCCTGCAATTGTCAATTTTATCCTGAAATACATCGCCCAATGCAGTTATCTGAAGATTTGGCCCGGCATCGACATAATTAACTGCTGCGCCGGTTCCCCGTCCTCCGCAACCAATTAATCCGGCCTTTAAGGGTTTGCCATCAGGCGCCTGCTCCAATAACTCGGGCAGTTTTTTTTCTTCTTTTTTTGTTTTTTCACCCGAACAGGCTCCAATAATTGCAGCTGCTCCTATTGTTCCAATTGTTGCTTTCGAAATAAAATTTCTTCGGTTTAGTTCTGTTTTATTCATTTTAGCCAGTTAATAAGAATGATTTGGAAAGCAAGTTAGTTATTTTTGAATTAACTTAACATTACTGTTAGCTGTCAAAAGCTATTAATCTACTGAAAAATGACAGTGTTTATTTCACGCCTGAAATAAGCTAAATATAGCAACTATCTATACAATCAAATAAAAAATAATTCTGGTAAAAAAGCAGACAACAGCGCATTTAATGGAACGATTCAGGGAATTCTGCATTCATTGATAATTTTATTTAAAATAAGTTTTATTATAAATAATCACTCTCTCTATTTTATTTACCATAAAAATGTCATAACTTTTGTTGACCATTAAATAATTCATAACAAATTGACATTTAAATTTATGAACAACTTAAACCAATTTTAACTCTATTCTAATGAAAAGAAGTGTATTTAAACCTATATCATTCTTCAATTATTTTCACCCGTAAGTACTGAGAAACCAGAAATTAATATAGTGAGCATTTTGTTCTCTTAACCCGGTGAAGTGAGCAAATGTCCGAAGAATTTAAAATGACTTAAAATAGAAGGAATAATATAAAATCACAATAAAAAGGAGGTACAAATGAAGTAGTCGGAAAATCTGAAGTGGAGAAAACGTCAAAGCGCGTTTTACCACAAAACTGTATTTTAATTAGGCTGAACAGCCTACAAATACTAATAATTCAAAAATCTTAAATTTATGAAAAAAAAAGAAATTCAATCTGTCCGAATAAAAGGAAAGATTAGAAAATTATTTCTCATTATAAATCTGACTATATTAATAATTATAGTTGGATTCTTACAGGTTTGGGGTAAAAGTGGTTATCCCGGCGAGATAATTACAGATTCCGGTACTAAAATATCCAATCCGGCCCCTGATCAAAAAGTTGTTACAGGAAATATTACCGATTCAAAAGGAGAAGTAGTCCCTGGAGCAACAATCGTAGAAAAAGGTACCACTAATGGTGCAATTTCAGATGTTGATGGGAACTACACCATTACGACACAGGGCGAATCACCTGTTTTAGTATTTTCCTTTGTGGGTATGGTACCCCAGGAAATTCCGGTAGGCGGACAATCAACAATCAATGTTGCAATGAAAGCCGACTATATCGGTATTGGAGAAGTTGTAGCAGTTGGGTATGGTACAATGAAAAAAAGTGACCTTACCGGTTCTGTTGAAAGTGTAACACCTCAAGAATTGATTGACAGGCCAATTGATAATGTTGGACAAGCACTACAAAACAAAGTCGCAGGAGTTCAGGTGATTAGGCAAGCTGCTGGTGATCCGGGCGGTAGGCCTCAAATTCGAATCAGGGGTACAAACTCCATTAATACTAATGCTGATCCTCTGTTCGTAGTGGATGGAATTGTTGGTGTGATTAATGCCTTGCAAAACATCGATCCTTCAGATATTGAAACTATGGATATTTTAAAAGATGCGTCGGCCACTGCTATCTACGGTACACGTGGAGCAAACGGGGTTATCATTATTACAACAAAAAGAGGCAAGGCAGGCGATGTAAAAGTAAACTATAGCGGTTCAGCCTCACTTGGTTTCAAGACAAGACACAACTGGACAGTAAATGCCGACCAGTTTATGTATGAATATGAACAGGCATTTAACAATACGCCTAAGTATGGAAACCTGGTATCAACAAAGGATTTTCGTGGCCCAAATGCTGCAGGATTATCATGGAATGATATGCCATGGTTGTTCGAACAGGTTGCACAAGGCGCGTATTTACCCGGACTTGATTTTGAGGGTAACGATGGAAACTATTATAAACCAATATTTGACACACGGTTGGAAGATAACGTTTTCAGAAAAGCTATTTCAAATCAACACCATGTTGAAGTGAGCGGCGGAACGGAAAAAGGAAGATACTCTTTAGCCTTAGGTAGTAACGACACAGAAGGGCTTTTGAAAGAATCATACAACAAGCGGTTGAATGTCAGAATGACCCTGGACAATCAACTTACTAAATGGCTCAAAATGAGTACCAATGTAGCATATGCACAAAGTAAAAACGACCGAATGAGTAGTGATATGATGAGAAATACCTCGGAATATTTTGCTATTCTGCCACCATATCAGTATCCTAATGATCCTGCAATATATGGGGCTTATGCAGGAACATGGCCTACTGCAAGGGACTTTAATGTTGGTGAGAACCGGCCAGGTTCAACTTTTATGCTGAACCAGGACGAAGGCTATTATCTGCAAGACGAATTTACCGGAGCAATTGAACTAACTGCACAAATTACACCAGACTTGACTTTTCGAACAAACGTCTCTGTAGATAACTGGAATCAAACGAGTAGATGGTATAGTGGAGATTACCAGGGCAGACGTAATTCAGATGCAATTGGTGAACATTGGTTACGGCAATATTGGCAAAACGAAAACTATTTCAACTATAATAAAACAATAGGTAATCATCAAATAACCGGTTTGGTTGGGCTTTCATGGTCTGAAAATGCAGATGACTGGGATAAATGCACATGCATACAAATTCTCTTCAAATTTTTACCAATGGAATAATTTAGGTGCCGGTGCCAATCCATCTTCAGTAGGCTCCAGCAATACCAGGAGTGCGTTAAACTCTTATTTTGCCCGTGCTACTTATAGCTACCAGGGCAAATATATGTTAACAGCAACCGGGCGTATTGACGGTTCATCAAAATTCGGGACAAACAACAAATATGCATTTTTCCCATCTGTTGGTCTTGCATGGAGAATCTCTCAAGAGGGTTTTATAGCCGACAGCGAAACAATATCTAACCTTAAACTGCGTTTGAGTGCCGGACAAACCGGTAACCAGGAAATTGGTAATTTTATAACACAAACGTATATTAGTAACGCCAATGTTTTATTGGCAGATGGCTACCATGCAGGCCTTTATCCGGGCTCTACCGGTAACGATAACCTGAAATGGGAAACAACAACACAGTACGATGTCGGGGTAGATCTTGGCCTGATAGAAAATAGAATCAGCATTACTTTGGATGCTTATTCTAAAAATACAACCGACATGTTGTTTAATCTTCCATTACCTCAATCAACTACAACAGGTAATGCTTACGTAAACTTTGGTTCGGTTAAAAACACCGGTATCGAGTTCACACTGAACACGGTCAATTTCCAATCAAAAAACTTTACCTGGGAAACTCGCTTTAACATATCAGCCAATAAAAATGAGATTACGGAACTCGGCCCTACTGGCGCCGACATTTACACGGATACCGGAGCAGGTAACGGAACCAGCGTTTATAGAGTTGGAGAACCAATCGGGTCATTCTTTGGATTGAACCGAATGGGAACCTGGGGCACAGATGAAGCAGTGGAGGCAGCGCGTTATGGCAAAGTACCAGGAGACCTGAAATTTGAGGATAAAAATAATGATGGTAAAATTGAGCTGCTGACTGACGGTGATGTAATTGGTCACTCATACCCGAAATTCTATGGTGGCTTGAACAATACATTTACTTTAGGAAACTTTGATGCAAGTATCGACATTCAGTTTGTAGGTGGAGTTGACAAAGCTATCGTACATGAGTCGGCAGAAGACCGCCAGTTTGTAAATGGTATGATGAACACAACTATGGATGCATGGCGTCCTGATCATCAGGAAACAATGATAGCCCAGCTTCGTGCCGGTAATGCGGGTGGAAAATACGACTCCTACCCTGACACCCATATGATTTGGAACGCTGCCTACATTAGGGGGCAGACACTTTCATTAGGTTATACTTTCCGTGGAAACCTTGGTGGTTTAGATAAAGTGAGAGTTTATGCCACTGCAGATAATTTCTTTTTGTGGACCGCAGCTCAACTTCCAGCTTATGATCCTGAAGGTAGCGCTATACAGAAAATTAATACAAGGGTTCCAAATATTGATAAATATATGCATCCGGTTCCTACAACCCTCAGCTTGGGCGTTAATATTAGTTTCTAATTTTAAAACTCTTATATTATGAAATACAAATTAAAAAACAATATAGCATTAAGATTCACTATACTTTTGGTGACATTCTTGATAGCGCTTAGTGGTTGCACGGACTTTCTGAAAGAAGTGCCTACAAATCAGTTAACCACTGCAGCAGATCTAACAAGTAAGGAATATGCCGAACCTTTTACTGTTGGACCTTATCGACGGTTACAAGACTGGACTAGTGGTGCGGGAGACTGGGGAAATAATATTCCCTCTACAATTGAGTACCCCACTGGCGGGGCATACACAGATGAGCCACACGTCCTGTTCTTTAAATTTGCGACCGATCAGGTAACAGGTAGTTTACTTGACGATTTCAATAATCCTTGGAATTATTGGTATTCAGGTGTACAAGACTGTAACCTCTCTATCCAACAACTTCCTTTGATTGATATGAGTGAGACAGAGCTTAATAAAGCTTTGGCAGAAGTACGTACCTTAAGGGCATTCTATTATTTTTGTATTGTACGCTACTGGGGTGATGCTGTTATGGTAACAGAACCAGTAACAGATGTGTGGGCAACAGAGTTGCCTAAAACCAGTCTGAAAACAATTTATGATGAAGTAATTATTCCTGACCTTGAATTCGCAGTGGCCAATCTTCCGGCAGGCAGATCCACAAATGGTCGCGTAACACAGGATGTAGCCCGGGCAATACTGGCAGATGTTTACATGACCGTTGCCGGTTATCCTTACCAGGAAGTGGCTACAAGTCCGGATAAAGACTGGTGTGGCACAGGAGCATGGTCAATGACCGAATATCCGGTTCAATCAGGATTACCTTTCCTCCAAAAAGCAAAAGCCCAGTTAGATGCGTTGTATAATAGTGGTGTTTATACATTGGGGACCTATGACGATTTGCGCGATCCGGGTATGAACAATTTGGGGGAAGCAATATTTCAGGTGCAATATGATGCGCAACTCAGGGGTAATGGTCTTTTGCAACCATCTCTTCCTTTGTTAAGTGCGATTACACCAAGTGAAGAAAACGGTACATTTACTCCATGGGTAGGATATTACAATTCCTATTCTGATAATGACCTGAGGAAACAGGAACGTCAGTTTTTCTTCACATATGATTATAAATATTCCGATCCTTCAATAAGAGTTAATTTTGATGTTCCATTATCTTTATAAGCAGTACGTTCCTGAGGCTGTTAAATCGACAGATGGTTCCGGTCTGAACTGGTCACACTACAGGTTTGGTGAGATATTACTTGACCTTACTGAAGTAAACTGGGCGTTAAAACAATTAGGCCAGTCGGTATCTGACAATGACATCGTAAAAGGAATTAACGCAATCAGAGAAAGGGCATTACTTCCTGATTACACAGCAAGTGAAGTTGGTCTGAAAGAAATCTTAGCTGAAAGAGCATATGAGCTGATATTCGAAAATAAAATGCTCTGGGATCAGCGTCGTACGAGAAGATGCGTTGTATATGGCGATGGCGAAATTTCAGGTATTCAGAATTTCGTTGGTCATCAGCCTGCAATTTTCAACTATGCTTTTGCTCCAATGCATTTATTATCACCCATTCCAGGTAATGAAATCGCCAGAAACGGGTTAATGCAACAAAATAGTGGGTATTTGCCTACACAAAATTAAGTATTGCATTGTATAATTATTAAATTAAGAATAATATGAAAAGAAAAATTATCATATCACTGTCATTAATCTTTACAATAGCATTAATGATGAGTTGTACGAAGCAACCTTATTATGACATTCCATACGATGAAAATGGGAATGTTTATATAACTCAGATTTCTGAAGTTACCGCCGATCCAGTTACAACAGCTGATACTGAATTTCACCATTCATTGCTATTTTCCAAATGCAAAATCGGGTGATACTATGAAAGCTACTGTATTAAAACAGCAGGTTCCTTCATGGGATCCGGGAGGTGCAACGCAACTTTTACCTTTGGCTGGTAGTGAAAAAAGTATAACAGTTGGTAACGACCTTAAAACAACGGTAACTTATTCATTGGCTGAAGCCGGATTAGTAAATGTGGATGATGCCATAACTGTAGTATTTTCCGGAGCTACTGATTCCGGGATTATAAGAATATCACTTCAGGCAGCACCATAGTTTAGTTTGTTCTTGCATAAGGTAGAGAGACTGTCCGGTTTATTTTATTCAGGGCAGTCTCAATTTTGTTTGATATTATACCAAAGAGTAATTTTTATTTGGCAATTATATCTTTCATTTGGATGAATGACAGGCAAATTATTGCCAGGAAAACACCACCTCGGGCGGTAAGTATTCCCAATGCAAGCTTCTTTCTCAAATAAATAATATCTCTTAATTAATAAAATGGGAATCATCATAAATAGTTAAAATTCACGAAGCAATAGTTAAAAATAGATTTGAGTTTTGCCGATATTTTATTTTCCTTTGAACACCTTTATTTTAAAATCAATAAACAATAAATCATGAGCGAGGAAAAACAAATACCCAGACGCGATTTTATCAAATCAACTGCTGTTGTAGCATCAGCGGTAGCTGTTACGGGATTAATTGCTGAATCCTGCTCTGCTCCTGTAACCAAACAGGAAAATAAAGAGTGGCCAAAAGGAAAACTGAACATTGCCATTATAGGAATAGGAATGGGATACAGCAACATGACCAGATGCATGGATGAGAATATTGTTGCCTTATGCGATGTGGACACAGATCGGTTAAACGGCCGGATTGAATCATTCAAAAAAGATTATCCCGAAAAACCGGTTCCTTACCAATATCAGAACTATAAAAAAATGTTCGAAGAAATTGGTGATCAGATTGACGCAGTAATAATTGCAACGCCGGATCACTCGCATGCCAATGTAACCTTACATGCCATGAAACTGGGAAAACATGTCTATTGCCAAAAGCCATTGACACATTCCGTTTACGAATCAAGACTATTAACCCAGGCGGCTCAAAAATACCATGTTGCCACTCAAATGGGAAACCAGGGCGCCTCGGGTGACGACACGTATTGGGTTTGCGAAAGCATCTGGAATGGCGATATTGGCGAAATAAAGGAGGTACATGCATGGACAAATCGTCCGCTTTGGCCTCAGTGCCTCAGCCGGCCTGAAGATACGCCTGCAGCTCCTGCCGGTTTGGATTGGGATACCTGGTTAGGGCCTGCACCTGTTCGTCCGTACTCTCCCATGTATCATCCGTGGAGCTGGCGCGGTTGGTTCGATTTTGGAACAGGAGCGCTTGGCGATATGGCATGTCACATACTCGATGTGGTAATGCGAAGTCTGCGCCTGAAATACCCTTCAGGAATTGAGGCAAGTACTTCGAGATGGACAATAGAATCGCCAGCCGAATCGGAAAAAATAACCTATTATTTTCCTGAAAGAGAAAAATACCGGAATGTAGAAATGCCGGAAGTAAAAGTTACCTGGTACGATGGCGGGTTAATGCCCGATCGCCCGGAAGAACTGGAAGACGGTGAAACCATGGGCGACCGCGATGGCGGAGTTTTGTTTGTTGGAACCAAAGGCAAAATTATGTGCGGCTGCTATGCTAAAAATGCAAAACGTCTGCCTTCAAAAGAATTTAAAGATTATTCGCCTGAAATAAATGAACGCCTGGTTGAAGGCGGTATCGACGGGCACGAAAAAGACTGGATTAGAGCGTGTAAAGAAGATCCGGCAACACGGGTAAAAACAAAATCACATTTTGAATATGCTGGCCCGTTTAATGAAGTGGTTGTTATGGGAACTGTCGCTGCACGATTGTCAGGTTTACAAAGAATTCTACAATGGGATGGCGAAAATATGCAGTTTACCAACATTGAAGCCGGAGAAAAAATAAGAGTTCCAAAATCGGTTAAACTGGATAAAAGCCGGCCATCACCACGTTATGAAACCGAATATGAAATAATTGATGCGTACGAATATGCAAAAAGCCTTATCAATCTTAAACCAAGAGATGGATGGGAATTAATTTTATAGTATTAAAATAAAGCAATTAAGAAATGAGTTGGCAATGTGAAATGCCAGCTCATTTTTTTTGCTAAAAAAATTCGAATATGCTTATAATACAATGTTAATCCTTTAATCTCAATAATCACTTTTTAAGAAATTACAAAATCGGATAATCCTTATAAAACTTTAGCAATCCAATTACTTCAGATTGCATTTTAGTGCGCACAAATTTTTTCATTTTGTCGTCCAACAATTCACCTATACCTTGCAGAAATCCTTTATTATTCATTGATTCAAGGCGATTGATACATTTTTGAAGGTAATCGGGAAACGGCATTTCCATTCTTAATTCAACAATATCTTTATTCACCGGAGTCTGTTTCTTCATAAAAAACCAGCTATCGAAAATGTCACGGTTCGCCATAGTGTTCCTGTCAAGTAATGCGCAAAGTTTATGGGCAAACATGTCTTCCCTTACCATAACATTTACATTGATTCCAAGTATGTTTTTAATCTCGTACTTGTCATCAAATAACCGGTTTGAAATTTCTATTTTCAGTTTTCGTTCGTTAAAACCATAATCCAAAACTATTAAGGGACCGTAGAATTTTTTTGCTTCATCAAAAATTGTCCCGTAATTGAGCAAAATTTTTCGAACCTTTTCATATACCACATCTTCATTTCCTGCCTTTAGTAAATTAAAATCGAGATCGACAGAAAAACGGGGTAAATCATACAAAAACATTAGGGCGCTGCCTCCCTTAAATCCCATTGAATTTGCAAGTTCAATATCTGAATAAATATCCTTAAGTATTTGAATCAGAAAAAAACGATGCCGGTTTATGTTAATCATTTTTAAGCAATTTATTTACCCGCAGCGTTAATGCATTGGACTGATATATGGGTAATAATTTGTAAATAAGCTGTTTTCGCAGCGGATTAAGATTGTCGATATAATAATCCTTATTCAGATAAATACTGTCAAGAAATGCTCTTTCTGCTGTGGCTATATTTATATGGTTTTCCTGTTGGATAATTCCTATTGGATTGGCCAGGATTTTCCCCTTTTAATTTTCGGAAAATATACGTTTGGCTTTCAACCTCAATAGACCGGCTCAAATAACTAATCGCTGTAATTCTTGTATCGTACTGAAAAACAATTCCGGCTTTTTGCAGCACATATTCGAGTGATATATAGGACGGTTTATAAATAGAACATGCAAGTTCTTCAATATTATACCCCGATTTGGCGTAGATGCCTTTCCGCGGATTTTGAAGTTTGCCGGTACGGACATAGTAATTCAGTTTTTTATTGAGTGACTGAAAATTTATCTCCCCCACAAGCATTGCAATATCATTAAGCCGAAATACTGTTCGGATATCATTGTAAACAGCTAATATAATATTCTTACTCGTCATTTCCAGGAACTGTAAATACTATTTTTTCGTATATTTAGTTCACGAATATACAAAATATCTGCAAAAATAACGAATTCGGCTAATTCCTTCTCTCGTAAGATAATTTCTTAGAAAAAACCGATTTCTTTATCACATTCTTTTTATTTTAGGGGAGTTGTTGAAATACGATTTAAATCTTCAGCAATAATACTTAAACAACTGACAGAAATAAACCATAAAGATCATAACTATGAAAATATGGAATTTTGGAATTATAGGAGCAGGACTTATCGCCGACTTTCATGCAAAAGCAATTCAAAGTTTGAATAATGCCAGACTGATAGGAATTTGTGGGACCAATCAGGAAAAAGCAGAAATACTGGCAAAAAAATACAATTGTAAAAAGTACAACGATTATGCTGAATTACTAAGTTCAAAAGACATAGATGTTGTAACCATTGCCACGCCCAGCGGTGCACACATGAATCCTGTTGTGGAAGCAGCCAAATACGGCAAACATGTTATTTGTGAAAAACCACTTGAAATTACTCTTGAACGAATCGATAAAATGATTCAGGCGCACAAAAACGCAGGAACTTCATTGGGAGGAATTTTTAATTTTCGATTTGAAGATACAACCGAAATAATAAAAAATGCGGTTAACGGTGGTCGGTTGGGAACAATAACATACGCAGCAATTTATGTTCCGTGGTGGCGCAACAACACCTATTATGAAAACTGGCACGGCACCTGGGACCTCGATGGCGGAGGTGCAATGATGAATCAATCAATTCACATGGTCGATTTGCTTCAATATATGATGGGACCGATAAAGTCAATCGCTGCATTTACCTCAAAATCAGGTCACCCGCAAATTGAAACCGAAGATACCGCAGTTGGAGCCCTTCAGTTTAAAAACAATGCATTAGGAATAATTTACGGAACAACTGCCTCGTGGCCCGGCCAGTTTCGAAGGCTGGAAATTACAGGAACAAAAGGAACTATAGTACTGGTTGAAAATAGCCTGGAAGTTTGGAAATTTACCGAAATGAGTGATGCAGACGAGCAAATTATTCAGAATTACGGCAAAATAAAAGGCGGTGGCGGAGTTGCCGATCCGGCGGCCATTTCATTTTTGGGACATGCAAAAAATATTGCAGCATTTTTACGTGCTTTGGATGAAGGCCAAAAATTTGAAATTGATGGAACTGAAGCCAGAAAAGCAGTGGAGATAATTCTTGATATGTATCGTTCAGCCGCTAAACAAATTGTAGTTAAAAAGTAGTTTTCAAAATAAATCTTACAACAAGAGCAGAATTTTCGTACTTGTGAAAACAGAAAATCAATCACATAATTTATTGATTTTGAAATCTCAGTATTTTGAAACGATAAAAAATCGGTGTCAGTCGCAGGTATTTTCGCTTAGTTCGAATTTCACAAAAGCGTGTTTTTCTTATCTCCTTACTTTTTTGATGATATTGCTTATCAGTACAAATGCAAAGGCGCAACGTGTGGTTGATATGAGTCAGTATTCCCAGGCTTATTACGATTCTATCCGGGTTCAGGTTTTCGACACAACCAACATAAATTATACGATTCATGCCTTTCGTTTAACACGGGATGATAACATTATTATTGATGGTAAGTTTAATGAACCTGCATGGTCAAAAGCAGAACATAAAGGTGATTTTATTGAAAAAGAGCCATATCCACTTATACCAACAAGCGATGAAACCGAATTTGCCATTTTGTATGACGATGAAAATTTATATGTAGGGGTTTGGTGCTGGGACGAACAACCGGATAAAATTGTTGCATATCTGGCACCACGGGGAACGTACGGAGCAGATAATCTGCAGCTTTTTCTGGATAGTTATAACGATAAACGAACCGGTTACAAATTCGTAATTTCTCCTACCGGTGTGCAGGGAGATGAACTTCGATATGATGATGTAAAACGCGACCGGAACTGGAATGGCATCTGGTATTCCGAAGGTTCGGTGGATGATAAAGGCTGGTACGCTGAAATTAAAATTCCGTTTTTCAATTTGCGATATTCTCAATAAGGAAAACCAAACATGGGGATTTAATATTATGAGAACGATGGCACGGGAAGCATCGCGCAGCCAGTGGAAACCTCATTTGCCGGAATGGGATAACAATACGCGAATGTCGCAGTTGGGACAAATTGTTGGCATACATGATATAAGCGCCGGAAGAACATTTGAATTCACGGCCTTACGGAACAGTTAGCTCAACCAAAACTCCCGGCTCTTCGTCGTTTCAAGGCAATAAATCTTGGAGGTGATATTCGCTACAGCCCTTCGCCAAATATTACTGCTGATTTTACTTTTAATCCCGATTTTGCGCAGGTTGATGCCGATGTTTTTGAAATTAACCTGACACGTTATCCCGACACGCTTTGCAGAACTTACGGCCATTTTTTACCGAACGGATTAATGTTTTCAACACACCTATGGAATTATTTTACAGCCGCAGAATTGGAGCAAAAGGCGATATTATTGGTGGCGTAAAAGCTACAGGAAAACTAAATCATGGCGTTGAATTTGGTGTGCTTGGAAATGTTACAGGGAATTCGGTTTTTAAAAGTTCGCTTTCCATAATCCCGAAAAAGCAACCTTTGGTGTGATGAGGGTAAAAAAAGACATTATGGGTTCCAGCAATATTGGACTTCTTGCCGCGACAAAAGAGGAAGCCGAATCTTATAACCGGATTCTGGGAGTTGATGGCAGCTTTGTTTTAAAAGGAGATAACTTTATTGATTTCCAGGTGGCAACCGGCCAAACCGAAATGCAATTGGAGCAAGACATGGCCTATTATCTTTCTTATGTAAAAACCGGAGATTTAATGGGAGTTAGTTTTCTGGGCGAAAGAGTTGAACCGGGATTTGAAATCAATCGTGTGGGGTATATTCAAAAGGAAGCATATCGTGGTTGGAATAAAGCTACGGGAATTTATAAGCTTAGCCCGCGACTCAATAAATATGGTATTCGCAGAATTATTTCAGATTTAACGTTGGAGTACGACCAGGATCTGTTTACCTCAGATTATATCAACAACTGGTTATTGAAATATCCCTATATTGCTATCGATCCCATGTTTGGAACCATCAGTTCGGATGGTGATGGAAATCCTGAAATTTCGGACGGAACGCGCAACGTTAACAATTATAAAGCAGGAGTAGATGTTACGGTAAATATGATCAACGAGATGATATTTATGGCAGACTTTAAACATTTTGCTGCAACGGAACTTACCGGTCAGTATACAGGAAATCTGTTGACTTTAAGCTATTCAACGCGACCGATTAACAAAGGCGCCGATTTTGCCGGCTTATTTGGTTTTATTAATGGAAACTATTACAATTTCAATCAGAAATATGTTGGTCAGCAAAAAAAGTTTACCCTCGAAGGAGAAGGTCGATTAAGCCGCAATTTCCTTACAACTTTACTCGGCGATTTTACGGAGACCTATGCACCGGATAACCACAGAGATGGACGTTATTTTAAGCTGTCTTCCAATTCCACATGGATGTTTACAAAGATTTTTACCTGCGCGTGCATGCACAGGGAATTTTGGGAACTACCTATTACGACAAAAAGAAATTTACAATGAATATTTGTTGAGTTGCCTTTTAAGTTGGGAGTACAGGCCCGGAAGTTTTTTCTATCTGGCATACAACGAAGGCCGTTCGGATACTACCGGCGGTTTTCACTGGAAAGATATGGATTTAATCAACCGGACAATTGTGCTGAAGATTTCGTATTTCTTTAGTTTGTGAAAATATATTAGTAATCTTTTTCTACCCTTCCTCGTATCTTTGCCTCGCATGAGAAAAACGATAAGCCACAGAAAATTTCATTGGATAGTTTACAAAACATCATAATTCCTATTACAGCTTTGCAATCGTCTCTCCTTCGTGAGGGAGAGATAAGAGAGAGGGTACATTAGATTACTTATTTCCTGAGATCACTATCTCCCAATCCGAAAAGGCTGCAAATTAGTTGTTGTTTTTTCACCTGCCACCAATTCACTTAACAACTTTCCGGTTGCAGGAGCCAGCGTAACTCCCATCATCGAATGGCCTGTTCCAATGAAAATATTGGAAAAACCATTTGCCTGCCCAATGTAAGGTAAACCGTCGAAAGAACAGGGCCGGTGCCCCTGCCAGATATTCAATTCCGAGAATTCAATGCCTTGTTCTGATGGATAAAACTGCCCCACCGATTTTATAATTTGCTGAACCCTTGCCCGGCTGATTTTATAACCAGTATAGCCAATTTCCATTCCTCCTCCAAACTGTGTCAGCTCAGCATTGATTGGTGTAACAGCAACATTGGCATCGGAAAGCAAGGCGGGATAATGAATTGGCCTTTTATGCTTTACTTTGAAACTGTACCCTTTTCCGGGCTGAACGTCAATTCTGATTTTTAAATCCTTTAAAATTTCCCGGCTCCAAAAACCGGCGGTTATTACTATTTGATCAAATTCAACTATCCCTTTTGAAGTTTTTACTGAAACCGCCTTTTTCCCTTTAGTAATAATATTTTCAACCGTACAGTTTCTGATGATTTCAACACCCGATTTTTCAAGCTGTGCAACCAGTGTATTCATCAAACAAAACGGATTGATATGATCATCGGATACATAATGAAATCCACCGGAAACATCAGGAATGGAATCCGGTTCCATTTTATGAATTTCTTCCGTAGTGAGTTCTTTAACTTCCAACCCTGCGTGACGGGCAATTTCAGCTTCTTCCCGCAGCTCATCGCCAGCGCGATGCGATTTATACAGCATTAAAAGACCTTTATTCCAAAGCTGAAAATCGATTTCACCTGATTGATGAATTTCGTTGTAAAGTTGTTTGCTAAACCAACTTAATTCTTTAAGAATAGGAACTGATTCATCAACATGTTTATGCGTTGAAGCGCTTGCAAATCTCAGAAACCAGCGCAATAAATCCTTATCGGAAGAAAGGTGAAATGCCACAGGAGACGAGGGCCTGAACATATTTTTATCCCCTTTTTAAACATCCCTGGCGATGCCAGCGGAATAACGTGGCTTGGAACTATCAACCCAGCATTTCCAAAAGAGCAACCATCAGTAATATCACCGCGATCGACAATGGTTACGTTCAAGTCTTTTTTTTGAAGATACCATGCGGTAAATAACCCGATAATTCCACCACCAACAATTACAACTTTGTTCATTTCTGAATATCATGCTTTGAAAAACACCTACCGGTGCAGGAAAAATCTAAAATCCCTTTTTCAATTTATTAAGGACTAAAGTCCGATAATTAGAGATGTTCCAAATCACCGGCATAAATGCCGGTGTTAGTCAATTTTCACACAGCCTGTTAAGCCTGGGGCTATAAATGTCCCCATTAATTGTGGGCTTTAGCCCTTAATACAAATAATTTACGTTCAATAAAAAAACCTAAAACTATAAAACCTGAAACCCAAATGCATACGGATCATCCTCATCATCGATAAAAATAGTATTGAAGCCGGTGATTTTCGCCCAGCCTTCAATACTTGGAATTATGGCTTCTATTTCACCGATATTCGCAATTTCTTCCACCCTTCCCAAAAACTGGCTGCCAATAATGCTTTCATGAATAAATAGTATCGCCTTTTTTCAATTTTCCGCGTGCTGCCAGTTGTGCCATTCTTGCCGATGTTCCTGTGCCGCACGGCGAACGATCGATGGCTTTATCGCCATAAAAAACTGCATTCCTTCCGTCGGCTTCTGGAGAAATTGTTGCACCAGTCCATTCAATATGGCTCACTCCCTGAATCTGCGGGTTCTCCGGATGCTGAAACGAATATTTTTCGTTTATCAGTTTTCGTAAAGCCCTGCTGAAGGAAATGAGTTCATCTGCAGAAAAATGTTCCAGGCCTTTGAAATTCTCCTGCGGATCGACAATGGCATAAAAGTTACCACCGTAAGCGACATCAAATTTTAGTTTTCCCAAATGCGGTGATTCAATTTCCAGGTCTTTACCTGCAAGATAAGAAGCCACATTGGTCAGTTTTACCGAGCTTACTTTTTTACCTTTCATTTGATATTCAGCCTTAATCAGGCCGGCGGGAACTTCAACTTTCAGTTCGCCGGGAATTTTTGGCGTAACCAGTCCCTGTTCAATAGCAACGGTCACAGTTCCGATAGTTCCATGACCGCACATCGGCAAACAACCGCTGGTTTCGATAAACAAAATACCAAAATCATTTTCCGGATTGGAAGGTGGAAAAAGTATACTGCCCGACATCATATCATGTCCGCGGGGTTCAAACATCAGCCCTTTGCGAATCCAGTCAAACTCTTCCATAAAATGCAGGCGCCGTTCGGACATGTTATTCCCTTTTAGCACAGGCCCGCCACCTGCAACCACCCGCACCGGGTTTCCGCAGGTATGTGCATCGACACAAAAAAAGGTTTTTGCAGTCATCACAATTCAGATTACAAATTCATATTACAAATTCAGATGATCGGGCAACTCAGGTCGGTTGGCAAGCGCCTTATTCAGAATACCAAGAACTTTTTCTCGTTCCTCTCCTGAAAGAGGAAGCCGTGGCGCCCGCACATTTTCATTGCCAAGCCCGGTTAACGATTCAGCAAGTTTTATATTCTGCACCAGTTTTGTAGAAACATCGAGTTCCAAGAACAGGTAAAAACCAGCGATAAATTGCGAGCGCTTCAGCTATTTTTCCGGCTTTTATCAAGCGGTAAATCGCAACTGTTTCGCGCGGGAAAGCACAAACTAATCCTGCAACCCAGCCATCAGCGCCCATCAGCAAACTTTCCATTCCAAGCGTATCGACACCGGTTAAAACCGCAAACCGATCGCCAAAAGCAATCTTCATTCGGGTAACATTGGAAATATCGCGAGTAGATTCTTTCACCGCCTGAATCGTCGGTAAATCTTGCAACTGCTGAAACATTTCCGGTGAAATCCAGATTTTGTAATCTACCGGATTATTATAAAGAATAATTGGTAATTCAGTAGATTTCGCCACCTCCCTCAAAAATGTAATTGTCTCCAGTTCATCGGATGTATATCGCATTGGTGGTAACAACATCAATCCGTCGGCACCATTATCGCGCGCACTTAAGGCTGCATCAACTGCCGACTTAGTTGACGATTCAGCCACATTCATTACTACCGGAATTCGCCCTGCCGATTTCGCAATCGTGTGCTTTAGCAGCTCATCTTTTTCGTACTGAAATAATGTACTTGCCTCGCCAAGCGAACCGCCTAAAATAATTCCATCGACTCCTGCTTCGATTTGCGCTTCCAGATTTATATCAAATGCATCGAAATCCAGTTGATCGTCGACCGTAAATTTTGTTGTTATTGCGGGAAATATCCCTTTCCATTCGAAATTCATATTTTCAATTAAAAATTAAAAATTATCAATTAAAAATTATAAGATTAATGATTTGAAATTAAAGAGTTGTTGCTCTTTTTTACAAAACTAAGCAGAACCTAACAGGAATACTATTTCAATTTTACCCTGAACTAATACGATATTACCAATGTTTTATAAATAGTCGAAATAATGATGAATATTTTCAATAGCTTTATATTTAAAAAATGAATTGCTGTTTTAATTTTGGTATTTATAGACATAATATTTGGGAGTCTCACTTGCTTACACCCTTTCCCGCCTCTGGGCAGGACTCAGGGTGACAGTCAGACTGAGCGAAGTCGAAGTCTGTTATTTTTTGCTAATTCTGTTAAATGCTGAATTTTGAAAATTCTTCCCTTTAAAATAGCAAAACCGGTAAATGAATCATTCTGGATTCAGAAAGACAATCTGCCGCATTTCTACGATATGCTTCATCGTCATGATGAATTTCAGATTACACTTATACTCGAAAGTACCGGAAATGTGATTGCAGGAAATCGAATTATGGAATTCCGGCCGGGAGATATTTTTGTATTTGGCGCCGGGCTTCCTCACGTTTTCAGAAACGGACCGGCTTATTACAACAACGACGAAAAGTTGCGGGCAAAATCCATATCCGTTTATTTTGAATGGAAAGTGTTTGGCAATTCGTTTCTGAATCTTCCGGAAACAAAATCTTTATCCGAATTTATTGGAAAATCGGAACGGGGAATTTTCTTTCCATCCGGTCAACATCATAAAATTGCTGAGATGTTGGTTGAAATCACACGAACTTTTGAATTTGACAGACTGCTTTTATTACTTCAGATTTTAAACCAACTTCTTCGTTCCGAAAAAAGTGTGCTATTGGCAACTGAAGGCTCATACAACAATCTGAAAGAAACCGATGAAAAACGACTTGATGCAGTTTTTAAATTCACCTTAAACGAATACCGGCGCCCGATAAATTTACAGGAAGTTGCCGAAATTTCGAATATGACAGTGAATTCATTTTGTCGATATTTTAAACAAAGAACCCGAAAATCATATATCGACTTTTTAACTGAATTCCGTATTGGTCAAGCCTGTAAACTTCTGCAAACCGAAGAATCAGGGATTTCGGAAATTTGCTATCGTGTTGGATTTGGAAACCTTTCGAATTTTAACCGGAAGTTCAAAGAGATTAATAATTGCACACCGCGAGAATACAGAAACATCCATAAATCGACAAGAACAATTACATAGAAAGTTCTTGCATAATAATAACTGAAATTAAAAGTAAAGTATGTCATTAAACCGCTGTAATTATTAAATCAATTCCATAATTTTGTAATCT
The DNA here is from genome assembly GCA_963821855.1 of uncultured Prolixibacteraceae bacterium. GTDB lineage: Bacteria > Bacteroidota > Bacteroidia > Bacteroidales > Prolixibacteraceae > Draconibacterium. The sequence continues at coordinate 414,833 of CAWGFJ010000006.1, read as the reverse complement.
TCACTAATTCTTTAAATCTAAAAACATGAATTTAAAATCATTCGGTTCACTTGCTGCATTTTTGTTTCTCCTTGTTCAAATTTCCTGTACACCAAAAGCCCCGACCGATTTAACCAAAACCGCATTTATTCCAAAACCCGTTTCGGTAACTGCTACAGGAAAAGCTTTTTCGGTGGAAAGTTCAACCACAATTTATGTTGAAAGCGAAACCGAACAGGCAGGAAAATATTTGTCGAAAAGGATGAATGACATAACAGGGTATAATCTGAAAATCGAAAAGTCGGATGAAACACCAACAAACGGAATTTTTCTTACCATTTCGGAAGATTCGGAAGAATTGGGAAATGAAGGTTATGATTTATCTATTGAAAATAAATTGATTACCATAACTGCCAAAACTCCGGCAGGTTGCATTAACGGAATTCAAACCCTGCTGCAAACACTGCCGGTTTCAGTAATAGCGGGAGATGATATTATCGTCCCAACCGGTAAAATTCATGACGTTCCCGAATATGAATACCGTGGTGTGATGCTCGATGTTGCCCGCCATTTTTTCAATGTGGAAGAAGTGAAACAGTTTATCGATTTTATTGCCATGTATAAAATGAACTATTTACACCTACATCTTTCCGATGATCAGGGTTGGAGGATTGAAATCAAGTCGTGGCCAAAGCTGACCGAAATTGGCGGAAGCCTTGAAGTTGGCGGTGGAAAAGGTGGATTTTACACCCAGGAACAATATAAAGAATTGGTAAATTATGCGCAGGAAAGAAACATTAACATTGTTCCCGAAATTGATATGCCGGGCCATACCAACGCAGCGCTGGCATCCTACCCTGAATTAAACTGCGATGGAAAAGCAAGAGAATTATATACCGGCACCGAAGTTGGTTTCAGCACACTTTGCACGAGCAAGGAAATTACCTACAAATTTATCGACGATGTAGTTCGCGAACTGTCAGAAATTACGCCCGGCCCGTATATTCATATTGGTGGCGACGAATCGCATGTAACACCCATGAAGGATTATATTCCGTTTGTAAACCGTGTGCAGGAAATCGTGGTATCGCACGGAAAAAAAGTGATTGGCTGGGACGAAATTGCCAATGCCACTTTAGTTGACAGTGCAACAGTTCAATATTGGGCCGATGCCGAAAATACAGGCAAAGGATTTGAACAGGGCGCCAAAGTGCTGATGTCACCTGCTGCACAGGCATATCTCGATATGAAGTATGATTCAACCACAACACTTGGATTGCACTGGGCAGGTTATATTGAAATTGAACAGGGTTTTAACTGGGATCCAACATCGATGGTCCCGGGATTAACAAGAGACAAAATTCTGGGAGTAGAAGCTGCGCTGTGGTCGGAAACTGTGACCAACATCGATGATATTGAATACATGATTTTTCCGCGTTTACCCGGTTATGCCGAAATTGCCTGGACTGCTCCCAACTCCAGAAACTGGGACGAATACAAAGTCGGCTTGCAAAACATGGTAAACGTTTTGACGATTTGGATATTGATTTTTATCCATCGCAACAGGTTCCCTGGGTGGAATAAATCGTTTTTGAACTATTCACCGGGTGAATTTCTGTAACAATCCATATTCACCCGGTGAATTGTTTTTACTTAAACAATCGTCAAAAAAGAACGCCGGAATTTTGGTTTCAAGAGTAATTTTTTCTCCGCTTACCGGATGAATAAAGGCAAGTTTTTGTGCGTGAAGACCAAGCCTTCGTATCGGACTTGTTGTTGCGCCATATTTCTTATCGCCAACAATAGTATACCCGATATCCTGCATATGAACGCGAATCTGGTTCTTGCGTCCGGTTTCAATATCAATCTTTAATAATGAAAAATCTTTTTTCGTTTTCATCACCGAATAATGGGTGATTGCCTTTAGTCCTTTCTTTGGATTTTGCGTTGAATGTACTTTGAATACAGCATCTTCAAACAACCAGGAAATAATTGTTCCTTCCTTTTTTTCAGGCACTCCTTCAACAACGGCAACGTAGGATTTTTCCAGAACATCTTCGTTCCAGTTTTCCTGCATCAGGCGTTTAACTTTTTCGTTTTTTGCAAAAACCATTAATCCTGAAGTTTCTCTATCTAAACGGTGAACAATAAAAATTTTGTTTGCCGGATCCTGCTGCTTTACATAATCGCTAATAAAACTATATGCTGTTTTCCGTTTTTCATTTTTTGTTGCCATCGAAAGCAATCCTGCCGCCTTATCGATTACAATTAAACTCTCATCTTCAAATACTATAGTAAATTCTCTGTACTTTTTCTCCTTCCGGCTACGACTTCCCGAAACCGTCACTTGTTGACCGGGAACAAGTGGATGATTAAACTGTGATATAAGTTTATCTTCTACCCAAACCTGTTTGTTTCGAAGTAATGATTTGATATTGTTCCGGTTTTTGTGAGGTAATTGTTCGATCAGAAAATCCATTAGAATGCAATTTTCATCAACCGTAAGAATAACGTCTTTGGGATTACCGGAATCTAACCTTTTTTTACCGGATTTGCCTGACTTTTGCTGCATAGAATTTTACTCATTTAATTGTGGACAAAAGTAGTGTAATTATTGGATCATAAACTCGAGCTTTGCTATCCTTCCTTCGCTTCCTGCAGCAAAACCAAAATTCTTCCCCGGAACCTGCCGAAATGTGTAGTAGTTAAGTTCTTCACAAAAATTCCAGGTTTTTCCATTGTCGGACGAAATATCGCATCCGGTTTTCCCGATAACAAAAAAGAAGTTCTTTTTCCCAAAAGAAACAATCTGTACACACGAACGATACTCCTTTGGCATTATTTCAGATGAAATCCAGGTTTCGCCGCCATCTTTTGTAAAAGCCGCAATGTTTTCATTTAATGCCGGCTTATCAAAAGTTCCGCCTGCAATTACACCTTCGAAATTGTTTTTAAATGAAACCGAAAAAATACCTGACGAAGCATTTTCATCTATTATTGGAGTTTCAGCCACTTTCCATTTTTCACCAAAATCGCCGGAATAAAAAACCCGTGCTGCGCTGCCACCGGTTATTATCCATGCCTTGCCTGAAGGTAAAAATTCAACACAGGTATTTGATGCTGCAAAATGTGCTTCTCCATCAAGCAAAGCCGGAAGGTTTTCTATTTTTCGCCAGGAATTTCCTCCGTCAGTAGTTTTTATTACGAAAGGTTTTCCAACGGTTTGGTCGCTCACTGCCAAACCAATTTTACTATCTGCAAATTTCAGACTGTCGAAGAAAACTCCTTTGGTTGTGTCACTATATACAACATTCCAACTATTTCCTCCGTCTTCAGTGAGATAACCAAAATCGGGTCCTGCAATTCCAAAAACCAAAGCCCCGTTCTTATCCCAGGCATGAATGCTTCTGAAATCGTTTTCTTCAGCCCCGGGAACCTGTATCAATTTCCATGATTCACCTGAATCTTCAGAAACTAAAACTGTTCCATTTGTGCCACTTGCCCAAATTGTGTTTTCGTTTAATACAAAAAGCCCGCGTATACTCGCATCAGTTTGGCTATTTTGATTCAAAACGCTAATATCTGTGAACGGTTTATTTGTTGTTTTGCATGACAACAGAAAGAAAAGGATAACAAACAATAAGCACTTTTTAACATTCATTGCAAAAATTACCAATATTTTATACAAGGTAATAAACACCTTATTAATCATACGGTTAAAATATACAAATTCATCTAATAAGTAAACAATTTATTCAATATTATTATGTAATTGATTCTTTCCTAAAAATAACAATCATTATTTCAAAAAATAAAATAATCCTATTCTTATAAAGCACTATAAGTCAGCAAAAAATAAATACAACATTTAAAGATATATTTGTATTTTATTGATTTATTATACCTATATTGCTTCTGATAGAATTATTCAATTAATAAAAAAATTCACATGAAAAAATTTACACTTCTTAGCATCACAATGCTATTTTTGGTATGCACCAACATCATCGGACAGGTTCCAAAAACTTTAAGTTATCAGGGATTACTTACAAATATGGATGAGATGAATTTAGACGATGGTGACTACACAATTAATTTTAGGTTATACGACGTTGAAACAGGTTCAGAACCACTTTGGGAAGAAGATCAGCTTGTGTCGCTATCGAATGGCGTATTTAGCGTCATTCTGGGTAAAACTACGGAGCTCAATCTTCCTTTTACAACTCAGTATTGGCTGGGAATTTCGGTTAATAATGAAGCCGAAATGACACCACGAACGGAATTGACTTCTGCCGCCTACAGTTTATCTGCCGCGGGTAGCGACGGACTTTGGAACATGAATGAATATGGTATTTCACGCATGGAAGGGAATGTTGGAATTGGCACTGATATGCCCATGGAAAAACTGGAAGTCAATAATGGTTCGGTAAAAATAACTAATACAGGTGATGTTAATGCTCTTGTAAACCGGCCATTTGTGTATCTAAACCAAATTGGTGAATCGGATTTTGGCGGAGGGCTTTTGTGGCAGGATGAAGGAGAAAACCAAATGGAAATGTTTTACCAGAATAATTCACGGGAAATTATTTTTTACAACAGCTTAAGCGGATACATAGCTGCAATGCGAGATAGTGGAAGTTTATGGCTAAATAATATGATTGAACCTTCCGGCATAAAATTCAGGGATGGTTCACAGCTTACTTCGGCAAATAACGGAATAGGTGGAAAATGGAACAGTAACGCCAATAACATTTTTTATTCCGAAGGAAAAGTGGGTATCGGAAATTCCGATCCTAAAGAATTAGTTCAAATTGGAGACTACAGTTCATTATCGAATAATTATCTGAAAATTGCCACAGCCGGTGTTAATGCTGATCCAGTGCAAGACCGATTTGCCGGCATTAAACTTCGGCATTACGATGACACGTGGGGAGCTACAATTGAAAGTTTGGACGGACAGGAAAATGCCGGACTATTTTTCAAAATGCATAACAATGATTCCGTTGGCCAAACCGCGATGGTCATAAATAGAGGAGGAAATGTTGGAATTGGTACAGAAACACCAAATGCGACATTGCATATAGCTGGTACTTTGGCAATAAATGGAGATAATGAAAACTTAGTTATGGTTGGCACCGATGGACATGTTGGAATTGGCGCTGAGCCTTCAGGTGAAAAGTTATTAATTGCGGGAGGACTTCAATCAGAAGGTGAATTTGGTTATTTCAGAACTCACCCCTATTTCACACCAGGCAACGGTACTGCATTATTGGCAACTTTTGCTGCTGAAGGAAATGGCCCACAAATACGTTTTTTTGGTGCACGCGATGGGTTTATGGATATTGGTGAAGACAATCTGGGAAACTTTGTGGTTGAAGGCAATGATAATATCTTTCTTACAGTTGATACAACAGGAAATGTAGGTATCGGAACTTCTGCACCAACACATCCGCTTGAAATGGCCAGTGGCGCCCACGTTACTGCCGGTGGCGTTTGGACCAACGCAAGTTCGCGCAGTTTAAAAGAAAATATTACTGAATTAAGTTCCGGCGAGGCTTTTGGCGCATTATCGGGTTTAAATCCGGTGAAGTACAATTACTTAAGCGAAAAGAATGAAAGTTATGTTGGTTTTATTGCTGAAGACGTTCCTGAAGTTGTTGCCATGAACGACCGGAAAAGTTTGAGCGCAATGGATATTGTAGCGCTGCTGACCAAAGTGGTTCAGGAACAACAGAAATCTATTGAAGGACTATCTAACGAATTGGAACAAATGAAGCAAAAACTAAATATGAAATAATATGAAACGACCATGCAGAATTGCTTCACAAAAAAGCAAAATAAAAACAAGGGAGTTATTTCACATACCTTTGAAATCGTTTAATATGAATGGTATAAGAACAATAAATACCAGATTACCCTTGATTTTGATTCTATTCCTTCTCTTTATTTTTAATTCTGAAGCACAGCAAACCCAAATTTCAAAAAGTGTATTTGGAAGCGGTGGCGGAAAAATGATAAGTTCAGGCTATATGCTGAATGGAACGGTTGGCCAAACGTTAATCGGCTCCTCAAATAATAATTCAGTAAAAGCTGAATCCGGATTCTGGAATAAAAATATGGGGCCAATAACTTCAGTAAATGATTTTTCATTTAATACAGGTACTGATGGTAATGTGTATTTCGAAGCATTTCCTAATCCGTTTAAATCATTGGTAAAACTTCGTCTGATATTGAAAAATCAGGAAAGGATTTCAATAAAAATATACAATTCTTCAGGAAACGAAATTGAAACCATTATTGATGACACCTTAATCGGAAATGAATACAACTATTATTTCCATGCAAGAGAATTATCTAATGGAATCTACTATTGCAGAATTGTATCCGATAATATTAATCTGACGAAAAAGTTAAGTCTCGTTCGGTAACCAATATTGTTGGAAATTTAATTAAAAGGAGTGTGGAGAAAATCTGTTTATAACAAGATTTTCTTCCCTCCGGTTTTAATCGATTCTTTTATCGCATCCACAATTATCATATCGCGTAATCCTTCTTCACCCGGAGTTAATGAAGGATGTCCTTTCATAATTGCTTTGCACATTTCATCCATTTGATGGCCTTGCTGGTGTTTTTCTTTAAAATCAAATTTTTCACCGCGTGGTAAAAAGCCGTGAAGTCCGTTATACTGCTGAAAAGGCTCCAAACCGTATTCTCCTTTTTCAGCGTTAATCTTCAAGAAATTTACATTTCCACCAAAGGTTGTCATGCAGTTGGCAAATGTATTGTTTGGAAATTCAAGCTGAAAAGTAGTCGTTTCATCCACTTCATTTATATGGTCCGGATCAAGATTGATTTGCTGGGCGGTAACCGAAATTGGCTCCAAACCGGTTGAATAACGAGCTGCCTGAAGTGCATAAACTCCCATATCCATCATAGCGCCGCCACCGTAATCTGCTTTTATTTTCCAGTTGTCGGTCGGTCGGCTCATATAAAATCCATCGGCAACATTTACAAACCTGATTTTTCCGTATGTTTTTTCCTTTGCAAACTTTTGAATTTGTTGCGTATAAGGTTCATACTGCAAGCGGTAACCAATCGACAACGAAACATTCGCTTTTTTACAGGCATCAATCATTTCTCGGCATTCGGCAGCATTCAGCGCCATTGGTTTTTCACAAATTACATGTTTGCCTGCTTTGGCTGCCCGAATTACATATTCCTTGTGCATGCTGTTGGGAAGCACAATATAAATCACATCGATATCTTTATTGTCTGCAATCGAATCGAAATTCTTATAATTGTATATATTCTTCTGCGGAATATTGTATTTCTGCGACCAGATTTTTTCCTTTTCAGGAGTTCCGGTAACAATTCCTGCTAAATAACAATTTTCAGTTTGCTGTAAACCCGGGGCAAGCAGATCGGTGGAATAATACCCTAATCCAACCAGTGCAATTCCGAGCTTCTTTTTTTGCGAAATCGGTTTTCCAAACGAAATAAATGGAAAACTCATTGTACCCGCGGCGATTGTGGCAGCGGAAATATTCTTTATAAAATAACGACGAGACTGATGATTCATAATATTAGGTTTTAAGTTTGCTTAAATTTAGTAGTTTTAATATAAACTTTTCACTATCTGCAATTATTTCCAAATTTAAGACATAACCAACTGAGCAACTGGCAACAGCATTCCACATTATTTTTTGTTAATGATTAGTAAATTTAATTTTTGGTATTTACTTTTTACTACTTTCGCTTACTTTTTTGTAAAATGAAAAATGAAGAAATTTCTGTTATACCTGTTGATGTTTGCTTCTGTTAGTTGTGAAACCGATGGACAAAAATTGGTAAAAAATCCAAATAACGACGCTACGGAAATATCTATTCCTTTCAAACTTGGCCGTAAGGAAGTAAAGCCGCTATATACACTTCAGAATAGCGATTTGCAAAACAGGCTTCAGCAACTGGTAAATTCCCAGCCTAAATGGAAAAGACTCGTCGACCAGAAAAAGCTGGCAATCGGGCTTGTGTTGTTAAATGATACAAGCAATATTAAGTTCGCAAGGATAAACGGCAACAATATTATGTATGCCGCCAGCCTGCCCAAAATAGCAATATTGCTGGCTGCAATGGATGCATTGGATAAAGGCGAAATTGCAGAAACAGAACAGTTGCATAATGATATGAAACGAATGATTGCACGTTCGGATAACGAGGCTGCAACAAGAATCATGGATTTGCTCGGTTTTGAAAAAATTGAAAAGGTTTTAACCGATCCGAAATATTTGTTGTACGATGAAGAACAGGGTGGCGGATTATGGGTTGGCAAGCGTTACGCCAAAACCGGAAAGCGGTATCCGGAGCCGATAAAAGGTATCAGCCATGCTGCTACTGTAAACCAGGTTTGCAGGTTTTACTACCTGTTAATTAACGGGCAATTGGTAAATTTCGATCGTTCGTCTCAAATGTTATCCATTATGGAAGATCCGGAATTACACCATAAATTTGTAAATGCCATCGAAAAAGCAGAGCCAAATGCAAAGCTATTTCGTAAATCAGGCACCTGGCACGATTTCCATGCCGACTCGATTTTAGTATGGGGACCGGATAATAAATACATTTTGGTGGCGCTTACTGAAGATCCGGATGGAGAAACTATTTTACGTAATTTAGCCTTAAAAGTCGATAATATTTTAAAATCACTGAATTAATTCCTAAATTTCCATACACCACATGTAAAGCAACATGGAGAACAATCCGCAGGTATGGAACAATGAAACAATAAGCAAAACGATACGGTTTTTACTTTCCAAATTCTTTGATTTACGGGAAGGCGAATACAAAAGAGCTTTCCTGATGCAGCTGAATATTTTCCTGATTATTTCAACGCTGTTAATTGTAAAACCATCGGTAAACGGTTTGTTTATTGCTCGTTTTGGAGTAGAAAGCCTTCCTCTGGCATTTGTTCTGGTTGCAATTGCAGCTATGGCATTATCGTATTACTATTCGCGCAAGTTGGTGAAAATGTCCTTTTATTTGCTGATGAGAAGAACGATTGCAATATCTGTAATTGTACTGTTGGTATTTGGCGGATTGCTGGTTTTTCATGTCCTCGAAAGTTGGGTTATCTATTTCTTTTATATCTGGGTGGCTTTGTTTGCAGTTTTATCAGCCTCGCAATTCTGGATTCTGGCCAATCTCGTTTTTAACCTTCGCGAAGCAAAACGGCTTTTCGGATTTATTGGCGCAGGTGCAATAGCCGGCGGAATTTTTGGAGGTTATCTAACTTCACTGTTGGCTCCGGCAATTGGTAGTGAGAACCTGCTTTTTGTGAGCGCTTTTTTGTTATGGCTTTGCATTCCGATTACACGAATTATCTGGCGCGATAATTTAAGTGGCAAAAAAAATCCGTTCAGAAGCAAAAATAAATTAAAAGAAATAGTTGAAAGTCCTTTTCAACTGATCCGAAAATCAAAGCATCTTACCTATTTAGCTGGAATTATAGGAGTTAGCGTTATTGTAGCAAAGCTTGTCGATTATCAATTCAATGCTATCGCCTCGTTTAAAATATCCGATCCCGACGAACTCACTGCTTTTTTTGGCTTTTGGTTTTCCAACTTTAACCTGTTTTCTCTACTTATTCAATTATTTCTTACACGCCGCGTTGTGGGAGTTTTTGGTGTTGGCGTGTCGCTGTTCTTTTTGCCTGCCGGAATCTTTATTGGTGCAGTTTTGGTGCTTTTTGCCCCTTCGCTTTTTGCAGCAATCATTATTAAAATGGCCGATGGAAGCCTGAAACAATCGATTAATAAATCCGCAGTTGAGCTGCTGGCATTACCAATTCCACTGGCGATAAAAAACAAAACCAAAACATTTATCGATGTTTTTGTCGATAGTGTTGCAACCGGAATTGGCGGCATTATTTTAATTCTGATTGTGAATGCATTTCAACTTTCCACACCTTTTATCAGCCTGATGATAATTGTGGTACTTGCGATTTGGTTTTATTTTGCATTTAAAATTCGCAAAGAATATATTCAGTCGTTTCAGCAGAAATTAAAACAAACCGGGCCCGAAAAAGAAACGCAGGAAATTAATATTGCCAATGAATCGGTTTTAAACGGATTGATTAATGTTCTCGAAAACGGAAGCGAAAACCAGGTTATTTGGGTATTGCAAAAAACGCGCGAAAAACCTAATGAAAAACTCTTTCAGTCTATTTTTAATTTGTTGAAAAGTGAAAGTGCATTAATCAGGGAAGAAGCACTTCGAAATCTTTATTTATACCGGCACAAGCCAATTACTGAAACCGTTTATCAAATGATTTCCGATCCCGCTCAGGAGGTAAAAATTGCTGCTTTTGAGTTTTTGCTGGAACATCATACCGAAAACCGAGTTGAACTGATGCAGCAGTTTCTTTCGGATAAAGATTACAAAGTAAGCGGTGCTGCCTTACTTAGCCTGGCTGGTGAATTACGGGATAATCCTGAGCTAAAAAAACAGTATGAATTGCGGTTAATTGTGGCTGAAAAAATTGAACATCTTACACTGGAAGAAAATCCGCAAATAAAAAAATTCAATACTAAAATAATTTTGGAAACCATTGGAAGGGGAAATATGCCCGGCTTTTTTACTTTTATCGAAAATGGTTTGAATCAAGATGATAAGGAAATTAAAACCCAGGCAATTAAAGCTGCCGGACTAACGATGTCAACTGAATTTATCGATCATCTTTTTTTATTGCTTTCCGAACCTGAATATTCAGAAAGCGCAGAATTGGCGTTGTCGCAATATGGTGTTGAAATCATTCCCTTTTTAAGAACGGCTGTACTGGACAATTCAAAGCCCGGGATTCAACGGCGAATCCCGGAAATTGTTGAAAATATTGAATCACAGCACTCGGTTAATTTTCTGTTCGAACTTTTCGATTCGGAAGATTCTGTGCTGCGAAACCAGGCGCTTGTTTCACTTTCAAAGTTAAAGGCGAAATTTCCATTTCTACATTTCGATAAAAGATTGGTAATTCAACGAATTCTTGAAGAAGCCCGTATTTTACAGGATACGTTGTCGGTGCTTTACCTGCAGATTAAGCTGGAAAATGAAACCAAAACGGCTCCATCATAAATTGAATGACGCACGGAAAAGTTTAATCGATCTACTCGAAAGAAGGCTCGACGGTGGTTTGGAAAGAATCTTTCGTTTGTTGGGATTGCGATTTCCACCGGATGAAATAAACACAGCTTTTAAAAGTTTTCAAAGCAATAAATCAGAAGTGAGAATCAGTAGTATCGAATTCCTGGATAATTTGCTGGATACACGTTTAAAACGGGTAATCATTCCTATCCTTGAAACCACAATTCTCGACACTCATTCAGATGAAGCTCTGAAAAATCTGAATCTGCATATTCCAGAAGAAAAGGAGTGTTATTCCATGTTACTAAATGGAAACGACATAAAAATTAAACTTGCTGTTTTATTCCTGATTGCACAGTTGCACGATCCGGGATATTTCGATTTGATTGAAAAGTACCGTAACAATCCAAATTCAAAAGTTAGGGATTTTGCTGAAAAGGCATTTTTTATCGCTTACTTCCGAATGATATCATCAATCCGCGTTGCCAAAGTCTGGTGATCGATATTTGAGTTTTTTCGCAATACATTCGACATTAAAACAACCATGTAAATCGTCCCATCCTTGTGTTCAACAATAGCAACGGAATTCATATAATTTTCAACATTTCCGGCATATTTTTTACACTCAAATCCTTCCTCCGGTTTACATTTATACAAACTTCCCGATTTAAAATACAAAGCTGCATCAACCAGCCGGGGCGATGTACCATACCGAATTCTGCGATCGGTCATATATAACAATCGCTTGATTTCGAGGCTCGATTTTTCATCCACAATTTTTCCGCGCTCCAGCGCAATCAGATATTTCATTAATCCCTGCGGGCAGCCAATACTCCCACCTTCGCCAGGAATAAACGATTTTGCACCTTGCGTAAACATACTTCCAAGCCGCCATTCTTCTTTAGTAATTCCAAGCTCCGAAAGCGGTTCATTAACAACTGCCACTGCCAGTTTTTGCAATGTTGCCCTGGGTGTGGATTTAAAGAACTCTGTTGCTTGTTCTTCGGTGAGGTTTGGATAATCTTTACCAAACTGGCGCATCAAAATCACTTCGCGCCAAACCACACTTGCTGCGCCGTTGTTACTCACCGAAACCATGTGATCTGTCCATTCATACAGCGAAAAAACATCGTCTTCTTTTACCGTTCTTTTTATTAAAATTTTGGTTTCAGGATCGAAAAACGGAACGGTATGTGAATCAGTCATTGCCCACTTTCCTGCGCGCACCGATTTGTTTTTCAGCAACTGTTGTCGTTTTTCAAACGAATCGGGATAAATATTTTTCAACTCCGTAAAAAGTCCGGCTAAGCACTGCCAGCTTTCCAACACTCCCGGGCTGAAAACCTCGTGTCTCCTGACGACTCGCATACCTGAATGGTTTTCCCGGAGTTATATCGAGAAGCGTAACCGAATAACTTTCATCCAAATTGGGAAATAAAGTTTTCAGTTTCTTTTCCAACGCAGCATCCGTGTTTGGCAAAGTCGCAAGACTGTCGCCTTTGGCATTCATCAATTGCAAATGAATTTCGTTTAATGTTTTTCTGGCGCCTTCTACGGGTTTTGTATCTTTTATTTCGCCGTTTAAAATCATTTGTAGCCTTACGAGGCGCCTGATTCCGGTAAGCCAAAAACCGTCGATGGGATATGCACTTGCCAACTCAGAAACGGGAAAAAGTATAATAAGGAATAAAGCTGTGAGATTAAATCGTTTTATAAAATGAAGTCTTTTCATGGTTTCAATTTTTCGGAAAGTGAAATAACTTTTGCTTCATCGGGTTTTGGCGAAATTGATTCCAGATAAGCTGCTCCGGCGGCATTTCTGTTTTCCACAAAAGGACGCACCTGGAAAAGCCAGAGTTTGTTATCAAGGAATCCAAGTTCAACATCAAAAGGCCCCTGCATACTTCCGGTTTCTTCCATTTTCTGTTTTAACAATTTGCTGAACTGCCGGATTTGTGCCAGGTTCTGATCATTCAAAATCGGTTTCTCAAAAGTTGCAGCAGCTTTTCCGGTTCCTCCGGCTACCGGAAGCGTATTAAAATACGGTTCACGAGCGGGAGAAATTAACCGGTTTGTTCCGTCGCTTTTCAAGAGATAAGATTCGGCAGCCTGCCCGTCAACTGCCCCGCCAGCACCACGACTAAATGCAATGGTTAAATCGTCCGTGTTTCCTGTACTTACTCCTTTGGTAATTAAAACACCCGAATAATCCACGTTTACACTTGGAATTACCAAAATGGAAGGATACACATTTTCAGGATTCAACAAGAAACTTTGCCGCCAGCGGAAACTCCGCTCAGAATATGGCGACGCCCAAACCTGTTTTATCCCTTTTATTATTTTTTCCTTATCTGCCACATTAAATAAAGTAAGATTTAATCCTGCACCGGTAAAATCTTTCAGGTCTTCCATGTTGGTATCACTTCGTAAAAATACCGGAATACTTCCCATTTCCTTTCCCAAAATTTTCACAAACTGAGTTTCCAAATCGGCTTCGAATTCTGGAAGAAAAGGCATCTCCAATATTGCGTTTCTCAAAACCTCCAATTTCTTCAGAATAAAGGCATCGATTTCATCTTTGGATTTTCCTTCTTTTTCCATGGTTGAAGATTCGGCAAACGAAGCATTTAAAAAATCCCAGTAAGAACCATTAGTTCCCGGCATTTTTTGTTCCATGTGCTGTTTGAAAATACCAAATGGAATTACCAATCCTTCCACCACATTATCAGGAAACATCAGTTTGAGTTGCCCGAGGTTGGCTGCTTTTGGGCCGCAAAGTTTTCCTGAACTTGCTGCATTTACCGAGCGCAGATTCAGCACCCTTTTCTGGTTCATATCCAGTTTATCAATTCCAACCCGAATTTTTGTTTCTTTTCTCTTTTTTACGTCGAAAAGTGATTTTTCTGCAGGAACCATATTTTCTGCCAACTTCATAATTACTGTTCCGTTATTGGAAACCGCGTAAAAAACCTGCTTTCCGTTATACTTTTTAAGGTCGGCCATATTTTGCATGGAAAGAACTGCATTCGGAATTCCAAGGTTTCGCGCCAGCAATTGTACGTGCGAAACCAGGTTTCCTTCCGAAACAGTGGCAATTCCTGCAACAGGTTTTAAATCGGACGGCGCATGACTAAAAACATATATTTTATCCGGCGAAACTTCAATATCTTCAGGATTGTCGGCAACTACAAGTTCTCCTTTGGCAAACCCTGGATTCAATCCGCGAAAATGACTTTGGTTCTGAAGATCAAAAACCTTATTGCTTTGATTGGAATTTTTTGCGATAAAACTTCCAAGTTCACCCACACTTTGGCCCAATTGCAATAAAACCGACGACCGGATCAAATCATCAGCAAAACCTTTGGCCAGCGGTTCAAACCCTTCAAATAACTTGATTTCGCTTTCAAAATTTGCCCGTATCATTCCGGTGCTCCATTCCACAATGCCTCTTGCTATGTTTAACTTTTCGTTCAGTTTGTCTACGGATGTTGAATTCGTATTTTGAATGGTTAAAAGTGGTTCCGTTTTTTCCCATTCCCAGATTTCGATATAACCTGCGCCGGCCGCAGCCATGGAAAGTGCGTAGTTCTTTTTGAGTACGTCTGCAACAGAATTCGATTTCCAATTGGGCAGTTCTTTAAAAATCAACTCTTCCAACTTGTTCGACAAATCGAATAAAACCATTTTAGTTTTTACCTGTGAGCTTAAAACTGTTTTACGAATTTCAAGCATGAAATCGGCAGCAAGTTCAATTTTATGGTCAGCAGAATTTGCAGCAACAATTTCACCAACTTTCGACTGTATAAAATTTGAAGCATCAGAAGAAATCCCTTTTGTTTTGCCAAAAGTATTTAACGATTCCCAGTTTACCGGGCGAAACATGATTTCCATTTCAGAAACCAGTTCATCGATTTTCGTTTTTACCTGAGGCGATAATTTTGAATTATTTTTCAGCTTGAAATCTTTTACAGAAGCTATATCAGCAAACTCAGGTTGCCCGTGAATTTTTATGCGAATATTCATAAACGACGGAACGCTGTCGGCAATTTCCATGGAAAGTGCGCGCACCTTTCTGATATTTGGAGTTTCGGTTTTGTGCGGAATCGATTTAAAAAACTGCCGGAGCAAAAAGAAATTGTTTTGCTCCAATGTTTCGTTTGTCAGCGTCCATTCCAAAAACTTTTCACCCCAGTTGTTTTCGTCTTCATCCTGAAAAGCCCCGCGGTAAAACTTCGCTTTTTGCTGAATCCAGCCATTGTCGATTCCTTCCAGGTAATTTTCGATTTGATATTGCTTTGCCCTTGCATATCGATTTTCCTTATCGAAAAATTGAGCAAAATCGGTAGCCGCAAGTATCTGCCCCAAAAATATATGATTGCTTTTTGCCAGTTGTTCCACCCATGTTTTATAGGTTGCACGCTGTACGCCACCTTTTTCGGGGCAACGCTGACTTGGTATAACACGCGAACCATCGGGGCAAAACCACATGATTGCCTGATACGGCCCTTTCGCATCTTTTTTAAAAGCTTCAACTTTAGTTCGTATTTCAACATTATCTATCGGCTGTGAGCAAACAGCCTGAAAAAAGAAAATTAAAAGCAACAGAATATGTATCTTCACCTTTTTTGAATTAATTCCAGTTTATGTAATATATAACAAAAATCTTTATGTTAAGATTTTGCCGTAATCTTAGCAAGAAAAATAGATAGGTGAAAAAGCATATTTTTAACCTTTGTATTTTTGAAGAAAAACGGAAAACCAAATGGAAAACTTTACCAATTCAATTCTTTTACCCGAAAATCTGCCAAAAGTAGACTCAAAAACTTTCAACGCACTCGACCGGAAATACCTAACGATACTATTTATCCGGATTGCATTCTTTTTTCTGCTGACGAGCGGAATTCTGATTGCCATTCTTTTCCTCGCTGAAGATATTCCAACCCGGATTACCGGCATATTGGCGGGTTCAGCAATTTTGGTTATTACTGTATTTTCGGCAGTAGTTTCCGTGCTTGGGTTTCCGAGAAAAGGCTATTTGGTTCGCGATAAAGACATATCATTTCAGCGGGGATTGATTACCTACAGATTGACAACAATTTCGTTTAACCGAATTCAGCACGTGGAAGTAAACCAGGGAATTCTTGCCAAAATATTCCGGCTTTCATCGGTAAAGATTTACACTGCCGGTGGTTCTTCGAGCGATCTTTCCATTCCCGGGTTACCGGCTGTTGAAGCGCAAAGGTTAAAGGCTTTTTTATCGAATAAAATCAGCGAACATGAATAAACCGGATTTATCTGTTCCAACACGGCAATCGGTTCGCGGGCTTGTGCTGATTTTCCTGTTTAGCTCGCGTCAGTTTGTTCGGGCATTCTGGCCTATACTTCTGTTGTATGTTTTTAAAAACGATTTTTTCAGGAACAAAAATATTATCATAATTGGCATTTTAGCAGTAATTGTTTTGCTGGCGATTCATACTCTGCTTTATTATCTGAATTTTTATTTCTATGTTGAAAAAGGCGAATTTATTTTGAAAAAAGGGTATTTGCGCAAAAAAGTTCTGTCAATTCCTCTTGAACGTATTCAAAGTGTAAATACCAAGCAAAACCTTCTGCAGCAATTGTTGAATGTGGTTTCACTCGAAATCGATACTGCGGGCTCGGTTGGAAAAGAACTTAAAATTCATGCATTGGAACTTTCATTTGCCAAAGAACTTCAGAATCATCTTCGGTCTGAGAAAAAGAAAGCCAAAGCGGAGGAAATTCACGAAGAAGTGGAAACACAGGAAGTACCGGAACAATTGATTTTAAAACTGTCGCCAACCGATTTATTGAAAATAGGAATCAGCCAGAATCATTTACGTGCGGCTCTTATCATTATTGCGTTTGGGGGGCAGCTTTTTCAGCAAACTCAGGATTTATTTAAAGATAAAGCCGATAAGTATTCCAACGAGTTTATGGATTTTATGTCGAACTCGGGTTGGGCATTAATCATTTTTATGGTTATTTTTTTCCTGATTATTTCCATTTTCTTTTCACTGTTTCGGACATTCCTAAAATACTTCGACTTTAAACTGCTAAAAAAGGAAGATAATTATAGAATAGAGGCAGGTCTGATAAACAAACGGAATGTAATTGTTCCGCATAACAAAGTACAGGAACTAATTTGGGAAACCGGACCGCTGAAACATCTGTTTGGAATTTATCACCTCACGTTCAAACAGGCGGTTAGCGGACACCAAAACCGGAAGAACCAGCAATTGGTCGATGCTCCGGGTTGTTTAACATCTCACCTTGAACTTCTGAAAAATGATTTGTTTGGAGCTGAAAAGTTATCGGAAACTCCGAAAATTTACTCGGATAGTTATTTCTTTCGGCGATTGTGGATCATTTATGGTTGGGTTCCCGTTTTGCTTGCAACTCCTTTTTTATATTCGCAATGGCTATTTTGGTTAGGCTCTATATTGTGGCTTGCAGCAACGGCAGGTTACAGCTACTTAATTCTTAAAAAGCGGTATTTCAGAATGAATGAGAACCAAATACGAATTTCGCAAGGAGCCATCGAGCATAAATGGAAGCAGATGGAATTATTTAAAATTCAATCCGTTCAGTTCCGCCAAACCATTTTCCAAAAACGAAGGAAACTGGCAAGCCTGCATATCATGAATGCAGCCGGTTCAATGACCATTCCTTATATCGATGAAAAACTGGCAATGAGGATTTATAATTATCTTTTATATCATACCGAAGTTTCGGAAAGAAAGTGGATGTAACTATTTAACCTCTGTACTTCATACAATTCCCCCTGAAAATCATCTTCAAAAACTACTTTAAATCCTTTGGTTTGAAGTTCCTTCCCTGTCGCAGTACGAACATTTTACCGGCAGGAGCATGAAAAACTTTATAATTCTTTTCAGGATTGAGAGAATTAACGGTTATCCATTGCTCTTTTACCGGAGAAAATTGTTTGAATACACCCATAATTCCACCCGATTTGGTATCAGAATTAATACGTTGAAACCCGTCCCAATATCCGTAGCCCGGTTCGCCAAATCCGGGAAGGTCCTGCCGGTAAAGCATGATGCTGTGTTTGTTTTCCATTTCTCTTAACCAGGTGGCCAGTTCTTTAAATTGTTGTCTCTTTTCAATAGTAAGTTTTCGCGGATCTCCAAGCATGATTGGAAGTGAGCCACATAACGATTTATAAGAAAAAAGAGCAGATTCATCCTCCATCGACTGGTTTCCAATAACCAGCGCCGTTGCAGGAATCACCGGCTGAACGCCACCATGCCATTTGCCGTACATGGTTACTTCCCAAAGGAGCTTCCTCCTCGAAATTGGAAAGCCAGTTCCCTTCGGCATGCTTGCACATATCGTAATCAATCATCTGCAGTTCGCCCATGGTTTCAAAAGTGCAATCGATAAACAGATTTGGCGCTTCAGCGTGCAATTCATCATACATTTGCCACGCCTGGCGGTAAATTTCGAGATACGATTCCTGCCTGTCTTTATGTGGATGATTTTCAGCAAAACATCCCGACACATCCGGATCAAAACGATAGGCGCTGGCAACAATGGCAAAATCGAGTTTTACATATTCCAGGCCATGCTCTTTCACTAAATGAAGTATTTTCCCTTTGATATAATCTTTCCATCCAGTTGTAAAACAAGCTGAATAACGATCAGTTCCGCCATCGTGCAGATTCACAAAATTCCCATCGCGCCCTCTGGCAAACCATTCCGGGTGTTCCTGAAAAACTTTGCTGTCGGTGGAGGCGGCACCCATACTTAGCCAAAGTCCGGGTTTCATTCCTTTCGATTTTATATAATCGAAAACCGGCTTTAAACCGTTGGGGAATTTTTCGTAATCGATTTCCCAGTCGCCAAAACCTACCTGCCAGCCATCATCAATTACAAACTCTTCCACACCGCATTCTGCAGCAGCATCTGCAAGCTCAATTACCAGTTTTTCATTCACTTCTCTTCGGAATGGTTTCCATGTGTTATACACAAATGCCGGTCGTTTTGGAATTTGTGCTAACCGGATTCCCATATATTTTCGGACAAACTCACTTACCGATGAATCCACAAAATTTCGAGGATTTAAATCGGAATACAGTCCGGTAAATGCAAAAGTGCTTTCCCATTTTTCTCCCGGTTGCAGCCATTTTCTGAACGCATAATCCTGGTCGGAATGTGTTAATCCCGCATTTAATGTTCTGCCATCCAGACAAACCGATGTTCGCTTTAAAACTCCCGGCGCCTCATTGCCAATGGCAATTCCATGGTTAAAAACCGGATCATGCGACAAAACCAGTGGATCGTTCCAATTCCCCAAAAAAGGTCCGATGTGTTTGTAGCGCGCGTAATTCTGATAAACCGTATTATATGTATTTCCCCACGGAATATTCAGGCTTTCCACATCGAGCGATTCAATTTTCAACTCTTTATTCCCAATGTTTCTGAAGTCCAGCTTCTTTCTTATAATCGGCAAATTCGGATAAATCATATATGAAATAGTTAGTTCCAAACCAGCGTTGTTTTCCGCATTTCCGTTTAAAATAATTTGATGAATAGTGGTTTCATCCTTTTTGATTTCCTGCACATCGATTACTTTCCAACCCGTTTTCCCTGTTACTTTTTCACCATTTAAAAGAAATGAAAACTCATCGGGGTTTGGCCCGCGGTAATGCCTGAATTTTTGCTCGTATTTAGCTTCTTGCTGATTAAAAGGGACAGGTTCCTCACTTTCAATGGATACAAAATTGTACGGATAATCTTTTAACCGGTAACTTTGGGTTGTGAACTGTCCGTTTTCAAATACCACAATTCTTGTAATTTTTTCATTTTGAATAACAAGTTGTGAGCCGTTCCAGTTGGTTTGGGAAAAACTCTGCAGAGTTATAAAAGCTGGCAAAAGGAAAAGAATAAAACGTTTCATCGCATTTAGATTTAGATCTATACAAAGCTACCATTTTGAGGAAATCTTTTTATTCAATTAGAATAAAGAAATATAATTCTGGTTATCGACTAACATTTATTTTCATAAAAATGACTTCTCCATAATGCAATATTGTTTTGATTTTGCATTATCTATAATTGTTTTTTTAACTGGCTAACAGATTCGAAAATGATTTTGTATTTTCGGGTGAAATCTAAACCGGCTTTTATGAACGTCAACTATCGTTACCTTTTAACCATTTCTGTTGTTACCGCTCTTGGCGGACTGCTTTTCGGATTCGACATTTCAGTTATTTCCGGAACCATTCCTTTTCTGCAAAAAATTTTCGGGCTGAGTGAAACACTTAAAGGCTGGGTAGTTAGCAGTGCGCTTATTGGCTGTATTTTTGGCGCCAGTTACAGCGGTCGTTTGGGCGATTTTTTTGGCCGAAAAAAAGTGCTGCTTGTCACCAGTGTTTTATTTGGGATTTCCGCAATTGGCAGTGGAATGGCCAACTCCATTTCTTCGTTTGTCTTTTATCGTATACTTGGCGGACTGGCAGTTGGAGGTGCATCTGTGCTTGCTCCCATGTACATTGCCGAAGTTTCGCCGGCGCATGTTCGTGGCAGAATGGTTTCAATTAATCAGTTGACCATCGTAATTGGCATTTCATTGGCTTATTATTCGAATTATTTTCTTACTTTCGATTGGCGAAAATGCCTGGCGCTGGATGTTTGCTGCCGAAGCTGTTCCATCAGTATTGTTCTTTCTGGCCTTGTTTATTGTTCCTGAAAGTCCACGCTGGCTGGTTGCCCGCAACGAAACGGAAAAAGCAAAACAGGTTTTGGAAAGAGTTGCAGGACTGGATTTTGCCAAATTTGAATTAAGCGAAATAAAAGCATCTCTGGCAGGCAACGAAAAACGCGGAACACTGAAACAGCTTTTCAATAAGAAATACAAACTGATACTTTTTCTTGGAATATTTCTGGCTGTATTTCAGCAGTGGTCAGGAATCAACGTCATCTTCTTTTATGCGCCCGATATTTTTGCAAAAGCCAATCTGGGTGTCGATGCTGCGCTTTTTCAAACTACACTGATAGGAATTATGAATGTTGCATTCACCATTCTTGCCATGCGTGTAATTGACAAGATGGGCCGCAAAAAGCTGATGTTGATCGGCGCCGCCGGTATGGCCGTTTGTTATATTGTAATTGGCGCATTGTTCTTAACCGGCCGAACAGATGACTGGCTGTTGCTTACTTTCATTATCATTACTCCGGCATTTTTTGCCTTTGGTCTTGGCCCAACAGTTTGGGTAGTTTTGTCCGAGATTTTCCCAAATAAAGTACGCGGTGCTGCCATGTCGGTTGCGACACTTTCGTTGTGGGTTGCCTGTTATTTATTAACACTGACTTTCCCGATTTTGGTGGAATTGTTCAGCGCTGCTTTTACATTTTGGCTTTATGCCGTAATTTGCGTCATCGGATTTTCGGTGATTTATTTAAAGCTGCCGGAAACCAAGGGTATCTCGTTGGAAAAACTGGAAAAGATGTTGGTGAAAGAATAATGAAGTCGAAGACGAAGGCAAAGGCAGAGGCAGAGGCGAAGGAAAAGATGAAAATAGAAAATCAGTAAAATAAAAATAAAACATGATGAGACCATTAATAATCAACATTATAATTCTTGCATTCTGTTTTAATCTTTCTGCAAAAGAATACCATGTTGCAAAATCGGGAAATGATAAAAATCCGGGAACCGTAGCATCGCCATTTCTGACCATTCAAGCTGCAGCAAATGTTGCACAGGCGGGTGATATAATCACTGTTCATGAAGGTGTATATCGCGAATGGATTAAACCACCTCGTGGCGGAACTTCGAACAACAACCGGATTGTTTATCGCGCGGCGGAAAATGAAAAAGTGGAAATCAAAGGTTCCGAAATCATAAAAAACTGGGAGAAATTTTCAGGAACAGTTTGGAAAGCAACCATCCCAAATTCATTTTTTAGCGATTATAATCCTTACAAAGATTTGATTCACGGCGACTGGTTTAACGACTTAGGCCGAATCCACCATACCGGGGAAGTGTATCTGAACGGGAAATCGCTGTGGGAAAAAGAAATTCTTGAAAAAGTGCTTCACCCAGAACCAGCAAAAGACAACTGGGATCCGGAAGGCTCTACCTACACCTGGTTCTGCGAAAGTGATGAATGCAAATACCTTTATCTACGCCAATTTTCACGAAGCTAATCCAAACAACGAACTCGTTGAAATTAATGTGCGTAAGGCCTGTTTTTATCCTGAAAAGAACAATATCAATTACATCACCGTGAGTGGCTTTTCATATGAGCCAGGCCGCCACACAATGGGCGCCGCCAACTGCTGAACAAATCGGGTTGATTGGAACCAACTGGAGCAAAGGCTGGATTATTGAAAACAATGTAATCCGAAACTCTAAATGCTCCGGAATTACGCTTGGAAAACATGGCGATGAGTTTGACAATACATCGGAAAACTCTGCTGAAGGTTATGTTGAAACCATTAAACGTGCTCATGCTAAAGGTTGGAGCAAGGAAAATATCGGCTCGCATATTATTCGGAATAATATAATTTCCGACTGCGAACAAACCGGGATTTGCGGAAGTATGGGAGGCGTTTTCAGTATTATAGAAAATAACGATATATTCAACATCTGGACAAAGCGCCAGTTTACCGGAGCCGAAATGGGCGGGATTAAAATTCATGCTTCCATCGATATGGTTATCCGGAATAACCGGTTGAAAAATTGTGGCCGTGGTTTATGGCTCGACTGGATGGCGCAGGGAACGCATGTGTACGGAAACCTTTTCTATGAGAATACCACAGACGATATTTTTGTGGAAGTTGATCATGGCCCGTTTCTGATTGAAAACAACATTCTTCTTTCACCGCTTTCTATCCGTAACTGGTCGGAAGGTGGCGCTTATGTTCACAATTTAATAGCCGGAAATATGGAATTACGCCCGCAAAGCCGTGAAACGCCTTTTATGCTTCCACATTCAACAGAAGTTGTTGGTTTAAAAACCACCTTATGCGGCGACGATCGTTTTTACAATAATATTTTTGTAGGTGGCGTAAAAGAAACAAATTCAGCAAAATCGGGTTTGGGAGTTTACGAAAACGCGGGCTATCCGATTTTTGCTGATGGAAATGTTTATTTAAATGGAGCACACAAATCCGCTAACGAAAAGAATAATCCTGAATTAAATGTCGATCCAAGAATTCAGATTGAAGAAAAGGAAGGGGAAGTTTTCATTTCGATGGAATTGGATAAATCTATTTCAAGAATGAAGAATCAACTGGTAACTACGGAAACGCTTGGAAAAGCATTGGTTTCAAATCAAGGTTATACAAATCCGGATAATTCAGAAATAATAATCGATTACGACTATTTTGGAAAGAAAAGAAATGCTAAAAATCCAACTGCAGGGCCATTCGAAAATTTCGGAGATGGAAGAATAAAAGTTTGGAAGAAAAAGTGAAACAGTTAAACCGCAGATCTTTAAAATATCTTTTACTAATTTGCGCATATTTGTAAATAAATAGATTACCATACGAAAGTCAATTAACAAATTAAATATGAACTCACGCGAACAATTTTTAAAAACCATTAACCACCGGCAACCTGATCGGCTTGTACTAGATTTGGGCGCTACTGCAGTTACTGGTATACATGTGAAAACAGTTTCGAATTTACGCCGCCATTATGGTTTACAGCGAAAGCCAATACGTGTTATCGAGCCGTTTCAAATGCTTGGCGAAGTGGATTGGGAGTTAATCGATTCCATCGGTATAGACGTCATTGGCGCCTGGGGACGAACAAATATGTTTGGGTTTAACAACCATGCGCCATTCAAGGAATGGAAAACTCCTTGGGGACAGCGGGTGATGGTTCCAAACAATTTTAACGTAACCAAAAATGAAAATGGCGATATTTTAATGTATCCTGAAGGTGACACTTCTGTTTCACCAAGCGCAAAAATGCCAAAAACAGGCTATTTCTTCGATGCTGTTATCCGGCAGGAACCAATAGTTGAAGAAGAACTAAATGTGGACGATAACCTCGAAGAATTCGGCTTAATCAGTGACAAAGATTTGGAACACTGGCGAATTGAAGTAAATAAAGCTTATTCCTCCGGAAAGGCTGTAATCGCTGGTTTTGGCGGAACAGCACTTGGTGATATCGCGCTGGTTCCCGGATTAAACCTGAAACATCCGAAAGGAATCCGCGATGTTGCTGAATGGTATATGAGTACTATTTCACGGCCTGATTATATCAAAAATATTTTTGCACGACAGGTTGAAATTGCCATTGAAAATCTGAAACGGATCTTTTCTGTAGTTGGAAACAAGGTAAATGCCGTTTTTATTTGCGGAACCGATTTCGGGACACAGGAATCTACGTTCTGTTCTCCCGAAACCTTTGATGACATGTGGCTTCCGTTCTACAAAAAAATGAATGACTGGATTCATGAAAATACACAATGGAAAACTTTCAAACATTCCTGTGGAGCTGTTGAAACGCTAATGGACAGTTTTATCCGCGCCGGTTTCGACATCATAAATCCGGTTCAGATTAATGCAGCAAATATGGATCCGGTTCAGTTAAAAAAGAAATACGGTAAAGATTTGATTTTTTGGGGAGGTGGAATCGACACGCAAAAAATGCTTCCATTTGCAAAACCGGAGGAGATTCGTGAACACGTCCTCAGAAACTGCGAAATCTTTAATAAAGACGGTGGCTTTGTGTTCAATACAGTACACAATATCCAGGCAAATGTACCGGTGGAAAATGTAGTAGCAATGCTGGAAGCCATTCAGGAGTTTAACGGAAAATAAATAGTTTGCAGTGATCAGTCGCAGTGTTCAGTTAAAAAAATGTCAACTGTGACTGCGACTGAGAACTAAATTCATACTAAACCAATTCAAAATGAAAAAAATACTAATCATCTTTTTTGCCCTGCTGATACAGCAAATTGTAGTCGCCCAGAAATACCAGCCCAACTGGGAATCCATAAACAGCCGTCCAACTCCGGAATGGTTTCAGGATATTAAGTTTGGAATTTTCATTCACTGGGGAGTTTATTCTGTTCCTGCATGGGCGCCTGCCAACGAAGATATCGGCGTATATGCCAAGTATGCAGAGTGGTATTGGTGGCGAATTAATGAAGACAGTGAAGCAGGTAAAATGTTTCGTGATTATCACAATAAAATGTACGGCAAAGATTTTCAATACCAGGATTTTGCCGGCGATTTTAAGGCCGAACACTGGAATCCGGAACAATGGGCCGACGTCTTTAAGCGCTCAGGAGCAAAATATGTGATGCTGACGTCGAAACATCATGAAGGTTTTACACTTTGGCCAAGCGCGCAAAGCTGGAATTGGAACAGCGTGGATATAGGTCCGCATCGCGACATTTGCGGCGATCTTAGCAAAGCAGTGAAAGATGCTGGTTTACACATGGGATTCTATTATTCGTTGTATGAATGGTACAATCCAACCTATCGAAACAATCTCGAAGAATATGTCGATCATCACATGATTCCGCAAATGAAAGATTTGGTTACCCGCTACAAACCTGATTTTCTGTGGACCGACGGTGAATGGGATCATCCGAGTGAAGAATGGAAAAGTACTGAATTCCTGGCGTGGCTTTTTAACGAATCGCCGGTGAAAGACAACATTTGTATTAACGACCGTTGGGGAAAAGAAACCCGGGGAAAACTTGGCGGTTATTTCACCACCGAATACGGGCATGTTTACGGCGATGTGGAAGACATCAATATGGTGCAGCATCCATGGGAAGAATGTCGTGGAATTGGTACTTCATTTGGCTATAACCAGGTGGAAGATTTAAATAATTACCTGACATCTAAACAGTGCATCGATTTGTTGATTGAGAAAGTGGCTGCCGGTGGAAACCTGCTTTTGGATATTGGCCCGACATGCCGATGGCAGAATTCCGGTAATTCAACAGCAACGTTTGCTTGACATGGGTGCATGGCTCGATGTGAACGGTGAAGCCATTTACGGAACCCGAAAATGGGAAGGTTCTTCAACCAGTGAACAGGAAAATGTATATTTCACCAAAAAAGGAAAAGACTTGTTTGTGATTTGTACAAAATTTCCTGAAAAACCAATCGTTATCAATGGTATTAGTAAAACCGGAAAAGCAATGATGCTTGGCGTTGAAGGAAGTGTAAAAGCAAAAAAATCAGGTTCAAGGCTTACAATTGAAATTCCGACCATCACTCCGGTTAACAATCCAAGTGAATATGCCTGGGTATTCAAAATTGAAAATGCATTATAATAATCTTATAATCTAAAATAAAATGACTAAAACAGAAAAGTTCTTAAATGCGCACAAATTAACTGCTGCATCAATCGATATGAAACCAATTATCGATGAATTTATAAACGACATGAAAAATGGCTTGGATGGTAAAAAAAGTTCGTTGCTGATGATTCCGACATATATCAGCGCCGAAGGTTCGATAAAACCCAACGAACCGGTTTTGGCAATCGATGCCGGTGGTACAAATTTCAGGGCAGTAAAAATGTCATTCGATAATAAACTGAACCTGATAACTGAAAATCTTCAGCAGCGAAAAATGCCAGCCATAGATGAAGAATTATCGAACAAGGAATTTTTTGCTACGCTTGCAGCTTATTTAACCGAATACAAATCAGTTTCGGATAAAATTGGCTTTTGCTTTTCGTATGCTGTTGAAATTTTCCCCAACAAAGACGGGAAATTGCTTGAATGGAGCAAAGAGGTAAAAGCTCCTGAGGTTATCGGGCAAATGGTAGGTAAAAACCTGCTTGAGGCCATGGGAACGCCCAATAAACAAATTGTGCTGATGAACGACACGGTTTCAACATTGTTGGCTGGGCAGGCTGCAACGGCAGGAAGGGAATTCGACACCTACATCGGGTTTATTCTTGGAACAGGAACCAATGCCTGTTACATCGAACAAAACAGCAATATTACCAAAGCTACAAACCTGAAGGCAAACGAAACTCAGATTATCAATATCGAATCAGGCAATTTCAATAAAATGCCCCGTACCGATATCGACATAGCTTTTGATAACACAACTAAAAATCCGGGACGTTATTCATTCGAAAAAATGATTTCCGGCGGTTACTTCGGAGGACTTTGTACAACAGCTTTAAAGGCAGCAGCCAACGAAGATGTTTTCAGCGCCGAAACCAAAGTAAACCTGAAAAATGTGGGAGAATTTACTTCGGAAGAAGTAAACAAATTTGTATGCGGAATTGATCTTTCAGCAAATGCTTTGGCAACAAAACTGGCTACAAAGGAAGATGCAGAAGCCGCTGCCGATATTATTAATGCAATGA
This sequence comes from uncultured Prolixibacteraceae bacterium, assembly GCA_963821855.1. Taxonomy (GTDB): domain Bacteria; phylum Bacteroidota; class Bacteroidia; order Bacteroidales; family Prolixibacteraceae; genus Draconibacterium. The sequence goes on along the minus strand of CAWGFJ010000006.1, from coordinate 387,382 downwards.
TTCAGCGTTCGGCAAAACTTACTGCTGCCAGCCTTGCCGCTGTAATCCTAAAATCAGGAAAAGCAAAAACCGCCGACAAACCGGTTTTAATGACTATCGAAGGAACCACTTTTTATAAAATGAATAACTTCAGAATATTGTTTGAAGCATATCTGCAGGGATTCCTTTCCGGCGATAACAGAAGATTCTACGAAATTGTGGAAGTTCCCAATTCAAGCCTCATCGGAGCGGGGATAGCAGCCATTGTGAATTGAAAAATTCTACCACAAAGACGCTAAGGCGCTGAGAATTTCTTTGCGTCTTGCGGCTCTGCGGTCAAATAAAATCTAAACCATGAAAAACCTGACTAACCTTGTAATTGCTCTTTTTCTTTCCATTTCTTGTTTTTCACAAAACGAAGGAAAAGTTATTGACCTGAACGGAACATGGGATTTTGACCAGACCACCGATGCATTTCCACCAAAGAAATTCACTCGCAAATGTCCGGTTCCCGGATTAATTCATTTGGCTGAACCTAAAATTGAGGCTTACGACAAACTCTTTAAACGACCTGACCAGGTTTTGGCCGACGAAGCTTATGATTACCGGAACCTCGATTACGAACCGAAATACAGCTGGTATAAAAAATCGGTATTTATTCCCGAAGATTTGAAAGGTGAGGAAGCTATGCTTTCCATCCTGAAAAGCAAATATGTAACACAGGTATATGTCAACGGGAAAGATGTGGGTTGGTCGGTTTCGTGTTATACTCCTATCGATTTAAAAGTTACAAACGCCTTAAAATTTGGCGCTGAAAACGAAATACTTATCCGGGTTGGTGAACGAATCTGGTTGCCACCATATGCAGCAGGAAGTACCGACAAAGAAAAAGTACATTACATTCCAGGTATTTGGGATAATGTGTATCTGTCATTTTCAGGAAAACAAAAAATTCTGAAAAATCTGGTTTTGCCTTCAGTAAAAAACAAGGACGTTACAGTAAAACTTTTGGTTCGCAGTTTTTACCCGCAACAGGTAATGTATGGCGACCCGATGCTGGATACAGTAAAAGCTGAAATCAGTATAAAAGAAAAAGATTCAGGAAAACAAATTGCCAGTGACGATAGCTTACGGAGAAACAGACCGGGATAATGAAACCCAAATCGAATTTAAAATTCCATTAACAATTTCAAACTTTGGACACCCGAAAATCCATATTTATATACGGCTGAAATCAAATTATTTGATGGCGAAAATCTTTCCGATGTTGTGACCGAAAAATTCGGAATGCGCGATTTTGAGCGTCGTGGAAAATACTTTTATCTGAATGGCGATAAATATTACCTGCGTGGAAGCAACATCACACTACACCGCTTTTTTGAAGATCCCGATTGCCAGTCACTGCCGTGGAATCGCGAGTGGGTAAAGAAATTGTTGATTGACGATCCAAAATCCATCGACTGGAATGCCATGCGAATTTGTGTGGGAATTGTTCCTGATTTCTGGTACGACCTTGCCGATGAATACGGAATGCTGTTTCAGAATGAATGGCTGTACTGGCAAAATCATGGCTGGGATGAGCAAATTCGGGAGGAGTATTCCGACTGGGTTTGGAGCGACGGAAACCACCCAAGTATTGCCATTTGGGATGCCATTAACGAAAACACCAACGCCTATATTGGAAATACACTCATTCCTGAACTTCAGCAACTGGACCCGACAAGAATCTGGGATGCAGGATATATGCATGGACAGCGATATTACCGGCACTGATCCGATGGATGAACCACATCTTTATCGTGCCGGCTGGGTACTGATGAATCAGAAAGATCCGATGGATTGGTTGAAAAAGCATCCATATCGGTTGGGAAAAATGGACGATTGGGAACCGGGACAGTTGCAATACCTTGAGGCGTCGGCAACCCAACTGGTAAACGAATATGGCTGGAACTGGCTTTGGCGCAATGGTCAACCATCGAAACTCACAAAAAATGTGTATGATAATTTATTGGGCGAAAATGCCACTCCCGAACAACGACGTGAACTGCAGGCCTACTGGTCGGAGTGCGAAACTGAATGGATTCGTGGGGAACGGACAATGGCCGGAGTTCTGGCATTTACACATCTCACCAACAACTATGGTTACACCGGCGATTGGTACATCAACAACATTAAAGACCTCGAACAAGGGCCTACGCTAAAATGGTTTAAACATGCTTTTGCTCCTGCCAATATTTTTATCGATTTGGCCGACCAACGCTATTTTCCAAACGGAAATTATGCTCCCGGGGAACAACTTGCATTTAATCTTGTCGGGGTAAATGATTATAAAGAAAGTATTTCAGGAGCCGTAAACGTCAAACTATTGGATGAGAAAGGAAATGTAGTATCCCAATTAAAACGAAACATAAAACTGCCGGGTTTTCAAAGAATCAACATACCTGTATTTTTGACTCTGCCACAAAAAGAAGGTGGCTATCTGATTTTGTCCGAATTTGTAAAAGATGGTTCCGGCAGAGGTTTTAAAATCCCGACGCTATATTAAAGTTGGAGATGTTAATAATCCTGGATTCTTTGAAGGAGTTTCCTATTAAATTTTTATTAGCGATACTCAATCAATGCGCCTGAATAACGCAGCATTTTTTATCTTGCATGAAATTTACCTAATCCAATGAAAGCTACAATACCCGTTATTATTTTCTCAGCCATTTTCATCTCCGGCTTTATAAATGCTGCAGAAATCTCTCCCGGAAATTTAAAATGCGAATACCTTGAAAATCCAATTGGAATCGATACGAAAAATCCCCGTTTTTCGTGGCAGATTAAATCTGATGACTTCGGAATTATGCAGGAAGCTTACCAGATTATTGGAGGTACAGATTCCGCCAAAGTTAAGAATGGAAATGGCGACATGTGGAATTCCGGAGAAATTCACTCTGCTACTATTCCTGCCGTTTACGCAGGTTACGAATTACAGCCTTTTACGCAATATTATTGGAAAGTGAAAGTAAAGCTACAGAACGGAACCTGGTCTGATTATTCAAAAATTGCCAGCTTTCGAAACCGGAATGATGAACCAAAACAACTGGAAAGGCGCCTGGATTTCCGACTCATACGATTATAATATAAAACCAGCTCCTTATTTCAGACACGAATTTAACATCACAAAAAAAATAAAATCTGCCCGTGCTTACATTGCTGTTGCCGGATTATACGAACTTTATCTGAATGGTGAAAAAGTGGGTAATCACCGGCTTGATCCGATGTACACCCGCTTCGACCGCCGAACATTGTATGTAACTTACGATGTAACTGAAAATCTTTCAGAAGGTGAAAATGCAGTTGGTGTAATTTTGGGAAACGGATGGTACAATCACCAGTCAACTGCCGTTTGGTATTTCGATAAAGCGCCGTGGCGCGCCCGCCCAAAATTCTGTATGGATGTGCGAATTAAATATGAAGATGGCTCAGAAGAAATTGTTTCAACCAATGAAAACTGGAAAACTTCGCTTTCACCGGTTATTTTCAACAGCATTTATACTGCAGAACATTATGATGCTCGTCTGGAACAACCGGGCTGGAACACACCCGGATTTGATGATTCAAAATGGAACGGAGCCATGTTAACCAATGCTCCTTCGCAACATATAACCGCACAGGTTTTACGCCCGATTCGAAATGTTCTGGAAATTCCGGCAAAAATGGTAACCAAATTCAGCGAACGCAATTATGTGGTTGATTTTGGAAGAAATATAGCAGGCGTTACAAAACTGAAAATTAAAGGAATTGCCGGAACCACCGTTCAACTCAAACATGGCGAACGATTATATGAAAATGGTCACGTGGATATTTCAAATATCGATGTGCATTACCGCCCAACCGATGATTCAGATCCGTTTCAAACGGATATTGTAATTCTAAGTGGGAACGAAGATGAATTTATGCCAAAGTTTAATTACAAAGGTTTTCAGTATGTTGAAGTAACTTCAGATAAACCCATCGATTTTTCAGAAGAATAACCTAACAGCATATTTTATGCACAGCGATGTTCCGCCTGTTGGGGAAATCAACTCTTCCAACGAAACATTAAACAAAATCTGGAAAGCTGCCAATTCCTCTTATCTTTCCAATTTGTTTGGTTATCCAACCGATTGTCCTCAACGCGAAAAAAATGGCTGGACGGGCGACGCACAAATTAATATTGAAACCGGTTTGTATAATTTCGATGCAATTACCATTTATGAAAAATGGATGGCCGATCACCGCGATGAACAGCAACCCAACGGCGTACTTCCGGCAATTATTCCTACCGATGGCTGGGGATATACCTGGGCAAACGGCCCCGACTGGACCAGTACCATCGCCATTATTCCATGGAATATTTACCTGTTTTACGGCGATACCAAAATTCTGGAAGATAATTTTGAAAACATCAAACGGTATATCGACCACATCGATGAAATATATCCTTCGGGAATTACCGACTGGGGGCTTGGCGACTGGGTGCCGGTAAAATCAAAAGCGCCAAAAGAGTTTACATCGACTGCATATTATTTTGTCGATGCCACTATTCTGGCAAAAGCTGCAAAAATTCTGGGCAAACAAAATGACTCGGAAAATTATTTTGCTTTGGCAGAAAAAATAAAAAATGCATTAAACGAAAAATACCTTAACCGCGAACACCGGAATTTACGGCAGTGGTCTGCAAACCGAATTAAGTTTTCCGTTACAATGGAATTTTGTACCGGATGATATACGGCAAAAAGTAGCCGAAAATCTTGCAAAAAGAGTGGAAGCAGATGATAAACACATTGATGTGGGACTGCTTGGAACCAAAGCCATTTTAAACGCATTAAGCGAAAATGGGCATGCAGATTTGGCCTACGAAGTGGCAGCGCAGGAAACGTTCCCATCGTGGGGATGGTGGATTGTAAACGGCGCTACAACCTTTTATGAAAACTGGCCGCTGGATGCCAAAAGCGATATTTCGATGAACCATATTATGTTTGGCGAAATTGATGCATGGTATTACAAAGCACTGGGTGGCATTTTCCCCGATGAAGAAAATCCCGGATTTAAAAATGTAATTCTGAAACCCAATTTTGTTGAAGGACTCGATCATTTTGAGGCCAAACATGAAAGTCCATATGGCAAAATTATTTCGTCATGGAAGAGGTCGGGAAAAGAAATTATTTGCAATATTGCAGTTCCGCCAACAGCACAGCAACTTTATTTTTAAAAGCAAAAAGCCTAAAAGAAAACAATATGGATATTTCTGGAAATGAGAATATAAAAGTCCTTCAGAGTGAGGATAACCAAATAAAAATGAAACTGGCGTCAGGTTCTTATTCATTTAAAATAAAATAGCTGTTTATGGTTTTAGAATTTTTGGGTATAATGAGGTAATGACAGAAGGCATGAATGGAGCTGTCATTTCGACGAGTATGCGAGGAGAAATCTCCTTGAACAGGCAAATCTCTCACCTCCAGCCGGCGGTTTGAGATGACAAAAACAAGAATCTGTCATAGGCATCACGGAGGAAATGAAATCTGTTTTATACCTGAAGATTTCTCCTCTCCGTCTGCTGATGAATCATCGGAATAACAAGTGGTTTAATTCTATTAAAATAGCAGTGATGAAATCAATAAATATTTTCACCATTTCAGTGTTTACAGGGCTTTTGCTTTTCTCCTGCTCATCCTCAAAACAAAAAGAAATAAAAAACCCGTCGGAACCCGAAAAACCCAAAATTGTCAACATTATCAATTTTATCCGGCTTTTGGAACCGCGCGATAAGAAAATTACCGAAGATGTTCTTTACCAAACCGTAGTCAGTCAGATTGAAATGATGAAACAATATAAGCTCGGCGGAACATTTTTATTGCAGTACGACGCTTTGATGGACCAGCGTTATCAAAATCTCTTGAAAGCTTTACCCGACAGTTTTGAAATCGGTGGTTGGTTTGAAATTCCGCAGCCATTGGTCGAAAATGCCGGATTGAAATGGCGTGGCCGTTTTCCATGGGACTGGCATGCCGATGTGGGTTTTGCTACAGGTTACACACCCGAAGAACGCGAAAAACTGGTTGATGTTTATATGGAAGATTTCAAAACAATTTTTGGCTATTATCCAAAATCGATGGGTTGCTGGTTTATCGATGCACATTCACTAAAATACATGTACGAAAAATACGGAATTGTGGCATCCTGCAATTGCAAAGATCAGGTGGGGACCGACGGCTACACGCTGTGGGGCGGTTACTGGAACCAGGCATATTATCCGAGCAGAAAAAATGCATATATGCCTGCACAGAACAGCAAAAATCAGATACCGGTTCCGGTTTTCAGAATGCTCGGCAGCGATCCTATCCATCAATACGACAATGGTTTGGGAACGACCCGGCAGGGAGTGGTTTCGCTCGAACCGGTTTATAAAAAAGGTGGTGGCGATTCCACATGGGTGAACTGGTATTTCAAGCATTTTGTTGAAGGCGAATGTATCAACTTTGCTTATGTACAGGCCGGACAGGAAAATTCATTTACCTGGGAGGCAATGCAAAAAGGATTCGAAATACAACTTCCGCTTATTGCAAAATTACGTGACGAAAATAAAGTGAAAGTGGAAACTTTGGCTGAATCCGGAAAATGGTTTAAAGAAAATTACGAAACCACTCCGCCAACTTCAGTATCTTTTTCAGACGACCTTCCAGGCAGCAACCAGAAAACTGTATGGTTCAACAGCCGGTTTTACCGGGCCAACTTACTTTGGGACAATGGAGTTCTTCGTTTTCGCGATATTCATCTTTTTGATGAAAATATGACATCGCTTTACCGGAACGAAAAAGGAACTTCAAACCAATGCCTTTATTTTACGCTTCCGTTTGTCGATGGTTATTTTTGGAGCGATAATGAAAAATTATCGGGACTTCGTTTTAAAGCCATGGTTGATGAGAGAGAAGTGGAATTAAAAGGTGATAATTTAAGTTCAACCAGGGTTGCGAATGATGTACTTGAAGTTGACTGGAAACTCAACAATAAACACGGAACGTTTAATATCAGTTTCGACGAAAATAATCTAATTATATATTTCCAGGGTGATAAAAACCTGAATTGGTTTCTTGACCTTGATGTTTCTTCCAATGCTGAGTTGCCTTTTACTTCTATTCTGTCGAAAAAGGTTACTGCACGTTTTAAGGACACTGAATATTCAGTTACCGCAGTACAGGGGAAGTTTATTAAGTATGAAAATGTTTTCAGGCTAAATCCCGATAACAATGCGATCATCTTCAATTTTTCGGTTGAAAAAAATGACCAATAATTTTAGTGAATGAAATAGTCGAATTTCAACTTTCTTTGCTTTTTAATTCCGGCATTTAACGGTTCTGGCTTTTTCTTTAAATCGGGATCGGCTGGTGCCGGAATTTTAATCATTTTAATTGCCTGTTCAAGTCGATGGGGAAAATTCAAAGATATCCGGATGATTGTTCTTGCATTTGTCTTTTCGTTTTGACCAAAATATCAGACCTGGGGAAAAACTATAAAATTTAATTATTGTGCGTAATTTGAGAACCGCGCGCTTAATTTGAATACACTCGTTATATAATGAATTGCTTATGAGCCAATAAAATTGTACATTTAGCATGATCCGAGAAGGGCGAAAAACAACTTGAACTTTTTCAATTGAATCAGGATTTATTACACCGGCTAACCAATATCGTTGAAGCAAACCTTGCAAACGAAAAATTCGGTCCTGTAGATTTGGCAAGGGAAGCCGGTATGAGCCATTCAAATTTGAACCGGAAACTAAAGTCAATATCCAACCAAAACTCCAGCCAGTTTATTCGTGAAATCAGGTTAAAAAAAGCAAAAGAACTTTTACTGGATGAAGATATCACCGTTTCCGAAATTTCATATCGCGTAGGTTTTGGCAGCGCGACCTATTTCAACAATTGCTTTCGTGAATATTACGGAGTTGCACCGGGTGAAATTAGAAACCGTGAACCTGAAATCGAACTCAAAAACGAACCCGAAAAACTCCCGGCTGAACATATCCCAAAAAAGGCAAAACGGAAAACAATCCTGATTGGACTGGTTGTTTTATTATTCATTCTGATTCCGGTTTCAGTTTACATTGCCAGCAATATAACTTTATCAAAAGAGACAATAGAAGATAAATCAATTGCTGTCCTTCCGTTTAAATATCTGAGTGATGATCTTGAAAAACAATACCTTTCCGATGGTTTAATGGATGCAGTACTAACCAATTTATCGAAAATTAAGGATTTGCGTGTTGTTTCGCGAACGTCAGTAGAACAGTACCGTGAAAGCGACAAGACCTCTAAAGTTATCGGGCTGGAGCAAAATGTTGCCTATGTTCTGGAAGGCAGCTTTCAAAAGGAAAATGATGTAGTCAGGTTAATCTTACAGTTAATAAAAACCAGGGATGAAAACCATGTGTGGTCGAATATATACGACAGGCAATGGAAAGATATTTTTATTGTTCAAAGCGAAGTGGCCGAAACAGTTGCCACGCAATTAGAGGCAATAATTACACCGCAGGAACAGCAACTCATTAGAAAAACGCCAACGATTAATTTAACTGCTTATGATTTTTACGAAAGAGGAATAGATGTATTGGAGAAATATGAATTTCAAAATAAAAAAGACTCAATTGATTTAAAAAAGGCGCAGCAACATTTTCAAAAGGCATTGGAGCTGGATTCCGCTTATGCATTGGCATATACCGGTTTGGCAGCGGTTAGCTATTGGAAGTATTACTGGAAAACCTACATGTCAGAAACCTTTATGGATTCTGTTTTAATTTATGCCAATAAGGCGCTTGTTTACGATCCGCAATGTGCTGATGCCTGGTTTTACAGGGCTAAGGTATATTCACAAACTTCAAAAACAACAGAAGCTTTGAAAGAACTTGACAAAGCCATTCTATTAAATCCAAACGATTACAAGGCATATACTCTTCGGGGGGATATTTTCAGGTTTATTCAAGATAATGTTGGTGTGATAAGCAACTATTATGAAGCTATGCTTCGCAATCATGCATCCCCGGATTATTTAAGAGGCTTTGGTAATTCAATTGCAAATTGTGGATATACTGATTTGGGAAGAAAGTATAATCAGCAAGCTCTGGAACTGGATGGAGATTCAGCATTATATTTATATTGGTTGGCAGATATGGAATATACTGATGGAAACATTGAAAACGCATATCAAATTGCCAAAAAAAATAGCGATTATTATAAAGACCTAAAAAGGGACAATTTTTTAGCCGCTTATTGTTTAATGACACGTCGTTTTGAAGAAGCATACGTGATCAACTTAAAGATGATGGAACGTTTAAAAAAGTCAGGTGAAATGGATCTGTTCGTTCCAAAGGAATTTGCTTATTGTCTTTGGCAAAAAGGAAGAACCCAAGAAGCAGAAGTTTATTTCAACAAGGTTATTCAGACTAACCTTGAAAGTATAAAACTGGGCAGGTATAGTGCCATTACAAAGCGGGCTCAATTTGATTTGGCAGAATTATACACTATTTTAGGCAAAAAGGAAAGAGCATATTATTATTTGGATGAAGTAAATAAAAAACCAGCTTTTCCCTTATGGTGGCAAATCTCATTCAAATACGTGCCTTATTTTGACAGTATCCGCCAGGAGCCAAGGTATCAGAATATACTTAAGGATGTGGAAGCCAAATGCCAGGCTGAACATGAGCGGGTTGGGATGTGGCTGAAAGAAAATGGACTGATCTAAATAAATACCATTTAATCCTTTAATATTTATCTCCTGCGCAATAACTTCAATCCTTGCGCAGATTTTTCAATCATTTGTCAGGTTTTTCAATCTTTCGAACTATAATTTCTATGTGGCGCCCGCTATATTGTCTCAACTTTGTCATAATTAGTTTTTAGTATTTATATCAAAAAAATGAATTATGAAAAATTTAAAATTTTTATTCGTTGCAGTTATCTTAACATTCTTTATTGGTGTTACACAAACAATGGCACAAGCTTATATTTTTAGAGGCACAGAAAGTGATGCCTTATGAGCCTTTTGAAGCTAAGCCCTTGGTATTTGAAATTGATGGAGTAGCAATACTTTGCATGGGTGGAAACGGAATTCCAATTGGTAAATACACCTAGTCTTGAATTTAAATTGGTCATCTCATGGTCAAATTGTAGAAGTATATTTAGGTAATCAAAATGGAGAAATTAGTAGAAGGTCTCAAATTCCAAAAAGCTGTAAATAGTATATGATCCAAGAGGATATTCCTGACAAAATCACTATCACTCCAAACGGAAAAGTAAATGTAACCGATCATATTAAAGATTATTCTTTTTGGCCAGAACTAGGATGTAATATCATTTAAATAAATTATATATTAAATATTATAAAAAGCCTTTTTGTCATCCAACAGAAAGGCTTTTTATTCATCTATATTTGAGCTCTCAGGAGTTGTCTTTTAGGAAGTCTTGTGAAAAACAACCCATATCTCTTGAAAGAAATATGGGCATCTTATATCATTAGTTCACAAACCAAGGCAACTTTCTCATTCCAATAGCTTCATGTAAACCATCTACAAACTGCTGACAACCGGTACGATCGCTTAAATTATGCCAGGTCGCAAGCGGATCGTACTATAATTTAAGCCAGGGTAATTTCGATACGATTCATTATGAGCAACAAATTCTGCCATCTCCTGAAATAGCAATGAATGGTAATATTTTGCATTCAAATGCTTTCCTGGGCAATCAATGGTGTGTAAACAACACGATTATTCCCGGTGAAACAAATCCGACATATAAACCAGATGTTTCCGGTGAATATTATGTAAATGTAACTTCAGATATTAAATATTCGGGCAAATCAAATTTTATATCTGTCCAAATTAATAATGAAATACCCGACTTTTTTAATGAACTTCGCATTTTTCCAAATCCTTCAAACGGTCTGCTTAAACTTACTGCCTGATATGGCTGTGTTTCGATCCGTAGGAAATATATAGAACCAGACCAACTATTAACCAGATACCAAATCTGAACCAATTAGTAACTCCCAGTTCGCTCATCAGGTAAAGATTGGTAAGCAACCCCAATACAGGAATAAGCGACCAGCGTTTCACAATTGCCGAAATGCTGATTACTATTGCAATGGCACTAAAAATAAGAAAAGGGAAATGATTCCCGATTACTTTCCAGAAACCTACAGAAGCAGAAATTGAAGTTACAAATTCAGAATCGCTTACGTCCGTCTTCCAAATCAGAAATAACACAATCAACCAGATTGGAATTAAAAACTTACGACTATCGAAGTATGGAACATGAAAACCCTTTTCATTTTCACTTTTTTTACCATATGGATTTACAATCAGGATGCCACCGGAAACAAGAACAAAAGCAAAAAGAGTTCCGATGCTTGTTAGATCGGTAACCTCGGTTAGATTCATAAACAGGCAGGGAATTGCAACCACAAAACCCGTTACAATAGTAGAAAAACCAGGTGTACGGAATTTGGGATGAAGACGGGAAAAAATCGGAGGCAGCAGCCCGTCGCGACTCATACTCATCCAGATTCGTGGTTGCCCGAGTTGAAATACCAGCAGCACACTGGCCATAGCGATTACTGCACCTAATGCAATAATGCCCGAAAGCCAGTTCAGGTTCAACTTTGAAAAAACATAAGCCATTGGATCAGAAACACCAAGTTCGTTATAAGGAACCATTCCAGTGAGCACAAGGCTTGCAGCAACATACAAAACAGTGGTAATAAGCAATGAGTAAAACATCGATAAAGGCAGGTCACGCTTTGGATTCCGACATTCCTCAGCCGTTGTAGAAACCGCATCAAAACCGATGTACGCAAAAAATACACCTGAAACTCCTTTTAAAACTCCGGTTATGCCGTTGGGTGTAAACGGGCTCCAGTTATCAGGATTTACGTAAAAAGCCCCGATTCCGATAACAAGCAGCAACAATACTATCTTAAGGATTACAAAGAAATTACTTGTTGCCCGCGATTCCCGAATACCAACATAACAAATCCAGGTGATGACAACTACAATAAACAATGCAGGTAAATCTGCCACCAAATGTAAATTTCCAATTTGCGGGGCATTTATCCAGGCATTGTAGGCTTCCTGCAGGTCGTTACTCAACCCGGAAAGCGAGGCTCCCCCCGCCATAGCATCAACAGCAGCCATATAACCACGCGATGCACTTACTATATCGGTCGACAACCAGGCTGGAATGTGAACACCGATCCCGTTCATCAATCCCGTAAAATATCCCGACCACGAAATGGCCACAGCTATATTCCCGATGGCATATTCCATAATCAGGTCCCAGCCAATAATCCAGGCAATTAATTCACCAAAGCTAACATAGGCATAAGTATATGCACTTCCGCTAATAGGAATTGAGGAAGCAAATTCGGCATAACTCATGGCCGAGAGTCCACATGCAATGGCCGTAAAAACAAATAGTAATGAAACCGCCGGCCCTCCGTTTGCTGCAGCAGTACCAATTGTACTAAATATTCCGGCTCCGACAATGGCTGCAACTCCCAACGCCGTAAGGTCGAAAACGCGGAGTGTGCGTTTCATACCACCACCAAGTTCGTCAGCGAGGTCAGCGTCTTTTAAAATACCGGAAATAGATTTTTTCCTGATTAGGTTCTCAAAATTCATCCTGCCGTTTTTTCAATTAATCAACGAATTCGTTTTATTCTGAAAGCAATGGAGCTTAAATGTAAAGTTTAAAATGAATATGGCAAAAATATTTTACTCCTGCCCCGCAGGACGTTCATAGTAAATGAGGGTAACCATCTTTTCTGATGAAACCCCTGAAAAAATTATATCTTTTGAAACGAAAGAAATTTTCCATTCAGAACAGAACGAAACTCCTGCAATCCAACATATTCTTATTTCGCTTTTATATCATAAGCCATCAAAGCATTGGTATGCCTGATATATAAAATTCCGTTATGAATCACCGGATGTGCCCAAAATGGGCCGTTATCACCTTGTGTGATTTGGAAACTACTTACTAAATCAAATTTTTCAGGATTGGCTTTTAGTAATCCCACATTTCCTTTTTTCTCATCAAAAATATAAAGCATGCCTTCTGCTGAAATAATTGAACCTTTGCAGTTCCAGGCTTCCTCCCACATTTTCTTACCGGTTTTCCAATCGATGCAGCACCAGTTGCCATTGGCGTTGTTTAACCAGTTGGAACCATAAATATAGCCGCCAACTTCAACAACGCCTCCGTGATGAACATCGAGAACGTCGTCAGTCCAAATAGTTTTTACACTTTTACCGTCATCGGCTATTTTTAGCATCATTCCGCCAATGTTATAACCACCGGTAACATATACCATTCCGTCGTTGAAAAGCGGTGTAACGCATAGAATTAAATCTCTGCCTTCCCTTGGATTACTTAGTTTTTCAGACCAAAGAATATCCCCGTTGGAAGCATCAACAGCAAAAGCGCGAATCAACGAAACATTAATTATCATTTTCTTTCCGGCGTATTCAACCAGTATTGGCGACACATAACCGGGTTTATCGCCTATACTTTTCGATTTCCAGATAATTGATCCGGTATTTTTGTTCAATGCGATTGTTGTTGTTTTCGAGCCTCCGGGTGTAAAATAGAGCTTATCGCCATCGATTAACAACGACTCGGCAATGCCCCAGTTTCCATAAGTTCCGTTGTTTTCCTCGCTGGCTTTGTACGACCAAATAATGTCACCTGTATTTCCGTTGAAACAGGCCAAATCGCCGATGCCGCTGCAGGTATAAACCCGATCGCCCTGAACAGTTGGCGTCGCACGGCTTTCGGGATATGATTGATCCCATGCTCTTCCCATTGGTTTTTGCCAAAGGATTTTACCATTCATATCGAGACAGAATAAAATATCATTTCCGTCTTCAGTTCCGGTAATGTAGATTTTATCCTTTCCAAATGATACGGAAGAGTTTCCACGTGCCAGTTTTTCATTTGACCACAGCAGCTTTGGGCCATCTGCCGGCCATGATTTTAATAATCCGGTTTCTGAAGATACCCCGGTGCGATTTTCAGGCCGCCATTCGAAGATTTCCTGCGCAGAAATTTGAATCCCTAAAAAAGAGAGAATAATTGTAATTATGAATAAGTTAGCTTGCTTTTTCATGGTTTATTTATTATTAGCTGATTGATTTTCAAAATAAATTTCAAAAGATAAGAAATTTGCAAACAATGACATAATATTATCAGCTGCAAAGCGGTAAAAATTTATGATTATTTCGTTTCGTTATTAATCGTTGCAAAATGAATTTGGTGTAATAATTAATTTGCGAAAAGATTATTACATTTAAATACAAAATTTTAGCAGCATGAAAAAAACGGTATTAATAACTGCACTCACAGCAGGCACTCTTGATATTTCTGCAGCATTTATTCAAAGCTATCTGGTAGCAGACGTTATGCCGTCGAGAGTACTAAAATACATTGCCAGCGGAGTTTTTGGAAGCGATGCACTCAATGGCGGAATTGGAATGGCAGCTTTTGGATTACTGGCGCATTTTATTATCGCCTTTTCGTGTACCATCTGTTTCTTTTGGGCATACCCACGTTGGAAATTTCTAACGAAAAGTATTGTATTGAACAGCATTCTTATTGCCCTGACTGCATGGATTGTTACTACGCACATAATCGTGCCTCTGAGTAGAATAAAACAAGGAAGTTTCGATTTATCCAAAGCTTTAATGGCGATTGCAATACTTATTGTCTGCATCGGGCTTCCGATTGCAATCGGTGCGAACCAGTATTATGCAAAAAATAAGCGGTAACTTCCATCAAAATAGTCAGGTTATGAAAAGCTGTTCAGCAGAAACTATACTTTTAATGATTTCATTTTTGGCATTAAAATCATTTTTTACAACTTTACCATATTATAGCCGGAAGCTTTTAGTAATTTAATCTGAACGTTAAAATTCAGCTTAATTGATTGAATGCGAAAGATTAACCAATTGAAATTTAAATCAAATAAGAAAACTTAAAATGAATACGAAAAAACAAACCAACGGAATAAAACGGCGTGAGTTTATACAAACAAGCGCAAAACTGGCTGCATCAGCGATGCTTATGGGTTTAGGAACTTCTAAAGTATTTGGAGCATTTAGTGATACTTCGTCTGAAATTTCGATTGAAAATGTTACGCTTAACAATGGTGTTAAAATGCCAATACTTGGATTTGGAACTTTATACCTCAACGATGATTTGGGCGTACGTTGTGTTTCCGATGCTATTTCGCTCGGTTACCGATTAATTGACACTGCAACAATCTATGGCAATGAAGCTGCGGTTGGCGGCGGAATCAAAAAAAGCGGAATTGACCGAAAGAAACTTTTTATCACTTCAAAGCTTTGGGTCGATGACTCCGGTTATGAAAATGCAAAGAAAGCGTTTCAAACTTCGCTGGATAAACTGGGAATAGATTACCTGGATCTTTACCTCATTCACAGGCCACGCGGAGATGTGCAGGGATCGTGGAAAGCGATGGAAGAATTGCATAAGGAAGGCAGAATCAGGGCAATTGGCGTCAGTAATTTCGAACCTGATCAATTGGATGAACTGATTTCCAATAACAAAATAAAGCCGGCAGTTAATCAAATTGAAACACATGCTTTTTTTCAGCAGCCTAAAAATTATGATGCGCTGAAGAAATACGGTATTCAGCATGAGGCCTGGTCGCCTTTTGCCGAAGGGCGAAACGGAATGTTTACCAATGAAACGCTGGCTGCTATCGGTAAAAAACACAATAAAACCAATGCACAAATATGTTTACGCTGGCATTATCAACGAGGAATTGTTGCAATTCCAAGAACATCGCAAAAGGCGCACATGATGGAAAATCTCAATATCTTCGATTTTAAGCTGGATGATTCGGATATGAAAACGATAACCGGACTCGACCTTTTTAAATCGCAGTTTCCGGAGTGGACGTAGAAACGATCGGAGTAAATCAACAACTGATTTTATAAATATTTTAATGGTCGATGAAATTCACATATGCATTCTCAACAGACCGGAAATGATATCAAAAATTTATGTATAATTTTACAACGTGGGAAACGAATTAAATATAAATACAGAAATGCTTACCTGGGCCATAGATAGATCCGGACATGATCTTGACGAATTTATACTTAATTTCCCAAAAGTAAAGGAATGGATAGAAGATAAGAAAAAACCAAC
Organism: uncultured Prolixibacteraceae bacterium; assembly: GCA_963821855.1. Classification (GTDB taxonomy): domain Bacteria; phylum Bacteroidota; class Bacteroidia; order Bacteroidales; family Prolixibacteraceae; genus Draconibacterium. The sequence goes on along the minus strand of CAWGFJ010000006.1, from coordinate 371,153 downwards.
TTTCATTCAATTGCAAAATTTTTCTAAGAAAGTACATGTTCCTTTTGGATATTTGTTCTTAAAACATCCTCCAACTGAGAAATTGCCAATACGATATTTTAGAAGTGTAAAAAATGGTCATCCGAAATTGAGCGTAAACACCTTTGATACAATTCTATTATTAAAAAACAGACAAGAGTGGCTAAGTGAATATTTGAAGGATAATGAATTCGATTCACTCAGTTATGTCGGTAAATTTCATGATGTTTTTAATAGAAATAAAATTGTTGAGAACATTAGACAGACGCTTGGATTAGAAGAGAATTGGGCATTTCGTTTTGGCAGTTGGGAGGAAAGTATGGAATATCTGACTGAAAAAATTGAGGAAGCAGGCGTTATTGTAATCTTCAATAGTGTAGTTGAAAACAACACCCACCGACCTATCGATGTTAAGGAATGCAGGGGATTTGTTTTGTCCGATAATTATGCACCCTTTTTGTTCATCAATTCGGCTGATGCCAAAGCAGCTCAAATGTTTACTATTGTCCATGAGTTGGCACATATTTGGACTGGAAATAGTGCAGCTTTCGATTTCAGATTAATGCAACCTGCTGATGATCCTGTAGAACGCCTATGCGATCAGGTTGCTGCTGAATTTTTGGTACCTGCAAATATATTTCTAAACTTATACAATAATGAAAAGGACTTTAAAAAACTTTCCAAACGTTTCAAAGTTAGTCCCATTGTAATTGCACGGCGCGCTCTTGATTTGAATTTAATTAATAAAACTCAGTTCTTCAATTTTTACGAACATTACCTCAATTCTTTGAAAGAAAGTAAAACTAAGCAAAGTTCAGGTGGTGATTTTTATCGTACTGCACGTAAAAGAATAAGTTTATCATTTGCAGGACATGTCAACCAAGCCGTAAAATCCGGACAACTTCTTTACCGCGATGCTTATAAACTTACTGGGCTTAAAGGAGAGACCTACCAAACATTTTTTAATAAATACTTTAATCGATGAGTTTTGTATATGTTTTGGATACAAACTTTTTTATACAGGCACATCGGGTGAGTTATCCAATTGATGTGGTTCAAAGCTTCTGGCAAAAACTGGCTTTGTTGGCTCACCAGGGTAAAATTTTCAGTATCGATAAAGTCAAAGAAGAGATCTTCAATAATGACGATGATCTAAAGGATTGGTGTCAGAAAAATTTATCACCCGGTTTTTGGAAGGATTCGAAAATTTATCACAATGAATATTCGAGTGTCGTTACCTGGGCTACCGAACAAACGAACAGGTATAGTTTAAATGCTATTCAGGAATTTTGCAATGCAGATGAGGCAGATGCCTTTTTAATCGCATACGCCTTAACAAAAAAAGACAATATTAAAATTGTTACGAACGAAATTTCAAGCAACACCAAAAGAAAAATTAAGATCCCGGATGTGTGTGATAATTTTGATTTAAAATATATCGAACCGATAAAGATGTTTAGAGAACTTGGCGAATCATTTTGAATGTTATCACTTGATATTAGATAATTTATGAATGTTCAAAATGTAATGCAATTCGATTGTTCCTTCGAGCATTACGATTAAAAATAGTGGAGTTATTCAAGTTGTGCTTTATAGTCAAATAAAAAGATTCTACTATTTGTCAAAATCAGTTCAAATAATTTCATTGCGATTTTTTAACATTTGCCAATAAATTTCAGGTGTATCCATATCCTGGAGTTGATTTCCGCATTTTACCGAAGTGACACAATCGGGGTATTTCTGAATTATTTTTTTTGCGCCTTCTTCACTTTTCAATTCTTTAAGTTCAGCAAAATAATAACGATCAAAAAGTGCTGGAACACCTTTCCATCCTGAGTCGGATTGTGACACAATAATTTGCCGTTCATCAATCTGAAAAAGAGAAAACATATTTTGAAGGTACTCAGATGTTACCAATGGCTGATCGATAAGCGTAATCAGCACGCCATCTGCCAAAGGATATTTTTCAGCTAACTTTTTAATTCCAGCCGAAATTGAACTTCCCATCCCGGTTTCCCAATCATCATTGATGACGATGTCAACTTCAAATTTTTCAATTACAGGAATTATGAGATTTGAATTTGCACCTAAAACCACGCAGACCGGATCTCCGGTTTTTAACAAAGTTTGAATTCTGTTTTCAATTAAGGTCTGATTTCCCCATGGAAGTAATTGTTTTGGTTGCCCCATTCTTGAAGAACCACCGGCTGCTAAAAGAATAATCGGAATATCAGCCATGGATAGAGCCTGCTTTTTCACTTAAAGCCACAGGATTTTGATTTCGAATTACGCTAAGGATTTCAGCAAGAACAGAAACAGCAATTTCAGGAGCACCAACTGCTCCAATGTTCAATCCTGCCGGACCGTGAATTTGTTCCAGAAATTCGATCGACGTTTCGGGAGCGTATTCCATGACCATCGACAAAATCCTTTCTCTTCGGCTGATGGAACCCAAAAGCCCTATATACGCCGGGTTACAATTTTTCAACGCCATTAAATACTGCACATCTTTATTAAAACTGTGTGTCATTAAAACAACAGCCGTTTGTTCATCTATCGCAGAAGTGTCAATATTGTCAAAAGTGGGAGCAATCAGAGAACTGGCTCCGGGAAAATAGTCACATGATTTAGCTTCATCGGGAGAAGCAACAATAGTTACCTCCCACCCCAGAAGTTTCGCTGACTGGCACATCTGTACCGCATCGTGTTCAGCGCCAAAAATAAAAAGCTGAAAAAGCGGCTTAAATGTCTGTAAAAAACACGTTTGATTTTCGATTTTACCAGGATTGAACTTCGGATTCAGCGAAAAGGTCTTATTATTCAATGTTATGCTGGTGCCGATAGTATTATATTCTCCAACTTCAGGAAAATACCATGAATCCATTCTGAAATTTCGCCTTGCCTGCAATATGGATTGAAAATTACTTAGAATTTCCTGCGATATAAAAACCGGCTCGATAAGAATATGAATAATTCCTTCACAACCAATCCGTAAACGGCCATCATAGGTTATTACTTTTGGCTTACCGGTATTAAACACACTTTGCGCCTGCCGTTCAATTTCGTTTTCAACACAACCACCACTTACCGCTCCGACGGATTCACCATGATCGCTGATTATCATTCTGACTCCCGGCTTACGATATGAAGATCCCTGTAACGCAACTACCGATACAAAAACGGATTTTTTACCTTCACGTTGCCACGCATCAAGTGTTTCGAACAACAGTTTTATTTCGTGTGTCATTCCTCAAAAATAGGAAAAGAAAACTTTAATTGGGATAAATTATACATCAAAAGAGTTATTTACAAAAGGCTGATGATAGTATCGCCGGCCGGTGGCTTTATACAATGCATTGGCGTATGCGCCCATAACCGGAGGAAACGGCGGTTCACCCATTCCTGTGGGATCAATTTCGTTCTGAACAAAATGAACTTCTATTGATTTTGGCGCTTCTGCATGCCTGATTAATCGGTAAGAATCGAAATTCTCCTGTTCGGGCTGACCGTTGTTAAACGTAAGCTGACTATACATAGCATGTCCGATTCCATCCACAATTCCGCCTTCAGCCATATTAACTGCCGCATCGGGATTTACAACAATTCCGCAGTCGATGGCAGCATAAACTTTTTGAACGATTGGGGTATCTGCATCAAGTGTTACATCCACCACATTTGCCACATACGAGTTATGACAGAAATAGGCTGCAACACCACGATTTTTCCCTTTAGAATCAGAATTCCAACCGGCTTTATCACGCACCAGTTCGAGTACCCCGGCATATCGAGCCGCATCGTAGTCGTTTTTTTCACCTACCGGATTTTCCATTGCCCTTTTTAGCAAATCGAGTCGAAACTGAATTGGATCCTTTCCTGCCAATTCGGCTACCTCATCGAGAAATGATTGTTCGGCAACCGCGTTAAAATTGGAGCCCGGAGCACGAAATGCCCCGACACTAATGAACGTATCTATCGTCCAACGTTCTGCAAGATAATTATCGACAGCGCCTGCAGGAAACCGGTTAGCATGCAACGGACTCTGCGGAATTCCTCCCATTCGGACATGGAAACCAATAAGGTTATTGTCGGCATCCAGAGCCGCCCGGTACAAAGCATGGTAAGCCGGACGATAAATTCCAAAGGTCATGTCGTCCTCGCGTGTATAAATCAACTTTACGGGCGCTTGCATTTTTTGCGAAATCAGCGCGGCTTCAACTATAAAATTTCCGTACAATCGTCTTCCAAAACCACCGCCAACGCGTGTCATTTCAATTGTAATATTTTCCTGCGGCAGTCCAAGCCTTTCCGCTACGCTCTTTTGCGACCGTTCAGGAGTTTGTATTGGCCCGGCCAATTCTGCCCTGTCATTAGTTACGTGAGCAAAAAAGTTCATGGGCTCCATGGTATTATGTGCCAGAAAAGGCGCAGTGTACGTACGTTCAATGGTTTTTGCCGCCTTTTTAAATGCGTCATCGGGATTTCCATCCTTTCGTACCACATTTCCGGTTTTGGCTCCCATTTCGGCCATTAATCTATTATGATCGTTTGTACTCTCCAGCGACTTCGAATTATCGACTAATTCCCATTCGACATTTAAAACCTGTTTAGCGCTTAGAACTTCCCATGTTGAATTTCCAACGACCGCTACAAGTTCATTAAAATCGGCTGAACCGGATTTAGCATTTTTATCGGTGTTAATGGTGAAAATATCCTTTATCCCGGGCATGTTCCTTGCTGAAGCGTCGTCTACCGATTTTAATTTCATTCCAAATGCAGGCGGATGAACTATCATTGCGATGAGCATTCCTTCTTTTTTATAGTCGAGGCCAAACAGAGGTTTACCCGTTACAATATTATGCCCGTCCACATTTTTCCTGGAAGTTCCGATAATTTTAAAGTCTTTGGCATCTTTTAATTTCACTTCCTCCGGAACAGAAATTTCAGCAGCTGCTGTTGCCATTTCGCCATAACCGGCTTTTTTACCACTTGATTTATGATATAAAATTCCAGCTTCAGTAGTTACTTCTTCAACCGGAACCTGCCATGCCACGGCTGCAGCTTCCATTAACATCATTCGGGCAGTTGCTCCTACTGTACGAAGCCCTTTCCAGCTTTGACGAATCGATTGACTTCCGCCTGCCACCTGCCGGTCGAAAACCCCGGTGTTTAACGGCGCCTGTTCCACAATCACATTTTTCCAGTCCACATCCAGTTCTTCTGCTACAATCATGGGCATGGAAGTTTTTACGTTCTGCCCGATTTCAGGATTTGGCGACATAATGGTAACAATACCGTTTTCACCAATTTTCAGATAACCGTTAATATCTGTCCAGTTTTCGGGCATAGCTGGTACACCTGAAGCATTGCTGCTGCAAGACGCTGCCAGCCAGTTAAAACCAATTAACAAGCCACCGCCTGCCATTACCGAAGTTCTAATAAAAGATCGTCTATCGAATTTTGTTTTTACAGTTGCCATTTTTCATGAATTTTGTTTATCGAATCGTCTGCATACATAAAATCGTATTCAGGGAAAAATCCGGATTATGAGTTAGCCGCCGTTTTAATCGCAGCCTTTATTCGCGTATAAGTTCCACACCGGCAAATATTCCCATTCATAGCCGCTTCAATTTCTTCATCGTTTGGATTGGGATTTGTTTTCAGAAAGGCTGCTGCATTCATAATTTGCCCGGCCTGGCAATAACCGCACTGCGGAACATCGTGCTCCAGCCATGCTTGTTGAACAGGATGGTCACCTTCTTTTGAAAGACCTTCAATAGTTGTTATTTCCTTATCGCCTACCGAATCGACAAATGTAATACATGACCGCACTGCATTGCCATCGAGATGAATGGTACATGCTCCGCACTGCGCAATACCGCAACCGTATTTGGTTCCAACGAGATTAAGATGATCTCTTAAAACCCACAGCATTGGCGTGGAAGGATCCACATCAACCTCATATTTCTTTTTGTTTACTTTTAAATTGAATACCGCCATTGTTTTTTTCGTTATGGTTTATTTGTTTCGTCGTTTGAAAAAAATCTTATAAGAACAATACTTTATCTGCCAATGGAAAAATTATCAACTATTTCCGAACTCATTACAGACAAATTAGTCTGAATCAATAACATTAAACATTTCGTGAATGTTCATGAAATTAATGGTTTAACTGATAATGGTATACGAATATGACCAACTCCGCGAAAACATCTAAAGGATCATATTCACCTGAACTCAGGTATGTAAAAACTGATCACTGCCGACTACAGCAAGTCATTGGTCGAACCGTGTATTTGTGATTGAAATAGCTGAACAAATGAATTACATAATTGGTTAAAGAAACATGATAAAGCTTGAAGATAATCTTGGGAGGCGATTCGAAAAACTGAGGATAAGTTTGTTAAATAGCTGCAACTTTTCGTGTGTATATTGTGTTAGCGATGATTTGGCTAACAATTCTGAAAAAAAAATTAAAACACCGGCAGATAAAGATCAACTTGAGTTAGATGAGTTTATACGATTAATCCAGGCAGTTCATCGTTTAACAAATATAAAAAGTATCCGACTCACCGGAGGCGAACCTATGCTTTACCGGAATCTGATACCGTTAATAAGTGAAATACAAAAGATTGGAATTTCTGACATCCGGCTTACCACCAATGCGTATTACCTGAAGGAAATGGCAGGCCGGCTTTTTGATGCAGGATTAAAATCGGTCAACATTTCGATTGATGCCATCGACCCGGAAGTATTTAATGCAATAGCCCGCCATTCAAATACCTCAAGGGTTTTCCATGGAATAGAGGCTGCGATAAATGCCGGAATGAACGTAAAATTAAATGCGGTAATTATGCGCGGGAAAAACCATTCTCAAATTATTCCGTTGCTTGATTATGCCACACAACTCGGAATTAAAATACGTTTTTTGGAATTAATGAAAATGGGACATCTGTATCATTCTGAAAACGGTCTTTTCTTTTCGGAAAAAGAAATACTGAATATTATTCAGGAAAAGTACGGAATTGAAAAAATTCAGCGCGAATATGCATCAACTGCTCATTACTGGCAAACTTCAGGAGGTGGTGTTTTTGGGATTATTGCCAATGAATCGACACCATTTTGCCACGATTGCAACCGTTTGCGAATGGACAGCAACGGATATTTTTACGGATGCCTGAGCAACTCGCATGGCGAAAAACTTTCACCATATATACATAACGATTTTCTTTTAGCTGAAAAACTAAAAGAATTGCTGCATTTGAAACAACCGGTTAAATTTCATGGAAGTGAATTGTCAATGCGAAACATAGGAGGATAAAATGGAAAAGAAATCGATTAAAATAATTTGTTTTGCCGGTCTCCGGAAATATTTTGGAGGTGAAACAACCGTACTTGTTGAACCCGATTCAAACTATTCAAAGGTAATTGAAGAGTTACAAGTGCTGCATCCAGAAGCATCTGAAATTTTATCGAGTTGCAGGATTGCGGTGAATGAAGATTTTGTACGGCTTAGTGAAACTGTAAAATCGGAAGATACATTATTTCTGATTCCACCTTCGAGTGGAGGGTAATATTGAACTATGAAACACATCCAATATACCGACATCAATTACGCAGAACTTTTTAACGGATTCCGAAATCCAAACAGCGGAGCGGTTGTACTCTTCAGTGGTGAAGTTCGCGATAATAACAAAGGCCGGGAGGTTACACATCTTGAATACGAAGCCTACGAACCTATGGCGAATAAAATGATTGAAGAGATTTTAAATGAAGCCAAAGCAAAATTCAATCTGAACCAGGCAGTATGTGTGCATCGTTTGGGAAGGGTTGGAATTAGCGGTTGTGCAGTTGTAGTGATTACCGGTTCCGGACACAGAAAGGAAGCATACGATGCGAATCGCTATATCATTGACAAGGTGAAAAATGAAGTGCCCATCTGGAAACACGAGTTTTTTGCCGACGGAACCAGTGAATGGGGACAAAACTGCGATTGCGTTACCGACGAACACGAACATCATCATCATGAGAAAGCTGAGTAACGACGATTTATCGCGATTTACACGACATTTTTCGTTGGCAGAAATTGGCCGCGAAGGCCAGGAGAAGCTGAAAAACGCAAAAGTTCTTGTTATCGGGGCCGGAGGTTTGGGAAGCCCGCTACTGATTTACCTGGCTGCTGCCGGAATCGGGAATATCGGGATTGTGGATGATGATGTTGTTAGCGTTTCCAACCTGCAACGACAGGTTTTGTATACTACCGCCGAAGTCGGACAAAAAAAAGTGGAACTTGCGGCACGGAAACTCAAAGCGCTTTATCCTGAAACCGAAATCCTGACATTTGATTTGAGGCTGGATGAAGAAAATGCAGAAGAGGTGTTTAAGAATTATGATATTGTAGCCGACTGCACCGATAACTATAAAACAAGAGCACTAATGGGACAGGTTTCGGCAAAACTGAAAATGCCGCTTGGCTTTTGCCTCTGTATTAAATTACGAAGGACAGGTAACTGTTTTTAATTACCGGAACGGACCAACATTTACCGATTTATATCCAAACGTTCCCAAAGACGGAATTTATAAGGAAAATGAAATAGGGTTAATAGGAGTTTTACCAGGTATAGCCGGTACACTTCAGGCCAACGAAATCATTAAAATAATTACAGGTTACGGCGAAGTAATCAGCGGAAAACTGCTGGTTTTTAATATTCAGGAGAATCGGTTTAATCTGTTCAGGATTTGAAAGTTCTTTTTTGACAACCGTTTTTTGCAGACCTGCATAAATCCGAACCCGGCTACCCTGAATTCTTGTTTTGCCAACTTGTATCCTTTTTCAGTTAAGTCACCTCCGGATTCTACCGGACATGCTCTCTTCCGTGCCTGCTGAGCTCCATTCTTTGTCAAACCTGCTTTTATGTTGGTCAGATATCAGTCTAAATCTGCCAGATGTGCTTCTATCTATGTCCAATTCGTTTCTATGTTTGCCGGATGAGCTTCTAAGTCTGCCGGAAAAGCTTCTATCGCTGCGAAAACGTTTTTATGTTTGCCGGATGAGCTTCTATCTTTGTCAGAGGAGCTTCAAAGTCTGCGAATTCGTTTCTATGTCTGCCGGATGTGTTACTAACTGTGCGAGTTCATTTCTATGTTTGCCGGATGAGTGCCTAACTCTGCGAAGACGTTTCTAAGCTTGTCGGAGGAATTTCTATCTCTGCCGGATGGGTTTCTATCTCTGCCGGATAGGTTTCTAAGACTGTCGGATGGGCTTCTAAGTCTGTGGGATGCGCTACTGAATCTGTTTACACAACGGTGTCCTTAAGTAAAAAAGCACCGGGTGATTACCGGTGCCTTTAAATATTGTCTGTTTTTTAGTCGTGTCCCTGTTTATGCCTGTGCAGGTTCTTTTGGTGTTGATCCTAACCTGGCAAGTACTTTTGAAAATGTAAACTGTTCCTTTTTAAGTGGCTCGTACTGGTAATAAACTGATGCAATCTTACAGATTCCGATTATTTCATCGTAAATCGCATTGAACACATCCAGAACTTCCTGTGTAATTTCTTTGCTCGAACTTTTTTGCGATTCCTGGGTAATATTGGCCTGTGTAAAGGTATCGGCATACCCGGTAATGTTATCGATAAGCGCCGGGCTCGTGCCCTTTGCGGTTATTTCCAGTATTAACTCTTCGGTCATATTGGTTTTGAACTGGTAGAGCAACTCGATTAAAGATTCCTGGTTACCTTTTTGAACCCCTCTGAGGTGGCCATTAAAACCAAGGGTATTCAATATTTCATTTCGTCTGGCCGCTTCGTATTTAAAATCTTCATCGATTTGTGTTTTGAATAAGGATAAATCCCGGCTGACCTGTGCCTGCATCTCTGTGAGGCTGTCGGTTGCAAGGCGCATATCCTTTTTTGCATCGATACCCAGGTGGGTTTGGATTACATCGTCGATTCGTGTACCCAGTCCGGTGGCATACTCTGCTGTCCAGGTAGTACGAACTGTCGAAAGGTCGGTAATGTTTCCACTGAAACTTGTGGAAATGGTTTTAGATGTCATCAGCATATTAACATCTTTGCAATTGTAATTTCGATTTTCGTTCATGATAAGTTGAATTTGGTTCTTAATAAACTTTATGTCACAGACAACGGAGTGAAAATATAAAAATCAAAATCACATAAGCCTGACAAATATCACTTTAGCTAATTTTTTTCCAATTTTTATTAAGCGAATGATTAATGGTTATATGTTTACTGAATGTTTCGAGGCTGACGGGTTTGGGAAATTAGTGGGTTGGTGGGGGTAAATGTTTGGGTAGATATTGGATTTTTGGATGATTGTTTTTCGTCGTTAAAAACGACGGACAGCTTACCCCTCTGCGAAGACGAGGGGTAGTTGGGGTGATGCCTTTCTTTCATTTATTTCTTTTATTATTTTAATTTTATTTCTACCGAATTTTCAAGCATGAATAATTTCTCCATAACATTTGCAATTCTTGTCATACAATTAGATGCTGAAATATTAATATGGATAAAAAGCAAGTCGTCATTTAATTCTTTCACCTTATCCCAAACCTTCCCATCAAAAGTTTTATAGCGACTTGACAAATCAACGTTAGAATCTATTAATTCCTTTAAATTGCCCCATTTTAAAATGGTTTCGTCACGTCTGAACATTTCGAGTTGATTATCTAAAATGAATTCGAAATCATATTCAGGTTTATCTCTTAAGTATTTTAAAAACTTAATAAACACATCTTGCCAAGAATTAACCTTTATAATATCATCAAAAATATGAAGTTCGACTGGTTTGTTCCCTTCTGCCATATTACCTGCATCAGTATCTAATGGAGAAAATGACGTATTTTCAATTGTTTGAGTATTCCAATTTGCTTCTTCTTTGTATTGTTCGGGTAATGGGAAAGTTTCAATGAACCAATTCGTCATATTTAACTGATGCTCTTTTATACTTTGTTCATTCCAAGTGTTTCGATTGATAACGTTAAGTCTATAATTAAGTGAGGATGTATTCAATTTCCTTTTCTTTATTTCAAACGATTTGTTTCCTATTTCGCTATTAAATTCTGTGAGAATAAGATTACCAATATTGTGAAGATAATTTTTTTGAATTTCGTCAAAATTATCTCCTAATTCTACTTTCCAACTGTCATCCAATTTTTGAGGCATTATATGTTCAATTGTAATTTTTGGATTTCGAAAATCAACCGACACTTTAGAGTTATGCTCTTCAATCTTGCCTAAAATGAGTTTTGAATACTGTTTTAAGCTTTCATAAAAATTCATAGATACTAACGTATTCATCATCTCGGTGTTGTTAGGCAATCTGAGCCTATAAAACATATTTGTTAAAAGCTCAAACATTGAAATACTTCCGTTGGCTAGCCCTTCTATTTTTTTGCTTATTAAAACAATGTTCTTGTTTTCCCCTTGAGTTAACCCTAATACTCTTCGTCTAATTAAATAAATTCTTATTGCTTTCAAAGTCGAAATTAGTATTTCGTCGCTTAGCTTTAAATTGTTTATGGTGTATTGATGATACTCTAATAGTCCTAAAACAAATGGCTTAAAAGCTTCTGCTTTTATGTCGTGGAAGATATTTCTTAGTAATTCTTTGATTTCTTTGTCTTGGTAACTATTACTCGAAATTGTATCATTGTTAATTTCAGTAATAATCCACTTATAACACTTTACAAAACGAACAATGTCATTTATAAAGGCATTATGGTTGTCAAAGTTTGTTTCTACAAATTCCTTAAACTGTTGATAGAGTTCCTTAGTATTGTTATCACTTACAACTTTTAAAGAACTAGGAGTTTTATATTGCAAATAATCTCGGAAAAATTTGGATGTATTGTCGTTGAGGACTACTTCAATTTTTGGATGCCATATTTTTTCATAAATATCTGATTGATTTTTACTTTCCATATTTAGCAACACAAAATTTCTCACAAGGTCAGATAATGTAAGTGGTTTGCCCAATGAATTAAGAGTTTCAAATATTATTTGAGGGTCTTCACCCTTAAATGGTCTTTCATCTAGAAAAATTACTGCTACATTCATTCTTTGTATTGCAATAATATAATGTTCAAAACCTACATCAGGATTCAGCCTTTTCTTTTCATTAATTAATTTTTTAAGTAATTCATATGAGTTATTAATAACTCCTGGGCTAGGTTGGTTTTTATTTACTATAGCTTTATAGGAATCCCAATCTTTCGTTACTTGCTTAAGTTTTATCTTGTCTTGAAACGATGATGAATTATTCGTCAAATAATTTTGAGTTATAAAATCTTGTTTTATTGGGTCTGTTTCTGAATCTCTCAAAGCGATTAAAAAAATTAGTGTTGTTGTAAGTCTTTGCTGACCATCGACTATTACCGATTTATTTGCAAATCCGGCTTTCTCTTCTTTAATTACAACTGTTCCAAAAAAGTGCTCTAATTTGTCATGTTGTTTGGAATCCAATTCTGATTCAATAATTCTTGATATGTCACTAAAATATCTTTCGATTTCAGGTCTTCCCCAAGCATAAGCTCTCTGGAAAGGTGGAATAAAAAATGAAGTGGCATTTTTTGCTAAAACGTCATTTATTGAATGGCTTTCTGTTTTCATATATTTTTTTTCTGCTCGTTAATTTTTTTTTAAGGTTGTAGGTACCGGTTTGTATATTTTGCAGCTTTCGGAGAGTGTTCCTTTCCTCACGGTCAGGAACGGCGATACTAGAATCCGCAGTTACAAATCGCACCAACAACGCTCTGAAATATGTACTTATTATGTGCCGATATTTATTCATTTGATTGTTTATTCCATCTAGTGATTTTTCCATATTTCAGGTGGAGTTTCATCTTCCTTTCTCCAAATTGCTGATTTTGTAATTGGAACTCCTTGTCTAATTTGAGCTGCACGCAAAACTGGCAATTCTCTGCCTGCTACTTTTTTCGGATTTCCCTTTTTATCACCGCACAAATAATCCCACCAATTGCGCCTTGTTTTAATCCCATTCTTTTTCCATTCTTGTGAAATTTCCGTAATTATTTGCGCAACATCTTCATATCCATTTTCTTTTAGCCATGTTTGAGCTGTTTGCATATCACTTATATTTTTGAGAAAACTTTTAAAAATTCTTTTTCATCTTTTAATTTCTCTACCAAAAAATCTATCCATTCTTGTGTGTATACAAAATCCTTATGTGCGTCATCAAATTGACAATATTTAGTGTTACACCCCTTAGGATCATTGCCTTCATTTCTAATTTTATAATATTTATAAGCAATCGGATGATGATAGGAAGCACTAAATTTTTTTCCAATTTTTCTCTCTACTTCATTTGCTACAATACCAGGTTTTAATTTGCCAGGATTAACAACTGGGACCTTTTTTTCTTTAATAAGAGCTATTTGTTTTTTATATGCAGCCATATCTTCTGGACTATTTATATCATATTTAATAAACTCCAATGCTAAATCAGAAGTTGCTTTATGATTACCTAATTTTGGAATAAGAAAAACCCTAAAACTATATTTTGGATCTTGGTAGATTTCTTCGTCTACTTGATCTCTGAAATCCTGAATGTATTTATTTACAATCTCATATTGTTTTCCTTGAAATTGTTTTTGAATCTCAATTTGTTTCTCTGTATTGATATTAGATGTTTGTAAAGGAATAGATAGGTATTCCTTTAGTGCATAATATTCGCCGAATTCAGTAGTAATTAAATCATCAAAATTTAAAAGTGCCGCTTGACACTCGCCAACAACCTGCATGTCAATTGTTGGCACATACCTGTGTTCAATTTTATTTCTTAAACCTATTAAAAATTTAAGATTAAGAGTAATAGGTGTTTCGTTGTCCCCATAATATTGCTTTAGACATTCAGAAAGTTCCCATGCTTTTTCATCTCCATCAATTATTTTTTTTGAACCGTCTTTTTCTTTGTAATAATAGTCTATATTTTGTTTTTGAAAAATTGCATGAAGCAATGAAGTCCATGAAATAATAATTATAACTATATATCCTTCCGATTTAAATAAGGTGGCAGGTCTATTGTAAATATTTAGTGCTAATAGAGCACTTTCTCTGGCTTTAATTATTAATTTTTCTACTTCAATATCAAATCGAGGTTTGGTAAAATCTGTATAGTTTTTTTGAGTTTGTGACATATGCCTTAAATATTCTTCTTCGGACAATTTAGCAACGCCAGAAACAAAATAGGCATCCTTTTTTTTGTTAAGTAATTATCCCATTTTTTAGAAAAATAGGTTTTTAAAGTTGATTTCGACCATCCTGTAGATTGAACTAATTCGTCAATTTTAAAAGATTTTTATCATTCTCTTTTTTAACAAAGAATGTGTAAGATTTTTTTAGTTTGTTCGTTGATGACATTATATTTTAGGTTATTGGTTTTTGATTCTCTATTATTGGCACTTTAGTCTGAATGCACGGAAAAACCTTCTTATCTATGATGTATTTGCATTTATTGTAAGGTTTTACCATCTTCCATTTTCAAATTGAATATATCCTATGTTTTTTTCTTCCTGAAATCCTGGGGTGGCTTATCCTTCGCTTCGAATCTTTCTGAGTGTCACCGTGTTTTCGGGTATTAAATTTAGCAAAAGTTATTAAAGATGCAAGTTGCGGGTTGCAGGTTGTGCGATTATCTATTTCAAAACCGGGAACTTTGAAATGGGTTATCTGCTTATAAATCCGGAGGATTTAAATGTTTATAGTAAAATATGAGCAGCAATGGTTTGACTCCCGAGCACGGAGTTTCACTTCGTTACAATCGGTAGTCGTATCAATTGTCAGGATACGAGTTTCTATAGACATGAAATTCCGCCGGAATTTTTGAAGGGGAGTTTTGTCTGGAAATTGACGAGATGAAAATTGCATCGGAACGGGGATGTATGATATTTATGTTTGCCGTATGTATAATTTCAATTTCAGGCAGGCTTCGACTCCGTTCAGCCTGACGGTCAATCGCACGTATAATTTCAATTACTGGCGAGGCTTCGACTCCGCTCAGCCTTACTTTTATCCTAATCAGAGTCTTCCGTAGGATTTACTTCGCGGGAAGGATGCTCTTTCAGAATATATTACAGTTCGAACATGCAGATTTAAGGTACAAACGAGAAGTAGGTATCGTTGCCTGGTATTCTTATTACAGACTTCTCTTTTCGATGGATTTATTCGATCGGATTAAAATTTTAGCAACCAGACCCGGCATTAAACGCTGCATTATTTCGTTTAACTTTCCTAATCCGGTCAGTGTTGTTTTGAATTTTCTTTTTTCAATATTTTTCAGAATGGCCTTGGCTACTGTTTCGGTTGACTGAATTTTAAAACCCGTCCGTTTTTTAAGTGGTATTAAATTTCCATCGGCGCCAATGGTTTTCTTATCATGCTCAATTTCGGTAAAACCTACATAAATTAATCCTACATGAATATCCGATTTTGCTTCTTCGATGATAATGGATTCGACTATAGACCGCAATGCCATTTTTGATGCGCTGTACGCCGAAACGCCCGGCAATCCTCTTATACCCGCGATACTCGAAATGATTACAATACTGCCATGTGTGTTTTTTATATGCTCCAAAGCAGGAATAGTAGTATTGACCACGCCAAAAACATTGGTTTCAAAAACCGCTTTATAAACATCAGGATTCAGTTCACCAAAATTTCCACGCATCGACACACCCGCGTTGTTTATAAGGATATCCAATTGGCCAAATTTTTCTAACGTTTCATCTATCAGGTTCGCCGCTTGCTCCGGGACAGAAATATCGCAACAAACTGAATGCACTTTGCCACCAAGAGCTTTTATTTCATTCTCAGCTTCTGATAAATCGGTTTTATTTCTACCGTTAATTACTACAGATGCACCGTTTTTTACCAATTCAATAGCCGTGGCTTTTCCAATGCCTTTACTTGAACCGGTTATAACGGCCACTTTACCATTAAAATTATTGGGCATAATTATTTTTTTGAATTTTACTTATGCGATTTGCTCTATCACTATTTTACGATTGCCATATCGGGATTTTGCTTAATTCCTGTCAACGTATTTGTCCATGCAATTGCCAAATGAACGAGAAAGGCAATCCATATAGTCCCGGTTTGAGCGCTTAACAGGCACAAAACTATAGCCAACGGAATGGTAGGAAGTGTAATTTTACGTCCGTAAGGAACATGCGACCCGGTATAAAGGGCAACATTCACAGCTATTGCAGGCCATAAACCAATTTCGTGATAAAGCGGAAAAAACAATACTCCCCTGAAAAGAAATTCGTAGCCGAGCAAATACAGCGCCCACGACAGAAGATTTGTCCACAATATTTTGCGCGTCCATTTTTGAATTCTCATTTGCGGATAGTTTGCCAGGTGTTCGGGATTTCTTACGTTTAAACTGATTAAAGGTACCAATACCGCAGAAATTCCGAATCCCCAAATGATAGTGGCTATCAGCGTTTCTTTATAAAACCCGAGCCCAAGCTGTAACAATGTGGTTTCAGGAAATGCAATAATATAGGCAGCTGCCGGGAGAACACCCATCGAAACCACCCCCAGATACCGAGTATACAGGATGAATTTTACATACCCTTTATCGTTGCCATATTTATTCAGGAATTTTTGTTTAACCTTAGCAGAAAACTGTGTAAAGTAAAAAATAATAAACCCGGTTAAACAACCTACAACAGGAATAAATATGCGAAGATCCTGCATGGTAAAGCTCATATCAATTTTAAACATGTTTATAATAGTTTAGATTTTTAAATATCCGTTTGATTTTAGCCATGAATAGCATTCCTGAATCCCGGTTTCAATCGGTGTCTGCGGTAAATCCAGTTCGGTGATTGCTTTTTCAGCCGAATAAAAATGAACATCGCATGCCACTTTTGCAAGCTGATAAGAAATTACCGGCTTTTTGCGGTTAATTTGTGCCAGTAATGAATTATATCTGCCATACGTAAGCAGCAGCCAATTGGGAACCGCCGTTTTGGGTGCGGCAACTCCCACTACGGAAGCAATCTTTTGGAACATATCTTTATAATAAAGATTTTCATTGCCAAGTAAATAGCTTTCTCCGATTCGTCCCTTGTCCAAGGCATTGGCTATTGCCTGAACTGCATCATTGACATTTATATAGTTCCGGCCTCCCTTTGGATAACCAATCACTCTTTTATTATAAACAGCCAGAATAAACGAGGCAAAATTCAGCGTATAATCATTTGCTCCCAATAAAAATGTTGGATTGACTATAATTGCAGGTAAGCCATCATTCACCGCATTAAGCACAAGATTATGAGCTTCGCGCTTGCTGTCCATATAATCGAGCTTGAATTTAAATCCTTCATATGGCGAAGTTTCATCCCCGGGATAACCGTTTATGCCATAACCAAATGAATTAGCTGTACCCACATGGATAAGTTTTTTTACATTTAATTCCTTAGCCAGGCGAAGTATATTTGCAGTCCCTTCCACATTCACCTTTTGAACCATTGCATTTCTCGACGGCCACACGCTTGTATTGGCGGCAGTATGAATAATTGCATCTGCCCCTTTCGAAGCTTTTTTCAGCGATTCGTAATGAAGCAGATCGCCCTGGGTTTTGGTGATATTTAACTTGTTTAATGTACTTACTTTTCTTCCCTTTTGAATCAGCGTGCAAATTTCGTTACCCCTTGATAGTAATTCTTTTATAAGACTGCTTCCCAGCATCCCATCGCCTCCGGTGATAAAAATTCTCATTCAGAATGGTTTAGAAATTTCTAACTTATATTGTTTTTAAGCGGCATTATACCGTTTCGCCTCCCTGTTCCCAACAAATTGTAAATGTATATTAGCAATGAAAAACTATTATTGCTTACCGTCTACGTTTGTTTTTCAGAAAAATAACTGAATTAAAAGCAATTTACGTTATATTAAACTGAATGACAAAAGTAAGCACTAATTCAATAGCAGACAAAATAAATCTAACATATGCCGATTTTTTGAATTGTACAATTCGCCGGCTCCCAAAAGCGAACACACTCAAATGCTTGTCATTCCAATGAAGTGAGGAATCTGTCCATTTTTAACGGGGCAGTTGTGCATTGAAATATACTAAGCAGGAAAACCAATCCCTGTAATATGTTTGCACCGTTCCAGAAATTCGTCCTGCAATTTTGCACTGTCCGCATCCGTATGATAACGCGATTCATTTTTGTGAAAATAATAACAGCCACTTTTATTTGCATCTTCACCCACAGCCAGCCATACCTGTGTTTCGTACCCTTGCTGCAGGTTATCTGGTGCGCCGCGGCCGCCCATTTTCGTAGGAACCCAACCGGGGTTAACTGCATTTGAATATACATCAGGCCACTTTCGTGCAACTGCTTTGGCTAAAAGCAAGTCATGAAATTTAGAATCGGAATAGCTGATCCGGCCCGTATCCATATTGTTTAGATTCGGATTTCCACTTCTATGCAACCCCGAACTAAGGTAAATGAGCCGCTTTGGTTTTTGAATGAGACAGGTGAGAATGTATGGCGCTAACGTATTAACGGCAAAAATTAATTCGCCGGACGTCTGGTATACTCCGGCATTGTGAATTATAGCATCGAAGTTGCCCCAATTTATTCACATCACCGGCCAGTTTTTTTGTTTCTTCCATATTTGAAAGATCGGCAATTAAAACTTCTTGGGCGTTCGGTACTTTACTCAGGGCATATTCCGCGCGAGCTTTGTTGCGCGCATGAAGTACAACCTCATGTCCCATATCAACGAGTTTTTTTGCTGCCAACAGACCTAAACCATCGGATGAGCCGGTAATAAATATTTGTGCCATTGTTAAGCTTTTAATCTGTTAAGGTAAACCTGACAAACCTGATTTGAAATCAAAACTTTAAGTTGAAACAAACAGAAATGACAATCAAACGACAATATACAACATCTCAATCAATATCTTATTTCCAACTTTCTTCTTTCAATTTTGATAATATTATCCCTACTTTGCATCCCAAAATTTACTAACTAATACAAATGATACGTCTGCTTGTTTTTCTGTTTAGCGTTTTTTTTGCATGCTCTGATATTTACTGCCAGAATACAATGGCAGCCCGGGTTAACAATGCCGGTAACGCGTCAGCCGATGCATTTACTTCCTCGAATTTGCCCATACTTGTTATTCAAACCAACAATCAAAACATTCCCGACAGCCCTAAAATCACAGCAAATCTTGGAATTATCTATAATGGCGAAGGAAAAATAAACAAGCTCTCTGATCCACGCAATCACTACAACGGATTTATTGGAATAGAATTACGCGGAAACTCATCGCAAAGCTTTCCGAAGAAACCATACAGTTTTGAAACCAGGGATGAAACGGGAGATAATCTGAATGTTTCGCTGCTTGGAATGCCTGAAGAAAACGACTGGGTTTTACGGGCAAGTTACCTCGACCATACTTTTATACGAAACATACTTGCATCGCACCTGTCGCAGCAATTGGGACACTGGGCGAGCCGGTGCCGTTTGGTAGAGTTGGTAATCAATGGAAATTACCAGGGAATTTATATCCTGATGGAGAAAATAAAAAGGGATAAAAGCCGCCTTGATATAGCCACTTTGAAACCCGACGAAATCACATTCCCTAATATCACCGGCGGATATATTTTCGAAATAACCGGTTTTGCCAACGATTTTGGAGAATCGCGAGAGCTCAAATATCCCGATATTGATGATATTGCCCCGGAACAGCTCGATTACATCAGAAATTACGATAACAATTTCAGAAGGCTTATGTCATCGGGAAGCTACACCGATGAGGTAAGCGGGTATAATGTCTGGATTGATGATGATTCGTTCGTGGATGAACTAATCGTTCAGGAAGCCATGCGGAACAGCGATGCTTACGGATGGAGCGCGTATTTTCATAAGGATAAAGAGGAAAAATTGAAAGCCGGCCCGGTCTGGGATTTTGACCAGTCAGCAGGTAATTCATCATATCCTGATAACGGCGTGATTACCGGCTGGCTGTTTTCGCATTCATCAACCTCAAATACTCCATTCTTCTGGACTTTGCTCTTCGATGATCCGGCGTTTGCCTGGAAAGTAAGAACACGATGGGAGGAAATGAGAGAAGGGCCATTTCAGACTGAAAATCTTATGGCTTATATTGATTCTGTAGCCAATCTTTTATCAGAATCTCAGGTCAGGGAATTTGCAAAATGGCCGGTATTGGGAAATTTTATATGGCGCGAAACCAATGGATTCGAGCAAAGAAATACCTACCGGAAAGAAGTGGATTACCTCAAATCTTTTTTGTCTCAAAGATGGGATTGGATGGATAATGAGCTTGCTAAAATCGAAAATCCACACACTGCGGCTTCCTATTATTCCATGGGGGAATCCGATATTGAAATTCATATCTACCCTGTTCCTGCAAAAGAAAATGTAACCTTTGACATTACCAGTAAGCAACCGACTAATGTTATTATTCAAATCTACAATCTGCAGGGAGGATTAATGCTAAGCTCTGAGAAACATTACCTTCAGCATGGACAGAACAGGTTTAATATGAAATTAACTGATTTAACTTCCGGTATTTACATCTATAAAGTTGGATTTGAAAACCAGGGGGAAATAACCGGGAAAATAATAAAATCGGATTGATGAATTATAAGTTCTCATGATCAATGAAGATTAATCAATAGATTTTTTAAAACACTAATTTCCGGGAAACCTTGAACAGATTTCTCACTTCGTTGCGTATGATAGATTTTATTTTTTGTCATATCGAACCGCCGGCTGGTGGTGAGAGATCTTTAACAAGAGATTTCTCCTCGCATACTCGTACCAATGACAGATTTTCAAACAAGACCCTGAAACGAGTTCAGGGTGACGTCCTTAACTATCTCACCAATCGTTATTAGAACGTCATGCTGAACTTGTTTCAGCATCTATGTCATTTTCTTATTATGCCTAATCAGTAAATTAGGTGAACTCTCGAAATGACAGCTTCTTTCAAACGCTGGCAAATAATTCATATTTTCTCATTCGTCTATTCAGCAAACTTGTTCTTTATAAATGGCTGATGATAATAGCGCTCGCCTGTTGCTTTGTACAAGGCATTTCCCAAGGCTGCAAAAACGGGAGGAAACGGTGGTTCTCCCAATCCGGTTGGAGCAATTTCATTCTGAACAAAATGAACATCGATGGATTCCGGCGCCTCGTTGTAGCGGATCATCCGGTAACTGTCGAAGTTATCCCGCTCAGCTTCGCCGTTATTAAATGTCATTTCACCATACATGGCGCAACCAATTCCATCCACAATCGCGCCTTCCACCATGTTTGAAGCTGCATCGGGATTGACAACAATTCCGCAATCTATGGCACTAACCACCTTACCAACTTTGGGTTGGCCATTTTCCATAACCACATCCAGCACATGCGCTGCATAACTATTATGACAGAAATAAGCTGCTACGCCACGGTTTTTGTTTGAGCCCTCTTTTCCCCAACCCGATTTATCGCGAACAAGTTCCAACACGCCTGCATAGCGGTCGGCATCATAATCGTTGCGTTCACCCACGGGATTTTCTTTCGCGCGTTTTAAGAGATCCAATCGAAATTGTATGGGGTCTTTGCCTGCAGCTTCAGCGACTTCATCCAAAAACATTTGTTCCGCCGGGCCAATAAAGTTGGAGCCTGGCGCACGAAAAGCGCCAACGGTAATATTTGATTCCACCTGCCAGCCTTCAGCAAGATAGTTCTCTACCGAACCGGCAGGGAAACGATTGGCATGTAAAGCACCTTCAGGAACACCTCCGGCTTTTACATAAAAGGCGATGAGATTATTATTTTCATCCAATCCTGCACGGTAGGTTACGTAATAGGCCGGACGAAAAACACCATATCGGGTAGTATCCTCGCGGGTGTAAACCAGTTTTACCGGAGCTTTCACTTTTTGAGAGATAACGGCTGCTTCAGTTGCATAGTGGTTATAGGCACGTCGACCGAAACCACCACCCATCCGGGTCATTTGCACATCAATTTTTTCACGTGGTATTCCCAGTCTCGCTGAAATGGTTCCTTCCACAAATTCGGGTGCCTGTGTTGGCCCGGCCACCACAACTTCATCGTCGGTAACATGGGCAAAAAAGTTAATGGGCTCCATCATCATGTGCGCAAGAAAAGGAGCGGTATAAGTACTTTCGATAACTTTTGCTGCATTTTTGAATGCTTCTTCCGGATTTCCATCCTGACGTGCAACTCTTCCGGGTTTTGAAGCGGCTTCTTTCATTTTTGATATATGATCGGATGTGCTTTCCAGCCCTGCCGGAACATTAATGGTTTGTGAATTTCCACCCCATCCCTGCATTTTAAAAGAAGTATCGGAAAAAGGTTCCCATTCCACCTTTAACATCTGTTTTGCATTCATCACTTCCCATGTCGTATTGCCAACAATGGCAACCAATTCAGGAAATGCATTGGTATCAAAGAAATTTCTCCCGTAATCGTCTTCATAGGTTTTAAAGGAAAAAACATTTTTAATACCGGGCATGGATTTAACTTCTGTGGCATCAAACGATTTTAATTTCATACCAAAAGCCGGGGGAACAGCTACCATGGCAATCAACATCCCTTCACGATCCACATCCAAGCCAAACAAAGGTTTTCCGGTTATCAGCTTTTTCCCATCCACATTTTTTCGTGAAGTGCCAACGATTTTGAAGGTATTAAGTTCTTTCAATTGCACCTCTTTTGGCACGGTTACTTTTGCTGCCTCAGAAGCCATTTCGCCGTAACCTGCCTGTTTCCCGCTGCTTTTATGATGCAGTACTCCGGCTTCGGTTGTAATTTCAGCAACCGGCACATTCCAGGCTTTTGCAGCAGCTTCCTTTAACATTTGCCGCGCTGTTGCTCCTGCCATCCGCAGTCCCTGCCAACCGGATCGAATCGACTGGCTACCACCTGCAAACTGACGTTGGTACAAATCCGCATTAAAAGGCGCCTGTTCAACGATAACATTTTTCCAATCCACGTCTAATTCTTCGGCAACTATCATCGGCATTGATGTCATCACGCCTTGTCCAAATTCCGGATTTGGAGACATAATAGTTACTGTTCCGTTTTCTCCGATTTTAAGAAACGCGTTAATTTCAAACCATTCATCGGGCAAATCCAACTTTCCGGCTGCACCGGCTTTATAACTGGTCAGCCAGCTAAAACCAAGCATTAATCCACCTCCTGATAAAAGGCTGTTTTTTATAAATGAACGTCTTCCGTATGTTATTTTCGCAGTTGTCATTTTTTAATCGTTTTATGTTTACAATTTTAGCTTGAACCGGCCGCAGTTTTAATGGCATTTTTAATTCTTGTATAAGTACCACAGCGGCAAATATTTCCAACCATCGCGAGCTCAATTTCCCCATCCGAAGGATTTGGAAACTTATTAAGCAAAGCCGCAGCCGACATAATTTGTCCGGGCTGACAATAACCGCATTGCGCCACATCGTGTTCGAGCCATGCTTTTTGTAACGGGTGATCACCATCTTCAGAAAGCCCTTCAATGGTAGTTATTTCCTTATCACCCACCGAATCGACAAAGGTGATGCAGGAACGGACAGCTTCGCCGTTAAGGTGAATTGTACAAGCGCCGCACTGGGCAACTCCGCACCCATATTTGGTTCCCATCAGTTTTAAGTGATCTCTTAACACCCAAAGCATTGGCGTTGATGGATCCACATCAACCCTGTATTCCTTTTTGTTAATTTTTAAATTGAAAACAGCCATATTATTTCGAATTTTAGTTCCTTGGTTTTCAGGATATAATCCCCGGTTTTGATTTGAATGAATCATTATTAATACACACAAAATTAAACACGTACATCAATTTTTTGTTTTCATCCTCTGCTATTCCATTGTTCGATATTTACAAGTGGTAAAAAAACCATTCCCTCACCAGGGAATGGCTCTAAATAACCTAAGATTATGAGGAATTTTTACAGGGTTCCCAGCCTGATATTTTTATTATTCGATTCATCTTTTCGCAAGCTATTCGGCAACTTTTACACAGAATATTTGGTTTTGGTTTTTCATCGTGGTTGCTTTAGTTAATTGTTAATAATGCTGGTTTTTAATGTTCGCCACGAGTCATCAAGCGGGTAAAGGAAAGTGATCCTAACTTCCAGCTGCCATCTAACTTTATATATACTTCTGTAACTTCAAATGGGTTGGTTACCTCGTTTCCTCCCACTTCAGCCAGTAAATCGATCCGGTTTAAAAGGATGGCAGTATTATCAATTATTTTCACAGATACCTCATGAATATCTGCTTTCTTATACCAAATTCCTCCATTTTTAATAATACTGAGTTCCTGCTCTGTCCCCCAGGCTCCTCCCATATGAACAAACATTGCCTTTTCATGAAAAAGCTTTGCCAGCTTGTCCGCATCTTTGTCAGCCATCCATTGCCATTTATCTTTCGAAAGCTGAATGATTTCCTGTTCTGTGGTTGTGTTTTGTGCAAAAGAAAATTGCACACTCATTATTATTAAAAAAAGTCCGATAACTGATGTTTTCATATGAAGTATTTTAAATTCCTTTTGTAAACTTAAGGCCTGGCAATTTAAAAGACAAGGTTCTGCGACGAATAGCGTTCTTAGCAGGATGTTTACGTTTTTTGGGAATTATTCATGTGATAAACAGGATAAAACTATATCTCATTTTATAATGAATAAGAAGGATTCAGTCACCAAACATCCCGTTTCATAAAGTGTTTATCGCAACTGTTTGGTTGTTTACGATGCATGAGCTATGTTTGAGAAAAATTATTACGATAATGACAAAACATCAGCTACCCGTATTTTTCAGGTACCGCCTTTTGTGGCACATCGCGTTTTGGGTTGTTGTATTTATAATGTATTGGCTCACCTATGCCGGATTCATGGACCGTTACTACGAGGAGTTTATCATGAATCTTTCGTTGCTTCCGGCCAGAATGATTGGCACGTATTCTTTGATGTATCTTATTCTCCCGCTGGCCACCCAGAAAAAAAAGTTTATAAGTTTTGGAATACTCATACTGGTTCATTTTTTCCTGTATGGATTTCTGATTTATGCTTCCTTTTATTACTTCAATCCTTTCCCTGAGTTTTACCATCTCTCCAACCAATCGCTTTTCAACTTTACAAAAATTCTGACCAAATCCATTTCTGATTATGCCATTCCCGCCATGGGAGCTGCCATACTTATTTTCAAAAAATGGTACCTCGACGAATTAAAAAATAAAAAACTGGCAGAAGAAAAAATGAAAGCCGAACTCAATTTTCTAAAAGCCCAGGTACACCCGCATTTTCTGTTTAATACCCTGAATAATTTATATGCGCTTACCCTGATAAAATCAGATAAAACTCCTGACATAGTTCTTAAACTTTCGGACTTACTGGATTATATGATTTATAAAAGCAACGATGAGTTTGTTCCTTTGGCAAAAGAACTTGAAATTGTTGAAAGCTATATCGAACTGGAGAAAATGCGATATAACGAACGACTGGATTTGACCTACAATGTAATTGGAGAAACAAACGGACATGAGATTGCACCGCTAATTTTATTGCCATTTATCGAGAACTGTTTTAAACACGGCGCCAGTAAAGATCGCGTAAAACCTGTGGTTAAAATCGAACTGAATATTGAATCTGAATATCTTCATTTAAAAGCTTTGAATTCTGTTCCATTGGAGAAAAATAAAGCAGATAACGATAAGGAAGGCATTGGTTTAAATAATGTGAAGCGAAGGCTTGAGTTGATTTATCCTAGAAAACATGAGCTGAAAATTCGTTCAGAGGATAAGATTTTCAGTATCGATTTGAAGATATTATGGAAGAAGTAAGTTATGGAAACAAAAATACAATGCTTAATTGTAGACGATGAACCTCTGGCTATTGAGGTGTTGAAATCGCATCTGAGTAAACTTAACTCCATTGAAATTGCAGGCACTGCTGGCGATGCCATCGAAGCTTTCGATTTTCTGAACAAACATAAGGTTGATTTGATGTTTCTAGACATTCATATGCCCGAAATGAAAGGAACAGAATTGGTTAAATCACTTAAATATCCGCCTTCGGTTATTCTTACAACAGCTTACCGTGAATATGCGCTTGAAGGTTTTGATTTGAATGTACTTGACTATTTGCTAAAACCCATTTCGTTTAACCGTTTTATGCAGGCCATTGAAAAATTCTTCGCCTCATATTATCGCGATAATGAAGTTTTTCTTCACAAAAAAGGTACAAACGAAGAATTTTTGTATTTGCGCGAAAAAAACACTATTCATAAAATTCCGCTATCCGATATTATCTATGCCGAAAGTATGGGCGACAATCTTACAATAACTATGGGTGACAGGATCATTACCAGCCGTTGCACTATCTCATCGGTTGAAAAAGTGCTTGCGGAAAACGGATTTTTGAGAATTCACCGGTCGTATATTGTTTCGGTAAATCGAATTACAAGTTTTAGTCCGGTAAGTATTTTTATAGGAACGAAAGAGTTTCCTATTGGATCAAGTTACAAAGACAATGTATTCGGCCAACTTGATTATAAAGGATTTTTAAATAAATAGGATATTTTAAAGTGCTGAAAAATGAGAGAATCAATTTAATCAATCAAAATGTTTGGATTAAGTTTCTTCGTGGAAATACGCATTTAATATGCTGATTTCCGGTTGCTTTCATTTTTTATTTAAATGTAAGAAACATAATGCTGTAAGGAGGTATTCGAATTGCTCCTGCATCCACTTTTTTCCCTTCTATTTCTGGCAATGTATCGTTAGGTTTCAATTTCAGTATCTCGCTATTCAGTTTTACGGTTTTTGTTTGAAGATTTTTTCCATCCGCAGTAAATAAATACTGTTCAGCAACAGCAGGAATTTCAATGGAAGATTCAGCGTCATTCGAATTAACGATTAAAACAGCAAATCCGTCTTTTGAATCTTTAAGATTATGAACAAATATATCCACCCCATCGGTTGAAGTACCTGCATCGTATACTTTAATCCCCATTAACTTGTTCCAAAGCAGCGCAGCCCAGTAGTTAGGACGTGGTTCAAGAGATTCCTGTTCCAACAATGCATATTCACTTGCACACAGCGTATTGTGCATTACCACCTGCACGTTTTTTTTTGCCAATCGCCCCAACTGCTCAAGGTACCGGAAACAATCGACATAAGTGGCTGCCCATGGGTCTCCACCACAGGCTGCTTCGGCTGTTTCGGTTAACCAAACAGGCGCTCCGGGTTGGTATTTATCGCGTGCATCTTTATAATATTTCAGTCCCAGTTCTGTTTTGCTCAACCATTCTTCTGTTAAGGCATTTTCCGGTGTTAAGTTTCCCATACATCGCTTCGACATCCATCCGTAAAAGTGATAGGAGAAAATTTCAAACTCAGGTTTTGGTTGTGCTGCAAAAATACTATCAGTAGATAAGGACTGACCGGGAATAATTCCCCCTTCTCCGGTTGATCCCGGACCCAAAATTTTCATTTCAGGAACTGCAGCATCGACATATTTTTTAAACGCAGCGAAATCCCTGGCATACCATGCCCCATCGTAACCTTTCGGAGCACTGCCGTGATTTGCATGCGATGGTTCATTAAACATTTCGGCAGCAGCAATTTCACCACCCATCGATTTAGTGTATTCAACCAGAGGCCTGATTTGGGCAGTAGTCCAGTTACCTTCATCGTCACGGATTCCGTTGCTGATGGCAAAAGAAGTGACCAGCTTAGAGTCAGTGGCTTTACAAAAATCAATTACTCCTTTCCACTCATTCCTGGTAAGAACATTTTCATATCCCTCGGGAGCTTTGGTTAGTTTTGGTTTATCATTATCCTGAAAATAAGTGGAGTTGGCCCATGTCCCGCTTACCCTGACATACATTGGCCCCAAAGCCGAAGCCAGTGTCCGAAGTTTTTTATTATAGAGGTTTATGGCCGGAATGGTTCTTTTTAATGCTGAAAAACCACCTGTCCGTACTTTTGCCGAATCCAGCAAATCATATGGAATCCAGAATTCGCCTCCCACTACTTCGCACATTTCGATGTTTACCGACTGGTATCGTTCATCCACTTCGCCAATAAATTCCAGTGTGGACAAGTCTAATTTCGATTTGTATCTATTTTGTCCAAACAAATAATTTGATTCAATTGAAAAATATCCAGTGATCAACAGTAATATTAATATCGGTAATTTCATAGTCGTTATTAATTAATTGTTCCTCTTTATGATTCATTTTATTACTGATTTTAACCAGGCAAATACATTTTACCTAAAATTAATCCCGATTATTCTGTCACGATCACTTTTTGGGTGAACGTATTACTGTCTGAAGTTACTTTTAGTAAATAGCTTCCCGGAGTTAATCCATTAACATTTAGCTGCCTGTTATGATGTCCCTGAGGTAGTGTTTGATCCATGACCACTCTAACTTTCTTACCCGTGATGTCGTAAATTTCTGCCGTTATTCTTGAAGATTTCTGCAAAGTCAATGGCAGAATAAATTGGTTTTTCAAAGGGTTGGGATATATGGCACCGACCATTTCTCCATCATTTTTTGTAACTCCAAGACCTGATAGATTGTCAGGCGTAAGTACAAGTATTACCTTGCTGCTTTCGTCGGAGCTTATATAAACTTTTCCCTCATTATCAATAGCAATGCCTACGGGTCTGCCCCAATAGATACGGTTGATTGAATCCGTCAGAAAGCCGGAACAAAAATCGGCAACATAGTCAACAGTAGTATCCTGCTCAGAAGATAAATGACCATAGATTACCTTGTATCCTCTAAAATCGTTTGGACTTGTGGTGTTCCAGGAGCCTCTCAATGCGGTAAGAAAACCATATTGCAAGTCAGCGCCAAAGGTAGAGTTAAGAAATTCAATCGCCATTGGCGCAGAGTGTGCACGTATTAAGGCTGCAGGCTTCACCATTGTTGCTACCCTGGCAGAATCAACCGCGGTGACAGGCAAAAGTTCCTTATAACTGGAATTTGCATTAAAATCGAACCATACGCCATCGCCATAAGCGAAAGGATGTCCGTAGAAACCTCCATCACGAACAATATCAATCCATTCCGGTGGTATTTCATTACCCTGCAGATCACTACCATTATTATTTGCCCAAAGCCTGTTGGTAACAGGATGCAGCGTCATTCCCACTGCATTTCTAATTCCTGTTGCAAATACTCTGCGGCCGGTGCCATCGTCATTATACTGTTCAATAATAGCTCTGTTATCTTCCCGGCAAACATTACAGGATGAACCTACCGATACATACACTTTCTGATTTATGGAATCGAATACAACGGTCCGGGTAACGTGCCCGCCTGTTTGATTGTTACCTATGTCGCTAATAAAAATTGTTTTGGTTTCATAAATACCATCGCCATTTTCATCGGTGCATTTCCATATTCGCGTTGTCTCCGATACATACATCGCTCCTTTATAAAACGTAACATCATGGTTTCCACTGAAACCGGACGCTGCTGTTATCATAGTGTCAGCAACTCCGTCTTTATCGGCATCCGGAAGAGCCCAGACTTTTCCGGCATTCATATCGGATACATGCAGGACACCGGCTGGGCTAAAGGCCATAAACCGTGGCTTGCTCATTCCGCCAGTGTGGAAAACGGAAACCTTATAATTGGACTGCACACTTAGTGTTCTGCCTTCAGGAAATGCATCCACATACTTCGCGGGTACCTCAACCGTTGCTGTATACAATCCGATATTTGAAACTGGTGTAAGTTGCGCTGACTGCGCAAAAGCAATCACGGAAGAAAGTGTGAACAGTGCGAAAAGAATGATTTTTCTGTATTGAAGTCGTGCAGTGGATTTCTTCCGCAAAATTATCGGGCCAGTGGTAGATAATTTACGGCCACCATTTTGATATTTTAGTTGTAACATTTTTCTATTTTTTAAAAGATTAAATTTTATTACTTCATTCACCAGGAAATTGCGTGAGGCAGTTTCATGGTTGTTGAAATTACCTCTTGCATAAATCGAAAACTATGAATCTTAAAAAGCACTATTCATCAATTTCAAAAACAGTTCAAAATTGGAATGTAAAATCCAAACATCTTTTCTCTATAACTTTTTAGTTGTTAATACTAAAGCAATTATTGCATGGTTTTAGTTGTTGTAAAACACAATTAAAAAGTAAATATCTGATATTTTATCTGAAATTAATTATAGGATTACAGGTATACCTACCATTTTTACTGATTGAAATTGCTACTGCGAACGTTTTTACGATCGCCAGTTTATTACGCGTGACAATGTAAATAAACGGATTCTGGAAAAATTTGAAGAAAAACTGAATGGCTATTTTTCATCGGACAGACCTCAGAAATATGGCTTGCCATCAGTTGCTTATTTTGCTGAAGAGCTTCATTTGTCGGCCAACTATTTTGGGGATCTGATAAAGAAGGAAACCGGGAAACCGGCGAAAGAATACATTCAAAATAAAATTATCGATATCGCCAAAAACAAGACATTCGATGCGGACAAAACCGTTAACAAAATAGCCTGCGAATTAGGCTTTAAATATCCGCAGCATTTTACAAGAATGTTTAAGAAAAGTGTTGGTGTTTCTCCTAACGAATACAGGAATTTGAATTGAAAATCAAAAGCCGAAAGCTTAACTTCCGGCTTTTGTATTTTGCAAATTGATATTCAACTATTTTTTATCGTATACAAGCGTGGTTTTAACTTCACCACCATCGCGGCCTTGTCGGGTTGATTCAATCGAAAGAGTTTTAGAATCGGTTAGTGTCCACACTTCAGTGGAAGTTCTTTCATTTCCATTAAATGACATTTTCGTATTTACAGTTAACGATTTTCCGTCGGCTGACCATTTTGCAGTCGATTTACTTTCGCCCATTCCAAAAGTATTTGTGCTCTCTTTCCCGTCGAGGGTGTATTTACTGGTAATTTTCATTTCTTCGCCATCGCGGTTGGTTCTGGTTCTATCAACAGTTAACTGGTTCGATTCCTGTTTTACTACCATATCGCCACCGCCAAATCTTCTCCCACCGGAGTCACCCAGATTGCTTTTTCCTTCATTAAATGCCCATGTGCCGGAAAAGTCTGCTTTACCCCCCTGGGCATTTGCCAGTGCGGGAAGAAGAAGGGACAGAACTGCAACTAACGACGTTAGCTGAATAAAACGAGCGAGGGTAAGCTGAGATTTTTTTACGTTTTCTTTCATGATTTTTTAATTAGTGATTTTAGATTTAAAAACTTGAAAATAAGATTGAAACATCATTAAGACTCATCAAATCCCGGAAAGTTTAAATCGATTTTAACGATTATCATTCACCTTAAATTGATTGTATTTTTCGGCCAACAAACCTGAAAATTCTCACTTCTTGCAAGAAATATTAATGAACGAAACTTTTTGCAATTTTTATTCCTGAAAAACCATGTTTTTAACATTCGCTAAAAACCGACAGCAGTAAAAACTGCTTTTTGAAAAACTGCAATGGCCGCATTTATAGCGTTTTGTGCTGCTACTTTGGCATTAACCTTTAAAGCCAGCGCCTGTAATTCAAAGTTCTCTTTCAGCTCTTTCATTCGATAATCAAATTTATCTTTGTCAATCTCGCCTTTTAAATATTGTTTCGAGATTAATTCCAGCTGACTTTTATTCATCTCCAGAAACTGCCCAATAATTTCTTTTGAATGTTTCCATTCGCCGGCAGCCGATTTTTCTGCTGCACCAAGCATATTGCCAAAGGTTTCCTTAAAATTAAATTCCATGATATTCGTTTATTTGATTCCTTTTTTAATTTCTTCAACTACACGAAAAGTATTCATCAGGTTTTCCATGTTTTTCATGTTGGCTTCAATATCGGTGTCCGAAAGCTTATTTTCTTCTTTATGAATTCCTTTATATTCCAGCCATTTGGCAAGTATTCGCTCATTAATCTCAATCGATTCCTTGTTTTTCTCCCGCCGTTTATTTTTCTGAAGGAGATATTTTAAATCAACTTCAATATCGATATATTTTTCTGCGAATTTTGAATAAGCCCTTTCACCGTTTTCATTGGTTGTGGTTTCCAACATGTTTAAATAAAACTTATCAATATCCCGCGAAGTAACATCAATTTGCTGGGCAACCATGTAGTTATAAGTTGCAACCAGCGAAACTTTGCATGAAGTTGTGACAACCGAAGTAATAAATACGAACAAAAATATTAGCCTGAATTTTTGCCGATATCGAATATTTACAGCGTTTTCCATTTTAATAGCTGAATTTCAATTTTTAAAATTTTTCATCTTTTCCCTATAGTCAGAGTAAGTTAAGAATTATTCTCCGATAAATTTCTTTCGAAGCGCTACTTTGCTGATTTTACCAACGCTGGTTTTATCAAGAACATTGGTACGCTGGATTTTTAGTGTTATTGCCTCTCGCGGCAAAACGCCGGAATCGACGCTTCCTTTTATGAGTTGTGTTAGTTCTTTATCATCAAACTCAGCATTTTCCCTTGCAACTACAACAGCCAGCGGAATTTCGCCCCAGTTGATATCCGGCATACCAATTACTGCCACCTCAGCCACACCTTCATGTTTTCCGATAACGTCTTCCATTTCGAGCGAACTAAGCCATTCGCCACCGACTTTTATAACATCTTTGGTGCGATCGGTAATCCGGATACTTCCGTTTTTATCGACACATGCCACATCGTTGGTATGCAACCAGCCACTTGCCCAAAGCTTTTCAGAATGCACATGATCTTTTAAATATCCCTGTGTAAGGTAAGGTGTACGAACTACAATTTCACCAGCTGATTTATCATCCTGCGGAACATCTTTGCCTTCATCATTCACAACCCTGATTTGTACCAAACCAATTGGTTTTCCCGTTCGGCACCTGAAATCCACTTGATCTTCCAGCGGATATTCCAGTTCTTCTTTGGTAAGATGCGAAATCGCCAGCACCGGACAGGTTTCCGATAAGCCATAACCGCCAAAAACATCAATGCCTCTTTTCAAAGCCTCTGAAGCAATTGCTTTTGGAAGTGCAGCTCCGCCAATAATACACGTCCAGTTGGAAAGGTCGAGTTGTGCTGCTTCCGGCGCTTTCAACAACATATTTAAAATTGTTGGCACGCAATGACTAAAAGTGACTTTGTGTTTTATCAATAAATTCAATAACATGGCCGGAACATATTTTCCGGGGTAAACCTGTTTGATGCCCATATATGTTGCCATATAAGGAATTCCCCAGGCATGCACATGAAACATAGGCGTAATGGGCATATAAACCGAATCTCTGTGCATTCTCCCTTGGATTGCCGGAGAAGCCAAAGCCGTTACCGAAATTAATGTATGCAAAACCAACTGCCGGTGTGAGAAATAAACCCCTTTCGGAAGTCCAGTAGTTCCGGTAGTATAAAATGTTGTTGCGCGCGTGTTTTCATCGAATTCAGGAAAATCAAATTCAGGCGACGCTTTTGCCAGCAA
Organism: uncultured Prolixibacteraceae bacterium; assembly: GCA_963821855.1. Classification (GTDB taxonomy): domain Bacteria; phylum Bacteroidota; class Bacteroidia; order Bacteroidales; family Prolixibacteraceae; genus Draconibacterium. The sequence continues at coordinate 337,617 of CAWGFJ010000006.1, read as the reverse complement.
TTCTTCATATTCACCCTCAAAATGAATATGCTTGCTTTTTGTATCACCGGTTTCATCGATCAAAATAAATTTTCGGCCTTCAGCAATTCTTCCTTTTATGGCTTCCAGCAATGGCAAAAAATCGGCATGACAAACAATCACATCATCCTCGGCATGTTCGATTGTATATACCATTTGTTCCGGCGATAAACGAACATTTATCGTATGCAAAACAGCACCCATCATCGGAATTGCATAATACATTTCAAGGTAGCGGTGCGAATCCCATTCCATAACTGCAACCGTGTCACCAGCTTTTACTCCGATGGAAGTTAATGCTCCAGCCAACCGGTTTACCCGTTCTTTCCACTGACGGTAAGTTATCGTTAACTGGTCGCGGTAAACAATTTCCTGATCGGGATTATTGACTAGAGGAGCTTCAAAAAGTTGTTTAATAATTAGCGGATATGCGTATGCTGATGGCGTACTTTCAATCAGGTTACTCATAAGTTTTCGTTTAATCAAGTTTAAAAATTCAAAGCAATTTAGTCGATTTTATCTTTTATTGAAAGGTTTGGAAATCAAAATTCGATCCGGTAAAAAACTCAGCTTATTTTTTCTGTTTAAGAAAGTGAAAGACGATTTAATTCCGTAAATTTTGCTTTTTTAAACCTGCATTATCAAATCAGCATGAAAAGAATAAAGATGATTCGTCTGGCATACCTGTTTGCCGCGTTTGGAATTCTGGCTGTAACGGCCAAATCTCAGGTTGCTACCATCACTGAAACAATGGAGAAATTTACAACCTATCCGTACTCCGATCCCGACCCGGTAGCAAATTTCACAAAGTTTTATCCCTATTACCGATTCGATGGTTTTGCCGTTGAGCCTCGCGGACAGGAATGGAAAATTATTACACTTGAAAATGACTACATCAAAGTTTTGGTTGCACCGCAAATGGGTGGCAAGGTTTTGGGTGCCATCGACAAAGCGACAGGCGAAGAGTTTATCTATTTTAACAAAGTGGTAAAATTCAGGGATATCGCTATGCGCGGCGCCTGGACTTCAGGAGGAATTGAATTTAATTTTGGTTCCATTGGCCACGAGCCAACCACTGCTTCACCTGTAAATTATTTAATCCGGAAAAATGACGACGGAAGTGTAAGCTGCATTCGTGGGCGCTCCGGATATTACCTCGCGTACCGAATGGCGTGTTGAAATCAGGCTTCCGGCAGATGCAAGCTTTTTCGAAACCAATGCCATTTGGTATAATCCATCCGAACTAAAAACCTCGCTTTATAACTGGATGACCGCCTCTGTCAATGCAACCGATGACCTTCAGTATTACTTTCCCGGGCATACCGAAATCGGGCATGGCGGAGAAGCAGGTTCATGGCCGGTAAATCAAGATGGCATCGATATTTCATTGTATAAAAACAATAATTTCGAAGGAAGTAAATCGTACCATGTTTTAGGTGAATATGCCAATCATTTTCTATGTTATTTTCACGATAAAGAATTTGGATTGGGACATTTATCGGATTATGATGAAAAGCCCGGTCAGAAAATTTGGATTTGGGCACTTTCGCGACAAGGAGCAATCTGGGAAGATCTTTTAACCGATCCGGGAAACACACAATACACAGAAATTCAGACCGGAATGCTTTTTAACCAGGCAGCAAGTGGCAGCACATTTTCACCGTTTAAACATCTTTTCTTCGACGAGGGAAGCGAACAAAAATTCAGTGAAAAGTGGTTTCCGGTTAAAGGAATTGGAGGAATGGTAAAAGCAAACGAATATGGAGCCTTGAACGTTGAAAATACCGATGGAAAAGTAAAAGTCGGATTTTGCGCCACTCAGGAAATTTTCGGCGAAATGATTGTAAAAAGTAATAATGAGGAAATCATTCGAAAAAACATTCATTTAAAGCCGGGCGAATTCACTGTTGAATATGGTGATGCATTGCCTGATGAAAATATCGAAGTTACTATAGGTGATATTTTCGATTTTAATACTTCGGAAGAACTTGAAGACCGAAAACTCTCCAAACCGGTTACGATAACTGAAGATTTTGACTGGAATTCGGAACAGGGAATGGTTACCAAAGCCATTGAACTGGAAAAACAGCGAATGTATACTGACGCCCGCGAATCGTTTGAAAAGTTACTACAAAAGAATCCTGCAAATTTAGATGCTTTAATTCATATCGCCGGTTTGAAATACCGAAGTATGAATTACGATAAAGCCAATGAATACGCGTTAAAAGCATTGTCGATTGACACCTACAATCCGGAAGCCAATTATATTTTCGGCCTCATTAGTAAAAAGTTGGGAAAAAAATACGATGCACTGGATGGCTTCAGCGTCGCAGCTAGGTCGGTAAGTTACAAGTCGGTGGCCAACATGGAGCTGGCATCCATTTATTTCAAAGATGGCGATATGCAGAAGTGTTTAAAATATGCTTATAACTCGCTCGATTATGATCGGTATAATATCAACGCATTAAAACTAAAAGCGCTGGCTTTTGAGAAATTAGGAAAGTCACAGGAACGGCAGGAGGTTCTAAACGAAATATTAAAAATTGACCCGCTAAATACCTTTGCCCGATTCGAAAAAAACGATGACTTTCAGGTCGTTCTGAATTATGAAATGCCTGATGAGATTTGTCTGGAACAAGCCATTTCGTATTACAAACTCGGATTGAATGAAAAAGCTGTTAAGCTACTGAAAGCAACCAATTCAACCCCGATTATTAATTTATGGCTGGCGTATCTGTTAAACGATAAAAGTTATATCGGGAAGGCGTTGTCGGCTTCACCTTATTTGATTTATCCATCACGAAGTGAAACCGCCGATGTTTTGCGTTGGGCTTCAGAGCAGGAAAATCATTGGAAAATCAATTATTACCAAGGTTTAATTTATGCATCCAAAGATAGGAATGACGCTGCTGAACAAAGTTTTGAAGCCTGTGGTTCCCAGGCCGATTATTTTGGATTTTACCTCACGCGGTACGAAATGCTGAATAATAAACCCGGTTATAACGGCGAAGCAGATTTACTAAAAGCAATGGAACTTTCACCCGATTCGTGGAGATGCTACAAAGCTTTGGCTGAATTTTACCGCGAAAATCAAGAGTTTGAAAAATCACTGGAATGGGCAGAAAAAGGTTCAGCAAAATTCCCTGGCAACTATGTACTTGCTTATCAGCATGCCGTCAGCCTGTTAATCAGCGATAAACCCGAACAGGCATTATATATTCTGACCAATACAACAATACTTCCCAATGAAGGAGCAAGTTACGGACGCACAGTTTACCGTCAGGCGTGTTTGTTAAATGCGGCATCTTACCTGCAGAAAAATAGTTTGAAAAAAGCGCTGTCCATGATAAATATGGCGCGAAACTGGCCCGAAAATCTTGGAGTTGGAAAACCGTATGTAACTGATGAACGCATTGAAGACTATCTCGAATACTTGTACTGGAAAAAAAGAAAAAATCAGGATAAAGTGAATGAGTTGCAGGAAAAAATAATCAATGCCAGTTTGAATACTGATCGTCATAATTCAGGCGATTATCTGGCAGCAATCCTCCTAAAAAATTCAGGCAGGGAAAATGAAGCAAAAAAATTGCTCACAGACTGGGTGTCTAAAAATCCGGAAAGCAAAATTGCCGCGTGGAGCCTGGCCAAAATCAATCAAAACGATTCTGAAGCTGACAAAATTCTAAACAACATTATTTCCGAATCAGGTGGAACGTTGTTCAACCCAAAAGTAAGGGATAACGGATTTGGATTGGTTTATGCGATTTCGGAATTGGATTAACGAGTAGAAGTCATCTAATCAGCATTTGCCACACAGTGAAAATCAGCGATAGTTTTTTGTTCAGAACCTTGTTTTGAGAAGGATGCCATCCTTGTTAGGATCGCATTCTTCAAAAATGCCTTTATGCGTAATCTATACCAAGTTTTTCTATTTGTTCCAGAATTTCCTGAACCGTTTCTTCTAACTCGCTTCCCATACGTACGATTTCATCCGGAAATTCATTTTGCATTAATGACATCAAAGCATAATAAATGGGTTTAAATCTATCCACAATATCAAATTTGTTTTCTTTAAAAAGATTTAAAACATAGTGGTATTGCCTTTTTGCCAGAAGAAGTAAAAGGAATAATTCAATGTCTTCCGGGAATTCAGAATAACTTTCCTCTTTATCCATAAACTCTTTTGAGACTTCTATGGCTTTTTCAATTTCATTATGCCATAATAAAATACAGGAATAAGTGTGTGAAGAATAAATGCTTTCTCCTTCTTTAAAAGCCTGTTGTGCGTAATTCAAGGCTTCCATTTTATTATTATTATCATTTAATTTAAAATACATCCAAGCTAAATCGTTCATTGCGTCAAAATTATTCTTGCTTGCGGCCATTAGAAAATACTTTTCTGCTTTATCGAAATCTTTGTATTTATAATCATACAATACACCTAAATTAACCATTGCTCGTGTATTTCCCTTTTGAACAGCCATAAGATAAAATTCTTCCGCTTTTTTTAAATCTTTAATAAATTCCTGATAAATAAATCCTGTTAGAATAAGTTGTGTTTCATTTTTTCTTTCAATTTTCAAAAGCTTCGCCAATGCAAGTTCAGGTTTATTGTCGTTAAAATATTCTCCTGCTTCTTCATTAAGTTCAATGTCAGAATCAGATAATTCATTTAAATAATCACTCTTAATTGATTTTAAATATTCACGAGTGGATGTAATAATTTCATGTTGCATTTTAGATGAGTTTACCATTTGTGCATAAGCTTCGCTTAAATGATAAGCATATTTATCGTACAATTTACCTTTTTTTAAACCTTCAATATGACTTTTTGCCCTGATTACTAGTTCCTTTTTATCACACCAAATTTCAAGGAAATTCACCAGCCAGCGTACTTTACATTTATCCTTTTTTCTGCTGTAACGCATCAGGTACCAAATATTAAAAAAACGCTCTGTAACCTGGTACATATTATTCTTTGTGGAAGTAACTTTTTTGTCAATAATCCTGTTTTTTACCAATTGTTTTAACTGTGCAGATATCGCATTACTAGGCATTTTTGCCTTTTTTACAATTTCCTTTACGGTAATGGCATCCCAGTTTTTGGCAATAATATCTGCAATTTCCTGCTGTTGTGGAGGTAAATCATCCATCCGGGATTTGTACAACGGCGTAACTTTATCTAAAAGCGCTTCCAGGTCTTTAAATGAATTTCCGTTGGCGCTATCAACAAAAATCTGGTACAACAAAACAATGGTCCTTGGAATTCCGCTTGTTAATCTTCTTAATGCCTCAATCCTTCCATGATTGTTTTCAATTATTTCCTTAACATCGCCCGAAGTTGCTTTTTCATTTAGTTTTAAAAGCAACTTAATCGTATCTTCCTTATTCAGGCCTTTTAAATAAACCGGTTTAAAAAAATCGAAAAAAGGTTTGCCATAATCATAAGTTGTTTCATCAACAAATGTCGAAGCTCCGACAATTCTTAAATCCGAGCAGGTAATCAGAACCTCTCTTAACCTTTGATGTTCCCTGTCTTTTAGTTTATTTAAGAAAACACCAAAATTATCAAAAAACAGAATGATTTTTTTCCCTTTGGTTTCCAGAGAGGATTGTAATACTTCAAAACATTTTTCTTCATAATTATCAGCTTCTTCGTATATCTCCATTTTTTCCAATAACCCGGAAAATTCATCGTAATCTTCTTCTAAATGTTGAGCTATGTTTTCCCATAGTTTGAACAGTGTTCGTAAATTATACTGTTCTTCTTTAAAAATAATCGGGATTAACCATTTATTTAAATGATTATCTCTTTTAACCTCATAAAATAATTTTAATAACAAACTGGTTTTTCCGTTTCCCCTAATGCCGTATATAATATAATGCTGAGTTGGTGTTTGCATTTTATTTTTTTGAATATCCTGAAAAATAGATTTAAACTCCTTTTCACGAATTACGAAACTATCGAGTAATTCCTGCTCGCTTTGTTCGTGTGGATTATAAATGGTTGAAACTTCCATTGATTTTGATTTTATTAATTTACAACTTTCTCAAACCACCACATTTTTAAAAGTGGCGAATTAAACCGGTATTCACTTTTGTTTTTCAGGTTATTTATATATCCATCGTGTATTAGTGAATTCAAGATATCTTTATAAACTTCCTGAATTTCATATTTGACTGAAAGATTGGTAATATCATTCCTATGAATTTGGTGAACTACTGAAATTGTATTCAACACCTCTAAAACAAATTTATATTCGTTGCCTTTGAATGCAATCCGCAACCTGCTTAACCAATGTTCAAAGTAAGTCCGGTTTTCCAACGAATTTTTAATAGCTTGTTTTATTATATCATGGGTTACAATACGTTGATTGTTATCATCTGTCGGCCAGTCTATTTTGTCAATTTCATCAACGATAATTTGGATAAAATATGGAATTTCCCATTTAATCTCTTTGATGATATTTTCTTTTTGAGTATCGTCGATAATTAAATCAGAACCGTCAATCAGTCTGTCAATCAAATCCTTTGTTTCAGTATCTGAAAAAGGAAGTACTTCGTAGGGATACAAATCGTTGATTGTATTTATTTTATTTAGCCTTCCTACGATATTTTCAAGTCCGATTGAACCTGTATAAATGAACTGTACTTTTTTGTGTAATTCAGGAATGTGCCTGAAATCCCGGTTACTTTCCAAAAATTGAATCGCTTTTTCCTCACCCTCATCTTTTATTATGTTCTCTAAAGTTTCGGAAAACTCATCAATCATGATAATCAATTTCTGAGATTCTAAATCGAGACTTTTTAAGAGCAGCAATAATTCATCATAATAACTAACCTCAACCTCGTCGATAGTAACTCCTTCAATTGTAACAGATGTTATTCTTTTTGATTTTATTAGCTTTTTGGTTTGTGTCCACAGACTTTTAGAACCTTTGAGAATTTCTATAACCTTTTTATAGATTCGTTTATAGTACTCATTTTCATTGTTCACTGATTGTGTAATCAGGTATTTAATCAGATAATTTGGTTTTGGATTATCCATTAGATAAAACATGATTGATGTTTTACCGATTCTCCTGGGAGCCGCCAATAGTATATGATCTCCTTTATCGAGATGCGAAATTAAACTGTTGATAATTTTTGGACGAGGAAAGAAATCCGAACCTCTCACAGCCTGACCAATGATAACTTTTGTTGCCATAATATTTAATTTTATAACAACACAAAGATAGTTAGCAAAAAATGATTTGCCAAACATTTTGACAAAATTTAATTTGCCAAAACAATTAATTTAATTTTTTGGAATCAGCCACACAGCGAAAACCGACAGTTGCTTTTCTCTCAAATCCCTGTGAAATACGAAGCAGCATTTGCCGCCACCGCAGGTTTTTCGGCCCGCCCTGAACATACCACCAACTGTCTTCGGGTTTGAAATAACTCCCTCCTTTCAACATAATAAAAGAATAGGTGCAATCGTCGTAAACATCGTTGGTGAGTTGCCATACGGAGCCAACTAAATCCTGCAATCCGTTTGGATTTTTACCTTTTGGATGACTTCCAACCGGAGACAGAATTCCATCTCCCGGATTACAAAGTGCCGAGTCGATTCCCATAAGTTTTTCCACGGTAAGCGTTTCTGTGATTTTTTCCTTTTCGGTTGTAATATGCGCTTTGTCGCCCCAAGGCCATTCGTATAGTTTTTCGGTTTGAGCCGCATATTGCCATTCGGCTTCGGTGGGCAACCTTTTGCCAGCCCATTTTGCGTAAGCCTGTGCATCTTCATAACTCACAAAAGTCACGGGTTTGTTTTCATCGCCGGGTTTTGGATGACCGTTTTCCCAGTGTTCCAGAAAATGTTCCGGGTCGGATGGTTGGTAATCACTATCATCGATAAATGTTTTGAATTCGGCATTGGTTACCGGAAATTTGTCCATATAAAAAGCAGGCATCTTAATTTCATCTTTTTGCAAAACTTCGGGATAAGGTATAAAGAAGTCGCCATATTCCACTTCCATTTTAAATCTCCCTGCAGGGATTTCAACCATGCCCTTTGGCGCTTTGGAATATTCTTTTGTTGAAGTGCTTTCACTTTTTAATCTTGCTGACGCCGGCTCAAAAGAGATAATTTGTTCATCCATCAACTGGCCTTTTTCAAAAAGCTGAACAACAAACTTTCCTTCTTCGCGGCCAAATTCCTTCATCAGTCGAATGGTTTGTTTTCGAGTGGAATATGTTTTCCATTTTCCTTCGTAACCCGGCATTCCGGCATAAATTTTTATACTGTCGCCGCGACTGGCCGAAAAAGACAGTTCATCGGCCGGAAGATTAAAAGAAACATTCAGCAATTTTGAAAACTCAGCAAGTGCTCCAATCGAACCTTCATTGTTCGTTCCAAGGTATTTTTCTGAAAATAGTGTAAACTGTTTTATTTTCCGAAGGCCATTTATTAACGAAAATATGGTCGGCTTTGGTTTCGATAAGCGGCATCCAGTTTTGTTGTGTAAAATTATCGGCGCTTTCCCGCTGAATCATCAGGATTTTTGCCAGGTATTTCCATTGTTCTTCCAGCCAGTAGGGACGGCCCGGCGAAAAGTGGTTGTTTTCGGTTCCATAACCGTTAAACAGCGAAAGTGAATATTCACGTTTTATTAGTTCCTTTCCAACCTCCACAACTCTGAAAATGGCAAATTCAGGTTTAATCAGTTTGTTGAGGTTCAGCATCGGACAATAATAAAGCGCGTTATGAACACGGCCACTTACAATTCCCTGCATATCTTTTGGCACAGCCATACCTTCGCTGTACATTACAATGCCGTTACCGCCATTATCGCCGGCTTTTTGAAGTTGTTCGGTAGAAGCACCGGAACAGTCCAATACAACTCCATCGGCGCCGGTTTCATAAATGGATTGAGCCAAAGCTTCGTAGGGATCTTCGTTTCGGGTAGCAGTATCCCAGGGTTTAAAGGCAATATAAAAATGCGAATTGTTTCGGTGACACAAATCTGTCATACTTTTAACCGCGTCCATTCCGCCGGGCATACTTCGATACATGTCCCATTGATTTCGCTGGTCCATCCCAAGAGCAGGCCACGTTGGCCAAAGCCCGTAAATTTCTGCACCACCTAAAACCTTATTGTTGAATTCAACAAAATCTCCAAATGTGTATCTGCTTTTTTCGATATCATAAATGTTATGATCCCAGCCCATCATCAACTGACAGAGATAGGTGTGCCGAACCCATTTTAAATCGTCGCGTTCAAAAAGCGAATTATCGAAATGCTCCACATCGTAGAGCATTTTCTCCTGAAAGATTTTCCGCAGGCCTTCCTGCCAGTCACCTGAAAATGTTTCAAGCCAGATATTGTATGTCACACTTCCACCCGGATTTAGGAACGTTTCAAACCTTCTTCCGGATGCATTTTCCCAACTTATTCTTCTGGAAAGAGCTGCAATTTTTGTTTCGCCTAAATCGAGTTCGGAATAACCCAGTTCCCAGGCATTATCCGGTACAATTACATTTACAGGTTGATAACCAGGCCGGAAAAGATGGGTACGCGAAAGATAATGATCGCCAAGCCCAGTAATATAAACCCGCTCAGGATTTTCACCCAACGGAACTACATTGTGCAATTTGATTGTATCGTTTGAAATATTGGTAAAAACCACATCAGCACGCCAACCACCTGCTTTTATTTCTTCGTTCTTTATTTCAATCTGAATTCGATTTTTGTAATCGTTTTTGTTGGAAGAAAAAAAGAGTTTATCACCAATTATGAAAGAAACTAATGGAGTATTTGGAATAGTTTTTATTTTATCCTGAGTTTGGATTTTAGATACAGAAACGCCATCCCGATTGGAGAGTTCAACATTCTGAATCTGGCTAAATCCAAAAAAAGACAAGAAAACAAGGATATTAGTAAGCAATATTTTTCGATACATTATTCTAAAATTTCGGCAAGCAGATACAACCTTTAAATGCTCGCAAAGACACTAAGACACAAAGTTTTTCGCTTTTATCTTTAAACTTTTCCCTTTTGCCTTAATTAACAATCCACTCATGCAAACCTGCAGAATAATCTTTTGAAAGTTTTACTTCAAGCTTTAATGCGGTTGTGGTAACCGGATCAAATGAAATTTTATTTAGTTGGTCAGCCTGATTCGGGTATAGAATTGTGGCTTTTACTTCTGCCCACTTTCCATTGGTTTGATAATAGATTTTCCATGATTCAGGTAAATCGCAACCGCCATCAGGAATATCTTTTAGCCAGTATACTTCTGATTCCGAAACTTTTGCCGGTTCTTTAAAATGATAAATTATCCATTGTGTTTCACCGGTTTTTGGCCACCAGTGATACAAGGTATTAGATTTGTCGGCTGAATTTTTTGGTATGTGCTGGTCGTTTATTCCTTTAATTAAAGGCGATTTCAACGAGGACTCAACTTTACTCTCAGATGCAATTGTCGGTAAAGGTTTTACTTGCGTCGATTCTTTATTTGTTGGAATCCAAACTTCCATTTCACCTTTACCACGGTGGGCCCATGCATAATAGGGTATGGCTGTATATGTTCTTGGATAAGTTTTAATTTCTTCGGAATTATTTACCCTTTTTGCTCCTTCAGCATCACCTGTAATTACATCTATACCTCCAAGCATTGCTGGATGGTACGAAGCAGACAATTCCGTATTTTCGGGTAATATAAGGCTCAGGATATCCGGATCATCATAATCGGGCCATTCGGCACAATAAACAATTGGCCCCAATTGCAAAGCCATTTTTCCGCGATCGTCCTCAATATTTTCATTGGCTTTAATTTTTCTAATTTCAAAAGGAAAACCGATTTCAACCAAATCACCAACTTGCCAGGTTTTTGTAATAACAGCGTAACCACCATCCATTTTAGGTTTTATTTCTTCTCCATTCACTTTAAAAACAGGTTTTGCTGAAGATTTATTCAGGAAAGAATACAAATTGCCGGGAACAGGACTATCTGTCGCCCAACCCGGAATACGAATGTATAATTTTGATTTTACCGGGTTTTCAGGCTGCAGCGTCGCCGAAATATTTCCATCCCATGGCATCTTACTGTTTTGAGTTAGTTCCAGATTGCCCTTTTTTGTTTCGAAAGTTGTTGTGCTTGGTACAAAAAGGTTGATGTATATCCGGTCATCGGTTTGAGCGTAAATATAGTTGGGCATCGACGGAATAAACCGCGATAAATTTGACGGACAACAGGCACATCCAAACCATTCGCTTCGCTGATGCTGGCCTTCCGACTCCAACGGATTGGGGTAAAAGAAATGATCTCCGCTCAATGATACTCCTGACAGTACATTATTGTATAACGACCTTTCCAGTACATCGATATATTTTGAATCGCCTGTCATTAAAAACATCCGATAGTTCCAGAAAACATTGGCAATAGCTGCACAGGTTTCGCAATACGCCCGTCGATTGGGCAATTCATAGGGTCCCCCAAAACCTTCAGAGCCACCTTCAGCTCCAATTCCTCCGGTAATATACAGTTTCCTGTAAGCGATATCTTCCCAGATTTTTGTAATGGCATCAATGTATTTCTGGTCGCCGGTTAACGCAGCCACATCAGCCATTCCGCTGTACATGTATGCCGCACGAACTGAATGTCCTACAGCTTCGGTTTGATCCACAACAGGTTTATGCGACTGATTGTAGGTTTTCTTTTCATGAACGTTTCCGGTTCCACGAACATCGAGAAAAAATTTGGCTAAATCGAGGTAACGCTTTTCTCCCGTAACGCGGTAAAGCTTTACCAGCCCTATTTCAATTTCCTGGTGTCCCGGCCAGTCTTCAATTTTTCCATAACCAAAAGTTTTGTCAATTAAATCGGCACTTTTTATGGCAATGTCCAATATTTTTCGTTTTCCGGTAGCCTGGTAATATGCTGTCGCTGCTTCATAAAAATGCCCAAGATTATACAACTCGTGGCTTAAATCATCTACATTTACCCAGCGTTCCTTACCAATCCAGGGATGACCATTTTCGCCCATGATAGTTCGGTTGGTATACAGATAACCATCATCTTCCTGTGCTTCGCCAATCAGGTAAATCAGTGAATCGATAACATGTTCCATTTCCTTATCGGGAAACATCTGAAGGGAATAGGCTGCTCCTTCAATTATTTTATAAATATCAGAATCGTCAAACGGATAAGGCGAACAAAATTCTCCTTCCTTTAACCCTCCGGCAATGGCAAAATTATCGACACGTCCGGTTTCTTCACTCTTCTGTATGGCAATTGGTATTGTAACATCATGGTTGGTTTTTATACGGTTAGCCCAGAAATTGTCACTCACCTTCACCTTTGTAAAAGGAACAGGCGTAATTGGATACTCATATTTGGATGATTTCTTTTCAGAACAGGAACCCAAAATAAAAACGGTTGTAAAAAAAAGGATAAGTCGGCATAGCATACGAAATCGATTTTTGAATTTAAAAGAAAACCAAAAATATAAAATCATTTGCGCAAACGGAATCGCAGATTAAAAAATGACAATTTAATCATTCATCTTTATCAGGTAACGATATAATAACTCCACGCCTATATTTATCAAGAACAGGTAATTACCCGAGAATATTTTTCATATAATCCATGCATTTTATCACTTCTTTCACTGGGTCAGAGCCTTCAGGAATTCTGTATTCCAACTCCAGAAATACATCAATAGGCCATTGTTTTTTCTTTAACAATAGCAATATATCGGCTATTGGCGTGCTGCCTTCACCAAATGGCACCGAAGTATTTGGCATTGGATCATTAGGCCCCGTTTTATCCTTCATGTGAATCATTGGAATCACATCGTGGTATTTTTCAATCATTTCATTAGGGTGTTTACCGGTTGTTCCCCAATAATGGCCCACATCCAGATTCAGGCGGTTTGCCTTTGAAAATCCCAGCATGGTATCAATATCAAAACCCGGTTCGCTAAACTGTCCGTGTGTGTGAAAGATTGCCAGGCTGTTGTACTTTTCAGCAAATTTACCTAGACGTTTACAGGCTTCCAGGCTTGCTTCATCGGTAATACCATAAGCCCCCAAAGTGTTGGCTGCCTTGTATGCATAATCAATTTCAGCATCCGACCATTTCGATGGTGCAAATTTGGCAATGTGAATATCCACACCTGCATCGTTGTACATTTTCCGAACATCCGCATATTTTGACATGGGCAGAGAAAGACGCCACTCTTTTTGTTTTTCAGGCAAATCTTTCATTATTTTCTCCCGTTCTTCCCTTTGTGCATCGGTGAGTTCTGTACCTCTCGGAGGCCGGGGCGGCCCCTGTGGTATTCCCAATCCTTCTTCAAGAACAAGCCGCATTTCCAGGGCGTTTATATTTGCTTGCAACACATAATCCAAAACTTCTTCCAGATTGTGCGGAATGGTACGATATGAATAGGTGGTTAACCCCAACTGTACTCCATTTACTTTTGAATTGGGTTTTTTACGCTGTGGACTACTTGCGAATGAATAATTAACAGGGATAAGCGAAACTCCCGCTGCAGCGGCTGCTGTTGTCCCGATAAATTTCCGTCTTGAAAGTGCCGAATTTCTCATTTGATTTATTTTTAGGAATATTGATAATTTTAAGCTTATGAATTTAAACATTTAATCGCTAATTCAATGGAATTTCACCGTTAAAAGATTTGAATTTCAACCACCAGTTTTGAATTTTAAAAATACTACATTTATAAGATTCAGATTTTAATGAATTTATAAACCAAATTAATACAATGAAAACACATCAGTTTAAATTAATTACTCTTGTAATCCTATTCATATTTGCAATAACTGCAATTAAGGCTCAAACTGAAAAACCAATCCGGCTGGCAGTCGCCGGAATGACACACGGGCACATTTCGTTTATTCTTGGCCGTCCCGATAAAGGCGATTTCAAACTCGTTGGTGTTTTTGATAAAAATACAGAGCGAACATCGGAGTTAGCGGAAAAATATCATTATTCAAAAGAGCTGATTTACCACAACCTCGAAGAAATGCTCGACAAAACCAAACCGGAAGCTGTTGTTGCTTTTGGTTCTATTTACGATCACCTGGCAGTGGTTGAAGCCTGCGCACCGCGCGGAATTCATGTTATGGTTGAAAAACCTTTGGCAGTGAATATGGAACATGCAAAGCGAATGGCAGAATTAGCACAGAAATTTCACATTTTTCTATTAACTGACTATGAAACATCGTGGTATCCAACAACCGCAAAATCGATGAAAATGGTAAAAGACGAAAATTTTGTCGGGAAATTAAGAAAAGTAGTTATTCACGATGGTCACGAAGGGCCAAAAGAAATCGGTTGCGAAAAGGTTTTCCTCGATTGGCTGACGGATCCTGTTTTAAACGGCGGAGGAGCCATTGTCGATTTTGGCTGTTACGGCGCCAACCTGATGACCACTTTAACCAACGGTGAAAAAGCGCTTTCGGTAACTGCGGTTACACGGCAATTTAAACCTGAAATTTATCCGAATGTGGATGATGATGCCACCATTATCGTTTCCTATCCTGAATCGGAGTGTATTATCCAGGCATCATGGAACTGGCCTTTTGGACGAAAAGACATGGAAATTTATGGCGATAAAGGCTATATTTTTGCTGACAACAGAAATGATATAAGAATAAGGGGAAAAGGTATGAAAGCTGAAGAGTCAGGAAAAGAGTTACCACAAACAATGTGGAAGTATACGAAGACCCGTTTGCCTATTTTGCAGATGTTGTTCATAAAAAAATCACTGTTCCTGAATACGGTCTGTATTCACTGAAAAATAATATGGAAGTCGTCCGTATTTTGGATGCAGCAAGGGAATCTGCAAAAACAGGAAAAACCATAATTCTGAAATACTGATTTAATGTGTAACTAAAAATTTACTTTTAAGTTATACTGAATTGTTTACAGAAATTCTTCCGGAATAAATTCCGCTTTCAAGCAAACCGCACAAAATAGGGCATCCAGGATACAAGGTCATTCTAATACCCTAACGTTCAGTTTTTTAATCCGATTAAAAATCTTCTCTTTCTTTGGAGTTATTAACAATATTTTCTAAATTGCACGCTCAAACTTTCTCGGGACGCTAAATAATAGGGTAAAAATATTTTTAATTGACTGTAAATTGATTGCCAAATTTTTCCATGGACGCGAAGAATTATGGTATATCGAATTTCAAGGCCGTACCTTTTGTTTGTGCGGCCTTTTTTTGTATCAGGCAATTGCTCTGTTTTTATTTTCAGCAATCAGTAAATACATTTGTATATCGTGAAAAAATCGTTTGTGATATTGCTAATCCTTATTACTGCTTGTTCAGTAAACAAGCGTGTACCATTTTCACATTGGACTGAACCGGTTACAAAAACTGATTTTGTTTATATCCCACCGGGAAAATTTCTAATGGGTAATTCTGAATCAATGAATAGAAGTGAAAATGCCGATTTAATTCATTCCGTAGAAATCACCCGTGGATTTTGGATGGCAACAATCGAAATAACCCAGGCGCAATGGGAAAAAGTTATGGGAAAAGCAGAAATTCATCCTGAAAAGCCATCGCCTTTTTGGGGAATTAATACAAAATATCCAAAAGTCAGTATTTCGTATTACGATGTTCAGGAGTTTCTCAGAAAATTGAATGAACGCTCTCCGGGAAAGCATTTTCGACTTCCCACCGAAGCTGAATGGGAATATGCATGCAGAGCCGGAACTGATACAAGATTTTCTTTCGGCAATACTTTGAGCGATTCTATTGCATGTTTCAATGCTGAAATTATTACTGATTTCTCAAAATTCGCCATGAAACCTGAACACCCGCGACCGGTTGGAAGCTATGCTCCAAACAAATGGGGACTTTACGATATGCATGGAAATGTTTTTGAATGGGTTTCCGATTGGTATGCACCATATTCTTCTGAAGAGCAAATCAATCCAAAAGGACCGGAAAATGGCGAACTAAAAGTTATCAGTGGCGGAAGCTGGTATTTCTCAGCCGAAAAAGCACAATCGTTTTACCGGATGACACATGCACCTTCGCTTTGGGGAATTTCCATTGGTTTCAGAATAGCGATGGATGAGAAGTAAACGAATGCATTTATATCAAAAAAACAGTATTTCTGTCATTCGATTTCCGGCTATTCAAACACATAGTTTTTAATTCTCTTGAATTAAATGAGTTACCTTTTTGCCATTTTCGGAATATTATAGTAGACGACGCTTGAAAAAATTCGATTATTTAACAGAAAAAGCTAAACCTGAAAACTGTTTCAGGGAAAAATAGTTTAATGTATTTGAAGTTTACAAACCCAGCGATTTGCATAAAACCAATGCGTATGAAAAAATTTTTACTCCCTTTAAAATTAATCTGCCTCTGTGTTGTATTAACTGTATCAGCTACAGCAAATGGCAGTGAGTTTCCAAAATTAATTCTGGAAATTGATGAAATTACCGTAAATCCGAACGAAAATTACCAGCTTCCAACCAAAGCCGGCTATCTTGAAAATTCGGAAAGTAAACAGACCGAAGTTTCCGTTAAGTGGAAAGTTGAACCAGGTTACCTCGGAAAATTCGACCGCTATGGAGTATTCACTGCTATGCATCCGGGAGAAGGCTTTTTGGTTGCAAAATACAAAAACGCCGGGTATAAAATAAAAATCAAAATCCCGGGCGCCGCCGATCATGAAGCAGAGGATGATGAATATCCCAAAATTAAGATAGCTCCGGCAAATGTCAGAATCGAATCTGCTGACTCCGTCGAATTACGTGCATTTTACATTAATAAATCAGGAGAGAAAGTCGATAGCACTAATGATGAAAAACTGAATGTTTATCCAAATCCATTTTATTCAACAACCAAAATCAGGTATAATTTATCGATGGAAACGGAAATAAATCTCGCAGTTTTCAATATGTTTGGACAACCTGTAAAACAGTTGGTAAAGAATATTCAGTTTGAAGGTATGCACACCGTTACATGGGACGGAACAAACGAAACGGGCTCAAAGGTTCCAAATGGTATTTATATTTGCAGGATGCTTAAAAACGGGAAATTGTACCAGGTAAGCCGGGTAGTTCTGAATCGCTGAAAATAGGTAGAAAAAAAATTTCGGAATTAACCGGGATTTATTATTATTCGTATGGATCAATCGTTTTTATTGTTCCGTCATCGTTGTATTCCAGTTCAATAACTTTCATACTTCTCAACCAGGTTTTTCCGCCGGAAGGAACACTGTCGTGGTGAAAGAGATACCATTTTCCTTTAAATTCAACAATGGAATGATGGGTTGTCCAGCCAACTACCGGCTTTAAAATTACGCCCTGGCAGGTAAACGGCCCGTAAGGATTGTCGCCAATTGCATAACACAGCAAATGGGTGTTTCCTGTGGAATAGGAAAAGTAATATTTCCCGTTGTATTTGTGCATCCACGAAGCTTCAAAGAAACGACGTTCGTGATCGCCGGCAGTTAACGGCTTTCCATTTTCGTCAAGAATTACGACATCTTTTGGTTCTTCGGCAAAACCAAGCATATCATCAGCCATTTTTGCCACACGCGCACAAAGTGCAGGTTCCTCATCTGCAGGTTCGGCGCCACATTCCTGTGCTTTATTGTTCCGGTAGCGTTGCAGTTGACCACCCCATAAACCACCAAAATACATGTAATGCTGTCCGTCGTTGTCTTCAAATACACATGGATCGATGCTGAAACTTCCGGTTATAGGGTGAGTTTCAGGAATAAACGGCCCTTCGGGTTTTTCGCTTACAGCCACGCCAATTCTGAAAATATCGGTTTTATCTTTCGCCGGAAAATACAGGTAATACTTTCCGTTTTTATACGCTGCATCGGTATCCCACATCTGCCGGCCTGCCCACGGAACATCTTTTATGTCGAGTGCAACGCCATGGTCGTTGACCTCTCCTTCGACTGAATCCATTGAAAACACATGATAATCGCGCATATCAAAATGGTCACCTAAATCATTTTCAGGAATTCCCGATTCAATATCGTGCGAAGGATAAATGTAAATTTTCCCGTTAAAAACATGAGCCGCCGGGTCGGCAGTGTATAGATGTTCAACTAAATATCTCGCTTTTTTCATTTCGATTGATTTTACATTTTATTCCAGGGAATTATATCGTGATTTTTCTTCTTTGGCTAAGCTCCAGTTCTATCTGAACCTCCTTCTTTTTGTTAATCTCATAAAACATTAAAAGAACAACAACCAGGAAGAATGGTATGGATGCATACACACTGATGAGCATTTTAGCCCCATGTGCGACAGATTCAGGTTGAATAATTTCCTGGCCTGCGGCAACGCTTTCTTTATTCACATAACCGTATAATCCTAAAATCCAGGTTAACAGCGCTCCGCCAATCGACAAACCGGCTTTAAGGCCTACCATCATTGCCGAGAAAATTATGGCAGTAGCTCGTCGATAGGTTTTCCATTCCGAAAAATCGGCTACATCAGCAATCATTGCCCAAAGAATAGGGATTGTAATGCCGTAGAAGAATCCATGAAGAATCTGTGAACCAAACATCAGTTTTACATTTTGCGGCTTGAAGAAAACAAAAAAGAGAATAAATAAAGTGGAGACAAATAACGCTGACGAAAACACATCTCTTTTCCCATATTTATCGGCCAGTTTTTTTGAGAGCGAAATCCCAACAATCATAAAAATAATGCCGCCTGCATTAAATAATCCAAATCCTGCTGAAACCGGATCGGAACCAAAGAAATTTATTCCAACGGAAGATAGCGCATCGGTAATCGGACTTATGAAGCTTGTTAAAGCTGCTGCATCGACATAATTATTAAAGTAGAATACGTAAGAACCGCCTTTCATTGCAAGCGTAATAAAAACCAAAATAGTTGAAATCAGCATAATAATCCATGGCTTGTTTTTAGCCAGGTCCGACAAATCTTCTTTTAACGTAGATTTTTGTTCGGGTTTTGGAATCACTCTTTCGCGTGTAGAAAAAAAGGTAATCAGCAACATGGCAGTACCGACTATTGCCAGCCAGGTCATTACTTTTTCAATACCGACGGCCTTATTGCCGTGGCCTGCATATTCAATTATCGGCAACATAAACACCTGTACAAAAAACTGCGCAACCATAACAGCTACAAATCGGATGGAAGAAATACTGTTTCTTTCCGCCATATCGCCGGTGAGCACTCCGCTTAATGCCGCATAAGGCAGGTTGTTAGAAGCATAAAGTAATAAAAGAAGCGAATACGTTGCAGCAGCATATATTACTTTTCCCTTGTATGAAAAATCGGGTGTGGAAAAAGCCAGCAAAGCAACAACACCTAACGGAACAGCGGTATATAAAACCCACGGCCTGAATTTTCCCCATCGCGAATTTGTACGATCGGCCATTGCACCAATAATTGGATTGAACAGAAATGCAGCCACCAAACCCACGGATAACATGATGATTGATGCATCATTATTTTTTAAGCCGTAAATATCGGTGTAAAAAAACGCGAGATAGGTTATCAGGGTTTGAAATACGAGATTGGCTGAAAGGTCGCCGAGGCTATAGCCAATTTTTTCTCCAAGCGAAAGTTTTACGTTTGATTCAGTCATGGTTTATATCAGTTAATGTTTACCGGAAAATCCGGTTTTTCCGGTTCTTATTTTAGGTTGATCGAACTAATTCCGGTTTTAGCATTAGATTTTCATCTTTATTCTTTTTAAATCTGCTCCCAACCGCTTCTGTAAGTATGGCGAATCCATTCGTCAGCCATTTCCAGCGCCGGCATTGTTGCATATTCTTTGTTGAATTTAGGATCGCCATTTCTGACCTCAAATTCGTCCTTTGTCATAATTTTTAATTTGTCGGAAGGAGAAATATTGGTAAACCGCATATTCGTGCTATCCCAAAGAAGTTTACGCTGAAGGCTTTGCAAGCGCACCGCCAAAACTCCAAGTAAAACCATTTCGTTTAAAGGAGCTGAATAATTAAAATTTGAGGAAGCTTCCAGCCGCGCATTTTTGTCTTCCTTGCAGGCACGGATCCAGTCTTGCTCGTGTCCTCCCTCCAGTGCATTCGAAATCCTGCGAATGGATTTTTCAGGCTGAACAAAGCTGTCCATTTTACTTGTTGGAAGTAATGTTGGATTCAATCCGTATGTACTGCACATTATTTTGCCTTTTGTTCCGTAAAAAATACAACCTCCGCCTTCATCGCCCATTTGTTCGCCAATCTTTAATTCATCGGGGCGTGGAGGCATTAAACCGCCATCGTACCAGTTTACAGTGACCGCAGGCATTCCAACTTTTGGCAAATTATCGCGTCGCGGAAATTCATACCTCACCATTTCGGCATTGGGTGGTGAATCGTTGTTAAACGAAGTTGAGCTCGCTTCTACTGAAGTTGGATATTCGAGCATCAAGGCCTTAAACACCGGATCGAGAATATGGCATCCCATATCGCCCAGTGCCCCTGTACCAAAATCCCACCAGCCACGCCAGTTCCACGGATGATAAACCGGATTGTATTCGCGCCATTTTGCCGGCCCGATAAACAAATCCCAGTTCAAATCCTTTGGCACGCGTTTTCCTTTTTCCGGAGCAGTTAATCCCTGCGGCCAGATTGGGCGGTTCGTCCAGGTATCAACATGTGTAACATCACCTATCGCGCCCGACCAAATCCATTCACAAATCAACCGGATACCATCCGCCGAATTTCCCTGGTTTCCCATTTGCGTGGCTACCCTGTAACGGTTGGCAGTTTCCTGTAAAACTCTTGATTCGTAAACCGAATGAGTTAACGGCTTTTGGACGTACACATGAATTCCTTCGCGCATAGCCAGCAATGCAGGCAGTGCATGTGAGTGGTCGGGTGTGGCAATCATTACTGCATCAATGTCTTTTTGCTGATCGAACATGTCGCGGTAATCCCAGTATTGTTTTGCTCGGGTCCAGCGGGCAAACGAATTTTTTCCTGCATAACCCCAATCTACATCGCACAATGCAACTATATTTTCGGTTTCCATGTTGCGCAGATTGGTGTAGCCTTTTCCACCAACGCCAATACCTGCAATATTTAATTTGTCGCTCGGCGCTTTGTGCCCCAGCCCCGCAATTACATGCGAAGGCAGAAGTGTGATTCCCAGAGCAGAAGCAGCCGTTGTACCGATAAATGACCTGCGTGAAAACGCGTTTTCTTTTTTCATATTTCAAAAAAAATCCTTGAATAAAAGGTGGTGCAAAATAGGAAAAATATAAGGTTTTACCTACAGATTAATTCTATTGAAAATGAATCACTGAGGGATAGACACATTGGAACTTCCGTTTGATTTGACAAAGTTTCTTTTTAACGAGGTTTAACTAAACCTCATGAATTCGTGTTTAATTGCCGGAAATTCGGTAGATTAACAGATTATTAACAAACCCGTATTTGCAGGAATACGTATTGAATTATGAATCCTTCTGTAATGATTTTTTCTGATAACGATTTAATAATTATTAAGTTATGAAAGCATTTGCATTTACATTTTTTATGATATTCTTTAGTATAGCGGTACTGGCTAAAAATGATAAAATCCCGTTAATTGGAGATAAAGCTCCCTCCTTTACAGAAAATTCCACCAATGGAATCCTGAACTTTCCAGACGATTTTGGCAAAAGCTGGAAAATTCTGTTTAGCCATCCACTGGATTTTACCGCAGTTTGTACCTCGGAATTGTGCGGCCTTGCACAATACCAGCATAAATTTGATTCGTTGGGAGTAAAAATTGCAGTTGTTTCGATTGATGAAATTGAAAGACATATGCTTTGGAAAGAATTTATGGAAAAGACATTTAAAGAGAACGGTGAACCCACAAAAATTGAATATCCTATTGTTGCCGATATTTCGGAAAAAGTCTCCAGAAAATACGGAATGATGCATTCGGTTAACGCGAACAGGGATATCAGGGGTGTGTTTATTATTGATCCGAAGAATATTATTCAGGCCATTTCATTTTATCCTACGAATATTGGCAGAAACATAGATGAAATTATTCGAACAGTTTCCGCATTGCAACTTACTCAAAATGAAAACATACTTACACCTGCCAACTGGCAACCGGGCGACGATGTGCTTGTTCCGCATAAACCGTATACTTCCGATGAATTAAAAGAGAATCCCGAACTCAAAAATCAGTATTATAATGTTGGGGAGTATATGTGGTATAAAAAGGTGAAGAAATAAATAGTGTTGGAAATACCTTTGCTTTTTGCGGTAGGAGAAAAGCTTGCTTTAACCTGTAATTCCGGTATTTATTAATTAAAACGGGAGAGGCTTTTTAATTCGTGTGAAATTGTGGTAAAAGAAAAAGCCCAAAACTTTTAGCAGGAAGTAGTTTTTAACACCTACAAGGCACAAATTTCTATTTGAATCGGCTTTTTCAAACTTACAAAGAGGCTGTCCCAAAAGTGATATAAATGAACATTTTACTTTCAATTTGTAAGCTACTGACCCCTCCTGACCTCCCCAAAGGGGAGGAATTTTCCCCCTTTGGGGGATTTAGGGGGTCTAAATATCACAAATACTTTCATACTGTAAGTTGTTTCATTTTGCAATTTACTTTTGAGACAGATCCTTTTTTCAAACTTGCATACACCGTTTTTTCATTTAAATGGCCTGGTATAAACTTGCAAAGCTAAACTAGTTGCAGGAAGTGATTTTGAGTAAAAATTTTCGGATGATTACAGGTTGATCGTCCTCCGCAAGTTGGTGGACGGAGAAGGACGATAGGATGAGTTCAACTCGCGCATGGTGATTTTCAGAAAAAAAGAGGATGCCCCGCAAAGAACACCCTCCCATCAATTAACTTTTAAATTATAAATTATGCCGGCATCTCCGGTAAACTCCATGGCTCACGGTAAGTATGCTTAATCAGTTCTTCTGAGAAAGCTTTAGCCGAGAACGGTTCTGTATATTTTGTATCGAATTTTGGATCTCCTTCTTCAATGTGGAAATCATCACTTTCAACAATCCTTATCATGTCGCTGTCGCCAATATTGGTGAACTGCATGTTTTGACCATCCCAATCCAAGTTCTTTGTAAAGTGCCTGCAAACGAACAGCCAGAACCCCCATAACAACCATTTCGTTAAACGGGCCTGCTTCTGAAAAATCGGATGCAGTTTTCACTCTGTTTTCAGGTGTTTCCTTACATGCACGTACCCAATCCATTTCGTGGCTGGTTTCCACCCTGCGGCGGAATTTCGGCGCATCAGGAGTACGGCCCGAAATCAACCATGGATCTTTTCCATAACAACCGCAAATCAATTTATCTTTTGTTCCGTGGAAACAAACATAACCACCAGCATCGTTCGGATCTTTTCCATCGGGCCATCCTTCAGGAAGAGCAGGTTTAATACCACCGTCGGTCCAGTAAACTTCAACTTCCGGTAATTCTGCATTTTTCTTCATTCCTTTCCATGCCCGTTTTGGTTTTCTTGAAGGATAGGTAAGTTTTACCGATTGTGCAGTTGGTGCACAGTCTTTTAACAACAGCGTTGAACTACCTTGTGCATGAATCGGGTAACCCAATTCCAAACCTACAAATACCGGGTGTAAAATATGGCAGGCCATATCGCCAAGAGCGCCTGTTCCGTAATCCCACCAGCCACGCCAGTTCCATGGATGATAAATCTGGTTAAACGGACGCATTTTAGCAGGGCCTGTAAATAGATCCCAATTCAGAGTATCAGGAACCCAGTCACCTCTTGTTGGCGTGTTTAATCCCTGTGGCCATATGGGACGATTAGTAAAAGTCTCCACTTTTGTTACTTCACCAATTTCACCATTTGCCAGCCATTCGCAGGTAAGATTTACCCCTTCGCCCGAAGAACCCTGGTTACCCATTTGAGTTGCAACTTTATATTTGTCAGCAAGTTTTGTAAGTAAGCGCGATTCGTAAACAGTATGTGTCAGTGGTTTCTGAACATAAACATGTTTACCTAATGTAATTGCGTGAGAAGCTATGATGGCGTGTGCATGGTCTGCTGTAGCAACAACTACAGCATCGATTCCTTTACCCATTTCATCGAACATTTTACGCCAGTCCCAGTAACGTTTTGCATCCGGGTAACGGTCGAAAGTTTTCTTGGCATATTTCCAGTCGACATCGCATAATGCAACAATATTTTCTTCCTGCAGGTTTCTTAGGTTAGTTGCTCCCATTCCGCCAATACCAACACCTGCAATGTTGAGTTTATCACTTGGCGCTTTGTGGCCGAAGCCTGCCATAACATGGCTTGGCACAATAGTAATTCCTGCAGCAACAGCAGCAGTGGTTCCAAGAAAAGAACGCCTTGAAACCGGGTTTAAATTTGATTTCTTTTCCATAATAATTAAGAGTTTTAATTGGATAGGTAATATGTTTATTTCTATCTGTACAAAAAAACAGCTAAATATAGTCATATTAAAACTACGGTCAAAAAAAACTATCCTGCTTTTAAACCATTTAAAAACACAAATTTTCAGTTGGATATATGAATCTTTATGGATAGCATTTTTTAAAAATTTCTGATTCAATGCTTTACTTTATTTGACATTGCACTTTTCCATTCGTGATATAGAAAATAATCCTGCAGGATTTTGTCAGCTTTTCTATTTGCTTCGTAATTTTATAAACGATAAAGCCACGCCATAAAAAAATGATGTTGTAAATGAATCAACCGGTATTTCATTTTTCTGACAAACCATTGCTATGCATGAAAACAGAACGTATCCGACAACAATTTTGCAATGCAGAATGTTGCTTATGGTAATGTGAGTAAACAGGTTTCATAAAGCTGGAATTCAGAAGCATGTAACCGGAAACACAGACAACCACAAATTATTTAAATAGAAAAATAATCATCATGAAAATCAGAAATGTAAAATCCGTTTGGAACGGAACACTTAAAGAAGGAAAAGGAACAATGAGTTTTACGGGTTACAGCGGCCCGTTTTCATTTGCAACGCGTTTTGAAGATGCCAAAGGTACCAACCCTGAAGAATTAGTTGGAGCTGCTCAATCGGGCTGTTATTCCATGTTTTTATCAGCGTTATTATCCGACGAAGGATCTAAACCCCGAAAGCATTGAAACATCGGCTGCAGTTTCCCTTGGTGAAAAAGATGGCGGCCCTGCAATTACCAATATAAAACTTTCGACAGTGGTAAAATGCAAAGGCTTAAGCCAGGATAAATTTGATAAACTTGCAAAAACAGCCAAGGAAAAATGCCCGATTTCGCGTTTGTATGCCGGCGGAACAGCTTCAATTGAATTGGACGCAAAGCTGGCTTAAGTAAAAATAATTGATTTGAAATATTTAAAGGAGCCTGAAAAGCTCCTTTTTTGATCTTTTATAAAATCTAATCCCTCAGAAATTCTTTAATCTGTTTTTCCAAAACCGGCAAATGCTTATTCACAATTAGCCAGATAATATCGGATGAAACACTGTCATATCCATGAATAATCCGATTGCGTGTATCCACAATTTTTCTTGAATTACTCAATGGAAAATCAGGATTCATTTTTAATATTCGATCCATTGCTTCTCCAATAATTTCGATGTTACGTTCTACAGCTTTCCTTGTTTTTAAATCTTTTTGAAACTCTAAGAAGTCCCTCTTCTCAGGCAAAAAATCAAAGATTTCAAGAATCGACTGTTCAATATCCTTTAAACAGGCCCGAATATCATATAGCTTTTCATTTCGCATAAATCAAGGATTTGGAACGATCAATATTTTCACGAATAAATGGATTTCTGATTGATTTGTTTTCCAGCAAATCAATTGGCCTTTCGAATAATTCCTGAAGAGCAAATTTCAGATTAAAGTAATTGTCGGCATAATCAAACGGGTCATTCGAGTCAATATCAACCAACAAATCAATATCGCTGTTTCGTTGAATTTATCCGTTAAAACCGATCCAAATACATATAAAGATCTCACCTTGTTTTTCTGGCAAAGATCTTTCAAACTACTGATATAACTTTCCAAATACATTTCTGAATTTTTTTCGAATTTACAGAAAAAAATAAAAATCATTGTTGAAAAAAAAGAAAACCGATTTTGAATAGGATCAGAAAAAGAAAAATGCCCGATTTCGCGATTGTATACCGATGGAGCTGCAACAATTGAATTGGATGCGAAACCGGAATAGCAAAAATATTTTTGTTTTGAAATTTCATGGGCATTAACAGGCTCCTTTACTTTTTTCAAAAACAAACTTATTCTTTGAAAAAGTATTGAAATTATGTCGTTTATAATCTAATCCTGCAAACTGAAACTGACAATAATATTTATCTTATTGCCTTTAAATTCGTCTATATCGACAACGGGTATCAAATTTATGATTCGTATTAATTCCTGTTTCAGTAGTTCGGAATCATCGTTTTGAATGTGAGGCTTATTTTCCGGATTTGTACCAACAACAGCCACTTCATCCAAATTCTTATATTTCGGCCTGCTTTTATCCACTTTTACAATTTTACCATCTTTATTAAAAGTAACAGCCATAGCTATTCTACCCACGATTCCATTATCCTGTGCTTCCACCGGGTATTTAACTTCTCTTGCGATAAATTTCCGGAGCTTTAAATCAGTGGTAATATTTTCAGGTTTAAGCGTAACTTCAATTACACCGTCTTTGCCTTTCACACCATATTTATCCGTGGCTTTTGCATCTTTTAAAACAGTAACCGAGGCAATTGTTTCTGGGTTTATATCATGTATATCTCTGTTATATTCTTTGCCATTAACCACAAAAAGGGCATTTTTGGTTTCCACTGAAGCATCTTTATTAAATCCCTGAACCGATGGTAAAACAAAATCAACAGGAACAGTATAGGAAACATTTACCACTTCCCCATTCTGTTTTCCCGGTTTCCAGTCGGGTAATTTACTTGCAACATGTAAAGCTTCCTCGTCAAGCATAGGATCAACTCCTCTCGTTATTTCAGGTTCGGTTACTTTTCCTTCTTTCGTCACAATAAAAGTCACATATATTTTCCCCTGGATTCCCAGCTTCTTTGCAATTGCCGGATATTCTATTTCGTTTTGAAGAAATTCCTTTAATGCCTTTACGCCACCAGGAAATTCAGGCATCACTTCCACTTTGTAAAAAATAGGTTCTCCTTCGTTATCGACGTTTCTGACTCTGGGAGTTATAATATCATCGCCCGAATTGTATTTGGTTTTGGTGTTGATAATGATAACGCCATTCAACGCCTGTTTGCCATAAATTTTTACATAGGATTGTGCAGTCTCATTTTTTAAAACCGAAATGTTTGCAATATCACTGGGATTGACTTCTGCATCATCCAGCGAATCGTAAAGTTGCCCGTCAACAATTACTATGGGATCACCGTAAGGCTGAACATTTTTAAAGCTGCCGAAATCAAAACCTGCTTTATCGTAATCTGAATTTTTGTATGTGGCTGCTGTCCCTGGGTTTGAGTGAGATGGATAACCAATTACTGTGTTCTTTTTGATTTGAACTGAATCCGGGAATTTGCTTCGATTTATTTTCATTATGAATTTCAATCAAAGAATTTAAATCTGTCTTTTCGCCAAACGAGTAAAAACTGTCGGATTTCTTTTCTTTATCTCCCTTGAGAGCACCAACAGGTTTCATTTTGTTTGTTTTAATTTCAACAACTCCATCTTTTCCTCTGGCTCCATATTTTTCTGTGAGGTTGGGGTAACGCAATTCATTAACCTGGAAAATTTCATCCCTGGGAATTTCACTTATTTTACCTGAATATTCTTCTCCATCAACAATTATCAAAGGATTTGAACCAGAAGGAAATTTCCAGTCTTTAGTTCCTATTTGAACTGCACCATATTCAGCTCTTGAACCATAATATTTTTTTGCTAAATCTTCGTTTAAAAAATTTAATAAGTGAAGCTCTCTTGGAAAAAAACCATCCAAATTATCAACTTCCTCACCATTAACAAGGATTAACGGTTTTCCCCATTCCCCTTTGCTGTTCATCATTTGAAATGAACCATCTCTCAAACTTCCTTTTATATTTTCATCTCTCCTGCTTTCAACATTTTTGTTTTTATCAAGCTGAATATCAATTTTAGATTGATTGTCAATATTGATTTCCTTTTTATCTATGTCCAAATATGCAAAAATCAACGTGTAGTCTTCTTCGTTCGTTTCAATCTCATAATTTCCTTTGCGGTCGGTTACAACACCATATTGCCGGCCTTTAACAACTACTGATGCACCTTTAATGGGTACTCCGTTTTTATCAGTTACTTTTCCTGAAATAATTCTTTCTTTCTCCGGATTTTGGAAAAATACTCCAGTTTCATTAATAAAATGTCCTTTATCAGTGGCTGAAAATTGCAGTTCCTTCCAATTTGTTCCATTTTTCCCTGTAAGTCTGAACATTTCATTTTCTCTTACAATTGAAAATTGAAAATCTGCCAGATTGGAATTGGCTGTAATTCTATCATTATCCATCTGGGAATTCAATCCAAATTGATTGATTTTAACAGCTTTATTATCCGGAACTGTATATGTTAATTCATTGAATGCACATCCATTTATTCCCCGAAGTCTCACAATTTCTTTCTCTTGATCAAACTGAATTGAAATTAGGAATTTATTTGTTTTTAAGTCTTTGACATCTTTATTTATTAGGTTTTGAGTTTCTGGTTCAACAAATTCTGTTTTCACTTCTTTGTTCGATAATCCCATCACCAAAACCGCCAGCAAAGGAAGAATTACCAGTTGCTTCAAAAACGAGTATTTATTTTCGGTTTTCTTCTTCATCATAATAATGCGGTTTTTGAGTTGCGAGCCGTTTAATGCGGTTAAAAATGGCGCAACACCTTTTTTGTCGGCAAGGGCAACCATTGCCAGTTGGTAGGTTTGCGGATTGAACCGCTTTGCAATTTCGTGGTCGGTTTTGAATTCCAGGTTGTTTTTCACGGCATCCTTCAAAAGCCAGGCAAACGGATTAAACCATTGAAAAAGAAAAAGGATTTCGGAAATCAGAATGTCAAATGTGTGCTTTTCTTTTACATGGACTTTTTCGTGTTCAACTATTATTTCAAGATTTGGGCTGTTTATCGTTTTTTCGGAAAGCACAATTTTGTTGAAGAACGAGAATGGATGTACATCTCTTTTGGTAAGATTTACCGCCGATTTAAAAAGTTGAACAACATTGCTTTTCCGAATAATAAGTATGGCTTTGAGGTGACCCAATAAAAGATTAAGAAGAAATCCTGCCAACCCGATGATAAAAATTCCAAATAAATAGTGATACCATTCCCAGGTGAATTGCGGGGTTGGAAGTGGTTCCGCAGAAAGTGGCACATAAAAATTAAAACCAGAATTGTCAACCGGTGTAGGCGTAACTTCGATGTAATTTACCGTGGTAAAAGTTATTAATGGAATAATAAAACTCAGCAGGAACGAAACGGGCAGATAAACCCGGTTAAACGAAAACTGTTTGCGGTTTTGAAAGAGCAGCAAAAAGGCAATATAAAATGCTCCGGCTGCAATGGATGCTTTGCCAATGTATATCAGAAACTGTTCCATCAGTTTTCGTCTTTTATCATTTTAATCAACTCTTCCAACTCTTCGGGTGTCAAACCTTTTTCCTTTACAAAAAATGCTACAGCGCTTTTATACGAATTATCGAAATAATCACTTACCACCTGTTTCATAAACGACTTCCTGTATTCTTCTTTTGAAAGCAAAGGATAGTACTGATAGGTATTTCCGTATTGGGTGTATCCAACAATTCCTTTATCCTGCAGCAAACGAACCAGAGAAGAAATAGTATTGTAATGCGGTTTTGGATCTTCGTACTCTTCGATGATATCTTTTACAAACGCTTTTTTCAGCTTCCAGAGGATTTTCATTACCTCTTCTTCTTTTCGGGTGAGTTTTTTCATATCTCAGACTTTTAGACTATTAGACACAAGTATCAAGATTTTTGAGAACGTCATCCTGAACTTAATTCAGGATCTTATTCATGAGATTCCGAAACAAGTTCGGAATGACGATTTCTAATTGTTTTCACAAACATACAACTGATTTTTCAGTTTACAAACTATTTATTCAGTTTTTTAACTGTTTTTTCAGTTTTGAAATTTAAAACAAAAAAAATGCTGCCCGTTCCGACAGCAAATTTTCATTCATATTTAATTTGTCATAGTGTATTATACCAACCATCGATTGGCATTACATGTCTCCTCCACCAATGTCCATTCCCCCTTCGTTTTCACCATCGTTGCCTCCGTCGTTGGATTTAAAATTATTTATCTTATAACTCAATGTTAGCATAAATACCTGGGATTCACGTTCAAATTTAAACGATCTTTTAAAATCCTGACCAAACGATGAACGGGCAAAATGTGCTGTTCCTAATGGATCGCGGACACTTAATGTTGCAGTAAGTTTCTTCTTGAAGAAATCCTGTTTATATGCAATGTTCGAATAGAAAAACGATTTGGATTCACCTTGTGCCGAAACCGACGGGCCACGGTAAAATCCCTGAACCTGCATTCTGGAGTTGGATGAAAATTTAAATGTCGTATTTAATCTGCCATTCCAGTTTGTACTTTGCCGGTCAATCGATTCACCATTAAGTTCGCCTTCAATCCGGTAATTATACACCGAAGCGCTTGCATTTACAGTTAACCATTTTGTAAAATCGACATTCCCCATTAATTCGGCACCGGTGGAAAAGTCGCGGTTTAAATTTTTGGATGTAATGTAAAATGTTCCATCGTTACCTAATTCTTCCACGCGTTCAATTTTATTGTTTGTAATCCGGTGAAAAGCTTCGAGCGAAATAAACGACATTCCGAATTTATGCATAAAGCCCAGTTCATACGAATCGGTATATTCGGGTTCAAGATCAGGATTTCCAATTCTTACCGTATAACGGTTATAGTAGCTTGGCACAGGATCCAAATCGCGGCCACGCGGGCGATCAATCCTGCGGCTGTAACTTGCCATTAGCTGGTCGTTATCGCTAATATCGAATGATATGTGCAAAGTTGGAAAAAGATCGAAACGGTTAAGCGAAATAGTTGTATCAGTACCATACGAGATTATTTCGCGATCGGTATATTCGCCTCTAAGTCCTGCCATAAATTCGAACATACCAAGCTTGTTGCTGTATGTAGAATACAAAGCATGTATACTTCTTTTAAAATCGGTTACACTTGAAAAGAAGTCGCTGTTAATCCAGTCGCCGATATCCGGGTCGTAAATTTTAAATGCAATGTCTTCTTTCTCGTCCTCGATCCTGCTTTGCAATCCGGCCTCGAACTTACTCTTATCGTTAATGGGAAGCGTATAATCCACTTTTAACCTGAATTCCTTTTCACCTTCTTTTTCTGTGGATTGAGTCCGTGCCAGATAGTCGCCGTTAGGATTATAATTTTCATCGGAAACCTGTTCGTTTTCTTCCTCGTACTGTAAACCGTTTCTGTTTGAATAATGCGCCATGGCATCCAGTTTATGATCCTTTTTTTCAAACCGATGCTGAAAATTCATTGTAGCGCTGTAAAAATCGTTTTCATCCTTTGAGTTTTCATCTTCTACCGAGAAAAACTCATTTTCTACAGATGCGGGAACTGAATACTGGTGATTCCGGCCATCGCCGCCGCGGTTATTTTTTGAGATACCAGCTTCACCTGAAAGGGACAGGGATGTTTTGTCTGTGAAATTGTATTCGGCACCACCTTTAAAATTATATCCATCGCGCATAAAATTTCTTGAACCATCGCGTAACAAGTACAGCGTAGTATCTCCAAAATACGATTCCTGGTTTGAATTCATACTTCCGTAAAATGTTTCTTTCCGCCAATCGGCACCGCCTGTTAATTTTAACTTTGGCGTCCTGTAATTCAGCGTAAAATCGCCACGATATTTATCACGTGTACCAACCGACCCATTAACAATTCCACTTAAGCCGTTCATTGCATTTTTCTTGGTAATCAGATTGATAATTCCGGCTTGTCCGTCGGGTTCGTATTTTGCCGATGGATTGGTAATAATTTCGATATTATCAAGTGCCGAAGCCGGGATCTGTCGCAAAGCTTCGGAGCCACTCAAAACACTTGGTTTTCCATCGATGAGTACGGTAAAATTCCCTGATCCGCGCAACGAAACATTTCCCTCAATATCAACCTGAACAGAAGGTGTGTTTTCGAGTACATCGACAGCAGTTCCACCGGCGGCATTAATTACCTGGCTTACATTTACCACTTTCTTATCGAGCTTGTATTCAATAGGGCTTTTATCGGCAACCACATCAACGCTTCCAATTTCGGTAGTGGAAGGTTTTAGCATAATATTTCCCGAATCGTAAACCGGATTTTCCTTATCCAGGTTAATATCATCGACTTTCGATTTGTCGAAACCAATAAATTTAGCTTCAATATAATAATCGCCGTATGCCATTCCCGTAATTTCAAACTTACCGTTTTCGCGAGTTATTCCGCCGGTTACCAAAGCTGAGTCCTCCGAATCGTACACGGCAATATTGGCGTATTCCATGGGCTGGTCGGTTTGAACATCGATAACTATACCTTTAATAATGCCTGGTTTGTCATCATCGCTATATTCCATATTTGAAGGAAGAACAGGTTTTCCAATTCCGTTAAATGTGAGTGAAATAAAAATTATGACTAATAAATGCTTCATGCCTTTGAATTACGCGTGTTTTCACTTTGTTTAATTATCTTCATAAGCCTTACATTTTTTAAGACATAAAACTCTTTTATGGGTTTAATAAGAAAGTTGTTAATAAGATGTTAATGTCTTTTATTCGATGAAAGCTTATACCAAGCCGTATTCATACGTAAAAAAACTAACTTGGATTTTGAAGTAAAAAAAAATTTAAACGTTTGTGGTTAGTAGCCATATATTTACATGCATACGAAACGAATGTAATTTCAAAACAAATATGTTTCAAAACATTGCGATTTCTATAAAAGACAAAACCCTTAAAATTAATATCTCCAGCAACATATTATTTATTCGGGATTATGTTTTAGCGCTTTGTAATATGTTGTTTACCAGTGTGTATGTCATTGGCAATTTTTAGTATATGTGTCGGCAATTTCAAGTGATGAGGCAAGAAATATGGTAATCAATTTCAATTTATATTTTTTCGATTAATTCTGTTTTTAACCACTCAAAAGCTACATTTTTATTATATTTAATTCCTGGTCTTAACAAAGCTTCCATGTCGCCACTAAAATACACATCATTTTCTTTTTCTTCTATATTCAATAAAAACTCTTTCTTACCTGGAGGTCTTTTGCCAGTCGCAAATGCAGTATATTTTTTAAAACAAGTTATTAGTTGCTCATAGTCCAATTCCATATTTAGCCGGGAATAGTATAAATCGAATAAATCCCTTCCTTTACTTCGTTGATAAAGAGCCCTTAGTTTTGTGCCCAACAGTTCATTGATGTTATATGTTCTTGATTTTTAGCATCTCCGGAAAACCACTCACTTTCAACCGAAAAAGGAAAATCGACCCAATTCAAAACATTAAAATGCTCTTTACAATTGATTTCAAGTTTAAGCCGCATTCTTATTTCTTCATATTCCGTAGTGAATCGATATAAAGCTTTCGCTCCATGTCCACGAACCTGGGTAGTTCTTTTTTCCTCGAAAAATGTAACTACTTCTTCAATTCGCTGCATTATTGGTTTAATAGGACCTGGCTTTATTTGAACCAAATCAATATCCTCAGAATATCTTGCTGCAGGATTAAGATATAATTTGTGTAAGGCTGTTCCCCCTCTGAATGCAAGGTTTTCTCTGAGGAAATCATCCGAGAAAATTTCTACCAATGCTCTTGAGATTATTAAATCCTGCTCAACCTGCGCAAACTCTTTCCATGGGGCATGTTGTTGCCATTTTGCGATATATGGTTTTGGAATCATTTATCGACCTCGATTTTAGCATAGTTTTATAAATCACTTTCTAATTTTATGTTAATAGCAACCTTCCACCTGTTGTTTACTGCCCCGGGTTTTTCATTTGACTTTGGGCTAAGCAAAACCGGAAAAAATTTTGTCAGTTTTAAATTCATAAACACTATTTCCTGAAATTCTGTATTAATTCCCTGTTCTTCCAATAAAAAACCAAACCTTTGCAAAGTACTTTTATTCGGATACCAACTTATCAGTTCAATCAAATCCGACTCTTTTAATTCTTCTGATAATTCTTCCACAACTGCAAGCAATCCTGCTAATTCCACCTAATTTTGTTTGATGATGAATTAAATCAGCCATCGTTAGTGCAGGACTTGAGACTTTATATATTCCAGCATCAGATTTTTTGATTTGGATATTTTTGTCAGGCCAGTTTCTTGTTGTAAAGAATCGAATATCAATTGTGCCTTTTGAGATGTCGTTGAATTTTGGCTTTCCGGTTATTATGTAGTCTCTATGTACCTGTTGATGGCTTGCACCATGAAATTTTGCAGCTGAATAAAGAGCAACATAATAATTCCTGGCTAAATAATTGAAAAGTTTTTCGCAATAAAGCTGAATTGGCAATTTTTGTGCTGCTAAGTATCTTGGTGTTATAATAAGATAAAAACCTTTTCGAAGATTTACTATTTCATTTTTAACAATTAGCCGAGAAAGTTCACTTTTGATGGCGGTTTCACTTTTATGAATATTGTCAATCAATTCATCGAAAGAGAATGAATATTCTTCATAGGACAATAATTGCTTTATATAATTCGCGACCGACATTCTTAGTAAATTTTAGATAAAGATACTTAATTTCAGCAATATTCTATAATTATTACTATTGGTTTTTGTGATTAAAGAGCCGCAAATAAAAGCTGCTACATTGTTTGTTATCCAAAAGCAATCTTTAAATTTGTTAAGAACGAAAGAAA
Organism: uncultured Prolixibacteraceae bacterium; assembly: GCA_963821855.1. Lineage (GTDB taxonomy): Bacteria > Bacteroidota > Bacteroidia > Bacteroidales > Prolixibacteraceae > Draconibacterium. The sequence goes on along the minus strand of CAWGFJ010000006.1, from coordinate 302,681 downwards.
CTTATATTTCAACTTAATAAACCATTAATTATGAATGAACAACAAATACAACAGCCGCAAATGCCACCACCTAACTACCTTGTATTTGCAATTCTAACCACTATCTTTTGCTGTCAGATTCTTGGAATTGTTTCCATAGTTTTTGCCGCTCAGGTAAATTCAAAATGGTATTCCGGTGATTACCAGGGAGCCTTAAACGCCAGTAAAAATGCCAAACTGTGGGCATGGGTTGCATTTGGAAGCGGGATAATTATTGCTATTTCAATAACACTTTTATCATTTATAGGCATTTTAGCCGGAATAAGCCTTGGAGGAATAGATTTTTAATGAATGAAAAAGATCTTAAATATTGGACTGCTGATCTCTGTCATTGGATTAGCAGCCCTGTTTTATTTTCCGGACCCTGCAAGGCATTCCCTGTTTCCGCGATGTATATTTAATTCGCTAACTGGTTATTATTGCCCGGGTTGTGGTTCACAACGCGCGGTGCACAGTTTACTCCATCTCGATTTTGCAGGAGTTGTCAGTTACAATTTTCTTTTTCTCCCGGCTCTTTTGGTTATTGCATATCATTATATTCGCCCGCTTTTAAACGGGTTGCTTCAAAAAAAACTGCCTAACATTTTATATCTGAAAAGTACGCCCTGGATTATTTTAGCCGTTATTATCATTTTCTGGATAATCCGGAATTTACCTTATTACCCTTTTTCTGTTTTGGCCCCCGATTAATTTCTAAAGCTTTTAAACCTGTAACCGTTGGTGTAGAAATACTCAATCATTTCGTCCAACAAATTATAAAATTTGTCTTTTCTTGCCGGATCGGTTCCCGGATGAATAAGCAAAATTGCACCATTCAGATGTTGCGGATCGTATTGATCGAAAATTTTCAGCTTTGCACCATATTTCTTCCGACGATTTATAGTTTTTCATAAGCGGAGAAGTATAGTCTGCATTTGTGCCTGTCCCGGGTGTAAAATTAATCACATGCAAGCCAAGCTTTCTGCTCCAGTCAACAATCTCCCGGTTGCACCATTCATAAGGCGGCATAAAATAAGTCAGCCTCATTCCGCTGAACACCAAATTCTTTAAGCGCATTATAATTGTTTTCCAAATCGGTTTTAAATTCTTCATATGAAACCAGTGTTGAGTCCCTGTTTTCCCAATCACAGTAAAGAAGGTGTTTGTCGGAATGTGGACCAACATAAAATCCTTCTTTTATGATTTTTTTAATGATTCGTTTATGATCGCTGGTTCCGAAGAAAATTTCCCGGTAAAAAAGAATGAACCTTCAATCCGGTGGCTTTTAAGAATATTGAATATTTTCTCACCTCCTTCAAAAAGTGAATCCGCAGTAAAAACAAGGTAAATATTTTTCTTTTCGGGATTAATCCGGATGATTGCACCGGTTTTATCTTTTTCATAAACAGTACTGTCGGCTTGTAATCTGCCTTCTTTTTCCAGCGACGCGAGATAGTAACTCAGGCTGGCCGTGCCATCCATAGTTGGTTCGTTGGTGGAATAGTCGCCAATATCATCGTGATAAACCGCAATTCCGTTGTTAAAAGCGGCATATTCATCGGGATTTTGAAGTTCTATTCCAATTTGTTGCTTATTGCGAATGGCATCAATCGGGCCGTCGACCAAACCACCGGGTGTAGTGCCACCAAGCAAAACCGTATACGACGAATGAGGGCGCATCGGTGAATCTTCCACTCCAGGCAATCCGCAAATCATTGCCGTTCCCCATGGATTGCAGCCAAACAACCAATCGCGCAAAGCTGCTTCCATTTCTTCAAACTCCCTGTCGCCGGTTTGTTTTTCATAAAGCCTCGCCTGAGTAATCGCAGCAGCAACCAGATTGTTTGAACACCAGAGAAAAGGCAAGCCATAAAAAAACGGGTCATTTTTTCCACGTTCGAAAAGCAAAGCCAATCCCTTCATATAAAAATCAGAAAAATCCGTTTTGTCATTTTGCGCGGTAAAATAATGCCCCAGGTTTACAAACGGGTATGATGCATAATGCCCTGCGGTGTCGTTTTTTATCCACGGACTTACCGGCTCTTGTTTTCCCCAGTATTCAGCTTCGTCCTTAAATTTATCCAGGTGTGTTAAATGAAATAATTGTGTGGCGGCCAGTTCAAGGTCGTCGGCAAAATTTCGCTCTTCGTAAAAATAAGGCGAAACGTTACAGGCAGTTTGTGTAAATCCCGTATCGGAAAGCGCAAAGTTCCATGCTTCCAGCGCTTTTTGCCTCATCAATGCTGAAAACATCGGATCTGCTTTCTCGAAAAGCTGTGAACCAAGCGCAAAACCCGAAGCAAATTTTCCGGCAATGGAAGAAACTCCTGTCGATTCATTTTTGTATTTACCCAGTCCCTGTGGTTTACCGGTTACAAAATATACCGGACGATATTTTCCCAAACCATAATTGGCAGTGTCGTTCACAGGCAAGCGAAAACCAACGTGATCGCGGTCGTCGGCAATTTGGTTGTACATTTCGTTTGGCGCCGGGTTCATTTTTAACATCCAGTCGAGTCCCCATTTTATTTCGTCGAGAATATCGGGAATTCCGTTTTTTCCTCATATCTCCGTTTGCATCATAATCATCGCCATAAACTTCCGGAAAACTATTATAGGCAAACATCATCTGAAAAACCGCATTAACTGAAGTGGTTGAATATTGGAGGTAATCGGTAGCATCGTGCCAGCCGCCAACTACATTGATAAACTCGCCACTTTTTGTCGGATGATCGACAATTATTCCATCGTGCGTATGACAGGAATCTTTTAGAAATGGATTATAACCGCAACGCTGCTGACGCATATAGTTCAGAATAAAATCGGCCGTTCCGTTATAAACATCGGCATTGATCCTGATGTTTGGTGAACGTGTTTTTCCCACTTTGATATAATAACCCCCTTCTGAAACCAGTTTTGAAAAATTGAGCCGGTATGCCGTTTTCATTCCCCAGTCGCCCGCATCTTTTGGTTCTGTTTTTCCTGTAAAAATAACTTCATCTGAAAATGAGTCGTGAACTGTAAACGTTGAAATTCTATTTTCTTCAGAAGAAAGAAATACGGCAACTTTTACCGAATTGGGCAGATAACCCAGTTGGTTGATACGAATTACCTCGACAGCTTTGGCTGATGTAAATATTAATATCGTAAAAAACAGGAGAATTGGTTTTTGCATTTTGCACTCATTTCTTTGTTTCCTTGTATTACAAAATTAACCATGAAAATCTGGAATCAAATTCTGAGATTCATAATTTGATGCATTTCTCCATTACAGGATACCGTGTTAGATAATGTCATTTTGCGGTGTGTAACCAAAGTTTCCTTCTTTGAACCATGGCATCCGTTGCATTCTCCTCATCGATTAAAGAAATTTTGTAGATTTTTCCGGCCTTTAAAGTAACCTCTACTTCATTTTCTCTGTCATATCTCAAAAACTTCATTTCAACTATTTCACCCGGATTATACCTGTTTAAAACCGAATCTAAAGTTAGTACAGTGTCAAGTTCAAATTCTCCGACCTTTATCAATTTATCTCCCTCCTGAAATCCGGCTGCAAAAGCTGTTGAACCAATTGCAGGATTATTCATGATTTTTTGGTCGCGAACGTAGGCCCCAAAAGAAACTTTACTTTCATCAAGTTCTAAATCGATACCGACATTTTTAAATAACATTTTATAATCGGGCATTTCACTTTTATAGATATAGTTATCGAAAAACATATTGCCAAACTCTTCCCCGGCGTATACAATTAATGTCTTTCTCAAATCTTCAACCGTATATGACTTTTCAGGTTTGCCATAATTATCCCACATCAGTTTCATATAATCGTCGAGATTGAGGTCTATTCCCCTTAACGACAAATCCAAAGCAAGTCCCAACATTTCACCATAGGGATAATAAGAGATGAATGTATTCGTCATATTGGTTTCGTCAACCGACTGCGCTGCATCAACAAATGGTGCCTGATAACTCATTTCGATGGGATTGAAAAATTGCCGACCTGGTGAAGTCCACACATAATTAAAACTCCGTGCCATTTCCTCAAGATATTTTTCCAGACTCCATATACCTGTTCGGCACATAGATAGTGGACTATAATAACTGGTGAAACCTTCAGCAAACCAAAGTTCTCCACTCATGTTGACCTTCGTAAAATCGAAAGGTTCCAGAGATTCGGGCCTTATCCGTTCCACATTCCAACAATGAAAAAATTCATGCGAAACCGTTTCTATATTACTTTCAATCCCGCCATTGTCCAAACTTCCGGAGGAGGTTATTATTGTTGAATTCCGATGTTCCATACCATCGCCAACAACATTTGGCATATAGCAGGCCAGAAAGGTGTATTCGCCATAATCGTATGACGGCAATTCGCCAAAGACCTTTTCTTCCTGAAGTACAATAGCTTTAACGTGCTCAAAATACTGGTCAGCCTCTTCCTCAGTAGCTTTGTCATCGTGCAATACAAAATTAATGGTTTGGCTTCCTACCTGAAAAGAACGTTCCCTGTAATTGGAAATTTCAGTTGGACTATCCATAAAATACTGAAGGTTTTTTGCATAATACGTATTTCCTTTTTCGTGTTTCAATTGTGTAGCAACTTTCCATTTTAAATCGTCCCGAACATTGAAGGTTACCTCAATTCCCTGCTTCGAAAGTTCCGGAACAAACATAAATGTTGCCGGGATATTTAAGTGCGCATGTGTTTCGTCAACCTGGGCATACGTTCCGTCGCCATGGTTGGCAAACAAAGTATAACTGACGATGATTGTACCATCGTGCCCTTTAACATCCCAGGAATATGGATCGGGTCGGGTGACTTTTAATATATTGCCTTTACCGTCGGTGACTTTTACATTGAACACATTTTTTGCGAACTCATGCAACGCGTAGCGTCCCGGAGACGAACGGCTCATCATAAAATCAACTTCATCGTTCTTTAAATTTGTAAAAGTGGCGATTATCTCAGCCTCATGATGCACAGCATTCCCGAACGACACACTGTATTTTGTCGCAATTTGTGCTGAACAGACGGAAGCGAATCCAATCAAAACCAGCACCATCAGTAAACGCTTCATTTAAATTATTTTTAAGGATTTTAGAAAACATTAAGCTTGTTCATTCCATCGGCAATACCGAGTGCACTTTGGAACAGACGTAATAAAGAAAAACATTTCCCTAGTTTAACCAACGAAATACACAAATGGTTTTATCCGATCCAAACAAACCAATTTATATTGAATAAATTAAATAACACCACGATTAATAAAACAGTATTTGCAACCTGTCAATACAGTTTTTTTAATTCAGCACTTTTAAAATAATGATTCAAAATTTCATTGTATGAATATCCCTTTTCGCCCATAACTGCAGCACCGATTTGACAAAGCCCGACTCCGTGGCCCCAGCCTGCACCGGTTAAAATAAATTTTTGCGGAATGCCGTTTTCAATTTCCAGATGATCGACAACAAAAGCCGAACTGTATAAATGCGATTTCGAAAGCCATTTTCGAATTTCCAGTTCTTTGCCAACTATAAGCGTTTTTTTTGTTCCTGTAATTTTGAGTTTTATTATTCGCGACGAATGCCCTCTTTTTAGCGCTTCCAGTTTTACAATTTCGCCAAAATCGAATCCCGAACGTTTTTTTATCAGTTCCGAGATTTCCCTTTGTGTGTATTCTACTTTCCAACGGTAAAAATCGGTGGTTGCCTGGTCGAAATCCGGTAAAACCTGCGACAAAATTTTTTTGTCGTCGGTATTGCAAAAAGCATGTGGTTTATTTCTTATCCACGATTCAGCTTCATTCTCCTGCCGAAGATCCACGCAAGTGGTATCGCCAAATTCCGAATCAACGACTTTTGTGAGATATGGATGGCGAACCGGTTCCCAAACATTTTCAAAATTCTCGGAGATACCACCGCAACATTTTGAAAAGCGGGCATCACATATTTTTTCATCATAAATTAATACTTCGCCAAAAGTTTCTTCAACTGCATTTAATGCTTTTTCAGATTGAATTTTTGTAATTCCCTGGTAACGCTGGCAGTGGTCGTCGGCACAAACATCAAAATTTTGGTGGTCTTCGCGATCGTACCAGCGAATTATTTCATCTTCGGTTTCATGTGAAGTTTGATACAAACCACCACCAGCTTTTAACGATTTTGTTTTTTCGATTTGCGCCATCAACCAACTTCGGGAAATTACAGCATGTGCCTTTAACAAATCTGGCGAACTTGTCGCACTCATCTCAGATGCGATCACGCTCTTCAGGTATTCTTCCAAATCGATTTCGTTTATGGCCCGAACTTTTCCATTTTCCGGGATTAGTTTCAAGCTGCCTTTAAACCGCTGGTTTTCCTGTTGTTCCCAGTGAAAGTCGACGCCAATGGTTACATTTTGTAGTTCGAAGATAGAATTGAAAAAGTTTGGTATAAAAAGAAATGTTTCGGCAGTTATTTTATTTCCGGAGTCATCTTCAACAACAACCTGTCCATTGTTTATTCCTGCAATGAAATCGCCGGAACTCACTTCTGAATCGCCGAATCGAAAGGAACCGCTTAGTGAAAAGTGCAATTCTTCGACGGCCAAAATCCCAATACTTATTTTTGGTTGTGTAATCATATTAAGATTATTCAATTTTACCGCAGAGGCGCGGAGACGCAGAGGATTAAACTTCATTCTGACTTTTTATCTGGTTAATCAATGATGCAAATCTTTCGTTATTAATGGTTACTTCATCATAAATTTCCGCAATTTCAATCGAAGTAATTTTTATGAAATCTTCTTCCCGTGGTAAAACCAAAACGCCGCCCATTTCAACTGAAGCCGGGCCAACGACAATCTGCTCTCCATTTTCTTTAAAAAAATGAGAAGGACGTTGCTTTTCCCGTGGAAAAATAATAATCCGCCATTGGTTTTCCGTGAAATTGCATAACACATTTACCATTGGTTCTTCTCCGTTTTTTAAGTCAAGCAAACCATAAATTTGCTCGAATTTTTCTTTAATTATTTTTTTATTGTTAGAAATGATAGCAACAAATTTCCGCAGATAATTTTCAACAGCAATTATTTTCAGGTTTTCGTTTTGAATCAAAATTTCGGAATAGTTATTTTCCAGCAGTTCAAATTCTTTTTCAACCTGAAGATTTCCTTTACCTACAGCCTGAAAATGGAAATGGTCAGGTGCTGAAGCGCCACATCTCGGGCCGTTGTAGAAAACGGTGAAATCCGGAAGGCATTCGCTTAAATCCAGCAAATCAGAAAAATAAGGTTGAATTTGTTGCGGAACATGCTCCAATCCGGAGATTACTATATGTCTTTTAAAAATGGGATACGGATTAATTAAAATAATATATTTCCCCCGGTACAAAATCCCTTTTTGTTCATTGGGCAAATTTTCGATACAAAGAAAACATGGCCGTTTTGCCAAACTTTTGGCATCGGTTTTTGCAGCGGAAGAGCGAATACGTTCGGGATTAAACTGAGTTGCAATTCTGAAATGGCCAAAATCGAACTGCTTTGTTTGTATCCGGGATATTGCTTCAAAATTTTTTGCAGCCGTTTCCCAGGTTACTTTTTGTTGAGCCAGCAAGGCCACAACCTGAGCGTTCAAATTTTCTATGGAGCCATATTCTGAGAGTTCACCGGGTGATATAATTTTTGTATTTGTCATTTATATATTAACGGCTAAAGCCACGTTATTATCTATTGCCATGGTCACCAGGCTAAAGCATGGTGTTATTAAAAACTGTCAACTAATCACTGCAACTGTCAACTAATCACTGCCACTGTAAACTGATCACTGCCACTGTAAACTGAGACTGCGACTGTAAACTGAGACTGCGACTGTAAACTGAGACTGCGACTGTCAACTAATCACTGCCACTGTAAACTGAGACTGCGACTGTAAACTGATCACTGCGACTGTAAACTAATCACTGCGACTGTAAACTAATCACTGCGACTGTCAACTGCCAACTTTCCTCATTCTTGCTTTTAATTCGAATGTCCGAATCCGGTCTTTATACAAATTATGCGCATTTAATTTGTCAATGTCGAGCGAAGCATCGGTGTTGTCTTCCCAACGGCGACAAAGATATAAAGGTTCGTAAATCCGCCCGATTTTATATTCGCGCGAAATGGCCAGTCCAACTGCATAATCTTCGCCATAACTCACATTCGGCACTTTTATTTCGCGCAAAACCGGAGTGTAAAAAGCCCGTGGCGCTCCCAAGTCCGTTAATGCGCAACGCATTATTTGGCCCGTTATCTGGCGTCCATTCCTTATGGTCGATTATTCCCGGTGGAATTTCTTCCAACGCAAAATTGGTCATTTGGTACGACCCAATTACCATTGCACATTTTTCTTCATAAAACTTATCGACTATTGTTTGCAGTGTATTTTCCGAGGAATACAAATCGTCGCTATCGAGCTGAATAGCAAATTTTCCGCAATATTTATTAAAAATGGCTTCGTTCCAGCAACCGCCAATTCCCAAATCTTTTCGTTCAGGAATAATATGAATGAGTTTTCCTTCGTTGGCAAATTCAGCCAAAATTTCGGTGGTTCCATCGGTGGAATGGTTATCGACAACAATCAGGTTGAATTTAAAATTTGTCTTTTGATTCAGTACAGAATTTACAGCATCTTCAATAGTCTTTATACGGTTCCGTACAGGAATAATCACCGAAGCTTCAACAGGAAACCGTTCTTCCGAAAAATCAATTTCTTTAAAAGGTGGCTGGATAAAAGCTCCAATTTTTTTCAAATGACTGGTGCAGGCTTTTTCCATTTCAATTTGTTTTTCGCGTGCATTGCCACTTACATAATCGAATTGCTTTTCGCCCGATTTACGTGTATCGGTTTCCTCCATTGTAAAAAGGTATTCCGGAATTCGCACCAATTCTCCCAAACGCGATGCATGTAAGCGAAGGGCATAATATCCGGCAAAACTGAAATCATCTTCCGCAAAACTTTTCAGCATATCGGAACGGTATAATTGAACCGGGCCAAAATTAAAATCGTCGCGCAAACTACCAGCCTGATAATCGATAAGCGGATGGTTCGACAACCGGCCGTTTTTAATTTCCAGGTAATCGGCATAAACCATGGCTGCACCAGTGTTTCTTGCTACATGAAATAACCTTTCCAACGCAAACTGTCCAAATTCCAATTTCGCATTGTTAAGCGCCATCAATGCAAATTCTGCACTGCATTTTTCAGCCATTTGTTTTACTGAACCTGTTGAAAGTGGATTTTGCGTCACCAATGTTTCGGCGCTGGTAATTTTAACCTGTTCAGGAGCGATAACATAAATCTGGTTTACAGTTTTATTTGAGATTAAGTTGAAAACCAACTTTTGTGTTTCCTTCTTTTCGGTGTAAACAATAAAACAATCGACCCGATTCTGCATAAACATTTGCTGTTAAAAAATTATGTGCTGAAATTATAACTTTTCAATCAGAAACCGATAGCTGAAAAATCATCGCGTCCAAAACCTTTTGCATTTGCATAAGAAAATCGATATTTGAACCAGCTTAATGCATATTTCAGGCCAGAAACAACTAAGATTCTTCAAACAAAATCTTTCAATAGTTGTAATGTTACTAACAGAAATAATTTTTAAATGAAATTAAATTCAAAATAAAAATCATATGGATTATCGAAAAATAGGAAAATCAAATCTTGAATTATCAACTGTTACTTTTGGCGCCTGGGCTGCCGGTGGCTGGATGTGGGGCGGAACAGAACGGCCGGATGCAGTAAAAGCCATGCAGGCAGCTTATGATTTGGGAGTCACTTCCATAGACACAGCTCCGGTTTACGGCCAGGGAACAAGTGAAGAAATTGTGGGTGAAGCCATTCAGGATTTGCCGCGCGACAAAGTTCAGGTTCTTACCAAATACGGCTTGCGATGGGATATGCAAAAGGGTCAGTTTTACTTTAAATCGAAAGATAACAACGGAAAATTTATTGATATCTACAAATATGCCGGAAAGGAAAGCATAATTGAAGAATGCGAAAACAGTCTTCGCCGGTTGGGGACCGATTATATCGATCTGTTCCAGATTCACTGGCCCGATCCTACAACTCCGATTCAGGAAACAATGGAGGCTGTTGAAAAACTGATTAAAGACGGGAAAGTGAGATATGCCGGAGTTTGTAACTACGATGCATCGCAAGTTGAAGAAGCGACAAAATATGTAAATATAATTTCGGACCAGGTTCCTTACAGCATGTTAAAACGCGATATTGAAAAAGAACTGATTCCGCATACCATTTCTAACCAGCAGGGAATACTGGCATACAGTCCGCTGGAACGCGGAATACTGACGGGAAAAATAAAACCGGGTTATAAATTTGAAAAAGGCGATCACCGGGCAACACTTCCCTACTATAAGGATGAAAACATAAAACGGACCAATGAATTTCTGGAAAAAATAAAGCCATTGGCTGAAGAGAAAAATGCTACACTCGCCCAGTTGGTAATTCGCTGGACGGTTGAACAGCCTGGAATTACTATTGCTTTGGTCGGCGCCCGAAATGCAGAACAAGCCACTCAGAATGCAAAAGCGATGGAACTAACATTAAGCCAGGAAGAAATTGATTTTATTTCTGTTGAATTGAATAAGCTGGAATTGGAGCTTTAGTTTTGTTGGCATTGTTATTTTGTTAGGATTGTTATTTGGTTAGGATTGTTATCATTGTTAGGATTCACTTGCTTTAGATGAAAAAAAATCCTGTCCAAAAAAATTCAGACAGGATTTATAATTAAATTACCTATGAGTATTTACCGCCAGGATTTTAGTCCTCCGGCAATAATTGAGACTAAAAACAGAACTATAAATATCATAAATACAATTTTTGCAATTGCAGCTGCTCCTGCGGCAATACCAGTAAAGCCAAACACTGCAGCTATCAATGCAACAATAAAAAAAATCAATGCTAATCGTAACATGGCTATATAATTTAAGTGATTAAAATTTAACTCCTACATAAACCTGAATGACTGAATTTTTAGCGTTATCGAGGATTTTCTCCGGCGCTTTACCCTCTTTTGCCACCTGTTTCAGTCCCAGGTTGTAATTTGCTCCAATAACCAGAGGATTGAAGTCGAATCCAATCCCTGCTGAAAGTCCATAATCGATGGTATTAAAATTTTCTCTGTTCAGCTCGTTTTCTGAATCAATTTCGAAAATGTTAAGTACATCGGCATCGGTAGTCGTATTTGCTCCCAACAAAAAGCCAATGTAAGGCCCAAACTGAAATTCAAAATCATCCGACAGATTGTAAACCAGTTTTACAGGAAGTTCCAGATAATGCAGATTAAACTTTGTTTCGCCATCTGCAATAATGCTTTCATCGTAATTTATTCGCACACCTTTTGGCGAGTATAGCAATTCTGGCTGAAAAGCCACTGATTCGGTAACCTGAATCTTGTTGAATATTCCCACAAGAACACCATAATTCAGATTTTTATCATCATTTCCACCGGTGGTTAAACTTGAAAGGTTAATTCCACCTTTAATACCTACTCCTGAATTTTGTGCCCAACCTGTTGAAGCAACTAAAAAACAGAGAATACTGGCTATAATAAATGTTTTTTTCATCATAATTTTCGTATTTAATTATTATCCTACATCACCGCGTTCAGCAGCTCGTTTCAGTTTTTTGTTGGCATAAATTGCCACTTCGACCCGACGGTTTAATGCCCTGCCTTCATCGCTGGAATTATCTGCTACAGGCATAGTTTCGCCGTAACCATGTTCTTCGATCCGGTTTCCTGCAACGCCCATTTGTTTCAAAAGCGAAGAAACAGCCTTTGCCCTGTCTTCCGATAATTTTAGATTATAGTCTTCCGCACCTTTGCTGTCGGTATAGCCTTCAATCATAATCTCTGTATCATCATATTTCTTTAGCGTTTCAGCCATTTGAGTAATATTTTCTTCGGAAGCCGGGGTAATGTCTGATGAATCGAAACCGAACAGAATTCCTGAATCGAACGTGATTTTAATTCCTTCACCCACGCGTTCAACTTTTGCTCCTTCAAGGTCTTTTTCAAGCTCTTCGGCCTGGTTATCCATATATTTACCAATAAGAGCTCCGGCAGCTCCACCTACCATTGCACCCAAAATTGCGCCCCTCGCAGTATTGTCCGAATTGGAACCGATTACACCGCCAACCGCGGCACCTGCACCCGCGCCAATTGCTCCGCCTTTAGCTGTTCGTGTGGTGTTGCACGACGATAGCATTATCAGCAGAGCCAAAATTGTTAATGAAAAATGTTTGCTAAATTGTTTTATTGAATTCATAATTTGTTAATTAAAAATTTGTCGGAATTATATGTCAAATAATTATGCCATCAGGAAAATCCATATATTTTTTTTGGCATATCTGCTTGAATGATTGGCAATTTCTGTTATTTAATAATTTAGATATTGGGATTTTAAATCTTGTTGTTAGTGGAAATATTATTCTACATTCTGAGGTTATTCATCTACAACCCGCAATAAATATTCCTGGAACATGTATTTCTAATTTTTTGAAATATAACTGGTTGTCGTGCTTTCACATTACTTGTAAACCGCGGTATGTTTTTAGTTTCATAAGGTTTCAGAAACAATAGTAAAGGCATGAAAAAGAAATATATTGTAATACTCTCGCTTGTCGTAGTATTGATTGTAATCAGATTAATCCTTCCTTCGCAAGTAAAAAAGTATGTGAATAAAACGTTAGCGGACCTTGAAGGATACAGCGGAAGCGTAGAAGACATCAATCTCGCGCTTATAAGAGGAGCATATGTAATTAAAGAATTAAAAATAGTAAAAACAGGCGACAGTATTCCGGTTCCGTTTGTCGATGTAAAACGAATCGATCTTTCCATTCACTGGAAAGCTTTGTTTAACGGTGCAATAGCCGGTGAGGTTATTTTTGATTCGCCTACGTTGAATTTTGCAGTTGCAGGTTCGGGTGAAAAGGTTAAACAGGACGGAGGAAATGCCGACTGGCTTGAAGCTCTCGATGATTTAATGCCCCTTCAGATAAATTTGCTTACCATTAATAACGGGAATATTTCGTATAAGGATTTTACGACAAAACCACAGGTGAATATTTTTCTGAACAACCTAAATGTAAAAGCAACCAACCTTAGCAATGTGAAAAACAAATCGGTGAAACTTCCTTCTGAGCTGCATGCCGATGCTACATCGCTCGGTAACGGACACTTAAATATAGCTGCGAAATTAAATCTGCTTAAGGAAATTCCCGATTTTGATATCGACCTGACATTTGAAGATGTTGATATGACCGCTTTAAACGACTTTATTCAGGCATACACAAAAACCGATGTAGAACAGGGAACATTTAATTTATATGCTGAAATGGCAGCCGATGATGCTAAACTTGATGGTTATGTTAAACCAGTTATCGAAAATCTTAAAGTTGCCGAATGGACAAAGGAAGAAGGTAACTTTTTTCAAAAAGTGTGGGAGTCTGTTGTTGGATTTTTCGCCGGGGTTTTTGAAAATAAGCAGAAAAAACAACTTGCAACCAAAGTCCCCATTCACGGCGATTTAAGTAAAATGCTGGATTATGGCGTTTGGACAGCAGTAGGTAATGTATTTAAAAATGCATTTATTGAAGCGTTTACCAAACAAATTGAAGGAACTGTTTCAATAAAAAAACTGGAAGATAGAGTGCATGAAATCAGTCAAGATAAAAAGAAAAAGTAAAAGCAAAATCATCAATTTCATTCTTTTTATTTCCTTGCTGCTACCAAACTTCAAAGGATTTATATGATTATAAGTCGTATTGTTTCTGAGCGACCTTATTCATAAACTCAGACGTTATTTCGGAACCGCTTACACCGAACGCATCGACCACCGTTCCCATCATACCATTTTTAGTTTTTACTGCATAAACAATGCTCATGTCCGAAGGATTTGTATCTCCTTCAAAACGGTGAAATTCATGCAATTCAACTTCAAACGGATATAAATGAATGTCTTTACCTTCAACCAGTTGTCCGTTTTCATTTATGGCAAAGTTGTGCGTATATCCTCTTTTGGCCAAATCGGCAATGGCTTCCACCATGGTTGTATATTGATTATTGTGTTCCATCGTATTAAATTTTTTACTTAAAAATACAGTGAAAAAATCCTGCCAAATTTCCGTGATTGTTTAAAGCCAATTAAATGTTTTGCTGACAATGCGTTGCAAATCTGTTCGATAATGAATTTCACCTGTAATTTGTGGAATAGTCTGTATTCTCTGTGGATATTTGTACCCAATAAAATTCGCTATCGAAAGCATGAAATGCCTTTTTACAGGTTAAGTTGAAATTTTAATCCATATCCAAAAATCAGTGTAAATTATAAAACTTTTCAGCGAATACCGGTTATTTGCTTCACTGTTAACCTGGTTTTAAATAGTACAGTGTTCTGACAATGTCTAAGGTAAGTAAAAAGCAGAATGAGCTAATCGTACAGAAAAAATATGGCATAATTCTTTCCATTAACCATTGTGAAAATAATTAAACAAAATAATGAAAAACAGATTAACAAGAACTGCACTGGTTCTATTTATAGCCTCGGCAATCCTAACCGCAATTATACTTGCGAAAAACGTTTTAATTCCCTTAGTTGTAAGCATATTTATTATGTATTTGATGTATCCGTTAGTCTGGCGAATCGAAAAACGGGGAGTAAACCGGGTTATTTCAATTTTAATCGTCATTGTTTGTACCATTGTGATTATTGGCGGTATTACTCTGTTTTCATCGATATATTTATCGAAAACATCAATTGATATCAATGAATTAAAAGAGCTGGTTTCCGATAAAATAGATTCGCTGCAGGGCATGATCGAATCAAAGTATGATATCAATGTTATTTCAACAGATAAGTATCTGAAGCAACTTTCCGATAATATATTTAAGTCGTGGGAATCCGGCATTGCAGGTTTTTTCACTGCAACATCTACCATTATTTTTCAAATTGTGATTTTACCTGTTTTCACCTTCTTTCTGCTGTATTACCGAACCAAAATGGCTAATTTTATTTTAATGCTTTCAGGTCGGAAAAATAAACCGAAAGCAATTCATATTATGCGGGAAGTTTCAGACATTACCGCCAGTTATGTCGGCGGTATATTTACAGTGGTTTTTATTCTTGCCATTCTTAATTCTTTTGGGTTATTTATAATTGGTGTTGAACATGCAATCGTTCTGGGAATTTTGGCTGCATTATTAAATCTTATTCCTTACATCGGGACAATTATTGGTGGCCTTATTCCGATTTTGTATGTATTGTTAATGGAGGATAATCCTTTCCACACTATACTCAAAATTATCATCATGTTTATTATTGTACAATTTATCGAGAATAACCTTCTGACACCAAATATTGTGGGAAACAATGTAAAGATTAATCCGCTGGCAATTATCCTGGGTTTGCTATTCGCTAATATTGTTTGGGGAGTTGCAGGAATGCTTGTAGTTGTGCCGTGCATGGCAATCGCAAAAATTATTATGCGGAATATCGACGAATTAAGGCCTTTTGCATATCTGATTAGCGACCGCGGAATGGAAAAATACAAACTGAAATTCAATATTTTAAAGAGATCCAGAACATTAAAGAAAATCAAGGTATTAAAGAGAAACAAATTACTAAAAAAACTGAGATATAATCATAAAGATGAAACCGAAAACACTGTTCAAACACATCGTTGACATTTACAATATCTTTAAAAAGTCGGTGCTTCATTTCGGTTCAAACCGCCCAATAGGTTTGGCGGGAACCACTGCTTTTTTTGCTATATTTTCGATTGTGCCAATTTTAATCATAATAATTTCGGTGTTTGGATATTTTACGGGTAGCGAAATCATCAGTAAAAAGCTTTTTAATGAATTAAATATTTTGATTGGTTCGGATAGCACTGAGCTTTTAAAATCGGCAATCGATAATTACCAGATTGCCGAAAAAAGTGGAATCGGAACATTACTGGGCGTAGTATTCTTTTTAATTTCGGCAACAACTTTGTTTGGCGTATTACAAAATTCAATCAATTACATCTGGCGTGTAAAGCCAGAATCGAACCTGAAAACCAGTATTATAAAAATGTTAAAAGACAGATTGTTATCATTCGGTGTGATCTTGAGTCTTGGGTTTGTTTTATTGATTTCGTTATTAGTCGATGCCAGTATTGCATTCTTTAAAGATTTTTTAACCTCTCATTTTGGACCTGAGTTTGTAATTCTAACACAAATAAGTAATTATGTTGTTGCGCTTGCCATAATCACATTCATTTTTTTACTCATATACCGCTTTCTTCCTGATGTGTATGTAGAATGGAAGGCAGCATTATTTGGCGCTGTATTTTCAGCTTTCATGTTTACCCTTGGTAAGGTGATTATCGGAAGTGTTATCGGGAACAGTAAACTTGGTGTTGTTTATGGCGCAGCAAGTTCATTTGTTGTAATTCTGATTTGGATTTTTTATGTGTCGGTATTGTTCTATTATGGCGTTGAACTTACCCGCCAGTACTCCATTTATTACCATCATAATAATACACCTCAGAATTTTGCAACTTCTTTCAAAATTACTACAGCGGAAAAATTACATCAAATTAATTCCAAATAGCTTGAATTTATTCAATTTATTAGCTCACTCAACATTTTTAAAATCAAAAGTGCCTGGGTGAACTTCATGTAACTTCGTTTTTAGCTGATTTTCATCCTCTACCAAAGCCGAATGATATTATACGCGTTATTTCACTGTATTAAAACTTAATAACAGATCATAAAAAAAACGGATTTTTAACCCGTTTTTTTGTGAAGCACAAAATTACTTCAAATTCCTCTGATTAAGGACAGTAATATGGAAATTACAGCCAAAACCAGCAGTATATGAATCAAACCACCGGCTGAGTATACAAAAAATCCAAGCAACCAACCAATTATCAGCACAACTGCTATTATATATAATATACTTCTCATGACTACCAGCTTTTAATTTTTTTAACCAATTCGTCTCTGCTTTTTCCGGTTTTATTTTGTAACCGGCCTAATAATTCATCTTCTTTACCTTCAACATAAACAAGATCATCGTCCGTGAGACTTCCATACTCTTGTTTAAGTTTACCTTTTACTTTATTCCAATTTCCTTTAATTTCTAATTTATCCATGATTTTAAATTTTAATGATTAATGAAAATATTTGATCTTATAAATCTAACTGTCGGCCTTGTTAAATTAAAGTTGAAAATTATGCCAATAGACATACATTGCTGATTATCAGTAATAAAAGGCTATATTTTGTTAATTTAATTGTAGAAATTATTTGAGGAAGTGAGTATGAATATCCACACAATGGTTAAAAATAATTTTTGACTAATAAGCCTAAAATCCTTCAGTTTAAATTTATCAATATATTTTATTACGTTTAGTAATATGGTTTACAAGCTTATTATTAAATCGCTTCTAAATTTATTTATGCCAAAACTTTACAGGAAAAGATGTAGTTAATCACATAATTTCTTAAATTGTATAAGATATCAGCTTAAAATAATATTTGACCGTAAACTTTGGACGTATTTAATTGTCTTTATTTCAAACCTTTTAATTGAGGGTAGATGCATGAGAAAAATTTTGCTTATTGATGATGATACATTTATCTGTCAGGTTTTAAAAAAACTCCTTCACAGTAATAATTTTCAGGTTGAAGTTGCTTTCTCAGGAAAAAGCGGATTAAGCAATTTTAAGGACGGCAGCTTCGACCTGGTATTATGCGATTTCAGGCTACCTGACAGTAGTGGTCTTGATTTGCTGAAACAAATGAGAGCGCTGAACCAACATATTCCTGTAATTATTGTTACTGCTTATGCCGATGTGCGCATGGCTGTAAAATTAATGAAAATGGGCGCTTCGGATTATATTACCAAACCTGTTCAGCAGGAAGAATTAATCTCGTTGATTAACCGGCTTCTCAATACTAAAAAACCGGATCCAAAGGAAAAAGCAAAAAGTGAAGCATATGACTATTTCAACGGTGAATTTATTACTGGCAGAAGTGAACAGGTTAAACGTGTAATCGAATTAGCCGAAAGAGTTGCCCCAACCAATATGTCGGTAATTATCGAAGGCGAAACAGGCACAGGAAAAGAATATCTGGCCCGTTATATCCATCAAAACAGTTTGCGAAAAGACAAACCTTTTATGGCAGTCGATTGCGGCGCTATTCCAAAAGAACTTGCCAACAGCGAGTTGTTCGGCCATGTGAAAGGAGCGTTCACAGGTGCAATCAACGATAAAACCGGCGTATTCCAAAAAGCAGATGGCGGAACACTATTTCTGGATGAAATTGGAAATCTGTCGTACGAAATTCAATTAAAACTGTTAAGGGCTATCCAGGAGCGTGTCGTTTCCCGAATGGGCGAAGACAAACAGAAAAAAACAGATATCAGAATTATTACTGCAACAAATGAAGATTTGTTAGGCGAAGTGAATAACAATTCATTTCGTGAAGATCTATATCACCGCTTGAATGAGTTCAGGATTTTGCTGCCACCGTTAAGAGAAAGATCATCTGATATTATGATCTTCGTAAATCATTTTATCGATATGGCCAATAAAGAACTGCAGCGAAATATACAGGGACTGACACCTGAAGTGGAAAATATAATTTTGAGGTATCCATGGTATGGTAATCTAAGAGAATTAAAAAACGTAATAAAACGTTCAGTTTTAATGTCCAATACTGAGTTTATTGATAAAAATTGTCTTCCATACGAAATTATATTTCCTGAAACCAGTATGCAAAGCGTTGAAATCGATGCCAGTCTGAAATCGGATTCGATGTTAAAAAATGCATCTTCTGAAATCGAAAAACAGTTGATTATAAAAACCATTCAGGAAGCTGGCTATAACAAATCAAAAGCTGCACGAATACTGAATATCGACCGAAAAACCTTATATAACAAAATAAAACTGTACAGCATCGATATTTAAAAATAATGGTGTCTCAAGCTCTTGTACAATGCAAATTTGATGTTGCGTTTACACATCCTGAGTAATAAAATCCACAGTAATATTGCCTGCAAATTCCTATATCATGAAATATACTTTTATTATTGCTACCCCAATTAACTGACTTTGTGGTGCTTACAAATATAGCCATAGTGAGTTGCAAAATTGGCATTATTTTACGGTACATGGTATTAGAAATATTTAATGCCGAAGTAAAAGATGACAGTTTTAATGATTTAAAATAAACAGTTAAAAGTAGATTAAATAACAGATTAAAAATTTTAAGCCAATCCGGAATTCAGGTCTACTATATTACCCTTTGTAAAGTAAAATTAATAAAAGTGAATTTTCTAATTACTACATCATAAATCTGTATTACACTTAAAATTAATTTCAATAAGCTTAAAATTATCAACTACAAAAATATAGCAGTCTGATTTCCGGATGCTTGCCCCCACAACTAAAAACAAATATAAATTCGGTGCAAATGCCGGATTTTTTTATATGTAAAATTTTATAAGGTAGTCGGTCTGCAGTCCCGGCTCGAACCCTGGACCCGCTGATTAAGAGTCAGCTGCTCTGCCAACTGAGCTACAGACCGAAAATATTTTATTCAATCAAATAATAATTTTCAATAGAATTTTAAGAACTTAACCCGGAACCCTCCCGACTCAGGTCGGGATGCTCTGCCAACTGAGCTACAGACCGAAAATATTTTATTCAATCAAATAATAAATTTTCAATAGAACTTCTAGAACTAAACCCGGACCCTCCCGACTCAGGTCGGGATGCTCTGCCAACTGAGCTACAGACCGAAAATATTTTATTCAATCAAATAATAAATTTTCAATAGAATTTTTAAGAACTAAACCCGGACCCTCCCGACTCAGGTCGGGATGCTCTGCCAACTGAGCTACAGACCGAAATTTTTGTTGTTCAAAATTAATACATTCTTTTAAAAGCCGGCCGATATTTCATGTATATTCTTTTCTTAAAGTTTTAGAATTACCGGTTGACTAAGTTCACTTTCATTATTTAAACGGTCGAGCACCGACACTCGGACTTCGTATTTCTTTTTCTTTTTATTTATTCGTTCAAATTTATGTGTCGTTCCATTAGCAGGTATGATCCATGCATTTGGATCATCCTGATTTAATGCCGCATCTTTTTCGGCAATATAAATCAGAATTCGGCAGGGTTTATCCATTTCAATATTTGTTTCAATTGTTTTCCATTTTATCTTTTTTTCCTCTTCTTTTAATTTTCAAAACCGGCTGAGGCGGAATACTATCGATCCATTTCATTGGTGGGACTAATGCAGGATATTTATAAAAGCCATTTAACAAGCTGTCCTGAAAACCAATCAAATCGCGCAAAAAATGTTTACTGCTGTAAAACGCCGATCCACCTATTTCAGGAAATCCCCGTAAATAGTTTATTTGCCTGGGAAGTTCATCGGGATTGGTCCATTCTTTAACGAGTGAATTTTTATCCACTTTATATATTGCCTGACCGATATACATTGCTCTTCCATAACCATGGTTTTTCCACCAGTCGACCAATGTTTCAAAATCTACCGAAGGATGACCGATTTGCCAGTAAATTTGCGGAAGTAAATAATCTATCCAACCTTTTTCCTGCCATTTAATAACGTTGGCAAATAACTGATCGTAATTAGTAGTTCCGGCTTTGGTATTTGAGCCATCCGTATCGTCGGCTATGTTGCGCCACACACCAAACGGACTGATGCCAAATTTCACCCATGGTTTTATAGCCTTAATTGTATCATTCAGCATTTTGATAAGAATGTCCACATTTTCACGTCGCCAGTCGGCTTTGTTTTCAGGAAAAAATCCACGATTATATAATTTGAATGAAGTAGTATCCGGAAATTCTTCCGCCAATGGATATGGGTAAAAATAATCGTCGAAATGAATGGCGTCAACATCGTAACGCGAAACTATGTCTTTTACAACTTTCACTGTAAACTGTCTTGTCTGCGGCAATCCGGGATCAAAATAAAGTTTATTCCCGTATTTCAGAATCCACTCCGGATGTTGAAACGCAATGTGATTTCCGGCCAATGGCTCTGTTGCATTTTGTGCAACCCGATACGGATTGAGCCATGCATGCAATTCCATTCCCCGTTTATGGCACTCTTCTATCCAGAATTTCAATGGATCATAAAACGGCTCGGGCGCTTTTCCTGGAGTTCCGGTAAGGTAGCTCGACCACGGTTCAAGTTCCGAAGAATAAAAGGCATCAGCAGCAGGGCGAATCTGCAGAATAATCGTATTCATCCCCAAACTTTGATGCATATTGAGTATATCCACGACCTCTTTTTGTTGTAGTTCAGTTGATAATCCTGCTTTTGACGGCCAGTCGATGTTGTTAACTGTGGCTATCCAAACCGCACGAAACTCGAATTTTGGCGGATTTGATTGACAAATTACAGTCAAAGGAACGAACAAAATAAAAATTATAAATATTCTTTTCATCTATTCGATTTGAATAAAGCACAAAATTAATCATTCCCACGTCAGAAGAAAATCATGAAATATTATTCTGAATGTTATTTATTACCTTTGAAAAAACAAATGGCAATGAATGCTTCAGAAATAAAAGTCAGGTTATTCAGAGAAATAGATTCACTTGACAGTGAAAAACTGGAAGAGTTTTATGGTGTTTTTCTAAATTTTATTCGCGGAAAAGAAAACACCGACGAATGGGATAAATTAACTGAAATCCAAAAGCAGGGAATAAAAGACGGAATATATGAATTGGATACAAATCAGGGGATTTCCAATGATTTAGTGCTTGAAGAACTTCGAAAAAAATACGGCATTGTGTAAAAATGTTATTTGGTCACCATCGGCGAAAAAAGATCTGGAAAACATTGTTGAATACCTTATGCATAACCGGGGATTAAAAGTTGGCGAAAAGTTTATCTCCCGCATAGACAAATTAATTACTCAAATCGCCATCAATCCAAAACAATATCCGATAATCTACCAAAAACTAAAAGTAAGAAGATGTGTTGTAACGAAACACAATTCGCTTTTTCACAGATATGAAAATAAACATGTTGAAATAATCAGGATTTTTGATTCAAGACAGGATCCTAAAAAATTAAAGATTTTATTCAACTAAATTACTTGAATGAACAGAACTAAAAAGAGTTCACAAACAACATGATATTAATAGCAGACAGTGGATCAACCAAAACAAGTTGGTGTTTCATCGATAATCAAAAAAACACAACCTTCTTATATACAAGTGGTATCAATCCTTTTTTCAGAACTTCAAGTGATATTGAATCTGAGTTGCGGATTAAACTCATGAAAAAAATCCCGGAAAATGTGGACAACATCTTTTTTTACGGAGCAGGTATAATTAATGAAGAGAAAGGTGAAATTGTTCATCGTGCATTAGCGCATTTGTTTCCAACAGCAAAAGTTGAAACTTTCAGCGATTTGCTTGCTGCAGTGCACGCAACTTTAGGCAATACAAAAGGCATTGCATGTATATTGGGTACAGGGTCAAATTCATGTTTTTTTGATGGCAATAAAATTACAGAACATGTTCCACCACTTGGCTTTGTTCTGGGAGATGAAGGCAGTGGCGCAGTACTTGGCAAAAAATTAATTGCTGATTTTTTAAAAGGAATAATGCCTGAAAAATTATCAATTAAATTTAAAAAAAGATTTCCTTTAAGCTATGGCGAATTAATGGAAAGTGTATACAAAAAGGAAAAACCAAACCTCTTCCTGGCTGATTTTGTGCCGTTTATTGCTGAAAATATTTCAGATAAGTATTGTAACGAATTGGTTGTAAATTCTCTTGAAGAGTTTATAAAACGAAATATTTTTCAATATACTTATTACAGCAATTGCCCGATAAGTTTTGTCGGTTCGGTTGCATTTTATTTTAAAAACCAATTGGAAACCGTCTTTAAGAAGCACAATCTTTTATTAAACAAAGTAATAAAACACCCGTTAAACGGATTAGTTGAATATTATACCCAACGCGAAATATGAACAGCATAACCGAATCAAATTCGAACTACGACAACCTCGAAACCATGAGCATTCATGAGCTTCTCGAGGGAATGCACAACGAAGACAAAAAAGTATTGCCGGCTGTAGAAAAGGCAATTCCCCAAATTGAAAAACTTGTTGAAGAAATTATTCCCCGTGTAAAAAAAGGCGGACGTTTATTTTATATAGGTGCAGGAACAAGCGGTCGATTGGGAATTCTTGATGCTTCTGAAATTCCGCCAACATACGGAGTTGGTTATGGACTTGTTATCGGTCTTATTGCAGGTGGCGATCAGGCAATTCGAAAGGCAGTTGAATCGGCCGAAGACGATGAAAACCTCTCGTGGGAAATTCTGAAAGAGTACAACATTGGAAAAACTGATACAGTGGTTGGGATTGCGGCATCAGGCAGAACACCTTATGTTGTTGGCGCTGTAAAAAATGCGCGTAAAACTGGAATATTAACCGCCTGTGTGACAAATAATCCGGAAACAGTTTTAGCGCAAAATGTTGATATCGCAATTGAAGCGATCGTCGGCCCTGAATTTGTTACAGGAAGTACGAGAATGAAATCGGGCACTGCACAAAAACTAATTTTAAACATGATTACCACAACTTTAATGATAAAATTAGGAAGGGTAAAAGGCAATAAAATGGTTAACATGCAACTCACCAATCAAAAACTGATTGAGCGCGGAACACGCATGATAATGGATGAATTGGGATTATCGGAAACAAAAGCCAAACGACTCTTGTTACTTCATGGAACAGTGCAGGCAGTTTTGGAAGAATTAAGAAACAGTCAACATTAGGTTAATGTTTATAAATTTATAAAGTGATAAAGCAAAAAATAATATCTTTGCAGCGTCAGAATCGTTCAAAAACAATGTGAAATACCGTCAAAGTATTTTGTTGTACTAAGATATTTAAGATTAATCGTAGGCTTACCGTTCTGGTAAGTTTGTGGTTTATTAGGTTTAGTTGGTTTAGGTTAAAAAGGCTGTCAGTTGGGCAGCCTTTTATCTTTTTACCAAGCCATAAAGTTATTGCATAAATTCTGTTAAAGTATTGGTATAATCTCAAGCAATTTAAACTGCAAAAATCCAAATTTTGTCCCGCCAGATATTCTTAGCGACAGGAAATAATAAATCTGTAAACTATAAATACTCGTCTGGTGTTTTATCATCGGGAGATTTTTTTAAATTCATATTTATTCCGGCATTATGGACAGACGACTTTTTCTTAAACAATCCGTAAAAACAGGATTGCCAATCGTTTTGGGAGCTTCAATACTAAGAGCAGGAAAACCTGTATTTCACTCCGAAAATGTTAAAGTTAAAATGATTACCAATGGACCACTAAATCATTTTTTCGGATACTATGGCGTGAATCCATGGAATGACGATAAAACACATTTATTAAGTATTGAAACGACCTTTAATGATCGCTTACCCTTTCCGGGAGAAAAAGCCAACATCGGTTTAGTGGATATGAAAACCGGAAATTTTGCCAAAGTTTCTGAAACCAGAGCCTGGAATATGCAACAGGGATGCATGTTAAACTGGAATCCACATAAGCCTAACGATGAATTTTATTATAACGATATTGTTGATAATAAACTTGTTTCAGTATCATTCAATTTAAACTCAGGAAATAAAACTGTTCAACCATATAGCATTAGTGGTATAACGAGCGATGGAAATTTTGCCATAAATCTGGATTACGGAAGAATAAGCCGGCTGAGAAAAGTAGTCAGTTACAGCGGTACAGTAGATGAAAATCCCGGTATCCCCCATCCCGACAATTCAGGAGTTTTTGTATTCAACCTCAAAACCGGAGAGCGAAATCTGGTTGTGTCATATAAAAAAGTGGCGGACGAAATTAAACGTTATCAGCCTGAAATTGCAAACAGGGATATGTGGATTGAACATGCAGAATTCAATCCATCCGGAAACAGGCTGCTATTACTGCCCAGAACGTGGGATGACTCCGGGAAAAAACTTGAAACCGGCATGTACACCGTTGGAATCGACGGTTCAGAATTAAGAGAAGTGATTCCCTATGGAAAAGATGTATCACACTGGGATTGGAGAAACGATAATGAAATAGTAGCTACTTTTAATTATTCCGGCACAGGGAAAAGCCATGTACTTCTCACTGATGGAGAAAAAAATTACCATGTACTGCCAGGATTAAACTGGGATGGACATTGCTCGTTTAACAGCAATGGAAATTTCATGGTTACCGACAATTATGAGAAGGGAATCGATATGCATAATTCAGTGTGCCTGTTCGATATGGGAACAAACAAAAACCGCGTGATTGCAACTTTCGACATGTTGGAAAAACGCTTCTTAAATGGCGATACACGATGCGATCTACATCCGCGCTGGAGCAATAACAGCGAGATGGTTTGTGTCGACGCAATAGATCCCCGTTCTACAACCCGGCAAATTTTTGTTATTTCGTTGGTATAACAAAATTAATTTAGTCAGATTTCAGTGAATCAAAAGAGTTGAATTGATTAAACGAAATTGGAATTTTCGATTAAATCGACAATAAAATACAAATCTAACCAACTGTTTTCGAAATTAAGAATTAAATGTCCCTTTTTGGATTTTTAAGGTTTAACCCAAATATTTACATCATTTATTTTTTGGGAAACATTCATCTAAGCGACTGATTTTAAAAAAATAAGCCATTATTGTAAATTTCACAATATGTTTTTTAACATATTTTCGATTAATAAATTAAAAAACCATTTTTATAAGTTTGAAAAAATACGTTAACGTTAACGACTTTATCTAGCTAAATAAACGAAATGGTTCAAACAAGGTTATTTATAATAACTCTTATTTTTTCCCTGTTATCCGCATCAAATATTAGTTCTAAATCAAAGATTGAATTCGAAAATAATCCCGAAGAAAATAATGCTGAAGTATATGATGTTGGCAGTTTTTATACTTCATTTATTTATATCCATGAAATGGGGAAACATGTTCTTTATCCTAATTTAGCCACATCAGGAAAAATTCAGTATTTTGAAGTTTCACTCATCAGACCTGAAAAATTTCCGGCTATAAACGGAAATGTTACCGAACTATTTAAAATGAACAATGATGCTGTTAATGGCGTTTACAGAAATGCCAACAGCATAAAAGGTGTAGGTAAATGCTGTAAAAAAAGTCGATGGGTCGCCTTAGGTGCTAAGAAAGAGGGGGAGAATATCACAATAGTTATTACAGATGATATATTACATTTAAGCACAAAATTATCACGAAGGTGACTTAACTGATAAGAAAATAAATGGCTTCGATATAAAATTTAATTGAACCTAAAGAAAACTGCAAAGTATAAACTTATGAAACTTAAAGATGATAACTCAAGAAGAACGTTTCTGAAAAAAGCAACAAAAGGAACTGTTGTTGCTGCAGTTGCACCTTCGGTTTTGGCTGCCGAAACTACAAAACCAACGGTAATCCCATCTACAGCAAAAGGAGCGAACGATAGAATTCGGGTGGCTGTGCTTGGTGTAAACGGAAGAGGGAAATCTCATATCAAAGAAATAATGGGTCTTTCTGATAAAGCCAATGTTGAAGTTGCTGTATTATGCGATCCCGACATGGTAATACTGAAAGAAAGAGCAGCCGATTTCAAAAAAGAATATGGAAAAGAAGTTGCCATTGAACAGGATTTCAGAAAAGTTTATGATGACACTACGATCGATGCTGTCACTTTAGCCACACCAAATCACTGGCATGCATTGCAAACCATTTGGGCCTGCCAGGCAGGAAAAGACGTTTATGTGGAGAAACCTGCAACTCATAATATTTACGAAGGCAAAAAAATAATTGAAGCTGCATACAAATACGATCGAATTGTGCAGCATGGAGTGCAATTACGCAGTTCGGTTGCCATTCGCGAAGCGGTAAAACATTTGGAAGAAGGCCTTATTGGAAGAGTATATATGGCACGCGGATTGGTTTTTCGCTGGCGTCCTGATATTGGCGATAAAGGAATCTCTCCTGTTCCGGAAGGATTAAATTATGATTTATGGTGCGGTCCTGCGCCTTTGCAGCCATTTACACGCAACCTTGTGCATTATAACTGGCACTGGCACTGGAACTATGGAAACGGAGATGTTGGAAATCAGGGAATACATGAAACCGATCTTTGTATGTGGGGGTTAGGAGTAGATAGTTTGCCTGAAAGAATCACTTCAATGGGAGGAAAATTCTTGTGGGACGACTGTAAGGAAGTACCCGAAATTCTGTCTTCAACCTACCATTATCCAAAGCAAAAGAAAATAATTCAATTTGAAGTGCGCAACTGGTGTACCAACCTCGAAGATGGCGCAGGTGTAGGTAATATCTTTTACGGCGACAAAGGTGTTCTTGTAGTTAAAGGTTACGGAACTTATGAAACCTTCCTGGGAAGAGAACGCGAAAAAGGCCCGGGACGTTCAGAACGAGGAGAATTGACCTTGCATTTTCAAAATTGGTTTGATGCAATTCGTGCACGCGATAAAAGTATTCAGCATGGCCCGGTACAAACAGGCCATTTGGCGTCTTCACTGGCTCACCTTGGAAATATTTCCTATCGGTTAGGCCGGCAGCTTGAATTCGATTCTGTTGCAGAACGGTTTATTGGCGAAGGAGAAGCGGAAGCAAACAATATGATTAGCAGGGATTATCGTGCACCCTATATTTTACCTGAAGTTGTATAAAATAACTGTATTATATATATTCATGTTTAATTAATAAATGCTCTGCCTATGAAATAAGACAATCTAAAAAACATTTATCAGTAAGCATAAATTAACAAGCTTTACTGAAATATTATTAAACAAAATTAATGTATTACTAATTTTAAACTTAACCTATGTATTTAAACAAAATTCAAAGTTCTTTGCGTAGCGAATTCGTTTCTTCTTTGCAAAGTTATTATTGATTGGGATATTTCTCATATCTCAACTTGGGGCTTTCGCTCAGGACTAAAGACGGTTACCGGAACCATTACCGGTGACAGACGGAGCCGCTATCCCAGGTGTTACCGTGGTATATAAAGGAACTACTAAAGGTACCATTACCGATGTTGATGGTAAATTTACCATTCCGGATGTTCCTTCAACGGCTACTCTGGTATTTTCGTTTGTAGGTATGAAAACACAGGAAATTGTCAGTGGGCAATCAAACCACTATCGACCTTACGATGGCATACCGATGCTATTGGTCTGGATGAAGTAGTTGCCATTGGTTATGGTACTGCCAAGAAAAAAGACCTTACGGGTGCAGTATTCATCAGTGAATGCAGAAGAGATGATCAAGTACCAGCCATCCAACGTGCAGGAAATGCTTCGTTCGTCTGTTCCCGGTTTAAAAGTAGGCTACAGTACCAGTGCTAAAAACACACCTGATTTTGAGATTCGTTCTGACAATACCATTAAGGCCAATGACAATGATGAGACTGATGCCCCGGAAAGCGATGCCAACCGCCCTCTTATTGTACTGGATGGTGTAATTTTTAATGGTGATATTGCTGAAATCAATGTAAATGACATTGAAACTGTTGATGTGTTAAAGGATGCCAGTGCAGCGGCTATTTACGGTTCGCGTGCATCGAACGGTGTAATTGTATTTACCACTAAAAAAGGTGCTACAGGAAAACCCGTCATTTCAGCAAGTGTAAAAACGGGTATTGTTACCCGTGGAAAACACCTGGAAGCTTACAAAGCAGGGGATGAAGTTATGACCTGGCTGACCGATGTGTTTGAATCCATTAACAGTCTTAATCACAGAATCCCTGGTCAAAATATGAAAAATACGAAAATGTACCTTCTCAGTACCAGGCCGACTGGCTGAACGCCAATGGTATCCCCGGAGCGACCGATCCTACTGCCATTACCACAGCGTGGCTGAATACCTTTGGATTTGATCCCACCGAAACGGAAAATTACCTTAAGGGCAGGGAATTCAGCTGGGATGACTTAATGTTCCACACCGGCATCCGCCAGAATTACGATTTGAGTGTTTCAGGCACGGAGTGATTATGTATCCTATTACTGGTCAATGGGTTATGAGGACAATGAGTCGGTTCAGGTGGGAGAAACTTTTTCACAGATTACTTCCCGGTTAAACCTGGATGTTACAGGCAACGAGTTTTCTGAATGTCGGACTTAATGCCAACTTTGCCTACCAGGATGAAGGTGATGAACCCATTGATAACGGGGGTTACAATACCTCTTCACCCTATGATTCGCCCTGGGAAAATGTAGTTTATAATGAGAATATCCCAACCATTGGAGATTTACCGAACCGTTACCCGCGTGAATACCTGAAAACTGTCGGTTCAGGTTCAAACCGTGGTAACCCGTTCCTGAACCCGGCATACATCACACGTAAGTACGACCGTTACCGGATTTTTCCGACAATATATGCGAAACTGACCCTTCCGTTTGGTATTACATTAACATCAAAATATACAACCCGCTTTGATTTCAGGCAAAGGTTGTATTACGAAGACAGCGCCAACCCGACCTGGACTCACGGCGGTTATGCCAGGAGACAAAACAACCGGACCTCAGAATACCAGTTGGATAATATCTTAAACTGGAGCAAGGAGTTTGGCGAGCACCGTTTTGATGTTACGGGCTTTTGAACCGGAAACAGAACAATACATGGTACACACAGGCAGCAGCTTCGCAAATTGTCACCGACCGAAGCCCTGGGTATCATGCCACTTGCATTTGGTCTTGTCCCGACTGCAACATTCACCGATGAAATCATCACCAGGGACGCGTTAATGGGGCGTATCAATTATTCATATGGCAACCGCTACAATTTGTCGGCTTCCATTCGCCAGGACGGATATTCACGCTTTGGTGCAGAACAAAAAACATGCAACTTTCCCATCCGTATCAGCAGGCATGGAACCTGACCAATGAAGGTTTTATGGCTGACCGCCCCACATGGTTGTCATTTTTGAAACTGCGTGCCAGCTGGGGTGTAAACGGAAACAGTAGCGGTATTGGCTCGTATGCAGCATATGCAACGTTAAGCCAGAACAAATACCTGAATTATAACGGTGGTTATTTTATTGCACCTTACCTGTATATCAACCGGATGGCCAACCCGAACCTGGCATGGGAGAAAATCCAGGCTTTCAACTTTGGTTTGGATTACGGATTATGGGATGGCCGGCTCAGGGGTTCGATAGATGTTTATACATCAAAAACCACGGACATGCTCCTGAATAAGAAACTCCCGTTATTAACCGGTTTTACGTGATATAGTCACCAACGTGGGAAGTTTGCAAAATGGTGGTGTGGATTTATCGGTTAACACGATAAATATTGAGAATCAGAATTTCAGGTGGACCAGTAACTTTAATTTAAGCTACAGCACAAATAAGATAGTATCGCTAACGGGTGAAAAAATAGAAACAGTGGATGAGAATGGCAATACCGTCTTAAAAGAACCTGACGATATAACCAATGGCTGGTTTATCGGTGAGAATAAGGATATTATTTGGGGTTATAAAACGGATGGGATTACCAGTTAGGAGAAGAAGCCGAAGCAGCCAAGTATGGGTTGTTTCCCGGCGATTTCAGATATGTTGACCAGAATGGTGACGGAAAACTCAATGCAGATGACAAGGTATTCCAGGGACTAACTTCCCCGCCCTGGTACATGACTTTGACCAATGATTTTGAATACAAGGGATTTGATTTGGGAATTATCCTTCTTGCGAAACTTGGATAGTACGGTGGAACCACACAGCCGTTTAACAACGCTCAGGAATACATTAAAAACCATAACTGGTATAATTTGCCATACTGGACACCCAATAACCCGATCAATACCGCAGCAAGGATAAATTCAATCAACCTGGCACCCCAGGTATGGCAGTCGAAAAACTACCTGCGTATCCAGAATATCTCGCTGGGATATACCATCCCGTCAGATGTACTGGAAAAGTATAAAAGTTAAAAGCGCCCGTATTGCATTTACCGTTGAAAATGCAGCCGTGTTTACGAAGTGGATTGAGGGAGACCCGGAAATCAATAAAGAGATGCCAAGGGTATTTTCCTTTAGTGTGAACTTTTCATTGTAATAAGTATAGGGAGATTTAACTAATAAAAAGATAAAAAATGAAACGAGCATTTGTGGATTTCTGCATGAAAGAAAATCAATATAAGCGAGTTACATCGAATACCTTTGAAAATTAAAAATAATAAGAGATGAAAAAAATAAAGAATATAACAGGACTGGTTGTAGTATTTCTTACTGGTATTTACCATGTCATGTAATGATGACTTTCTTAATCAAGAACCTTTATCAACCTTAAGTCCGGAGAATACTTTTGTTGATGCCGCCGGTTTGCAAACGGCCCTTGATGCATCGTTAAAAGGGATTTTCAATCAGTGGAATGGTGATAGCCGGAGACCTGCAGTTTGACGATTCCATGGGCGATGCACATAACAACAGGCAAAACGGATAATCCGAATAACCCAGGTGTTGACATGAGGGTTTATGCCACCCCGCAGACGAGCTACACCGGTGAGATGCGCGGTATGCGGCGCATTTACGACGAAGATTATAAACAGATAAAGAATGCGAACACGGTAATCGATAACATCGATATCCCGGACTGGGCCGGTGGGGCAAATGATCCGGAAAGGAACGATTTGCTTGGAAGGGCCTATTTCTGCCGCGCCTTTTTCTACCTGCAACTTACCATGGGTTATGGAAACGTAGCTTTCCCTTTAAATGTGGTAACAACAGCAAAACAGGATTTTAAAGCATTTCACATGCAGGGAATCTGGGACCAGATGATCACCGACCTGGAATGGGCGGAACAATGGGTAAAACCCAAGAGCAAATTTCCGATAGGACAGCCACCGGTAGATGCTGTTAGGATTTTGCTGGCCAAATACTACATGATGAACCTACGTTTTTCGGATGCAGAAGCCATGATGGACAAGGTAATCAATGATGGAGAATCACGTTTGTTTACCCAGGCCGATGTTGATGCATCGGGCGTAAAAACGGTGATGGTAGGCAACAACGATAATCCATATCACCGGCGAATTGATTGATGGGTTTGATTGTGAGCAGACTGCCGACCCGGTAAATTTACTGTTCGTTGAAGAAAACAACCAGAAGATAAATAACCCGGAAGGAATTTTTACCATTGTAAATGAACCGTTTATCGATGGAAGCCAGGGTAGGTCAGCCCGTGTTCGGGCATGGGGACCGAACTTTGTAAGTACAAACAAGGGTGTAAAAGCGCCGCCCACAGGTACTGTAACCGGGATGAATACTGATCAGGATCAGGTATCGAAACAAATGCATAAGTTTGGCCGTGGCCAGGGATTTACACGCACAACCAATTACGGGCAATATGATCTCTGGAGGGGGATTAATGGAGAAGGAGAAATGGACAGACAGGATTACCGTCATAAAAGAGGGAACTGGTTTGATATGGATATGTTGGTTTATGACAACCCTGCCTGTGAAAGCTGATGCTGAGGCGAGCGCATGGTTTGGCAAACCGGCAATGCTTTGGTATAACGGTGTACTGTTGTGTGAAGATTCCATTCGTTGCTGGTTTGGTTACCCGTTATACAAATTGTGGGCACATAACTATGAAGATCAGGTAAAACGCCAGGATGGTGGCAAACAGAGTATGTATATTTTCCGTGTGGCCGATGCCTACCTTTTAAGGGCCGAAGCCCGTTTCTGGCAGGATAAATTCGCTGGCGCAGCCGAAGATTTGAATGTCATTCGTCAACGTGCCAATGCCATTGAAATGTATACTGCAGGAGATGTACAGGCTGATGGGAATCGGGGCAATACTGGATGAACGTGCCCGTGAATTGTATGGCGAAGAATACCGCCACCAGGAACTGGTACGGATTTCGGTAATTTTTGCCAAATCAGGGAAAACCTGCTACAATGGAAAGACTTATTCCTGGGATGGCAAGGACATGGAAAAATCGCTGTCAGCCAGTAATTTCTACTACGACAGGATGATGGAGAAAAATAGTTTCTTCAGGGATAATGTTGCATGGTCAACCTATCCTGACATAAAATATACCATGGACCCGAAACATATTTTCTGGCCGGTATTATGAAGACTTACATTATTGGTAACGTTGGTGCCATATTGAATCAAACAACAGGTTACGACGGTGCTGAGAATAACATTGAACCACTGGCTCATGTTGTTCAGCCCGCCGGTGTTCCAAATACCGACCCGCAGGCAGTTATTGAAGGAACAGAATAATAGTCTTTGAATAAGCAATAAATTCTCACCCGATGCAAATTGCATCGGGTGGGTATTTTTCACATTTTGTTTATTCAATTATTAATTCCCGTTGCCGGTTAAGTTTACGTTATTAATACAACAAATTATTCTGTCGATACCGGAAGAAGATAATTAATTGTGATTGCACAGAATAAACGATTGTTTGTAGCTTTTAGCACATACATAGCAGCTGGTTTAATCAAATAACCGGTTTTATCATCTTCAGGTAAAGGGTGTCATCTTAAGGCGCCCTTTCTTTATACCAAAAAAAATCCGACCTTTTAAGACCGGATTTGTTTTATGAAATTTATAAATTTCCTATTTAAACATTTTCATGGACCACATATGGACCTCTGTAAGAACGTGTCAACATCATATCGGCTTCCGGATCGTTTGCAAATTTTTCATAGTTACCCATAAATGTCAGTTCGCGTTTTAAGCGATACGAAACATTCGCAAGTAAAGGAAGTGCTGAAGAATAAAATCCTTCATTAATATCACAATGCAAATCGTAGTTACTTCCTGAGCGAATAGCATCGAGAAAGTTTGCATAATGTCCACCGCCGCCGGGAGGCGCCATAAAGGTAGGATCCTTTGGTGTTTCCGAACTTTCAATATCCGATCCGGCAAATGGTTCACGTTCGCGTTTACGGAAAGCTTTCCATGTACTGCCGTTTAATTCAAGATAACCGTCTGTACCATAAAACATATTTCCGATTTTAATGTCCAGGCTTGATTCTCCGTGAGTATATCGCCCGCGGGTTTCAAATTCAAGCACTTTACCATCGTCGTACGTAAACAATGAAGTTTGCGTATTCGGTGTTTCCTGCGAACATTCTTTTGGACTAATGCCATATATCCCACCGGTTGAAAAAATGGAAACCGGATGTTCTTTTTTGTTTAGTCCCCAACGAGCAATATCGAACTGATGTGGTCCCTGGTTGCCTGTATCGCCATTTCCGGTATTCCAGTGCCAGTGCCAGTTGTAATGCACTTTCTTTTCGTTATACGGCTGCCAGTTGGCCGGGCCCAACCACATATCATAGTGAAGGCTTTCCGGTGGCATGCTGTCTTCAGCAATTCCAAATGAATCACGAGGTTTATAACAGAGGCCTTTTGCCATGTAAACATCGCCGATTCCACCATCATGCAAAAACTTCATTGCCTGCATTACATTTGGTATCGAACGGTTCTGGAAACCTACCTGAACCCGCACATTATATTTTCTTGCAGCTTCAATCATCTTTCTGCCCTCAAATACTTCATGACAAGCAGGTTTTTCAATATATACATTTTTCCCGGCCTGTGCTCCCCAAATCGTCGCCAAAGCATGCCAGTGATTTGGAATTGCGCACGATACAGCATGAATTTCCTTATCGTCGAATACGTGACGCATATCCCATTCCTGTAACGGTTTTGTACCAATAGCATCCTGAACCTGTTTTGCTTTTTCGGGATAGAATTGCTCATCGACATCGCAAAGGGTTTTCAGAAATACATTCTTGTCATCTTTCAATTTGCACCAACTCCGGATATGAGTACCACCTTGTCCGTGATAACCAATAACCGCAACGTTTATTCTTTCATTTGCACCCATAATGGATGCATAAGATTTAGCGCTAAAACCAACTCCGCCTATGGCAATTCCTGCTGTGCCAACGAGCGTTTTTTTAATAAAGTCTCTTCTTTCTGTCATTTTGAATAAATTTTATTGGTTTAGATATTTCGGCATACAATTTACCAAAATGAATGGTTTTTGGAAAAGAATTCCAAAAATGTTTTCAGAAAACCCCGGAATTATTTATTGGAAAGACGGATTAGTCTATTTTAAGATCATATTCAACCTTCACCGATTGACTTCCGAACATCAGGTGAAAGCTCATGAATCAATTTTGGAATTTCACCGGTTGACTTCCAGTCACCCGGTGAATAAAACAATGCATCTGCTGCGACGAAATAATTCACCCGGTGACTGCGAGTCATCGGGTGAAAGCTCATGAATCAGCTTCCAGGTTTCAACCGTTGACTTCCTGTCACCCGGTGAATAAAACAATGCAGCTGCTGCAATGAAATAATTCACCCGGTGACTGCGAGTCATCGGGTGAAAGTTCGTAGGTTGTGGTACCGATTCTATAGGTTAGTTTGTCAACCTGATTTTTGTATTTCACCGGATGACTTCCGGTCACCCGGTGAATAAAATCAATGCTGCTGCTGTGATGAAATAATTCACGCGGTGACTTAGAGTCATCGGGTGAAAGCTCATGAATCAACTTCGAAGTTTCACCGGTTGACTTCCGGTCACCCGGTGAATAAAATAATGCTGCTGTTGTGATGAAATAATTCACGCGGTGACTTAGAGTCATCGGGAGAAAGCTCATGAATCAACTTCGAAGTTTCACCGGTTGACTTCCGGTCAACCGGTGAATAAAACAATGCTGCTACCGTTATGAAATAATTCACCCGGTGACTGCGAGTCATCGGGTGAAAGCTCATGAATCAACTTCCAGGTTTCACCGGTTGACTTCCGGTCACCCGGTGAATAAATCAATGCTGCTGCGGTTATGAAATAATTCACCGGTGACTGCGAGTCATCGGGTGAAAGCTCATGAATCAACTTCGAAGTTTCACCGGTTGACTTTCGGTCACCCGGTGAATAAAACAATTCTGCTACCGTTATGAAACAATTCACCCGGTGACTGCGAGTCAACGGGTGAAAGCTCATGAATCAACTTCCAGGTTTCACCGGTTGACTTCCGGTCACCCGGTGAATAAAACAATGCTGCTGCGGTTATGAAATAATTCACCCGGTGACTGCGAGTCAACGGGTGAAAGCTCATGAATCAACTTCCAAGTTTCACCGGTTGACTTCCGGTCACCCGGTGAATAAAAACAAAGCTGCTACCGTTATGAAACAATTCACCCGGTGACCTGGAGTCATCGGGTGAACGCTCATGAATCAACTTCCAGGTTTCACCGGTTGACTTCCGGTCACCCGGTGAATATGTACCAATCTTCCGGAAGAATTAATTACTTTTATAATCCTAAAAAAACTGAAAATGCAATTTGAATCAAACCATATTTATCACGTTTTCAACAGAGGAAATAATTCTCAAAAAATTTTCTTTCAACGTGATAATTATTTATTCTTTTTGCAAAAAATAAGAACTCATATTCTACCATTTGCAGATATACTGGCATGGTGTTTAATGCCTAATCATTTTCATTTAATGATTTATACAAACTCGATTGAAATATTTCGGGTAGAAGAATTAAAAGAAAACAAAGATAAATTTGGTATTCATTGGGGTTCAATTCAGAAAGATCTATTGACGTTAAACCAATCAATCGCAATTTTACTTCGATCATATACAAGAGCAATTAATAATCAGGAAAACAGAACAGGTTCACTTTTTCAGATGAAAACCAAAGAAAAATGCCTTACCGATAATTCGGAAATAACTCCTTCATGGTTTGATACAACTTTTGGAACAATCATTAATATCACTGACAATGAAATGAATTATCCACAACGTTGCTTCAATTACATTCATCAAAATCCAGTAGCAGGGAAATTAGTTAATAATCCTGAAGAATGGGAATTTTCTTCTTACCCGGATTATTGTGGCAAAAGGAATGGTAAATTGATTAACAGGGAACGTGCTAAAGAATTTGGGTTAATTGACTAATTGGAGTTTGGATTTTCATCGACTTAATTCGAATCCTCCGGAAGACTTATCATTAAATTTCACCGGTTGACTTCCAGTCACCCGGTGAATAAAATAATGCAGCTGCAGTGATGAAATAATTCACCCGGTGACTGCGAGTCATCGGGTGAAAGATTCGTAAGTTCAGTGATGCAAATAGATGATTCTATAACTTCACCGGTGTCAAACACTGAGTTTCACTTCGAATTTCACCGGTTGACTTCCGGTCACCCGGTGAATAAATTCAATGCAGCTGCGGTGATGAAATAATTCACCCGGTGACTGCGAGTCATCGGGTGAACGCTCATGAATCAACTTCAAGTTTCACCGGTTGACTTCCGGTCACCCGGTGAATAAAACAATGCAGCTGCGGTGATGAAATAATTCACCCGGTGACTGCGAGTCATCGGGTGAACGACTCAAGAAGTCAACACGGATTCTATCGGTTAGCCTGTCACCCGGTGATATTTTCGAGTTTCACCGGTTGACTTCCGGTCACCCGGTGAATAAAACAATGCTGCTGCGGTTATGAAATAATTCACCCGGTGACTGCGAGTCATCGGGTGAAAGTTGGCACGGTGTGCTAGAAACAATTCACCGGTGACCTGGAGTCATCGGGTGAAAAGTGCTTATTATTCCTGTTTCTAATACTATTTAAATTCTACCGGAAGTAAATATTTTACCCGAACCGCCTTTCCACGCTGCTTTCCCGGAGTCCAGTCAGGCATCCCGGAAGCAATCTTTACTGCACCTTTGGCTGAAGCATCATTGTCTTTTTCAACCACTTTTATATCTGTTACTTTACCTTTCTTATTGACTGGTAAATGCATACTTCTGCTTTTCCTTTTACATTTTTGCTTTGAGCAATTTTCTGTTGCATTTTTACAATATACTCCTGCATGGCCACATATCCACCGGGATATTTTGGCATATCTTCCACGATATAAAATATTTCTTCATCCACCTGATTTCTTTGAAGGTGCCGGTGGTGGTGTCGGAACTTTTCTTTGAGTTCAGTTTCCTCAACAGTCTGAGGCGGTGGTGGCGGCAACTGTTCTCCCGAATAATTCGCATTATGTAGAACCTGAACAGCATCTTCCATTTTGATGGTATGCATGGCATCATTAATAGCTGTACCGGATGCGGTTATGGTATTCACAACCGTTTTTAAGCCAACAAAAGAAACTACAATTTCAGAACTTAAACTGCCATCGCTTTTAACTACCGGATGAGGATCTGTCAAAGTAAATGTTCCATCCATATCTGAAACGGTGCCGATTGTTGATCCTTTAATAACAATTGATGCTCCGGGCAATGGCTCATCACCTTCTTCGAGGATAACTTTTCCCTTAATTATTAACTCTTTTTCACTCTTTTGAAGCGTGAAATCAGGAGTTTCTGCATTTAGCGCCATTAAACTTAACCTGGTAATCAGGTTCGGCAAAAGCAAATAAGTAGCAGCGCAAGTACGGGCAGCAGCCCACACAAATTTTAATCCGCCGACTGGCGGATGTTTTCGTTTTCGTCATCATTTTTAATCGATTTGTGCTAAGGGCAAAATTCAGGTTGTTGGTAATTCCAATAATCTGCATGCCCATTAACTGGTTAATTAATAAAGCCTGGTACCGGCCAACACCGTGTCCCTGCGCAAGGACAGCTTTATCGGCCAGATACTCATGATTTTGTTTAATTGATCTTTCGAAAAACCAAATAAACGGATTGAACCAAAAGATGACTGTTAACAGTTCTATAAAAAGCAGGTCGAACCAGTGATTCTCACGAATGTGCACTTTTTCGTGAGCCAGAATTTCCGGCAGGTTCTCCTGTGTATGAAATTTCGGATTAATAAATACAATATTGAAAAATGAAAATGGCAGACCATATTTTTCGTTTTCTACTATTCGAACTCCTTCAAACTTTTTAACCTTATATTTTATCATCAACAGAAACAAAATAAATGACTGGGTGATTAATCGTAACAGAAAAATTGAAGCTCCTGTAAAGTAGACGATAAGTACTGCCTGTTGCCAGTTAAAATCGAAAATTGTTGTTTCTGTTTCATCAACAACAGGGATATGTTTAAATGTATCTGAAATTGTTCTTAATACTGAAGCATTGTTTTCAGGGTCAACTATAACTTCGTACCTAACCGGAAACAGGGGCAACAAAATTGAAAAAATTAAAGCAGCTATGAGAAACCAGCGATTTGCCTTGTAAAAAGTTTCCTTTCTTAGAAACAACCAGTATACCATGTAAAACAGGATTATTCCCGCAGAAGAATTGATTAAAAATGAAAAAATTGTTTCCATGACTAATTGTTGTTTTCTTCTTTATTTAACTCGTTCTCCGTAATTTTCAGCATTTCTTCCAGTTCCCGGATGCTGATATTATTTTCCCTGGCAAAAAAAGTGGCCATTTTCGGAAACGAACCGTTGAAATAATCTTTAAGCAAGCTGCTAAACTGAAATTTAGTGTATTCATTTTTACTTACTGAAGGATAAAAAAGATGCGTATTTCCTATAGTTTTATGATCGACAAAACCTTTCTTTTCCAAAACCTTTAAAACAGTGGCTACAGTTGTATAGGCAGGCCTTGGTTCATCAAATTCATCGATTACCTGTTTTACAATTCCCTCTTTTAAGCTCCAGAGGATTTGCATAATTTGCTCTTCAGCTTTTGTTAATTGTTTCATATTAAACAGTATTGAGAAATTAGTAGTGAGTATTGAGATTAATAAATCTCACACTAAAAATAATTCTACTACAAACATAGTACTATTTTTATAAAAGAAAAACTATTTTTATAATATTTATACTACATTTTTAGTAGATTGAAATATTTCAAAAAAAATACCGCCCTGATCCCGGACAGTATTTCTGTTTTTATAAGCGATTATTATTCCCAGGTTATCGACATCTGAGCAATTGAAATCGATTCGATATTGTAAATAGCTGTTAATGCATTAGCGTTATCTTCGTATGCAAACGCACTTATTTCTATATTGTAAGTATTTCCCTTTTCCATGGTTTTTGTCCAGTTGCCAACCAAAAGGTTTATCGAAAGTGTGTCAGTTTCAGGAGAAAGCGCTCCGCTGGAATAAATATAGGAACCATTATCTTCAACAATTTTTACCACGTAACCATCGGCATCGGTAATTTTTGTCCATGTAATATCCAAAAGCTTTTCTACATCACCAACTTCAGCTTTTAATATTGTGGGAATTCCCAAATCCTTAACTTTCAGGTAATCGCTGCTTTCGCTGGTTTGTCCATTTTCGGCCACAACATTAAACCTGTATTCGCTCTCTTCCGGCAAGGTGCCGTAAAACTCGTTTTCCGTAGGCTCTTTATACAATGTATAAATTGATCCGGGATTTAACCCAAGATTTACCTGGCTACCCAAATCACCCGTCTGTGTAACTGTACCCGATTTCATAACATGATTACAATAGGCATAAAACGCTACTCCGTACACAGGAGTTTCACCCGACATTTTTTTTATCATATAAACGTCGGTATCAGCTTCAAGCGCAACCTCTTCGTTTTTAAAACACGACACCAGAATTAGTGACGTGAGCATCATTAATCCAATTCTTTTAGCTTTCATCATTTCTCTAATTTTTCTGAACTATTTTCAATTTGCAAATTAAATAGGTTTTTTCCTGTTGGAAAAGCACTGTAAAGTGAGATGGATTTTTTTATCAATTCGTTGCGTGGAATAGCTTTTTATTCCTTTTTCAATTGGTTTTTACAGAATTAAGAATTTCCTGTAAAATATAACCTGCTGTTTCAATATTTGGAATATTTGGAAATGTCAACGTTAGTTTATGTTTTTTTTCTTTCAGCTGTCCGTTTCCGCTTTGCTGTATATACTGAACAACCTTTAAAAACTCCTGTGACTTATAGAACGGCGATTCCTGGTCGGAAACAAAAAAGCAAATCATGGATTCGTTTTTCAGTATAATTTTTTCCATGCTTAATTTAATGGCTTTCCAACGCAACTGAACGACATCGATTAATTCGCGGCTTTCTTTTGGCATTTTTCCAAAGCGATCGATTAATCCGTTTTTAAACTGACTGAGTTGTTCTTCATTTTCAATATTGTCGAGTTCCCTGTATAAAAGCATTCTTTCAGAAGATCCAGGAATATAATCATCGGGAAACAGCAATTCCATATCGGTTTCAATTACGCAATCGTTTACAAATTTCACCTTTAAAAATGTCTGGTTTTGTTGATTGTCGTTATCCTTGAAAAGATCCTTAAATTCTTCCTGTTTTAATTCCTGAATTGCTTCATTCAAAATACGATGATATGTTTCGAATCCGATATCGGCAATAAATCCGCTTTGTTCGGCGCCAAGCATATTTCCTGCACCGCGAATATCCAAATCCTGCATGGCAATATTAAAACCACTTCCCAAATCGGAAAATTCTTCGATGGCTTTTAACCTGCGCCGGGCATCGGCATTTACAGTTGACAATGGCGGTGTAAGCAGATAGCAAAATGCCTTTTTGTTCGAACGGCCAACCCTTCCGCGTAACTGATGCAAATCGCTTAAGCCGAAATTTTCAGCATGATTAATAATAATGGTATTTGCATTTGGAATATCAAGGCCCGATTCAATGATGGTAGTTGCTATCAATACATCAAAATTTCCGTTGATAAAATCGAGCATTATTTTTTCGAGTTTCGGCCCTTCCATTTGTCCGTGGCCAACGCCGGTTTTTACATCTGGAACAATTCGTTTGATTGCTTCTTCAACTTCGTAAATGTTCTGAACGCGGTTATGGATAAAAAATACCTGTCCGTTTCGTTCAACTTCATAAGTGATCGCTTCGCGAATCAAATGCTCGTTAAATCCATGTACTTCAGTAACAATCGGATAGCGGTTTGGAGGCGGCGTTTGAATAATGGATAAATCGCGCGCACCCATCAACGAAAATTGCAAGGTTCGCGGAATCGGTGTTGCAGTTAATGTCAGCGTATCCACATTCACCTTCAATTGTTTCAGCTTTTCTTTTACCGAAACGCCAAACTTTTGCTCTTCATCGATAATCAGCAATCCCAAATCCTTAAATTTCACATCCTTGCTAATCAGCCGATGGGTGCCGATAATAATGTCGACTTTCCCTTCAGCGTTTTCCTTTAATGTTTTTTTTATTCCTGCAGTCGACTTTAAACGGCTTACATATTCAATTCGAGCAGGAAAATTTTCAAGCCTGTCGGAAAAGGTTTTAAAATGCTGGAGCGCCAAAATTGTTGTAGGAACCAAAACTGCTACCTGTTTACTATCGGCTACAGCTTTAAAGGCAGCACGGATTGCAATCTCCGTTTTTCCGAAGCCTACATCGCCACAAATCAGCCGGTCCATCGGAACCATTTTTTCCAT
This sequence comes from uncultured Prolixibacteraceae bacterium, assembly GCA_963821855.1. Taxonomy (GTDB): domain Bacteria; phylum Bacteroidota; class Bacteroidia; order Bacteroidales; family Prolixibacteraceae; genus Draconibacterium. The sequence continues at coordinate 260,203 of CAWGFJ010000006.1, read as the reverse complement.
GTCTTCTTTAACTGCCGCGGTTGCTTTTTCCTGGTCGGGCGTATCTTCATAAATAAACGATGCCTCCAGTTCGTTCTGCATAAATGTATCGGTTGAAAATGCAAATCCAGTTTCATTTCTGCGCTGGGCATACAGTGCAATTAGTTCCTTGGCAATGTCTTTCACTTTTGCCTTGGTCCGGTTTTTCATCTTTTGCCATGCACCAGTTCCCAGTTTGTTAATTCTGGGTTCTCCGGCTTCTTTTCCTTTATATTTTGAAATCCGGTGAAGCGCATGAATACTTACCAAAAGTGAATCATTATCCTGGTAAACCAGGCGAATTGCTTCCTGAATTTTGCCGTTAATTTCGGTTTTTACCAGCCCTGCAAACTTTCCTATTCCGTGGTCGACATGCACCACATAATCGCCCTGGTGAAGTTTATTCAGTTCGCTTAACGAAACTGCTTCGCGCTGCTCTCTGCGGTCTTTTAGCTTAAACCGGTGGTAACGTTCAAATATCTGATGGTCGGTATAGCAGCAAAATTTTAATTCGTGATCGATAAATCCTTCATGTAAAATAAAATTAAGCGGGGTGAATTTTACGTTTGCATCAGTGTCCTTAAAAATAGCCTGCAGGCGTTCAATCTGTTTTTCCTGTGCTGAAAGAATAAAAATCTCGTATCCGTTTTTTCTGAAGTCGGTAAGATTTTCACTTAATAAATCGAAGTTCTTATTAAAAACCGGTTGCTTTGAGTTCTGAAAAATGAATTCTTTATCTGGAGTAAAAGCCAAATCGGTTCCCAGTTCTAAAACTGTTTTTTTAAATAATTCCTTTTTTAAAACCTGTCCGTTGATTATCGTCTTGTCAATATTTTCTTCTTCGGATTTCGCCAAAATGGTTTGCCGGTGAATGGTTGAAACCTGATCGAAAAACTGCTTGAGATTATTGCCTGCCCAAACTGTATCGCCATTTATGAATTCAACAATGGAAACACGTGTTCCTTCAATTATATGGTTCTGGCTATTTGGAACAATGGTAATTGACTGCAGATTTACTTTTGAAATCTGGTTATCGATATTGAAACTTCGGATGGATTCCACTTCATCGCCAAAAAAGTCGAGCCTGTAGGGATCTTCGTTGGAGAACGAAAAAATATCCACAATACTTCCACGAATGGAAAACTGGCCCGGTTCGTATACAAAATCAACACGTTCAAAACCGAATTCATACAAAAATTCGTTAATGAACTCGATGGAAATTTTATCGCCTTTTTTAACCTGAAGTGTGTTGGTCTCCAGTCCTTTCGCCGAGATAACTGATTCAATTGCAGCTTCGGGATAAGTAATAAGTATCGATTGTTTCTGATTCTGATTAATCTTAAGAAGGGCCTCTGTGCGCTGAACTATATTTTCCTGTTCCGCTTGTCCGTATTGAACTGAACGCTTATAAGATGACGGAAAAAACAGCGTGAATTCTTCGAAGCCAAGATTATTTAAATCATCGTAAAAGTATGCAGCTTCTTCGCGATCATTCAATAAAATAACAAGGTTGCTGGAGGTGCTTTTAAAAATATTGGAAAGGATAATGGTTTTGGATGAGCCAATAAGGCCTTTCAGGTGATATTTTTCACCCGGGGGGGTGTTGAGTACCGAAAGAATTTCCTTGTAACCTTGTACACCCCTGAAATAATTCAAAAAATCCTCCCGCCGCAAATCCTAAAAATTTGTGCAAAGATAACTTTAAAATTTTAAATAGTCTTTAGAAAGTCAAGCGTTGCCTGTGCATCGTTTGCCGCATCTACCTGGTCATTTTTATAGGCTATATTGCCTTTTTTATCAATGATAAAAGTCCATCGGCTGGCTGTAACCCCACGCGTTAAATCAAAACTCTCACCATCAATCTCGCGGGTAATTTTACCGCCATCGCGTGTCGGGACTCCATACTTCTCCGCTATTTCCCCCTGTTCATCCGACAGAAGCGTAAAATTCAGATCTTCAGCTTTTTTAAAGAGCTTCAATCCTTCCACATTGTCGCCGCTGATACCAACAACAAGCGCATCAGCCGACTTTATTTCCGATTGGTGATCGCGGTATGAACAAGCCTGTTTTGTACAACCACCCGTCATGGCAGCCGGATAAAAATATACCACAATTGCTTTTTTACCTATATGGTCTTTTAAATCCCATGTTGTTCCGTCATCTGCCGTAGCCTTAAACTCAGGAGCTTTATCGCCCACTTTTAAATCTTTTTGGTTTTGGGCCCGGGAACTAAAAATCATTCCTGAAACCAAAAAAAGTACAATAGCTAAATTTTTCATCACTCAATATATTTATGAAAGATTACAAATAACCATAACAATTAAAATTCATATATGTCTTAAAGTTAGCAGATTTTATTTTGATGAAAAAATTCCTGATTTTTTTTAACTTTATAGCAATTGTTCAAAAATGGGGCATCATTATCCATATCGCTGTACGAATTGTGGTTATGAAGAAAGTTTTAACCGTGGCCATGGGTACTTAATTCACTCCCAACTGCTTGAGGATTACTTAAAACAACCGGTAAAGCTATTTCATTACAAAACCGACCATTTACTTCGTACGCTTGCTAAACGACAAAATAACCTCTATCTGAAAGCCGGGTTCCAGGTATACAAATGCCCGAACTGCAAAATTTTGTATGACAAAACCGAAGTGATGGTATTTGATGATAAGCGGGTAGTACACAAAAGTGAATTCCGTTGTTCAAAATGCCGTTCGCGGTTAAAACTGACGAATATTCATCGTTTGAAGAAAGCTATATGCCCAAAATGTAATAAGCGAACATTCCAGCTCAGCCATATGCATACCGCACTTTGGGAATAATTTTCGGATTATAAATTGGCAGCTAAATCAGCAAAGTAGGGATTTTGGGGATACTCTTCCGACAGAATTTTAAACTGAACTTTTGCCTTTTCCGGCTCTCTTTCCACTTTCATATAAATTCTACCCAAAAAATAATGCGCTAAAGTGTGAACGATTATATCGTTGTTGCGCGTATATTTTTGAATTTTTGAAAGCGCTAACTTACACGCTTCCGATTTTGATTTGCTAAAAAACGGATTTATCGAATTATTTGAATACTCCAGAAGAGCAAGATACAAATCAAACAGTACCAACCGTTCTCCTTTAACTGGTATGTTTTCCTTTTTTATTTTTTCAATTTGGTTTGTGATGTCGGAACGAAGAAAAAATGCTCCAATAAAATTATATCGTTTTATTTCATAACGGAAACTGTACGAAGTTTTTATAAGATGAATTATTTTTTGATTTGTAGTATCGAGGTCTTCCAAATCCTCCTTCTCCAAAACCTGTTTTAGATTTTCAGCATCCTTCTTTAAACCCGACATACTATATTTCCACCAATACAAATCGAGCTTCAGAATCTGAAAATAAAAACCATCCATTTCCTGTTTTTGAGTTGAAAGCGCTGTATTGGCTTCTTCAAATTTTTGGTTGTAAATCAGGATAAAAATTCGGGTAACCGAGGTGTCCTGACTTTCAGCAAATCCTTCAATCCCAGCTACGCTGAGAAAAACAAACAATAATACAATTTTAAATTTCATTTGTCCGAGGCCGAAATAATATCAATCATTCTTTACAGTGTATAACATTCCCAAATGTGGAATTCCATCTTCGAGATATTCGTCGGTAACCACTTTAAAACCTAAATCCTCGTAAAACTTACGCAGATACTTTTGGGCACTGACTTTTATCCGTGTAGTTCCCCAAACATTTTCCATGTATTTTTTTGCTTCAATCATTAAGCTGCTTTCCCCAGTCCGGTTTTTCGTTCTGATAGAGATACAACAACGCGGCCAATGGAATATTCCGTGAAACGTGTGCCCGGCTTTAGCAATCGGGCATAAGCAATAATTTTCCCTTCTTTTCTTAAAAACTGATGAACTGCGTCTTTATCCAAATCATCCAAATCGTTATAAACACAGTTTTGCTCCACCACAAATATTTCTGCTCTGAGTTGCAGAATATCATAGAGTTCATCTCGCTTAAATCGTCAAAATGCTTAAACTGAAATGTCATAGGGTTCAAAATTACAAATTTTTAATATCGCATGCTGAATGACCAATTTTCAAGATGGAATATTTCTCTGAATGTTTATTTTAAAAAAACAAGGCTTGCAAGAAGCGTAAGCGCCAGTCCGCAAAAAGCAATGATTGTTTCCATCACCGTCCACGATTGAAGTGTTTGTTTTTCGTTCATGCCAAGGTATTTTCCCACCAGCCAGAAACCACTGTCGTTTACATGCGAAAGCAACGTTGCACCTGATGCGATTGACAAAACGACCAAAGCCCGCTGAGGATCATTTAAACCAAATTCGCTTAAAACCGGCGCTATAATTCCTGCAGCAGTTATCATAGCAACAGTGGCCGAGCCCTGCGTTACCCTAATGACCGCTGCTAAAAGCCAGGCAAGTAAAATTGGTGGAAGCGCTGAATTAGCCATCGATTCAGCCATAATTTCTCCGATTCCACTATCTACGAGAATTTGTTTCAATACTCCGCCTGCGCCGGTAATCAGAATTATAATTCCTGCAGGGCCAAGGGCTTTTGTGCTTAAATCCAGAATTTTCTGTTTTCCCATGCCGCGTTTAATGCATAAAAAGTAGATGGAGAGCAGCGTTGCAATTATCAGCGCTGTGAAAGGATGACCAATAAATTCCAGAATATCAGTAAAAACGGAGTGATTAATAATTTCTTTTTGAACAGCAAGCCCGGTAAAAGTATTTACTAAAATCAATAATAATGGAATAGAAATAATAACTGCAATCATGCGAAATGAAGGCAGGTTATTTTCATCGTAATTCTTTTCTGAAAAGCTTTCAAACTCTGCAGGCGGCTGTAAATATATTTTTTTGGAAATGTACCTTCCCCAAAAAGGCCCGGCAATTACTGCCGTTGGAAAACCAAGAATTATTCCAAGCAAAATAACCCATCCCAGTTGCGCATTAATAATATCGGCCACAGCAACCGGCCCGGGAGTTGGCGGAATAAAACTATGCGTTACCGCCAAACCTGCCAAGTAACGGAATACCGTAAAACAGTAACGATTTTTTTGAATCGCGCGCCAAAGCATAAATAATCGGAACCAGTATAATAAAACCTACGTCGAGAAAAACAGGTATCGCAACAATAAATCCGGTGATGACCATTGCCCAGGGCGCGCGTTCGGTTCCAAACTTTTTCAACAGGTAATGCGCCAGCGATTCAGCACCACCTGAACTCTCCAGCATCTGTCCGAAAATTGCGCCTAAGCCAACAACCGTGGCAACAAATCCAAGTGTTCCGGCCATCCCGTTTTGAATAGCCGTGGTTACATCTTTTAGCGGCATTCCGGCAATAATCCCGACATAAATTGCTGTAATAAGCAAAGAAATGAAAGCGCTGATTTTTAGTTTCAGCACCATAAAAAGAAGGATTGCAACTGCTGAAACAACAATAAAAATAAGGAATGATGTGGACATTTATTTCTGCTTTTAAATGGAACTAAAGTTATGATTTAACCATGATTATACAAACCGGACAAACATTTTGATAAATCAGTTTTCCTGTAATTTCCCTATTTCCCGCGATCCGGAACCGCTTTCCACTCCTACATTTAAATCGCCCAGTTCTTTACGTGCAGCTTCCACCAAAGGCATAATTTCTTTTGCTATTTCAGGATGGTATTCGATAACATTGTATTGTTCACCCGGGTCGCGCATCATGTTGTAAAGTTCCGGCTTCTCAACAGTTTTAGCTATTCTTGGACCACTATGTCCATCCATGCCTGGTTTAGCATCGTATGATTGCCAGGTGTGCGGAAGTACCAGTTTCCAGTTTCCTTTCCGTACTGCATTCAGGTTATTTTTTCCGAAGTAAAACAAAATATTATCGCGTGGATTAGCATCCGGATTTCCCATCCATAATTCTGAAATATCTACACCATCGATTTTTAAATCCGGAAGTTGTGCACCGGAAAGTTTTGCAAAGCTTGGTAAAATATCGATAGCACAGCCCAGTTGGTTGCAAATGGTTCCGGCAGGAACATGACCCGGCCATTTTACGATAAACGGAACGCGCTGTCCACCTTCCCAGCTGGTTGTTTTACCTTCACGTAATCCACCTGCCGAGCCTGCATGATTCCCGAAATTCAACCACGGTCCGTTGTCGGTAGTAAAAATGATAACTGTATTTTCAGCAATTCCATTATCCTCCAGCGCTTTTTCTATTTCACCAACACTCCAGTCAATTTCCATCATTACATCGCCATATTTTCCCTGTACGCTTTTCCCATTGAATTTATCGGAAACACCAAGAGGAACATGGCCCATGCAGTGAGGAACATAAAGAAGAAATGGTTTTTCTGCATTTCTGTTAATAAAATCAACTGCCTTTTCGGTATAAATTGTGGTCAACTTATCCTGTCCTTCCAAATCAGTAATATACTCAATGGTTTCATTTCCTTCTATTAACGGCAGATCAGGATAATTTTCACGATTTCAGGAACGGACTGTCCGGATCAATAACGGCCACATATCGTTGGAATATGGAAGGCCAGTATATTCGTCGAACCCATTTTGCAATGGTAAAAACTGTTTATGATGCCCCAGATGCCATTTCCCGAAAGCCGCAGTAGTATAGCCTTTTTGTTTTAAGCATTTCCGCAATGGTTGTTTCATTCGAATTTATTCCAACATTGCTATCAGGGAAAAGTGCTCCTGAAATGCCAATCCGGTTGGGATAACAACCCGTCAATCAACCCGGCACGTGAAGCACTGCATACTGGCTGGGCTGAATAAAAATTGGTGAATCGCATTCCTTCGGCAGCAAGTTTATCGATATTTGGAGTAACATAACCGGTTGCTCCATAAACACCGGCATCGCCATACCCCATGTCGTCGATAAAAATTACAACAAAATTAGGTGTTGTGCTTGTTTGCTTTTTTTGTTCAGCATTTGGCGTGCATGAAGTTACTATTAGAATAGTGAACAGAACCAGACAAAGTAAAATGGATTTCATAATTTATGGTTTATGTGGTTTATTATTCTGAAGTAAAAATAATGGTTTCAAATTATTTGTCCCTATTTTATTTACGCAACCTTTTTATTAATTTGAACATCTCTAAAAAAAACCTGAAATGAAGGCTAACTTATATATCACGTTTTTAATCGTTACTATTTTCCTAATCTCTTGCGAAAAAGTGATTTTCCCGATGAAAGCACCAACGGAGTTTTGTTGAAAGAAGTTGTCGCCAGATGGACGAGATTTATTACAAATTCACTTACACAAACTCGTGACCTGATTCTGGAGGAAAAAAGTAAATTTCATTATTCAAAATATAGTTACAACAGGAAAAACCAGCTTGTACAGGCCGACCATTACTGGGATTCAAGAATAGTCAGCAGCAATTCATATGTACTGCAGGAAGCAATGAATCGTAACGAATGGGTAAGCCCCGAAAATACTGAACGGGATACCTGGTCTACATATGAATATAATATAACAGGACGATTGGAAAAAATTATTAACCGTACCAACAATAATTATTCAAAATATACTTATGATAATGGCAGAATTGTAAAACGTACTTCGTATCATGAAAACAAAGCTTCTGTTTTTGACCGGTATTATTACGACCATTCGGGAAACCTGAAAAAAACCGAACGGTATTATATTCTGGCAAATGGTGATTCCGAGCTTTCAACAACCACAGAATATGAATTTGACAACAAACACAATCCATATTTAGCCTTCAGAAAATTGATGGTTCCGGGCAAAAATACAAATCCAAATAATATTATTAAAGAAACATACACGCTCCATTTTGAAGTCGATGATTTTATTGAACCCATCCAGGTAACCGAATACGAATATGAATATAATGCCGAAGGATTTCCGGTTAAAAGAAGCGATGGGTTTGAGTATGTTTACTATTAATAAATTACGTGTAAATTTCAGCTTAAAATCAATAATTCAACCCGTTTCAGCGTTGTAATTAACGGCTAAAGCCAGTTTTTCGCGGTCTGAATTTTAGCCCCGGCTTAAGCCAGGGGCAATAAAACACTTGACAAATAGAGGCTTTAGCCGTTAATTCATTATTTACCCGGACAACAGTGAAACTTTATAGCTAATTGCTATTTTTACGACAAACTAAACCGATAAGAAATGAAAAAAACTCTCCTTTTAATTATTTCATCAATTGTTTCAATTTCAATTTTTGCACAGATTCCGGAAATAAAAGGTGTGGATGTTCGTGTTAAATTCGACCATAAAATCCGCGAATGGGATGGCTTTGGATTTAATTATGTTGAAACCGCCCAAACACCCGATTATAAAGAATTTCCACAGGAATATGGCGGATTTAGCCTTTTGGATGAAAATGAAAAATCGGAAATAATTGAACTGATTTTTGGGGAAGACGGATTAAAAGTAGGACTGGTAAAAATGTTTTATGATCCTTTTCATCAAACCGAAGCAGGCGGAGCGTACGACCACGAAACCACAACAAAATATATGCGTGAATTCGTGCGGAAAGGACTTGCGAGAAAACACGAATCAAGAGGGGCAGATTTAAACATTATTACTACACTTTACGGACCGCCGGCTTATATGACATTGCAAAAAGTAATTCGTGGAAGAGACCTTGACCCAGCGCATAAGGAAGATCTGGCTGCGTATCTCGTAAGCTGGGTAAAATTCCTTCGCGAAAAAGAGGGATTTCCGGTAAATTATGTTTCGCTCCACAACGAAGGCGAAGACTGGGATCGCTGGCCCTGGGACGGTAAGGATCCCAATATCGGTCACGGGCACGATTACAATATGTACTGGCGGCCTGAACTGGTAAATGAAATGATGGTTATGACCGATAAAAAATTAAAGGAAGCGAAATTGAACATGGTTGGTGTTACCCCCGGTGAAACAAGCAACTGGTATCGCTTCTCCTACTGGGGTTATGCCGATGCAATTGCAGAAGACGATGAAGCGTTGAAAGCGATCGGATTAATTACTTCGCATGGATTTTTCTCCGGAAGCTATGATAACCGCTGGTTTGGCGACCACAACTGCTTGGGAACAGAAATGATCAGGGATAAAAAACCCGGATTGCATGCATGGGTAACATCTACAAGCTGGAGTAAAATGGATACAAAAAACATAAAGGAAATGCACGATAATATTTACTCGGCCCGAGTGAATGGCATCATTCCATGGGCAGGAATTCAGCGGCCCGTGCAATGGGTTGGCGGCGATCCAAATCCGGGTTCGGCTTTCACAGTTCACGAAGACGGAAGTTTTGAAGTGCGCCGCGGATATTATTTTTACAAACAGATTACGCGTGCCGGCCAGCCGGGAACCATTGTTTGCCGCACCACTTCGAACGAAACACAGTTGCCCGTGATTGCTTTTGCAAAAGGAAATTCCGATTCAGCAGATGCTTTTGTTATTACCAACACAAGCAATAAGTTGAATAAACCTTGCATAATTACCATAACCGGAACCGATGCAACTGAATTCAGAGCGTTCCGTACCAATGAAGCTGAAACTGAAAAATACACTGAAATCGGAAACTTTAAGGTTGAAAACGGGAAATTATATTATGATGCGCCTACAGGCACGGTTACTACATTTTTTGCGCAACCAAATTAAAACAGACTCCACAATTTTACCGGAAGCCGGACTCAGGTAATCAGGCCTCGCTACCTGCAAAATGCCTTATGCTTTATTAAGCACCATACAAGGGCAACTGAAATTCAAACCTCGTTCCCTGGTTGACTTTGCTGAAAACTTCGATTTTCGATTTATGCAAATCCAGTATCTTTTTAACAATTGCCAACCCAAGGCCTGTGCTGTTCGAAACTTTTGTTTTACTCCCCTTGTAATAACGGGTAAAAATGTAGGGCAATTCTTCTTCAGAAATTCCCCTTCCTGTATCTGCTATTTTCACCTTAACCGACTCTTTTTGTAATTCCAGTTCAATGGTTACCACATCACCCGGATTACAATATTTTATGGCATTGTCGAGAATATTCTGAAAAACACGGTCGGTCATTTGAATATCGGCAAATACCAATGGCAGATTTTTGGAGTAAATCGTATTGATACTGATATTTTTTTCTTTAGCCAGAATCTGGAATTTATCGGCCACATCCTGCACCAATTCCGCTACCTGAACCGGTTCCTGTTTTATCATTTGCGGGTTCGATTCCAGTTTCGACAGTTCAAACAGATCGTTTACCAGCTTACTCAGGTTTTCCGAATTCTGAAGAATAATTTCAAGGTATTTTTTCCGCTCTTCTTCCGTCAGAACTTTTTCCTTCATCAATATAGTTTCGGTAAATCCCTGGATGGAAGCAATCGGACTACGAAGATCATGCGAAATATTTGCAATCAATTCCTTTCGTAGTTCTTCCACACTTTTTAGCTGTACGATATTCTGTTCTATTGTTTCGGCCATGCTGTTGAATGTATTGGCTACATTAGCCAATTCGCCACCCGATTTTACATCAACCCGTACGGAATGATTTCCCTCCTTAAAGCTTCGAACTGCGGCAATTATTTTATTCAGGCTTCGTGTAAGCAACCAAATAGACAACAAACCGAGAATTAATGTAAACAGTAGTGCAACCAACAGGCTTCGAACTCCGAGTTTCAATATAAAACTGTTTTCAAGTGCAGCCATTGTCGAGGAATATTCATTACTGGCGAGCACTATATAAAGATAACCTTTCATTTGCCCGTCTTCAATAATTTCAGCGGCCGAAAATATTTTTTTATCATCCTGATTTCGGGGATCGTCTCCTTTTATCGTCTGTTCATTGCCTTCTGCCAAAAACCTTTTTACGGGTTCGAGCGAAACAAATTCAGCTTTTACATCGATTCCCGGAACGACATAGGTGAGAATTTTCCCCTTTGGATCGAGTAAATAAACCTCAATGCTTGGATGTGCAACCATCATAGAATGCATTAAATCCTGGATCGCCAATGTATTTACCGTGTCATTCACAAAAATTGGCGAAATTAATTCCAGAGCACTTTTGGCAATTTTACCATTTATTTTTTGTTGTGCTTCGTTGTTGTATTCTTCCGAAAATTTTACTGAAATAAATATGAATACCACTGTTAAAGCTATGGTAAAAACCAGGAATATTCCTGAAATTTTCCAGTATAAACTGCTGAATATTTTATTATTTGTTTCCATTTTAAAGTTCATCATTGAATTTATAACCTATTCCCCAACTGGTTAAAATGTATTTTGGGTTATTTGCATCGGGTTCAATTTTAGTTCTTAAGCGGTTAATGTGCGAATTTACCGTATGTTCGTAGCCGTTAAAGTTATATCCCCAGACTTTATTTAGTAAATCCGTGCGACTGTAAACCCATCCTGGTTTTGTTGCCAAAAGCGTAAGCAAATCAAATTCCTTTGGAGTGAGATCGAGTATTTTTTCATCAATAACAACCTTTCGTTTTACCAAATCGATGGAAAGATTCTCAATTTTTAAATGCTCTTTATTGTCCGTTTCAATTTCGTTGTTTAAGCTTTTCACTCTGCGAAGAATGGCCTTAACCCTCGCAATAAACTCGCGCACACTAAACGGCTTTGTCAGGTAATCATCGGCACCGGTTTCCAAACCCAATACTTTATCAATTTCTTCCGACTTTGCCGTTAACATTAAAATGTGCGTACCGATTTTATCAGCCCGCAATTGCCTGCAGACTTCCAAACCATCCATTCCCGGTAACATAATATCGAGAATAATTAAGTTGTATTGACCGGTACTTGCCTTTTCATAACCTTCCCTACCATCCATTACCACGTCAACAGAACAATTTAAATCTTTAAGATGAATGCTAACCAGTTCGCCGATGTGAGGATCATCCTCAATTAAAAGAATTCGTTCCATTGCTTAGAAATACTTTAGTTGTACAAGATTAACAAGAAATTATCACGAAAAGATCATGAAAATGATGTTTTTTTGTAAAACTATCATTTCTAAATGATTTAGATTGAACAGATTCGCCGTCAGATCGTCTTAGATCGGCTTTCTTTGTGCCGATTACATAATCGTTGTCATTTCGCCAAAAGTCAGATTTCCCGGTCATTTCTCCTGCCTATGACAGATTCTTGGTTTTGTCATCTCGAACCGCCGGCTGGCGGTGAGAGATCTTACATAACACAGAGATTTCTCCTCGCATACTCGTCGAAATGACAGCTTCATTCAAGTTTTCTGTCATTAACTCATTATGCCAATTAACAAATAGGTTCCTACTCGAAATGACAGCTAGATTCAAGTATTCTGTAGTTTACTCACTATGCCTAATAAAATTAGGTGAGCTTTGTCATTCCCTCATTATGCACAAAAATTTTTGGGACGGCACTCAGAATGACATTGTTTTTAGTGAATGTTAGTTATTGAGAGTCACGAAATTTCATAAAAGATTTGCCTCTTTTAAAAGCTGTTCCATTTTCTGTTGAACTTCTTTTGCAGCATCTCCGGCTTTTTCTGCAAAATCTTTCCCGTTCGAGGCATAGATAATTCCACGTGAAGAATTTACCAACAGGCCGCATTTGTTGTTCATCCCGTTTTTAGCCACTTCCTGTAAACTTCCGCCTTGCGCGCCAACACCCGGAACCAAAAGAAAATGATCAGGTACAATTTTGCGGATTTCCTTTAGTTTTTCGGCTTTTGTTGCGCCAACCACATACATTAAGTTTTCGGTAGTTCCCCAATGCTGCGATGTTTTTAAAACCGATTCAAAAAGTTGATCCCCTGATTTTTCATCTTTTAAGAACTGAAAATCGAATGCGCCTTTATTTGAAGTAAGCGCGAGCAGAATTACCCATTTGCCATTGTAAGTCATAAATGGTTTTACAGAATCTTCACCCATGTATGGAGCCACAGTAACCGCATCAAAATCCTGGTTTTCAAAAAAAGCGCGGGCATATAAATTCGAAGTGTTGCCAATATCGCCACGTTTTGCATCGGCAATCAAAAAAATTTCCGGATACGTATTTTTAATGTATTTTATGGTCTTCTCAAGACTTTCAATTCCTTTTGAACCCAAACTCTCGTAAAAAGCAAGATTTGGTTTATATGCTACTGTGTATTCCGCAGTCGAATCAACTATTTTCCGGTTAAATGAAAAAACCGGATCCATCGTTTCATTCAAATGTTCGGGTATTTTCTTGTTATCGGTATCCAGTCCTACACAAAGGAAACTGCGTTTTTTTTGAATTTGTTGGAATAGCTGCTTTTGGTTCATATAAAGCCCCTTTTATTCCCCCAAAGGGGAAGATTATTTATTTTGTTGAATGATTTTGTCCCATTTGAATTGCTGCAAATTTCAGCGCTGCCTGAATATCAATTTCACTTAAGGCAGGATATTGTTTCAAAATTTCCATCGGACTGTCTCCTTCTGATAAAAATTCCAGGATTGTTTGAACCGTAATCCTTGTTCCTTTTATAACTGGTTTTCCATTACAAATCTTTTCATCAATATAAATCCGATCCGAAATATATACCATTTGCATTTAAATTTTAATCATCGAAATGAATGCCCGAATTTTCCTTCCATTATTCCCGTTACAGAAAGATCTTCATCAAGTTCTGGCCAGTGTAAACCTGTGCCTCCGCAAATAATTTCAATATTGTTTCTTTGTTTATCTGTGGCATTTTGAAGTTTTCGATTCAATTCCACAGGAAAACGTACCTCTTTATTATCTGACATTGTCAAACAAATCATACTGTTTTCGTACCAAACTTTTTTAAATGTAAACATCAATTCAGCTACCATGTACTTCATGCCATTTGTTTGTTTCTGTCCCTTTTGATGGGAATTTAGCCATGCATCGCTATATCTCAGCCAATTTCAGCTTTTCGGCATTTTCCTCAATCATCAGCTTTTCGATAATTTCATCGATTTCGCCATTGATGATTGCCTGTAGATTATACATTGTCAGGTTAATGCGGTGGTCTGTAACCCGTACCCTGCGGCCAGTTATACGTACGGATTTTTGCGGAACGATCGCCAGTGGAAACCATGGTTTTTCGTTTCGATGAAATATCATCGAGATATTTTTGATGTTCCATATTATAAATCCGGGTACGAAGTTCCGTCATTGCTTTTGCCAGGTTTTTTAACTGCGACTTTTGATCCTGACAAGTCACCACAATACCTGTTGGAATATGTGTTAAACGAATTGCCGAATACGTGGTGTTTACCGACTGTCCTCCCGGACCTGAAGAACAATAAGTATCTTTCCGGATATCTGCTTCTTTCAAGTCGATATCAAATTCTTCGGCTTCGGGAAGAACTGCCACTGTTGCTGCCGAAGTATGAACCCTGCCTTGTGTTTCGGTTTGCGGAACACGCTGAACACGATGGACACCCGATTCATACTTCATAATTCCATACACATTATCGCCGGTAATGGTTGCCACAATTTCTTTATAACCGCCGGAAGTTCCTTCGTTAAGATTTGTAACATCCATTCGCCAACCTTTTCGTTCGCAAAATTTGGAGTACATACGAAACAAATCGCCGGCAAAGATACTTGCTTCGTCGCCACCGGTTCCGGCACGGATTTCGAGAATGGCATTTTTACTGTCTTCGGGATCAGCCGGAACAAGCAGAAATTTAATTTGTTTTTCCTTTTCAGGAATCAACTCTTCTGCTTTTTCTATTTCCTCGCGTGCCATCTCTCTCAATTCCTGATCCGATTCTTCTTCCAGAATTTCTTTTCCTGAATCAATATTGTCAACCAGGTTTTTATATTCCCTGAATACACCGACCAGCTTTTCCAGGCTTTTATATTCCTGGTTCAATTTTACATACCGCTTCATATCAGCAATTATTTCCGGGTCGGTAATTTGCTGCTGTATTTCTTCGAAGCGGTGCTTTATTGATTCGTATTTCTCAAGTAATGCGTATTGTGCCATATTATCTAACCTTTCAACTTTTCATTCCCGTGAAAATGGGAATCTTCTACTTAAACCATTCTGCCGATAAATCAATCCATTCCGGATTATCGTTTTCAATATGCTGAACTTTCCAATCTCTGTTCCACTTTTTTAATCTTCTTTCTCTTGTAAAAGCTTCATCATAAGTATCAAACTCTTCAAAATAAACCAATTTATCAACGTTATATTTGTTTGTAAATTCCTTCAATACCTTGTTTTTATGTTCTCCCAATCTTCTTTCAAGCTCATTTGTTAGCCCAATGTATAAAACACCGTTTGGCTTGTTCGATAATAAGTAAACATAGAAATTAGCCATGTGTTACCTGAGATTCCCACTTTCGTGGGAATGAGTTAGTAAAAGAAGTTTCCTTTCTCCGAAATTATAGAAAGTTTTTTCCCATTGAAAGGTTCAACTTTTCCTATGATTTTGGCATCGATATTAAACGAATTAGTTATCGAAATTATCTCTTCTGCAATTTCAGCATTCGTATAAATTTCGAAACGGTGCCCCATGTTAAAGACTTTGTACATTTCCTTCCAGTCAGTATCTGATTGCTCCTGAATTAATTGAAACAGCGGCGGAACCGGAAACATATTGTCCTTGATCACATGCACACTCTCCACAAAATGAAGCACTTTAGTTTGCGCTCCACCTGAACAATGAATCATTCCTGAAATCTGGTTTCTGAATTTATCCAGAATTTTTTTGATAACAGGAGCATAAGTTCGTGTTGGAGATAAAACCAGCTTTCCGGCATCAATTCCTAAACTTTCAATTTTTTCGGTTAATTTTTTTGTGCCGGAATATACCAATTCCGAAGGCACTTCCGGGTTAAAACTTTCGGGATATTTTTCCGCCAGGTATTTTGCAAAAACATCGTGACGCGCAGAAGTTAATCCGTTACTGCCCATTCCGCCGTTGTATTCATGCTCATAAGTTGCTTGTCCTGATGAAGACAAACCGACAATAACATCACCGGCTTTTATCTTATCGGCAGAAATCACGCAGTCACGTTTCATCCGGCAGGCAACCGTTGAATCAACAATTATCGTTCTTACCAAATCGCCTACATCCGCAGTTTCCCCACCAGTAGAATAAATGCTGATGCCCATATTGCGTAACATCTCCAGAAGTTCTTCCGTTCCATTTATGATGGCAGCGATTACTTCACCCGGAATTTTATTTTTGTTTCTTCCAATGGTTGAAGAAACCAGAATATTATCTGTAGCTCCGACGCAAAGCAAATCATCTACATTCATAATTAATGCATCCTGTGCAATTCCTTTCCATACCGAAAGATCGCCGGTTTCCTTCCAGTACATATAAGCCAGCGACGATTTTGTTCCGGCGCCATCGGCATGCATAATATTGCACCAATCCGGATCGCCACCTAAAATATCGGGCACAATTTTGCAAAATGCCTTTGGGAACAATCCTTTATCGACGTTCTTAATCGCTTCGTGTACATCTTCTTTCGAAGCAGAAACTCCTCTTGCGTTATATCTCGATTCAGTAACCATTTAAAACTTCCGGTTTTGCAGCTACAAAATTAACAAAATCTGTTCATCTGTAATATAAAAAGGAAAGCCGGCTAATGACTTTCCTTTCTTATATTGTATTTGCGTACTTAAACGTATAAAAACCGCTTGATTTTTTTTGTCGGTGTTTTTTCAAACGGAATAGGTTGATGAACTACCTGTTGAATCCTGGAAAATTTGTTCACTTCTCCATTCACTTTTTTCTGAATTTCATTTAAAATCTCTTCCGATTTATCGTGAATATATTGTTGTGCTTCGGCTTTCATATGTCTGAAATTCTGTTCTATCTCTTCCATATTCAGGTGAATCATAGCAACCAATTTTCCCTTTTTTTCCACAACGAGCGATTCCAGCACATACCGCATTTTATTGATGACAGATTCAATTTCTTCAGGATAAATATTTTCGCCACTTGCCCCCACAATCATAGTCTTAATCCTACCTTTTATATACAGCATTCCGTTTTTATCAAACAAACCACGGTCGCCGGTTTTAAACCAGCCATCTTCGGTAAATACTTCTCTGGTCATTTCAGGAGCTTTAAAATATCCTCGCATAACGTTAGGCCCCAGTGCCTGAATTTCGCCTTCTCCGGTTAGCGGATCCGCATCTGCAATTCTTAAGCGAACGCCTTCCATTGCCACGCCGGTGGAACCCGGTTTTGTCTTTCCTACAACGGCACCGGCAAGCAAGGGTGAAGTTTCGGTTAAACCATAACCAATGGCATAAGGAAATTTTCCTTCGTATAAAAACCGCTCGACATTTGAATCAAGCTTTGCGCCACCAATTCCAAAGAAATCCAGCTCCCCGCCAAAAGATTTGTGCAATTTTTTTGCAGCAACTCTGTGCAAAATTTTCCTTACAGGCGGAATATTATATAGTGTTCTTGAAATTGTACTTTTTTGTAATTCAGGCAATATTTTCGACTTATATACCTTTTCAATAATCAAAGGAACTGCAAGCATTATGGTAGGTTTTACCTGTTGCAATGCCGGCATAAGGACTGATGCTACCGGAGGTTTCTTTAAATAGTGAACCGATGCACCATACTTTACAGGGAGTAGAAATCCAACAGTATTTTCGAGTGTATGGGACAGCGGCAGCATGGATAAAAACCGATCTTCAGGTTTTACCTTGTATAACGTGGAACATTGTTGTGTTGTCCAGGCAAGATTTTTATGTGTTAACATTACTCCCTTCGATTTTCCTGTAGTACCCGAGGTATAAATTATTGAAGCCAAATCTTCTTCTTCAACTTCAGGATAAGAAATCTTATTTACCGCTTTTGGTAACGAAGAATTTAAATTTCCCAATTGATTCGTGGTTGATCCAAAAGGAATAACTGCAAATTTTTCAATTAAAATAATTTTTTCCAGCAGCTTCGAAGCTTCTTGGTTGATATCCTTAAACAAGCCTTCAGATACAAACAAAATCTTTGATTCAGAATGTTCAATAATGGTCTTTATTTCATTCTCATGAAAATCGGGAAGAATGGGAACAACTACAGCACCTAAAACCGAAATTGCAAAAAAAGCAACTCCCCAGTTGGGCATATTTGTACTTAAAATTGCAACCTTATCGCCCTGTTTTACACCCAGTTCAACAAGTAATGAAGCTACACGCGCTACATCATCGCCCATTTGTTTATACGTATAATCACCTTCCCCGGCAAAAACAAGGGAAGTATTCCTGCCATATTTTTCGATGGATTCCTTTAACAGGCGCTGGAGCGTATATTTTGATGTAGCTGTCATTAATAAAATATTACGTTTAATTTCTATTCACAACAATTACGTTGCCACGATTAAAGGCTGCAAATGTAATAAAAAAAGGTACGCTGTATTTGTTTCGAATATTCAATACCAATAATCAAGAGTCTGTATGCCCTTTATATTAAGCGTTTTAAAATGCGTTTTAAATTGATTATTTATTTCATCGTTAACAATTTTTATTTTTTTGAATGATTTACGAAAACTACTAATTTTGAGTTATGACAACAGCGTATTTGGAAAATCACCAAATTCAGGAAACTGAAAATTACATACAAAAAGAATTTGAATCGGAAATCACGGGCCATGACTGGTGGCACATTTTCCGTGTTCGAAACATGGCTTTAAAAATTGCGAAGAAAGAAGGTGGTAATTTATTTCTTATTGAAATAAGTGCTCTTCTTCACGATTTGGATGACTGGAAAATGAATCCCGAAACACCTTTGCAAAAGACCAAAGTGTGGCTTCGGAAAATCAATGTCGATAAAACAATGATGAATAAAATCCTTCGGATTATTGAACAAGTTTCATTTAAAGGCGCGGGAGTTGAAACTTCAGCTCAATCGACAGAAGCAAAGATAGTGCAGGACGCTGACAGGCTGGATGCAATTGGCGCCATTGGTATTGCACGAACTTTTGCATATGGCGGAAATAAAGGCCGCCTGATTTACCATCCTGAAATTAAACCCGAATTTCATCAAACATTCGAAGAATACAAAAAAACCACAGCGCCAACCATTAATCATTTTTACGAAAAACTTCTTTTATTAAAAAACAGGTTAAATACCAAAACTGCTATTGATATTGCTGAAAATCGTCATACATTTATGGAAGATTTTTTAACCCGGTTTTTTGACGAATGGGAAGGCAATATGTAAGTGCATATTGCCAATTAACTTTAAATTGCCGAAAATATAACCGATGAGAATTGATCATGTCGCCATCTGGAGCAGTAACCTCGAAGGATTACGAAGTTTTTATATTCGATATTTCGATGCTTCGTGCAGTGAAATATATTACAACCATTCCAGGGAATTCCGCTCCTATTTTCTGACATTCGACGATGTGTGCAAATTAGAGATTATGGAAATGCCCAACATTCCAAAATCAAAAAACGATGTGATGAAGCAATTCACCGGTATCATTCATTTTGCTATAAATGCAGGTTCAAAATCGGAGGTCGATCGTGTAACCAGCCAGCTTAAAAATGATGGCTATAAAGTAATCAGCGAACCCAGAAACACCGGCGATGGCTACTACGAAAGTATAGTTCTCGATCCGGATGGTAACCGTGTTGAAATAATGCATTAGATACCAGCTTCCCCTAATTCATTTTGTTGAAAAAATCCATTATTTTATTTTTGTTTCCCAATCATTGACTATTTTTATCGTTCAATTAAACCAGCGCAGATGAAACCGAATTATCAAATTAAAATTGCTTTTCTGTTTTCTTTCATAGTAATAATATTTTCACTAATCTCCTGTACGCAAAAAGTTCCAGATGAGCTTCCCAATATTTTATGGTTAACCAGCGAAGACAACAGTCCGTTTGCCGGTTGCTACGGCGATACATTTGCAACAACACCGAACCTCGACAAACTTGCTGCTGAAGGATTTTTATACACACATGCCTATGCAAATGCACCGGTTTGCGCCCCAACACGAAATACAATTCTTACCGGAGTTTATGCCTGCTCGGGCGGACATCAGCACATGAGAAGCTATTACCCAAAATCGGATGTAGTGAAAACATATCCCGAATATTTGCAGGAAGCGGGTTATTATTGCACCAACAATGTTAAAACCGACTTTAATCTGGGAGATTTTGATGACAAAGCCATTTGGGATGAATGCAGCAATAAGGCAAGCTATAAAAACCGTCCGGAAGGAAAACCTTTTTTTGCTGTTTTTAATACCACCATTTCGCATGAAAGTTCGATTCATAAATGGATTCCAAATGATGAACTGAGACACGATCCTGAAGAAGTGCCACTCCCGCCCTATCATCCGGCAACACCCGAAATGAAACACGACTGGGCACAGTATTACGACAAAGTTGAGGATATGGATAAACAAATAGGCGCATGGTTAAAAGAACTGGATGACGCAGGTTTGGCGGATAATACCATCGTTTTTTATTATGGCGATCATGGTGGAGTGCTTGCCCGTAGCAAAAGATATGTTTATGAAACCGGAACGCGTGTACCATTTATCGTTCGCATTCCTGAAAAATACAAATACCTGTTCCCGGCTGCAAAACCGGGGTCAAAAGTCGATCGCCTGATCAGCTTTGTGGATTTGGTTCCAACTCTTTTAAGCATTGCCGGAATTGAAATTCCGGATTATCTGCAGGGACATGCTTTTCTTGGAAATCAAAAAACAGAAGATCCGGAATACGCCTTTATGTTCCGAGGAAGAATGGACGAACGTTATGATATGTGCACGCGCAGTAAGGGATCAAAAATTCAGATACATCAGAAATTATATGCCGTTCCGGATTTACGGCCAGCATTTGGAATATTTATGGCGCGCACCATCGATTGGTTCGTGGGAAAAGGCATATAAAAACGGAGAATGCAATGCTGTTCAAAGTATTTTCTGGGAGCCAAAACCGATTGAAGAATTGTATGATACAGAAAATGATCCATGGGAAGTAAACAACCTGGCTTCTGACCTGAATTATAAAGAAGTTCTCGAACGAATGCGGGCTGCAAATAAGGAATGGATGACTAAAATTTATGATACGGGATATATTCCGGAAGCCGATCAGATTAACCGTACCAATGGCATGCCCATGTATGACTATATGCGTTCGGGAAAAGTTAATTTTAACGAAATTATGGAAGCTGCTGAAACAGCGACCCTGGGAAAAGCCGAAAACCTGGACAAACTGAAAGAATACCTGAAAAGCGATGAAAGCGCAATTCGCTATTGGGGTGCAACCGGCTTGCTTATTTTAAAAGATAAGGCTAAGCCTGCAATTCCCGATCTTAAAAATGCTTTAAACGATACTTCGCCAAATGTTGTGGTTGTTGCTGCTGAAACATTGTATAAACTTGGGGAAAGAGAAATTGCAAAAAAAGCTTTGCTTGGCGTTTTGGACAATCCAAACGAATACGCCCGTTGCCATGCCTTAAATGCTATCGACTGCATAGATGATAACGGTAAAGACCTCGTGGACGGAACCATTGCAATGATAAAAAATCTCCCCGAAATGAACCGAAACAGATATGACCTTCGCGCTGCCCGCGGATTGCTCGAAAAATGGGGAATCGACCCATTGAAATACAACCTGGTTTTTAACTGGTAGACTGCAAAATGCTTTCGATGAATGTAGCGAAGAATAACGGAATGGAAATGGAAAAATCGGCAATTTTCAATTACCAGTCGTCGTAAATTGTAAAAGTAATTGTTGTTTCAAACTGGCTTGCTCCCATACTCAGCGAAGCTCCGGCAAGCCTGAAACCTAAGGGAATATCTAATGTTCCATATCGTCCTCTGAAAAAATAGACCGGGTTGTTGGTAATGGTTTGAAAGCTGGCGCCGTGGTTTAGTGTTGGCGAAGGCCCAAACCACGATGCTTTATTCCCGTTTCCGGTTCTTCTGATTTCGAGATTTAAATTCTGGTGCCAGCTAATATCCGATTTGTTGACAAAAACTCGCCATTTTACATCGGTTCCAAAAATTATATCCATAAAATTAACATATTCAACAGAGAGGTATGCCGACGATTGGGCTGTAACTTCCGAAGGAAAATCTTCACCTGCCTCTCCAATCGAATAAGCTGCATTATCGAAACTTACATTTCCACTGACTGACAGGTTTATGGTTTGAGCCATTGATACTTCACAAATAATTAGAATCAGAATAATGAGTTGAATTTTTTTCATGTCGGGTTTTAGTTGTCGGTAATGGTGTAAAGAACAAGAATATTTGAATTTGCAACTGAAACTACTTTCGTATAATCCGAAATATTGATGGAAAACGTTAGTGAATGTCCATTATTAATTCCATCGCCGGTGAAGCAGTTTCCAATGCCACTAATTATAGGCTTCGGTTGTACAGATAATGCGATTTTGCCTGCACTGTGCCCACGATTTCCTCCACCGGAACCGGAGTAATTCGATGCTTCAAGAAAAAGTGTTATGCCTTCCGGGATATTTCCCTGCGAAATTTCTGCTACTATCGAACGCGAAGTTGCAGAGCCTGATAGCGAAGAAGAGTAATTGATCCAGAGATCGGACGATGATTGTTGAAAAGTTGGCGAACCACCGGATGCAGTTGCGGGAGTAATTTCGAAATTCACGTCGTTATTAAACCCAGGCTCGATATCGATTAGTGCGACTTCGGGTAAACTGAAATACACGCTAAGTTGCTCTTCATCGAATTGCGAAAATACAGGATTTGCGATTAACACAAGAATGGCAAAGATGAATGTTGTTTTGGCTGCATATTTTTTCATATTCAAATTTAATATTTTTGTAGTCAGTTTATTTTTGCATAACATTGTTTTTAAAAATCACAATAAACGGATTTTTAAATTCAGTCGCTAATCTCAATCTCTCCTTTTCGGCTTCTTCAAACGAATTATATTTTCCAATGAAATATATATATAAACCTTCATTTTGTATTTCAAAATCAAAATGGCGTCTTAAGAAAAATTTCGAATTATTTGTTTGTCTTTTTCTGAATGCTCCAACCTGAACAGAATAAAAAACGGAGTCGTTTTGTACACTTTCTTCAACGGCTGATTTACCCGGATTTTTTAATTCTTCATTCTCCTGCTTTACTGGAATCAATGTGTCGGACGACTTAAATATTATGGTTCTTTTCTTCGGAATTAATTCAATCTGTAAATCTCTTTCTTCGCCGGGAGAAAAATTAAACTGAAATTCTGAATTCTCAACTTCGTAACCATCGGGAACAGAACTTGTATATATTTTGAAAATATAATTGCCTGGCCGAACCAAAGGAAACGAAAAACCTCCATCATTGTCGGTTGCAATTCTGAATTGGTCAAAATCATTTTTCAATTCAACAATAATATTGTTTGTATTAATAGAAGGATTGTTTAAAATACCTGTACTGTTTTTTGCTATCGAAATATTTCCCGAAAGTTTTGCGCCTTTCGTAATTTTAAAATTAACAGTAGAAACCTGATCCTGAAAAACTTCAACCTGAACCGGCGATGGAATATTTGTGACTTCGTCAATTTCAAATTTTGAGCGATCAACGGTTAGCAAGTGCCTTCCGGGAGGAATTGTATTAATAAAGAAGTCGCCGTTTTTGTCGGTAATGGCCGATTTATTTTGAAGGTTTAGAACTATTCCTTCTGCTGGACTGTCATCGTCGAATGTTATCCGTCCTTTTATACTCCCGGCTTTAATTATTTGTTTCAGCGGTATTCCAAAATTATAGGTATAACTCAGAACAGCAGTAAATTCAGGATTTTCAAGATGTTGTTTGAAAAGCGTATAAAAACTTCGGGCTGTAATTACATGATGCTTTAAAAATTTATATTCGAGATTAAACTGCATTAAATTTCTGTTGCGATAATAATCGTCGATGTCATACGCATTCTGAATATGCAAATTGGCTTTTAAGTTCTTTGTGAGTTGACTGTTAACAAATAAGCCTGCCGTTAGATTTCTGTTTTCGCCCGAAACAAAACTGTTGATGTTCGACCAGCTACCTGTAAGCTTTATATTGTTTCTCGAATTGAACCGATAGCCCAAATCAACGATTCCCCTGTATGTTGTCTGTTGATTATTCGTTGCTAAAAGCAAATTGGTTGTTTCGCCAAATTCACCTCGCAAACTGTATTCTATTTTCCTGAATTTATGATCAAACTGCGTATTCAGCGATTTTGTTTTATAATGAAATTTATCGAGTACCAATCGGTCTTTTCTTTCGAATTGTCGCCCGTAGAATTTAAGATACGCATGTGGAGCCAGGTTATAATTTATTGAAGCCTGAAAAGATTTGGTATATGGAGCTGAAACAAAAAAAGTGTCGAGTTCGGCGTTGGTGAAATCCTCTTTGGCAAACACTCCCAGATTTAGCTTTTCGGATACGCGGGCTGAGATATTTCCAGAGTAAAAGGTAGAGTTTGAATAATAACCCGGATAGTTTTTCCCGGTGTAAAAATAAATGCCTGCAAAATAAAAGATCGAGAATTGAGCGTTAAGGCTGGCACGGTATGCGTTATCGCTGATTTCATTAAAATTACCTCTTGAAAATTCCAGTTCGAGGTTCGATTTTTTAAATGGTGACAACTCGGCCAAAACACTTCCAAGCCGTGCGGGATTTAGCCCGGTAACATTGTTTTTCTGAACGTAGTAAAACTTTACTTCATTATTTCTGTTAAACTGAAATCCGGCGTATCCGGCAATTTCGTTTCGAAAGCCTTCAAAAAATTTTGGCTTAACGTACACAAAACCAAAGTGAATGCCGTTATTCAGAATTATCCTGTTTTCTGTTCCAAAACCATATCTCGAAGACTCAGTTAACGGAGTAAAACTATATGCTTTATCACCAACAAAAAGTGCTGTATTTTTATTTTCATACGAAACAAAATACTGATCGTACAATCCTAAATAGCTTAATCTCGAAAGGCCAGGGCCACGTGCCAGAAAATGAAACTGGTGTTTACCCTGCGGATCGAGCTGGCCATCGCCGGAAATTTGAAACTGGTAACCCGCTTCAAATTTATCCTGCAGATTTGATGCTACATACGATAACGTTGCCGAAACCGGAAAACGGAAAAAAAGATCTTTCCTTCCCTCCCTTGTCGGATAAATGGTAAAAAACCGGTAAATACTCTGTTTTACATCACCTGAAACAATAGCACGAACATTGAAATATTCCCTTTTAACATCCTGAATTTCATCCGAAGTTTGTCTGTTCACTTCAAATTCCACCGATTTGCCAGCTTCAACTTCCATTTCCGATGTACCGTTGATATCACAGTTTTGTGTTTCAATAAATACTTTCTTTGAAGTATTTCCAAGATTTTGAAGTAAATAGGTTGCTTTAAATTGTTCTCCAGCGTTAACATGTTGTGGCGAATTTACATATAGCAGCGTAATTCTTTCAATTTCATTAATTGTTATAACAAAGTCGGTTAACGATAAAGTATCTTTTGAGTCTACATCAACTACGGCCATTTGCAGGTTGTAATTCCCAATTGGGGACAAAGATGATGATTGTATCGTAAACAATACTAATTTATCTTCATCAGGATTAATCTGAATACGTTGAGAATTAGCAATGATTTTCCAACCATTTGGAACGGAGAGAATACAATCTAAATTTTTCTCTTCTGAAACCTGGTTTTTTACCAGAAATGGAAGATTAATAATTTGGCCGGGTGATATTGCCTGTTTATTCTTATTATAAACTACCAGCAATGAATTGTTCTGCTGAGCTGATAAGTCATTCAGTAAAACAATCAGTAAACTGAATATTAAAAAGAACTTTTTGCCCATTACTCAATATCAAACGACACATTTGTGCCAAACACATGGTCTTCATCGCAATCTGCAACTAAAACCCCGGTATATTTTCCGGGTTTGATGCCTTCAAGATTCAATGATGTTTTTATGGATGTTCCGGGATAAGTCTTTCTTCGTTCCGCTTTTATTATGCCACTTGAATTCCCTTTCTCATCAAAGAGCTCAAGTGCAATTTCGGGTTTCAATTCTCTTTCGCCGGTATTTTCGATAACCACATCGAGGAAATTATTCTGATCCTGTTTATTAACTTCAAGTTTTAAAAATTGTAAATCAGAGGTGCCTGTATTCCCAATATTCGTTACTATTTGCACTGCATACCGGATAGCCGTATTAATGGTAACTCCATTATGAATTTTTGCAGTGTCGGGCGGAATAATTCCTTCAACCATAATCACGCACCAATAAGTACCTTTTAACAAATTATTTTCAGGAATTTTCACCTCGTAATCGATAGTGGCTTTCTCGCCCGGCGCCAGATTCATGAGATCTGGATTAAAAGTTATCCAATCTGAATTTGATCGTTCAAGCGTACCTGGCAAATCGTGCCTGTTTTCACCTTCGTGGTTAAAAAGATAATCCCTCAGATATATTTTTACGCTGCTTTCAATCTGCGCGGTATTCTGAATTTCAATGGTACCTTTGTAGCTTTCTCCTTTATTTGCGGTACGTTCATGTGTCAGTCCGTTTAAAACAACAATACTGGAATAACCAGAGATACTGTAAACTATAAAAAAGGTGCTGACAATGATTTTTATAATCAGTTTCTTAATTTTCATTTTTTAGGGTTTATAAATGCAATTAATAGAATTTGTCGCTAAAGTAAAAATCTTTAAACGTAAAACAATAAGAAATCTTTGCTTAATAAGTATCTGTAAGTGTATATATTACATTGAACGAAGATTCAGCCTGTGTGAGCGCTGAATAATTATCGTCGGTTTTATCGAATTCCAGTTTATACTGAAGAAAATGTCCGTTATTAATGCCTTTTCCGGTATAACAACTTCCAATATCACTAATTACTTCCGAAGGCTGGTCTGAAAGCGCTGTTAAACCTGAAGATATACCAAGTTTCCCATTTCCTGATCCTGAATAATCCGATGCTTCTACATACACTTTTATACCTTCAGGCACCTTTCCTTCAATTATGGCAACTATTTTTCGTCTGTGATTTGAATTTGCACCGATTGATGAGTAGTTCATCCAGATTTTTTCATTCTCTACATTCAAGCCACTAAATTTACTTCCAGCTTCCGATGGCGAAATGGAAGAAACATTTAAATCGTTATTACTCTCCGGAATAAGGCTCAAGAGCGCAACTTCAGGTATTTCGCATGTAATGGAATGTATTGGCCGTATTATTTTGAGAATAAATAACTGCCGGCATATACAGAAATATGAAAAGCAATAGAATAATGCATTTTGTAATCATATCGAAAAATAGTTATCTCAAACGATTTTTAAGATAACTATTTTTTCATTCAGCCGGTAATAAATTCTGATTTATTGCTTCAGAAATACCGATACAAGTTCGTTGGCAGCATAAAAAAATAGGCAGATATAAAAGATCTGCCTATTGAATTATAACCGCTTTACGCTTCAACTAATCTGAAATTGTATGTTACTGTAATATTATAGTTCCTCTTCAATATTGTATAATTCACATCATCAGCATCTTCGAGCCTTAAAGTGTATTCCAATTTGTGACCGTTATTAAGTCCGTTTCCGGTATAGCAGCTTCCAATTTCTTTAACAATTTCAGTTTCACCACTTGAAAGCACTTGTTGCCGCTGTTTTTGACACTCGAGCCATTTTCCCTTTCCCAGATCCGCTATATCATTTGTTGCAGAAGCTGTAAAGTCCAATCCATCAGGAAGTTCGCCATCCAATTTTGCTGAAATTTTTCTTGTTTTTCCCTGTTCAACAATTGATGAATAATTTAACCATAGACTGTATCCATTCACTTCGTCAAATGTAATTCCCAAACCTGCTTCGGTTGGTGCATTCGGACTTAAATTAATTTAAGAGTTACCCCTGCGGGTGCTTCAATATCAAGCAAAGCAAAACTATTTACGGTCAACTTACATACGTTCTGCGTGAGTTTGTATCACTTTTCCCGTCGCGTTTGTGCTAATACTGTATAAACCTGCAAATACTAATCTGGTACGATTAATTAAAATAACTTTTTTCATGATTTTGTGTTTTTTTAATGTTTATACTTTTATAAATTCTACTGTTTGTAAATAAATCATCTTAAGCGTCGATGTACCAAACTATAGACAACCGAAGTGCCAAAAAACACAAATTCCATATTATCAGTTATTTAGGCAAGTATGCCAAAAAATATTCATGTCTCACATTGGGACACATGTAATACACTTGGGACACATCCCAGATTTGGGAATCGGTGAAATGCGATTTTCTGTGGCAGAAATGACCTCTGAAAAACCAGATTAAATTTTTCTTATGAAAGCGAATTGTGTTCAATAAAATTGGGGAAACAGAAGCTAATGTGAATCCTTTTTAAGATATTCCGCAGCAATTTCAACTTCTTTGTACCATTCTTCTCCATATTTCCTGATTAGAGGTTCTTTCAGGAATTTATACAATGGCAATTGCTGCGAAGCACCGCATTTACGGCCAGGTTCACAAATCTTTAATTGTTCGTAATTTACTGCATCAAAGTTTGTGTGTTCGGTTATTCTTATTGGAAATAAATGACATGAAACAGGTTTGCGGAAACTGATTTTACCTTCGATATATGCTTTTTCAATACCACATTTTAGAATGCCTCTTTCATCGGTAAAAGTATATGCACACTGTTTATTGTTTACAAGTGGAGTTACCAAATCGCCATCGCTGTCGATAAGAGAAAATCCCTGCTTTTTGATTTCCTTTTGATGTTCTTTGGGAAGATTATTTTTGAAATGTTTGTAATTCTTTTTAATGATAGCGGCCTCTTCGGTTGTTAGCGGTGCTCCGGATTCGCCTTCCACACAACATGCCCCTTTGCATTTTATTAAATCGCAAAGAAAATGTTTTTCAAACACATTGCGACTAATTATGGCGCGACCGATTTCAATCATCAGAATGTACTCCTTTCATTTCCTTCAAATGGAGAAAATAGTAAAATTTTTAAAATGCTATTTTTTCAAAATAAAAAATTCTCAAAATGCCTGTTCATAATCCTCACTCCTGTGGAGAAAGTAAGACAAAGGCTTTTTTCTATTTAATCAATACTTTCCCCGTCATGTCTTTTGGAATTTCAAGTCCCATTACACTTAACAAAGTTGGCGCGACATCTGCTAAAATTCCATTTTCAATACGTATATCTTTTTTATCGCTCACAAAAATACAGGGCACAGGATTTAATGAATGAGCTGTATTCTCTGTTCCATCGTCATTCACAGCATTATCCGCATTTCCATGATCTGCAATAATTAAAACATTAAAACCTCCCTCAAGCGCTGCTTCAACTACCTCTTTTGCACACTGATCCACTGCTGCAACTGCTTTATAAATGGCTTCATAAACGCCGGTATGTCCAACCATGTCGCCATTGGCAAAGTTCAGGCAAACAAAATCAGCTTCCCCATTTTTTAACTTTGGAATAATGGCATCACGAATTCCGGGAGCCGACATTTCAGGTTGCAAATCGTAAGTGGGAACTTTAGGACTCTGAATTAAAATTCTGCTCTCACCTGGAAATTCTGTTTCACGGCCACCGCTGAAAAAGAAGGTTACATGCGCATATTTTTCAGTTTCGGCAATACGGATTTGCTTTAATCCTGCATTCGATACCACTTCACCCATTGTATTAACCACATTACCTTTATCGAATATTACGTTTATTCCGTTAAAATCTGCCTTATAATTTGTCATGGTGTACCACTGCAAATCCATCGTGTGCATTCCGAAATCAGGTAAATCCTGCTGTGTAAACGCAATTGTGGTTTGTCGCAAACGATCCGTACGGAAATTAAAGCATATCACCACATCTCCTTCCTCAATTTTTGTAAGTGGCTCGCCATTTTCATCAACCATAACAATTGGCTTCATAAATTCATCGGTAACGCCTTCACCATAAAATTTCTCAATTGTTGCCAACAAATCGGTTGAAGGCTCACCTTTTCCTTCAGTATATAAATCGTATGCAAGTTTTAAGCGATCATAGTTTTTGTCACGGTCCATTCCAAAATAACGGCCGATTATGGAAGCAAATTTCCCGTTGGTTGATTTCAGCGCTTCCAAATCATTTTTTAAGAAACCATAGCCTGAACGCGGGTCTGTGTCACGTCCATCGGTTAATCCGTGAACGTAAATATTATCCATTCCCATATCGGTTCCAATCTGACAAAGGGCAACCATATGCGAACTCAAAGCATGTACGCCACCAGGCCCAATCAAACCAATAAGATGAACATTTTTATTATTTTCTTTTGCGTAATTATAAGCTTTTACAATTTGTGGATTTTCCCATAGCGATTTATCACGAATGGCTTTGGTAATTTTTACCATGTCCTGGTAAAGTACACGGCCGGCTCCAATATTCAGGTGACCAACTTCCGAATTTCCCATTTGTCCGTCGGGCAAACCAACATTTTCGCCTGAAGTTAATAATTGCGAATGCGGGTATTTTCTGTTCAGTGAATCCATAAAAGGCGTTGGCGCAGTTGCAACTATATCACTTTTTGAACCATTTCCGATCCCCCATCCGTCAAGAATCATCAATAAAGCTTTTTGAATTTCAGCCATTGTTTTATTTTTATTTTATTCGATTTTTATCTTTGAAACTGTCAGCCAGCAAATACCAAAGCCGACTGTCATTGTTTTGAACCGACAAAATTATCCTTTTAAAGTTCATTAGCAGTATAACAAAGTTTTCTGAACAACGATTTAACAAATTCTTAGAGGTTCATCGCGCATAAATTTACATCAAATTAATCAGGATTTGCAAGAACTCTAAAAAGCTTACACTTCATCCTGAGATTTCAACACCTCGGTAAGTTTTGTTTTGTCGTACATGGTTTTCACCGCAATTTTAATTTACGAAACAGTAAAAAAAATTTAAGGTGATGAAATCAATACAATTAATTCTGGTACTATTTCTCGCAGGAATATTTTCCACATCATTTTGTCAGACAATAATTAATGGTAATGTCGTCACGAAGCAGGGTGAACCTATTCCAGGTGTAAATATATTTATTGAAGGAACTTACGATGGAGCCAGTTCCGACAGCACAGGAAATTTTCGATTTAAAACCAACGAAAATGGTTTTAAAATTCTGAAAGCCACATTTATTGGTTTTAAGCCATGGCAGCAGGAAGTGGAGGTAAAGGGTACGATAACTGTAACCATCGAAATGACAGAAAGTGTAAATACTCTTGATGCAGTTACCATTACAGCCGGAAGCTTTGCCGCAGCCGATGAGAACAGGGCTTCGATTATGAAACCATTGGATGTGTATACAACACCAAGCGCTAACGGCGATATTATGGCTGCTATGCGAACCATGCCCGGAACACAAGCCTCACCCGATGATGGCCGGTTAATGGTACGTGGTGGCGATGCATACGAAACTCAAACTTATATCGACGGATTGATTGCCGCAAAACCCTACTATTCAAAAACGCCGGATGTTGCAACCCGCGGAAGATTTGCACCTTCATTGTTCAGTGGAGTAATGTTCAACTCCGGAGGATATTCAGCAGAATATGGGCAGGCGCTTTCTTCGGTATTGATTTTAAACTCCAACGATTTAGCCGAAGATAATATTACAGGTCTTTCATTCATGAGTATCGGGGGAGAAGCAAGCCAAACCAACCGCTGGAAAAGCTCGTCGCTTTCGCTTTCGGGAGGTTATACAAACCTGGCACTTTACGATAAATTATTCAACAGCAGTGTCGATTGGAAAAAACCAGTGGAATCCTTTAATGGAACGGCAATTTACCGTCATAAAACAAATTCGTCTGGTATGTTTAAGGCCTATGTAACCAGCGACTTTGGTAATCTTTCTTACCATGTTCCAGCAGGAACAGATAACCGGTTTATGTTAATTTCAAACCGAGGCTTAACCACATATTCCAATATTTTGTATCGCGATTGTTTTTCAGAAAAGTCATGTTATAAAATGGGTGTTTCGTTTACTTCGCAGGACAATAAACTCGGATTGGGACACGATAAAGTCGATACACGTGAATACAAATTAGAAGCCCGATTTACTGTAGTTCACGATGTTTCAGATGGTGTAAAAATCACGTGGGGAGCCAATGAAACATATTCACGATACAATCAGGATTATATTGAAAATTCAGGTACTGTTTATAACGGGCAATTTGCTGATAATCTTTTTGGAAG
The DNA here is from genome assembly GCA_963821855.1 of uncultured Prolixibacteraceae bacterium. Classification (GTDB taxonomy): domain Bacteria; phylum Bacteroidota; class Bacteroidia; order Bacteroidales; family Prolixibacteraceae; genus Draconibacterium. The sequence goes on along the minus strand of CAWGFJ010000006.1, from coordinate 228,051 downwards.
CTTTGTGGAAAGTGAAGTAAAATTCACAAAAAAAATAGCCATTCGTCCGGGAATCAGAAGTGAATATTCATCGGTAATAAATCGTTTTAATTTTGCACCGCGCTTTGCCATTGCAATGAAAACCAGCAAAGACGGGCAGATTTCCGGAGCATGGGGAATGTATCATCAAACTCCGCAAGCCGATTATCTAAAACTTACGACCAATCTCGCATTTGAAAAAGCAATGCATTACATTTTAAGTTACCAGGTTGGAAATGTTTCTGAACGGCTTTTCAGGGCAGAAGCATACTACAAAACCTATAACAATATAGTTACATGGCAATTTGGTGAAAACGGTTTGCCTGAGAACTTACAAAACGACGGAAACGGTTATGCCGGTGGAATCGATATTTTCTGGCGCGACCAGAAAAGCATTAAAGGTTTCGATTACTGGATAACTTATTCCTATATCGATACAAAAAGAAAATATAAAAACTATCCGGTTAAGGCTACTCCTGATTTTATATCGGACCATACTTTTTCAGTGGTAGGAAAATACTGGCTGAGTAAAATAAATACACAGGTTGGAATATCGTTTACGGCGGCAAGCTGGCCGACCGTTTAACGATCCGAATTCTATGATATTTAATGGTGAAAAAACAAAAATGTACTCAGATCTGAGTCTGAATTTCAGTCACATTTTTTACATCGGAAATCAGTATTCGGTATTGTATTGTTCAGTAAATAATGTACTGGGTAACGACAATGTTTTGAGCTACCGACCGACAGGAATTAGCAATGCGGAAGGTAACTATAATCTTATTCCTGTTAAACGTGATATTAAAAGAATGGTATTTATTGGGTTGTTTTTGAATTTTTAGCGGAACTCTGAGTTTCCAACTCAGAGAGATTTTTATTTTTCGGACTTGGAAAGTCCGACTCCCGACAATTCATCCATCAAATTCTACAGTTCAGTAACAAACAATTTCAAAACACAAGCAAATACAGCAATTTAGATTCAGAATTTATAATCATTAAAAATATAGTTATGAAAACAATTATCACATTCACAGTTTTTCTTGCCGTTTTTACATCAACTGCTTTTTCTGCCAATTATGAAGAAGCCATGAAAACCAACTTAGAAAAAATGAGGCAAACCACCAATTCGGAAGAATTAACTCAGTTGGCCGGGCAGTTTCAACGCATTGCAAATGCCGAAAAAAATAAATGGTTACCCGGCTATTATGCGGCATATTGCTATGTAAGTACCACATTTTTTACAGAAATGAAACCTGAAGACATCCATAAACAACTTGATTTGGCCCAGGCTGAAATTGATAAAATTATGAAAATTGCCTCAAAGGAATCGGAAGTCTACACATTGCAGGCTTTGGTTTACGAATTGCGAATTACCGATATGACCAAAGGGATGAAATTCTCAACTTTAGCTACCGAAGCATTAAAAACTGCTGAGAATTTAAACCCCGATAATCCGCGTGTATACTATTTAACCGGTACCAATATATTTCATACACCTAAAATGTTTGGCGGAGGAAAAGAAAAAGCTAAGCCTCTATTTGAAAAGGCTGCCGGAATGTTTGAAAGTCAAAAGCTGAAAAATGACTTAATGCCGGATTGGGGAAAAGAGCATAACAGTCAGTTATTAAGCCAATGCAACGAGGAAGACAAAGAATAGCAGATATTACGCGTTGATTCAGATAACTATTTATCTGAAAGATATTCTTTGCTCAGAAATATCAATTAAATTCTTTATTTTGATATGCCAAAAACCGGTATTCATAAAAACAAAAATTCAATGAAAAAGAGATTTTCGATTCAGTTCATTTATATTATCCTGATTTCGATTGCCATTGGATTAATAACAAGCGTTATAATGGGTGGGAGTTTAATCCGGCCTGTTGAAGCCTATTTATGGAGCGCCGGTTATTCCATTTCAATTGGCATTCCATTATTTTTAAATGGCTTTATATTCGAAAGAATTGCAATTCGTTTCATTGACTGGACGCATAAACCATTAAAAAGTATATTAACCGCACTTTTTATCCATCTGGTATATAGCAGCATAGTAATATTTGTGGTAAACTGGTTTTGGTTTAAAGTTATAATGCATCAAAGCTTGGGAAATTTTTTGGCGTCAAACAAAGGTACCATTATTTCAGAGTATATTATTTTTATCATTATTGCATCCATTATTTATGCCATATCGTTTTTTAAAGCCTGGCGAAATCAAATATCGGAAACCGAAAAGGTGAAAAGTGAAACCCTTTCCCTAAAGTATAAAGTTTTACAGGATCAGATTAATCCGCATTTCCTGTTTAACAGCCTGAATGTATTGGGAAGTTTAATGGATATCGATGTGGAAAAAGCAAAAGATTTTAACCGCGAACTTTCGCATTTTTATCCGCGATGTTCTTCATTTTAAAGACCAGGATATTATTCCACTGAAGGATGAAATTGAATTTGTCAGGCGATATGTTTATCTTCAGCAGATTCGATTTGGAGAAGCGCTTGAGGTGGAAATTTTTGCCAATGATGAAATGAAAGGGAAAGTCATTCCGCTTTCGTTACAGGCGTTGGTTGAAAATGCCATAAAACACAATGAAATTTCAAAGGCAAACCCACTGAAAATTGTAATAGCAATTACGGATAAACACGAATTGATTATCGAGAATAATATTCAATTAAAAAAAGTATTGGGAGAAAGCAGCCAAACAGGATTAAAGAACCTTGCCGGACGTTATGAATTTCTTACCGGAAAGAAAATGATAATTACAAAAAACGATCATTATTTCAGGGTGAGTTTACCGTTGATACTGACTGATTGAAGGATTGAGGGATTGATGGATTGAATTACTAAGGGATGATGGATTGAATTACTGAAGGATTGAAGGATTGAATTACTGAAGGATTGATGGATTGATTTATTAAATGTTTTAATAAAGAAATGCGTAACTGCGTAAACTATTAAAAGAGAAAAGCTCTTCGTTCATATCTAAAAAATGAATATACTAATTGTTGAAGACGAACCACTGGCTGCAGCTCAACTCGCAGCACATTTATCGGCGATAAAGCAAAATGCAAAAATTGTTGCAGTTTGCGATACGGTAAAATCGGCAGTAAGCTGGATAAAATCCAATGATGCTCCCGATCTGGCATTCTTCGATATACAGCTTGGCGATGGATTAAGCTTTGAGATATTCGAACAGGTTCAATTTCCTCATCCGGTAATTTTCATTACAGCTTTCGACCAATATGCAATCCAGGCTTTTAAGGTAAACAGCATCGATTATCTGCTAAAACCGATTGAACGAAATGAGCTGGAAAAAGCATTGAATAAATTTGACAGTCTTTCAAAACCAAAAACATCGAATGTAACACCTGAAATTCTGTACGATATTGTTAATTCGCTTAGCAGGAAAAGTTACAAGGAACGATTCCTGGTAAAAATTGGAACACACTTGCGCGTGGTTGAAACTTCCGAAATACTTTATTTCTATAGCTTTCAGAAAGGAACTTACTTAAAACTTTCAGATGGAAAAGATTACTTACTCGATTTTAGTCTTGAACTGGTGGAAGAAATGGTTGATCCAGCTTTGTTTTTCAGAATAAACCGAAAATATCTGGTGGCTATAAAGTGCATCAACGATGTAGTTACGTATAGTAATTCACGCTTAAAACTAAAAGTTCAAAATGCAAACGAAGATGATTTTTTGGTTGCACGCGAAAAGGTAAAAGATTTTAAGGATTGGCTCGAAGGAAATACGTGAGTTACCGGTTCAGCGCTAAAAGTACACCGTCTGTTGACCGTCATTCAAATGGATTAAAAGTTTTCATTAAGGAATTTTTGAAATTCCTCCGAATAACAGTCAGTCCGGTAAAATAACCCAAGCACAATTCTTTCCTTCTATTAGATATAAGTATGTTATCATAAATAATCCAGAGCTTTACGATGACATTATCAAAGTTGATCGATGTTAAAATGTATTGCCCGAACAGTTGGTATTTCGCCTGCTGAATTGTTGGGCGTATTTTAACGTTTATAAACCAATAATATGAAAAGAACATATCCATATTTTATCATTCGCACTTTGGCGCTAATCCTTGCAACCATCTTCATGAACTCAAATTTCATCTTCGCTCAGGGAGTACTTCATGTTGATTGGCAAAGTAAAATTACCAATGCAAACGGCGCAAGTGAAAAGGTTCTCACCGAAATTGAGGCAAGTAACGGTTCGGCTTTTGTTGCAGGATATAGCAGTACCGAAAACGGGCAAAGAATGTATGTAGCCCGTTACAGTTCCAACGGAACGATAGATTGGGAGGTAAACCTTCCTTCAGAATTTAAATCTGAAATTACCCGGCTCGTTATGTCTGATGATGGCGATTTGTACGTGGCTGGAGAAGAACAGGATTTAACCACTGGTTCTCCGCCAATTCATTATGCCAGATTAACGCAGGAAGGAGAGGTGATTTGGCATTTAACATTTGATAGAGACGGGAGCAAAGAAGTAGAGCTGACATGGATGGAAGTTGTTAACGACCACATATTTATGATCGGTTCCGAGATGGGAAAAAACGAATATGATGTTGCCTGGGCTGCAGAATTTGATTTAGATGGAAATCTCAACTGGAAAACCGCATTCGATCCCGGCACCAATACGGTGTTCACCGATATAAGCGTTAACAATAACGGAACAGTAGCGGCATGTGGATGGGCAAATTATGGTTATTCTTACTTGTTGGTCGGCTTCGATGAAAATGGAATGGTTAACTGGCAATTCCCGGAGATCTTTGCTGAATCATCGGAACAATGGTTTAATGATCTTAGTTCAGACAGTGAAGGAAACTGGATAGCTGTTGGAAGCGAAGAAACGGGTAGTTTTTCTGAATATGATGCCGTTACCTATAAATTTGATTCAGGCGGAAATGAATTATGGAATCAACACTTTAATAACGGTTTTGAGAATTATGCGTCGCTTGTGGAAGTAAAAGCCGACGGAAGCATTATCACGTTTGTGAATATGGAAATGGATTTTGATCGTTTGGTGAGAACTATTTCTTACGATGCCGGGGGAAATGAGCAATGGGCGACCAATTATACAATTGAGGATAATACTAATGTTATAAATGCCACTACTTCGAATACGGGAGAAATTTACATTGGTGTTCAGGACTTTGACTTTGCCGCTATTGTAAAGTTATCAGCAACCGGACAAGTGCTAAGCACCCGCAAATATGAAGAAACGGTTTATGATTATCTGGGAGACATCGCTTTTGATGGAGATAATGTTTTTGCCTGTGGTTATAGTCGCAGCGATGATCTGTCCATTGTAATTTCACTCACAGCTGAAGACCTGGAAGAGGTTTATGCAAAATCGTCTACCGGTATCCCGTCAAGCGACGTTCAGGTAGGAGCAATAGCAAGTAACGGAGCGAATATCTGGCTGACGAATACTTCATTTCAGGGCTCTGTGAATGTGTTTACAGTCATCAAAATGGACTATTCAGGAAATATCCTGTGGTCGAAAGATAAGCAACATGCGGGATCAAATCCTGTTTTTGAGAATTTCACCGTCGATGCTTCAGGAAACAGCATTGGTTTTTATGAATCGCTTATTAGCGGTGGAGTTACCGAACTGGGACTGATAAAGTACGATCCGGATGGAAATGAAATATTTTATACAGTTTACGACAGCTCAGCGACGTTATATGCAGGTGCAGTAACGACAGACCCCGGCAATAATATTTACGTAGGTGGTTACAACCAAACTTCCAAATTGATGTTTGTCTCGAAGTCTGATCCCAATGGAAACGAGATTTGGACGGTAAATTATTCGAGCCCTTCATCGACATTTCCCTATGCCGAACCTAAAAAGATGGTCGTTTCTGAACAAGGAAAACTTGTAATCGGGGCAATTCATAAGAATGCAGATAATGTCAATAACCTCTATTTGTTTCAATACGATAGTAATGGTAATCTTGAATGGCAAAAGGAGGTAGTAGATCAGGCTGGAAACACCTGCTTTCTGTATGGTTTTGATGTGAATGAGGAAGGCGCCATAACTGTATTTGGCACATCCGGTCCCGGAAAATATGTGGCAGCTAATTTTAATGCTTCCGGAGAACAGCTTTGGATTGATGCCGGCGAATCGGGAACAGCAGTATCTCCCAGAAGTATGGCGATAGATAACAATGACAATACCTATTTGTGTTTCTCCTCACCAACCGATGCAAGATTCAAAAAATTAAATGCTTTCGGAACCGCTGTTGCAAGTAAAGCGCATGTAATCCCATCCTCAGGCAGCTTCTTCTTACCGCTTGGCTCAGCTTTTCTGGACGGAAAGCTTGCTGTGATTGGCGACCATACTATTGGATCGAATTCCTTTCCATTCGAAATGGTTTTGGATGACGAATTAAACTTTTTGTCCGGTCGCATCGACTCGCTGAATCAGGGAGATTTCAGAGCTATGACTGTGGATGAAGCGAATAAAATTCACGCAGCATTCACCCAGGGTGATATCTTTGGTGGACCAGGATTCCGGGCAGCACTGGTACGTCAATATTCAATAGGTACTTTGGGTATTAAAGCTATGAAGAGATATGATAATCTTATCCGCATTTATCCAAATCCGGCTAGTGATCATATCAATATTTCAGCATCTGTTGATTTGCCAAAAATTAAGCATATATCTCTTTTCGACATGAACGGTAAAATTGTTCAGGAATTTGGGCAGAACTTCCAAATATCAAGCAACCAAACCATAATGCTCGATCTACCCCCAGGATTAAAACATGGTAATTATATTTTAAATGTATTGTCAGCGGATGCATTATACACTGCACGATTAGTGAAATGGTAAAAACAGAAAGATAATAAAAGCCAGTTTGGAGGCAACAGCAGGCAAGCTTCAACGTGTATAGCAGTGTTGTAGCCGGCCTGCGACTTTTGAACTTTTCACTTTACACTTTGAACTTCTTCCTCTGAACCCGTCCTAACGGTGTTCAGCCGGGCAGGCTCTGAACACTGAACGCTGAACTTTCTTCCGAACTTTGATCTTTGAACTTTGAACTTTGAATCTTTGAACTTAAATTCCCCAGCTTACCATTTATAAATAATGGAGTTAATATTCATTCCGGCACCCACAGAACAGATTATGGTACAATCCCCTTCGTTCACTTCCTGGCCTTCCATTTTTCCCTTTAAAATTAAATCGATTAAGGTTGGCACAGTCGCAGTTGATGAATTTCCGAGTTTACGAATGCTCATAGGCATAATACCTTCAGGAATTTCTTTTTTGCCGTAAAGCCTGAAAACTCCGCTTAAAATCGATTCATCCATTTTTTCGTTCGCCTGATGGATAAACACTTTCTTTATGTCTGTCAAATCCAATCCGGCATTTTCGATGCTTTCCTTTACCACTCCGGGCACATTTTTAATAGCATAGATATAAAGTTTGTGACCGGCCATTTTTATAAATAATTCACCGGGTTTGTGTTCGGGATTCAACGATTCGCCTAACGTTAGCAAATCGGCAAAATGAACCGAATCGGATCGGCTTGTATGAGCAAGAATACCAATTGGTTTATCACTTTCTATACTTTCAACGATGGTTGCACCTGCGCCGTCGGCAAAAATCATAGTATCGCGATCGTGAGGATCAGAAATACGCGAAAGAACATCGGCGCCTACAACAACCCCACGTTTGTAAAATCCGCTTTTTATGTATGCATCGGCAACAATCATTCCCTGTGTCCAGCCCGGGCAACCCGAAACTATATCATGAGCGACACACGATGGATTTTTAATATGAAGTTTCATTTTAACCTTATTGGCTATCCCGGGTAAAATATCGGTATGAATGCTTCCATCTTTAATATCGCCAAAATTATGTCCGACAATAATAAAATCGAGGCTTTCCATCGATATTTCTGCAGATTTGCAAGCTTCTTTCACTGCAAAGGCAGCAATATCGGATGTTACATATTCGGGATCGACATAGCGGCGTTCTTCAATATTTGTAATTTCCCTAAACTTCTGAATGATATCTTCAGTGGTCCGATCGGTTATTTTGTTTCGTGACGGATCGTAAAACTCATGTTTCAGAAAAAAACTATTTTTTATTATGCGCGGAGGAATATAACTTCCTGTTCCAATAATACGGGTATAAATTTCTTTTCTCATGCAATCCAACTTCTTTTCTTCCAGCTCAATCGTTAAAAATTTTTAATTCAAATATCTCTCCGTCAAACACTCCGTACGAAAAGTTATTTATCCAATCTCCCAGGTTAATAAACCGGGTGTTTTCATCGATTTCTACATCAACCATAACATGCCGGTGCCCAAAAATACAATAGTCAACCGGTTCGGTTTTAATAAAATCAGCGGCAAATTTATATATTCCATCGGTATTAATATCAAAATATTCATCTAAATCCATTTTTGATATTCTGCTCGATGCCGACCATTTATGGGCAATGTACATGGCAAAATTCGGATGCAGCCGCGAAAACAACCATTGTGCTGTTTTACTGGTGAATATTTTTTTTAGCCGGTTATAGCCTATGTCACTTGCATCCAATCCATCGCCGTGAGCCAGTAAAAACTTTTTTCCCTGCAATTCCTTCACAATTTCTTTACGATGAATTTTAACTCCCACTTCGGTTGGCAAGTAATCGAAAGCCCATAAATCGTGGTTTCCGGGAAAATAATGAACGGGAATTCCTTTGTCGGTTAAATCGGCAATTCTGCCCAATATCCTGGTAAATCCGCGTGGCACAACTTTTTTGTATTCAAACCAGAAATCGAAGATATCGCCCATCAGGTACAATTCTTCCACATCGGCTTTTATTTTATCGAGCCAGCGGGCAAACCGTAACTCACGCTCGCGGTTGTTTTTAAAAGCCGGCGCTCCCAAATGAACATCGGAAACGAAATATATTTTCTTTTTATTTGACAATGATTTGTTGCTAATATTCGAAAGTTTCTATTGCTGTAGCTATTTAAGTAGTTGACCCAATGCGCTGTCCAATGCGGTGCTTCTGAGATTTTTTGCAACAATGGCGCCATCGCGATCTAACAGATAATTATATGGAATTGTCTGAATATTAAATGCATTTACGGCATTTACACTACCTTCCATATCACCCACATTTATCCATGTTAAATTATCGGTATCAATGGCATCTAACCATTCACTTCTGTTTTTGCCGGTATTTACCTGGTATATTTCAAATCCTTTCGACTTGTATTTCCGGTATGCATCTACAAGCAACTGGTTTACAATTCTCGATTCGCGATCCTGGGCATCCCAGAATTGCAACAACACAACTTTACCACGTAACGATGATAAAGCTACATTTTTTCCATCTTCATTCGGAAGGTTTATATCCGGACTATTTTCCCCATTTTCGTCGATAAACTGCCTGACTTTATTTGCCTGTTCCTGACGCAAAAACTGTAAGGTATTTTCATAAAGCGCCTTAACCAAATCGGAATTCGGATATATTGAATTTAAAGCTGAAGCTGCAGTTCGCATCGTTTGTAAATCGCGGATTACATAGGTTTTATCCTTATATTTTTGATACAAGGCATAAACACTTGCCATCGAAAATGGATTATTCAGCACAAACTGATTCGAAAATTTCGATTGTTCCTCTTTTATTTTGCTGATAGCTTCCTGCCATTGCGGTAGCATTTTATCATAATTTGCTGTTCCCCTCGAAAGGGTCATTAATGATTTTACCGAGTCGAGCTTATGTTCTGTTTTATATAATGTCTCATTCAATTCTTTTATCTGAATCGAACCCAACGAGCCTTCCAGGTTGTATTCCCTGTTGAAATTGGCTATATCTGCTTCAATCGTCACATTTTCAGTCGAATCCACCAAAAGTGTAATAAAATTGTCATTCGATAATTTTAATAAATAAAAAGTTGGAATACTGGTTTCGCCTTTAAATTTGAAATTGCCGTTTTTGTCCATTTTCATTTTTGCCAACGGCTTTTGGGTAGAAACAAGCAGTTCTTCCAGGCGAATGGTATCGCCTTCAGCATGAGTAATTTTTCCGCTGATGGTAAACTGATTGCTTTTTTTACATCCGGAAAGCACAACAACAGCAGCTAATAAGATGAATATAAATCGGTTTAATGTCATGAAATATTCAATTTGAGGGCGTAAAATTAACAAAATACCTTTTATCAAAAACTGTATCAGGTAAAATAACATATTTTAAGGATTTTGCATTTTACTGAAATTTGTAATTTTATTGCCGGTTATTCATATTGGAATATTAAGTTTGAACTGATGTTAAAGAGAAGAAGTGAAAATCCATTACAATTTAGAAAATTTTAAGGTGATAAAACCGATAGTTACTATCGGCACATTCGACGGAGTTCATTTAGGCCATCAGAAGATAATAGAACGGCTAAAAAAGATTGCCCTGAAACATGGCGGAGAATCTGTAATTTTTAGCTTTCATACTCATCCGCGACTCATTACAACTCCCGATGGGAACAATCTGCGTTTGCTTACAACGCTGAATGAAAAAATTAAACTTTTTGAACTTTATGGTATCGATAACCTGGTAATTTATCCTTTCAATAAAGAATTTGCTGCTCTGCCTTACGCCGAATTTGTAGAGAAAATACTGGTGAAAAAAATGAATACACATTGTCTTGTAGTTGGTTACGATCATAAGTTTGGAAAAAACCGCGAAGGAGGATACGATTATCTTAAAAAATGTGCCGCTACATATAATTTCGAAATTGAACGGCTTGAAGCTTTAACCGTCGATGAAGAAAATGTAAGTTCCACAAAAATCCGTCAGGCATTGCAAGCTGGTGAAATAAAAAAAGCCAATCAGTATTTAGGCTACCTTTTTGCTTTACAGGGAACTGTGGTTGGCGGCAAAAGACTGGGTCGAAAACTGGGCTTTCCAACTGCAAATATCGAAGCATCCGACAAACATAAAATTATTCCGGGTTATGGCGTATATGCTGTATTGGTTGATATAAACAATACAAAATATAAGGGAATGCTGAATATTGGAACGCGGCCAACATTTAACAACAATGCCGATAACCGAAGTATTGAAGTCAACATTTTCGATTTTTCAGGTGAAATTTACGGCCACGAAATTACGTTGAAGTTTGTGGATAAAATTCGTGAAGAGCAAAAATTTGACGGGATTGATAGTTTGGTAGCTCAATTACATAAGGACAAAAAATCTGCACTTGCTATTCTTTCGAAATATTAATCCTTTTTTACCAAATCGCACGAAATTGGTAAATGATCGGACATTTTAAAATCGAAGTAAGTTTTAAAATTATAGGAGTCAAACCTATCGCTGTAGAAAATATTATCAATCCGAAAAGAAGGCAACTTCCCTACATATGTTCTGCCAAAACCTTCTCCTGAGTTTACAAAAGCGTCTGAGAAGTTACCCCTCATCGTTTGGTATGCGTAAGAAACGGGCGTATCATTAAAATCGCCGCAAATAATCACAGAATATGGAGATTCATCTATTTTTTCCCTTATTTCGCGAGCCTGATTTGCCCTCACAATAAATGCTCTTTTTAGTTTACCCCCAATATTGCGAACTTCCCTTAAATCTTTTTCTTCATCAATTCCGGGAGACTCGATAATTGAATAACTATCCGGATCAATGCTATACGATTGCAGATGTACGTTGAAAACACGTACCGTATCTTTCTCAATAATAATATCGGTATAAATGGCCATATTGCCTGAGTTTTCAAATCTTATCTCATGCATATCAGTTATGGGATAACGTGTCATCGTCACCATTCCATAACTACTGCTCGATCGGGCATAATGATAGTGTTCAATAGATTTAATATCTTTTACCGTATTACCAAGGTTAAAAATTGAATTTCTTCGTAAACGGGTTTCCTGAAGACATATAATATCGGGATTATGACTATTCAGAAAATCGACAATTTGTTTTGAGTTTTCTTTGGGTTTACCTTCTTCGTATCCAACAAAATGCCGCACATTGTAAGATATTATTTTAATTCCATCGGAATCGAGTGACTTTCCATGAATTTGAACATAGCGCGAAATGAACCCAAATCCGCCAATAATTGCCAGTAACGATAATAGTGCATATTTTGGTTTAACAATCAGCCAGTAAATTACAAACAGAACATTTGCTGCAAAAATGAATGGATATGTCAGTCCAAAAAACGATGGTTCCCAAAACTTATCGGGCGGAATATAAACGGATGAATAACTAATAAATAGTGCAATTATTACGAAAATGTTTAGCAGGAATATTATTTTGGAGAAAACTCTCTTCACATTAATTATTTTCTGTTTTCGTGTGGCAAGATAGAAAAAAATGAGGTTAACTGCATTTCATTTTGTGCCGCAAATCATTCTTTTTTTCCCGTTAATATCTTTTTGAATTTCTATATTTTTGAATTCAAATGAATTAAATAAATTATGCATTTCGATTGCCAGATTCCCATTAATTTCAAAAAATAAAAATCCGTTATCGTTGAGGTTTGTCCTGGCAAATTCTGTAATCTTTTTATAGTAAATCAACGGATCGTCATCATGCACAAACAATGCTGAAGCGGGTTCGTAATTCAGAACATTGGCATGCATTTGCTGTTTTTCGCTCTCCCGGACATATGGCGGATTACTGACAATTACATCATAATTTTTCCATTTGCGTGTTTCCCGGTTTAAAATATCGGCTTGAAAGAATTCAACATCAAGTTTATTTTTTAATGCATTTTCACGTGCAACGAGCAACGCCGCTTCTGAAATATCCATGCCCGATACATCCGAATTGCTCAACCGGCTTTTTAATGCCAGGGCAATACAACCCGAACCTGTGCCAATATCCAGAATCGAAACATTTTTGCCGATTTCTTTATCCAAAACAAACTGAACCAGTTCTTCGGTTTCAGGTCGTGGAATTAAAACCGATGGATTAACGGATAATTTTAAACCGTAAAATTCAATTTCTCCCAAAATATATTGAATAGGTTCCTGTTTTTTTAATCTGTCGATTATGGTTTTAACTTTCTCCTTCTGAACTTCATCAAACTGATAATTTTTATTCAGAATTTGTTGCGAAAAACCCCAGCCGGTAACTGCCTCAATAATCAACCTGGTAAATCCCTGAATTTCGGTTTTCGGGTAAATCGATTTTAATTCCTGTTCGATATAACGAATAATTTTCTGCATTGTGTATTTTTGCTCTGCAAAGTTATACTTTCTACCGGTATGATGTTACAGGAAAAATACATGTTACGCTGTCTCGAACTGGCTAAAAAAGGAGCGGGTTTTGTTTCGCCAAATCCAATGGTTGGCTGCGTAATTGTGCACCGTGGCGAAATTATTGGCGAAGGTTTTCACGAGAAATACGGCAAACAGCATGCGGAGGTTAACGCAATTAATTCGGTGGAAAACCAGGAATTGCTAAAGGACAGCACACTTTATGTAACGCTGGAACCTTGCGCACATCACGGGTTAACGCCTCCATGTTCCGATTTAATTGTAAGTAAAAAAATACCAGGAGTAGTAATTGGCACCATCGACACTTTTGGTGAAGTGGCAGGAAAAGGTATCGAAAAAATGACTAATGCCGGAATCGATGTGCAGGTTGGATTGCTTGAAGAAAAATGCCGCAAAATCAACAAACGGTTTTTTACTTATTATGAAAAAAAACGGCCTTTCATTATTTTAAAATGGGCGCAGACTTCCGATGGTTTTATTGATATTGACAGAACTGAACCCGGCTTTGGAGAACCGACATGGATAACCGGCGAAAAAGCGCTTGTTCGGGTACATCAGCTGCGCGCCGACGAGGATGCGATTATGGTAGGAACCAATACTGCATTAAAAGATAATCCTGCGTTAACTGTGAGGCATGTGAAAGGTAAAAATCCGTTACGGGTTGTGTTGGACAGGCAACTCAGGTTAACAAAAAACCTGAATTTATTCGACAATTCAGTTGATACGCTTGTTTTTAATTCACTAAAAACTGAAGTAAACAGCAAAACTTCATTCCTGAAAATAGATTTCAATAATAATGTCATTCAACAAATTACAGACGAGCTTTATAAAAGAAGAATTCAATCGTTAATTGTAGAAGGCGGGAGAGAACTCCTCGAAAGTTTTCTTAATTCGGGAACCTGGGATGAGGCTTTTGTATTTGTTGGAAACAAAATGTTTAAACGGGGAATTAGCGCCCCAACGTTGCCTGATCAATTAATTCATTATGAAAAACTGGATGACGATGAGTTCTTTGTATATAAAAATTATGGTTGAAAGTTAATCAGTTTCGGACCGCCACCGGGTAAAATCGGAATATGCAAAACATGCTCCACATACTGAAAATAGTAAAATAATTCGTGATTCAGTTCCAGTCCGTAATCGGTTCTTTCATCGTAACCAACAATGGGTTCAAAAAAGCTATTTCTTCGGGCATCCATTGCATGTATATTCCAGGCCAGAACATATTGTTGGTTCCAGTATTCGTAATATTCCTGGGAACGATATAAAGCCGGCGATTTGTGCATCTGGTACCACGATTCGAATTTTGCATCGAAAGTTTCCATGCTGTATTCAACACTGTCCTGCTCTTGTTTTTCTTCTGTTTTAGGTTCCACTTTAATTGTTGCCTTTTGCGTTGAACACGCCCAAACAATAAATAATACACCAGCTAATATGAATATTCGTTTCATTTCTTTTTATTTCGTTTTAATTAATATACATTATAACTTACGAAACAGAGTTATTAATTGTTTTTGAAATCAAAATTACAGAAATTTATTCCTGCAAATATAGAACGCCTTAATGATTGATTGGAAAATATTCTGGCAAATTTTTTCGCTGCTGTTTCTGTTAACGGCAATCCCTGTTGCGATAATGATTGTTCTTGAAAAACGTTCGCCTTTTAAAACTATTGCGTGGGTTCTTGTATTGATTGTTATTCCAATTATCGGTTTAATATTTTATCTGTTTTTTGGCCAGGAATTCCGAAAGCAGAAACTATACTCACGCAAAGGAATAAAAAGTTTAAGCAGAATAAGAAAATTATCGACGATACAATTACGTGAAATTGAGAACACTGATCTTATACTTGAACCAAAAGCCCTCGATAAAATTAATATCATTCGCTTGCTGCTAAATAATTCAAACGCCTTGCTTACCACCGGAAACGAACTCAAAATTTTAAACAACGGTAAAAACACTTTCGATGCCATAATTAAAGCTATAAAAAGTGCAAAACATCATATTCACCTCGAATATTATATTTATGACGATGATGTAATTGGAAATCAAATAAAAAGTTTGCTGATTGAGAAAAGCAGGGAAGGCGTGGAAATTCGTATTATTCTTGACGATGTGGGCACATGGGGATTAAAAGAGCGTTATCTGAATGAATTCAAAAAAAACGGAATTGAAGTGTATCCTTTTATGGAAGTCCGGTTTCCGCGATTGACTTCGAGGGTGAATTTCAGAAATCATCGAAAAATATTAATTGTAGACGGGAAAATAGGTTTTACAGGAGGCATAAATATAGCCGATCGGTATATTCACGGGAAAAGTAAAATTGGCCCGTGGCGCGACACTCACCTTCAGTTGAAAGGCGATGCGGTTGCCTGTTTACAGGTAATTTTTGCTGCCGACTGGTTTTTTGTAATTAATGAAAATCTATCGGGCGAGAAATATTTTCTTCCGTTAACCGATGCGCCCGGAACACCGGTTCAGATTTCAGCCAGCGGCCCCGATTCCGATTGGGAGAGCATTGAACAGGCATTTTTTGCAGCAATTACCAATGCAAGGGATTACATTTATATTACATCGCCTTACCTTATGCCGCCTCAAACGCTTGTGTCGGCATTAATAATGGCAGCGCTCAGCAATGTCGATGTGCGAATTATTATTCCTGAAAAATCGGATGCCATAACCCCAAAATGGTGCTCGTTTTCGTATGTGGAAGAGTTGCTCGAAGCCGGAGTAAAAATATACTTCTATCAGGATGGATTTATTCACAGTAAAATTATTGTTATCGATAATATTTTTTCAACCGTAGGAACCACTAATTTGGATTTCAGAAGCCTGGAAACGAATTTCGAAGTAAATGCATTTATTTATGAAGAAAAATTTGCTCATCAAATGTTGCGGAATTTTAAAAACGACCTGAAAAAAAGCCGCGAAATAAAGCTACACGAATGGATTCTGCGGCCATGGCACCATAAATTCCGCGAATCGCTGGCGCATATTGTGAGCCCGATGTTGTAGAAGCCCCCATCCCAGTCTTCCCCCGAGGGGTGAAGGAGAAAATCAGAGAAAACCTAAAACGGTAACTTTCCCAAATCCAGATTTCCACCGGAAAGGATAATTCCCACTTTCTTATTCTGAATGGCAACTTTACCTTCCAGAATTGCAGCAAGTGGAACTGCAGATGAGGGTTCGATAATAATTTTCATTCGTTCCCAAATCATACGCATAGCATCCACTATTTTTTCTTCGGAAACGGTAACTATATCGTCAACCTTCTCCATAATTATGGCAAAGTTTCTTTCGCCAAGCGAAGTTAATAAGCCATCGGCTATGGTTTTTGGATTTACCGATGGAATGATTTTCTTTTCATGAAACGACCGGAAAGCATCATCTGCTCCTGCAGGTTCAGCCGCAATAACTTTACAACCGGGCAATAAATATTTTGTTGAAATAGCTGTTCCGCTTAGCAAACCTCCACCGCCAACCGGAGCCAGAATAAGTTCAAATTCGCCGTAATCTTCAATAAGTTCTTTTGCAGCAGTTCCCTGTCCTGCAATCACATAAAAGTTATTGTAAGGATGAATTTCTATTGCTCCTGTTTCATTAATTACTTTTGCCAATGTGCTTTCGCGGGCTTGCAAAGTTGGTTCACAAAATGTAATTTTTGCGCCGTAACCAGCCACTGCGTTCTTTTTAATTTCAGGCGAATTTTCGGGCATTACGATATGAGCAGCCACTCCACGCATTTTTGCCGCCAAAGCCAAAGCAGCAGCATGATTTCCTGAAGAATGCGTAGCCACACCTTTTTGCGCATCATCTTCGGAAAGTGAAAAAACGGCGTTACATGCGCCACGAAATTTAAATGCCCCAACTTTTTGCAGGTTTTCACATTTGAAAAACAGATTTGACCGCCAACAATTTGATTAATACTTGATGAACTTAAAACCGGCGTGCGATGCGCATAATACTGAATTAGCTGATGTGCTTTTTCAACATCACTAAAAATTGGAATTTTCATTGAAATCAGTGTTTGAAAATTTTTCATTCAGAAGATCAAAATTGGTATTGTAATAATGAGATTCATGAATTACAGATATATCTCACCGAAAATAGCAATAATAATGTAGTATTCAGTCCATAATATAAAAAAATGCCTTAACACCTTTTACTCCCGGGTTTGTTTTGAAAACTCCACCAGCCTTTGGATACTTCCGCAGTTCTTCTTCTGAGGTATTGGTACGCGCTGTGGTAATATAAAGTGTTCCCAAATCCTTGTCGCCAAAAGCACAGGAAGTAACATTTTTAGCCGGAACATCGATTTTCTTCACCAATTCCCCCGTTTCAGGATTCCAGCAACCTACTGCTGAGCCACCCCAAAGTGCAATCCATAAATTACCGTCCGCATCGATAGTCATTCCGTCGGGTGAGCCTAAATCAGGAGAAACGTCAACAGCAACCTTTGGATTCGTGATTTCTCCGGTTTCATTATCATAATCGTAAGCCATCACTTTTTGTGTGGGCGTGTCGATATAGTACATTTTAGTGGTATCGGGCGACCAGGCAATTCCATTAGAGATACTTACATTTTCTATCATTTTATGTATTGAACTGTCACTGTCTAAGCGGTAAAGCGCTCCAGCTTCCATTTCGTCGTTCATGCTCATGGTGCCTACCCAAAACCTTCCGGACGGATCGCACTTTCCATCGTTGAAACGATTGTTGGGAAAATCCGCTTCCGGATTAACAATCAGTTTTTTTGTTCCGGTAAACGGATCGAGCGAATAAATTCCGTCTTTTAGCGCTACCAATACTGAGCCTGTTGCACAGGGAACAACAGTCCCAATCATCTGTCCGGTAAACATTTCCTTGTTATTTCCGGTTTTTGGATTATAAATATTCAGGATTTTCCCGTTAATATCAATCCAAAACAATTCTTCGGTTTTATAATTCCAGATGGCACCTTCGCCCAAATCCGACTTTGAATCGACTACCAGTTCCATATTATTTGTTTTTTGCATTGTACAACCAAACAATGAAATTACTAACCAGACAAATATTGCAAATCTCTTTGAAATCATTTATGTTTAATTTTTGTAGATCCAGAATTTATAACAGATATGTTTATCGTTTTGATTATTTTCAACACAATTAACTTAAAACTACTATAAATCTGCAAGCCACAAGATTCAAGCATTATTTCAACTGTAAGTACTTATTCCCTAACTTTGAACTTTTCACTTTGAACTTCTTCCTCTGAACCCTGAACTCTGAACTCTGAACTCTTTTCCCTAACTTTGAACTTCTTCCTCTGAACTTCCTATATACTTTCAATCAACTTCTTCAGTATAAGCGTCATTTTTGGTTCTGCCTTCATGGCAACTTCCTGAACTTCTTCGTGCGATATTTCCACAATTTCGCCAGGGACGCCGCTATCGGTAACAATGGAAATGCCAAAAACTTTAAGTTCCATATGTCGCGCAACAATTACTTCCGGCACGGTTGACATACCAACAATATCGGCACCCAGAATCCTGAACATTTTATATTCTGCCGGAGTTTCGAATGTAGGTCCTGAAACTCCGACATAAACACCTTCTTTTACATTGATGTTGTGTTGCAGGGCAATCAATTTCGCCTTGTTCTTAAGCGATTTATCGTAACAACAGCTCATATCCGGAAAACGCGGTCCTAAAATATTGTCGTTTTTACCTCTTAACGGATGCTCCGGAAAAAAATTGATGTGGTCGCTAATCAAAACAATTTCACCCACATTCCATTCGGGATTTAATCCGCCACTTGCATTCGACACAAAAAGGTGTGTAACTCCAACATATTTCATCACCCTCACCGGAAAAGTTACTTCCTTCATCGAATAACCTTCATAAAAATGAAAACGGCCCTGCATGGCCAAAACTTCCTTGTTGCCAAGTTTACCAAAAATCAGTCGCCCGGCATGGCCTTCCACCGTCGAAACCGGAAAATTTGGAATTTCGTTGTAAGGAATCGATTCAATAATTTCAATCTCGCTTACCAGCCCGCCGAGACCGGTTCCGAGGATAATACCAATTTCAGGCGTTGCCTTTATTTTTTCGGTTATGAAGCTCGCGGTTGCTTTTATTTTCTCCAACATAGTTTAATATTTTCTTGTTGAACTCTTTTCCCTCGTTGCCGGGAAATTTCACCTTTGTTGGCAATACATAGAGTGAATTTTTAAACGTATCAGGTAAATCGTCCCTGTCTTTTAAACGCATGAAGTCTTTTTCGGTTGTAACAATAATCTTCTTTTCTCCCGGCAACGATTCCAGATTTCTTACCATTAGTTGAATATCTTCATCGGTATAATTATGATGATCGGGATATGCCATGATTTTTGTACGTTCAGAAAATTTCTTCACATAGTCGTGTACGAGTTTTGGAAATGCAATTCCGGTAACGATTAATATGGAATAACTTTTTTCAACATAATACGATTTATCAAGTCGCTTTGCAGCAAAAACCGGTTTCAGTTTGTCGTATTCCAGTGTGGTAAAAAACATGCTTTGGTACGGAAATAAACCGATGTCGTTCTGCAAAATTCGGCGCATTATAGGTGTAACCTCATCGGGACATTTGGTAAAAATTACAATATTGGCTCTGCGCATTTGTGAAACACCTTCGCGTAAACGTCCGTATGGCAACAGGTGATCTTTTTTTATCGGCCGGTTGTAATCGATGAGCAAAATATTTATTCCAGGTGTTATTTTGCGATGTTGAAACGCATCGTCGAGAAGAACAACATCAGGCACTTTGAAATTTTCGGGATTTAGCAATTGTTCAACACCTTCAACCCTTTTTTCGCAAACGGCAACTGTATTTCCCGGAAAATGGGTTTTTATCTGCAAAGGTTCGTCGCCGACTTCGATGACAGCTGAACTGGTTTCCACGATTTTATAACCCGATGTTTTTCTTTTGTATCCTCTGCTTAGTGTGGCAACTTCAAATTTATCCTTCAGCAATTGAATAAGGTATTCAACATGAGGAGTTTTTCCTGTGCCGCCAACCGTGATATTCCCAATAGAAATTACAGGAACATCAAATTCCTTCGATTTTAAAATGTTAAAATTGTACATGGCATTCCGAAAGTAAACAACTGCTCCGTAAAGCCACGATAAGGGATACAGCAATAGTTTTATCATAAAATCAGGAAATTATAAAAGAACGCTAAGATAAGAAAATGTGTTCAACTTTAGTTAATTCTGGCCTGAAGGTGAAAGACTGTCATCAAAAATAAAAACGTATTAACAAAGCTTCTCAGCCAACCGCACACCCCATATCCAGCCTTTCAGGGAATAATTGTACACAGACACCGGCCCGCTGCAAGTTGCAGGAGACTATTGTTTGCGTACACTACTTCGCTGCAAGTTGCATGAGACTGTTGTTCGCGTACACTGCTTCGCTGCAAGTTGCAGGAGACTATTGTTTGCGTACACTGCTTCGCTGCAATCTGCAGGAGACTGTTGTTCGCGTACACTGCTTCGCTGCAATCTGCAGGAGACTGTTGTTCGTGAACACTGCTTCGCTGCAAGTTGCAGGAGACTGTTGTTTGGGTACACTACTTCGCTGCAATCTGCATTTTCAAATCAAAATATTAAAGGGATGGTGAGACAGTAAACGCCCAGCTGAACTTCGAAAGAAACCTTGAAGGTTTTTTTTGCAGGGTTAAACGTTCAAAGGTCTGAAAGACGCTTTGAGGATTTCCCTAAAGCTTTACAGATTAACTTTTCCAAAGTCTGAAACCTTGGAAAAGTTTTGCTTTCCATTAAAAGACTAATTGATGTAAATATCGTACGGCATCCGCGCAAAAACGCCTTTCATCGAGGTTGCCTTTTTCAGATATTCATAAAACCTGAAATTTTCGCCCAACTCGTTTTTCAGGAACCAGGCCCGAACATTGTCGGTTCCGGATTTAAACAATTCCTGTATTGGATCGGGTAAAGCGGGCAGGCCAACCGTTCGATAATCATCCACACCGGCAATTTCAGCAGCTAATTTAATAGCGTCATCCAGCCCTCCAAAATCATCGATCAACCCTATCTCTTTTGCGTTTTCACCACTCCAAACCCGTCCTTGTCCAATCGCATCAATTTGTTCCTTGCTCATATTTCTGCCATCGGCCACATGCGAAATAAAAGTATCATAACCTTCTTCGATGCTTGTTTGCATCAATTGGCGTTCGTAACCTGTCATTGGGCGCGTAACTGACAACAAATCTGAATTTTCATTGGTTTTTACCGCATCGGTGGTAATGCCGAGTTTATCGTTCATCAGTTCGCCAAAATTCGGGAATAATGCCAAAAATCCCGATTGAACCTGTTATGGTATTTGGCTGGGCAATAATTTTATCGGCAGCACACGAAATATAGTAACCGCCTGAAGCAGCCACATCGCCAAACGAAACCACAATGGTTTTTTGTTCGGCTGCGAGTTTCACTTCACGCCATATTACCTCCGAGTCGAAAACACTTCCACCCGGCGAATTCACACGTAAAACAATGGCTTTATATGTACTATCCTGACGAGCTTTACGAATTTCGCGACCAATTTCATCACCGATAATTGTACCAGCTCCCAACGACATACCAATATCGCCACTGGCATAAATTACGGCAATTTTATTCCGGCTGAATTTGGATCCGGCACCCTTAACATCAACTTTTGCATAATCGCTTACTCCAATTACAGGAATACCTTTTTTTGCTGCGATACCTGTAATTTCCCGCAAATCGTCGAGAACCTGGTCCTTGTATTCTGCGGCATCGACCAAACCGGCCTGAACAAGCTTTTCACCTTTTTTAAACGTCTGTACTTCATCGGCCAGTTGATTTAGTTCATCTGGCGAAATTTTCCGCGTCTCAGCTATTCCTTTTAGCATATGGTCCCATAAACTGTTCATGTAAACCATAGTTTGTTCGCGGTTTTCTTCGCTCATTTTTTCCAGCATAAATGGTTCAACTGCTGCTTTGAATTTTCCGTGACGAATAATTTGAGCTTCAACACCAAGTTTATCGAGTGCGTTTTTATAAAACATCATTTCGCCACCTATACCTCTGAAATCGAGCATTCCCATGGGATGGATTACCACTTTATCGGCAACTGTTGCCAGGTAATACGATTTTTGATCCATCATGTCGCCATACGCATAAACCGGTTTATCGCAACTGTCTTTGAAAGCAATCAGCATGTTTCTGATTTCCTCCACAGAAGCCATTCCGCCACCAACAGTGGATAGTTTTAAATAAATTCCTTTAATCCGGTCATCTCTCATTGCATTTTTCAACGATGTTTTAATATCGTCCATTCCGATGGTTTTAATTCGGTTAAATCCGGGAATATCGATGTTTTCAAACGGATCGTTGGTAGCGCGGTCTACAATCTGCCGGCTCACATCCAGCACAAGCATTGATTTATTCTGCACCGAAACCTGTTTTTCGGTTGATGAAACCAAAACACCGATTATCATAAAAAAGATAAAAAATCCGATTATAGAAACTACAAAAGCTCCCACTATGGTTGCTAAAACATACTTGAAAAATTCTTTCATACCGATGGTGTATTTATATTTACTAATTTTAAATTTCCTATCTATTGGTAGGTATAATGGTTAAGAATTACAAATATACGATTCCATGCAAAAGGTTTTTCTTGGATTAGGAGGAAATATTGGAAATAAACACGCTAATTTTAAAAAGGCTGAAGATTTAATCCAATCGCGGGTAGGAAACATCGTGAAAAGATCATCTGTATACGAGACTCCGCCCTGGGGTTTTAATGTGGAAGATGACTTTTGGAATACTGTAGTTATTATTGAAACCAAACTCAGACCCGATGAAGTGTTGTGGCGAACGAAGGAAATTGAAGATCAATTCGAAAAGGAAGAAGGCAGTGAGCGATACCGATCACGGGAAATCGACATTGACATTTTGTATTACGATGATATTTTTATTGAAACAGAAAGGCTGATAATTCCGCATCCACTGTTGCATCAGCGAAAATTTGTTTTGGTTCCTTTGGTAGAAATTGCACCCAAATTTAAACATCCGTTATTGCGGTTAAACAGCGTTCAGATGCTCGAAATCTGTAAAGATGAATCGGTAATAAAAAAGGTTGAACAAAAATAAATCCTGATTCAGATTTTAAATTGTACCAGAAATTAATTTTCAAATACCAACGCTGTTTTTTACATTTCGGGTAAATTTATAAATAACTTAAATGCAATAAGAATGCTAAAGATTGATAATCAGATAAAACCGGAAGATCTGAGAAAAAAGCTGGAACTTATTCTGGGAACTTTCAGGTGAAAAAATAAAGTTTATCGATAAGAATTACGACGCATCCAAAGGTTCACCTGTTTTCACAGTGAATGGAAAATACTCCACCCGCGGCTGGACAGAATGGACCCAGGGCTTTCAGTTTGGCTCATCCATTTTACAATTCGATGCAACGGGCGAAAATTACTTTCTTGAAGAAGGCCGAAAAAAAACGCTTGAAAAAATGGCGCCGCATATCAGTCACGTCGGTGTACACGATCACGGATTTAATAATTTAAGCACATACGGTAATTTACTTCGGTTAATGAATGAAGGAAAAATTCCATTTAACGAGTGGGAAAAAAACTTTTATGAGCTGGCAGTAAAATTATCCGGTGCAATTCAGGCAGCCCGCTGGACAAATACCAAAGACGGTGGATTTATCTATTCATTTAACGGGCCGCATTCACTGTTTGTAGATACAATTCGTACGGTTCGTATTTTAATGGTAAGTTATTTACTCGGCCATGTTTTTCAGGGCGAAGGAGATGCAAAAATTTCAATGTTAAAAAGAGCTATTCAACACATTCAGGCAACAGCAAAATATTCTGTTTTTTATGGTGAAGGCCGCGACAGCTATGATGCCGAAGGTTTGGGATGGGGCAGAACGGCACACGAAAGTATTTTCAATGTAAACGACGGAAATTTCCGTTGCCCAAATGCCCAGCAGGGATACACAGGTTTTTCCACCTGGACACGTGGTTTGGCCTGGGCTATGCTTGGTTTTACTGAAGAACTGGAAATACTGAATCAAATTCCGGAGGACGATTTAAACGAATTTGGCGGAAAAGCAGAAATTGAAAAAATGATGCTAAAAGCAGCCCAAGCAACCTGCGATTTTTATATCGAAAACACGCCGATTGACGGAATTCCCTACTGGGATACAGGCGCTCCAAATTTGCATAAATTAGGTGATTACCTGAATCGTCCATCTGATCCTTATAACGATTGGGAACCGGTTGACAGTTCGGCAGCAGCAATCGGATGCCAGGGATTACTTCGCCTGGGAAAATATTTGATGGACAAAGGACAAGCAGAAGCAGGGAATAAATACTGGCAGTCCGGTTTAACCGTAATGAATTCATGGCTGGATTATCCTTATCTGAGTACAAATCCGCAACACCAGGGTTTGATATTGCACAGCATTTACCATCAACCCAATGGCTGGGACCATGTTCCTGCCGGACAAAAAATTGCTTGCGGAGAGTCATCCATGTGGGGCGATTACCATGCCCGTGAAGCTGCACTTTATTTGCAACGAATAATCAGGAATGAAAAATATTACACCTTTTTCACGGGCCTTACCCCAAACCTCTCCTGAATAGAGGGAGTTTTTTAGATACTTAAATATGTTAATTTGAAGAAAGTAATACAGAAAATATTTGAGCCTGAAGATTGGGGCGAGACTTTAACGGAAAAAGAAATCGAATCGATTAAAAAAGGACTTAAAGATATTAGTGAAAACAGAATTCATTCGCATGAAACAGCGAGAGAAATTTATGCAAAATACCTTTAAATAAAATATGGCAACTAAACTAACTGATTTTTCAAAACTTAGCATCCACACGTTAACCAACAAATCATGGAACTTGAGACAATGTGCTGAAAACTACAGCGCGGCAGGAATTTTCGGAATAACCATCTGGAGAAATGTACTCGAAGGCATGAATCTAAAAGAATGCAAACAAATCCTCGACGATAACAATATGAATGTAACTGGCGTTGCACGCGGTGGTTTTTTCCCATCCATTGATGCTAAAAAACGACAGGTCTGCTATTGATAATAATTTGTGGGCAATTGAGCAGTCAGCAGCAGTTGGTGCTCCTGTGCTCGTATTGGTTTGCGGCGCAGACGGACGGCAGTCGCTGGAAAAATCGCGGGAGCAGATTAAAGAAGGAATTATAAAAATTTTACCTCAGGCCAAATCTGAAAGAGTTAAGTTGGCCATCGAACCGCTTCACCCGATGTACGCCGGCGATCGCTCCGCCATAAACACACTTGAACAAGCCAACCAAATGGCAGAAGAAATCAACTCTGATTTTGTGGGCGTAGCTGTGGATGTGTATCATTTGTGGTGGGACAATAATCTCGAAAAAGAGATAAAACGCTGTGGCAAAAACAGAAACCTCTTTGCTTTCCATGTGTGCGACTGGAATGTGCCGACTGTCGATTTCCTGAACGACCGTGGACTAATGGGCGACGGCTGCATTAACGTTCCGAAAATCCGTGGTTGGGTAGAAGAAACCGGATTTTACGGTTATAACGAAGTAGAAATTTTTTCGGATAAATACTGGGCAACCGACCAAAATCAGTATCTTGAAAAAATAAAACATGCGTACTTAAATTTTACCTGATATCTTGATTCATATCGACATAGTCGGTTTGACAGACTTTGAACATTGAAAAACTTTACACTGCTTATGGTACACAAAATAGGAATAATAATGAACGGCGTCACAGGCCGGATGGGAACAAACCAGCACCTGATGCGTTCGATTGTGGAAATTATAAAACAGGGAGGCGTGCAGGTAAGCCCTTCCGAATTTATTATGCCCGACCCGGTTTTGGTGGGACGAAACGAAATCAAACTGAAAAAACTGGCAGAACTTTCGGGAGTGGAAAAATGGACTACCGATGTGAATTCGGTGATGAACGACCCGGATTACCAGATTTATTTTGACGCGCAAACTACGGGCCGTCGTGCCGAAGCAGTGATACAGGCAGCAAAAGCCGGAAAACATGTGTATTGCGAAAAACCGGTAGCAACGAGTGTGGAATCGGCGCTGGAACTTTACAAAGTTTGCGAAGAGGCTGGTGTAAAACACGGCGTAGTTCAGGATAAACTCTGGCTTCCCGGTTTGTTAAAACTAAAACGCCTGATGGAAAACGGTTTCTTTGGAAAAATACTTTCCGTTCGCGGCGAGTTTGGATACTGGGTTTTTGAAGGCCACACCGTGCCTGCGCAACGCCCAAGCTGGAATTACCGGAAGGAAGATGACGGCGGAATTATTGTTGACATGCTGTGCCACTGGCGCTATGTTCTCGACAACCTTTTTGGAGAAGTAAAAGGCGTTTTCTGTATGGGAGCTACTCATATTCCTGAACGGGTCGATGAACAGGGCAAACCGTATAAATGCACTGCCGACGATGCTGCTTATGCCACTTTTGAATTGGAAGGCGGAGTTATTGCTCATTTTAATTCATCCTGGGTAACCCGGGTTCGCCGTGATGATTTACTGACACTTCATGTTGACGGGACTAAAGGTTCGGCTGTTGCCGGATTGCGTGAATGCTGGACACAACATTACGGAAATACGCCAAAACCGGTTTGGAATCCGGATATTCCGAATCAAATTAATTTTTATGAAGGCTGGAGCAAAGTTCCGGAACAGGAGCATTTCGACAATGCATTTAAAGCCGAATGGGAATTATTCCTGAAACATGTGGTAAAAGGCACACCGTTTAAATGGAATTTACTGGAAGGAGCAAAAGGAGTTCAGTTGGCTGAAAAAGGACTGGAAAGCTGGGCGAAACGGGCGTGGGTGGAAATCCCGGAAATCCAGTGATCAGTGATCAGTGACAGTGATGCAGTCACAGTTGGCAGTCGCAGTTGGCAGTCGCAGTGGGCAGTCACAGTTGGCAGTCGCAGTTGAAGTCGCAGTAAGCAGTTGTCATTCCTGCAAACGCAGGAATCTCATAAAATGAATGACAAAAATGAATAAAATAAAAACAGCACTTATAACTGGGGGTTCAAGAGGTATTGGTTTTGGGATAGCAATTGAGCTTGCCAAAGCAGGATTTAGTCTTGCAATAAATGGTGTGCGTCCGCAAAAATCGATTCAACAGATCCTGGACGGACTAAAAATGTTTGGACATAGGGTAATTTATGCGCAGGGAAATGTGGCAAAAAAGGAGGACAGACAAAAAATATTCGATACGGTAATTTCAAAATTTGGCCATCTGAATGTGTTGGTAAATAACGCAGGTATCGCCCCGCGTGAACGAAAAGATATATTGGAAGCTACCGAAGATATTTACGACGAAGTGCTGGAAACCAACCTGAAAGGACCGTATTTTCTGACACAGCTTTTTGCCAATCATATGATTCAGCAAAAAAAAGACGACCTTGATTTTTCATGTTGTATTATTAATGTTTCATCGGTTTCGGCAACTGTGGCGTCCGTTAATCGTGGCGAATATTGTATATCGAAAGCCGGAATTGCCATGGCGACAAAACTGTGGGCAGCGCGCCTGGGAGAGTTCAATATTCCGGTATACGAAATTCAGCCTGGGGTAATAAAAACCGACATGACTTCGGCTGTTACTGAAAAATACGATAAGATGTTTGAAGAAGGGCTCAGTATTCAAAAACGCTGGGGATTGCCCGAAGACATTGGTAAAGTAGCAGCAGCTATGGCAACCGGAATGCTTCCCTATTCCACCGGACAAGTGGTTATGGTTGATGGAGGGATGACGATACAACGATTGTAGAGAAAGAAGCCCCTCCTGACCTCCCCAAAAGGCTGATCTTTGTACACAACTCTTTGAGAAAATGAATAAGAAAAAATTATGAACGGTTTAAATAAGAAATATCGAATAACAAATAAGAAATCAGGAAATATTCTTTCGTTTTTTTGTTTTTTGAACACTTTTTTATTCGTTATTCCCTGCCCGTTCAGTCAGGCGGGCTTATTATTTATTTCTTATTTTCTTTGCATTTATCAAATTCATATTTGTATATAAAGCATAGCCCCAAAAGGGAGGGATAAAGAAAAAGAATTACTATAAAGTTGGATTTGAAATGAGTTTTATACTGTAAATAAAAAACTAAGATATAAACGAACTAAAACTGAACTAAAACTGAATCTATGAAAAGCAATAAACGAATCTGGCAAATCTGTGTTACGGCGGTGATTCTTATCATCATCATTACGTTTTCGCCAATAGTAACCGGAAACGGAAAAATTGAGCCCTTTCTCTTTGGTTTGCCTTATACACTTTGGATGGGCATTTTACTAACCATTGTATTGGTAATACTTACATTAATTGCCGGAAATGCAATAACCAATGAAGAGGAGGATCAATCATGATTACCTGGGTGATTATCATGTTCGCGGCTTTTATTGGTTTGCTTGTGCTGGCTTCAATAAAATCGTACCAAAAAAACAGGAGCTCGCAAGAGTTTATGCTGGCAGGTTCGAGCCTGGGTGTTTTTCTCGGCTTTATGACTTTTTCGGCTGCTTTGTTCAGTGCCTTTACCTTCCAGGGAATGCCCGATTTTTTCAGAACTCACGGAATCGGCGCGTGGATTTTCCTTGCCTTTTCCGACGGCGTAATGGTATTTTTTATTCTCTGGTTCGGACGAAAACTTCGTCGCAAAGCCAAAGAAAAAGGATTTAAGGGTATTGCGGGTTTAATGGCCGATATCTACGGAACCAAATGGGCTGGTTATGCCTTATTTCTAAGTTCATTTCTTTTTCTTATTCCTTATGCTGCAATTCAGATTCGTGGAATATCAGTGTTTTTCGATGCGGCTTTTCCCAACTTTTTACCGCGTTGGGGCTGGTCGCTTATCCTTGTTGTTTTTATGATTTTGTATGCCGAAATCGGCGGATTTAAGGCTATGGTTTACAGCGATGCCATCCAGGGAACCATTTTGCTTGTGGTACTTTGGCTTATCGCTACAACCTGCATTACGAAACTTGGCGGCGTTCAAAGCATGTTCGAACAGGTTCAGGCAAGTAACGAAGCGTTATTATCCACACCTGGCCCAAAGGGATTGTTTACCTGGCAGTTTCTTACTTGGAAGTACCATTGCAGTTGTGATGATTCCGGTAAGCCAGCCTCAAATGGCCACACGCTTGGTAGTAATGAAAAGCCTGCGATCGATGAAACGCATGGCATTTGCAGTAGGATCGTTTGCCATTGTAATTATTGCTGCAACCATTTTTATTGGTATGTATGGTTCCGTGGTTTATCCCAACGCCACACCACAGGAATTCTGGGGAAAAGCCTTATTATACGATCAGTTTGCCCCGGTTGCAGGACTCGCTGTTGTGGGACTATTTGCAGCGTGTTTATCCACTACTAACTCGCAGATTTTTGCCCTGGGGAACGAGTTACGTTCATTGCTTCCCGGCGATGAAAAAAAATCGATGCAAATCACCAAAATCTTCCTTTTTGTATTTTCGGTGCTGGTAATGATTTTTGCCTCGTTAATGGGCGACCAGATTGCGTTGCTCGCGCGGGTTAGCTTTACAGGAACATCGATGTTTGCTCCTGTGGTTTTGGCTGCGGTTGCCATGCGGGGAAAACCTGGTATCGAACTGATTGTTATTTCGTTTACCGCACTTTTGGTTTTTCTTGGTTCGCTGGCAGGAGTTATTCCTTCAAAATTAGGAGCTGTTCAGTTGGATATTTTACTTTATATGCTTATTACAGTTGCAACTTTAGTTTCCATAATGCTTAGGAAAAAGTGATCATTGAATTCATTTTGGGCTGAAGCCCATCTACCAAAGCGATTTCAATTACCTCAGGCTTAAGCCTGAGGTTAGTCTTTCTCCAAATCGACAGGACTTTAGTCCAAAGTATTTAATTCAAGTTAATGCGATTTCTATAAAACAATATTTCTCCTTAATTTTCGGGTTGGGACTTTTGAGATTAATTGAAATGATTTTGTTTATTACTGTACCTTAAAAATCTTTTCCATTTTCAGGTTGAATTCTTCGGGGAATTCATTAAAGAATTGTTTGATGCGCGGATTCAATTTTAGCAGGTTTAGTTCGCGCTGGTGTTCCACAAGGTTCTCGAGAACCAGAAGTTCATTCGAATCGAATTCAAAAATACCCGACTTAATTTCCTGCAGAAAAACATACATATCGTGGTCTTCACCTAAAAGTTCGGTTATCATATTCAGTTGGTCCGATTTCAGCCTGAAATACCGTGGATGCATGTATTTTACGAAATCAACCTGGTACCATAAACGTTTCAGTTTTTTGCGCAACTCGTGCAATTCGTTTCCATTGGCAATTAATTCTACCTGTTTGTAACGATGATATCCTGAATTATATGAATTGCAGATTTCAAGATGAATTTCTTTTACCGTAACATGCTCTGTGCCTCTTTTCAGTTGGCCATCAAATTTCTGAACGAAGTTTAAAATGGTATTAAATCCGTCATTCTTATCAATCAGGATTTCGGTACGCATCCGGTTTTTTTCCTGAAACAATTCCCTGGCCTGCTTTATCTTTCGTTCCTGGATATGTTTATCGCCGGCCGTTATCCGGTCGAAAATCTGGATATTGGAAAATGATTCCCGAACAGGAGACAACAGGTTTCCGGCTTTTTGAAATTCGTTGACATAGAAAGGTGAGAAGTTTCCGGGTGCTTTCGGGAAAAAACGCAACAGCGCCCCAATACGTTTAATGCATTTCCGAATTTCGTGCACAGCAACATTCGACGACACATTCCCCGCTGTACAAAAATAAGCCACTTTTTCTGTCTGTTTCTGAAGAGCGGTTATAAGCCTGTTTCCCGTTTCCTGACCCATAACGTTTTAATTTTCAGGGCAGCAAAGTTAACAATAAATGCAAAAAATAAAAAGCTGCCCAAAAAGGACAGCTTCCTAAAAGTTATCTCTGTTTTTATTCTAACTAATTACCTCAAACCCACAATACGGAACTAAAACTTTCGGAATTTTTATTCCATCCGGGGTCTGGTTATTTTCCAGCAAGGCTGCAACAATACGTGGCAAGGCAAGAGCGCTACCGTTTAGTGTGTGTGCCAGTTGTGGTTTTTTGGTGTTTTCGTCGCGGTAACGCAATTTTAACCGGTTAGCCTGAAACGATTCGAAACTTGAAAACCAAATTAGCCAGGCAGGTGTTTTAAACAAAAGTTGCCAAACAACCGTGAAAACTATTTGCGGACTTATAGAAAGGTTTTAAATTCTTTTTCTAAACTACTGCAAATCAGCAAATTCAAAAAATAAAAAAACGAAAATTATGTTTTTTGTGTTGTTTATTGAATGCATTCTTTGTAAATTGTGTTGATATTTTAAAACCAAAAATTAACCAAAATGAAATCGTTCCGAACAAAATCCGAAAACAGGTTTATTTAACCAGGCCTCCTGTTCAGTTTCCAGACAAGGGGCGATAAAATTTTTCTAGGAAATTTTATTTATACTTTAATAATCAGTTCTCTTACTAATACAAAAAAAACCTGCCCCTTTTAAAAGCCGGGTCACAATAGAAATAACGTTTAACCGACAGGAGATTCTCCTGTCATAAATTGTAAATTATGAAAATAAGATTGATTCTTCTAATGGTATTTGTTTTTGTTCTCGCCTTCAATGGCTTCTCTCAGTTAAAAGTAAATTCAAGCGGTAGAATTGGTATCGGAGGATTAGACCCTGACGGAACCTACAAATTTAGCCTTTATTCTGCAATTTTTAAGACCGGTGGAGGATATCCTGATTTGATTTTAGGCCCTAACCCATCAGGAACTCAAACCAGGGCATATACCCTAGTACTACAGAAAATGGTTCTATTGGATGGAACACGCGGCAGTTCTCCTATGTTTATGCCAAGTACATTTACCAAAATGGATCTCTTGTTACATCCGACCAACGATTAAAAGAGAATTTCAGGCCGATTGAAAATCCTTTGGAAAAACTTTTAAAAATGAATGGGTTTAAATATGATTTTAAAAAAGGAGTGACAGACACTTTAAAAGATGAAAGTGAAAAACAAAAATTATCGAAACTGGAAAATAACAGGCTTGGTTTTGTTGCACAGGATTTGGAAAAAATATTCCCTGAAGCTGTTTTTTATGATGAAGAAATAGACCGCTACTATATCGAATATAATGCGATTATTCCTGTAATTGTTGAAGCAATGAAAGAACAACAGGCGCAAATTGAGCAATTAAAAAGTGAGTTGGCCGGCTGCTGCGGGGAAAGCCTGAAAAGCGGTTCAATGAACAGCACGGTAGATATTAATTTAAACGAGAACCAAGCCAAATTATACCAAAATACACCAAATCCTTTTAGCACGCAAACTACCATACGGTATGAAATACCTGAAACGGTACAAAGCGCCCAACTGCATATTTGCAATATGACAGGAACACTTTTAAAAACAATTACAGTTAACCAAAGAGGTGCCGGGAACGTAATAATAAGCGCTAAAGAATTTAACGCCGGAATGTATTTGTACAGCCTGGTTTGCGATGGAAAGATTGTAGATACGAAGCAAATGCTGCTAACTGAATAATAAAGTACAATTATGTTAATAAAAGGAGTAATCGTTGTATTATTAGCATTATTTATTTCCAATTTTGCCTTTCCTCAAAAGATTTTTCCAGTACTTGAGGACCACCCGGAATGGAATGTACAAAGAAGTATAGAACCTTCTCTGCCCGGCCCGGTTTTTATCATGAATTATCATCTGGAAAAGGATACCATAATTAATCAAAAAACCTATTCGCTTGTGTCGAGAACCGGAAATCAACAGCCTCAGCTTTCATATGAGCGTGTAGGATTCATTCGTACAGATGCCAAAAAAGTATTCTTCAAAAAATCGGCAGAAGGGAAAGAATACCTGTTGTATGATTTTGGCTTAAATGCCGGGGATACAGTATATTGTCCGTATGCTGTGCTCGATTCAGCTAGATACAGAGTACTCGAAATCGATTCGGTCGATATAAACGGGATTAAGCGTTTGCGTCTGAAAATGCTGCCGGAAGACCACTATATCGATTCACAGGCTACCCTGAGCTGGATCGAAGGGATCGGGAACCTGGTGAATCCTTTTTATCACGATGTTTTTGGTCAGAGTGGTTCGTCAGACGAAGTTCGTTGTATTTCTACTAATGCAGGCCAATTATATAAAAATCCGAATTATGATGATTGTACAACTGTTTTAAAGAAAACCGATTTTATAGTTAATGAAGGAGTTGTCTGGTCGGGGATGAACATTTTCAAAGATTTGTCGGGAAAAGATTCGGTGGCAAGTTATTATATCAAATTCCAGGGAGATACCATACTTAACGACCGGACTTACAGTAAAATATGGCAAAGTAACGATTCGCTCGGTATTAACTGGAACATAACCGGATTAATCAGGGAAGCAGATAAACGTGTGTATTATCATGACTTGGGCTACGATGGATTGGGGGATTTGCTTCTTTATGATTTTACCGTACAAATTGGAAGTACGCTTTTGCTGGCATCAATTAAAAACCAGTCATTTTTTGAATATATGAAGGTAACAAATATTGATTCTGTCCTGGTTGACGGGGTAAAAAGGTTGCGGATACAGATTAATCATGGAGCATACACGGATTACTGGATTGAAAAAATTGGAAGTTTGCAGGGAATACTGGACCGTAGTTATTATAGAAACGATATAGAAAAAATCCTGCTTTGTGTACAGCAAAACGGAAATACAATTTATAGTAACGAAAATTATACCGATTGCTTTTACACCCAAAATAATTTTACAGGCAGCACGCAATTTTCCCTTCATGACAAAATTCTAATCTATCCAAACCCGGTACAGGACAATTTACTTATAGTTAATAAAAATGTGAAAGAGTTGAAACTAAATGTAAGGCTTCTTGATATAAATGGCCATATTGTTTATAACGAAGTTGCTTTTGGGTTTCACAATAAAATTGACGTATCAACAATTCCTTCAGGGTTATATTTTATCCAAATCATAACAGATGGTTCAATTTTGAACAAAAAAATCATCAAACAATAACTTTAATTTAAATAGCAAAAATATGAAGAATACAAACATAAAGATTGGATTAGTCATATTCCTGTTTTTCTTTATCAAAACGATTTCCAATGGGCAAAATCACAAAGTCTTTGAAATGGCTTATCCAAAAACGACAACTTTAAATATTTCAGAAGAATTTTCTAAATCAAAGAATATATTTCCTTTCAAACAAAAGGACACTATTTTTTCCTTTGGAATAAAGGCACAATTCCAGTTAAATGGATATAAAAGTTTTTTAAGGATAATTCTTGTGACGGAAAATGGAGAAGAATATTTGGTATTAGAATCCAACTATATGCTAAATAGCACTGACATAATTTCAATCTCTGATTATGGTGAAGAAACAACTTTACTAAATGGCGTTATTGCAGGTTATCTAAAAGTTGAAATGGAAAATGCATCTCTATTTTTACAATCAATCTCTTTAAATAACCGTGCAATAAATAATAAAAGTGATGCCGATTTTACAAAAGCCTGGAGGTCAAATAAAAACAGGCAGGATTCTATTAAAATTGCTAGGATAACAGAACATAATAAGATTAACGGATATTCATGGATAGCTGGCCAAACATCCATATCACCGTTGACATTCAGTCAGAAAAAGAAAGTTTTTGGGGATCCATTACCCAACTTAAGGGGATTTGAATATTATGTAAGTGGAATTTTCGATCTAACCGCACCTAGCAAAACTAAAAGCGCTTTAGTTGCTCAGTCTTCAGTTATTAATGCTTTTGATTGGCGCAATAGGCATGGCCAAAATTGGATAACATCCATTAAAGACCAAGGGACTTATCCCACATGCGCAACTTTTACCGCAACTGGGGCAACCGAAGCTTTTATTAATTTATATTTTAATCAACATTTGAATTTTTTCTTTAAATCATAACATGGTAATTGTAGGGTATTACATTGATAGCTATGATGGAAAAACTGTTTGGATATTTAAAAATAGTTGGGGGAGTCTTTCACCCTATCCGGAAATAAAGGCGGAACTTTCTGATCTTTGGGGGGCATACGTGCCGCTTCCTCCAGTCACATGTGTTAATGATACTTATACTGACGATGATATTGTTTGTGAAGATAGTGACGGAGACGGATATTTTTGGTGGGGTTTAGGACAAAAACCTTCAACCTGTAATTGCCCAAATGAAGAGGACGGCGATGATAGCAATTCAAACCTTGGGCCAATGAATGAATATGGGTATTGTGCTACCCTTGTAAGAAATACTCAGACCTGGAATAATACTCACCCTTATGATGAATATGGCGATGTTATTGTAAAAAGTGGAGGAAATCTTACTATCAACGGTCCACAAATAAGTTTATATAATAACTCATCTTTTGTCGTTGAAACCGGAGGAACACTAAATATTTCTAGTGGAACAATTCAGTAAATAGTTTGAAAGTATATTATTTAGTCAAAAAAGTGTGTGCAAGGTAACAATCAAAGGAAATGAATTTGTAGCAGAGATGTATTTGTATAGTTTGGTTTGCGGTGGAAAGATTGTGGATACGAAACAGATGTTGTTGACCGAATAAGAAAGTTATAATGAATAAATTTAAAACTTTCGGACTATCTACCGCAATTCTATTAGTTGTTAGTTTGAACAGTTATTGTCACAATTGCAGGAAACCACAGCGACATGGAGTAAATATTAATAATTAAAATTAAAACCAATGAAACAAAAAATAATACTGATCCAACTAATTTTCTTAGTAGTTTTAATCACATTGAGTTGTGCTCTTGATGCACAGACGAAATCAGCCTGGGTTAAAATTGACACAACTAAAGTTAAAATTAAACCAATTGATACTAAAAAAATTTTAAAGGATAAACTGAAACTACAAAATACTATTGAAATTCGAAAGTATTCAGATGATAAACCGAAAACTGACGAACTTGGTCAAACACATGAAAAGTATCAACTTTATTACATTGGATTAAAAATTGAGCATTCTGATATTAGAGTACATTATAAAAATGATAATTTATTTTTGATAAATGGAGATTATATTTCTGAGTTAAATATATTTATCATCCCAAAAATAACTGAAGAAACTGCAATAGACAAAGCATTAGAGTTCGTTGGGGCAGATAAATATATCTGGGAAAATCCTGAAGAAAACATTCTGCCTCAAGAAAAGGCTAAAGAAAGAGAATCCTCATTTTATCCTCAACCGGAATTGGTTATTTGTAGAAATTATCTTTCTCTAAACGATACGTCATATCACCTTGCTTACAAAATGGAAATCAATGCAATTTCGCCATTAAAGCGTGATAATATTTATGTGGATGCGACAACTGGTGAAGTATTAAGTATTGAACCATTAATTGAAACAGCCATTGGTACAGCTGATACAAGATATAGTGGTACAAGAAATATTTCAACAGAATATAATGGTTCAACTTATATTTTAAGAGATAAAAGCAGGGGGAACGGAATAGTAACTTATAATTTGAATAATTCAGAATCTCCTTCAGATACAACGCATTTTACAGATGCTGACAATAACTGGACAAGTACTGAGTATGATAACGCAGCAAAAGACAATGGGGCTTTGGATGCACATTGGGGAGCAATGATGACTTACGATTATTTTATGAATGAACATGGAAGAGATAGTTACGATGAACACGGGGCTCTCCTTACAGTCCTTGTTCATTATGATACATTATATGCAGATGGTTATTGGAGTTTTGGCAATGGTACAATTATATTGGGTGACGGCCATGCAGCTCAAAATGGACTTGACATATTAACTGGGGTCCTGCACCAATGAAATTTTAGAAAACACAACTATAACAGCATCTACAACTGTTAGAGGATGCACTATAGAAGTTGAGAAAGTTAGCGTAACAAATAATTCAAAATTATTTCTTGATGCCGTATTTGAGACAACGATTAATGGCCCGTTTGAAGTAGGTTCAGGTTCTGAACTGGAAATTAAATAAAAAAAATCTACCCAATGAAATCAATTATAGCGATTACACTTTTTGTAGCTTTGAGTTTAACTACTTTGCATGCTCAATGGCATGAAGTTAATTCACCTACAAGTAATAGTATTACTGATATTCATTTTGCAGATTCTGTAAATGGATTTATGAGCTGTGGAATGAGAACTGTTTTAAAAACGACAAATGGAGGATTAGATTGGCAGGCTTTTGATACAGGAATTTCAGCGTCATTTATGTCAGTATTTGGAATTGATAAAGACACCGTTTACACTGCGAGAGTTTCATTATATAAATCAACTGATTCCTGCGACTCATGGGTAGATGTTGGAGGTCTTGGGAGTTGGGGCTCCACCATATTTGATATACATTTTACTTCACCAAAAACCGGTTTTATTATAAAATCAGGTAAGCTATATAAAACCAATGATTATGGATTAAATTGGTATAAAGTATATGATAAGGTATATTCTGGTGGAAATATATTATTTACAAGCCAGGATACAGGTTATGTTGTAGGAGGAGGTATCGATGATTGCGACCCGGGGCCGTGTAACTTCCCATTTAATCATGGAGCAATAATAAAAACCACAGATGGGGGTGAAAGCTGGCAAAAATTAAGTTTTTTTAATGATACCTTAAATATTATTTCAGCTTCATTCATTGATAATAATTTTGGCTATTGCTTTTCAAGTAACAATACCATCCAAAAAACAGAAGATGGAGGTTTAACATGGCTATCAATGAATACCGGCATTGCACTTACCATTACAGGAGGGCTTTTTATAAACAAAGATATTGGATTTATTATTACACTCTATGGCCAGATTTATATCACTAAAAATGGAGGCATGAACTGGGATTTGGAATACACTGCCAGTCACGGGGGTTTTTTTGAAATAGGCAGTTCAGATAAAATGGTAGTAGCTGCCGGTGGAAGCTTAATTTGTGTAAGAAAATTGGATGATTTAACAATAAATAACCAGGGTGAATATTTCACTTCAAAAGAAGTTTTAATATATCCCAATCCCGCAAAAACCTGCCTTACGGTTTCCAATCCTGGGAACATTAAAATCGAGAGAATTGATTTATTCGATATCTTAGGGCGTAAAGTTATGACCTGGAAAAACTTAGACTTGACAAATAATAAACTAAATATTGAGAATGTATTGCCTGGGATGTATTTAATAAAGACTAAAACTAAAACCGGAATTAAGGCGGAAAAACTAATTGTACAATAACAAAATTTCAATTTTGTATAACGTGGAAGAAGTCAGTTAAAACCTTACTTCTTATTTTTTTTTCGATATTTCAATCTATAACCTCAAACCCGCAATACGGAACCAAAACTTTAGGAATTTTTATTCCTTCCGGTGTCTGGTTATTTTCAAGCAAAGCAGCAACAATACGTGGCAAAGCAAGTGCGCTACCGTTTAGTGTATGTGCCAGTTGTGGTTTTTTTGTGTTTTCGTCGCGGTAACGCAGTTTTAAACGGTTGGCCTGGAAGGTTTCAAAATTGGAAACCGAACTTACTTCAAGCCATTTTTCCTGCGCTGCTGAATAGACTTCAAAATCGTAAGTAAGGGCTGAGGCAAAACTCATATCGCCGCCACACAGTTTCAGAATACGGTAAGGCAATTCCAGCTTCTGAACCAGCGATTCAACATGCTTTACCATGTCTTCCAGAATTTCATACGATTTATCGGGATGTGCAATCTGCACAATTTCAACTTTATCGAACTGGTGCAGGCGGTTTAATCCGCGGACATCTTTGCCGTAGGAACCGGCTTCGCGACGGAAACAGGCGCTGTAGGCTGTGTTTTTGAACGGTAAATCTTTTGCATCCAAAATCTCATCGCGGTAAATATTGGTAACCGGGACTTCGGCAGTGGGAATCAAATATAACTTGTCATCTGTAACATAGTACATTTGTCCTTCCTTGTCGGGCAACTGCCCGGTTCCAAAACCCGAGGCTTCGTTTACCACCAGCGGTGGTTGAATTTCTTCGTAACCTGCATTGCGCGCATCATCCAAAAAGAAATTGATTAAAGCCCGCTGCAACCGTGCCCCTTTTCCACGATAAACCGGGAAACCCGCACCGGTTAATTTTACACCCAACTCAAAATCGATAAGATTGTATTTTGCTGCCAGTTCCCAGTGTGGCAATGCATCGCCGCCAAGGACAGGAGCTTCGCCTGCTTTTTTTACTACTTCGTTGTCATCGGCGCCTTTCCCAGCCGGCACAGAATCGTGAGGCAAATTCGGCAGCAATACCAGCAATTCGTTTACTTTTTCTTCTATTTCTGAAAACTGTTCATCGGCGTTTTTAATGGTTTCTTTTAATTCTGAAGTCTTAGCTTTTGCAGCTTCAGCCTCGTCTTTTTTCCCTTCGCGAAATAATAGACCAATTTCCTTCGAAAGCTTATTCATTTCAGCTTTTGCAGCATCGGACTGCATTTGCAGCTTATTTTTTTGCTGATACAGATCGATAATATCGGAAACGATTTCCGACGCATCGAAATTTTTCTTCTTTAGCTTTTCGATAACCAGTTCCGGATTATCCTGTATGAATTTTAAGTTGAGCATATTTATCTGTTTTCTCCAAAGCGCAAATGTACGAGGAAAAGTTTAAAGTTCGGAAACGATAGTTCAGAGTTTCGTGTTTAGCGTTCAAAGTTTAAGGTATTATCCTTCGGGAAAAGTTTTAAGTTCAAAGTGTCAAGTTCAAAATTGACATCCACTTTTCACTTTACACTTTGAACTTCTTCCTCTTATCTCTGAACTCTACTCAAACCCCAAATGAACTATCGCATCGCCCCTGTAAACCACAGGCGCATGGTTTAACCCGATAACATAGCCGTTTTGAGGTATTCTTATTTTTGATTCGAATTTTCCGTAGGGGTCAGATATGGAACCTATCACATCACCTTGTTCAACTTTTGCACCATCGCTGATAAAAAAGCGGTACAAACCTGCATACTTTGCCCTTAACCATACCGCTTTATTAATAATTACAGGACCGTTATTTTTTGCACTTTGCAGCTCAGCCGAAAAATCGCGCATTCCCAGGTGATGCATTAACCGGAGCGTACCGAATACTCCGCGCTGGGTAATCCTTTGTTTTAAATCGAGCGACTTGCCACCTTCAAAAAGCAATACTTTCTTCCCTTTGTCTGCGGCGGCCTGGCGGAAAGATTTATCACGTTCGCCTGTATAAACGATAAATCGCGGATTGAATACTTTTGCCAACTCCAGCAATTCCGAATCATTTTTTGAAATCCGTATTTGCGATGTATTAAAACGCTGTGCGCCACCGGTGTGAAAATCGATACAGTAATCGATATGAGGAACGATTTCATTCATCATATGAAAGGCAAAAATGCTGGCCAGTGAGCCGTTTTTGGAACCGGGGAAAGAACGGTTTAAATCTTTACCATCAGGAAATTCACGGGCTTGATTCAGAAATCCAAAAACATTTAACGTTGGAATGCTGATAACCATTCCCTTTTTTGGCTTTGTATATTTCTTACCCAGCAGTTCGCGGACGATTTCCACCCCGTTTAATTCATTTCCATGAATACCTGCGTTTAACAATAATACCGGCCCATCGACTTTGGCACGTTCAACAATTACGGGAATTTCAACTTTTGTATGGGTATGCAGACGAGCGATGTCGAGGTGTAGAATCCGCTTTTGTCCCGGATTTATCTGTTGCCCAAGTATGGTTATTTCTTTGTGTTCTGTTTTTTTCACTGAAAAAACTTTAGTTGAGACCACTACTAAATTTCAATCATAGTAGAGAAAAATTATTTTTAATTTCCACTTTCACTAAACATTTCTTTCCACATACCGGATAACGCTTTTGGCAATGTCTTTTTCCGTAGCCGATTCAATTCCTTCCAGGCCGGGAGAAGAATTTACTTCCAGGATAAGCGGGCCATGATTCGACTGTAATAAGTCGACTCCGCAAATTCCGAGTCCCATAACCCGTGCTGCTTTTAAAGCTGCATTTTCTTCATCTTCCGAAAGTTGAATGATTTCAGCCGTTCCTCCACGATGTAGATTTGATCGGAATTCCCCTTTTTTGCCCTGGCGTTTCATAGCGCCAACTACAACGCCGTCAACCACAAAAACTCGGATATCGGCACCTTTTGCCTCTTTTACAAATTCCTGAACGATTACCCTTACTTTCAATCCGTTAAATGCTTCCAGTACCGATTCTGCAGCGTTATCGGTTTCAGCAAGCACCACTCCCAAGCCCTGGGTTCCTTCAAGTAATTTTATTACAACAGGTGCGCCGCCAACCGCCTGAATGACTTCCTTTACATTTTTTGAATAATTGGTAAAAACCGTTTTTGGCAAGCCTAAACCGGCACGGGATAATATCTGAAGACTGCGTAACTTGTCGCGCGAGCGAACCAAAGCCTGCGATTCAACTGCGCTAAAAACCTTCATCATTTCAAACTGGCGCACCACTGCAGTCCCAAAAAACGTAACCGATGCTCCTATGCGCGGTATAATTGCATCGACATCTTCCAATCTTTGTCCCTTATGTATCACAATCGGTTTCTTTTTTTCTATCAAAAGATCGCATTTGGTGTGATCAACTACAAGCATTTCATGATTTCTACTCTCGCCGGCTTCAACCAGGCGTTTGGTTGAATACAGATGCGCATTTCTGGATAATACTACTATTTTCATTTGTTTTTGTTTTTTACTTATAATGATAATCCGGGGAAGTCGTAACAATTTATAATAACTCGTTTCATTTTTCTGTTTCAGTTTTTTCAGCCCGCGAATTAATTGGTTTTTTTCAAACGATTTACTTAATACTGAATTTTTATTTCAATCTTTTTACCCTTAAAAGACAGATTCTTTCTTGATGTATCCACCAGGAATTTTTTCGAAAGAAATTTTCTTCCCAAAAGTACCGGATGTTTCATTTCTTCGCGCTCGGTTAGTGTAAGCTCAATCGGATAATTCTTACCGAATATAGTAATCTCTGTTGTAATAGAAAATCGTTCTTCGGTAATTCCATTGGAACTTTTTACATTTCGCAGGCTGAATTCTTCAAAATAAAACTCCTTTTCGTGGTATTGAGGATGGCCCGGATCAAGAAAATTACAGCGCACCACTTCTTTTCCGTTTCTGTTTACCTTTTCAATTTTATGACAGTGAAAACTGGAAGTATAAGCGCCGGAATCGATTTTGACCTCAATGTCAAAAAGATTCAATTTCTTAAAATCTGCAACATCCTTTCTTCCGATAATTATTTTCGTATTTTCTGCCATCAGCTTATTTTATAAAATATTAAAAAACATTTGCCCGATGGCCAAATAAATAAGCAATCCCAAAATGTCGTTCATAGTGGTGATAAACGGGCCTGTCGCAACCGCCGGATCAATTTTTAATTTATGGAGAATCAATGGGATTACGGTTCCAAAAAGCGATGCAGTAAGAATAACGATAAAAAGTGTAATAGAAACTGAATAAGTAAGGTTCATATCGCCGCGGCTAAAAAATATATAGGTAAATATTAGGCTGGCAAAAAATGTAGCTGTTACCAAAGCAACCGAAACTTCTTTCAGAATTTTTTTGGATGTCGATTCAATATCCTTTACACCGCTGGCAATACTTTGAACCACAATTGCCGACGACTGAACACCAACATTTCCGGCTGTTGCAGCAATTAGTGGAATAAAAAAAGCCAGTTCAGTAACTCTGCTCAACGATGCTTCGTGGGCGCTTAATACCAGCGAACTCAGTATTCCGCCCAACATACCGATTATCAGCCATGGAAAACGCGCACGCAGCAAAGCCCATACCTTATCTTTTGGTTCAACATCGCCGGTGATACCCGAAACCATCTGGTAATCTTTTTCTGCTTCTTCACGCACAAAGTCGATCACATCGTCGAAGGTAATGCGGCCTTTTAAGCGTCCAATTTCATCCACAACCGGAATGGCAACAAGGTCGTATTTGTCCATAATTTCGGCCACTTCTTCCTGTCGTACCGAAGTATTTACTTTTCTTACATCGGGGTTATATATGTTTGAAATTTTTGTATTGGTATTGGTCGTTATCAGCTTTTTCAGCGACAAAACGCCTTTTAGTTTTTCACCATCGTCAACCACATAAATATAGTAAATTTCATCCACCTCTTCGGCTTGTCTGCTAATCTCCTTTAAGCAGGTCGCGACGGTCCAGTTTTCATTCACCTTAACTAATTCTATGGCCATAATACCACCTGCAGTATCTTCTTCGTATTCCAGCAAATCGACGATATCGCCGGCTTGTTCGAGGTCTTCAATTTCATTTAAAACTTCAATTTTCAGGTCTTCATCGAGTTCGGCAACCACGTCGGCTGCATCGTCGGAATCCATGTATTCGATAAACCTCGTGGCAATAATTTCAGGTGGCAAAACCTTTAAAAACCGTTTTCGGTCGTATTCCGGAATTTCAATCAAAACATCGGAAGCTTTTTCACCTTCAATAAGCAAATAAATGTATTTTGCCTCGTCCATCGATAGCTCTTCCATTATCTCGGCAATATCGGCAGGATGAAGCTCATCCATCAATTCCCTTACCTTTTCGGAATTTTCGTTTTCAATGAGTTCCTTCAGCCGTTCGATATATTCCCTGGTTATTTCAAATTGCATTTCAATCCTGTTTTTCGATGTTTTCAATTAAACTTGTTAACTCGATAAATCGTTTACCGAAAGTTGTTCAGGCCGTTTTTCGGCAAACTTTTCAGGAAGATTGCTGCAAATTCCGCTTAATGAATTCCGTAACATTTTTCGCCTCTGGTTAAAAGCCGATTTGACCACTCTTACAAAAAACGCTTCGTTACAGGAAAGCGAAACAACATTGTTCCTTACCAGTTTTACAACTGCCGATTTTACTTTCGGGGGAGGCACAAAAACATGTTCCGAAACGGTGAATATATATTCAATATGATAAAATGCCTGTAAAAGGACACTTAATATTCCGTAAGTTTTATTTCCGCCTGGCGATGCAATCCGTTCGGCAACTTCTTTTTGAACCATTCCGACAACCTCAGGAATCCGGTTCCGGTTTTCAAGAACCCTAAAAAAAATCTGCGAAGAAATATTGTATGGAAAATTCCCGATAATGCTAAACTTACCGGCGAACTTTTCGGTAAGCCTGGTTTTTAAAAAATCTTCGGGCCATATGTGTTTTATCTGTGGAAAATTTTCGCGGAGATATTCAACTGATTCTTTGTCGATTTCAATAACCTGAAGTTTAATTCGGATCGTTGAAGCAAATATTGAGTGAGCACTCCCATTCCGGGCCCGATTTCCAGTACATCGGGATCATCGGAGCCAAGGCTGTCAACAATTTTACGGGCAATATTCTGATCCGTTAAAAAATGCTGACCAAGATTTTTTTTTGGTTTTACAAAATTCATTACTCTCCGCGTCGTCC
This sequence comes from uncultured Prolixibacteraceae bacterium, assembly GCA_963821855.1. Lineage (GTDB taxonomy): Bacteria > Bacteroidota > Bacteroidia > Bacteroidales > Prolixibacteraceae > Draconibacterium. Next base: position 183,262 of record CAWGFJ010000006.1, on the reverse strand, counting down.
ATTTCGGTTACCTACTTAGTTGTCGAATTGATGAAAATAAACAAAACAAATTTATATTTTTGTTCGCTACAAATAGCTGTGAATGACCTTTTATTTTGCATCCCGAAAGTAGTAAAAATTCAGGGATACAATTAACCGGGACAAATATACGGCCTTAAAATTTAAAAAGGTTTGAAAAAAACAATTCTGAAAATTTTAAAATTCCTTGGCTTTTTTGCCCTTGGTGCATTTATTTTCTGGCTGATTTACAAGGATCAGGATATTGACCGGATTAAATCGGTTTTAAAAAACGATGTTAATTATTTCTGGGTCTTTGTTTCGCTGGTTATCGGATTGGTAAGCCATATCAGTCGAACACTGCGCTGGGGATTAATGATTGAACCTATCGGGCATAAACCACGGTTTATCAATACATTTCTAGCGGTAATGGTTGGTTATTTAATGAATCTGGCTTTTCCGCGAATGGGCGAAATTTCGAGATGCGGCGTCTTTAGCGAGATACGAAAAAATATCGTTTACAAAACTGTTTGGAACTGTTGTTGCCGAACGACTGGTTGATATGATTTCACTCTTAATACTGCTGGCAATTGTCATTTTCTCGCAATTTGGTAAAATGCTTGACTTTCGTGAACGAAACCCTGAAATTGAAAGAAAAATGTTATTCAGTGTTTCTTCTCCATATTTAATTGTTGGATTGATAGTTCTGATTAGTTATGGCATTTTATTTTCAGAAAAGCATTTAAAGACACCTTTATTTTTAAAAAAATTATGGAGATTTTGAAAAATTTTAAGGAAGGATTTATTTCCATTCGCACGAATTAAAAGAAAAGGCTGGTTTTATTTTCATTCCGTATTTATCTGGATTTTGTATTATCTGATGCTTTATACCGTATTTTTTGCCTTTGATTTCACAAGCGATTTAGTCGCCGATTGCCGGATTAACAACCTTTGTTTTGGCGAGTTTTGGAATGGTTGCTCCGGTTCAGGGTGGAATTGGTGCCTGGCATTTTATGGCCATTGAAGCATTTCGCTTTATGGTGTTGCCATACGAAAACGGGATGATTTTTGCTTTTGTCGCCCACACATCAATGACGGTAATGATTATTATAATAGGTATAATTTCCCTACTGATATTGCCGTTTATTAACCGTAGAAAAGATGTTTAACAGAAATGATCTAGCTGAAATCTGCAATAAAAATTCTATAAATATGAATTTTCGAATGAACACCGAACTATTTATTTCGAACAGGCTCTTTTTCGATAAATCAAACAAACATTTTTTATCGCAGCGGATTATTCGAATTGCCCTGTTCGGAATTGCCCTAGGCCTTGCTGTTATGATTGTTTCGGTGGCAGTAATTACCGGCTTTAAAAACGAAATTCGGAATAAAGTCATCGGATTTGGCTCACACATTCAAATTATTAATTTCGATTCACGACAATTCCTACGAAACTCCCCCTGTTTCGAGAAATCAACCTTTTCTGGAAAACCTGAAAAACAATGAACGGTGTAAAAAACATTGAGGTTTTTGCCACCAAACCCGGAATGATTAAAACCGATGAATACATCCAGGGAATTGTTTTTAAAGGTGTGGACACAGATTACAACTGGGACTTTTTTCAGAAAAACCTGGTTGAAGGACGCTTGCCGCGAAATCAATGATTCGGTCAGGGTAAACGAAATTATTATCTCGGAAACATGTTTCGAACCTGCTGAAACTGAATATCGATGATCAGGCAGTTTTATTATTTTATTAATGAAAATGAAAACAATCCGAGGTTGCTGCAACTAAAAATTTGCGGAATTTATCACACCAGCCTCGAAGAATTCGACAATCTTTTTGTATTGGGCGATATCAAACAAGTTCAACGATTAAACGACTGGAACAGTGACCAGGTCAGCGGATTTGAAATTTTGGTAAACGATTTCAAAAATATCGACAAGATTGAACAACAGGTAAGGAACCTGGTAATTAGTTATACCAAAGACAACGATGATATTCTTCGCACCGAAAGTATTGACACGCGAATATCCGCAGATTTTCGACTGGCTTTCCGTTACTCGATATGAATGTTTGGGTAATTCTTATTCTGTGGCGCTGGTTGCCGGTTTTAACATGATTTCGGGACTGCTGGTTTTAATTCTTGAACGCAGCAATATGATTGGCGTTTTAAAAGCACTGGGCAGCCCGAACTGGAGTATCCGGAAAGTGTTCCTTTATCTTTCGGTTTTCCTTACCAGTCGCGGAATGCTTTGGGGAAATATTTTCGGAATTGCGCTTGTGCTGCTGCAAAAACTGTTTCACATTATTAAACTAAATCCCGACAACCTATTATGTCGATGTTGTTCCTGTTAATATCTCCATTCTGAATATTCTTTTGCTGAATATTGGAACGTTGCTGATAACTTTCCTTATGCTCATCGTTCCAAGTTACCTCATCAGCAAAATTTCTCCCGATAAAAGCATTAGGTTTGATTAGGTGAAAAATGCCCGTTTCGGCGGGTTTTTTTTTTAATTTTGAACATGCAGATAAAACCGGAACATATCAGAAAAGCTTTAAACGCGGCACTGCCGGGCGCTGCGGCACATAAAAAGATGTTGCCGTTGGATCGTGCCTTAACTATTCCGAAAAATGCAACAGGCATAAAACACAGCAGCGTTTTGCTTTTACTTTTTTCAGAAAATAACGAATTAATGGTGTGCCTGATTAAAAGGCCGAAACATATGAAATATCACCCGGGGCAGATTGCTTTACCCGGAGGAAGAATTGAAAAAGGTGAAACAGCGCTTGAAACTGCTTTTCGTGAAACATGGGAAGAAATCGGGATTCCGAAGGATAAAATAGAAATTCTTGGTGCGCTTTCCGAATTGTATGTTGAAGTCAGCCGGTTCCGTATTCATCCTTTTGTGGGCTGGCTAACGAAAAAACCCGAACCGGTTATCAATCCCGAAGAAGTGGATAAAATCCTGTTTTTCCCACTGAAATATTTCACGCATTTTCCTGATGAAATTGAGATGCCCACTACAAGAGGTAAAATAAAAGTTCCTTGTGTAAAATTTGAAGGTGAAATTATCTGGGGTGCGACTTCGATGATTTTGGCTGAACTGGTTGATTTGCCGCAAATGGCAAAACTGATTTCAGGTTAACTTATTAATCATAAGTCATAAAACAATTGTGCAAATGATTTGTGGACTATTTGGAATGGTTTAAATTCAATTCCAATCTACTGCCAATCAGTAAATTCAAAAAAAAAAAACGAAAATAGCTTTTATTGGGTTGCTTTTTGAAAACATTAGGTGTAAATTGTATTGAATTTAAAAAACCAAACTATCAACGTACTTCTTAAAACTGATTGGGCAAATCCGGCTGCATTTACTGTGTATGGAGATGGAACTGCATTTTTACTGTCAACTGCTGTTACATCTGATTCTACGCTTAAAAAAGATATTACCGGATTAGAATCACAAACTGAAAAAATTAAGCGGCTAAAAAGTGTTTCGTTTAAATGGAAAAATAAAGGCTTAAAAGGCGACAGGCTAACTTACGGATTATTAGCACAGGATTTGGAAAAGGTATATCCTGACATGGTTTTTACCAATGATTCGGGTATTAGAGCAATCTATTATGGATGAATTGATCCCAGTGTTAATTGAAGGATTTAATGAACAACAATTAATAATAGAGGAATTAAAGTCAGATGTGGCTGAATTGAAAAATCAAGCCGGGAATTTAAAAAGCACTTCATTTTCGGAACAGGAAAGCATTGGTAATGAAAGAAGTGAGTTATTCCAAAACACACCCAATCCATTTTCACAAAATACCCAAATCGGGTATTTCGTAGCTGATAATGTAACGGATGCTGCAATTTATATTTACGATATGAACGGAACGCAACTCAAAAAATACGAAATACATCAGAAAGGGGAGGGAGATATTAAAATATATGGCAATGACCTTAAAGCCGGGATGTACATGTACTCTTTAATTGCTGATGGGAAAATAATTGATACCAAAAGAATGATTTTAACGGATTAATTGTAAAATCTATGAAAATGAAAATTTTAGTTTTGCTCACTCTTTTTGTATCTTCATTTATTGGATGCGAAAAGAACGACGATTCAATACAAACAGTTGATAAAGAACATCTAATTGGGAAGTGGGTAAATGTACAATTAGAAACTGATACTCTATTTTGGAATGATTCAATAATATTAAGAACTGATACATTAACTTCTTTGCCAAAACACAGTTATCATTATGAGTTGTTTGAGGATAGCTTAAGCCTTGAATATAATGGTGAATATTATATTTTGGTACTAAAATCCAGCTTTAAATTAAGCATGAATAAAGATAAATCGATTTTAACAATTGACGGCATTGAAGATTATTTCCCAAAATATAAAGGAAACCAGTTTAAAAGAATAACAACTACTGATTAAAATAATGACTATGAAAAGAATAATATATATATTACTAATTATCCAATTGTGTTATTTTGATGAAGGATTTTCTCAAATAACAAAACATGGAGAGTTGAAAAGCAATAAATACACAAAATTGCTAAAGAACGATGAAATACCTATTATATCAATGCCTTCTTTTGATGCTAAACTGATGTTGGATGAAGATAAGTTTAATGAAGAGAATACTATAAAACCATTACGTTTTGCAAAAGCGTTTGAAGTAGATATTGATATAAAAAAAGAAGGTATAGAGGAAAAAATAGATAATGATTTAGGAACAATTTGGCGTATAAAAATACAATCTTCAGGTGCATATTCTTTAAACTTTATTTTTGGGGAATATAAATTGCCTGAGGGTGCTGAGTTATATATTTATAACAATGACAAAACTCAAATAATTGGGGCGTTAACTGAAACCAATAATAATGATGCCAAAATAGTTCCGGTTCAGCCTATAATAGGTGATATTGCTTTTATTGAGTATTTTGAGCCATTAAATGTACCTTTTAAAGGAAGCCTGAGATTGCGCAAAGTAGGCCATGATTACAAAGGCGTCTTAAATGGGCTAGGCGATTATGATGGTAGGTTTGGAACATCACAGAGTTGTAATGTTGATATCAATTGCGCAGAAGGTGATGATTGGCAAAATGAAAGTCATTCCGTATGCCGGATATTGATAAATGCAAGTGGTTACTGTACAGGTTCTTTAGTCAATAATGTAGATAATGATGGGAGGGCATATGTATTAACGGCTAATCATTGCATTAATTCAGCATCAGACGCAAATAATTCAGTATTTGTTTTCAATTATGAAAGTCCAACCTGCAGTGGCGTTGATGGCTCTGTAGCGCAAAGCATTTCAAATTCTACACTTAGAGCAAATTGGGCAACATCTGATTTTTCATTAGTTGAATTAAGTTCTGTTCCTCCAACAAATTTTAATCCATATTGGAATGGTTGGAATAACCAGAATATAACTCCTTCTGCTCCAGTACGGTGTATTCACCACCCCTCTGGTGATGTGAAAAAAATATCAAGAGATGATGCAGCACCATCAAATAATGGAAATTTTTGGGGTGTGACTGATTGGACTGTCCAGGAACTCGTTCGAGCATGGTTCCTCTGTAGGACCATTTTATAATTCCAACCGTAGAGTAGTAGGACAAGTTCATGGTGGAAATAACATATTCTGTAGTCCAAATGATACTAGCGAATATGGAAAATTTTCAAGTTCATGGACTGGTGGAGGCACCAATGCGACGCACTTACAAAATTGGTTAGACCCAGTAAATACTATACATGAATTGCCCGGTTTAAGATTAATTAGGAATGCAACAATTAGTACAAATACACCGGCATCAGGTGATATTGTGCGATTTGAGAATGTCGCAATCCAGAATGGAGCTAATATATTAGTTGATTTTAACGAAAGATTTGAAACTACTGGCACATTCAATGCTCCGGTTGGAACGACCTTATTAATAACACCATAAATTTTTGAATATCAACATCTCCACCCATTGCAGGTTGGTTGCAGAGACGCGATTAATCGCGTCTCTGCAACCAGCGGAACCACACATAACGGAATCCGGGGCAGAATTTCTTATAACCACAAATTAAAATTTAACTGCATTGTAACGGAAAGTTCAATAATTATTGAAAAAGTTTATAATTTATTAAATTTAATCACAACAGAGTGTGTCCAACAGGTAACAAACAGGAAAAATTCTATAAAATAATAATACCGCAAAGCCTGGTAATTTCATATCATCATTGCGTTTTTGTCAGGATTAAATAATTACTTTTTGGGCACACTCATTTAAAACTAAGAAACAATGATGAAATCACAATTTTTATTCGTAATAGCCTTATTTTTTTTAACAGCCGCACTAAAAGCCCAGACTCAGGTAGAATGTAACTGTATTACAATAAACAAAATTGAGTACCTGACAAATGAGAACACGTTGAAAATTACTTTTCTTAATAAATGTGATCAATTATTAAGCCTCGGGTACCTCGACATTTTTGTAATTGATTCAAAAAACCAGGACACTTTAGCCAAGACGAATTGTAGTTGTGTAGGGCCTTTTAATATAAATAAAGATATCACCTATTCAATAACGAATGTCACAGATTTTTCAAAAGATATAAAGTTCAAAATAGCGTTAGCCTATAGTAGCAGTAATCAAGTGGCTATTGTTTGTGATTCCCTTGATTATTCAAATGCTCAAATTATTACAACGCTTAACGATATAGGCATCAACAAGCATAAAAAGTTAAGTATCCATAACAACAAAATCCTTCTTATAGATGAATCCAAAGAAATAAAGGAAGTATCGATTTACAACATGTCCGGGCAACTGGTTCAAAAAAAAAGTGGAATTTTTAGTTCGGAATATACATTAAACCCGGTAAAACCCGGAATATATTTGGTTTCGGTTACATTATCGAACAACGAAGTGGTGAATTTGAAGTTTTACTATAAAACGGCAAAACTCCATTAGATTACCTGTTTAGGAACGTGTATTTATTAGGAGGTGTTACAGACTATGTAAATCCCCGTGATTTAAAATTATGGTATGCCCATGATGGTGTTTTATTGCTTGATTTATACGAATCCAGTGGAACAGAACTGTACATTACACTACAGGGCGTATTGAGGCTGAAGATTTTACCGTAAAGTCGGGCACTGCTGTGTGGTTCAAAACTAATGATGAACCAGTTCTTTTAAAAGAAGGATTTTTTGTGGAATCAGGGGCAGAATTTCTTGTAACCACAAATTAATTTATTGTCAGTAAATGGGTTCAAAATCTCCGTTATAAATCTTTAAATATTAAAAATGAAAACATTAAAAATTATGAATACAATATTGTTATTAAGTGTTTTGCTGTTTAGTGCATGTAGCAAAGAAGAGGACAGTAGTCCTAAGATCGATGACCAACAATTAATTGGTATTTGGTTGTCAAATGAATACATACCTAGCTTTTTATTTGGCTACGAGCAAGGGTTTGAATTATTAGAAGATGGTTTTTACAATACAATCACAACGCCTTTTCCGGCGGCCCCAATTGACACAACTTATACATTCTTGGATGGCGCCGGAGGTAAATGGTTTCTCAATAAAAACAAGGATACTATTATTTTTTCGAATGAAACATTAAATGATTCATTATCATATGGTATCAGAGCTCTTACCAATGATTCACTAATTTTATTTGGAAGGAGCTTAGCTGACACCGAAAATAAAGAACATCTATTCATAAAAAAAAAGTAAATACATTAAGTATAATTCAAACCCGTGGTACACAACAAGTGACTATTAAAGAAAACAGGGTAGTGTCAGCAAACCAGGAAGATAAGATAATAGCCGTTTCCATTTATGATGTAAAAGGTGTGTTAATACAAAAAAAGACGAATTTGAGGGTCAGCAGTTTTGATCTGAATGTGCCTTTTAATGGTTTTTACATTATCTCCCTGGTTTTATCCGATAATAGAGTTATGTCGTTGAAATATGTGAAAAGGGAATAAAATTATAGAAGCTAACATGAATTCCTCCGCTACCGCACGAATCCTTTCGTGTTATCAGAAAATCAGGCGATGCAATCGCGTAATACCAAGGTATGCAAAGAACGGCTTAATACTTCTTAATAATTACGAGACAAGTGGAACAGAACTGTACCATTACACCACCGGCCGTATTGAAGCTGAAGATTTTACCGTAAAGTCGGGCACTGCTGTGTGGTTCAGAACTAATGATGAACCAGTTCTTTTAAAAGAAGGATTTTTTGTGGAACCCGGGGCAGAATTTCTTATCACAACAGATGGCAACTGAAAATTTAATATAGAAATTCCGGTTATCCTCCGGTATTATTATGGGGGATAACCATTTACACAAATATTTTAAAAACATTCGATATGAAAAATTTAATTATTCTGATTTTATTTTCAATATTAATAGTAACCGCCCCGGCACAGGTTGTTTATTCTCCCTCATGCGAAAATTTAACAATTACAAAAATGCAATTTGACCAGACAACCGGTAAAGATACACTTTATATAACTGTATATAATGATTGTGATACCTGTATTCAAGCTGTATATACTGGTATAATTGTTTACAGAGGAGAAGTTATTAATTCTATACAGTTGAAGATACCCTGGCTATAGATTATTATTATACTTCTGAATTCACACCGGAAAATAATGCTGAAAGAACGTATACGGCTATTGTAAAAAAAGATTTTGTTCTTTTTCAAAAGAACTTTAAGGTCGGATTGGTTGGGGTATGTGACTCCATTCCCTTGTCCCCGGATATTATCCTGGGTTTAAAAGAAGAAAGCATAAAGGATATAAAAAAAGTGTTTTTGCAAAATAACAGCATTTTAATAGCAGAACCGGGCCGGACTATTAAGGATGTTTCAATTTATAATTTGTCCGGTCAACTGGTGCAGAAAAAAAGCGGGATTTTTAGTTCGGAATATACATTAAAACCGGTGAAACCCGGAATCTATGTGGTTTCGGTTACATTGTCGAATAGCGAAGTGGAAAATTTGAAGTTTTATTATAAAACGGAACCTTATTAATGTAAAATCATTCTTTTTTTCAATAAGATTCAAATAATGATGATAGTTGTTGGTTACCCGCCGCAAAAAATCAACGGCTTTTTTTTCGCGACAATAACGATATGCGCCGGTTACAAATCCTGCTTCCCATTTTCCCAACACGAACCTGCAAGGGGGTACTTCGGAAGTGGGGAGGGGTACTTCAGAAGTAGGGGGGGGGAACTTCGGAAGTACCCTCCCCTACTTCATTTCCCGGCGTTTGAATATTTTTTCCTCAAGCTTCGAGAAAATTTCCCGGCGTTTGAGTCTTTTTTATTCAAGCGAGAGTAAAATTTCCCGGCGTTTGAGTCTTTTTGCCTCAAGCTTGAATCTTTTTTCCTCAAGCGCGGGGAAAATTTGCCGACGTTTGAGTCTTTTTGCCTCAAGCTTGAATCTTTTTTCCTCAAGCGCGGGGAAAATTTGCCGACGCCTGAACCTTTTTTAGCCGGATACTGATAAAAGACTGTAGTAAAAATGAATTGAATTGAATTTATATTCGTATGTTTTGGAACAGGATAGTATTATACATACCTGTGCAGTTGAAAAATCTATTTTTCAATAAGATTCCGGTAATGATGATAGTTGTTGGTAACCCTTTGCACATAATCAACGGCTTCCTTTCCACGGGCATAACCATAATACACAACCGAATCGGTATAATATTTTTTTATCGATTTATTATAAAGAAAACTATCTACATTATTTTCCCAAATTTTACTGTCTTTGCCATATTTTTCCGCCAGGCGCTGAGCATCTTTTACATGGCCAAAGCCAATATTGTACGCTGCCAAATCAAACTTTACCCGTTCGGAAGAGTCGGGCAATGATTCAATAAACTGGTTGTCGATCCAATTTAAAAAGAGAATTCCCGCTCTTATATTTTGTTTGGGATCCATATAGTTTTCAATGCCAAAAGCTTCGGCAGTTGCAGGTAAAAGCTGCATTAATCCGTAAGCGCCGTTCCATGAATCAGCTTCAGGGTTAAATCGCGATTCATTGTAAATCATAGAAGCAATTAACCGCCAATCCCAGTGGTACTGTTTTGCCAGGCTCTTTATCAGGTCGTCGTAATTCGAAATTTTACCGCTGTTAATGCTGTGCAACTCGCTTTCCATACGTTGGGCGACCCTCGGACTTTCGAAATACTTATGATAAAGCTGCCTGAATTTTTTTGAATCCCTGTTTTCCAGTATCCAGTTATCGAGATATGCTTTCCATTCGGGTGACCCTTTACGCACCGCCCAGGCAATGTTTTGCGGAAAACTCAACCGTAATGAAACATCGAGATTCGGATAGTAGGTTTTATTCAGAATGGCCACATTTTCGTCGCACACTGTGTAATCAATTTCACCGTTGGCAACGCGTGCAACCAATTGTTCCACCCCGTAAACCGTATCTTCCACAATTTCGATATTTTGGCCGATTTCCTCCGAAAGTCGCTTTAACCGCCGACTAAAAGAAGTGTTTTTCTGCACATACACTTTCTTCCCTGCAAGTTTCATGGTTCCGTTAATATATGTCGAATCATTCTCTGTTTTAGACTTATTTCGCTGTACCAATACCTGGCGTGTTTTCTGCAAAGGAACAGTAAAATCAACTTCCGATCTTCGTGCCTGTGTTATGGTCAGATTTTTTGCCACAAGATCGTATTTGCCATTTTGTAAACCGTTAAAAGTTTCCTTCAGATTATTGCTTACCCTAATATCCAGCCTTACTCCCAAATCTTTGCTTAAAAGTTGCAATAACTCATACTGGAAACCCATAGGCCTTCCGCGGTAAATAAAATAATTGGTGGAATTATAATCAACAACGGCTTTAAGCACACCCGACTCTGTTATCCGCGCCAAATCGCCTTGTGGAGGTATCGGTTCTTCTGTGCTTTCCTTTACTTTTTTATTAAGATTAACGATCCAAAAAACAAGGATTACAGCCAAAATCAGAAGAAAATAACTTACCTGTGTTTTTTTATATCTCGTAAAAAATTTCATCAGTCGTAAAACACCCACGCAATACCGAAACGAAATGTGGAACGAGGCATCGGGTAATTGGGCGTTGTAATGTATTCACCATTTAAAAACTCGGTACCGAGGTTCATCATTTTAAAAAATACGGTTGTTCGCTTCAGGCGCAGGTTTGCATACACGTCAATATACGGATAGTTTCCGTATTTTTTTTCATTTTGAAGATAAAATAATCCGGTGGCAGGTGAATAAGCATCGGCATAATAGCGTGTATTATAACGTGTATCTACGCCCAATTGAGTATGCATAACTTTTGAAATTACAAACTGAAAATATGCTGAAACAAAAGTCGAAAAATCGGGAAGATGCATTAACGATTCATTCGATGCCTGTTGCCATAACACCCTTGCACGTAAATGAAGATTTCTGTAATTAAAATCTTTATCGGCAAACGCCGACAAAACGAGCAATTCTTTATCCGTTTGAGTTGGAATTCCATTTTCGTTGTTATAAATAAAATTATTTATTATTGAATAGTTTGCCGAAAGTTTTAGCTTGCGTTTTGGCGATATAAAACTTCCGCTTGCTTCCATTCGCTGTTCCATTTTCATATCGTTTTTCCACTTAAAATGATTGGAATAGAATTCTTCCTGGAAAACATCGGCAACCATATTTTTAATATCACCTTTTATTACGAGCGATGCGGCGGTATCTTTCAGAAATGTGAAAGGCTTTGAAATAATTCCATTTAATTCGGTCTGACCTGCCCTGCGCCCTGCAAAATAAATTTTACCTTCAAAATTCCATGTCCAGAATTTTCCTTTTTCCCTGAAAATTCCACCACCTGCAAATAAATTGGTATAGCTTTTTTCCTGCCTGTAAGTAATATCTGAAACTACGCCAGGCATCGAAATTCGTTCAGTTTCCTGCCCCAAAAAAGCACGCGTGCTAAAACTCACTATCCGGTTTGGATTTTCATATTGTTTTAGTTGAAAAACATTCGATATTTTATTGTAGCGAATGGAATCCTTGAAATAATTTTCGTCATCATAATAGGTACTGTCAAAAAAAGCTGTATTTGTTTCCCCTTCCTGGTTAAATTCCTGTTTGTTCCGTTGATAGATTACATCATATAAAATCCCAAAAATGGGTTTAAAATGCTCTACTTTAATTAAAGATGAATCCTGTCCCTCCTGAGATGGCACCAATTCTTCAATTTCAGTAGTCTTACCGAACCTGTATTCTCCTTTCAAAAAGAAAAATACATTGTTAAATTTCGAATTGCTCGAGCTTAAATTAACATTTAGCAACTCGGTTTCGGCGCCGTTAAAAATTAAGGAGTCTCCAGTGAGTCCACCGTTTTCTTCATTTGCGATTAAGTTCGAAATAAACCCTCCGTAAACATTTACTCTATCGGTATTATAACTTGAATATAAGGTAATGAAATTATTCCTGTTTGCCTGGTTAGCATACTGTCCTTCCGATTTAGCAAGATTAATATGAAGCGTGGCATTCCAGTATGGATTTATATTTTGAGAATGGAAAACTTTAAAACGGGTTTCATTTTTAGCACTCCTGTTTTCGCTTTGGCTAAAATCGAGTCGGGTATAGGGTGTTCGCGTATTATAATATCGAATTTTATTTGGCGACAACAAGTACGGTTCCCTTGAGTGCAGAAAAAAGAAATCCATGTCATAATCGCTGTCAAAAAAGTTGTTGTCTTGCGCGGGAGCACCGTAATTTCCTACGTAAGTTGAGGTAATTGAATTCTGAAAAACAGGATTATAAATTTGAAAATTGTCGATTAAAGTATCCAGTCTAAGCGAATCGTGAAATGCGCCGTAACCTGAAAGCTCCCAAATTCCTATTTTGGGTTTTATTATTTTTTGATTGAGTTCACTTTGCAGGTCTTCTTTATCTTGCTGAAATTCTTCAAATTCCTGAGAAAAAGTAATTACAGGTGCAATAATCAGAAAAAAATATATTGTGAATATGAATCTGGTTTTTATGTGCATCATATTTTTAGTGTTTCACCTGTTAATTCAAAATATGCAAAGGTTTCTAATGCTGAACAATATAGTTTATAAATTTTGATGCACAAAACTATAAAAAGCAATGTTTTGAAAATTAAAACTTATGTTTTTTTCACGATAATTAACAGCTTTTGCAATAAAAAAAACCTGACTCCAATTAAGGAACCAGGTTTTGGTAAATTTGGCAGCGACCTACTCTCCCACTGTTACGCAGTACCATCGGCGCTGGCGGGCTTAACTTCTCTGTTCGGTATGGGAAGAGGTGGTGCCCCGCCGCTATAGCCACCTGAATTTCACCTTCTTAAGGCAGTCGGGAAAAAATACATGACTTGTAAATCCAACGTTTCGGTTTAAAAAAAACCAGTACAAGGACTCTCGTTCTCTTAGAAAGTTTTCGGGCAATTAGTACTGCTCGGCTACTTGCGTTACCGCCTTTACACCTGCAGCCTATCAACGTAGTAGTCTCCTACGGCCCTTAATGGAGATCTCATCTTGAGGTGAGCTTCGCGCTTAGATGCTTTCAGCGCTTATCTCATCCGGGCATAGCTACCCAGCAATGCAGCTGGCGCCACAACTGGTACACTAGCGGCCTGTCCAATGCGGTCCTCTCGTACTAGCATCAGGTCCTCTCAAATCTCCTACGCCCACAACAGATAGGGACCGAACTGTCTCACGACGTTCTGAACCCAGCTCGCGTGCCACTTTAATCGGCGAACAGCCGAACCCTTGGGACCTTCTCCAGCCCCAGGATGTGACGAGCCGACATCGAGGTGCCAAACCGCTCCGTCGATATGAGCTCTTGGGAGCGATCAGCCTGTTATCCCCGGAGTACCTTTTATCCTTTGAGCGATGGCCCTTCCATACGGAACCACCGGATCACTATGCTCTAGTTTCCTACCTGCTCGGCCCGTCGGCCTCACAGTCAAGCACCCTTATACCATTATACTCTATTGGCGGTTACCAATCGCCATGAGGGTACCTTTAGAAGCCTCCGTTACTCTTTTGGAGGCGACCACCCCAGTCAAACTACCCACCACGCAATGTCTCCGTCGGGTGACGGATTAGGCTCCAAGTAAGCAAAGGGACGTATTTCAAGGGTGGCTCCCCGAATCCTGGCGAACCCGGTTCGTAGCCTCCGTCCTATCCTACACATCACTTACCCAGAGTCAATGCGAAGCTGCAGTAAAGGTTCACGGGGTCTTTCCGTCCCGTTGCGGGTAAACGGCATCTTCACCGTTACTACAATTTCACCGAGCTCACGGCCGAGACAGTGCCCAGATCGTTACACCATTCGTGCAGGTCGGAACTTACCCGACAAGGAATTTCGCTACCTTAGGACCGTTATAGTTACGGCCGCCGTTTACCGGGGCTTCAATTCAATGCTTCTCCCGATTTACATCGGGATAACATCCCCTCTTAACCTTCCGGCACCGGGCAGGTGTCAGGCCATATACGTCACCTTTCGGTTTAGCATAGCCCTGTGTTTTTGATAAACAGTCGCCTGGGCCATTTCTCTGCGACCCTGACTGTGCAAGCACGTCAGGGCTCCCCTTCTCCCGAAGTTACGGGGTCATTTTGCCTAGTTCCTTAGCCGTGAATCACTCGAGCGCCTCAGGATTCTCTCCTTGACTACCTGTGTCGGTTTGCGGTACGGGCCGCTATACTCGCTTTTCTTGGAAGTAAGTTCACTGCTTCGCTTCGCCCGAAGGCTAGGCTCTACGTACTATTCCGTCAGTACCTAGCAGCTACTTCACTCCGTCACTTTTGTTGTATAGCAGGCTCAGGATTATTAACCTGATTGCCATCGGCTTCCCCCTTCGGGTACACCTTAGGTCCCGGCTTACCCTGATCCGATTAGCGTTGATCAGGAAACCTTAGTCTATCGGCGAGCGGGTTTCTCACCCGCTTTATCGTTACTTATGCCTACATTTGCTCTTCCAACCGCTCCAGCATGACTCACGTCACACCTTCTACGCCGTTTTGGAATGCTCCCCTACCTCCCGCATTGCTGCGGAACCATAGCTTCGGTGGTATGCTTATGCCCGATTATTATCCATGCCCAGTCGCTCGACTAGTGAGCTGTTACGCACTCTTTAAATGAATGGCTGCTTCCAAGCCAACATCCTAGCTGTCACTGCAACCGGACCTCGTTTGTTCAACTTAGCATACACTTGGGGACCTTAGCTGATGGTCTGGGTTCTTTCCCTCTCGGACACGGACCTTAGCACCCATGCCCTCACTCCTGTAAATCATTTTACAGCATTCGGAGTTTGTCTGGATTTGATAGGCGGCGAAGCCCTCGCATCCAATCAGTAGCTCTACCTCTGTAAAACTTATACAAGGCTGCACCTAAATGCATTTCGGGGAGTACGAGCTATTTCCCAGTTTGATTGGCCTTTCACCCCTACCCACAGCTCATCCAAAGACTTTTCAACGTCTCCTGGTTCGGTCCTCCATTGTGTGTTACCACAACTTCAACCTGGCCATGGGTAGATCACAAGGTTTCGCGTCTAGCGCTACTGACTCTTTCGCCCTGTTCAGACTCGCTTTCGCTTCGGGTACGTCCCTTTAGGACTTAGCCTTGCCAGTAACGACTAACTCGTAGGCTCATTATGCAAAAGGCACGCCGTCATCCGTCAGCTGACGGACTCCGACCGCTTGTAAGCGTACGGTTTCAGGTACTATTTCACTCCCCTGTTCGGGGTGCTTTTCACCTTTCCCTCACGGTACTTGTCCACTATCGGTCTCTCAGGAGTATTTAGCCTTACCGGATGGTCCCGGCTGGTTCAGACAGGGTTTCACGTGCCCCGCCATACTCAGGGTACTGCCAGGATGGTATCTGTTGCGTGTACGGGGCTTTCACCCCCTTTGGCCGGCTTTTCCAAAACCGTTCCACTTCCTGATACTTCTCCTTATAGCAGCCCTACAACCCCAACATTGCCAAAACAATATTGGTTTGGGCTAATCCCGTTTCGCTCGCCACTACTCCGGGAATCACTTTTGTTTTCTTCTCCTGTGGGTAATGAGATGTTTCAGTTCCCCACGTTCGCCTCCCGGTTACCCGGGATATCCGTCAGCTGACGGATGGGTTGCCCCATTCGGGTATCTGCGGATCGATTCGTATTTGCCAATCCCCGCAGCTTTTCGCAGCTTGTCACGCCCTTCTTCGCCTCTGAGAGCCAAGGCATCCTCCGTACGCCCTTAGTAACTTTCTTTGAGAATCCTCGTGCTGATTCTTACTCTTTTTGATTCGTTTTCTTTACTCGTATCGTCGTATCTTATGATTTGACTCTTGTATTTTTCCCAACATGCCAAAGAACCTTAAAGCAGTTCAAAGTTTAAAGTTCAGAGTTCAAAGTACTCCTCCCCGTAGAACCTCTCGTGCTTACGTAGATAATTAAGGATTCGAACCTTATTCTTTTCAGGCACCAGCCTTATCTTTTATTAGTTCAGTGTTTCGTGTTCAGTGTTTAGAGTTTTTTCCTTCAAACTCTGAACCCTGAACTCTGAACTTCTTCAGTATTTCAATATTCCTTTTTGAACGCTTCTTATTCTCCGTAGCCTTTGGCGCAGGAGAATTTTATTCTCCGTAGCCCTGGCGCAGGAGAATTGCCTGTTTTTAGTGTGGCAATCCACTTTCTTTGTTCACCGAAACTTTAACGTAGGTGAACCAACTTTTTATCCTCTCTTTCTGTACTCATGACTCACTACTCGCGACTCATGACTTTCTTGTACTCCTTCGCCAAGGCTTCGGAGTACGAGGGTGGAGAATAAGGGAGTCGAACCCTTGACCTCCAGAATGCAAATCTGGCGCTCTAGCCAACTGAGCTAATCCCCCATATTCAGTTGGCAGTCGCAGTGTTCAGTGTTCAGTTTTCTTAACTGCCTACTGTGACTGTTTACTGCCTACCGGGCTTGTAGTCCCGCCCAGACTTGAACTGGGGACCCCTACATTATCAGTGTAGTACTCTAACCAGCTGAGCTACGGGACTCTGTTACATAGAGTTCCGTATTTCGAGTTTAAAGTTTCGAGTTGTTCCTCTTTGAACTTTAAACTTTAAACTCTGAACTCCAGTATATCTTTAAAAAAGCAAGGACCAAAATTGTCAATCTCATCGTTTCTTAACATCCAGGCTCCAGAAAGGAGGTGTTCCAGCCACACCTTCCGGTACGGCTACCTTGTTACGACTTAACCCCAGTCACTGGTTTTACCCTAGGCCGCTCCTTGCGGTGGCAGACTTCAGGCACCCCCAGCTCCCATGGTTTGACGGGCGGTGTGTACAAGGCCCGGGAACGTATTCACCGGATCATGGCTGATATCCGATTACTAGCGAATCCAACTTCATGGAGTCGGGTTGCAGACTCCAATCCGAACTGGGACCGGCTTTTGGGATTAGCATCACTTCGCAGTGTAGCTGCCCTTTGTACCGGCCATTGTAACACGTGTGTAGCCCTGGACATAAGGGCCGTGCTGATTTGACGTCATCCCCACCTTCCTCTCACCTTACGGTGGCAGTCCCGCTAGAGTCCCCGGCTCTACCCGATGGCAACTAACGGTAAGGGTTGCGCTCGTTATGGGACTTAACCCGACACCTCACGGCACGAGCTGACGACAACCATGCAGCACCTTGTAAATAGCCCCGAAGGGAATCCGGCTTTCGACGGAATGCAATCTACATTTAAGCCCAGGTAAGGTTCCTCGCGTATCATCGAATTAAACCACATGTTCCTCCGCTTGTGCGGGCCCCCGTCAATTCCTTTGAGTTTCAACCTTGCGATCGTACTCCCCAGGTGGTTCACTTAATGCTTTCGCTCAGCCGCTTACTGTATATCGCAAACAGCGAGTGAACATCGTTTACGGCGTGGACTACCAGGGTATCTAATCCTGTTCGCTCCCCACGCTTTCGTGCCTCAGCGTCAGTAATGGCTTAGTAAGCTGCCTTCGCAATCGGTGTTCTGTGTCATATCTATGCATTTCACCGCTACACAACACATTCCGCCTACCTCAACCATACTCAAGACCTGCAGTATCAATGGCAGTTCTACCGTTAAGCGGCAGTATTTCACCACTGACTTACAAGCCCACCTGCGCACCCTTTAAACCCAATGAATCCGGATAACGCTTGCATCCTCCGTATTACCGCGGCTGCTGGCACGGAGTTAGCCGATGCTTATTCCTACGCTACCGTCAAATCCCGACGCGTCGGAACCATTCTTGGCGTAGAAAAGCAGTTTACAACCCGTAGGGCCGTCATCCTGCACGCGGGATGGCTGGTTCAGCCTTCCGGCCATTGACCAATATTCCTCACTGCTGCCTCCCGTAGGAGTCTGGTCCGTGTCTCAGTACCAGTGTGGGGGATAATCCTCTCAGAACCCCTAAGGATCGTCGCCTTGGTGAGCCGTTACCTCACCAACAAGCTAATCCTACGCATGCCCATCTTATGCCACCGAAGTTTTAATCAGTTATCCATGCGAACAACTCATTCTATGGGGTATTAATCCACGTTTCCATGGGCTATCCCCCTGCATAAGGCAGGTTGCATACGCGTTACGCACCCGTCTGCCGCTCTCATCCCCGAAGGGAATCCCGCTCGACTTGCATGTGTTAAGCCTCCCGCTAGCGTTCATCCTGAGCCAGGATCAAACTCTCCGTTGTATATATAAAAAGTTTAAATCTCTTTCGCTCCGAATGTCTTAATTCAAAGAAATCAACAAAGTTGGTACACCTTGCTTCTTTTTTTTCTTGTGCTTCAAAATTTTAAAGAACTCTTTTCTTTCATAAAAAATCAGCACCCTTATACTTTAAAAAATGCTGACCATTATGTTCTTATTTTTTTTGGCCCGGCCCGGTTTTTTTATCCAACAATTTTACCTGTTAAACCCAATCCCGGCGACCATTCCCCTCTTTCGGGGCGGCAAAGGTAATAACTCTTTTTTACCAACCAAAAACTTTCTCCTAAATTTTAAAAAGTTTTTCGCCTGTTTCTCCGGTATCCGTGTGTCCCCATTCTGCCTTTCAACAAAATAAAAATCCGGATACCTTCAATTTACCCTTTCCTGCAAATCCCATCATTACCATGAACTCCGCCTCAAAAGCGGCTGCAAATGTAAACACCTTTTTTGTTCTGACAAATATTTTCAACAATATAATTTAAGGAATATTTATCGCCTAAAATCAATCTGTTGAAAATCAATATTATTCAACAATATATTTTTAGAAAATTTTTAAAGCGGCTGATTTGAAAAGACAAAATACCGTTTTCCCGACTTCGAGATCCATCTTTATTCGGGATGCTTCAGTTATTTCCACCAATACTTTTTCACCCGAGTCGACGAGGCAAAAGGATAAGCCATCTTTGGAGAAAATCTTTTCGATTGTTCCGGGAATCTGGTTTCGAAGTGAAATTTGCTCTACCGGCTGCAAAGCTATTGAAATCTCTTCAGGACGAATTAAAATCTTTACGGGCTTTCCAATTTCGGCGCTATGTTGAAAAGACTGGCTCAAAACCTGAACCTGAAAATCACTTAAAAAGCTTTTTAACAGAATCATATTTTGCGCTGGAAGCGATGCGAACACAAACAGGTTAAATACATTGTACAAGCCTGCTCCTTTCATTATATCGACATTTGATTCGTTAATAATTAAATCGTGGAATTGTCCGGCGGCCTTAATTTTACCATCCTTCATCAATAAAAGACTGTTGGTGAGGCTCAGCAAATCGGGCAAATCGTGACTTACAATCAGCATAGGTATTTTAAACCGGGTATTTACTGCATTTAAAAACGGAATAATATTAGCGCGCAGATTTACATCGACAGCTGAAAAAGGTTCATCCATTAATAAAATCCGGGCTCCACTTAGCAATGCCCTGCCTATGGCAATGCGTTGTTTTTCACCGCCTGAACATTCGGCTGGCTTTTTATGAAAAAGATTTTTTATTTCCAGTATCTCCGTTAGTTCGTCAAAATCAATGTTTTCTTCACTATCTTTTTTCTGTCCGTATTTAAGATTTTGCAATACGTTTAGATGCGGAAAAAGCCGGATATCCTGAAATACAAATCCAACTTTCCGCATTCTGACCGGAACATTTACCTTATTTTCTGAGTCGAATACCGTCTCTCCTTTAATAATAATACTACCCGAATCCGGCTTAATCAGGCCGGCAATAGAATTCAGCAGGCTTGTCTTGCCATGGCCTGAAGGACCAAATATTCCGGTTATACCATGCTCAATTTCTGCAATGGCATTCAACCTGAAACCATTGCGTTTAAGTTGTATGTCGAATTTTAAAAACGGCTTCATACTTTTCGTTTTAGAATTCGTTTGTTCAGATACTCAGCGCCAATCATAGCAATTAATGAAAGGATGATGGAAACAACCACCAATTTTAATGTAGATGATTCCTGTCCGGGAACCTGCATCGACGAAAAAATAGCCAAAGGCAAGGTTTGTGATTCTCCTGAAATATTTCCGGCAAAAGAAATGGTTGCACCAAATTCTCCAAGACTTCGTGCAAACGACAAAATCGCACCGCTAATAACACCGGGCAATGCAAGTGGTAAGGTAATGGTGAAAAATACCCGCAAATGCGATGCTCCAAGGGTTCGTGCAGCTTCTTCGTAATTTTTATCCACTAACTCGATAGAAAGCCTTATTGAACGGGTTACCAGCGGAAATGAAACTACAATTGCCGCAATAACAGCCGCAGTAAACGAAAATGCTATTTTTATTCCAAACACATGATAGAAAAAAGAACCGAACCAGCCATTTATTCCAAAAATCAACAATAAAATATAACCTGTTGTAACCGGCGGAAGCACAAGTGGCAAATGCAGAAATCCTTCGACAAATGCTTTTCCGGCAAATTGTTTTCGTGCCAAAAACCATCCTATAAACACAGCAATTGGCAAGGTTATAACGGTGCAAATGAATGCAACCTGCAGCGATAATTGTATTGCGCTCCACTCAGATGTTGAATATGTAAAGAATTCTTTCAAAAGCTATTTGTATATAAATCCATATTTTTCCCAGATTGATCCGGATTTTTCCGAGAGCAAATAAGTATATAATTTTCTATTGTTCAAATTATCGCGGCCTTTTATTATGGTAATATAATAGTTTACCGGTTCATGCAGCGAATCAGGAAATTCGGTGATAATTTTCACTTTCTTCGATTTCAGTGCATCGGTTTTATAAACGATTCCTGCATCAATTTCTCCCATTTCCACAACCATTAAGGCTGAACGGACATCTTTAGCCGGAAGAAATCTTGGCTCCAATTCATGTTTCCAACCCAATGAAGTAATGATTTGCAATGCATAAACACCTGCAGGCACATGTTTGGGATCTCCAATTGAAATCCTCCCGGAAATCATTTCCGGCAAATTTAGTCTGGCTGAAAACGAAACAGAATCCAGCGGACTTTTTAATGGCGCTACCAATACCATCGAATTGCCGGCAAGTTTTTCTTCCGTTCCAGGCAAGGTTAAGGCTTTCTGATTTAAATAATTAAGCCAGTTTTTATTGGCAGAGATGAATATATCGGGATTTGCCCCCTGCTCAATTTGCCGTGCAAGTGTACCTGATGATGCAAAATTTAATTTCACCTGAATATGATTGTCCCTTTCAAAACCAGCAGTAATATCTGAAATCACATCAGTTAAACTCGATGCGCAAAAAATTACCAACTCATTATCGGCTGATTCATTGTTCCGGGAACAGCCACAATAAATAAATAGTATAAATAATGCTAATAATCCGGTTTTCATATTTCGTGTTGAAATCAAAAAAACAAAGATATTCCTTTTGATTGCATAATTTATATGAATAGTTTGGTGCATTTAATTTCAGATTAAAAAACAGCTTTAAAATTGATTTAACATTTCAGAAACATTTTATACAACTGATTAGCTGTTCGATATGTATACATAAAAAACTTCTAAAAATAAAAAGATGAATTAGTTGACTTTTGCAACTATTCTGTTCTAAATTTGTTCTTTCAATATTTTAAGACAAATGAATCCGGAATTACCATTGACATACCTGCTTGGCCAGACGATGAACCTCGTTAAGCTAAAACTGATGTCTAAGTTCAAAGCAAATAATGTAGAATTGGGATTGGAGCATTTTACATTGCTGCATTTTATCAGCCGGAATAAAAATTTAACGCAACAGGATCTTGCCAATCATTTTTTGCGCGACAAATCGATAATATTACGACAGGTGAATACTTTAATTCACTTAGAATATGTAGTGCGAAAAACGGATAAAGCGGATAAACGAAAGAAAAACCTCATGCTTACTGAAAAAGGCAATGAATTACTTCAGTTTTCCAAAAATCTGTCACAGGAAGTTTCTGCAGAATTGCTCAACGGAGTTACAACAGAAGAATTAAATCACTTTAGAAACGTAATCAATAAAATACAGTTAAACACAGGTTATATCAATTGCTTGTCGAAATACTGACACACATTCGTAAAAGTCGAAAAACAAAATATAGAATGAATACATCGAAACAATTATCAATTCTGAGTTCGCTGGTCGTATTTGCCATCGTATTTTCGTGCTCGAATAAACCACAGGGAAACAATGATGAGGCCAATCAAATCAAGGAATACGAGGTGCAGGAAGTTAAGCCAACCGACATTACGCTGTACCAGGATTTTCCAACAACTCTCCAGGGGGAACAAACCGTTGAAATTCGTCCGCGTATTGCCGGCTACATAGAAAATATTCTCGTTGATGAAGGCGATCATGTGAAGAAAGGTCAAATTTTGTTCAGGATAAATGCCAACGATATCCAGGCACAGGTTCGTTCGGCAGAAGCGCAGGTAAAAGTGGCCGATTCGCAGGTTGCAACTGCAAAAATCAATGTGGAGAAAACCAGGCCTTTGGTGGAAAAAGATATCATTAGCGCGTTTCAGCTCGAATCGGTTGAAACAAACTTACAGGCAGCAGAAGCTCAGTTAGCACAGGCACAAGCGAATTTAGCCAATGCAAAAGCAAATCTTGATTACACCATAATTACCAGCCCGACAAACGGCATAATCGGAACTTTTCCCTATCGTGTAGGAAGTCTGGTAAGCAGTTCAATTGCCCAGCCGTTAACGACTGTTTCGAACACCACATCGAATGCAGGCCTATTTTTCGATGAATGAAACTAACTTTCTGCAAATGACAAAAGATTTGGATGGAAAAACCACAAGGGAAAAACTGGAAAAACTGCCGGATGTTGAATTGATTCTGGCAGATATGTCGGTTTATAAATACAAGGGGAAAATTGAAATAGCAAGCGGAATTGTAGATCAGCAAACCGGCGCAGTAAACATTCGCGCCTCGTTTCCGAACCCTGAAGGTGATTTGCGTTCGGGTGGCAGCGGCCGCGTCCGTTTACCCGAAAATCACAACAGATGTATTGCTTGTTCCGCAAAAAGCCAGTTACGAAATTCAGGGAAAACATTTTGTTTATGTGGTGAATAACGAAAATAAAATTGTGAACACGCCAATTGAAATATTGGTTGGAAACCTGAAAGATAATTATGTGGTTACTTCAGGATTAAAAAACGGCGATAAAGTTGTTGTTGAAGGCATTACAGGACTTCGCGACGGAATGGAAATAAAGCCTAAGCTGACTGAAAATAAAGCCACAGCGGCGAATTTGTCGCGCTTAACCAACTAATTACAAAATAACAGAAGAGTTATGTTTAAGATATTTATAGAAAGACCGGTTTTATCCTCGGTTATTTCAACCATAATGGTAATCCTTGGTATTCTTGGAATAGCGACTTTGCCTATCGAACAATATCCCGATATTGCGCCACCCACTATTCGGGTTAACGCCAATTACACCGGCGCCGATGCCCAAACGGTGTTAAACAGTGTGGTAATTCCGCTGGAAGAACAAATTAACGGCGTTGAAGACATGATCTATATGAACTTCAACAGCCAACAATAATGGGTCAGCTCCATAGAGGTTTTCTTTAAACAGGGGACAAACCCTGATATGGCTGCGGTAAATGTTCAAAACCGGGTTGCGCGTGCCACATCGCTTTTGCCTGCCGAAGTTACACGTTCAGGCGTTATAACCGCAAAACGCCAGAATAATATGTTAATGGTATTTTCACTTGTACAGTGAGGATGCAAGATACGATGAAACATTTCTTACAGAACTATGCAAAAATAAACCTGCTGCCGCAGGTTCAACGTATTAATGGAGTGGGCGAAGCATTGGTTTTTGGCGCAAAGGACTATTCCATGCGAATATGGTTAAAGCCTGATGTTATGTCGGTATATAATTTAATTCCGTCTGATGTGGTTGCTGCTTTAAATGCCCAAAATCTGGAAGCTGCCCCCGGAAGATTTGGCCAGCAAAACGACCAAAGTTACGAGTATGTAATTCGATATAAAGGCAAACTGACCCAGCCCGAAGAATTTGAAAACATAGTAATTAAATCGGAGTCAGAATGGCAATGTTTTGCGTTTGCGTGATGTTGCCCGTGTGGAAATGGGTTCGCTAAGTTACGACCGTATTACGCAAACGCAAGGTCAGCCGGGTATTGCCATGGCGATATTTCAGGCTGCCGGTTCCAATGCACGCGAAGTAATTCTTAAATGCGCAAAATGTGCTCGATGAAGCTTCGAAATCTTTTCCTCCGGGAATCGAATATGTCATAATTAATGAATACCAACGAATTTCTTGATGCGTTCTATCGAAAAAGTATTGCATACATTACTGGAAGCATTTATCCTGGTATTTATCGTGGTTTTTGTGTTTTTGCAAAACTTCCGTGCAACATTAATTCCGGCAATTGCTGTTCCGGTTTCGATTATCGGAACGTTCTTTTTCCTGAATCTTTTTGGTTTTACCATTAACCTGCTTACACTTTTTGCCTTGGTACTTGCTATCGGAATTGTGGTCGACGATGCCATTGTAGTCGTGGAGGCAGTGCATGCAAAACTTGATGCAGGAGCCAAAAGCGCACGGGCTGCTTCCATTTCAGCCATGAGCGAAATTTCAACAGCCATTATTTCCATCACACTGGTAATGGCTGCGGTTTTTATTCCGGTAACTTTTATCACAGGAACAACCGGGGTTTTTTACCACCAGTTTGGAATTACACTAACTGTTTCGATAATTCTTTCAGCTATTAATGCATTAACATTAAGCCCGGCGCTTTGTGCACTTTTCCTAAAACCACACGATGAAGAAATGAAAGGCAAAAAAGGCATTACGAAGCGATTTTATACTTCCTTTAATACTGCTTTCGAAACAATGACCGGAAAATATAAAAAGATCACCCATTTCTTTATTTTTAGAAAATGGCTTGCTGCAATCCTTGATCCTGGTTTTCATTGTAACCCTTGGAATATCTGGTGAAAACCACCGTCCACCGGATTTGTTCCATCGGAAGATACCGGACGGATGTTTGTGGATATTGCCATGCCACCTGCGACTTCTTCGGAAAAAACAATTGAGGTTGCAAAACAGGTCGACCAGATAATTAAGGACATATCCCGATGTTTATTCGCGAACTGCTATCTCCGGATTTTCTTTCCTTGGCGGTATGGGAAGCCCTTATGCCATGGTTTTAGGCAGCCTCAAACCGTTTGATGAAAGAAAAGGTGAAGGACACGATATGAATAGCATTGTACAAAAGTTGTATATGCTTACCTCGCAAATTAAAGACGCACGAATCATTATCTTTTCGCCTCCAATGGTACCCGGATTTAGTATTTCCGGTGGCTTTGAACTGAAACTGGAGGATAAAACAGGGGGCGACATTCACGATTTTGAAAAGGTGGCCAACGATTTTCTGGCTGCTTTAAATCAGCGTTCCGAAATACAATATGCACGAACCGCTTTTAATACCGGATTTCCGCAATACCGTATCGATGTAGATGCTGCGCGCTGTATGCGATCGGGCTTGCAGGTCAGTTCCATTCTTTCAGCAATGCAGGGATATATTGGCGGTTATTATGCATCCGATTTTAACCGGTTCGGAAAACAATATCGTGTGATGGTGCAATCGGAAGCAAGGTACAGGGGGAATCCCGAAGATTTGAATAATATTAAAGTAAGGACCGCCAATGGCGAAATGGCACCAATTTCTGAGTTTATAACGCTTACTCGGGTTTATGGCCCCGAGAGTATTAACCGGTTTAATATGTACACGGCTATCTCGGTAAACGGATCGCCCAACCAGGGATTTAGTTCGGGAGATGCAATATCGGCAGTTCGCGAAGTGGCAGCACAACATCTGCCTGCAGGGTTCGACTATGAATTCTCGGGTATCACACGCGAAGAAATAAGTGCGGGAAATCAAACCATTTTAATTTTCATGTTAAGCCTGATTTTTGTTTATTTCTTTCTCGCTGCACAATACGAAAGCTATATTTTACCTTTATCCATTATTGTATCATTACCGGTTGGTATTGCAGGTGCATTCATTTTTGCAAAAATCCTTGGTGTTGAAAACAATATTTATCTGCAGATTTCCCTAATCATGTTAATCGGCCTCCTGGCCAAAAATGCCATTCTTATTGTTGAATTTGCACGACAGCGACGCGAAGCCGGAATGAGTATAATTGATGCTGCCGTTGAAGGAGCAACTGCTCGTTTACGACCTATATTAATGACTTCATTTGCATTTATCGTAGGTATTTTGCCCTTAGTTATTGGCGGTGGTGTAGGCGCCAACGGAAACCGGTCGATTGGCACAGGTGCAGCAGGCGGTATGCTTATCGGAACATTGATAGGCATTCTGGTTATTCCTGCCATGTTTGTGGTTTTTCAGATTTTAGAGGAAAAAATAAAAAAGCCGAAGGTGGAAGAAATTTCTGAAATGAACAGCCTTGGTTAACCCGCACAAAAGTTGATAAATATGAAAACATCATCAATAAAAAATATTTTACTTATAAGCGGAATTACGGTATTACTCATTTCCTGCAGCAGCACAAATCATTATCATCGAAATGAAAATATTACAAACGGGCTTTATGGAAATACCGATACAACCGGAAACAGCCTGGCAAACGAAAGCTGGGAGAACTTATTTAACGATCCGGTACTCGACAGTTTAATTGCCGAAGGATTAAATAATAATTTCGATTTAAAAGCTGCAATCCAGCGTGTTATTGCCGCCGAAGCTTATTTCAATCAGAGCAAGGCAGCATTGGCGCCTTCCCTTTCAGCCCAGGCCGGATATACTTATGCGCGAACTTCCGAATCGACATCTCCAAACGGAGCACGAGAATATACAGCCTCGCAAATAAAACTTCAAAGCAGTTGGGAAATCGATTTCTGGGGAAAACTAAACAGCGCCAAAAAAGCTGCGTATGCCGATTATCTTGCAACAGGTGCAGCACAAAAAGCCGTACAAACCCGGCTGATTTCAAACATCGCATTTGTTTATTACAACCTGCTTGCCTTAGACAGCAAATTGCAGATAACCAAAGAAACAGCACAAAACAACGCAGATTTAGTTGAAACGCTGAAGATTTTAAAAGACAACGGAAATGTAACCGGCGCCGCCGTAGTTCAGAGCGAGGCGAACCTTTATGCCACGCAAGTCACCATTCCCGATATCGAACAACAAATTAAGGAGACTGAAAATACACTTTGCCTGCTGCTGGGAAGAACTCCCGGAACCATCAGGCGCGGAATTCTTGAAGAGCAACAGGCAAATGAAATGCTGACTACCGGAGTTCCGTCCGATATTTTGGATAACCGCCCCGATGTAATGCAGGCAGAATATAACGTAATAAGCGCCTGGGAAATGACAAACAATGCCAGGGCCTATTTCTATCCTTCGCTTACCCTTACAGCCAATGCCGGATTCGAAGCTGTGGATTTAAATGAACTATTCGACCCCATAGCATTTGCAGCCAATATTGCAGGCGGTTTGGTACAACCCATTTTTAATAAACGCGCCAATAAAACCCGTTTGGCGGTAGCCAAAGCACAACAGGAAGAGGCTTTATTGAATTTTAAAAATACCTTGCTGAATGCAGGGGCCGAAGTAAGCGATGCACTTGGGCAATACGATGCTTCGGTGCAAAAAATTGAGCTTCGCAGCAAACAACTCGAGGCGCTCGAAAAATCGGTGGATTATACCAAAGAACTGTTGGTTTACGGTTCGGCCACCTATACGGAAGTTTTAATTGCACAACAAAGTCTGCTCAATGCGCAACTCAACAATGTAAACGATCATGTTCAGCAATTAAATGCGGTGGTTTCGCTGTACAGGGCTTTGGGGGGAGGCTGGCGGTAAAAAACCGGGGGTAAAAGAAAAGAGCAGCTCATCAGCTGCTCTTAAAAAAAATGTTAACCCCCAAACACACAATATGAGTTGAATACTCATATGCACTACAAAGCTAAAATAAATGTGTTAAATCCAAAAAAAAAAATCGGAATTTTATTATCACCATAATTATCAACAATAATACGGGGTTAAAAAACCAGCTGGTCTTTGATCTCACAGCTCGCAGCTATTTCTTATTCCTTATTTCTTATTCCTTATTTTTCTGCTTAAATCTTGCATCTAAAAATCTTGTGTCTTGCGTCCATGCACAGGATATATCTCGTGACTCGTGGCTCGCGGCTCACGTCTGTTTCTCATTCCTTATTCCTTATTTTTTATTCCTTATTTCTTATGATTATTATTTTTAAAGCTGAATTCTTTTTTTGTGTCCTGTGTCTGCAATTCTTATCTCGCGGCTCGCGGCTCGCAAGTGTTTCTCATTCCTTATTCATGTGATTCAAAAATTGAACCCACTTCGGGGTTCATCTCATATCCGCTTCATTACCATGGGTTTTACCCATGGCTATTATTGTTTAATCCCTTTCGGGATAAATCTCGTGAATCGTGGCTCGCAACTATTTCTTATTCCTTATTCCTTATTCCTTATTTCTTATTTGAAAAAACAATTACGGCAAATCATTTTAAAAAACGTTAAATACATATGAGTCCTGTATAAAGAGAGTTCTAAGCATCGTAACACGGAATCTTTCATCCGGTTATTTCCTAAACTTTCTTAAAAAGAACCCGAATTAAAGTTCATCCTGTAAATAATATATTAAAAAGATTATTTTCGTAATTTGATATTGTAAAATTCACACTGTGGCAAAGAACCTGGTTATAATTCCAACATACAACGAAAGGGAAAATGCGGAGAAAATGATCCGCAAAGTGTTTTCGCTTGCCACTCCATTCCATCTCTTAATTGTTGAAGATAACTCGCCTGACGGAACTGCAGAAATTGTAAAACGCCTTCAGACAGAGTTTCCAAATCGTCTTCATATCCTGGAAAGAAAAGGGAAACTGGGCCTTGGCACCGCGTATATTGCCGGTTTTAACTGGGCATTGGAAAACGGTTACGATTATATATTCGAAATGGATTGCGATTTTTCGCATAACCCCGACGATTTGGAAAGACTGTATAAAGCCGCCGAAAACGGTGCTGATGTGGCCATCGGTTCGCGCTATATTTCGGGCATCAATGTAATTAACTGGCCATTGGGAAGAGTGCTGATGTCGTATTTTGCATCGATGTATGTTCGAATTGTAACCGGAATGAAAATTATGGATACCACGGCCGGATTTAAATGCTACCGGCGAAGCGTATTGGAAACGATAGATTTCGAAAAAATAAAACTGATTGGCTACGGTTTCCAGGTTGAAATGAAATTTACAGCTTACAAGTTTGGTTTTAACATTGTTGAGGTCCCGATAGTGTTCACCGATCGACAGGAAGGAACTTCGAAAATGAGTGGCGGAATTTTTAACGAAGCGCTTTGGGGAGTTTTAAAAATGAAAATCAGGAGCTGGTTCAGAAAATATGAAAAAGCACTGTAATTATATTGAAATTAATACCGGATTTAAAAAGGTTGCCGTTGGCTTCCTTTTTTTGTTTATATGCTAAACATTCAAAAATGAATACCGTAACTTTGTTTAAAATCAAAGTTCATGAAAACTTTAATAAAAGATGCAACCATCGTTAACGATGGAATAAAATTCAAGGGTAGCATTTTAATTCAGGATGATAAAATAAAAAAGATTTACCCGCACGTATTACCCACCGATTACGATTTTGATGATATTGAAGTAATAAATGCAGAGGGATTGCTGTTATTGCCGGGTGTTATCGACGACCAGGTGCATTTCAGGGAACCCGGATTAACGCATAAGGGAGAAATTTTAACCGAAAGCCGCGCGGCAGTTGCTGGAGGTGTTACAACTTATATGGAAATGCCAAATACTATTCCGCAAGCCGTTACCCAGGAAGAACTACAGAAAAAATACGACAGGGCAGCAAAAGTTTCGAGCGCCAATTATTCGTTTTATATGGGCGCTACCAACGATAACCTGGATGAAGTTTTAAAAACAGATCCGAAAAATGTGTGCGGCATTAAAGTATTTATGGGATCATCAACCGGGAATATGCTTGTGGATGATGAAACAGCACTTTCTGAGATTTTCAAAAATGCTCCAACTTTGGTTGCCACCCATTGCGAAGATGAAGCAACTATTCAAAAAAACAGTGAAATTGCCCGGCAGCGTTATGGCGAACATGTTCCGATATCGCGTCATGCACATATCAGAAGCGATGAAGCATGTTACATTTCCTCATCGAAAGCGGTTGAACTCGCATCGAAATTTGATACAAGGTTACATGTGCTGCATTTAACAACAGCAAAAGAAATGAGTCTTTTTGAAACGGGAAATGTAGCTGACAAAAAGATTACTGCAGAAGTTTGTGTGCATCACCTTTGGTTCGACGATCGCGATTATATAAAATTGGGAACGCGCATAAAATGGAATCCTGCAGTAAAAACCGCGACTGATAAGGCGGCTTTATGGGATGCGCTTTTAAAGGATAAGCTCGATGTTATTGCCACCGACCATGCCCCGCATACCCTGGAAGAAAAAAACAATTCGTATTTTAAAGCTCCTTCAGGCGGGCCTTTGGTGCAACACGCTTTGGTTGCGATGCTTGAAATGAACAAAAAAGGATTTATTTCGCTTGAAAAACTGGTTCAGAAAATGTGTCATGCGCCTGCCGATTTATTCCGAATCGATCGCCGTGGTTATATACGCGAAGGATATTTTGCCGATTTGGTGCTTGTCGATCCAAAGAAAAACTGGACAGTATCACCGGAAAATATTTTGTATAAATGTGGCTGGTCGCCATTTGAAGGAACTGAATTTTCGTGCAAAGTTGTTTCAACTTTTGTGAATGGCGAAGTTGTATATAATAATGAAAAAATTATTGAATCGGTTATTGGCAAGCGTATAGCTTTTAATCCATAGAACGAAAATCTGAACATAAGAAAAACAAAAAACTCCCACCGAAACCGGCAGGAGTTTATATCTATTCAGGAATGTTCCTGATAATACCAAATGATTATTCTAATTCTTTAGCTTCTTCAATCCATGGAGCAGGGTCTTTTGAAGCGTAACGGCTTCCGGCAGCTTCAAGCACTTTCTGTATATCTTCTACAGAAGCTTTAGCAATAGAATTAAAAGTTGTAAAACCACCTTCCGATAAAATCTCAGCTAATTTTGGTCCAACGCCTGTTAATTTGGTTAAATCATCAGCTTTGGCTTCTTCTTTTTTAGGAGCAGCTTTTGGAGCCTTTGCCTCAGCCTTTTCTACTTTCTTCGCCTCAGCCTTCGTAGCTTCTTCCTTCGCCTCAGCCTTTGCCGTCGCCTCAGCTTTTTCTACTTTCTTCGCCTCAACCTTCGTAGCTTCTTCCTTTGCCTCAGTCTTTGCCTTTGCCTTTGCCTTTTCCGCCTTTTTAACCGGAGCTTCAGCAACGTCAACGTCAACAACCGGCTCTACCGATATGTATGAGCGATTTTTTCTTTTTTTCCTGAAAGCTACAGTACCGTCGATTAATGCAAAAAGGGTATGATCTTTTCCCATTCCTACATTATCTCCCGGATAATGTTGTGTTCCACGCTGGCGAATTAAAATATTACCAGCTTTTGCAAACTGACCGCCGAAGATTTTTACACCCAGTCGTTTACTTTCCGATTCGCGTCCGTTTTTCGAACTACCTACACCTTTTTTATGAGCCATGGTAAATTTCTTTTTTAATTATCCAACAATGGTTTCCACCTGTATTTTTGTAAACTGCTGACGGTGACCGTTCATTTTCTGATATCCTTTTCTTCTTTTCTTTTTGAAAACAATCACTTTGTCACCTTTTACATGTTCCAGCACTTTGGCTGTAACTTTTGCGCCATCTACGGTTGGAGTTCCAACAGCAACACTGCCGTCGTTGTCAACCAGTAGTACTTTTTCAAAATCCACCGAATCGCCTTCTTTGGCATCCAGAAGATGTACAAACAGCTTTTTGTCTTTTTCAACTCTGAACTGCTGCCCTGCAATTTCAACAATCGCGTACATAATTTCAATTTTAATGTTAACACCGGCAGGCGGGAATCTCGCTTGTTTCCTCTTTTTTAGCCTGAACGGATAAATTTTTCGGATTGCAAAAGTAGTTATTTTAAACTATTTAGCAAATTATTGAGAATTTAATTTGGGAAAGACAAAATCCACGGCTTAGGCAATAATAATACGCTTTTGCTTTTTTCGTTTAATCGGGCATTTTTATTCGAATGTAATGCTGTTTCAATAATTAAATTAATGTAAAATGAATTCATTCAACGTAAATTTGCTGATGAAGAAAATTATTCTGCTTTAAAATGATTTCAGAATATCTTTTTAATAACTAACCCCTTATGGAAAAATTTTATTTGTATCGTTTTTTATGTTGTAAAGTCTGAAAGAAATCCATTTGCGATATTCGGCTTTAACCGAAAATGATTGTTATATTTGTTTACACAGAAAATCAGGCTATACAAAGCATGCAAAAAATTCGTTTGAATATTTTAGGATTATCAGTCAGTCAGACACAATCGGGCGCCTATGCCCTGGTTTTGGCTGAAGAACAAGGCGACAGGCGTATCCCGATTATTATAGGGCCGGTTGAGGCACAGGCCATTGCCATACAACTGGAAGGTTTAAAACCACCGCGTCCGTTGACACACGATTTGATAAAAAATATTGCGCTTGCTTTTGATATTGCGTTGCTCGAAGTTAGCATTTATAAACTGGAAGAAGGCATTTTCTTTTCCGAATTGCTTTGCGAAATGAATGGAAAGGAAATCACCATTGATTCACGCACTTCCGATGCGGTTGCTTTGGCTTTGCGATTCAGATGCCCGATTTACACTTCGGAAGAAATTTTGAAAAAAGCCGGTATTGTGCTGGAACTCGAAGACGAGAATTCACCTATCAAAAGTTTCTCCAGCGAAGAAGTCGATCCGGTGGGAAGTTCATCTTATTCCCAGTATTCAATTAGCGAGTTAAGGGATATGTTATCCGATGCCATACAAAATGAAGACTATGAAAAAGCGTCTGTTATTCGCGATGAAATAAAAAAACGAGAAAAATAAATCAACCGTATGAAACATTTTCTTGCCTTGCTGGTATTTTGTGCCGGCATTTTATTTTTTCAGTCGGTAACAGCGCAGGAAAAAGTAATCTCCCCCGACTCCATTCCGCAACAGGTACAAACCACAAAAAATGCCGGGAATGCAAATCTGCTATTAACACATATGCCGCCTCCTTCGTTTAATCCTACAACTATTTTTCGCGGAATACTGGGCATGTTTGTTTTGCTGTTGCTTGGATTTTTGCTCAGTCAAAACCGAAAACACATACCATGGAAAACTGTAATCGTTGGGCTGATTATGCAAATTTTACTGGCAATAGGTGTTTTATACGTTCCGTTTATCCGAACAGCTTTTGAGTTTCTGGGCCAGATTTTTGTTAAAATTCTCGACTTCACCAAAGCCGGAAGTGAGTTTCTGTTAGGCGATTTAATGAATGCCGACACGTACGGATTTATTTTTCTCTTCCAGGTTTTACCAACTATTATATTCTTTTCGGCATTAACCAGCTTACTATTTTACTGGGGAATAATTCAGAAAGTGGTTTACGGGCTGGCATGGATTTTCACAAAAGCATTAAAAATTTCGGGCGCTGAAGCATTGTCGGTTGCAGGTAATATTTTTCTTGGTCAAACCGAATCTCCGCTAATGATAAAAGCCTATCTCGAAAAAATCAACAAATCGGAAATGATGCTTGTAATGACCGGTGGTATGGCAACGCTTGCAGGCGGTGTTCTTGCAGCCTATATCGCGCTTTTGGGTGGTAGCGATCCTGCTCTTCGGCTCGAATTTGCAAAGCACCTGTTAGCGGCATCAATAATGGCAGCGCCGGCAGCAATTGTGTTTTCAAAAATGCTGATTCCGCCAACCGAAAGCATCAACAAGGAAATTGAAGTTAGCAAAGATAAGATCGGTAGCAACGTACTTGATGCCATTACCAACGGTACAAGCGAAGGTGTAAAACTTGCAGTAAACGTTGCCGCTATGCTACTGGCATTTATCGCCTTTATTGCCATGTTTAATTTTATTGTCGGAAAAATCGGGCAATGGACCAACTTAAACCAAGTGATAATTGACGGAACCAACGGCCGCTACGACGGGCTTTCATTGCAGTTTATCCTGGGTTACACATTTGCGCCATTAATGTGGCTGATTGGAATAAGTCCGGATGATATTATTACGGTTGGTAGATTATTAGGCGAAAAATTAATTCTTACTGAATTCATTGGTTACATCAGTTTAGCCGATTTAAAAGCCAGTGGCGTTTTGTCGAATCCGAAATCGATAATTATGGCCACCTATATTTTATGCGGTTTTGCCAACTTTTCCTCCATTGGTATTCAAATTGGTGGTATTGGCGCTTTGGCGCCCGGACGTAGGGTACTGCTTTCAAAACTTGGGGTTTCTGCACTTATTGCCGGCACATTGGCTTCGCTGATGAGTGCAACTATTATCGGGATGATTATGGGGTAATTTTCTGTGTACACATTTTCCAGCCCGTTTCAGAGTCTTTCATTTAAAGTATCATCAATAAAAACTATATTTACAAAACACAACCGATAATTTAATCTAAAAAATGAGAACTTTAGCAATCATCATTTTGCTTGCCATTTCCGTTAATTCTATTCACGCTCAAAATATAAGCCGCAAAGAAAAAAGGCGACAAAAGGCTGCACAAAAAGCTGAACAAATCCGACAGATTAGAGAAACTATTAACAGCAAAAATTTTATTTTTAAAGCTGAAACCGTAAAACCAATCAACTCAAAACGCCTGACTTTACGCAGCGACTTTGGAATTGAAATCAGAGGTGATTCTATATTTTCGTACCTGCCATATTTTGGAAACAACTATCAGAGAGACTTAACATCTTTTAAAAACAGCCCGTTGGGTTTTATGCTGCCAATTGAAAAATACAGGCGCTCCGGAACCAACGAAGGTTATAAAATTGAAATCAAAATTATTAATCAGAACGAATACATCAATCTGGTCTTCCACATTTCGAAAACAGGATACACTTCATTATCGGCCTCTTTTTTAATCCGGCAATCCATTTCCTTTGAAGGAGAAATACTGATTCCGTTGAAGGCTGAAGTTGAAGAAAAATAAAAACAATCTTTGCGTTTAAGTATAGACGCGTCATTAATTTCATGATTTTACACAGAACCTGCAGACCATTTATCACCTGTTTCACTTTTCAACTTTTCATTGTACTTTTGTGGCTCAATTTTTTAGGATTATTAGCAGATAAAAATTTATATGGAAATTCCGAGCAAATACAACCCGGCTGAAGTAGAAGACAAATGGTACAGTTACTGGATGAAAAACAAGTATTTTCATTCCGAACCCGACGACCGTGAACCTTACACCATTGTCATCCCGCCGCCAAACGTTACCGGTGTTTTACATATGGGGCACATGCTCAACAATACTATTCAGGATATTTTGGTACGCCGCGCGAGAATGACCGGGAAAAATGCCTGCTGGGTGCCGGGAACCGACCATGCATCCATTGCTACCGAAGCTAAAGTCGTTAATAAATTACGGGCAAAAGGAATTGACAAATACGACCTTAGCCGCGATGAATTTCTGAAACATGCCTGGGAATGGACGGACAAACACGGCGGAATTATCCTCGAACAATTAAAAAAACTGGGCGCTTCGTGTGACTGGGATCGCACTGCTTTCACCATGGATGAAGCCCGAAGCGAATCGGTAATCAAAGTTTTTGTGGATCTATTCAATAAAGGTTTGATTTACCGTGGCGTTCGAATGGTAAACTGGGACCCTGCAGCTAAAACTGCGCTTTCCGATGAAGAAGTGATTTATAAGGAAATCAGGGAAAATTATATTATTTGAAATACAGAATAGATAGCTCCCCCTCCGGGGGAGTTGAGGGGGCTTCGTTTATTACTATTGCAACAACCCGCCCTGAAACAATTTTAGGCGATACGGCAGTTTGCGTTAATCCGGCAGATGAACGATTTACCCATTTGATTGGAAAACGGGTTTTGGTTCCGTTGATCAATCGCTCGATTCCAATTATTGCCGATGAATATGTGGATATGGAATTTGGTACCGGATGTTTAAAAATTACTCCTGCACATGATATAAATGACTATGAAATCGGGTTGAAACATAACCTGCCATCCATCGATATTTTTAACGATGACGGAACATTGAGCGAAAAAGCTGAAATATTTATTGGCGAAGATCGTTTTGCAGTTCGCGATAAAATTATTCCGGAACTGGAAAAAGCCGGAAACCTTGCAAAAATTGAAGACTACACCAATAAAGTCGGCTTTTCTGAAAGGACCGATGTTATCATCGAGCCAAAGCTTTCTGCACAGTGGTTTCTGAAAATGGATGAACTGGTAAAACCGGCGCTGGAAAATGTGATGAATGACAACATTAAATTCCATCCTGCAAAATTCAAAAATATTTACAACCACTGGATGAGCAACATCAAAGACTGGTGTATTAGCCGCCAGTTGTGGTGGGGACACCAGATTCCGGTTTGGTATATAAGCCCCTCTCCGACTCTCCCCGAGGGGGAGAGAGAAAAGAATTACGGATTTGTGGTTGCTGAAACTGAGGAAGAAGCCCGGAAACTTGTAGTTGACAAAACACCCCTCGCTCGGAGGAGAAGGGGGAGGTTTTTCGTTTAAACAGGATGAAGATGCGTTGGATACCTGGTTTTCAAGTTGGTTGTGGCCTATTTCTGTTTTCGACGGAATCCGTTATCCCGAAAATGATGAAGTCAAATATTATTACCCGACTTCAGATTTGGTGACTGCACCCGATATTATTTTCTTTTGGGTAGCGCGAATGATTATTGCAGGTTATGAATACCGCGATGAATTCCCATATAAAAATGTGTATTTCACCGGAATGGTGCGCGATGCGCTACGACGGAAAATGTCGAAGTCGCTGGGAAATTCGCCCGACCCGCTGGATTTAATTGCCAAATACGGAGCTGATGGTGTTCGCGTTGGAATGTTGCTTTGTTCTCCTGCCGGTGGTGATTTATTGTTCGATGAAAGTTTGCCACAACAAGGAGCAGGTTTTGCCACTAAAATCTGGAATGCTTTTCGCTTAGTGAAAAACTGGGAAGTTTCCGCTGAAATTGAACAGCCTGAACATTCAAAACTTGCCATCGAATGGTTTAAAAATAAACTGAGTGAAGTAGTTTCCACATTAAATAACCAATTTGATCAGTTCCGTATTTCGGAAGCTTTGATGACTGTTTACACAACTGTTCGAGACGAATTTTCGGGTTGGTTGCTTGAAATTGTAAAACCGGCTTACCAGCAACCCATTGATGCAAAAACCTACGATGAAGTAGTTGAATTATTCGACCAGATGTTGCGTTTAATGCATCCGTTTATGCCATTTATTACGGAAGAAATCTGGCAATTGCTTTCAGAACGAAAAGAAGGGGAAAGCATTATGATCAGCCAGCTTCCAAAAGCTGAAAAGTTTGATGATGAATTACTTGCAGCATTTGAAAATGTAAAAGAAGCTATTTCAGGAATCCGAAAAATTCGTACCGATAAAAACATTCCGAATAAAGATACGCTTGACCTTAAAATTCAGCAGGGCGATAAAGGATATGAGCCAAAATTTAGCAGTGTAGTTGTTAAAATGGCAAATCTTTCTTCACTGGATATTGTGAACGAAGAAGTTCAGGGCGCTGCTTCATTCCGTGTAAAATCGACCAACTTTTATCTTCCGCTCGAAGATTTTATTGATGTGGAGGAAGAGTTGAAAAAGCTAAAAGAAGAATTGGGCTACACAAAAGGTTTTCTGAATTCAGTAATGAAAAAGCTGAGTAACGAACGTTTTGTAAACAATGCTCCGGAAGCTGTTGTGGAAAAAGAACGCACCAAACAAGCCGATGCCGAAGCGAAAATTAAAGTGCTGGAAGAAAGGATTGCGGGATTAAAGTAGGAAGAAATGTCGAATTTATAGCAGTTCCCGGGTTGTTACATTTGTCATCAAAATTGTTAACAATACTATTATCGCAGTTAGGAGTAAAATAATCCAGAAATATTTTAATTAAGTTATACCATCCTGAAAATTAAATGACCAATTTCTATAAATTCCTATTCAACCTTTTAATCAGGCAAGAGAACTTTTATTTTTTTCAAACTTCTTCCAATGCCTGGCTTGACAATTTATCAACAAATTCAGCTTTCCTTGTTTCCAATCCAGCTGTTTATTTGATCGATTGTTTTGCACCACCATTTTTCAATCCATCAGGAATTAGCACTTCGAACGGATATCCTTTTACCTGGCTGGTAATCGGACAAAACAAGGCGAGGTTCACTTTGCCATTATATGCAGCCGGCAAAGTACCAATGCTGGCCGTCGTCCTGCTTGTTCGTGACCTGCCTGAGGATTAAGCGTAATCCAAACAATATCTCCTGAATCGGGAATATAAAGCATTGCTACCAGATTTCGTTACCTGTTGACGAGCCTGTATATACTTCATCATGAATATTATCATTTTTGATGTCCGACAACAGTTTTTCAAGTATTTTATTTTTTGAAGTCAGTGGTTTTATTAAGATTTCATTATTTACCAATTGAATATCCACTTCTGAATTATTTTTCAATTTAGCATCAAGTGCAAATCCCCGGGGAATTCTCACTGCAAGGCTGTTTCCCCATTTTTGAATTTTAGTGCGCATGAATTTTAATTTGTATATACATCAAAGATACATATAGTATTTAACTAAACAATTCTAATATAATAAATAGATTTAGTAGCTCTAAATAAATAAATTAAGCGCTGATATTATACATAGCGCAATTCCAATGGAAATGATAAAATTTACAACCACGTTAGCTGTGACGAACTAACAATTAATCATCATCTTCTTCTTCAGCAGAAGCATTAACAAAAGCCGCGTGCACCGGCGCAGGGCACTGGCTATCCAACCCTTTTATCGCTGCCCAGATAACTTTATTAAACTGATCATCAGGAATTCGATCTTCTTTTTTGAAGTTGAATGTTTCGCTTAAACGCGACATGGCAGTTTCCTGGGTATTCTTCAGGTTCAAATCGATATTTGCGGGTAACGCGTTAAACGACGGATGGCTGGCTTTTTTGTCGAAACAACGCCACATGGGTTCTGCTGCAGCATCGTACTGGCTCATTGGCGGCAGGCCCAGAATCAACTCAATAGTTCGTAATGCCGATGAAGTGGAGTACATGGTATGATCGACAAAACCCTGTTTTACAAAGCCTCCGGCAATGTATGCTGTTGTGCGGTGCGCATCTACATGGTCAGGGCCGTTTTGGGCATCGTCTTCCAAAATAATTATTAAGGTTTCGTTCCAGATAGGCGAATGACTCAGGTAATCGACAAACATACCCACAGCCAAATCGTTATCGGCAACATGAGCTTTTGGTGTAATCCTTCCAACCCTCAATCCTTCGGTATGGTCGTTTCCAAACCGAAGGCTGTTAAATTGAGGTACATTTCCTTCGGCAAGTAATTTTTCAAAATCGTCTTTCCACCAGCGAAACCTCACAGTATCCTTTATCGACATATCCCATCCCACATATTCTTTACAGAAATGGTCTTTTAACACCGGAATATTTGGTGTTTTACTATCTGAAATAAATTCGCCATAACTACGGTAGGATACGCCGTACCTTTTGCAATTATCCCACAAAAAAACCTTTCCGTTTGCAATTTCCCGTTCGCCTTCGCCGGGATAAGTACCGCCTCTGCTCCCATAGCTTGTAGGCCAGTTTTTCTCTAAATAATCGGTTGCATACGCTCCCATCGTCCAGTTATGTCCGTCGGCGCTTACTTCACCATCCACATAAAAATTATCGAGCAATACAAACTGTTCTGTTATTGCGTGCTGATTTGGAGTTACTTTTTTTCCAAAAAGAACAAGACTGGTGTCGCCATTTCCCTGCGGAATATCACCCAAAACCTGGTCGTAAGTACGGTTTTCCTTGATGACATAAAAAACATGTTTAATCGGCGATTCTTCACCGACAGTTGTTGGCACTGGATTTCCTTCCTCTCCGGTTGAAATCATTTCATTTTCCTTACTATAAGGAACATTTTTATAAACTGCCTGAGAATAAATTCCAAGCTGTTCCGTCATCGGCGTTGCAACAGTCTGCAATGTTCCGGTAAATAGCCCGCCGATATACTGCACTTTTTCGTTTTGTACATCTTTATGGCGTTCAA
Organism: uncultured Prolixibacteraceae bacterium; assembly: GCA_963821855.1. GTDB lineage: Bacteria > Bacteroidota > Bacteroidia > Bacteroidales > Prolixibacteraceae > Draconibacterium. The sequence goes on along the minus strand of CAWGFJ010000006.1, from coordinate 142,525 downwards.
CACGTTCTTTCTGATCCATCGGACTTGGTCCAAGCGGATTCGGCTTTTGATGTCAAACCTTTTCCATTCGCAATAAAAACTGTATTATCTACAACCCTTACCGAAGTCGGATACCAACCGGTTGGAATAAACCCTTTACTAAAGCTTTCGCCCGGCTCACTTACATCAAAAACAGCAAGGCAATTATTGTCGGCATTGGCGATGTACAACGTTTTATCATTTTCGCTTAAAGCCACGCTATTTGCTGTAGACCCCTGCGGCGATCCGGGATAAAGCGATGTATTTAATACTTCGATAACTTTTTTTTCTTCAAGCGAAATTACCGAAACAGAGTTGTCGTTGGCATTACTTACAAACAGAAATTTCCCGTTTCGGGTCATACACATATCGTTCGGATTGTCTCCTACGGGAATCCAACCGGAAATTTCCTGTTTTCTTGTATCGAAAAGAATTACTTTATCGCAACCCCAACAGGTAGCATAAAGGGTTTTAGCATCTTTCGACAGCAAGCAGGTATACCCCTCGCCACCCAATGGTAACTGCTTCTGAATTTTCTTTTCTTTTAAATCGACAACATATAATGAGTTATTTTCTTTAGTGACTGCATACAATAAATTCTTTTTATCGTCGACGGCTATTCCGGCAACAGAAATTTTTTCCGGCCAGGGATTGCCAATTACTATGGTATCGTTTGCAATCAGCTTATTATCTTTTATCCGGTACTGAATAATCCAGTTATCGTTTCCGCCTGATGCATACAATGATTTTTCATCTTTTGAAAATGTAAGTCCAAGCCAGCTTTTCCCGATTTCAACCGAATCGAGCATTGTAACCGACTTGCTGTCTATAAGTTGAATGCTCTGCGTACTTTGGCCGTTGTTGGTTACCGCAATCATTTTTCCCGACGGTGAAACAGCAATATTCAATGGCAAATCACCTAGTGGCATCATTTTTCCCACGGGAGTCAATTTCCATCCGTTAGACAGCAATACCTGGTTTTTCATTATTTCCTGTAACGACTGTCCTGAAACTGAAATCACCATAATCAGCAGGAAAAGAGTGATTAACGGAATTGAAATTCTTATTCTTTTAATTTTTAACATGAAAATTAGATTTAGTATTTATGACCTGTAAATTACAATATATTCCTAAAAATACGTCACGTTTTATTACTTTATAGTTTAATTCATATTTAAATGAACAAAGCTTTTAATTAGCAGCATGCACCAATTCAGTATGATTCTAAATCTTGTTAAATAATGGGTTAAAATATGTTATTTTCGAATGACTAAACAACAATTCAAATATTTTTGTTCCGAATTAAAAAGGAATGCACAGATTTAAATACGTTATAACTTCATTTTTTCTGATGATAACCCTTTCCTGTTTTGCACAGGATGATGACGTTCCTTTGGTCGATCCGATATTAATCCGCTTACAGGCGCAAATCCTTAGTGCAGCCGATAGTTCTGCTGTACCTTATGCAAACATTATAAATAATCGCACGCATAGCGGCACAATTACAAATGCTGAAGGATACTTTACTATGGAAATGCTGAATATTGACACACTGATTGTTACATCGGTTGGATATGAGAAAAGCGTGCTTAAAATACCATACAATTATAACGGACAAAATATTTTAACTTTCCTGATGTTGCCCACTAATTATTCGATTGGCGAAGTACAGGTGCAAGGCGACAAACCAAAAGTGGATTTAGGTTTGGAAAATGGAAAACCTGTTGATCTTCCACCCGAACTTCGTGGCGATGCCTATAACGAAGCCCCGCCAATTCTGGCTGCTTTTTTTAATCCGGCTTCCTATTTACAGTATTACCTTAGTAAAAGGGAAAAAAGAAAACGTGAAGTAAGAAAGGCAATTTCAGTTCAAAAAAACTGGGAAATGCACTCTCAGAATTACAACAAGGAAATGGTGATGAAACTTACCGGTTTAAACGAATCGGAAGCTGATTCATTTATGATTTGGTTTAATGCCCAGGATGTGTTGCCGTATACCTCATCGGAATACGAGGTGAGGGCCTCGATTATTGAATATTACCATTATTATATGATTGATAAGGAGCCTCCCCTGGCCCCTCATAAGGAGGGAAAATAAGAGCCAACATTAGTCCATTCGAAGGAGGGTGGTTATAATCGATCTAAGAAAATTAAAATGGAAAATTAGCTTGAAATTTCTTTTCTTACTCCCTCTCTCTGGGCCACGCTTTATACATAAATATTTCCTGATTTCTTATTTGTTATTCGATATTTCTTATTTAAACTGTTCATAATTTTTTCTAATTCATATTCTCAAAAAGATGTGTATAAAGCTTAGCTCCCTTGTGAGAGGGCCGGGGAGAGGCTTTTACAATTCCGTTATTTCCAAATTCCGCCATTTCACTTTTATTCCGCCACCATCGTGAATCTGCAATGCAATGGCGCCTTTGCCTTCAGCAATTTTTTCATCTTCGAGGTCCACCATTTGAACACCATTTAGCCACGTGGTAACATGGCCGCCAACAACACGGATTTTCATTTTATTCCATTCGCCCATTTTCAGGATATTTTCCTTTTCGTCGGGAATTTGTACCAGCCAGCCTCTGCCGTACGATTCATAGATACCGCCTGTATCGTGATTTGGCGGCGCAACTTCTACCTGCCAGCCACTTACTTTTGTGCCTTCAAAAGTGGAACGGAAAAATACACCGCTGTTACCATTTGCTTCCTGCAAAAATTCGAGTGTCAGTTCAAAATCGTCGTAAAACTTTTTGGTCGATAAATAACCATAATTTTGATCAGGGCCGCTTTCGCAAATCAGCAAACCATCTTCCACATACCATTTTTCGGTTCCGTGAACTACCCAGCCCTTAATGTTTTTGCCGTTAAATAACGATTTGCTTTTTTGTGAAAAACCAACTGATGTTAGCAACATCAGAGAGATCGTAAGAATGTATAATTTCTTCATAATTAAACAGGTGTAAAGTAACTTAAAATAATTGTCTGGCTATTTTAGGACAGATTCCTCTCTTCGGTCGGAATGACAGGCTTCTGACTTATTACCTATTGTCCCAGTTCTTTTTTCAACAATTTTACATTGTTTTCCAGACGGGTTATAGTTTCATCCTTCGTTTTTAACTGTTCCTGCAGTTTTGTTGTTTCAGCTTTGGCATTTTGCAGTTGTTTCTGCAATTCCACAACTTTTCTATCGATGGAGGATATTTTTCCTTCCAAAACCGTTGCATTATCTTTTGCCTTTCCCAAATCGAAATTCCGTTGTTCGATTACTGAATTTTTCGAAGTAACTTCCTTTTCCAGGCGACTTACTTCCGATTGCAAAGCTCCAATAGATTTATCTTTTTCCTTTAATGATTCATTTAACCGCTGTTGCTCAAAATCGAGCGTAAAACTGGTTTCCTGTAACGATGCCTTCTGTTTGTTAAGATTTTCGGCCAATGTATTTAATTCGCCGTTTAACGAATCGATATATTGATCTTTTATTGCGTTGCTTTCAAGAAGCTCATTCTTCATTTCTTCAAAATCGGCAATCATTGCTTCTATGCGTGCAGCTTTGGCTTTGTTTTCCTCATCGAGCTGTTGCGAAAGCTTTTCCGCCCTTAAACGCCCGGCTTGCATTTCAAGATATTTCTTTTTTGAAACGCACGAAGTAAACACGGTTAAAACTGCAATCATCAGGATTAGAGAAATTTTTCGGAGTATCATATCTTATTTTTAGATTTTAACAAATATAGGGCATGTATGTCAAACATTCATATTAAGAATAATAAAAACACATGCAGGTTTCATGGCTAATTCGATTTGTAATAATATTTAAACGAATGAAATAATATTTTTTTAGAATAACGTTATTAAAGTATGAATTGGTATTAAATTCTTAATTTTATTCAAAAATAAACAACAATGAAAATCATTTCTATTTTAATATTCACATTTTTAATCGTTTCGGCATCAATAGCGCAAAAGGCAAAAGTTGCAGGAATCATTAAAGGGAAAGTGATAAATTCAGCTACAAGCGAACCTGTTTCGTATACAAATATTGGAATTGAAGGAACATATTACGGAACATCAAGCAACAGCGAAGGCGCTTTCGAATTGAAAGTGCCGGAAGAAATGGTAAACAGCAATATATTCTTTTCCGCCGTTGGTTTTGTGAATAAGAATTTACCCGTACAATCACTGTTCGAAAGGGAATTTAATCTCATAAAAATCGATCCTCAAAGCTACGACATCAAGGATATTGATATTGCAGCACAATCGAAGGTTTTAGTTCGCATTTTGAGTATGGCGAGCGAAGAAATCCCATATAATTATATTTCGGGCCCATTGAATCTCGAGTGTAGTTATACAAACAATAAATCGGTAAACGGCTCGGTTTCAGAAATTCAAAAAGCCAATATTTTAATTTACGACAAAACCGGTTATGCAAATCCTTCTAAATTCGATGCTTATCAACATGTAAAATATTCGTTAAAAAAGAATGATTGGAAAGCAGACTACAGCTTTTCGGATGGAAAAACGAACATGGATGAATTGCTTGGATTTGATTGGGTACGCTCGGAATATTCAGTTTTAAATCCGGAAATTCTGACTGAATTTCAATTAAAACTGGATAGCGAACCGGTGATAAACGGAATATCGTACTGGGTGATTTCATTTAGCCAGAAGAATCCGACTTTAGCCGGATCGGGCGATTTTTATGCTTCATCGTTTAGCGGAAAAATAACCATTGCAAAGGAAGATTATGCGGTTTTAAAAATTGAAGGTAATGTAAAATCGCCAAAAAACAACCGGCAGGGAAAATCTCTGGCAATTGGCAAATCAGCGACTTCTTATCTTCAGGATGTGACTTACGATTTCTCGATTAATTATGTAAACCTGAAACCGGAAACAATTTCGCTAAACAAAAAATACACTTACAAAGGCGATAAAGTGGAAGAAAATTCAACACTCAAAATTGATAAGGTTCAAACAACAGAAACGACCTCAATAGATTCGAGACAGTATTTTACCGGAGAATAACATTAAATTTTTACCTACATTACCACAAATTTGCCCATATCGCCCTTTTGAAAGGGGAAGGCACGTAGAGAAATCTGCTTTAAAATGACCAATCATTTTTAGACGATATTATTCGATTTGTTTAATTTTGGAACATGAAAACTAAAATGCAACATATTGAGTTTTGGGTGGAACAGGCTGATGATGACTGGAAAGCTGTTCACACTTTATTCAATGGCAAAAATTATCTGCAATCTTTATTTTTTGCACATTTAGTGATTGAGAAATTATGTAAGTCTCTATGGATTAAAGATAATACAGAGAACATTCCACCAAGAACTCATAATTTAATACATCTGCTATCAGCAACTTCTATAAAATTAACAGATGAGCAAAGTGAATTCTTATTAACGCTAAATCGGTTTCAGTTAGAAGGAAGATACCCGGAATATATGACCAAAATGCACAATATTTGTGACGAGCAATTTACTCAATCGATGATAAATTCTGTAAATGATTTTAGATTATGGTTACTAAAGACTTTGCAATAAGTACAGCAAAATCGTTTATTCACGATTGCAATAAAAATGGATTGACTTTTTATAAAGTTTTTTTATTCGGCTCAACTGTTAAGGGGAATACACATCAATGGTCTGATATCGATTTATTGTTGGTTTCAGACCAGTTTAATGAGAATGTTTTTGATAATCTAAAATTATATTCAAAAATAAATATTAAATATCCTTTAATTGAAACTCATCCATATCCAACAAATTATTTTAAACAAGGTGATAGCTTTATTGAAGAAATAATTAAGGAAAGCATTGAACTGGATTAAAAAAGTCCGCACTTACAATTTATCACTGGTCGTTTGTCTTGAATAAGAACGGAAATCGCTCCACCTTCGGTATTAATGAAACTCTTCCTCTGCATTCATCATCACGGAATATATTTGGTTTTTGTGAAATCAAGGGGAAATGGACTTGTCAACTTCCCTGGCTAAATCTCGATCGGCAAATATAGAATAACGATTAAAAGTAAACCTCAACAATTACACTTTCCCTGTCGAAGCCTTTTGTTTTCAGAATTTCCATTGCATCGAAAATCATATCGCTGTTTCCGCAAAGGTAGAAACAAGTGTTTTTCTCAAAGTCGGTTTGTTTTAAATATTCGGTTAGCCGCCCGTTAAAATCGCCGCTTTCATCGCGCGATGTGCAGAGTGTCACCTTCGTTCTGTCGTATTCCTCCACTTCATACGCTTCATCCACATAACGTATTCCATGTATCAGCTCATAATTCAGGTCTCTATAGCTCTTTACCATGCTATGAAACGGTGCAATTCCAGTACCGCTGGCAATAAAAACATGTTTGTGTGTGTCGCGCTTTTTTTCATCTAACCAGAATTTTCCAAACGGGCCGTGTACTTCCACATAATCGCCAACTTTCAGGTGCTTCAGTTTTGGGGAAAAATAGCCTCCGTCCACTTCTTTTACTAAAATTTCAAGATTCTCGCTTTCTTCTGAGCTGTAAATCGAATATTCACGGCTTTGATAATCTCCCTTTATGGAAACTGAAACGTGTTGGCCAGCTATAAATTTAAATCTGCTTTCCGGCATCGAAAGAACAAACGTATTTTCTGTGAGTTGCCGAATATCAACAACTTTGTAATAATTCGTATCGAGCTTTAATTCTGGTTTCATATGAATCGTCATGGTGTATTTCAAAAAGTTTTGTGCAAAAATAAAACGTTAAAACCAATTAAAAGACTTTTTGGTATCTTTTTTCACCGATGTTTTCTGAAATTTAACCGATCAATAATACAATTGTTCATAATATTTCTCAATATCTGGCTGTTGAAACTGAAAATCAATATTTTATTAAAAATATTCAAAAAGCCATAATTAATCAGTAATCTTAAACAAGTAAAAAATGAAAACATTATTCTCTTAAAAATTCAGATAGAAATCACAGGTTAATTTTTTGTATTCTTCCGAATAGCTAACCCTGTCGTCGCATAAAATGGTAAGATTCTCCAATTGAAGTTGGCTTTCATATACACAAAACTCAAGTAAAACCCTGTTAGGTTTGCGTAACGGTGCAGGTTGTATTTCCATTTTTCGGATTAAATGCAGTTGATAACATTCGGCTGTATGTATGAAATCTTTTGCCTCGGAAAAAGGTAAAACCACCGCAAACCTGCCTTTCGGGTTCAGCAGTTTTGATGCTCCCTGAATCAATTTATAAAAAGGCAATTGGTCGGTATGGCGCGCCAAACTCTTGCTTTTGGAACTGCTCTTTACCGCATCGGTAAAAAACGGCGGGTTCGAAACAATTAAATCAAAAGTATCTCCTGAAGTTTCTGCGAAATCCTGAAAAGAACAATTTTGCACTGAAATACGATTGCTCCAAATCGATTGGCGGAAATTCTCTTCAGCTTCCTTGGCAGCATTTGGTTCGATTTCAATTCCGGTAATTTCTGCAGAGGAACGTTGAGCCAGCATCAATGCGATTAAACCGGTTCCTGTGCCAACATCAAGAATCGTTTCTACATTTTCCACATTAACCCAGGCGCCAAGTAAAACGCCATCGGTTCCGACTTTCATAGCCGATTTTTCCTGGTTAATTTTGAACTGCTTAAACTGAAAATAAGTATTTCTGCCCATATTCAGAATTTTTCGAATGCGCCGAGTCCAAACAACGCAAAATCGTATTTTACCGGATCGTATTTATCAAATGTTCGAAGCACTGATGTAACTTCTTCCACGGCTTTCCAATCGTTCGATTTTCGTTGAAGCAGGCCTAATTTTCTTGCTACATTTCCGGTATGTACATCCAGTGGAAGCATTAATTCCGAAGCTGGAATTCCGTTCCATATGCCAAAGTCCACATTTCCATATCGTACCATCCATCGCAGAAACATATTCAAACGTTTTGCCGATGCTCCTTTTGTTACATCCGAAACGTGTTTCCGGGTTCGTTCTCCGGGATTTTCAAAAAAAACAGAGTGAAAATGAGTTAATGCTGATTTTACAGAATTTTCATACTGAAATCCTTTCTCTAAAACACTTTGTAATCCACCGTAACTGCGATAAATGTTTTTCAGCGAACTGGTAAAATAAATGCAGATCGAAACCATTAAATGTGCGATGCACAAATTTTTGAAGATGTTTCTGATCTTTTTTTGATGCCTGAATGATAAATTCATACGGATTGTTATCCATTAAATTTATAATCCGGTTTGCACTTTGAATAATAGAAACGCGGTTTCCCCAGGCTATTGACGCGGTCAGAAAAGCCGAAATTTCAATATTTTCTTTTTGTGAAAAACGTTTTGGAATCTGAATCGGATCGGTTTCAATAAATTCAGGCTGATTAAATTTCTCTGCCTTTTCATCAAGAAAATCTTTCAAGCCGGCAATTTCTTTCATTACTGCATCGCCTTTGATTATTTTCCCTGTTTTACTGAATTTTCAATAATACCGTCTTTTATATGAATGATTTTATCGGAACGACTTGCGAAATTATCGTCGTGAGTAACAATTACAAAGGTTTGCCCAAAATCATCGCGAAGTTTAAAAAACAGTTCATGAAGCTCGTTGCGGTTTGTAGAATCGAGATTACCCGAAGGCTCATCGGCAAGAATTACAGTGGGATCATTAATTAATGCACGCGCCACAGCTACACGTTGTTTTTCTCCGCCGGAAAGTTCCGAAGGTTTATGGCTGATTCTGTCGGAGAGGCCAAGATAATTGAGCAATTCCAACGCTTTTTTTTCGGCTTTCGATTTAGAAACTTTGGCGATAAATGCAGGGATACAAACATTTTCGAGTGCAGTAAATTCGGGCAACAGATGATGAAACTGAAAAACAAAACCGATTTCCCGATTTCTGAATGCAGCTAATTCATTTTCCGAGAACGATGAGATATTTTTACCGTGATAAAAAATTTTTCCGCTGTCGGGATTGCTCAATGTTCCTAATATTTGTAAAAGTGTAGTTTTACCTGCACCACTTGCACCAACAATCGAATGAATATTACCTTTTGGAATTTCAAGGTTTACGCCTTTTAAAACGCTCAGGCTTCCAAACGATTTTGTTATGTTTTCAGCTTTTATCAAAATATGCTTTTTGTGAAATTAAGTTTGCACTAAATATATTTCGCGTATGATATAAAATAAATACAATGCAAGCAAAATAAAACCAATCGGCTTTCCAACTTTCCAGCGGCTTACCAGCAAAAATATAGTTAGCAGCAATACCGACGAAAATAGAATTAACGACGAAATTTTCATGTCGCCGCCAGCGTCGATTGTACCGCCTGAAAAAGCCATCACTAAAATAAACGGTAAACCAAGGCCAACAAGTATATCGAAAATATTGGAACCAATTGCATTGCTCACGGCCATATCGCCCCTGCCCTGTTTTGCAACAATTACCGATGAGAATAAATCGGGAATAGAAGTTCCAATGGCCAGAACAGTTAGTGCAATAATTCCTTCAGGAATATTTAATACATGTGCCGTGCGAACCGCAACTTCAACCAAAACATAACTTAAAGCTGCAATCAGAAGGATAGAAATTAAAAACACCAGGTAATATTTTTCTTTCGCCGGAAAAATTAATTTTAAGCTGCGATCGATAAAACCTGTAAATTTACTTTCCTCGCCAAGACCATCATTAATTTCTTCAAATTCCATATCGGAATATGGGAGTAATCTTCGCCAATATACTACAGCAAAAACATACACCACATACATAGCCAGAAATATGGCTGCCTCAATAATTGTAAACGAACCATCCCAGATAAACAAAACCAAAACCGCAACAGCGAGAAAATAAAAAAGGAGGTCGCGAACTACCGGTTGCCATGTTAACCTGGTGCTTTTCACTATTGCCGCTGCACCAACAATTACAAGCAGGTTAAATATGGCGCTTCCAACAATGCTGCCAATACCGATAACCTGGTGGTCTCCGGGTTTGATAACGGCGAATAATGCCACAAACAACTCAGGAGCGCTTGACCCTATTGCCATTAGCGTTGCACCTGCGGCATCGCTCGAAAGTTTTAAATCTTTTGAAATCCTGTCTAATGATGAAATAAAAAAAAGATCGACAATACGACCAAATAATACAAAACAAGCCAGAAAGGCAGATATGTACAAAGCAATATTCAAAGTGTACTGTTTTTAACGGTAGCGCTAATCATCAAACGGTTCTTTTATCCCCTTGCTGATTTCTTTTGTTTCCTTGTCGATAGAACTGGAAACATCGTTAAAATCCCTTTTTATATCTGAAGTATGGCTATCGATTTCACGTTTTATTTCATTGGTTGCCTTTTTGAATTCACGCATACCCTTTCCAAGTGTTTTGGCAATATCAGGAATTGCTTTCGAGCCAAAAAATAAAAGTGCCAGAAGCATTACCAAAACAATCTCCCCGCCACTTATGAATAAAATATAATTGTTCATTTCAATTCTTTTAACGCACAAATATACAAATTTGAAATGCTCTTATTATATGGTTTAAATAAAAAAAGCAGCGCTGTAAAAACAAGGCTGCTTTATTTACAATTTATATCGAATATTTATTTTTTGCGTTTTGCAATTACTTTTGAAACTCTTTTTTGCGTATCGAAAGCAATTGGAGAAGCAATAAATACCGAAGAATAAGTTCCCACAACAATACCAATCATTAATGCGAACGTAAATCCTCTGATGGTTGCACCACCAAAAATAAAAATAGCCAGCAATACCACAAATGTGGAAAGTGCAGTACTAAACGTACGGCGAAGTGTGCTGTTGATTGCCGTATCGAAGTTTCCGCTCATTTCTCTTTTTGGATATAGATCCCATAAATTCCCTTATCCGGTCGAATACAATCACAGTATCGTTAATGGAATAACCAACAACGGTAAGAATTGCCGCAATAAATGCCTGGTCGATTTCCAATGAGAATGGCAGAATTCCATAAAGTAACGAGAACATTCCAAGAATGATTAACGAGTCGTGGGCCAGCGCAACAATCGCACCCAAACCATACTGCCAGTTTCTGAACCGGATTAAAATATAAAAGAATATCAAAATCAGGGAGAAACTGATGGCAATAACAGAATCTTTCTTAATATCATCCGAAATGGTCGGCCCCACTTTTTGCGAACTCTGCTGGTAATTCTGGGTAAACTGCTCGAGTGTTACACTTTTATCGATGAATCCTGCATCCTGCAAACCTTTCATCAGTAGTGCTTCCACTTCGTTATCCATATTTTCGCTGTTGTCATCGATTTTATATTCCGTGGTTATTTTTATATCGTTTTCCATACGTTTTTACTTCAGGCGCTTCACCAAATACAGGCGTTAAAGCTTTAGCCACTTCATCGACACGCACATCGTTGTCAAAACGAACTACATATGTACGCCCTCCTTTAAAGTCGATACCATAATTTAAACCACGCGTCGACAGCGAAACAACTGAAACCAGAATAATAGCGCCGGAAATAACATAGAATAACTTTCTTTTTTCAAGAAATTTAATTTGAGCATTCCGAATCCAGTTTTCAGTAGTTTTTGAAACAAAAGTGATTTTTTTGTTCCGTTTCAACTGCCATTCAAAAATCAATCGGGTAATAAATATCGCTGTGAACAATGAGGTAAGAATACCAATAATCAAAGTAGTTGCAAAACCTCTAATTGGCCCGGAACCAAAAATATATAATACGATACCGGTTAACAAAGTAGTTACCTGGCCGTCGATAATTGCCGAGTATGCATTTTTATAACCATCGGAAATTGCCAGTTTTACGCCTTTCCCCGCGATTAATTCATCCTGTACCCTTTCGTAAATCAGCACGTTGGCATCAACAGCCATACCCATGGTTAATACAATACCTGCAATACCGGGCAAAGTAAGCACTGCTCCCAAAGAAGCCAATACACCAATAAGGAAAAATACGTTGGTTACCAATGCGATATTAGCTGCCATACCCGCTTTTTTACTGTAGAAAAACATCATGTAAATCAGTACGAGTACAAATGCAAGAGCAAACGAAAGGAATCCGCTGTTGATGGCTTCCTTACCCAGCGACGGACCAACAATTTCTTCCTGAACAATGTGTGCAGGAGCCGGCATTTTACCTGATTTCAAAATGTTTGCAAGGTCTTTTGCCTCTTCGATGCTTTCCAGGCCGGTAATGCTTGAACGTCCTCCGGCAATTTCGCCCTGTACAGTTGGGAACGAACGAACGGCGCCATCCAGAACAATTGCAATCGATTTATTCACATTTTCCTTGGTCATTCGTTGCCATGTTTTTGCGCCTTCACTGTTCATGCTCATTGCAACTTCAGGGTTCGAACCAAACTGGTCAAAATCCTGACGGGCATCGGTAATAGCATCGCCATCGAGAGGCGGTCTGCCGTCGCGCGTTGTGACTTTTAAGGCAATCAAACGGAAATAATTTTCCGCTTCATCAAAAGGTTTGGCTGTCCAGCGAAATGTCATATCTCGTGGAAAAATGCTTTTTATTTGCGGCATTTTAAAGTACTCGTCGATTTGCGCTGTATCTTTTGAATGAGCCATGCCAACAATCGGTCCCGGATATAATTGTCCTGACTGATCAGTACTTGGTTTTAACAAATCGAATAACGGATATTCTTTTTTAAAATCAGCAAGGTTATCCATAGCGCCGGTAGAATCCTGCGATGAACCGCTTTCCAATTCCGAGAGCAAAGAACTTTCACCAGATGTTGTATCCTTTTTTGCGGTAGTTTCTGTTTCGGCAGTTGCTTCATTATTTGCTGCATTGTCTTCATCTGCCAACGCTTTTAATTCTTTTATTTTTTCGTTTGCCTGAAGCAGGTATTGGTAAACTTCCTGGTTTTCGTAGGTTTCCCAGAATTCAAGGTTTGCCGTTCCCTGTAACAGGTTACGAACCCTGTTTTGATCTTTTACACCGGGCAATTCAACAAGAATACGTTCTTTGGTTTGCAATTGCTGAATGTTTGGCTGTGCAACACCAAAACGGTCGATACGGGTACGGAGAATATTGAATGAATTATCGATTGCTGCCGAGGTTTCCTGGTCGAGAATTTTCAGTACATCGGCATTCGAAGTATTGAAATTTACCCTGTCGCGCAGTTCAAGCGTGTTAAAAATTGAAGCCAGTTGTGCATTGGGATCAATTTCTTCAAAAGCCTGGCCGAATAATGTTACAAAATCTTTCTGACTGCTTTTCTGGAGCTGTTTTGCCCTGACCAATGCAGCGTTAAAAGTTGAATCGGTACTGTAATTCGATAATGCACGAATTATATCGCTTACTTCAACTTCGAGTGTTACGTTCATCCCGCCTTTAAGGTCGAGGCCAAGGTTCATTTCAAGTTCCTTAACGTCTTTGTAAGTAAATTTTTTCAGGCCTAAAAAGTTGTAAACAACCTCGCCATTCATGGAATCGAGGTATCGGTATTCTTTATCCGAATCACCTTGTGCATATTCAGCGGCATCTTTTTCCACCACATCGCGCTTTCCAGGTAAATGAAAGCTGGTAAAGACAAACTCCTGCCAACAGAATTGCAAATGCTAAAATTGCACCTTTGTTTTGCATATGAATTAATTTTTAATGTATAAATGTTTTTATTCGAATTCGATTTGAAACTGCTCAAAAAGAACAGAGTATGACACTCTGATCCGGAAGCGATTACATTAATTGTATCGCTCGTTAAACATGATGCGGATCGTCGTCGGGATCGGTAAAATAATAGTTTTTGAAAGCCAGGTAATGATAGGTGTTAATCAGCGGAAATGTTTGTATTTGAATTTCGGCTTTTAAAACCTGGTAATTTCTTAACTGGTGATATTTCTGAATAAGTTTGTCGTGAGATTTTACCGGAATCTTCTTTTCGCCCGAAACCTGAACCGAAGATTTGATAGCTATTGTATTTACCTGGTTTATAAGGTAAACTGTATTTTGCCCGGTGGATTGATTTCCTTCTTCGGTTTCAATTTTATCCAATGCCGCGAGGTCGTCGTCAAAAAAATAATCGACTAAAGACGCAGTTCCGATAACTGCCACAAAAAGTGCCAGCTTTAACCACATTTTTTTTGTCATTTTAATTTTGAATCTCACCACTCTAATTTTTAGCGGAGCAAATATACCGAAACATTTGAGGTTTGCAAAAGCGAAATGGGTAAATTCGGGCAGAAACAAATTCAGATGGATAGAATGCACAAACTTTTTGTTTACGGTACGCTGCAATTTCCTGAAATTCTGCAAAAAATAACCGGAAAATTGTTCGTTGCAAAACCTGCAAGTTTGAATGATTTTAAACGATATAAAGTGAAAAATGCAGAATATCCGGCCATTGTTCCAAAACCCGGAGCAATTACTCACGGTTTCATACTTGAAAATGTGGATGAAGCATCGTTAAAAGCTATCGACTTTTTTGAAGGTTACAGTTACAAAAAAATAGAAGTAACAGTTTTGGTTTCTACAAAAAAAGTAACTGCTTATACTTATGTTTGGAACAGCGGAGAAAACAGCCTCAGTGAAAAAGACTGGGATAAAAAGGATTTTGAAAAGAATTATCTGAAATATTATATCTAATGGCGGATTCGAAAAGCGATTGTAACTATCTCCAAACGAAACAATACCGGCCCTGGTTCTTCCTAAACCAGATTGTATAAGCACAGATTGAGATAGATTGTTCGATAGACCCCAATTATACCTATCGTTAAAAAAATATCATTGAACAACGCAAGTTATTTTAATTACAAGATATATTTTCATTCAATTGGAACAATATTTATTGAATTATAACTAACATATATTGAAGTTTGATTAAAATAGATTGATAATTAACTGATATATATTGAATATGAAACATTATAGATTGATAATGACTTAGTCCAGATTGAAAATGACTTAATCCAGATTGACAATGACTTAATCCAGATTGACAACGACTTAATCCAAATTGACAATGACTTAATTCAGATTGAAAATGACTTAATCCAGATTAATATAAGATGGAATAATCCAGATTGACAATGACCAAATCTATATTGAAAATAGAATAATCCATATTGAATATGGAATACAATATATTAAATATTGAACAACCCTCATTGAAAATGGAGATGTTTAGATTGAAAACAAAACAACTTATATTGAATAATGACTACTTTTTATATAAAACCAGTAATTTCTTATCAAAACTGATTTCGGCTTTGTATTTCATTAAAAAGTCGCTGCCCAGCAGCCCGCAAATTTTCATATCTGTAGCGTTTTCGTATATCGTATTAATATGGTTCATATTTAACAAGGCCACCTTCAGATTTTCGATTGCGAGTTTTCCGAATTTCACTTGTTTTAAAATTGCCAGCGACGATTTAAATGGCTGCTCACCAATTCCGGCCGAAAACAGATCTTCATCTTTTCCGGCCAGGGCATAATATTCTTCCAGGTTTTCATCAAAAACGGTTTTTGAAGCTCCGGTGTCGATTACCCAGTATCCTGTTGTCCCGTTATCAAATTCCGAAGTTACCACAATGTGATAATTGCTGTCTTCAAGCTCTATAATCCGAACCGGTAGTTTTGTTTTCATTCAATAGAAATAAAAAACGGCTGACTCTGAACGAACCAACCGTTTTAATATAAATTTACTGTTGCTTACAAAATGTTCATTCCGTCCAAAACTTCCATAACGCCTTTCACTGCTTTGGAAGAATCGTGCAGAAGTTGTTTTTCACTGTCATTAAGTGCAACCTCAATAATTTTTTCAATACCGTTTTTCCCAAGTTTCACCGGAACGCCAACAAACATGTCGTTCAATCCGTATTCACCATCGAGTTTTACACAGCAAGGGAAAACACGTTTCTGGTCCATAACAATCGCTTCCACCATTTGCGCTGCAGCCGAACCCGGTGCATACCATGCCGAAGTTCCCATTAAATTCACCAATTCGCCGCCACCTTTTTTGGTACGTTCAACAATGGCATTTAATGTTTCTTCATCAATTAATTCGGTAACCGGAATTCCTGCAACGGTTGTATATCGTGGCAGCGGAACCATTGTATCGCCGTGGCCGCCCATCAGTAATGCCTGAATATCGCGTGGTGAAACATCCAATGCTTCTGCAAGAAATGCACGGTAACGCGCTGTGTCGAGAATACCGGCCATTCCCATTATTTCATTTTTGGATTTTTTTGCCGTAACGTAGGCAGCGTATGTCATCACGTCCAACGGATTGGATACGATAATAATTTTTGCTTTTGGTGAATGTTTTACCACGTTTTCCGTTACATTTTTAACGATGCCTGCGTTGATTGAAATCAAGTCGTCGCGGCTCATTCCCGGTTTGCGTGGTACTCCTGAAGTTATCACTACAACTTCGGAATTTGCAGTTTTTGAATAATCGTTGGTTGAGCCGGTTAAACGTGAATCGTAATAGTTAATAGGTGCTGTTTGCCACAAATCCAATGCTTTTCCTTCCGAAATTCCTTCTTTAATATCCAGAAGCACAACTTCCTGTACTATGTTTTTTTCGGCTATAATCTGGGCGCAAGTTGCACCAACATTTCCGGCTCCTACTACTGTTACTTTCATTTTAATTCCTTTTTTATTTTTCCAACAAAAATTTTAACGAATAAAGATCAAACTGATTTTTAAGAATCGCAAAGATAATTGATTTTATTAATGTTAAAAATATTAAAATCAAACATGCAATGAATTAACGTGTTAACAAAAATTTGCTTTGTAATTACTGAAATTAATTCAGCCAGTAAGTCATTTTCAGAACCAGCGCCCGGTTTCGGGAATTCCATGTTCCTGGTATAAAATTATCGGTATAAACCACAAAAATATCGGAGACAGGCTGATACCTCCATTGCAAACGCATATTAACATTCATGTTGTGGATTTGCTCGTTGTATTGTACAAATGTCGACCAGAATAATTTGTCGGTAAAGGTTACATCGAGCTTTGGTCCAACCAGCCAAAGTTTAGTACGGTCAAATGGTTGTCCCAAATCCATATCGGTGTAATTAAAATTGAGCGACATGTTTACGTATGGCTGAAACCGATAGCCAAACACGCCCTGGATATACTGTATTTTACCACTGTAGAAAGTACCTTTCGATGCTTCAGCGCTCCAGTTAAACATGGTTTTTCGGGTTGACTGATAATTAATAAAAGCGCCCCCGAAATTGTATTTTGAACCTGCAGGCAGATAATAGTCGCTCATATGCGTCGGATCAAAATTGCGTTCCAATTCTACAAAATTATCAATATACCCCATTTTTAACTGCGACCGATCCTGGAACTCAAACTGATAATTGTAGACATTTTCATGTTCTATCCTGTGAAATTCAGGATTAAAATAATATCTGAAATCAACCTGCACCCCATGGCTTACCACGTATTGGTTTGGCACAAAAAGAAAACCAGCCTCCGGACTAATAAAATGATAGCCTGTACGCTGTACATATCCGGTTTCGGCATTAAAGTTTTCTCCCACCGAACGTTGTACCATTTCAAGGTGAATGTTTTTTGTATTATAACTCAGGCTTACACCTTCGGCATATTGCTTCTCAGGATTACCGGGCTGAAAAGAGCGGTGATAAAAGAACTTGCCATCCCATATATTGTCTTTGCTCGCGAGGTTATAATCGAAACCTGCAACACGATTAAACATTGTTGTGTCAGTAGGTGGATTAAAATATTCCTTATTTACAAAGATGAATCCGAAATTGGAACGGGCAAAGACTTTTTTCTGCAATGAAGCAACAGTATAATTGCGGGCAAGAAATTCACTTGTTTTCTGCGTGGTCATATTCATAAAACCAATCCGCCAGTCGTTTCCTATTTTACCGCTTAACCGCGCTCCGGCCAACACCGGTGCATCAAGTCCAATCCTTCGTGAAAAAAAAGGAGTAGCGACCTGGGTTCCAAAATCGGCAAACAAATCGCTGTTCTCGAGAAAGAACTGGCGTTTTTCGGGAAAGAACAATTCAAAACGATCGATATTGGTAACCTGCTGATCGACTTCAACCTGCGCAAAATCGGGATTATAAGTCAGGTCGAGATTCATCGACGACGAAAACCCGATTTTTGCATCGAACCCAAAATCCTTGCTAAACTCAGCACCGGTATGTTTTTCATAATCGTTGGAGTAGCTTCCAAAGATGTATGGGATTAATGAAAGCATGATTTTCGATTTTGGCAAAGGATCGTCGAATTTTAATACACCTGCATATGCAAGCGAAGATGTAGGAAACTGGCGCGGCACAGGCGCCCACGACGATTTTTCGTTGGTCTTTAAGTCGAGGCGGCTAAAATTTGCATTCCATCTTGTACCTCCCGATGCAAAGCGTATCGACTTGAAGGGGATTCGCATTTCCCCCACCCATTTATTATCGTAATGCTTTACTTTCGATTCCCACTTGCAATCCCAGTTAAGGTTGCTCCCTGCCCCACCGTGCATCATACCGTCCCATTTGGCGCCTGAAGCCGAAAGTCCGAAAGTAAATCCATTGGTTTGATCTAAAAAAGTATCGAAGAAAACAAGGAAATTATCGTTGTTCCCAAAAATAAAATCGCGCCGGTAAGATTCCATAATGCGCTTTCCGGGAATCGTGTCGTAAAAAGTGAATTCCAGGTAAAGCGCTTTATCGTCGTATGTCAGCGCCACTTCCGATTGCTGATAAGCCAATCCCGTATCGACAGGCAGCACACGCTGAAAATCGGTTGCTTTTTGCGCCATTTTCCAATCCGGTTCATCCACGATTCCGTCGATGGTAATTTTTGATTGTGATTTTTTTACCCGGTAAACGTAATCTTTATTGAAAGTATTAATGATGGTGTCTGCACTCAGCTTACTATGCGATTGTGCATCAGCCACTGTGTACATAATAAATAATAACAAAAAAAGAATCGGGTATTTTATTTTATGCATAACCGAAAGTTGATTTAGGTAACCGGGCGCTAATATATTCAATTTGTAAATATTGAGTGAATATTTACCCTTCAAAATTATGTTTTAAAAGATTTTTTCGAAAAAATCGGTGATATAAATATTAAAGCTCATCGAACAACTGGTCTGCAGATTTTAATTGAATTTTTCCTTTCAAATGTTGCTCCATCTGCTCAAGCGATTTTTTATTCCCTTCTACAAACTGATGTTGCTTTTGTGTCAGTTTTTGCTTTTCAGCGACTTTAACAAAACCCAGGCTCTTGACCAGTTCCATAAAGAATGAGTATTTATTGTCCGGGATATTTAAGGTTACTCGTTTCATAATCCTTTTATTTTTGTGGCAAAATAAAAAACTCACCGAAATTTCGGTGAGTTTTTTTATAGCATGTTTTCAAATTTTTATAATTCAACCGGGATTCCATTGTAGAAATCCAGGATTTTTGTCCGGAAGATGTATTCGTATTTTGCCTGTAAAAGCTGGGATTGTGCTACAGTTAGCTGGTTTTTCTGCAGGTTGTAATCGACAGAATTCACCATACCAACATTAAATTTTTCCTCGATATAACGAAAAGCTTCTTCCATTGAAACAACCGCTTTTTGCGATGAAATGTACCGGTTAAGCGAAGCCAGCGCATTGGCATAAGCCTGTTCAATATCCTTCCGAAGTGTATTGCTCGCGGTTTGTAAACGGTATTTATAATCGTAAATCTGCAGGTTTGCGTTGGAAATTGCATTCCGAACCTGGAAACGGTTAAAAATCGGAATATTCAAAGTAAATCCTGCTGATGCCCGGCCATTGTTTTTTAACTGGTCGCTAAAGACAATATTGCTTCCAAATACATCGG
Source organism: uncultured Prolixibacteraceae bacterium (assembly GCA_963821855.1). Lineage (GTDB taxonomy): Bacteria > Bacteroidota > Bacteroidia > Bacteroidales > Prolixibacteraceae > Draconibacterium. The sequence continues at coordinate 122,707 of CAWGFJ010000006.1, read as the reverse complement.
TATATTTATTATTGTAAAGGTTGTAATAATTGGCGCCAAAACTTAAACTGGGATATTGATTTCCTTTTGCAATCTCCAGTTGTTTCTCCGCACTTTTTACCCGAAGTTGAGCCGCAATAATTTCGGGCCTTGTATTTAGTGCATTATTGTATACGTCGAGCGAATTTGCCATTGTTATATTGGCTTTAATTTCCGGCAAAACAGGTTTTTCGATTTTAAAGTGCTGTTCAATTGGTAAATCGAGCAACTGATATAAAGTAAGATAGGCAAGCTCCACCGTATTCTGGTCGTTTACCAATTGCAATTCCTCGCGGGCCTGTTGAGCCTGAATCTCAAGCAGCGAACCTTTTGCCAGGCTACCGGCATTTACCAGTTGCTGTGTGCGGTTTATCTGTTGCTTTGTCACAAAAATCTGGGCGGTGTCGATAAGTACAACTTCCTGAGCAAAGAGAATTTCCATATAAGCGCCGGCAATATTTAACATGATATCGTCTTTTGCTTTTTGCAAATCCTGCATAGTTGCCTGCAAATCCAGTTCCTGGCGTTTCACTTCGTTGCTTAATATAAAACCGTTCCAAATGGTTAAATTGGTACTGGCGCCTCCCGAAACACTGGCTGAATTAACATTCTTATACGTATTATCGTATGTCAGCGAACGGCCAAAACTATAATCGTTTCCCAGTTGAGCATTTAAATTTGGCAATTTATTCGATTTTGCCTGGCTAACCTGGTTTTCGTAATAATCGGTATTCAGTTGCTGCTGTTTTATTTGAATATTGTTTTCAAGTGCATATTCAATACATTTCTCAAGCGACCATGTATTTTGCGCATTTGAAATTGCAGCGCTTATTAAAAATATTCCGGTAAGAAAAGTGATGAATAAATTCTTCATAGTATTTTGATTTTTATCCTGCGAATTTACATAATCTATTATTAGAACCTAATTTTTATCCTTTACTGGTTTCGGCTTCTTTTGCTTTTTTAGGATCAACTTTCTCACCTTTCACTTTATCGTCCATTTTTAATCCTTCAGTAATTTCAATGTTAATACCATCGGACAAACCGGTTTTTACAAAACGTTTTTCAAATATCTGGTCTTCTCCGGCCTGGATTTCAACATACGACGAATCGTTTTCAAATTTTAAAAGACCTTCAGGAATTACCATTACGCTGTCTTTTCTATCCAGGACAATATTGGCATTTGCACTGTAGCCGGCACGTATAAACTGGTCGGCTTTTAAATTCACATCGGCTTTAATCTCAAACTGAATAGCTCCATTTTCTTCCTTTCCCTTAGGTGCGATATATTCCAGAATAGCATCAAATTTTTCTTTTTCGATAGCTCCGATTTCCAACACTATAGGCATTCCTTCTTTAATTTTTCCAACTTCGGTTTCATCCACATTTCCTTCAAAAATCATATCGTGCATATTTGCAACGGATGCAATGGTTGTTCCGTCGTTAAATGTATTCGCCTGAATAACTGAATTTCCAACTTCTACCGGAACATCAAGCACCATTCCGTCGATAGTTGAACGAACCAGCGTATTAGTAGCGCTTTCGGCCTTTTTTGTTACACCGTTTTTAATTAAATCGAGATTATTTTCGGCTGCAGTTAATTCTTCTTTTGCAGAATCGTAGCCAACTTTTGCCGATTTAAACTCTTCATAGGACACTACATTTTTGTCGAATAGTTTTTGCTGGCGTTCATAGTCAATCTGTGCATCCTCGAAATTAATTTTTGCGCGGTTCAACCTTGTTTCAGCCGAATTCAATGTTACCATATCGGGTATAATTTTGATTTTCGCAACCACCTGACCTTTTATTATTTTGTCGCCTGCTTCAATGTATAATTCGTCAATAATACCTGAAACTTGTGGTTTAATTTCAATTTCGAAACGTGGAACAACCTTTCCAGTAGCGACGGTTTTCATCACTACATCGCTGATAAACGGATTTTTGGTTTCAAATACATCGGTTTTCTTTTTCGATTTATTGTAAAGGAAAAACAATGTGCCGCCAAAGACACCGACTAAAATTACAATCCCTAAAATTCTGATTACTTTTTTCATGACTTCTATTGTTTTTATAATTTTCTGTTACAATTTTTTCTTCATATTACTTTGCAATGGATGTTTTAAATTCCCTCATCGCGTAAAGCATCAATTGGTTTAATGCTGACGGCTCTTTTAGCAGGAATCATACCTGCAATAATTCCTGAAACAACCAGTACGGTTAATGCTGCAACTGCCATTTTAAAGCTAACTTCCGGATTTCTGAAAAATACCTCGTCGGCATTTCCGCTTTCGAGCGCCATGCGCAATAATTCGAGCAACCCTACTCCCAGTGCCAAACCGATGTATCCGGCTATAACTGTCAGGAATACGCTTTCAGCAACAATATGCATAATTACCTTTCCGGGAGTTGCGCCAATGGCACGCTGAATGCCAATTTCCTGCGTGCGTTCCTTTATAATTACGAGCATAATGTTACTTACGCCGATTACACCAGCAAGCAAAGTTCCGATTCCCACAATCCAGGTTAAAATCTGAATTCCGGTAAAAAGTCCCATATATTTTTTCCATTCCACTTCAATATTGAATGAGCCAACCGCCTGCCGGTCGTCGGGCGCCACGTGATGCCGGGATTTTAACAACTCTTTCAGCCGATCTTCAACCTTGCTTACCGGAATTCCGGGTTTGGATGTGACTGCAAAGAAATGCACAACATCGCCCATATTATATGTTTTTTGCATGGTGGAGAACGGAATCATGATACTTTCTTCCTTACGCCGGCCGTTAAAATTCATTCGCGTTTCCGGGTGAACAACGCCAACCACCTGGTAGTAAACACCATTTATCTTCAGGTATTCGCCAATCGGATCTTCTTCTTTATCGAACATCATTTCTACAACGCGCTCACCGATGATGCACACTTTCCGGCTTTGTAAAATATCTATTTCATTAATTAAACGGCCTTTTACCGGAGTCCATGGATCGATGACAAGGAATTCGGGATAATCGCCGGTAATGTTAAAAGCGCCTGATTTTTTTCCACGAATAGTGTTATCGCCGCTGTTGCTGTTAGGCCCGAAAAGTTTTGGCGATATATATTCAATATCGCTGATATTTGCTTTTATGTATTGAATATCGTTGTTTTTATAATTCCATCGCCTGCCACGTTGAAACCCTTCGTGAGGTTTGCTGGTTGGCTCTGTCCAGAAAAAAGCGGAGTTGGTTGCGAAAGCTTTAATCCCATCCATTACACCATGTTCGAGCGCTTTTCCGGCTCCCGACATAATGATAAGCATAAATATACCCCAGAATACACCAAAGGCAGTCATAAAGCTCCGCATCCGGTTTTTCTTTAAGGCGCTTAATATTTCTTTCCAAAGGTCTAAATCAAACATCTGAGTTCCGTGTTAAATGTTTAATGTCTAAAGTTTTCATTCTAAATATCTTTATCCTTCTCCCTTAGCCCTCCCCCCGGGGAGGGTTTGGGTGGGGCTCTTATTCATCCCGTAGCGCCTCAATAGGTTTAATTCTGGCAGCCCGTTTCGCCGGAATATAACCCGCAACAGTTCCGGCAATTACCAAAAGCAATGTGGCAATTGCCGCTACATTTAAATCAACCGTGGGATTTCTGAAAATTGTTTCGCCGTTTCCGCCATTTGTGGCAGCAGAAGCCGCATATGATTGTTCCACAAACATGTTAATCAGTTCCATTAACCCTGTTCCCAAAACCAGACCGATATAGCCGGCAACGGTGGTTATCAAAATCGATTCGAGTAAAATTAAACCAATAACCGATGACGGGCTGGCGCCAATTGCCTTTCGGATACCAATTTCTTTGGTCCGTTCCTTTACCACAATGAGCATGATGTTGCTAACGCCAACCACTCCTGCGATTAAAGTCCCGATACCGATAATCCAGATAAAGATTTTAATTGCCTGGAAAATTTTCATGGTTTGTAAAACGTCTTCGAGTTTATTATACGAACCCAAAGCCGATTCATCAGTGGCATCGAACTTATGTTTTCGTGCCAGCGCTTCTCTCAGGTTATTTTCAATGGCCTGGCTTTCTTCAATGGTTTTGGCATCAACTGTAACTGCAAAATTGTGCAGGCGGTTGGAACCGTTAAACACTTTCTGCGCTGTAGTAACCGGAATGTAGGCATTTCTGTGACGCGTTCCACCACTCTCCATGCATATACCAACTACCTTGAACGGAATATTATTTACGCGAATATATTCTCCAATCGCGTTTTTGTCTTTAAATAAAGCTTCGTAAATATCCTTGCCTAAAACAACGGATTTTCTGTCTTGCTTAATATCGACATGGTTAATAAAACGCCCTTCAATAATTTCAATTGATTCAACATCTTTTAAATCGGGATGGCAGGTGATTGCTGTATAATTTCCATATTCACTTCCGTACGAAAATGTATTTCCCGACAGATAATATCTTCCGGATGTAAGTTCAATGCCTTTCAAATTTTTAATTACTTCATAGTCTTCGTTCGTTAAACGAATGTCTCTACCTTCCTTCATTCCATGATATGGAATACTTGTTTTGCCGCTCCATATCCACATGGCGTTTACGGCATCGCGCATAAAATTTTGTGAAACGCCATTGCTTAACCCGTTTCCTGAACCCAAAAGAATCATCAGCATAAAAATTCCCCAGGCCACGCTAAACCCGGTTAAAAAGGTCCTCATCTTGTTCTTTTTGATGGTGGCCAGAATTTCCTGCCATTTATCGATATCAAACATGTCAGATTAAGTTTTAAGTTGAATTAACCCTGTGGAGTAATTGTAAATGCTAAGCCGATTCCAGTTCTTTCATGTACTGGTGTTTGAATTGTTTCAAATCACCATTCATAATTATTTCCGAAATAATTCCGTCTTTCAGGCGGATAATCTTTTGCGACATTGCAGCAATATCATGTTCGTGTGTAACAATAATAACTGTAATACCATCTGCATTAATTTCTTTAAGAATTTCCATAACCTCATAAGAAGTTGTGCTGTCGAGAGCGCCGGTTGGTTCGTCGGCTAAAATTACTTTTGGTTGTGAAATTAATGATCTTGCTATGGCAACGCGCTGTTTTTGACCACCGGACATTTCGTTCGGCAAATGATCAGCCCAATCCAGGAGACCCATTTTATCGAGATATTCCATCGCAATTTTGTTTCTCTTTTTTCGCGAAACTCCCTTGTAATACAACGGCAAGGCTACGTTTTCCATGGCATTTTTAAACGAAATAAGGTTAAACGACTGAAATACAAAACCAACCATTTCGTTTCTGAGCCTGGCTGCTTTCTTTTCCGACATGTTTTTTACCAGCGTTCCGTGCAGATAATACGAACCTTCATCGTAATTATCCAGAATGCCCAAAATATTTAATAAAGTTGATTTACCTGAACCTGATGAACCCATTATGGATATAAGTTCGCCTTGCTGAATATCGAGATTTATTCCTTTTAATACATGTAGCGAATTATTTCCGGTAACGTACGATTTGTGAACATTGCTAAGACTAATCATTGTTTCCACGTTTAATTGTTTTCTGTCTATCTGTAAAAATGTACAATTCTTCAGTTTATGCCTCTATTTATTCGACAAACACCCGATTTTAAGGTGCGAAATTTATATATCGACTGATTAAAACTGTACGTTGAAATTGTTATTCGTTTTATCAGACGCATGAACCATATTTTCGTTACAGCCATAACCATTTTTGTTCCTTTTCGATTACAATTCAAAGTTCAGCAAAGCAAATTTCTGTTAAAAATAAATTATGCTGGAATACTGAATTTGCGGAACGAACGGTTAAATTGAATGAATAAACCGGTTTTTAAAAAGAAAATAATTCTATTCAGAATATTTCAAATTCTACACATTTCGACTTACATTTATATATCGCTCTTTCAAGATGAAAATAAATGGGGTAAACAATGGGATTCACTACTTTATCAGTAAAAATGCCAACCGATTTTTCTGCAGCGCAGTTAAACGAAAAAATAGCACGCGAACTTCGGATAAAAGATTTTTCGTATCGAATTGAAAACAAAAGCCTCGATGCGCGAAATAAATTCAATATTCACTGGGAAATACGAGTGGTAGTGAATTCACCGGAAATAAAAGGCGGAGATCGGAAAGAAAATGAAACGCTGGATATTCCACATAAAAAAAGAAAGCAACAAATTGTAGTTGTTGGCAGCGGACCTGCAGGTTTTTTTGCCGCTTTTGTACTTTTAAAAGCCGGGTTTAAAGTAACTATAATTGAACGCGGTTCGGAAGTGGAAAACCGTGAAAAATCGATTTTAGCTTTTGAAAGAACAGGCGTTTTTGATGCACAAAATAATTATGCATTTGGCGAAGGTGGCGCCGGCACTTTTTCCGATGGAAAACTTACTTCACGCTCGAAACACATTTCGGTTGAGAAAGACTTTATACTTTCGAACTATGTAAAAGCGGGTGCACCCGAAGAAATTGAATACATGGCTCATCCGCATTTGGGAACCGATAATCTCCGAAAAATCGTCAAAAATCTCAGAAATGAATTTAAAGAAGCCGGCGGTGAAATTCTTTTTGAAACGTTACTGATAGATATCATTGTCAAAAATTCGAAAGTAAAAGAGATTGTAACATCAGCAGAAATACTTCCTGTTGATTATCTTTTTATTGCGCCCGGACATTCAGCAACTGAGACCTATAAAATGCTCATTAAAAGAGGAGTTCCGTTCCGAACCAAAAATTTTGCCATTGGCAGCCGAATGGAACACCTGCAGGAGATTATAAATACAGCACAATGGGGAAAGCCCAATCTTCCGGGTGTAAAAGCTGCCGAATACCGCTTAACTTCACCCGCCGACGGAAATCACCAGGTATTTTCGTTTTGCATGTGCCCCGGAGGAATGGTGGTTCCCGCTACGGCATATAAAAATTCCAACATTGTAAACGGAATGAGTTATTACACGCGTAACGGAAAATTTGCCAATGCCGCCTGTGTTGCCGGAATTCATCCCGATGAACTTGCAGGCAAAACTGTTTCGCCGATTGATGCGTTGAAAAACCTGCAAAAGCTGGAGGAAAAATTCTACGATTTTTCAGCGGGTTACATGGCTCCGGTTTGCAGTATTTCTTCGTTCTTAAATCAAAAGAACAATGATTTGAATATAGAAAGCAGTTATCCTTTGGGATTGCTTCAGGCACCGCTATGGGAATTGTTACCTCAACAGGGTTGTACAATCGATGCAGGCCGGATTGCGCGACTTTATACGAAAAATGAAAGGGTTTGAAACCGGAAACCTAATCGGGTTGGAAAGTAAAACTTCATCGCCTGTGCAGGTAATACGTGAAAAAACAGGCCGCTGTGAAGGATTTGATAATTTATACATGGTTGGAGAAGGTAGCGGTTATGCCGGTGGAATTGTATCCAGCGCTGCTGATGGAATAAAAGCGGCGATGAGTTTGGTATCAAAATAGTTACAATCTTTTATTGTTTGATTTAAAACCTTGCTTTTTCACAGTAATTTTATTATACATCGGGTATTTGAAAACACGCGCGATGCCGGATGAAAATAAAATCACTTAAATTTAGCTCTGTTATTACTACATTTGTAATAATTTTAAAAAAGATGAAATGACAACTATTATTATAAATATAAAAGACAAAGCAAAGACAAAACATATTCTCGAAGCGGTTAAATTGCTAAAAGGTGTCAGTAATGCTGAAGTCGCATCCGATGAATTTGTAGAAAATATTTCTATGCTCAAAGCTTGTAAAGCTGCCCGAAACACCTCAATCGTGAGTAAGGATGATATTTTAAATGCTTTAAAATGAATTTACAATTCAGAAGTTCTTTTTTAAAAGATATTAAAAAGCTAAAACATGGAAAAACGGTAAATCTTATTCATTCAGTAATCGAAAATTGCGAAAAAGCCGTTACAATCTCAGACATCAAAAACTGTGAACCTTTGCATAGCCGTGGGAAGTTTTTTAAATTGAAATATGGTCAGTATCGGTTTGGTATTTTTGTTGATAAGGGTACAGTTGAATTTTTGAAATTTGGAACCCGCCAAAACTTTTATGACGATTTTCCACCCTTTTAAACCGATTTTCATCCTTATTATCATAGAAGTGAGCTTGAAGGATTTGAAAAGCTTTATTTTATTGGTGAAGGAAGCGGTTATGCCGGAGGAATAGATTTTAATGTGGCTGACGGAATGAAGACTGCAAAAATTTTATTCATTCGATTTAACTTAGAAATTTGTAAAGCTGCGGTTAATTTCCCATTTCTGCATAAAGCTTAATTTAGAATAGTTCTATTATTATCAGCAGAAATTGTAAATTTGCACCCCTTGACAATACTATAATTATGGCCGAAAAAACAGTACCGTTTTCAAAACAACAAATTGAAAAAATAATTGAAACGCACCCAACACCATTTCATATCTACGACGAAAAAGCGATTCGTGAAAACGCACGTAATTTTAAAAAGGCATTTTCTTGGAACGAAGGTTTCAAAGAATACTATGCCATAAAAGCTGCGCCAAATCCGTACCTGATGAAAATTCTGCGTGAAGAAGGTTTTGGTATTGATTGCAGTTCCATTGCCGAATTGGAACTGGCAAAACGTGTAGGAATGCGCGGCGAAGAAATTATGCTGACTTCCAATGATACCCCGGCTTATGAATTTCAACTGGCAAAAGAATTGGGTGCAATTATCAATCTCGACGATATTTCACACATCGGTTTTGTTGATAAACATGTGGGATTGCCCGACACCATTTGTATGCGATACAACCCCGGCGATTTAAAGCAGGGAAATTTAATTATTGGCCATCCGGAAGATGCAAAATATGGATTTACACATGAACAGATTATCGAAGGATACGAAATACTGAAAGCAAAAGGTGTAAAACATTTTGGTATTCACACCATGGTGGCATCAAACGAACTGGATCCCGATTATTTTATCGAAACTGCCGAAATACTGTTCAAATTAATTATTGAAGCATCAAATAAGTCTGGCGTGAAAATCGATTTTGCCAATCTGGGCGGGGGAATTGGAATTCCATATAAACCCGAACAAAAAGCTGTTGATATGGAAGTTGTGAGTGCAGGCATCAAAAAATTGTACGACGAAATGATTGTTGCCAATGGTTTGACGCCTTTAAAATTGTTTTTTGAATCGGGCCGGGCAATAACAGGACCTTACGGTTATTTGGTTACCAAAGTCCGCCATATTAAAAACACGTTTAAGAAATTTGCCGGCCTGGATGCCTGTATGGTAAATTTAATGCGGCCTGCGATGTATGGCGCTTACCATCACATCACTGTTCTCGGAAAAGAAAACCAGCCAGCCACCGAAAAGTATGACGTTACCGGTTCGCTTTGTGAAAACAACGACAAATTTGCCGTTGGAAGAATGCTGCCTGAATTGCAGCCCGATGACATTCTTGTAATCCACGATGCAGGAGCACACGGCCATTCCATGGGTTTTAACTATAACGGCAAACTAAAATCGGCAGAATTGCTTTTGCGCGAAAATGGCGAAGTGGCTGAAATCCGAAGGGCAGAAACAGTGGAAGATTATTTTGCCACGCTCGATTTTAAGGGGTTGAAGGATTTTCAAGTGTAGTATGGTTCAATACTATTAAGATAGAGACACTACCAGCCTTTTTTCGTAATTTTGTTTTATGTGTGACAAAACAAAAATATTACTTCAATTAAAAATTCAGCTAAAAGATACATTTAGAGATAGAATGAAAGATGTAATATTATTTGGTTCACAAGCCCGAAATGAAGAAACAGAATATTCTGATTTTGATATTTTAATAATAACTGACAAACCTGTTACCTGGCAGGAAAAATCAAAAATCAGAGATATTTGTTACAATATCTCACTTGATTTTGATATAATTATCGACTCTAAAATTATTTCTCAATTCGAAATCGATAATAATTTTTGGGGAAAACACCCTTTAGTTACCGATGCTATAAAGTTTGGAATTCATGCAGAATAATCTTCAAACGTTAATTGAATATCGAATTCAGCAAGCGCATAAAACTTCACAGGAAATTGAAATCCTAATTGAAAAGGAACTTCTGGTGATGGCCATAAACAGGATTTATTATGCAATGTTTTATATGCTGTTAGCATTGTCATTGAAATACGGATTTAAGACATCGAAACACAAACAATTGCATGGCTGGTTCAATAAAGAATTTGTAAAGCCAGAAAAAATCGACCGCGCATATGGGAGCATTGTTAATAATGCTTACGAAGACAGAACCGACGGCGATTATGGAGTTTTTGTAGAATTTTAAAAACAGGAGGTGGAAAAGAAATTTCAGGATATGAAGTTATTTATTACAAAAGTTGAAGAATTAATCAGAAACGATGAAAACCAGGCCGGAAACTAAATCCCTGTACTTTTCGTTTTCTATGTACATTATATACTAAAATGAAAATTGGATTCGATGCAAAACGTGCTTTTTTAAATTCCTCCGGGTTGGGTAATTACAGCCGTAATACGTTAAACGCATTGTACAAGTATTTCCCCGATAACAAATATGTTTTATTTACGCCCGAAATCAATAAGGATCTGTTTCATAAGTATAAAAGATTTGATGTTATTTCGCCTGACAGCCCTGTTTCAAAAATTTTTAAATCGTTGTGGCGCAGTTTTTCGCTTAGCGGCCAGTTAAAAAAACACGAGCTGGATTGTTTTCATGGATTAAGCAACGAACTTCCCGATGGAATACATAAATCGGATGTGCCGGCTGTTGTAACCATTCACGACCTTATTTTCATGCGATATCCGCAATTTTACAAACCCATCGACCGAAAAATTTACTACGCAAAAGTTAAATATGCATGTTCGGCAGCAAAGATGATAATTGCCATAAGCGAGCAAACAAAAAACGATATAATTGAATTTTTTAAAGTAAACCCCGAGAAAATTGTTGTAATTCATCAATCTATTTCTCTGCGTTTCTACAACAAACAAGAACATGATATTCATACCAAATATAAATTTTCAAACGACTATATTTTAAGTGTCGGTACGGTTGAACCCCGCAAAAATCAGCTTTCGATTTTAAAAGCGATTCATGAAAAAAACATAAAAAACCAGCTTGTTTTTGTTGGCCGTCCAACCGATTACTCTGCAGAATTACTGAAATATATTTCGATTAACAAGATGAGCAATCAGGTGAAATTACTCAACAATATGCCCCGAAAAGATTTAGCTTCACTTTTTCAAAATGCTAAACTATCGATTTATGTTTCGCTTTTCGAAGGATTTGGCTTGCCTGTAATTGAATCGATGGCAAGCGGCTGTCCGGTAATTACGTCGAATGTTTCCTGTTTGCCCGAAACAGCCGGTGGTGCCGCCGTTTTAAGTTCGCCTGAAGATATCGATGAACTTGGCGATAAAATTAGAAATGGCCTGGAAAATGATTCTTTACGAAATGTTTTAATTAAGAAAGGCCATGAAAGGGCAAAGCTTTTCCACCCCGAGTATTTCTCCAAAAAAATGATTTCTTTGTATTCAGAACTTATAAAGTAACCATATGCACGACGATATTGCAACGGCAGTGAAGGTTCTGAAAGAAGGTGGTGTTATTTTATATCCAACCGACACTATTTGGGGAATTGGCTGCGATGCAACAAACGAAAAAGCAGTTCAGCAGATTTACAAAATAAAAAACAGGGAAGACAGCAAAAGCATGCTGGTATTAATGGAAAATCCGGCGCTTTTGGATCGTTATGTCGAAGATGTGCCTGAAGTAGCCTGGGATTTGGTCGAAATATCAACAACACCATTAACTGTTATATATCCAAACGCAAAAAACCTGGCAAAAAATTTAATCGCTTTCGATGGAAGTATCGGAATCCGTTTTACCAAAGAAGCATTTACGAGCAAGTTACTGCAGCAATTTCGCCGGCCAATTGTCTCTACTTCGGCAAATATCAGTGGCGATAAATCGCCCGCTTTTTTTAACGAGATTTCAGAAGAAATTAAAAACCAGGTGGATTATATTGTGAAGTTCAGGCAGGACGATGTTACCCCTGCAAAGCCATCGAGCATAATAAAACTTGGTTCGGGAGGCAGAATCGATATCATCAGAAAATAAAAAACTGCCCCAAATATGAAGCAGTTTCACATATCGCTGAATTGCTTTTATTTTTTTGCTTTCAAAATATCTCTGATTTCTGATAACAAAACTTCTTCTTTCGAAGGTGGCGGCGGCGGCGGTGGCGGAGCAACAGCTTCTTTCTTTTTCATTGAATTGAACGCTTTGATTACCATAAAAATGGAGAAAGCCACAATCAGAAAATCGAGAACAGTGTTGATAAACGCACCGTATCTTACGGCAACTTCAGCAACTGCCGGAGTAACCACTATGTCGCCATTCGTTACGGCAAGCTCTGCCGGCTGTAAAATAACTCTAAGCCTGCTGAAATCCCGTCCACCTAATAAAAGACCAATCGGCGGCATTAATACATCGTTTACAAACGAAGTGATAATTTTTCCGAAGGCACCGCCGATAATTACAGCAACTGCCAAATCGAGCACATTGCCTCTCATGGCAAAGCTCTTAAATTCCTTCATCATTCCCATAATTTGTAATTTTAAAAGTTAGTGTAAAGTATTATTCCTGTAAATTAGGTATTTTTATTTAAATTATAATTATGTGCAACAAATATGTGCAACAAAAAAGCCGTTGCAAAGTATACAACGGCTTAAATAATTTTAAATCAATCAGATAATTACATTTTTCGAACTTTGCCCGAGCCGGCTACAGAAGAATCGATAGAAGGATTTCCACCATAATAAACGCTGCCGGAACCTGCAATCCGTGCTTTCACCGAACCGTTTGAAGTTATAGAGCAGTTTCCTGATCCTGAAATTCGTACCGAAACATCTTCAGCTTCAAAATCACCGGCTTTAAAATTACCTGAGCCCGAAATTGAAACCGACAAATCGTCGGCAACTCCACCATCGCCAATATTTATGCCTCCTGAGCCCGAAATTGAGGCGCCGATTCTGTCGGCTGATAAATCGTTGATGTTAATATCGCCACTGCCGCTTATTGCCAAATCAAGTTTCCCGGTTTTCAACCGTTCCGCTTCAATATCGCCGGAACCGGAAACAGATAATCCATCGACTTCCTGCACAGTAATGTAAATGTCGATTTTCCCTGGATTCATTTTATTAAACCAGTAACTTTTCGGAAACCTGATTTCAAGCGTTTTGTCTTTCACTTCAGTAATAATGTCTTCCAAAGTAGATTCTTTAGCTACAATCTTAACATTTTGATCGTTGCCTTGCACAAGGTGTACTTTTCCTGATATTCGCAAAGATATTTTTGAAAAAGAAGGTACATTTCGTTCCTCTTCTTCCGCCATTGCCGGGTTCAGCAAAGCTATTCCCAATAGAATGATGCCTAAAATTAAAATCCTGTTTTTCATCCGTTTATATTTTTTTGTTTCAACTTTTATAAGACGGCTATCTGTTCTAAAAGTTGCACATTTAAAAAAATTATTTTGAAATTTTGTTGAATTTTAATCTTCTATCAGACCTTCAGGCAGATTCAATTTCAGGATTTTTTTTGTTTCGTCGAGTTCAACAAGAAAATCTTCGTTAAAAGGTACGAGTAATTCTTTGTCGCGAAAAGTGAGGGTAAAAACCAGGTTGCCCGAAAAGTCATCAACTTTTTCGATGGTGCCTATTTCGCCTAAATTAACATCGGTGAGCAAATAACCGGTAAACATTGCCGGCGAAGATTCTTCCTGTTCCAAAGTTATTTCATCACTAAAAAGATAAACCGAAGCGCCAACCATTCTTCTCGCATATTTCTCAGAATCAACGTTGTCGAAACTAACAATTGCACTGTTGGAAGCTTTATAACGAATACCTTCACCGGAAATAAAAAAAGGAACCAGCAAGCCTTCCAGTTCCACAAAAAAATGATCAGTCTCCCCGATTGAATATTCAAACTGAGGTTCGAATTCGAGTATAAGCTGACCAAAAACACCATGTGTTTTTCTGAAGAATCCAATTTTTGTGCAATCCGCTTTTGGTATTGTTTCCATATTTCAAAGATAATCAAAACAGCGTTCAGCAATAAAAAAAACCATCCGCCTTACGACGAATGGTTTTCTATTTTCGGATGATGTTCTTTTCTTAAGATTTTGCACCCTCTTCTTCAGGAGCTTCATCAGACTTTTTAGAATCTTTTGCTTCGTCGGAAACTTTTTTATCTTTAGTTTCTTCAGCAACTTCTTCAGATGAATCGGCAGTTTCTTCAACAACTTTCTCCGAAGTTTCAGTAGTTTCTTCAACAACTTTCTCCGGTGCTTCAGTAGTTTCTTCAACAACTTCTTCCGGTGCTTCAGTAGTTTCTTCAACAACTTCTTCCGGTGCTTCAGTAGTTTCTTCAGCAACTTTCTCCGATGCTTCAGTAGTTTCTTCAGCAACTTCTTCCGGTGCTTCAGCAACTTCTTCTTCGGCTTCCTGCTCTCCTGCTTCAGCCTTGCGGGCTGCTTCGGCTTCGGCAGCCAATTCAGCATTTTTTGCAGCAATTGCTTTTGCCCTTTCTTCGTTCACTTTTGCTTCAGCTTCCAGTTGTTTTTTCACTTCAGCATCAGCTTCACCTGCGAGCCGGTCAATTTTTGCCTGAATTTTAGCTTCCTTTTCAGTCATCCAATTGTCCAGACGTTTTTCCGCTTCAGCTTCATCAAAAGCTCCTTTTTTAACTCCACCCATCAGGTGTTTTTTGTAGAGTACACCTTTGTAGGACAAAATCGCCCTAACGGTGTCGGTAGGTTGTGCGCCTTTTACAAGCCAGTCGTAAGCTTTGTCAAAATCGAGATCTATTGTAGCAGGATCAGAGTTTGGATTATAAGTTCCAATACGTTCTATGTACCTGCCATCTCGTGGCGCCCTGCTATCGGCTATCACAATGTGATAGTAAGCATAACGTTTGCGGCCATGCCGCGCTAATCTGATTTTTACTGACATGTTCTAATTTAATTTTTTTGAAAATGTGGCGCAAAGATAGTATAAAAAACTTTTTATGAAATTTTTAACCCTTTTAAATGCAAATATTTATTATACGAAAAAAACAGAATTGACAGGAGTTGCAGCCAGCCTTCGGATAGTTTTTATAACAGTTTGTGTTGGTGTCGCAAGAATTGGGGTAGTTGTCGTAAAGCCCTGGGTTGGCGTCGCAAAGACGGAGATCGTCATTGCAAACTACTCAAACAGCCGCCGGGTTGCTGGTATTCATAAAAAATATAGTTTTACTGCTTATGAAAAAAATCCTTCTAATTCTTATCATCGTTTTCATCTCAGGTTGTTTAAAAGAAGCCGGCGACAAAGAAAAATGCAATCCTGAAAATCCGTTTGAAATGGAATGGTTCCAGGAATGGATTTCCGACCTTCAGAATTGTGCGTGTACTATTTCTATATTTCAGGCTGAATACAAAGACGAAACCGTTTTTTGGGAAATGATGACCGACCCGCTTTGTAACGGTGTAATCAAAAACATAACCGTTCGTTGCTGTACCGGTTGCGAATTAAAAGTGCTGGAAGATTTTAATGCTCTTGTTGAATTTCAAAAAAAGGTAACCGGAATGAAAATTATTTACCAATGCCCTACAGCAAGAGATTGAGGGAAAGAAGGACTGAAGGATTGAGGGATTGAGGGATTGAGATTGAAGGACTGAAGGATTGAAGGATTGAAATCGCTATCAAAAATGCCTGTTTTTATGATAACCTCTTTGTCCTTTTTTAAGAATTTTATATTTGTATTGGTGAACATACTCTTATTCCAATTCATTCTAAATTACAATAAAAACGTATGGGGGGGGGGTATTTTATTCTTAAAAGATATTACCTTTGAAAGAGTTACGCCCAGGTAAAAAACCTCTGTCGCTAACATAATTTTTCAAACGGGATTAGGAAATGACAAAATTTATGGGAATTATTATATGTGGAAAACCATGTATAAACTCACTATAAACTCAAGGGCAAAAAGCAACCCAGCCCTTTAAAAGAACCGGGTTGCAGAGTTTTAATTATAAACCCGGAGTGGGAAGTTACAGCTTCCCATTCCAAAAACTTAACAAAGAAATGTAAAAATTATTAGTTTTTGCTATGGTAGCAATGGCGTTAACCATTTTTAATGGTTGCCAGAAAGATGAACTGGTCCTCTCAGATCAGCGGACGAACAACTACAGGAAGTAGTTAAACCGGATGTGTATGTTGAAGGTGATTATTTGGTGTTTAAAGATTTTGAGACATACGATAGTTTGACAAATTTATTAAACTCAAAATCGTTTGATTTTATTAACGCTTTCGAGACAGGACTGGGTTTCAAATCCGCTTTTAGCTATCGACAGGAGATTATGGAGAAACTAGACAAAATGTCGTCAACCGAAATCGCATCTTTTTTAAACTCAAAAAGTAATGAAGGTTATTTTGATTTACAAAATCAGGAATTTACTTATCCTTTTTATAATGAGACACGATCTGTTGTTTTAAATAAAGAGGGAAAAGTAAAAATCGGATCTGTAAAGCACGAATTTAATGGATTTATTCAAAAAATAGAACTTTCTTCGGGAAAGAAAATTTTGACAATTGACCACGAAGAATCAATATCGAATTTGAAATCTGCTGAGATTTTATTTGATAATACAAAGGCGGGTGGACAACAGCGCCTAACAATGAGGGTCTTACGTGAAGACGAAGCTGTAATAGATCTAATATTTGTGCCAGGTGTTGGTTTAGTGGAAGGCATTGTCGGCTATAATTGGAAAATAAGTTTAAGATTTCATAGTTGGAGGCAAAGACGATTGTCAAAGTCGGATGAGAATACTTATTTTCATTATATTAAAAGGCACAACGTTATTGGAGGAAATCAAATTATAACATATGAAGGTCCCACAAATTATTATTATTCACTTGTTAATGAAAATCCATCTAGTCCTTATACTGAAACCTCACCATGGAAAGCAATTTATTATTTGACACTCTATGAGACTGGAATAAATCCAGGAATTAATTCACCAACCATCCATGATATCGACTATGATTGTTGGTCAGATCGGCTTATATCGCCTATTAATTATGTAGATTATTCTGATTAATACACCAAAAAGGAGATTGAAAAAATTCAATCTCCTTTAAATTAACTTATTTATGAAAGCACATAAAATCTATTTTTTAATGTTTTGGGTCTTTTGCGTACACATTTCTTTCGCTCAACACAACACAAAAATTGGAGTAGAAGGAGGACCAATCCGTTTTTATCCCGATGACAATGGAATATTATTTAAGCTGAATCACAATAACGCAATGGATAGTGATTGGGGATGGTCTGCAGGTATATTTTTTGAAAAACCATGGACCTCTAAATTCACCCAAATATTGGAGACAAACTTTATTAGTCTTTCCAGTGATATTTATCTTCAAAAAGATATCTGGGAAAATGAAACAATGCAATCAATCATTGGAAATTATGAGAACACTAAATACAATTATCTGGCTTTATCATGGGGTGTGAGATATTTTATTACCAAGCAATTATTTATCAATCCATCATTTGAATTAGCCCGCATTTTAAATGATGATATCAATATTAATAAAATATTACCGAATATAAAAGTTGGTGCGGGCTTAGAGACAAAAAGAGCAAATATTATGCTGGAATATACTTATGCATTAGAGGAGCAGCAAAGAATCTTTGACATTTCCGTACCATTTGCCGTTAACCATCGAAACAAATATCTACAACTCAAAGTACAAGTTCCGCTATTCAATTTTTAAATCGTTTAATAGCTTATTTTATGAAAGTTAGGTCACTAACGTTAATTATTATATCACTTTTTACCGTGAAGATAATAAACGCACAACGTACTACCAATATCGGATTTACAGGAGGCGTTGCCCGTTATTACCCCGATTTAGACGAAAAGTTCAGCACCAGCCGGAACGACGCCATGGATAATGGTTGGGGGTATTCTGCAGGGTTATTTATTGAGGATAGCTGGAAACCAAAAATTCATCAAATCATAGAAGTTAATTTTTTAAGCCTTCACAGTGATGTTTTCCTTGAAAATAATCTTTCAGGGCCTGGTGGTTATGGTACGGGAAGTCAGCCCGTTTATTGGTTGTTTGAAAATACTGCGTTCAACTATTTCGCGATTTCAGGAGGAATTAAATATTTCCTGAACGACAGGATTTTTGTTTATCCGGGAATCGAATGGGCCCGCTCGCTTAACAGTGATATCGATTTGAACAAAAGTACGTATCACCTGAAACTTGCTGCAGGAGTTAACACCCGGATATTAGATGTAATACTGGAATATAACTACGGGTTACCCGTTCAGCGGAGAATTTACGACCTGGTTGTTCCATATATTGGCACCCATCGGAACAAATTTTTACAATTAAAGGTGCAGATTCCAATTTATCATTTGCGTTAAAGTCAAATAAAAAATAATCGATGTTCAAGTTCCAGAAAAAGCTGTTCACATTATTTTGTTTAACATGGCTGTCGGGCTGTATTCAGGATGTAACGATTAATAGTGAATATGAAAGCCCGGAGATAGTGTTAAATTCGATTCTGGAAGCCGGGAAAGATACTATTTTTGTTTATTTAAGCTATACAAAACCGATTCAATCTGAAACGCATTTTGAACCCGTTAAAAATGCACAAATCATTTTACAGGAAGATGGACAAATTGCAGGCACATTCACATGGAAAGATAGTAGCCGCTATATTCTATCCCGAACCGTTCAATCAGGGAAAAGTTACCGTATAACAGCTCAAATTGGAAATAAAACAGTTTGGGGCGAAACAATTGTTCCAAAACCTGTGGAAGCGTCGATTGAAAAGGTGCAACCAACAAATTATCTCGATCCGTTTGTAATATCATTTTCTGATTTAATTGATGAAGAAAATTATTACTGGATATCAGCAACCGGATATGAAGGAGCCATGGATAACAGGAACAGAAATATTGCCTGTTTACTATATTCCAATTTCGCATATGCTGACGATTTTAACCAGCGGATTGCCCAAAATGGTGTTTATCATTTTGAATATGATTTCTATATCCGGTTTAACGATAATGAAATTCAGGATAGTAAGTTAGAAATCGAATTTTCACCACAATGTATCAGCTATCCCAAGCAGATTTATCTGCTTTCTGTTGACTACCACCTGGATAAATACATGAAATCGAGCCTAATTCTGGAAGACATGGACGTATACTCAGAAGACATGCCTGTTATTTATGCTCCTTTCCCTACCTATTCCAATGTTCACGGAGGTACAGGTATTATTGGATCGTACAGCAGTGTTTCCAAAGTTTTCACTAAAGACTAAAGTATGCCAAAATACCTGCTAAAAATAATAATCATTGTCGTAGTTCTGTTTTCTTTTATTTCAATAAAGGCACAAGAAAGTATTACGGTCAGTGGGTATGTTTCCGAAGCTTCATCGGGCGAAATGCTTAGCGGGGCAACGGTTTTTGTTTCGGAGTTAAAGAAAGGAACAATTTGTAACGATTTTGGATTTTTCAGCATTAACCTTCCAACTGGAAATGTGGCAGTTGCTTTTCGGTTTGTTGGGTTCGAAACAAAAAATCTGAACCTGAAGCTTACGCGTGATACCTTGTTGCATATTGAACTGGAAACAAAAAACAGGCTTGGCGAGATTAAAGTAGAGGCATCGTCAAAAGAAGATTTTCTGCTTTCAACTTCTTTGGGAATGCAGCGGTTGACAGCGAAACAGGTGGAAAAAATTCCTGCAGTTTTAGGCGAACCCGATTTGCTTAAAGCTATACAGTTATTGCCTGGTGTTTCTTTCGCCAACGAAGGCTCTACCGGGTTTAGCGTCCGGGGCGGCAGCCCCGATCAAACTTTAATTCAGTTGGATGGTGTTCCCGTATATAACGTAAATCATCTTTGGGGGTTTATGTCGGCTTTTAACAACGACGCCATTAACGATGCAAAATTGTACAAAGGAAATTTGCCTGCCCGGTTTGGCGGACGCTTAAGTTCGGTACTGGATGTGAGCATGAAAGAAGGAAACTTGAAAAAACGTACCGGGACTTTCTCGGTAAGCCCAATCGCAGGGCGTTACACTTTGGAAGGGCCAATTGTGAAGGATAAAGCTTCGTTTATGATTTCTGGCCGGACTACCTGGATAAACCTGTTATTGCTTGCATTTCAACAGTTGGAGAAACAGGGGGAAGGTTCGCAGGTCCTTACCTATGGTTTTTGGGACGTCAACGCAAAAACAAACTGGATAATCAATTCGAATAACCGAGTTTACCTCAGTTTTTATACCGGGAAAGATGCGTATAAAATGGTAGACGACAGTGGCAATTTTAGCGATTATGCAAAATTCAGCTACAACTGGCAAAACCTGACAACCGTTTTGCGGTGGAACCACATTTTTAGCTCCGCATTGTTTGCCAACTTTTCGGTTTACAACAGCAGGTTCAGGCAGGCTTATTTAAACCAGTTCGATAAAAAAGGCAATGAATTTTATGAAGGTTATAACAATCTAAACGACTTAACGGCGAAAGGCGATTTCGATTTGTTTCCTGCATCCAAAGCACGAATAAAATTCGGGTATCAGCTTTCTTTACAAAGATTTAGCCCCGAAATCATTACTTACCAGGCAGATTCAACTTCTTTTACCCTGAACAAAGACATTTTTACACGAAATTTTATTTCAGAAATTTATGCCGAAACCGATTTGGATATTTCGGAAAAGTTAAAGGCGAACATCGGTTTACGAGGAGGAAATATGGCAACACAGAATGAAAATTACTTTAGCCTTCGTCCGCGAATTTCTTTTCGTTATTCAGTTTCGGAAAATGTTTCGGCGAAAATATCTTACTCACGAATGAAGCAATATTTGCACCAGTTGCAAAATACTACATTGGGTATCCCCACAGAACTCTGGGTTTCGTCAACAAACAAAATACAACCGGGGACTTCCGACCTGTTTTCGGCAGGCGTATTCTGGAGGCCAAAACCCGGATATAATTTTTCTGCGGCCCCTTTTTATTCGTTTCTGCGAAATGTTACACGTTACAAAGAAGGCACACTGGCAATCAAAGAACGCAACGAAAGCTGGGAAGATTTTATTGCTACCGGCGAAGGAAGATCATACGGATTGGAATTAATGGCTGAAAAAACCAATGGTAACTTAACAGGTTGGATAGCATATACCTGGTCGAAAAGTACCCGGCAATTTGATGAAATAAACTTTGGAAAACCATTTCCCTATGCTTATGATAGGCGGCATCAGTTCAATATAAATGCCAACTACTTTATAAGTGAAAAAATCAAAAAAGGGAAAACCGTACGAAAAGATTTTTCGGCAACATTTAATTATGCTTCCGGGAAATATATCACGCTCGCGGTGCAGGATTACCAGGCAATTCCGCTACCGTTAATGGAAAACTCACGGTATAATGCGGAATGGTTTGCAACCCGAAATTTGATTAACTCAGTTAACAATTATAAAATGCCCGCCTTTCACAATCTCAATCTTTCGTATAACATTGAAAAACAAAGTGCAGAAAAAACCATTATCTGGAATTTTTCAGTGTATAATGTTTATAACCGTTTAAATCCGTGGTACTACTACAAAAAAGGCAACAAACTAAAACAGATAACCATGTTCCCGGTAATTCCTTCGGTTTCGTTTACGTATAAATGGTAAATTATAAATTATGAAACCTTAATAAATTCCCGCTAAAAAAAGCAAGCCAACTTTTCCTCGGAATTATTTTAGAAAATTTTATTCTACATTAACTTTTGTTTAGAACATGATTTTTTACATTCACCATTAAAAACTTTTAAGATTCCTAATGATTAAAACTCACACTAAATGAACTTAAAAACCGCCATCCCTTTGGTTTTTCTTATTATTATTATTTATTCTTGTGAAAAAGAGGTGACCCTCGATTTCGGGCACACACCTAAATTGTGTTTGAATTGTATTCTTAATCCCGACTCAACAATAACTGCAAAACTTACCTTGTCAAAAAAGTTAGACGATTCAGATAACTTTATTTCAGTTGAAAATGCAACCGTGAAATTATATGAAGAAGGGATTTTGTTTGGCGAATTGACGGATTACGGGAACGGAAACTACCTTTTAAATAAAAAACCGACAAAAGGGAAACTATACAAAATAGTTGCAGAATCGATTGATAAAAAAACAGTTATTGCAACAACTGTGATTCCTGGAGCTCCCGATGTTAGTTATTTAAAAGATACTACTGGCAGCACTGAATACGACAACCGAATTAGGTATAACCTGAATGTTAAAATATTTGATAAGCCGGGGAAAGATAATTATTGGATATTTGGTTCCTGGCTTGTTGGCGGTGTAATGTACGGAGGTGGATCCCGTGCTATAAACGCACCTTTTGTAGATACCTTTAACAGGAGTGTCGATACAGAAGCAAAATATGGGTTTACTTACTTCCTGCAAATCCGAATTTCAGATGAAGGATATGACGGGCAAGAGTTGGATTTTATTATTCCCGATTTTGTCGTAAATAACCAGCATGATTTTTTTTATCAACATTTTTTAAATGCAGATGAACACTACGATAAATATATAAAAACAACAATAATAAATAAAATGAAAGAAGACTCGGAATTGCCTTTTTACGAGCCTGTTCAAATTTACTCCAATATAGAAAACGGATATGGGATTTTTGGTTCGTGTGCTACTACAACTGTAAAACTATAACCCGAACCATGAACAAACTTCTTACACTGCTTTTTGCAATAATATCATTGATTGCTGTTAGTCAAAAGAAATATACCATCTCGGGATATGTAACCGATAGCAAAAGTGGTGAACAGCTAATTGGGGCAACGGTTTACAACACGACTGCACAAACGGGAACTACTACAAACAACTATGGCTTTTTCAGCTTAGCTGCTGAGAATGGATCTTGTAATCTCGCTGTTAGTTTCATTGGATTTCAGGAATATACAGGAACCGTGGAATTATCTTCCGACACGTTTTTGAATATCACTTTAAAAAAAGGTGTTGAACTGAAAGAGGTAAAGGTTTCCGGTAAGAATTTGAAGCAGGACAATCCCGAACTTACCGGGTTATCTCAACCACGGATTAGCATGCAAATGATCGAATCAACTCCGGTTATATTGGGAGAACGGGATATCCTGAAAACTTTGCAATTTATGCCCGGCATAAAACAAGGAGCTGAAAATACTGCAAGTTTTAATGTGCGGGGCGGCAGTGGCGACCAAAACCTGATTCTATTAGATGGCGTTCCGGTTTACAACGTAAACCATTTGCTTGGTTTTTTCTCTGTGTTTAACACCGATGCCATAAAAAATGTGGACTTGTATAAAGGGAGGAATTCCTGCGCGATACGGCGGAAGGTTATCATCTGTGCTCGATATTTCTATGAAAGAAGGAAATATGAAAGAAGATGGAGGTGTAATTTCTATTAGTCCGATTGCAGGCAGGTTTACCTATGAAGCCCCGATTAAAAAAGATACAAGTGCATTTATCGTCTCTTTTCGCCGTACTTTATTCGACCTTCCCATGATGGCTTATCAAAAGCTGGTTGGTGAAAATGGCAATTTCGGGTATTACTTTTATGATTTTAATGCAAAAGCCAACTGGATATTTAATCCAAAAAACAGGGTTTATCTGAGCATTTATTCGGGCAAAGACAATCAGTTTGCAAATACGAATGAGGGGCAAGGGTCAAAATCATCCTATCGCTATAAGTGGGGAAATATAACTTCGGTATTGCGATGGAACAGGATCTTCTCGTCAAAATTATTTTCTAATTCGTCGCTGTATTACAGCAGGTTCTCGCATATTGAACTGGGAAAAGCAAAAGACGAAAACAGCCAGGCGCTGTATAAAAATTCTACCGATCTTCAGGATTTCTGTCTAAAATCTGATTTCGATTTCTATGCTTCTCCAAAATATACCACTGAGATTTGGAGGTAAATTGTCTCATTTGAATTTTAATCCAAACATTATTCAGTTAAAAAGTACCGACTCGGATATTTTGTTTAACGACCAGAATAAAGCACATGCCAACCAAATCGATTTATATATGGAGAATGCTTTTGATTTTGGAAAGCTGAAACTAAATATTGGAGGGCGTTTTTCCGGGTATTTTACCGAAAATAAAAATTACGCCGTCTTTCAGCCTCGATTTTCAACAAGTTTGAAATTATTTCCGTCTTTCTTAGTGAGCGCTTCTTATACCGAAATGAGCCAGAATATTCATTTACTTACCAATTCGTCAATGGGAATGCCTACCGATTTATGGGTTGCATCCACCGATAAAGTTGGCCCTGAAAAGTCGCGGCAAATTGTGTTGGGGTTTTCCCAGGAATTAGGAAGTACATTCACTTTCGAAGTAGAAGGTTATTACAAATGGATGGAAAACGTAGTTCGTTTTGACGAGGGGGTTTCCTTTACCAATCCTAAAGAATCGAATTGGGACGAAAACGTTTTGATTGGCGATGGAAAAGCTTATGGTATCGAGTTCTTGTTACAGAAAAATGTTGGACGGTTTACCGGGTTGCTGTCTTATACATTGTCAAAATCGGAGCGGAAATTTAGCGGGTTAAATCATGGAAACTGGTTTCCGTTTAAATACGACAGGCGTCACGATGTTTCATTTTTAGCTGAATACACATTCAACAAATCTTTTAATCACACAAAATCGGTATCGGTTGGTTTTACCTTGCAGTCGGGGAATAATCTAAGTATCCCGGATACTGAATATGAAGGTTTGCTTACACCGGGGCGTGAACTTGGCGATTACCATCAACCATGGGAAGATATTCGCCAAACCTATGACAATCCCAACAATTATAAAATGCCTGCATTTCACCACCTCGATTTAGGATATAGTTCAGTAAAACAAAAAACCGATAAAAAAAGCGTGACTTGGACCTTTTCGATATACAACGTTTACAACCGTATGAACCCATGGTATTATTACAAAAGTGGCGATAAAATTAAACAAGTTTCATTATTCCCGATTGTTCCTTCGGTCGGATTTAAATATGTTTTTTAAAAATAAATTATATGAAAAAGTTAGTGTTGATATTTTTGATACTTGGTGCAGGTTTTACAAGCTATGCACAAAAGCGTTTTGAATTGGATGTAAATACAAAGTTTGGATACTATTTTCCTGGAAATGAAACAGGTTTGACTGATGATTATTTTCCTGATAATGCCTTATCGCCTGCCGTGGGATTCTCTTTCGGATACACATTCTTAAAAAATACAGGTGTATTTCTGGGTTTGGAATATTCATTTTTAAGCCCCAAAATGAATGATTATTTTGGTAAGGAATTGGATGTTACCTGGCAATCGCTAAATGTTCCGTTTAATATTCAGCAGGGTGTCGGACAACATTTCTTTTTAACTGGCGGTGTAACATTAATCCAACAGTTAAAAGGACACACCAAAGGAGTTTTCACTATGGGAGAGCAAAAAGTACCCGAGTTTAACTGGCAGGCTGGCGCTGGGTATAAATGGAACGAATTAAAGATTTCACTTCAATATTACCGCGGATTTCAAAATATAAACAAAAGCACTAAAGTAAGCCAAAACGAATGGTATAACGTAAATGTCAGGCACCAGGAGGTTTTTGTCAAACTCGAGTATCCGTTGTGGAAATTTTGAAGGACTGATGGATTGAAGGATTGAAATCGCTATCAAAAATGCCTGTTTTTATGATAACCTCTTTGTCCTTTTTTAAGAATTTTATATTTGTATTGGTGAACATACATTTGTTTGAATTGATTCCAAATTACGCCAGAATACTGGGGAGTGAGGTAGTCAATGAATAAAAGATATTACTTTTGAAAAAGTTACGCCCAGGTAAAAAACCTCTGTCGCTAACATAATTTTTCAAACGGGATTAGGAATGACAAAATTTATGGGAATTATTATATGTGGAAAACCATGTATAAACTCACTATAAACTCAAGGGCAAAAAGCAACCCAGCCCTTTAAAAGAACCGGGTTGCAGAGTTTTAATTATAAACCCGGAGTGGGAAGTTTCAGCTTCCCATTCCAAAAACTTAACAAAGAAATGAAAAAATTATTAGTTTTTGCTATGGTAGCAATGGTATTAACCATTTTTAATGGTTGCCAGAAAGATGAACTGGTCCCTCAGGTAGCGGACGAACAACTGCAGGTGGCAGTTAAACCGGATGTGTATGTTGAAAACGGACTAATTGTTTTTGCCAGTGAGGAACAATTGAGTAAAACGCTTGGTATGATTGCGGAAATGTCTGAGGAAGAACGAAGATTCTGGGAAGGAAAAAATAATTTTGTTTCTCAGCTATCTATTTTTAATGACATTGTTGATGCAGAATTATTGCTGGACGCACCCTATGAAAATATGACCGCTGAGGAATTAAGTAATATTGTTTCTCCACCTGAACATTCAAAAATCTATTTAAAGTATCTAAAAAAGGGGTTGATTCATGAAATTGTTGAAAGCACTGGAGATAAAATTTATGACTATAGTACCTGTGCACCATATTTAGTATCAATATTAAATGAAGAGGGCATTGTTGTTGTTGGTAATACAATGTATATGTATACAGCTAATGTTATGAAAAAGTGGGTAGGATGTAATATTAACGAAAAACAAAAGTTATTGAATATGCACGAAACTGCAGATGATATTGAAGTGACACCGGTTTTAAAAAGCACGACCGTGAGCTACGGCAGTTGGGAATACGACACTGGTAATGACCGAAGAATTCGAATTGGCATTAACTTTAATTCGTATAAGTATTATGCAGATGGGACAGTTTGGAATTATACACATTGGGTAGAGGTCCAGAGCCAAAAGAAGAATATTTGGGGAAACTGGAAATATAACACAACAACAATGTATATCACAGGGACTTGGGACTATTCAATCACTTATGGCAATCAATATTACCCGGAAGGTACGTTTCAAAATACTACCGGATTTTATGATTACCCAAATCCCAGGATCATTAGTGCTTCTAATTATAAGAGTTCTTGCAGTATCTCTACAGGAACTATATATCCTTATGGCTCAATAATGTCGATAATGACAGATGGAACAAGAGATACAGGATCTTTTAATCAAGAAGATTTAAAGGTCATTTATGATGTTGCACTAACCGATTATTATTGGCATGTACTTGGACACGCTTATGTTGAAGCAACGGTTGAATATTAGTAACCTTTTTAAAACGCGCAAAGCATTTAACGCTTGCGCGTTTTTTTACATTTGTATGTCAATCATCTGTTTTACTTCCTGTACAAAACAAGTTGAAACTGATGCACTAAATGGTAATCCGGAATATGGAGTCAATTGCCTGTTTTCGCCAGATAAACACATAGATATTTTCGCTTTTCAAACATTGAGAATTACAGAGAATTCATTTGATTTTATTGACGGATTAGAAATTGAATTCTTTAAAAATGAGGAGCTCCTATGGTCTGGCAATAAATCGGATTCCGGCAAATATTCCGTTCCAGTTCAGGTACTGTCAGACGAAAAATACAAAATTATTATAACTAACAATGAAGAAGTTCTGTTGACAGCAAGTGATATTGTCCCATCAAAAGTTGAGATTCTTTCAGCAACGTATTTGTTCCCAGTTTATGAAGATATTTATGGTTCAAAATTCGGGAAAGTAGCGCTATCTTTTAACGATATACCCGACATAAAAAATTATTACGAGATAATTGTTTTAAGCAAGGACAGTTCTGTCAATCTCACTTTCAATATAACCAGTTTTGTCATAACCCTCGACAATGAAAGCGATCCAAACTCACCGGGGTCAATACTTCTTACCGACGAGTTGTTCGACGGAGAAAAGCTTGATTTAAACATTTTTGTTTCTTCGTATGATGTGCCTATTATCGTTTTAAGAAATGTCAGTGAAAATTACTATGAATACAGACAAAGCTTAAACACGCATTTCTACAACCAAAACTCACAACGCGATAATGTCTACAATCTTTTTAAGGGCGACCCTGTCGAGTTATATTCAAATGTTTCCAGCGGCATAGGGATTTTTGCAGCCTTTTCGCAGGATATAAAAGTTTGTACTGAAATCGAAAACTAAGATGAACACGGCACTTGCATTATTTACAACTTTACAAATCCAAAAATTTGTTTTTTGGAAACTTCTTTTTTTCGCCATTTTTATTTCGATAAAAGGATACGGACAGCAGGTTTGCGGATTGGTCCTGGATGAAAAAAACAGGGAACCGTTAATTGGAGCTTCGGTTTACTTGCCGCAAACACAGCAAGGTACATTTACCGACAACAATGGTTATTTTTGCTTGCCTTTCTACGGACGTGCGGGGATTAAACTTCAGGTTTTCTATACCGGATACAAAACAGCGCATATAACAAATATTACGACAGATTCGCTGATAATGGTGTATTTATCTCCGGGTTTTTCCATCGATGAAGTTGTCGTTCCCGGAAAATCGTTAATCAATAAATCAACCGGGATAGTTGAGATGCCTGTAACGCTGCTAAAAAAGCTGCCGACAATTTCGGGAGAACCCGATTTACTGAAAAGTTTGCAGTTAATGCCCGGTGTTAAAATGGGGGACGAAGGCACATCCGTGTTTTTTGTTCGTGGCGGCACTCCCGATCAAAACCTGACATTACTCGATGATGTCCCTTTGTATTATGTCAATCATATTGGCGGTTTTCTTTCAGTTTTCGATGTAAATACAATAAAAAGGGCAACCCTGTACAAAGGATATTTCCCACCCCGGTATGGCGGCAGGCTTTCATCGGTACTCGACATAAGGCTAAAAGACGGAGATGTAAAAAAAACCAGCAGGGAAGTTATGATTGGAACACTTTCATCTAAAATTTTTATTGAAGGGCCAATAATCGAGGACAAACTTTCCGCCATGTTTTCGGTAAGGAGGTGTAACCTCGATTTATTTATGCGCCCCATTTATGCAATGGCGTCAAATGGGAAAGATGTTACGAGCTATACATTTTACGACCTTACATCAAAAATTACTTACAAACGAAATCCGAGAAACAAATTCGGGATGATGTTTTATTCAGGCAGGGACAAACTTCATTTTAAAGAAAAAGACAATGCCTATTATGAAAGTATATTGAATAATAACTGGGGAAATATTGCAGGTTCAATAACGTGGAACCATTTTTCAAAATCAAACTGGATAACCTTTTCAGAAATAAATTTTACTAAGTTTTACCGTGTATTCAAAAACAGGGAAATTATACATTCAGATGACGAAAACTACAAATCGGTTGGAGAGTTCAGTTCAAGAATAGGTGATGTAACCGTACTGACCAATATTAGCCGCTCTTTTACTAATTTTCATTTTAAAGCAGGCATTGAACCTACATGGCATAAATTTGTACCTTCAGCAATAAAATCAAAAGAAGAAAATAATACGCAAAATGGCGACACCCTTTTTATCAACAAATTAAACCAATTCGAATTTAAGGGTTACATAGAAACAGACTGGGATGTTACTCCACGCTTAAATATTTCCCCGGGAATTTTCACGATGTATTGGCCACAAATCAGTCAAATATCTTTTGATCCAAGAATTTCTGTCAGCTACTATTTGCAAAGTCAAGCTTATTTAAAAGCCTCCTACTCGGCAAACCACCAATTCATCCACCTTTTATCCAACAACTCCGGCGGATTGCCTGTTGACCTTTGGATTCCATCTTCATCTACCATCCTCCCTGAAAGATCGGATCAATTCTCAATGGCATTTTCAAAACAAATCGAAACAATTAATCTTTCTGTTGAAGCTTATTATAAAAAAATGGACAACCTTATTTATTATAAACCCGGATATTCTGTTTTCAATACCCTAAACTGGGAGGATGCAATTGAAATGCAGGGGCATGGCTTTTCCAAAGGAATTGAAATACTTGTGCAGAAGAACAAAGGTAAAAGTACCGGGTGGCTGGGTTATACCTTGTCGAAAGATACCCGCCGGTTTAAAAATATAAACTCAGGCAGTCTTTTCCCTTTTAAATATGGAAGGTTGCACGAAATTAACCTGGTTTATGCGCTTGAAATTTCACAAAAAGTATCGTTCTCGGCAAACTGGGTTTTTGCATCCGGCAATTATGTTACATTGGCCACTCAAAAATTTCCGGCAATCGAAAATACTTTCAACGGCGACAATTACTTCAACCTTAGTTTTCCCGAAGCCCATTATTACGGAAGTGTGAATAACTTTCAAACCGCACCATATCATCGTCTTGATGTTGGGTTCAATTTCAAAAAGCAATTAAAAAAATCAGAAAGAAACATTTATGTTGGAGTTTACAATCTGTACAACAGGCAAAATCCTTACTATTACTATTTTAAGAATACCATTAAAGGGCAAAAATTATATCAGTATTCCTTATTCCCGGTAATCCCTTCGGTCGGATTTAAATATGTTTTTTAAAAATAAATTATATGAAAAAGTTAGTGTTGATATTTTTGATACTTGGTGCAGGTTTTACAAGCTATGCACAAAAGCGTTTTGAATTGGATGTAAATACAAAGTTTGGATACTATTTTCCTGGAAATGAAACAGGTTTGCCTGATGATTATTTTCCTGATAATGCCTTATCGCCTGCCGTGGGATTCTCTTTCGGATACACATTCTTAAAAAATACAGGTGTATTTCTGGGTTTGGAATATTCATTTTTAAGTCCCAAAATGAATGATTATTTTGGTAAGGAATTGGATGTTACCTGGCAATCGCTAAATGTTCCGTTTAATATTCAGCAGGGTGTTGGACAACATTTCTTTTTAACTGGCGGTGTAACATTAATCCAACAGTTAAAAGGACACACCAAAGGAGTTTTCACTATGGGAGAGCAAAAAGTACCCGAGTTTAACTGGCAGGCTGGCGCTGGGTATAAATGGAACGAATTAAAGATTTCACTTCAATATTACCGCGGATTTCAAAATATAAACAAAAGCACTAAAGTAAGCCAAAACGAATGGTATAACGTAAATGTCAGGCACCAGGAGGTTTTTGTCAAACTCGAATATCCATTGTGGAAATTTTGAAGGACTGATGGATTGAAGGATTGAAATCGCTTTCAAAAATGCCTGTTTTTATGATAACCTCTTTGTCCTTTTTTAAGAATTTTATATTTGTATTGGTGAACATACTCTTATTCCAATTCATTCTAAATTACAATAAAAATGTATGGGGGGGGGGGTATTTTATTCTTAAAAGATATTACCTTTGAAAGAGTTACGCCCAGGTAAAAAACCTCTGTCGCTAACATAATTTTTCAAACGGGATTAGGAAATACAAAATTTATGGGAATTATTATATGTGGAAAACCATGTATAAACTCACTATATTCTCAAGGGCAAAAAGCAACCCAGCCCTTTAAAAGAACCGGGTTGCAGAGTTTTAATTATAAACCCGGAGTGGGAAGTTTCAGCTTCCCATTCCAAAAACTTAACAAAGAAATGAAAAAATTATTTGTTTTTGCTATGGTAGCAATGGTATTAACCATTTTTAATGGTTGCCAGAAAGATGAACTGGTCCTCCAATCGGCGGACGCACAACTACAGAAAGTAGTTAAACCGGATGTATATGTTGAAAACGGGTATTTGGTTTTTAAATCGCAAGAAATATTTGACAGCACGCTTGCGGTAGTTCAAAAAATGAATGATGAAGAGTTTTATGAATGGGAAAATTCACTCGGTTTTGTTTCTGCAAATACTTTTTACTTAATGGCAGAAGATGAATTTTCAAAAATCGCAAATGAAGAACAACGAAAGATTTTTATTCAAAGAAATTATAAAAATCTGATAATAAATCAAAATGAGATTGAAATAAAGTTTTTTGCTAAATCATTGGGAGATTTGTTAAATATTGAAGGAATAGTGAAAATAGGAAAGTCCATATACTTATTTACCGATACTAAGGAATACGTGATTTTAGATGGTGACGAAGGATTATTAATCGACCTTAAGAAAAATTCTAAAGTTGAAAAGTCTGCAAAGAAGAATCTTGTAATCTTCGATCCTTTTGAAAATACCAGTATGTTGAAATCTACCAGTGATTTTCTTGTTGGTGGATTTGTATACACAGATTATAGATGGGCAAACTATTATCCTTATGAATGGACACCATATAAAAGGTTAGATTACACATTGGAGAGAATCTTATTTACTTATGTTCATCATTTTGATCCATATACTGGAATTGTATATTATTCCTGTGGATATAAATTTTTTCTCAGACTTAAACAATATTATAATGATCATAGTATTTGGAAAAGCGATAAAACTTCATATTGGGTGAATAATCAATCACTACATTGGGATGGATGGATTGATGACCAAGTTGTTCAAACATACAATGGGACATTACCAAATACAAGCTTTGGTTCTACAAGTAATTCCGTTTACGTGTATTATGCGGACCAATATTTCATAACAACGAATCCAAATGTCAGCGATTTAACGATCTATAGCTATACATCCACGTTCAGATCCAATCGGATGCATGGAGATGGTTGTTCCAGTTGTATTTTTTGGAAGACAATTACCTATCAGGATTTGTATTAAAATAATTATTTCCCCGGGAAATATCCCCCGGGGAAATATTCGTTTTTGCATAATATCAATATTTTTAATATGTTGAAATCCTTTTCTGCAAAACAGGCTCACAGGTTAACAGTTTTATTGTTTCTTTTACTAGGTCTGAATCATTCTTCTTCATCTCAAAAAATCCAAATTAGCGGATTTGTTACCGATAGAAATAGCGGTGAGGCATTGGTGAATGCACACATTATTGAAAAGTATTTGAGGAGAGGAACATTAACAAACCCATACGGATTTTTTAGTATTGAGATTTCAGAATATTTAGCTCATTTAGAGATAACATACGTAGGTTACAAGAGTTTAGATTTGGAGCTTCATTGTAAACATGATACCACAATTAATATTCTGCTTGAAAGCAGTAATCTGTTTGAAGAGGTAGAAGTTTATGCAAAAACAAGTGAATTACATACCATAAACCGATCAACCGGGAATATATTTTTAACTGGCAAAGAACTGGAAAATATTCCCGGATTATTTGGAGAACACGATATCTTAAAAAGCTTACAACTATTGCCAGGAATTCAGCAGGGAAGGGAAGGTACATCGGGGATATTCGTCAGGGGTGGCGATCGCGGACAAAATCTGATTTTACTCGATGGCGTGCCTGTTTACAATGTCAATCATTTGTGGGGTGTCTTTTCGGTATTTACGCCTGAAGCCATTAAAAGCGTGGATGTTTACAAAGGTGGTTTCCCTGCCCGGTATGGCGGACGATTGTCATCGGTGTTGGATATCCGGATGAAAGAAGGGAGCCTGAATGATACAAAATATGATCTTACAATCGGCACAACCGCAGCAAAATTTCTTATAGAAGGTCCTTTTAAAAAAGGGAAATCTTCGTACATCATTTCAGCTAGAAGAACTTACGCCGACCTTTTTTTATACCCCAATAAAGAGGCTTTTTGTATATAACGACAAGGAAACCACAGTAAAAAACTGGAACGGGTATTATTTTTACGATCTTAATGCCAAAGTAAATTTTATTCTATCGAAAACTGACAGGATATACTTTAGTGCGTACACTGGAAGCGACCATTTATTTATTCGTGAAAAAATGGAAAATACCATAAAAGCTTCATCAGGTACGGAAGAATACCAGGAAAATATCAATTATAACACAGATTTTTCCAATAGATGGGGTAATCTTACCGCTTCAGCCAGATGGAACAAAATATTTAATCCCAAATTCTTTTCAAATGCCACGTTAAGCTATTCTACATACAAATATCGATTGGAAAATAATTATATTGTAAATGAAGCTTCAGTTTATGACACCATACACCTCG
Source organism: uncultured Prolixibacteraceae bacterium (assembly GCA_963821855.1). Taxonomy (GTDB): domain Bacteria; phylum Bacteroidota; class Bacteroidia; order Bacteroidales; family Prolixibacteraceae; genus Draconibacterium. The sequence continues at coordinate 88,712 of CAWGFJ010000006.1, read as the reverse complement.
ATGAAAGTTTTTTAAACGTTTCGGCAATTGCAAACCTCGGCGCAGCCATTGACCTGGATTACTATTTTTCATCGGTTTATTCCTTGAAATTTGGGGCTAAAACCCTGTTTAATTATTATTTGCCGGGGAAATACGAAAACAGTTATCAAATGACAGGAGGGGAACAAATACGGAAGGTTCTTTTCGGAGAGAAAATCAGAACAAATGAAATTTCAGTGTATGCCGAAAACCATATTCAGCTAACGGAAAGACTTTCTACAAATATTGGATTTAACGAATTACTTTACACAGGAGAAGGTTTTAAGCGGTTTTCTCTGCAACCACGGGTTCTTGTAAATTTTATAATAAATAATGAATTGTCGTTTAAATCCGGATATTCAAAAATGACACAACCGTTGCATTTACTGGTTAATAATGGCGCGAGTTATCCGGTAGACATTTGGGTACCGGCAGTAAAAGCATTTAACCCGGCTGTTTCGCACCAGTTTGAATTTGGAGCCTATTATTCGAGAGAACAGTTATGGGAGATGAGTTCTGAAATCTATTGGAAAACTATGGACGGAGTTTTAAATTACAGGAATGGCGAATCGTTTTTTTACCTCAATGAGAACTGGGAAAATAAAGTTACCCGTGGCAAAGGCTATAGCTACGGATTGGAAACTTTAATGAAAAAGAATAGTGGTAAAAGCACTGGATGGATTGGTTATAATCTTTCCTGGGCATTCAGGCAATTTGACGATTTAAACCGGGGTAAAGCTTTTCCATTCCGTTACGATACCCGTCACCGGTTGAATATCGTTGTGGTTCATCAATTATCTAAAAATATCGATGTTTCAGTTTCGTGGGTATTTGCAACCGGCGCTCCCGTTACACTTTCTGAAACAGCTTATGACGGCGAAGATTTATATAAAAATGTGAGTTACGGAGGAACGCTTGAGGAATATTTACATCTTTATAATTCACCGCGTGCACCGGGAAAAGCAGTTTATTACAGTGGCCTGAATAATTACCGTTTGCCAGTTTACCACCGACTCGATGCCGGAATTAATTTCACTAAAAAGAAAAAGTTCGGACAGCGCATTTGGAATATTTCGGTATATAACCTGTATAATCGCAACAATCCTTTTTTCCTGACATATAAAATCCGCGATGAAGCTTTTCATACTCCTGAAAAAGGAGCGGGTGAATACAAAAATTTTTCCTTTTTCGGATTTTTACCTTCAGTTAGTTATCGCTTAATAATTGAATAAAATGACTCAAATTAAAAACATAATAGCTTTACTGTTCTTTCTGCCTTTTACAGGTTTGGTTTTCCAATCATGCTTGCGGGATTTCGAACTAAAAACGCCTGAAGTTGAAAAACTAATTGCAGTAAATTGCTTTTTCACCCCCGATAGCAGTTGGTCTATGCGGGTGTATTTCACAAATCATATCGACAGTTTAACACAAAATACCGGAATTGAAAATGCAGTAGTTACCGTAGAGGATGGTTTGGGCAAAGCGATTCAACTAAATCATGCTGTAAAAGGATGGTATAAATCAGAAGAAAAACCGATACAGGGAGAAACCTACAAATTAGAGGTAAATATGGATGGATTTAAGACTATATCTGCTGAAAGCTATGTGCCACCGATTACTAGCATCGAAAATTGGGAATATTTTTCGAAAAATAAAATCCAATTCAAAATTGTACCCTCCTTTTCCGGGCAATTTTATACAGGTATTAGGGGAAGGTATTTTGATACATCAACAGGATATAATATCTATTGCATTAGCTGGGATGTTATCGAAAAAATAAGAGAAAACAATTATTTGCCGGACGTAATAGCGGATAAACTAATAGTTTTGGAAGGACAAACATTATATAGTTATAACGTAACTGAAATGGTTCAGCAACTTTTAACAGCTAATGAAAATTTCAATTATTGGTATTTTATTCAGAAAATATTTGAAGAATTTGCAGTTTGCGGTAAATTGAATTACCGGCCGCAGTCACTGATGAAATTAAGTGGATGTTCTTCTGATCAAGCTATTTTCTACCAGGCACCCAATGATTTCACTACGCTATTGATGAACCAGATAAACCAACAGGATGTAGAAATTGATTGCGCAACCAAAAGCGAGTATCAGCCATACTTGGAATTTTGGCTGGAATATATGGATTTAAGCAGCGATTATTATTATTTCTTAAAAGATTTTCTACTTCAGGTTTCTAACCGCGAAGAAATAAATACACCACCAGTTATTGTCTATAGCAATATTAAAAACGGTGTAGGAATTTTTGCCGGATACCAGACTCGGTTATTTATATTAAATGAGGGGAACTGACATTTTCGTGGAATTATTTTGAAGGTACATTTCTATAAATGCAAGGGCAAAAAGCAACCAGGCCCTTTACACCCGGAGGCTCCCGGGACGAGTTGCAGAGTTTTATTAATAAACCAGGAGTGGAAAATTATTATCTTCCCATTCCACAAAACGCAGTAAATGGATTAACAGAAAAGGAACAGGCAGATATTGAACAAATGAAGAATACTGAATATAAGAACCGCAAGCGTTTAGGTTTTTTGGCGCAGGATGTAAAAGCTTTATTCCCGGAATTGGTTGAAGAAGACAAGGACGGCTACTTGTATGTTGACTATGTTGGATTGATTCCGGTATTGGTTGAGTCGGTTAAAGAGCAACAGGAACAGATTGATAATTTGCTGAAACTTGCGGCTAAAAAAGGTTTATTAACTTATGAAGAATAAAATTATGAAACAGATATTTTTACTAACGATTGTTGTGTTTTTGGCTTTGCAGCTAAAGGCACAGTTGGTCTACGACAAATGGGGGAATATGATTCCATTTTCGTCGGCTGAAGAATATAAAACTGATATAGAAGCATATGAAGTTCCCGGTTATGTTATTCCATTTATGAATAATGACTCACTCTGCAGGAAATACAACGATGGAAAGACAATTAAAGAATTAGAAGATCGCTTTATAGGTGGAATTAATCTCCATATTAAGCCAATTTCTTTAAAAGAAAATGGTGTGCGCATTAAACTACAACATGGAACATTGTGGCGATATGCTATAGAGGGGGTTTCTGCGAAGGGTATTTGTGTTGATCTTGGTATTCCCAGGTTGCCAAAAGGAACATACATTTCATTGATTGCGGTCGATACGACTGTATCCATAGTTCAACCCCCAAAAGTTTATTACCAGGGAAACTTATTGGAAAGGCATAAGACAAAAGGGTTAACGGGATGTGTCTATGGGAATAAATTAATAATTGAGTATTATGAGCCCGGTTCTTTAAAGAATAAAGAAGATATTGAAATTAAATGGATTACCTATGAATTTGTGGGATTTGGAAATCCTGGAAAATCATCCTACAATGAACCGGGATTAAAAAGCGGATATTGGGGCTCTTCTCAATATTCAGACTGCCAAAAAGATGTTGAGTGTCAAACCTACGGGGATTACCGGAATGAGGCAAAATCTGTTGTGTATTTGGAGCTTGTATGTAATATTGATGAAGATGACAATGGTACTCCGGAAACAACCACACACATAAAAGGTACAGGTTTTTTCGTCAATAAAGTTGGTGGATATGCAAGTAATGATTTACCTATTTTAGTTACCGCCGGGCATGCATATTGTATTAAAATCTCTGGTTCAGCAGTTGACTTAGATGGCTATATTTCGAGAATTGAAGCGAGAACCAATTACCAAAATGCCGAGTGCGGCACAGATGATCTTAACAATAGGGGTAGATTGCTACCCGGTAGTTTCAACCGCATAGCACTGGGAAGTTCTTGGGATGATGACGGACTACCTTCTTTATGATCACTCTTTGAGAATTAACCGGCACAATTGGTAGTAAAAATTTTAACATACAAAGTAAAATATTATGGAAAGGAATAGCGTTTAACAGTATACAATCAACACTACTTTTAAATGACTGATTTTGAAAACACCTACTATTCTTTTCATCCTTGCAATTTTCCTCTTTTCCTGTTCGAAGGAAATTGATTTCAAATACAACAACATCGAAAAGAAACTTGTATTGAACGGGCTTATTTGTCCAGACAGTTTAATTTGGGTGCATTTAAGCCGGACAAACACAATATTGTCAGATGAAATACTGGTAATTGAAAATGCAACAATTTCGTTGTATTGTAATGGGGAATTCGTCGAGATACTCGGATACAACAATAATGGCATCTACAAATCGAAAACAGTTTTTCCCCGGCCGGACAGTGTTTACACTATTACAGCAAAAGCAGAAGGGTACCCGGCCATTAGCGCTACCGATACAGTGCCACGAAGAACAAAAATTATTTATGGTTCTCATGCCTCTGGAAACACATATGATGAATATGGCGACCCCCACCACGATTATGAAATTACGATTAGCGACCCTCCTGAAAAAAATTTTTACGAACTGTTTTTTATATATCAGTATTCTCCAAATATATTTCAATGATGACTATTTATATTGATTTTCAGATAGAACCTGTTATTGCCGACCCTGTTTTGAGGTCGGATAGTGAACTGGATTACTGGGTTTTTACCTACGTATTTACCGACAATTTTTTTAACGGCACAAACTACCTGATGAAAAATAAATTCTTAAATGCCATAGTAGGAGGAAAATCTACAAATCAATTTGTTCCGACTGATTATGAAGACAGGTATGCCATATTGAGGACAACCAGCGTTGCCTATTACAATTACTGTAAAAGCTGGATCAGGCACAGCAATAATCAGCAAATTGGCAACAGGGTTGAAGAACCCTTATTTATGACGCTTATTGGCGACCCTACGCCTATGTACAGCAATGTGGAAGGCGGTTACGGTATTTTTGCTGCATATAACCAAACGTATTACAAACTCGAAGAGCGTTAAATCATGAGATATTTACTTCCGGCGTTATTATTTTTTATTCATGCCGTTTGTTATTCACAAATTACTGTTAGTGGGTTTATCGAGGATAAAAACACAAAAGAACGCTTACCCGGTGTAAATATTTACGATATAAACAGCCTGCAGGGTACGGTTTCCAACCCTTATGGCTTTTACAGCATTTCTTTAAAAGAACATACCACCAGCATAATATTCAGCATGGTTGGCTATAAACAGCAGGGATGTCAAATTCAACCGGGTGAAAAAGAATTAATTTTAAATATTGAGTTGGAAAGCGGGATTGAGTTGTCGGAGGTTGTTGTAACACACAAACAAAAAACTTTCAACAATACCGAGATGAGTGTGCTTAAAATACCGGCTAAACAGTTGCTTCAAATTCCTGCAATCATGGGGGAGGCCGATGTTATGAGGGCTTTCCAGTTGATGCCGGGTGTACAGGGAGGCAAGGAAGGCACAAGCGGAATTTATGTACGTGGCGGAAGCCCCGACCAAAACCTGATGCTTCTCGATGATATTCCCCTGTATTATGTAAACCATATTGGTGGTTATGTATCCGTTTTTAATCCGGATGTAATTAAAGATATCAAATTATATAAAGGCGGTTTTCCTGCCCGGTATGGTGGAAGATTATCATCGATAATGGATATTCGGATGAAAGAGGGCAATATGAAGGAGGTGGCCGGAAATGTATCGGTTGGCATAATCAGCAGCAAATTTTCAATTGAAGGGCCGTTAAAAAAAGATAAAACATCATTCCTGTTTTCCGTACGACGAAGCCTGTTTGATGTGTTTACAAGGGGTTATCAAAAGCTGATTCTTAATGATGATGGCTCGGCAGGATATACCCTTTATGACATGAATGCAAAAATAAACCATATTTTCAATGCGAAGAACCGCTTGTATTTCAGCACCTATTTCGGGCGCGACCGGATTCTTATTAAACAAAAAGACTCCGATACAAGCGACGAATATCCCTATAACTTTAAAAGCAAAAATGATTTAAACTGGGGAAATTATTCGATGTCATTGCGTTGGAACCGCATCTATTCATCAAAGTTATTCAGCAACTTTACGATTGGTTATACCAATTTTTTCTATCATTCATTCTCCGATATCGATAATATTGAAAAACAAACCGGACATACCGTTGGCACTTTGTCAAATCATTTTTCATCGACAATTAACGATTTTATTGCCAAAACCGATTTTGACTATTATGAAAGCAATCACCAGATAAAATTTGGCGGGGGCATTACCAAACACCGGTTTGCCCCAACCATGAATAATATTTACCAGGTTGGCACAAATGCCAGCGACATCGATACCACTTTTGGGGCGCCAAAAAATAAACCAACAGAACTTTTTTTATATTCAGAAGACGAATTTACTTTAACTGAAAACCTTCTGCTAAATGTGGGTTTACATTTTAGCGCTTTAACTGAAAACAAACATACATTTTACTCGCTTCAACCACGAATAAACGCAAATTATTCAATTGCAGAAAATTATTCCATAAAGGCTTCTTTTTCAAGAATGATGCAATCGTTTCATCTTTTGTCCAATAACGATGCAGGCCTGCCAACCGATTTATGGGTGCCTGCAACAAAAGAAGTACCTCCTCAAACATCATCACAATTTGCCGTTGGGATAGCAGGTGAAATCGAACCACGCAAATATCCTGTTGAATTGGAGCATTGAGGCCTTTTATAAAAAAATGAATCATTTAATTGAATTCGATAACGGGGCTTCGTTTTTCTCAGGTGGTGAGGATTGGAAAGAAAAGATAGTTAAAAACGGAAATGGGACTGTTTATGGTTCAGAGTTTCTTTTGCAAAAGAAAGAAGGTGCTACAACGGGATGGATATCGTATACTTTATCGAAAAACTTGCGTCAGTTTGACGAGCTTAACTCAGGAAAACCGTTTCCCTATAAATACGACAGGAGGCACGATTTTTCAATATTTATGAGCCACAAGTTTAACGAAAAATATCAATTGTCAGCTTCATGGGTGTTCGCAAGCGGAAATGCAGTAACGCTTCCATCAAACATTTATAGTCTATATGTATTGGAATGAGAAAACTATAACAAACTGGACTATTGAATATTTATACGACGAAGTACATGTCTACAATAAACGAAATAATTACAGAACACCCGCTTATCATCGACTAGATTTCAGCCTGGATATATCAGAAAAAAAAAGAAACGGAATAAGAATCTGGACACTTGGGCTCTACAATGCTTACAACAGGTTAAATACTTATTATCTGTATTTTGATAAAGATAAAGCAGGAAATAAAAAGCTTTATTCGTTCAGTTTGTTTCCAATTATGCCTTCAATAAGCTACAGGTATTATTTTTAGTGATTTAACAATTTACGTTTTGTTATCCGTATTTCCCAATTTTCGTTTTTTGTCTTTTTTTTCTCCCCTCCTTCGGAGAGGGTTGGGGTGAGGCTTCTTTACCTCTTCACATACTGTTCCTCATAATACTTCTGGTAATCGCCTGAAGTTACATTTTCAAGCCATTCGGTATTATTAAGGTACCAGTCGATGGTAAGTTCAATTCCTTCTTCAAACTGAAGTGAAGGTTCCCAACCCAGTTCATTCTTAATTTTTGTAGCATCTATGGCGTAACGCAAATCGTGTCCGGCACGGTCTTTTACGTAAGTTATCAGCTTTTCCGATTCGCCTTTTTCACGTCCCAGTTTTTCATCCATTTTCCGGCACATTACACGAATTAAATCAATGTTGGTCCATTCGTTAAATCCGCCAATGTTGTAGGTTTCGCCAATTTCTCCTTTGTGGTAAATAACATCGATTGCCCGGGCATGATCGACCACCCAAAGCCAGTCGCGAATGTTTTCACCTTTTCCGTAGACGGGAAGCGGTTTCTTATTTTTTATGTTATGAATAAACAGCGGAATCAGTTTTTCAGGAAACTGGTACGAACCATAATTATTGGAGCAATTTGAAATCACAGTTGGCAAACCAAATGTATCGAGATATGCCCGGACAAAATGGTCGGAGCTGGCTTTTGAAGCCGAATACGGGCTGTGTGGATCGTATTTTGTTTCTTCGGTGAACATTCCTTCTTTACCCAGCGAACCATAAACCTCATCGGTTGAAATATGGTAGAATCGTTTTTCTTCCATTTTATCTTTCCAGATGTGTTTCGCAGCGTTTAGCAAATTCACTGTTCCAATCACATTGGTAAATACAAATTCTGTTGGATTCGAAATTGAACGATCGACATGCGATTCAGCGGCTAAATGGATAACTCCGTCGAATTGTTCTTCCTGAAAAAGGTTCAGAATAAAATCACCGTCAACAATATCGCCCTTTACAAAACTGTAATTCGGTTTGTTTTCAATGTCTTTTAAATTGGCCAGGTTTCCGGCATAAGTCAACTTATCGAGATTAACTATTTTATAATCGGGATACTTCTCTACAAAAAGTCGGACAACATGTGACCCAATGAATCCTGCGCCACCCGTAATTAATATTTTTCTCATTTTATTCATTTTACTTCATTATTTTTTGTGGTGTTGACTTGTCCAGTGAAATAAGATTTGAGGCGATTACCCAGGAACATTTTCCCATAATAAGTTTTTAGGTGCTTTTCTCTTTTTAAAGCATCTTCTTTCATTAAACATGCTTCACAATATATCAATTCAAAAGGGATTCTTGATTTGGTAGATTGTACTTTCCCATTTTGATGAGCCTCAAATCTTAATGGCAAATTTTTAGTATATCCAGTATAATTTTTGCCATCCTTTTTACTTTGAAGAACATATACCCAATAATATTTCTCAAAAAAATTTTCCATTATTTCACAGGATGAATCCTGCGCCACCCGTAATTAATATTTTCTCTCATTTTTACTGATTAATCTGGTTATATTTTGATTTTTTAATTTCTTAAAACTTATGTCTAAAACAACACTTGAATCATTTTGTTGAAATTGAAAACTGCATCTGAATACTGAATACTGAACACTGAACACTGAATACTGAGACTGAATACTGAACACTGCGACTGCGACTGCGACTGCGACCCGTCTAAATGCATTCATCCGGGCAGGCTGAACACTGCGACTGACCACTGCCACTGCCAACTTTCTTCAAATTCCCCTCACCCGTTTCTCCCAGTTCCACGCCGAAAGCAACGTTTCTTCCAATCCTTTTTCAGCTTTCCAGCCAAGCTCCTCGTTGGCATATGTCGTGTCTGCCCATATTTTTTCAATATCGCCTGCACGACGTTCCACAATTTTATAATTGAGTTTCACACCTGTAGCTTTTTCAAAACCTTTAACGACCTGAAGAACCGATAGACCTTCACCAGTCCCAAGGTTAAAAACTTCGTAATTCGATTTGTTTTTTTTACCCAGCAACCGGTCAATAGCTACAACATGAGCCTTTGCCAAATCCACCACATTAATATAATCGCGAACAGCTGAACCATCAGGAGTGTCGTAATCGTCGCCAAAAACTTTTAATTCACCGCGAATTCCGGCAGCCGATTGTGTAATAAATGGCACAAGATTTTGCGGAACTCCAAGTGGCAGCTCGCCAATTAATGAAGTCGGATGTGCGCCAATCGGATTAAAATACCGAAGCGCAATTCCCTTCAGTTGCGGATTTGCGGCAATGGCATCGCGTAAAATATCTTCGTTTACGCGTTTTGTATTTCCGTAAGGTGATTCGGCATCTTTACGTGGAGTTTGCTCTGTAACCGGCAAAACATCAGGCTGACCGTAAACCGTGCACGATGATGAAAAAACAACATTCGGGATATTGTATTTTAACTGGCATTCCAAAATATTAATCAACGATACCAAATTATTCCGGTAATAGTGCAATGGAATTTGTACCGACTCTCCAACTGCTTTCGACGCGGCAAAATGGATAATGGCGGCAATATCCTGGTTTCGGCTAAAAAAATCGGATGTTTTTGTCGTATCGGCCAAATCGAACTGTTCGAACGCTGGTTTTACACCACTTATTTTTTCGATGCTATCCAGTACGTCGATACCAGAATTCGAGAGGTCGTCAACTACAATAACATTGTATCCTGAATTCTGAAGTTCGACAACCGTGTGAGAACCAATGTAACCGGTTCCGCCGGTAACCAATACCTTTTTTGCCATTTGTGTTTATATTATGAACTGTAAAAGTAGAAAAATAAACTTGCAATCGGCACATCAGTAAAACGGGCAATTTACTTTTGACTTAAACTTAAATCGTAATTTCAGAGTTTAAAAAAGATGTTTTTGTAATTTTACAATTCTTTTTAAAACTTGTATCAAACGTGAAATTTGAAAAGTATATACATGAACTCCTGAGGGAGAATGAAACTGTAATTATCCCCGGGTTTGGAGCATTTATTGCGAATTACAAACCTGCCGAAGTCTATGAAAATGAAATAAAACCGCCATCGAAGGAAATAACTTTTAACAGGCAGATTCGGAATAACGATGGTTTATTGGTTGGCTTTATCGCCGAAACGGAAAAGATTTCGCATTTCGATGCATTGCGTTTTATCGAAAAAGAACGTGAAAACATTATCTATCTGCTCGATAAAGGCGAAGAAGTTACCCTGAAGGAAACCGGAGTTTTATTTTTAAATGAAAAAAGTGAAATTCAGTTCAGGCCGGAACACGATGAAAACCTACTGCTCGATTCGTTTGGCCTTGAGCCTGTTGCATTATCTGAAGAAAAGCCGCAAGAAGTCGAAGAAATAATCATTCAGGAGGAAACTCATGAATCGGAAAAAGTTCAGGAAAATGTTGGAGTTGAAACACCGAGCATTGAAGAATCTGCCAGCGAAGTTCAGGAAGAACAAGCAAAAATTGAAGAAGGAACAGTAGTTGAAACAGAGCAGGCTTCTGAAGGAATTTCGGAAGTTATCGAAAATGAAGATATAAAGGAAGAATTAGAAGTAACAGAAAACGCGGAAATCATAGTTAAAGCAGAAGAGGAAACAGCGAATCAAACCAATGACGAAAATGCGGCAATCGAATCTGAACCGGTTTCTAAAGTGAAAACCGAATCTGCTGAAATTGAAGAGCCGGTAGAAGAAACTGTAACTTTTGAAGAAAATATAGAAGAACCGGAAAAACCAGAATCGCCACCCGGACCTGAAAAGGAACGGGTATTAACACAAACTGAAGAGCCGGAAGAAAGAAAGAAAAAAGGCGGATGGTGGTTTTTGTTGGTTTTGATTCCAATAATTGTTGCTGGATTCTTTATCTACAAAAATCAAAAGAAAGAATCCGGTTCACCCATTAAAAAGGAAACTGTTGTACCTGAACAAAATACTCCTGAAATTCAGCAGAAACAGGTTTTAACCGATTCAACACAAAATATGCCGGCAGAGGAACAGGTTCAGGATTCACCAAAAGTAAGTGAAGATGCGTCGAAAAATATCGAAGTAACACCTTCCGATTCATTAAAATTTTACCTTGTAGGTGGCGGATTTAAAGAGGAAGAAAATGCCGAAACTTATCTTAACGAATTAAAGGCAAAGGGTTTAAATCCATTCCACATGGGTAAACGTGGAAATTATTATATGATTGGAATTGGCAAATACAAAACCGAAGCTGAAGCAGTGGAAGCCAGAAGAGAATATGCTGAGAATAACCCGGGTTCCAGCGCATGGATTCTGGAAGAAAAATAATCAAACAACTATATAGCCAAAAAAACCATGAATAAGATCTTTAACTTTCTGATAGCAGCCGGCATAATCGCAACTTTTTTTTCGTGTAACAAAAAAGAAGCAACCATTAAAACCGGCGGGCCGGAAGTTGTGACGTTCAAAGTTTTGCCTTTCGAAATCAAACAGGTAAAATTACTCGACGGGCCTTTTCTTCATGCCACTGAATTAAACGAACAAATATTGCTTAATTATGAACCCGACCGTTTGCTGGCTAAATTCAGAACAGAAGCCGGGCTAAAAGCTAAAGCAGAACCTTATGGCGGATGGGAAGCAATGACCATTGCCGGACACAGTTTAGGACATTATTTAAGTGCATTGTCATTGATGTACGAAACCACGGGCGACCAGCAGTTTTTGGACAGGGTAAATTATATCGTCAGTGAGTTGGATACCTGTCAGCAAGCCGATGGCGACGGCTATATCGGCGCTTTCCCGGATGGTAAAAGGATTTTGGAAGACGAGGTTGCAAAAGGAGATATCCGCGCACAGGGTTTTGACTTAAACGGAATCTGGGTGCCTTTTTACACCGAACACAAAGTAATGGCCGGGCTTTTTGAAGCTTATGATTTATGTGGAAATGAAAAGGCGCTGGAAATTAATAAGAAATTTGCCGACTGGCTATATACCATTGTTTCTGGTCTGAATGAGGAACAAATTCAAAAAATGCTGAATTGCGAACATGGTGGAATCAATGAATCTCTGGCTGAATTATATGCCAAAACCGATGATGAAAAGTATTTGAAAATGTCGCGTATTTTTCATCACAAAGCCATTCTCGATCCACTTTCCAAAGGAATTGATATACTTCCCGGAAAACACGGAAACACGCAAATTCCAAAATTGGTTGGACTTGCCCGCAGATATGAATTAACCGGCGATTTAACCGATAGAAAAACTGCAGAATTTTTCTGGAATACGGTGGTTCACCATCATTCGTATGTAACAGGGGGACATGGAAACCATGAATATTTCGGCCCTGCCGATACACTTCGAAACCGTTTGAGCAACGAAACCACTGAAACCTGCAATGTTTACAATATGCTGAAACTTTCACGTCATCTGTTTGAATGGGAAGCTTCGCCCGAAGTTGCTGATTTTTACGAACGTGCAATGTTTAACCAGATACTGTCCTCACAAAATCCGGTTGACGGCCATGTGCTGTACAACCAGTCGCTGGAAATGGGCGGGCACAAGGAATTCCAGGATCCCGAATGGTTTACCTGTTGTATTGGAACCGGAATGGAAAACCATTCGAAATATGCAGCCAATATCTATTTTCACAATAACGAAGAATTGTATGTAAACCAGTTTATCGCTTCTGAATTGTATTGGGAAGAAAAAGGGTTACTCGTAAAACAGACCACCAAATATCCTGATGAACAAAGCACTAAACTTGAATTTACCTGTCAGTCGCAGGTTCCTTTAGTGCTGAAAATCAGATATCCGCACTGGGCTGAAAACGGCCTTGAAATAAAAGTTAATGGGGAAGCTAAAAACATAAAAGAAAAACCGGGAAGTTTTGTGGGAATCAGGAGATACTGGAAAGATGGCGATGTGGTGGAAGTGAATATTCCGTTTTCGCTTCGTTTGGAAACGATGCCGGATGATACTAACCGTGTAGCCGTATTTTATGGACCGCTGGTTTTGGCGGGAGATTTGGGCGACGAAAACGATCCTAACCGTTACGACCCGATGTTTGTACCGGTAATCATGACCGAAAACAGAAATCCAAATAACTGGTTAAAACCAGCGGATGGGAAGATCAATACTTTTGTTTCTGAGAATGTTGGTAAGCCCAAAGATGTGGTTTTTGAACCTTTCTTCTCTATCTACGATCGAAGCTATTCGGTGTATTTCGATATGTTTGATGAAAAAGGCTGGGAACAACATCAAATAGAATATCTGCGGAAATTGGAAGAAAAGAAAAAGCTGGAAGCCGCAACTATCGATTTTTTCCAGCCGGGTGAAATGCAGCCTGAACGCGACCATAATTTCAAAGATTTAAAAAGCTGGACGGGCGAAAATAAAAACCGTAAATTCCGAGAAGTGGATCGTGAAGGTTGGTTTACCTGCGAAATGAAAGTAAATAAAAACGAGCCTGCAAATTTAGTCGTGGAATACTGGGGTGGTTACACAGGAAGTAAAACATTTGATATTCTGGTTGAAAATACCAAAATCGCAACCGAAAATATTTCAGGGAAAAAGCCGGGAGAATTTATCGATGTTACTTATGAAATACCTGAAAGTCTGATTTCCGGTAAAAACAAAATAATGGTGAAATTTCTGCCGCATGAGGGGCATCGTGCAGGGCCTGTGTTTGGGGTACGGACTGTGAAGGTAAAATATAATTAAGTTGAATTATTATCTTTTTTTGGATGAAAGCGGAGATCATGGTTTAAGAAATATAGACCCGGGATTTCCTGTATTCGTACTATGCGGAGTTTTAATCTCTGAAGAATCTTATAATATGTTGGACAAGCAGTTTAATAAATTAAAAAAGGAAATTTGGGGAGAACGCAAAGTGATTTTTCATTCAAGAGATATTAGAAAATGTGAAAAGGAATTTTCTGCATTGTTTGATTTAAGATTGAAAAAGCATTTTTATAATAGTATAAACAAATTAGTTAAAGAACTTGAATACAGAATAATTGCGGCTGGGATAAAGAAAGACCTATTTATTAAAAAATACGGAAAGTTGAAAGATGACGTTTATGAGGTTTCACTTTCTTTTATAATTGAAAGAACTGTTTTTTGTTTGGATTCTTTGGGTGATGCAAAAAAACTGGATATTATTATTGAAAAAAGAGGAAGAAAAGAAGATGCCAAATTAGCCCGACATATTGGTTTATTAAAAGATGTTGGTACTTATTTCGTAAAAGGAGAAAGAATTATCAATTATGGTTTTAAAGGAAACTTTTACGATAAAAAAAAGAATATAAACGGATTACAATTATCGGATCTATTGGCTTATCCAATATCAAGACATATCATTGATCCAGATAGGGCGAATCCGGCTTATGACATTTTATTGGAAAAGTTTTATTCGAAGAAAGGGAAAATTTACGGATTAAAGGTATTCCCATAAAAAAAACAAAAGCTTGATATTATCAAGCTTAATGCCGACCGGGGACACCCCAATCCATAATTCTTTAAAGAATTACAATACAAAGTACGCACAAAAAGCATGTCAAAAACATGATATTTGTCATATTTTATTTTGATTCGGATCTGAATGATTTCGATACATGTATGATGTTCTATAAATGCACTTTCAGCATTGCCCCGATCTATATGCAAAGCGGTTTACCAGTATTCGAATTATGATTGTTCAAGGTAATTCTTCAAAGAAGTCTGTATAATAGCATCCCATCCTTCTTCAAAATTACTTCTGGCAAAATCAGGATTATCAGCCGGAAAAGATTCCAGTCCGGCATGCGATAATTTCAGTTTGGTTTCAGAAGAAGAAATTTCCGTAATTTCAAACCGCACATTGGTTAGTCCGGGATAGCCATCATATCGCCAGTTGTAAGCCAGCAACTTTTGTGATTCCACATCGGTGATTTCGCAAATATGCAGATATTTTGTTCCATCTTCCGGGCCTCCCCAAAAACGAAATTCAAAACCAACTTCGGGTCTGAATTCTTCCAAATCGAAATACCAGTTTTTCATTTCATTTTTGTCGGTAATGGCGTTCCAGATTTTTCCTGCCGAAACTGAAAAAGTTTCTTCAACAATTACAGGATTATTGCTCATCGTATTTAATTTAAAATTCTTCAATAATTTACTGGCAATTTTATAACCATAGCTAACGAGATTTGTTTTCTTCAAATCCTGTTTTTGAGAATGAATTTTGTAAATTGCCATTCATTAAACCAACAAGAATCTACTTATGAATCCATCAAGAAGAAACTTTCTGAAGAAATCAGTGGTTGCTGCTTCGGGTATCGGTGCAGCATCTGTTATTCCATCAAAGGTTTGGTCATCGGAAATTGCTCCCAGCGACAAAATAAATGTGGCTTTAATCGGTACCCGGAACATGGGCTTTGGTATTTTAAAACATCATTTCGACACCGGGCTGGTAAACTGTGTCGCCCTTTGTGATATCGATGAAAATGTGTTAAAAGAGAGGCTGACTACAATAAAAAGCGATTACAACCAGACACCGGAACCTTATCACGATTTTCGTAAAGTTTTAGACCGAAAAGACATTGATTCGGTAATAATCGGCACGCCCGATCACTGGCATTGTTTGATAATGGTTTCAGCTTGCCAGGCAGGGAAAGATGTGTACGTGGAAAAACCGATGGCAAATACCATTGGCGAGTGCAACATTATGGTAAAAGCTGCTAAGCGCTACAATCGTGTCGTTCAGGTTGGCCAACAGCAACGTGACAACAAAACATTTATCGATTCCATTAATTTGATCCGAAACGGCGAAATCGGGACACTTCGCAAAGTAAACATTTGGGCCAACTTTAATTATGGTTTGGGAACGGTTCCCGTTCCGGATGGCCCGGTTCCTGCCGGGGTAGATTACGATTTTTGGTTGGGGCCGGCACCAAAACGTCCGTTTAATACGGCGCGTTTCCATGGAAGCTGGCGACATTACTGGGATTACGGAGGTGGCCTAATGTCGGATTGGGGAGTGCACCTGCTCGATATGGGAATGTGGGCCGGAGGTAAAGCCGAAGCGCCAAAAACAGTGATTACCTATGCTTCCAATCTTTCGAAGCAAAAAATGGCACGCGAAACTTTCGACACCATGAATGTGATTTTTCCAAAAGACGATTATGTCATCAACTGGGACATGACAGCCGGAACACAGCAAGGTCCGTACGATACACCTTACGGAGTTGAATTTATCGGGGAAAAAGGTACAATCGTCGCCAACCGCAATAAATATCATTTGTTCCCTGAATGGGATGACCAAAAGAATGCGCCAAAAACGGAAGAGGTGAGCTACGATAAAAGTCATGATGCACATCGGTTTCATGTCGATAATTTTCTGGAATGCATTAAAACAAGGGAGAAAACTTCATGCCCTCCCGAAGTTGGAAGAGCCGCTGCTTTACACGCACATATTCCGAATATTGCAGCGCGAGTGGGAGCAACAGTTTTGGAGTGGGACGATAAAAACAACCGGTTCACCAACAACAACAAGGCAAACGACCTGATTACACCGGAATATCGCGCTCCATGGAAACTACCGGAAGTTTAAGGCAAGGCAGATATGCTATTTTGCAGATAGCGCACGTCATGCTGAACTTGTTTCAGCATCTTGAATACGTAGCGAGAAATTAAAGTTGATATAAAGAGATAATCGTAATATCAGAAATTTATATGAATACACGCAGAAATTTTATTAAAACAAGCGCATTTGCAACCGCAGGAATTTTAACAACCGCTCCGTTTTTACTTAAGGCTGCAGAAGGAAAAAGTAAACTGAAAAACTTTGGTTTTATCTCCGGTATTGCAGGTGAAGCATTAGAAGCCGATTGGAAAGGAACATTAAAAAAAGCCGCGGAATTTGGATTCACAGAAATCGAAGGTGGTAGCAATTATGCTTCATCCCCAAAGGAATTTTCAAATTATTGTAAAAAAATTGGAATAAAACCTATAGCTGGCGGAATCGATTTCAAAGCGGATGACGACCAATTGAAAAAATCGTTCGACGACCTGAACGAAATGGGGATTCAGTATGCTGTGGTTTACTGGCCGTGGTACACTGGTGGCCCGTTCAAACTTGAAGATTGTAAAAAGTCGGTGGAAATGCTAAACAAACTTGGCTCAAAAGTAAAACAAAACGGATTGAAATTATTGTGGCATAATCACAACAAAGAATTTACCGAAATGGAAGAAGGACTGCCATTTGATTACCTGATGAAAAATACTGACCCAAAAACGGTGAACTGTGAAATGGATATTTACTGGGTAAAAAAAGGCGGAGGCGATCCTTTGGAAATGCTAAAGAAATATCCTGGAAGAATCAAGGTTCTTCATGTAAAAGACATGGCTCCCGGACCGGAACAGGATTTTATCTGTCCGGGTTCAGGAATAATCGATTTCGGCCCGATTTTTAAAGAAGCACAAAAACAAGGAATTGGGCATTATATGGTTGAACGTGATAATGAACCTGACGGAATTGGTTGCCTGAAATCGAGTGGAGAGTTTTTACGAAATCTTCGTTTTTAATTTTTTGATAAACCTATTGTATCACCCTTCGACTCCGCTCAGGGTGACAGTCAGGCGGAACGAAATAGAACGGTGCCAGTCAGACTGAGAGGAGTCTCCCGTAGAGATCGCTTGGCGGGAAGTCTGTTTTTTAAAGTCCAAAATAAAAGAACATTGCAAATACAAAAATGAAAAAAATAAAAGTTGGTGTTGCCGGTCTTGGATTTATTGGTCCGGCGCATATTGAAGCACTAAGAAGAATTCCCGGAATTGAAGTTGTCGCAATTTCGGAAACGTCAAAAGAACTTGCAGAGGAAAAAGCAAAGCAACTGGGAGTTCAAAAATTCTATGATAATTTCGAAGATCTGCTAAAAGAAGATATTGATTGCGTGCACATCTGCACACCCAATTTTCTGCATTTTGAAATGGCTAAAGCTGCGTTACTGACGGGAAAACATGTAGTTTGTGAAAAGCCGCTGGCTACAACAATTGCCGAAGGTGAAGAGTTGGTGAAACTTGCAAAACATAAGGGATTGATTCATGCCGTACATTTTAATATTCGTTATTATCCGCTGGTTCGCCAGATGAAAATAATGCGCGAAAAAAGTGAACTTGGAGATGTCTATTCCATCATTGGTTCCTATTTGCAGGACTGGTTGTTTTATGCGACTGATTACAACTGGCGGCTGGAGCCCGAACTTTCGGGAAAATCGAAAGCAGTGGCTGATATTGGTTCGCATTTAATGGATTTGCTGGAATATATTTCAGGAGTGAAAATCGTGGAGGTTTTTGCCGATTTTAAAACCATTCATCCGGTGCGCAAAAAACCGCTAAAACCTGTGGAAACTTTACCGGGAAAATGCTTCAACCCGAAGATTATGCCGATGTCCCGATTTCTACGGAAGATTATGCCACAGTTTTGCTTCGATTTGATAATGGAAATAAAGGCGTGATTACGGTTAGTCAGGTGGATGCCGGAAGAAAAAACCGATTGAGCCTGGAAATTTCAGGTGCGAAACAAACTTTTGCATGGAATTCAGAATCGCCAAACGAATTATGGATTGGGAAACGGGATGCGCCTAACCAGGTTTTACTTCGCGATCCATCCCTTTTCGAAAAAGAAAGTGCAGCGCTTGATTTCTTTCCCGGGCGGACACAACGAAGGATTTCCTGATACTTCAAAGCAGATGTTTAAAGAGGTTTATGAAAATATTCGGAAAAGAACAATGGAAGGTGCGAAATTCCCAACATTTGATGACGGATTAGGGAATTGATTCTATGCGAAAGAATTCTGGAAAGCAAGGAAAAGGAATGCTGGGTAAAAGTATAATTCGATAAAAAAAAACCATAAAAACCATGTTAGACTTAGGATTTGTTAGCGCCATTCTGGCGGAAAAAAATTTCGACGAAGTTGTTGAATTTGCTTCAGACAACCATTTTAAATGTGTGGAAATGATGTGTTGGCCGGTGGGCAAAGCCGAACGCCGTTATGCTGGTGTAACTCATATTAATGTAGAAGAACTCGAGGATAAAAAAATTGCTGAAATAGAAGAGACGCTTAAAAGAAACAAGATATATATTTCGGGCTTGGGTTACTATCCAAATCCACTTGATTCTAATCCATCGCAAGCTGATTTTTCCATTGCCCATATTAAAAAAGTTATTCTTGCTGCTGCAAAACTGGGTATTCCGGTGGTAAATACTTTTGTTGGCCGCGATCCGAAAAAAAGTGTTGAGGAAAACCTGGAGAAATTTTCCAAGGTGTGGCCCAATATTATAAAATTTGCAGAAGAACAAAATATTAAAATTGGTATCGAAAACTGCCCGATGCTGTTTACCCGCGATGAATGGCCCGGTGGTAAAAACCTGGCGACCACTCCTGCTATCTGGCGGCAACTTTTTGAAATTATTCCAAGCCCGAACTTCGGATTAAATTACGATCCATCTCATTTGGTGTGGCAGCAAATGGATGAAATTCAGCCAATTTATGACTTTAAAGAAAAGCTGTTTCACATCCATTTAAAAGATGTAAAAGTTAATCGCGATAAACTAAATGTGGTTGGAATAATGGCATATCCGCTTGAATATCATTCACCGAAAATTCCGGGATTGGGAGATGTTGACTGGCGCGGATTTTTCTCGGCATTAACTTCGGTAAAATATCGTGGACCGGTTTGTATTGAAGTGGAAGACAAAGCTTTTGAAGGTTCGGAAGAAGATGTAAAAAGTGCTATTTTAACCAGCAGAAACTACCTTAAACAATTTTTGGCATAAAAAAATCCAAAGACCTATGAAACCAAAACTAACTTTTCAGCTTTCGTTTATGATGTTTCTCGAGTTTTTTATCTGGGGAGTGTGGTTTGTACCATTGGGTAATTATCTCACAACCATTGGTTTTCAGGGAGAACAGGTAGGAGCGGTTTTCAGCACTCTGGCGTGGGGCTCCATCATTTCGGCGTTTTTTGTAAGCTTAATTGCCGACCGGTATTTCTCTGCGCAAAAACTCACCGGAATTCTGCATTTAGTTGGTGGAGTGCTTATTTTCGCAGCTTCCCAAATCACCGAACCAGGCATTTTTTTCTGGATAATGCTTGCATTTATGATATGCTATATGCCCACCGTTGCCTTGGCAAGTACCATTGCATTGCATCATGTTAGCGATGCGGGCAGGCAATTTCCGCGAATAAGAGTGTTGGGAACAATTGGCTGGGTTGTCTCCGGACTTGCTGCCAGCGCATTGAAAATCGAGAATACCAATATACCGATGATAATGGCTGCAGCAGCCAGCCTTATTCTTGGACTTTTCAGTTTTACTATGCCCGATACTCCACCTCAGCGAAAAGAAGGAAAAGTAAGTGTCGCTTCCGTTTTGGGCCTCGATGCTCTGAAGATGATGAAAGAAAGATCGTTTGCCATTCTGATTATTTCAACACTGTTAATTTCAATTCCGTTCGCCATGTATTTTCAGTACACCAATATGTCGATGAACGAAGCAGGCATAAAAAATGTGGCCGGAATAATGTCTATTGGCCAAATGTCGGAAGTTCTTTTTATGATTCTTATGCCACTGATTTTTATTCGTCTGGGTGTAAAACGAATGCTTTTAATGGGAATGGTCGCCTGGGTAATACGTTATATTCTATTTGCATTCGGAAATAATGCCGAACTAATCTGGTTTTTCTACCTTGGAATTTTTCTTCATGGCATTTGTTACGACTTTTTCTATGTTACCGTTCAAATATATGTCGATAAAAAAGCACCTGCTAACATGCGCGCCAGTTTCCAGGGATTGATAACATTTCTTACCTACGGATTAGGATGGCTTATTGGCACAAATCTTAGCGGCTGGGAACTACAAAGCGCACAAATTGTAAACGATGCATCGATGGTTATCGGCCACAACTGGAAAAGCCTGATGTTAGTGCCGGCAGCAATCGCACTTGTTGTTACGCTATTTTTTATCTTCTTCTTTAAAACTGAAAAAGAAAAAATAAAGATTGAAAAACCTCTGATTTGAGCCGATTTTTTATTGATATTTATTGAAAGCACAAATTTCTGAAACGGGCTTGCGAATTTTACTGCGAACTTTATATTCTTCAGGCGGATAACCCAGAGTAATTAATAATCCAATTTTGCGTTTTTCAGGAATAGTTAAAAGCCGTTTAATTTTCTTTTCATCAAACCAGCCGAGAATACAGGTTCCGAGGCCAAGTTCAGTTGCTTTCAGACAAAAATGAGCCGCTGCAATTCCAATGTCATACTGTGCATATTCCTGGTCTTTTACTTTGCCGCCAATTTGTGCAATCAGTTTTGCTTTCTCCAAAATTAAAACTGCAATAACCGGCGCTCCTGTGGCAAACTTGTTAAACGAAATTGCGGTACTGAACGTGGCCTTTGCAACTTCATTTTTCAATTCAGGATCGTCAACAATAATCAATTTCCAGGGCTGCGAGTTACATGCCGATGGCGCCACATGAACTGCATGGATTAGTTCTTCAATTTTTTCGCGTTCAACCGGTTTGTCCTGGTATTTCCGAACGCTCTGCCGTTGCTCCAGTATTTCCTGAAAATTCATTTTATCTCTATTAGGAAGGCGAATATACTTTATTCAATTTATTTATTCAACACAAAAACAAATCCTTAAAACTCACGTAGAAGAAGACAATTTTTAATTAATAACTAAAAAATAAGAATTATGCCAGAAAGTGTTTACAAAGTAATTGAATTAGTTGGCAGTAGTCCTGACTCATGGGAAAAAGCAGCGCAAAATGCCATCAGCTTAGCTTCAAAATCGTTACGCGATCTCAGAATAGCTGAAGTGGTACAAATGGACATGCACATAAACGAAGGAAAAATAATGTACTATCGTACCAAGCTAAAAGTTTCTTTCAAATATGAAGGAAATGGTTAGTGAACGCCACAAGACACTTAAAATTTTATGTCTTTTCGGCATTTTGCAGGGAAATAGAATTCTGATAATTTTATTCTGATTCGATTGATGTTATGAATAAAATATTTTCGATTCTGTTTCTCCTGTTTTTAATGCTGTCGTTTCTGTCCCACGTATAATTCCACATTTTCATGTATTCATTTGCAGGAAGAAAATCGTCGTTGGTTTCTTCGAGAAGTTTTTGCAACTGGTTTTCCAAATCAGACTGAATAAAAATATATTCATCGGTGCCAAGCAAATTACTCATTTGGTAGGGATCGATAAAATTATCGTACAAAAGCCACGGACCATTTAAGTCGCGAACATAGGTAAAGCGCTCCGTTCGAATTCCACGGTATTCCCTGCCGCCTTTTTCATAATTCCATTGATGGAAAGGCACAGGGCACTGAATTAAAACACCTTCGTGTTTTGGTTTCTCTTCTCCCGAAATAACTCTGGAATAATCGTTTCCCTGAATAGATTCCGGAATTTGAATGCCGGATAAACCTAACAAAGTTGGTAAAATATCAGGCGTATTTATAGGTGTTTCAATGATTTTCTGACTGGTTCCAAATTTCCCGGGAAACCGGAGCAAAAACGGAACTTTTATAGATTCATCCCAGGGTTGTTGCTTTTTCACATTTCCATGCGAATACAACATGTCGCCATGGTCGGAGGTAAAAACAAAAATGGTATTTTCCTCAATTCCCGAATACTCAATTTCGTCGAGAAGTTGTTTCATACAATCGTCGAGTGCAGCCATGTGCGCATAATAACCGGCGATATCATTCCTCGCTTTTTCCCGTAATTCATCAGGTACATTTGCACGAACTTCAATTTGATCGGGCGAAAACATTGCCCTGTATTTTTCAGGAGCTGTATTATATGGCGCATGTGGCGGCCCCCAGGAAAGCATCAGCAAGAATGGCTTGTCTGCCTTTGGCTTTTTCTGAAATATAACTGACAGCAGATTTTGTTTGCGCAATTGCATCATATTCAGGCCAGGTTTTACGTTCAGGAGAATCTCCTTCGTAATAAAACGAATTATTGTAATCGTGCGTACATTCCAGCACTTGCCAAAAATCGAATCCTTGCCGGCGTTCCTTTGGAATATATTTCAGTCGGGCTTCAAATGTCTCTTCACCCGGTTGATGGCCGTTTAAATGCCACTTCCCAATATAACCGGTTTCGTAACCAGCGTTTTTATAAATTTTGCCGATGGAATTTGCTTCAGAATTTAATGGCTTATCATTATAAAATACGCCATGAGTTAGCGGATACTGACCCGTTATGAGGCTTGCACGGAAAGGACAACAAACCGGACATCCGGAAACCGCATTCGTAAAAACAACGCTTTGTGTTGCCAGTTTGTCGATAGTTGGAGTTTTTACCAGCGAATTGCCCATATATCCCAAATCCTGGGCACGCCACTGATCGGCAAAAACAAAAATAACGTTAGGCTTTGCAGGCCTTTCCTTTGTACAACCCAACAGTAAAAGAAACAAGAAAGAAAAGGAAGAAAATCCCGGATAAATTAGTCGTTCGGAAAAATTTATCATACTTGCAAATACAATGATATATATCTTCCTTTTATTTAACATTTAATACTTTTTTAATTTCTTTTCCCGCTTTTCGGCTTTTTTTTCTTTTGCACTTTTTAACGGTTCTTTCTTCACGTTTTTCTTTGCATCTTGTGATTTTGACATGGCGTTTCTGTTTTAAATTATTATTGAAATTATTCTTCTCACATTTAAATGAACAAATTTAATTTCAATTTGAATTCGTTGTACCAACTGTTAAAGAAAAATGTTATTTTCTTTTCCCACTTTTCTGATATATCCGGCAGCTTGTTTGTATTCCTCTTCAGTATTTAAATGTTCAAGCATTAATGGTACATGAATTCATCTTGTTGACAGTTCGTTAAGATAAACCGCGTAATTCAAATTTCCCAAACCGGCGCGAATTTCCGGCATATGTAAAGTTAACTCATCGTCACGCAAGATAATATCTTTGGCATGGCAACTTTTTATTAGCGATCCCAATTTCTTAAACGATTCTTTTATCATTTCACCATTGTTATAATAAACCTGCGGACTGATGACCAGATTTACAGGATCGAAATGAACACCCAATTGTTTTCTGTCGATAGCTTTTATGAGCTTTACGTATGATTCCACTGAATCGGGATAAGCCCAGGGCATGGTTTCTATGGTAAAGAATGTGTTTTTGGGTTTTACTGAATCTATTATTTTTCGGGTAGTTTCCACAATCAAATCAAAAGTTTCAGGAGTGAGGTTATCTTTATGTGGACCATCCCATTTTTCAGGATTCCGCGAGCCACTGATATTTACGCAGCAATTGGCTCCAATTTCATCGGCAAGAACCAATGAATTAATGCATTTTTCAATTGCAGCTTTGCTTTTTGTTTCATCCGGATCGATTGGATTGCTCCAGGCACCAACTTCAGAAATTACGATATCTGCTTTTTGTGCTGCAGTTTTTATGCATTAATTTCATCAGCTTTTGCAGCCCAATCGAACCGGACAATATGCTGCTCTGTAATTCAGTTTCTGCAGTGCTTCAATCCATTCTTCCGGACTACTATATTTTTTAAATACAGGACCACCCAAACGTATGTTTGTTTTATTATCGACTTATGATTTCGCCAAACCAGGATACATTGCAATTCCGGCGCTTGCTGTTAACCATTGTTTTGCTGAATTTTCTTCTGTTCATTATCAAAATGATATTTATTTATCAGGAATTTAATAAAGGTATACGATTATCTTTAAAAAGCCAATCAAATAAAAAAAGCGGCATCTATTTGATGCCGCCGGGAATTTAGTCTTTAAGGCTGAAAATATGTAGAACTAACTGAACGGTTATAAACTTTGTTTCATGGCTTTGAAACAGTTGTAACATCTTTTACAATTGTTGTGCCAAAAATAGAATTCGATTATGTTCAAGAAACATTTATATGTTAAACTTTTCTAAACTGAAGGTATTGTATTGTTCAGCAAGCGAATGACATTTCTCTACATTCTGATTGAATACTTTTAAAACTTCTTCCCATGTTACCGGCTCTTCATCCGTTTTCCAGCAATCATAATCGGTACTTAATGCAATCGCAGCATACGGAATTCCAATTTCGTTTGCTAAAATACATTCCGGCGCAATCGACATATTAATTACATCGGCACCCCAAAGCCTAAACATATTTGATTCGGCGCGGGTTGAAAAACGAGGCCCTTCAATGGTTACAACGGTTCCTTTCGAATGAAAACTCAGATTTAATTCAGTTGCTTTTTGAATCAATTTCGAACTAAGGTGTTTATTAAAAGGATCGGCCATTGGTGTGTGTTTTAACTCTCCGTTTTGAAAAGAATCGAAAAAGGTAATAGCACGATGGCGGGTAAAATCGATAAACTGATCGAGATATTACCAAATCTCCGCGTTTTATTTCTTCACGCAAACTTCCGCAAGCTGTTGTTGCCAGAATATGTGTACAGCCCAATTCGCGAATTGCCCAAATATTTGCACGGTTATTTACCTGCGTTGGAGGAATGGAATGATCTCTTCCATGACGTGAAAGAATTGCGACTTCAACACCTTTAATTTTGCCGGTTTTAAAGCTTGAAGAGGGTTTTCCATGTGGAGTTTCAATTTCTACCTCACCCGGATTTTTTAAAATTGCCGGATCTTCAAATCCTGAACCACCTATAATTGCGATTTTTTTCAATTCTATATCTGTATTTTTATATCCCCAATTTTCCTCTCTCCGGAAACAATTTCAATATGCTCTCCTTGTTTGCTTTACAAATTCCTCGTTCGGTAATTAATCCGGTTACCAACCTTGCAGGAGTAACATCAAAACCATAATTGGCAGCGTTGCTTTTCTCTGAAATTAAACGAACCTGGCGTATTTTTTTCCCGGTCCAGCCTTCAATTTCTGATACCTCTGCTGAATCGCGTTCTTCAATCGGAATTTCCATTATCCCGTCTTTCATTTCCCAATCGATGCTCGAGGAAGGCAATGCCACATAAAACGGAATTTTGTTGTCTTTTGCAGCAAGAGCTTTTAAATAAGTTCCGATTTTATTCGCTACATCGCCTGTTGAAGTGGTCCTGTCGCTGCCGACAATCACCAAATCCACCATTCCGTGTTGCATCAAATGGCCTCCGGTATTGTCGGTAATCACGGTATGCGGAATATTCTCCTCAGCCAATTCGAATGCCGTGAGTCGTGCGCCCTGGTTTCGTGGCCGGGTTTCATCCACCCAAACATGCACCGGAATTCCATTTTGATGCGCCTTATAAATTGGCGCTGTTGCTGTTCCCCAATCGATGCATGCCAGCCAGCCTGCATTGCAATGGGTTAATATATTTACTGTTGCCTTTTTCTTTCGGTAAATCTCCTCAATCACTTCTGCACCAAAATCGCCAATTTTTTCGCTGTATTCCAATTTCCTTTTCCTTGAGTTCGTTTGCCTTACCAAGCGTTCTTTCAATAATTTTTTCATCATTACGGTTTGAGAGAATAAAACTCAGCATTTCGTCTACAGCAAAAGCAAGGTTCACAGCGGTTGGCCGCGATGATTTTAAATGATCTGCTTTTTTTGTTAAGAATACTTTCAGGTTCCCGTTATTAAACTCAAAAAGCGCCAGGTACATTCCAAACGCCGCAGTAATTCCAATTAACGGCGCACCCCGAACAACCATTTCACGGATGGCAAAAAAGGCATCTTCAACTGTTTTGAGCTCAAAAATCTCGAACTAAAAACGGCAATTTTCGCTGATCGATAACCTGAACAACGCTTTGGTCATCTTCTTTTAACCAGATTGTATGATAATGTTGACCTTGAATTTTCATCTGCGCTACGATTAATTTTTATATTAGCACTTCCAAAATTTAAATCAAATGAAGATTAATACTACAAATATAAAAAACATCATTTTTGATTTGGGAAAAGTTTTGCTTAA
Organism: uncultured Prolixibacteraceae bacterium; assembly: GCA_963821855.1. Classification (GTDB taxonomy): domain Bacteria; phylum Bacteroidota; class Bacteroidia; order Bacteroidales; family Prolixibacteraceae; genus Draconibacterium. Next base: position 61,502 of record CAWGFJ010000006.1, on the reverse strand, counting down.
CCTCGATTTTGATGCGTCGATTAAAGCATTTCAAAAGATGGGATTACAAAAAGACGTTTTAGACCGGAAACAGGCATATTCCGATCCGGTCTTTTATGAGCTTGAAGTCGGAAAAGTAACTCCTGAAGAATTCAGAGCCAGGGTCAAACAAATTTTAAATAACCCTGCGCTAACCGACCGGCAAATTGATGATGCATGGACAGCCATGATTCTGGATATTCCTGCCAACCGTGTTGAAATGCTGCAACGATTAAATAAAAATTACAATGTTTACCTTTTCAGCAATACCAACCAGATTCACATTTCAAAATTACATGCTGAATTTAAACAGCAACACGGTATTGATTTTCCTTCGCTTTTTGTGAAAGACTATTATTCGCATGAAATTCATGAGCGAAAACCGGATTTGAATTCGTATAAAAAAGTAATTGAACTTGCGGGAATAAATCCACAGGAATCGCTGTTCATCGACGATTTGGAAAAGAATATTGTTGGTGCAAGGGAAGCCGGATTAAAAACTTATTGGCTGAAAAATGGAATTGAAATCACCCAAATGTTTTAAAATTTATTAAACTGTTAATCGAAAAGTGATGGAATTCTTTTATAACCTTTATTGATACTATAACTTGGACGGCTTCCTTCAGATTTTATTAAAAAATTTTTATTTGTTAAAATACTAATTACGTTTCTTACTTTCCTCTTATAATCATTATAATCTTTTACGTTTTCAACCTTTCTGTTATTTTTGAAAAATAGAAAATCTCCAACCTGGGCAGCATTAATGTTTAACAGGTTTTTGCCAAACTCATTTAGATGAAAAATAGCATTTAAAGTATCCTTATATAGAACTCCCAGACTATCAAACGCTCCACCAAATATCTGCCTTAATTCATCTGTGAAATCAGATTTAACAAGTATCCTATTTACAATATAAGTCGGATATAATTCCGGACTTTGAGGATGTTTTCTGATAAGTTCCCATTTTTCAAGATCACTGATCACTGAAAAATGATTATTATCAGGAGTCAGTGCAATTGTGTATTTTTCATTATTATTTAATCTCTCAGACTTGTAAAAGTATGCAAGAGCTGTTTTTTGTTCTTCAGAAAGCTCTCTTCCATTAGTTTGTCTGAATATAAACCCGCCAAAACTATTCAACCACGATTCCGCTTCTTCATCTAAAACTTTTCCACGGGGAATAATTAACCCGACGTCCTGTTCTGCATAGAGAATATAATAGGGCAAGTCAACCTCATTTTCCAAAGTCATATTAGTTAAAGACGACATTCCCCATCCTTTACCTTCCCAACGATCAAAAGATTTTAAAACATCTGCCAGTCTTGGATTATGAGCTTTTGGAATTGGAATTATCCTTCTTATCGGTATGTCGCCATTAATTCTCAAAAGTTGTTCCTGCCTGAATTTTCCCGGATTTCGAATTTCTATATGTCTCCCTGGTTTAATTGTAATATTAACAAACTTCTCAACGCTGTAATCTCTGTGTGCCAATGCATTATTAACTGTTTCTCTAATTAATCTTTCAGGATATTCAAAGGTTGTAGTCCCTCCTTTTTCGGTAGCAATTCCAGTTGAAATATTTGTGTAAACAAAGCCAATACAGCTTTCTAAAAGTGGAATGATATTATCCTTAAATATTTTTTTATTCCCGGCAATTTGTATTGGGCTTTCTACAAATCCGTCAACCTGGCATCGGCCTCCAATGAAATCGTATAAATTTTCACCACAAACCAGCATCCCTAAAAGTGTAGGTTTTCCACCGAGCACAAATTTTTTTCTTTCCAGAAAAGAATGAGCAGAATTTATATCTGCTTTTAATGTTTCAACTTTCATCCCCTGATTTAGGCGTTGAATAAAATCGTTCAATTTATCAATATCCAAATTATCAAATGAAGTATCTTTTACGACTCTCAGCTCCCTGGCTAATTCTAATTCTGCACGCAGTTCTTTTTGTCTTTCTATTTCAGCTTCTTTTATTTTATGATCACCGGTTAATTTTCTTTCATATGCAGAACCATTATATAATACGAATTTTTTATCCTCCGGAAGTTTCTCTATGTAGATAATGCAAACTTGCCCATGTAAAAAATCACGTATTTCAAATAAATCAGGTCTAACAAACTCGGTAAGATCAAGTGAATGATGATTATCTGAAGTAAATTGTTTTGGCAATTCTTTCAATTTGTCTTCATTACTTATACTAAACCCACTAAATTTATATTCCGTTTTGATATTATTTTCCCTAATGCCAAGAATAATGATACCCCCCTGGGTATTTAAAAAAGCACAAACTGTTTTATACAACTCCCTCCAACCACTACCACCAGACAAGTCTTTTAACTCAATTTTATCTGTTTCAATTGATTGATAAGAATTAGTTTCCAAACATGATTCTATTTTCGCCAGTGTTTTTTCAACTATTTTCATTTAACCGCAAATTATGACCTAAATTTAGTAAATAACTTACAACTATTTTCTCACCATCCAAATGTCCTGTGGTAACCACGATTTATTTCCCGGTTCGGTTTCGATATGTTCCAGAATTTCCACATGTTCAAATAATTGTAACATAAAATCTTTGGGCTGAAACGCCGAGTAAGTGCGATGGCCTTCTTTTACATTTCCGCGAATTACCACTTCACCACGGTCGAATTTCTCCAGTTCGGATTGTAAAAGTTTTGCCCTGTAATTATATCCCTGGGTGGTAAGAAACATAATGCCACCAGGCTTTAAAACACGCAACAGTTCGTTGAACCAATCGAAATGCAATTGCTTTGAAAGGTGCGTAAAAATGGAAATCCCGTATATGACATCAAAAAAGTTGTCATTGTATGGCAAATCTGCTTCGAGTGAATTTCTGTTGAATTCAATTCCGGGAAGATTTTTCGAACACCACTCAATCGACTTTTCATTATAATCGGTTCCGAAATAAGCGCAGCTATTTCCTATAACTTCAGGCAAATGCCTGATGACTCGTCCCGGGCCGCAACCCCAATCGAGAATCTTTTTACTTTTTAGCTGAATGTGTTTCTGAATGTAACCTGCAATCTCTTTTGCTGTATCGCAGCTTTCAGTGAAATATTTGGTGTAATTAATCTGAAACGATTCATAAATCAAGTAATCAGGAGGAAGCGGAATATCGGGATTCTCCTTTTTAAACTTCCGGTTTACATTCCTGTTCCGGAATTTTTCGATATTAAACCGAACTCTATCGAGCAGATAAATTAAGCGGAGTTTACGAAGCAGATTCGAAATTTGTCCTTTATTCATTGGTGTTATTAGCTGAGATTTTGGTTTTATTTTAGAATTGTGATTTTTTTCAGACGGATATCTTCCAGTGGCCGCCATTCATTATCGGTTTCTACCTGAACAATTTTATCCACTACATCCATTCCTGAAATCACTTCTCCAAAAACGGTGTATGTTCCGTCCAAATGGGGAGCGCCACCCACGGTTTTGTAAGCTTCACGCTGAGCTGCGCTAAATTTGTAATTGTTCTGTTCTTCGAGGTCATTCAGTTCGGCATCAAAATATTTTCTGCCTGAAACAATATAAAACTGCGAGCCGTCAGATCGTCGCCGTTCATTTCTTGTATCAGGCTTTCGTGGCGAGCCAATCATTCCACGTTTGTGAAATAATCCGGGAACAATATGTGCCGGAAGCGTATATCCCGGGCCTTTATAACCAACCAAATCGCCTTTGCCTGCATATCGCGAATCGGCAGCGCCACTTTGAATGCCAAAATCTTTAATCACACGGTGAATCAGTAAACTGTCGTAAAAATGCTCTTTTACCAGTTTTATAAAATTATCGCGGTATTCCGGAGTCTCATTAAATAACCTGATGGTGATGTTACCCATATCGGTTTCCAGAACCAGTCCTTTTATTTTCCGGTTTTCAGCCGCAACTTCTTCGCTGGTATTCGAACGAAGCGATTCGAGTGAAGCCGGAACCTTATTTCTGTTTTCAAGCAGCGATGCAATAAAGTTGGACGGAACGGCAAAACTTTGCATTTCGTAACTTACGGTAGCCGAAAAAGCAAGCCCAATCGCTTTTTTATTGCTTACAAATATTGGCATTCCAAAATTCGATTTTCGAACGCGGTTGGTTATGCGGTATAGTTTTGTTCCTCTTACAGTTGCCAGATTCAAAACTTTTCCGGTAAACAACTGAATTGTTTTTCCGGATGAAGGCAGAATGTAAATCGTCTTTGCGGAATTGGGCGCTTTGCCTGGAAATAATTCAATCGGTTTACGTTTTACATTATCACATTGAAGGATTATTATGTCGTTGATCCGATCGACAGCCACATAATCTGAAGTTTCATACTTCGTTTTCTCATCCAGTGGTGAAAATAGAATCCGGGTTGCATTGCTCACCAGTGAATATTTGGTTACAAGAAGATTATCGGCAATAAAAAATCCCTGGCCCGATTCCAAAATACGTTCGCCATCGTACGAATCGATTTTTACCACTGCAGCCATTATATCTTCCCATCCGGTTTCTTCTTGTTGCTGGTTTGTTTGAGCTGATTTTTCCTGTTCCTCTTCATTTTCTGTGCTTTTATTCTTTGTTTCGCAGGAAAACAAAAACAAGATGGCGAATATGTAAAGCCAGATTTTATTCATTTTAATTCTACAAAATTTTCACCGTAATTTTAACGTCTGTAAATGGCCGGTTATTTTTATCGACTGGTAAAGCGGCAATTTTATCAATAGTATCGAAACCAGAAATACATTCGCCAAAAATCGTATATTTTCCATCCAAATCGGGGTAACCGCCAATGGTTGTGTACGCTTTTCTCTGTTCTTCAGAAAACTCAAGTGTTCCGGGATTAAGATTGTATTGAGTTTCAATCTCATCTTTTATTTCCTGCGCCAGTTCCCTGAATTCTTTTACTTTTTTCTCTTCCTTTAGCGTTTTGAGCTCTTCTCTTACTTCGGGCGTCATTACACTTTGTATTATTTTATTCCTGATTGGACGGTTGACCACCATTTCCATAGTATCGAGTTCGCCGTTGGTATACACGCTTCCCTTTACAATATAAAACTGCGAAATATCGGATTGTTTAAACGGATTGATGTCATCGGGCTGACGAGGTGCACAAAGCGCGCCTTTTTTATGAAAATGATTCGAAAGAATTTCATCATCCACTGTTTTATCGGGATCACCATAACCGATTGTTTTTCCCGGAGGCGCATCTTTTGAACTTTTGGAACCACCCTGAATCAGAAAATCCTGGATAACACGGTAAAAAAGTGTTCCGTTGTAATATCCTTCATCGGCCAATTCAATAAATGCATCGTGGTGTTTGGGAGTATCATCGTATAACCGGAATTTCATATCTCCCAGATTGGTGGAAATTAAAACCGTTGCCGACTGTGAAAAACAATGAAATACAAATGCTATAAATACAAAAACTATTAAAACAGTACGACCCATTTCTATTTTACCTCTTCAAGTTTCATATGAATATCCTGTTTAGGCTTATTATTGATGTCGGTTTCCACTTCAGCAATTTTATCGACCACATCCAGTCCTTCAACAACCTCGCCAAAAACCGTATATTCACCATCGAGCGAAGGATAGCCGCCAATTGTGGTGTAATCTCTTCGTTGTTCATCGGAAAGCACATATTTATAATCAGCTTCATAAATGCTGTCCACTCTTTCAACTACATCAGCTACAGCCATGTTAAAGCTTTCGCGGTCGTTTTTTTCTTTAAATTCGTTTAAACGTTTTCTTTCGGCTTCCAGATTTTCACGAATCATTAATTTTTTTCGCTGATCATTTATTCTCATCACCAGCGTATCCAATTGGCCAGGCCTGTAAACTTCACCCTGAACAATATAAAACTGAGATGCACTCGACCGCTTTTCCGGATTCGCCGGCCCGCCTTTTCGCGCTGCTGCCAAAGCTCCTTTTTTGTGATACAAATTTGGTTTTATTTCAGCAGGTACAGTGTAATTCAATCCTTCGCCACCTAACCTTAAATCTCCCTTAGCAACTTTCGAATCCGGATCTCCGCCTTGAATCATAAAGTTTTTCATTACGCGGTGAAATATCAAACCGTTATAAAAACCTTCATTCGCCAACTTTAGAAAATTGTTTTTGTGAAGCGGTGTTTCATCGTAAAGCCTTACTTTAATTTCACCTAAATCAGTCTTTATCGAAACAATTGTACCGCTATATTGCTTACCGTTTCCGCCACACGAAACACCTGTCAATAACATTACAACTGCAATAAAAACAACAAACTTCTTCATTCGTATAAAATTTATTTAATTTGACCTGATTTTAAAATTTCGGGTAAAGATAAGAAGATGAAGAAAATTCTGTTTATTGTCTGTATTATAATCATCTTTATTTCGTGTTCAATGCACAGTAAGAGAAAAAAAATCCACACTGTGTTTCCTGAAGATATTGCTGCTCTTCAATTAAATCCTGTACAATTTATCCCTTCACTTCCCAATGAATTAGACGAAAATTCCGGCCTTATTATCTGGGATGGATTACTTTGGACCATAAACGACAGCGGTGGCGAAAACGTGATTTACGGATTCGATTTTTCAGGAAAAATTCAAAAAGAAGTGGAGGTTGAAGACGCTGAAAACGATGATTGGGAAGATATTGCGCAGGATGAAAAGAACATATATATAGGTGATTTCGGGAATAACTTTGGCATGCGGAAAAACCAGAAAATTTATATCGTCAGGAAAAAGGATATCGGCAAAAAGGAAAAACAAAAAGTACATTCAAAGGAAATTGAATTTCGATACAAGGAGCAAAAAGAATTTGGTTTTAACCATTATAAAACGCCATACGATTGTGAGTCGTTAACAGAGTTGGATAATTCGCTGTATATTTTCACAAAAAACAGGAGTACAAAAACGACATCGGTTTATCGAATTCCTGAGAAAAAAGGTACGTACAAAGTAAGTGCGGTCGATTCTTTTAAGGTTCAGGGTTTGGTTACCGGCGCCGATATCAGTCCTGACAAAACGAAGCTGGCTTTACTTGGATACGAAGATTTCACTCCGTTTCTCTGGATATTTACCCAAATAAAAGCAGATAGTTTATTCGGTGGCGAAAAAATCCATATTGAAATGGATTCGATATATCGGGCTCAAACCGAAGGAATCTGTTTTTGGGGAAACGATTCGCTGTTAATTTCCTGCGAACAAACCGATTCATTTAATCAGCAGGTTTTTTTGTTCAATTTAAATTCTATCGGCAAAAATGGAACACATTCGGGTAAATGATTCAATCCGGCTCGAAAAGGTAAAACTTTCTATGGCACAGGAAATTTTCGCCACGCTCGACAGCGAACGCGACTACCTAAAAACATGGCTGCCGTTTGTGGAATATACAAACCAGGTTTCGGATACCGAAAAATTCCTTCAAAGTGTTACCAACGATTCAAAATTCAGAAAGAATGAAATATACAGTATCTGGTATAATGAATCTTTTGCAGGTTTAATCGGCTTTAACGAAATCGACTGGATAAATAAAAAGTCTGAAATTGGCTATTGGCTTTCAGAAAAAATGCAGGGAAAAGGAATTGTAACCGCCTGCACCAAAAAGTTAATTCAATATGGATTCAACAAGTTAAAACTCAACCGCATTCAAATAAAAGTTGCCGTTGGTAATGACAAAAGCGCTGCAATTCCAAAACGGCTCGGATTTACTTTTGAAGGTATTGAAAGAGAAGGAGAATTACATTCCGACAGGTTTTACAACCTCGAAATATATAGTTGCTTGAAGTCCGATATTGCTACAATTTAGTTTGCAACCTTTCCAAATTTATGCTGTCATATAAAGATAAATTTATATTATTTTTTTGGGTTAAATTGTGTTAATGCATTATCATTTCGTGTAAATGTTCATATATTTGAATAATATAATCGTTTGTTCGATTTTTTAAATGGAGATAAAAAATAATTAGAACAGCAATGATGGAAGACAGAAAGATCAGAAGAAACCTGTATCGCGTGCTTCGCAAAACCGGTGTTGAAAAGAAAGATATTAGTGAAAATGCATCATTTAATGAGGATCTACAATTCGACATGGTTGACTGGACTATTTTCACCTATTTTCTGGAAGGTACATTTAATATTTCGATACAGGATGAAGAATTGATTCGATTAGACAATGTTCAGGATACCATCCAATTTTTATGTAAAACGGCTTAAATCAAAAGGGCAAATACTTCGTTTATATTAAATTTAAAAGGATTAATTCAGGTTAATCCTTTTTTTATTTGAACATTTAATGCCTTACCTTGTAGATAATTTCTATAATTTTTAAAACAATTAAAATGGATTCAATCAACAACTTTTCCGAAAGAATTTATGATTTGGCGCTTTTTTACGGACCAAAACTTATAGGCGCAATACTGACGCTTATAATCGGACTGTGGATAATTAAACTTATTCAAAAAACTACAAAAAAAGCATTTGAACGAAGAAATGTGGACAAGTCACTTCGCGGTTTCCTAAACAGTATGATTGGAATACTTCTGAAGATTATGCTGATTATTAGTGTTATTGGAATGCTTGGCGTTGAAATGACATCGTTTATTGCCATTCTGGGTGCAGCAGGACTTGCTGTTGGAATGGCATTATCCGGAACGCTTCAAAATTTTGCCGGCGGTGTTATTATTCTGTTATTCAAACCGTTTAAGGTTGGCGATTTTATTGATGCACAAGGCCATATGGGCAGCGTAAACGAGATTCAGATTTTTAACACGATTTTAAAAACACCCGATAATAAAACGATAATTATTCCAAACGGAGGGCTGTCGACTTCATCGATGACTAATTTTTCGACAGAAGCCCGGCGAAGAGTTGATTTCGTGTTTGGTATTGCTTACGGTGACGATTACGACAAAGCCAAAAAAGTATTGTTGAAACTAATTAATGCTGATGAACGAATTTTAAAGGATCCTGAACCGTTTATTGCATTAACCGAGTTGGCCGACAGTTCGGTGAATATCGTTGTTCGCGTTTGGGCTGAAGCAACAAATTACTGGGGAATTTATTTCGATTTACAGGAAAAAGTGTATAAAACCTTCGATAAGGAAGGCCTGAATATTCCATTCCCTCAAATGGATGTTCATATTGAAAAATAAAATAAATAGCAAAGGCTTTGGGAAACCGGAGCCTTTATTTTTAATGTAGAAGGTTGCTTAGCGAATTAAAATTTTTTCGTTAAATATTTGAATTTCATCGCCAGACCGTAATTTGGCACGTTTACGAAATTCTTTTTGGCCGTTTAAGAAAACCCGGCCTTCTTCCACAAGAATTTTGGCATGTCCTCCACTTTCGGCAATACGTAAAAGTTTAAGCAATTTTATGAGTTCGATGTATTCTGTCGATAATTGAAACTCGCGCATTACAAATTCAATTTTTCCCTGATATTTACAGGAACTGCATCTTTGTGTACCAGAATAGCAATGGTTTTTAGCCTTACATAATCTTCGGTTAAATGCAGATAGCCATCATAATCGTTACTTTTTGCGCCCCACGAATTTTTTGTGTAGTAACATCTTCGGCCTTCAGCGTCTTTCGAAAGCCCTACAATATGCATTAAATGATCGTCGGTCGTTGTCCGGTTCATAAACGTTTCCTGTCGCATTTCCTGGTCAACTTTACCGATTTGTTCTTTTGGTACATCGGCTTTTCCTTTTTTATGGGTGAATGTTTTTTCACTCGTGTCGCCATCCCAGCAAACAGTGTAACCATTATCGAGGGAGAAGTTGATTACTTCAACAAGTTCATCAATTGGCAGATTGTAATATAAGCCATGAGCCCAGTTGTCCGGAACCTCCAAAACAAATGATTGGTAAAACGGGTGATGTGTGTAGGAACTGATTTCAATATAATCATCGGGATTAATTTTAACCTTTTCAGGAAATTCATCCGGAGAAAACCTGCCTTCTTCGGTTTTTATTTTTTGGGGAATTTTGCCGATATATTCCTGTAAAACGGGTTCAATTGTACTAATATTGGAAGCGTCGAATTCCTGTCTTTTTTTATTTAAGCCGGCAACAATTGTATCCAAAGTATTTACGAGTTTTCGATGATTGTACCTGTCATCCACTCTCGCACCCGGAAATTCTTCATAGGTCGACATTCCATATTTGCTTACCACATTCATTACATCGTGTGCCTGTCCGCCTTCACCGAAATTATTATGCCCGTGATAAAGCAGAAATTGCTCCGTTTTTTCTTCGTAAGTGAAATAAACAAAAAACATTTCTGAGAGATCGGTCGCAGGAAATCCCTTTCGAATAATTTCCGATTCCAGAAAACTGGTGGTTGCAAAACTCCAGCAGGTTCCTGTACTTCCCTGGCTGATGACGGGTAAATGTTTAATTTCCTTTTCGATGATAAAAACTTCATTTTCCTGGGCAACCCCTGTAAAGGCAAGAAATCCGGAAAAAAGCAGCAACAATGCAACAACCCTCATAGTAGTTTTTAATAATTCTTTAGGTCTGTCTTTTCTTTCTTTGTCAGTTTCAACACCACCAAATCATACGACTCATCGATAAGATTTTTCAACATGTCATCGGAAAATGAGCCGTCGACATCCACCGTGTTCCAATGTTTTTTATTCATGTGGTAGCCTGGTTTTATTGCCGGATATTCTTCCCGTAATTCAATATTTCGTTCGGGATCATTTTTCAAAGCAATGGAAAACCCGCCTTCAAGGTCGGAAAGGCAAAACATTTTTCCTGAAACCTTGAAAACCAGAACCGATTCGCCAAACGGGAATTCTTCAGTAGCGCCCTTTAATGAAAGACAATATTCGCGAAGTTCTTCAATATTCATAGTACAAATTTTAGGTGGTAAAAATAGTAGAATCAAATTAAAATCAAAATTTTAAAGTGTCGGATAAAATGCATCTTTAAAATGTTCTAATTCATGCCTTTGATTAAAGAAGATAACCGTGATAACATCAAAGCGTGTTTCGTTTCTCCAATCGGTTTCCTGAATATAAGCATCGGTAGCCTCAACTATTCGTTTTATTTTGCCATTGGTAATCGCTTCCGACGGATGTTCGTAACGGATGCCACTACGCGCTTTTACTTCAACAACTACCAGTTCATCCACATCACGGGCAACAATGTCCAGTTCCAGATGACCGTGATGCCAATTGGTTGCAAGAATTTCATACCCCAGTTTTGCAATATGTATTTGTGCCAGTTTTTCGCCTAATTCACCTATTTCTTTCTGTGTAGCCATTTTAGTTTAAAGTGTCAAGTTCAAAGTTCTGCCGAAGGCATCCCTACGGGAAAAGTGTAAAGTGTCAAGTTCAAAGTTCTGTTCTCACGGGTTAAAAGTTCTGCCTAAATATCTCTTCGGGAAAAGTTTAAAGTAGCTTTAAGTTAGCATTTTTTTTTGATACTTCGAGTTCCCAGGCCTGACCGAAAACAAGCGCGAGATTTTTTTTCTCATGTCCTCCGGGAAAACCAAATGCCACAGGATAGTTAAATTCCTGAACAGCTTCCAGAATAATTTCGTGGATATTTTTCCCGAATGGCGATTCGTTATCCTTCATGTGGGTGAAATCGCCAATTACCATTCCGGCCAGATCATCAAGCTTTTCAGCCAGTTTCAGTTGGTGCATCATTCGATCGCTGTGATATAAAAATTCATCGATATCTTCCAGGAAAAGGATTTTTCCCGATGTGTTCAGTTCATATTTTGTTCCCAGAAGACTTGTAATAATTGACAAATTTCCGCCCACCAGTTCGCCAGCCATTTTCCCCGGATGGTTGCTCACAGAATCAGAAAATGTATAATCTGCTTTTTTACCTGTCAACAGTTGCATTAAAGAAGTCAGATTTTCCGACGTTTTTCCCTCTTTATCAAAAAAATGTCGCGGCATTACACCGTGAATTGTTGCAAAGCCCAATCCATTTATACACGAATGCAATACGGTTATATCGCTAAATCCAACCAGCCATTTCGGATGTTTTTTAAATTCTGAAAAATCAAGATGATTGATTATTCGCACTGTTCCATAACCTCCACGGGAACAAAAAATGGCATTGGTTTCCGGATCGTCCAATGCGGCTTGTAAATCTTCCAAACGCTGTTCATCGGTGCCTGCAAACTGAAAATGCCGTTCAAAAATATATTTGCCCATTTCAACTTTATAACTCCGATTTTCCAACCATTGCACAGCAGGCAATACATATTTTTCGTCCGTTTTTCCGGCCGGAGAAACAATGCGGATTTTTGAGCCTGCATTAAGGTATGGTGGAGTATTCATCGCAGATTTTTGACGGTAAGTTACAAAAATAGCCAAACGTATTGCTATTTTTTTATGAAATCAGTAGTTCATACAACTCTTCAACACTTTCAACAAAATAATCAGGCTTGGCGCTTTTTAATTCTTCTTCTTTTCCAAAACCATAGCCAACTGCAATGGTCGCCAATCCGTTTTCCTTTGCACCTAAAATATCGAAAACTGTATCGCCAATCATTACAATTTCCTTTGACGGAGAAAGTGTTTGCATCTCCAGTAAGTTGGAAATTATAAGCGATTTGGTGGCCTTTAATCCGCTGTAATCGGCGCCAATTAATTGGATAATGTATTTATCGAACTCAAAATGCTCCATAATTTTCACCGCAAATTTTTCCAGTTTCGAAGTTGCGATATACATTTTTTTCCCGGTGAAATAAAGTTCTTCCAGCAATTCCGAAATTCCCGGATACGGAACATTTTCATGCCAGCCGTTTTCACTGTAATATTCCCGGAAATATTCAACCGACAATTCTGTATTCCGCTCATTCATCCCAAATAAATTACTAAAACCCCATTGCAAAGGCGGCCCAATAAATTGATCGGGAATTTCATCAGGAATATGTATCGAAATGCATTTTTTGCAACGCGTACCGAACTGAGTTTTTAATGCCTTGTGTATTGTCTGTAAGCGTTCCGTCAAGGTCGAAAATCGCGTGTGAAAATTGTGTCATGAAATTTAATTTCTGCGAATGTAACCTGAAAAGCTCCAAAACTCAAAAATCATTCAACAAAAAATATTCGATTTGAAGGCAACCAGTATTTTACTTTATATTTTAAATTTCGGTATTCAATTGAAATTTGGAACTTGTGATTTGATGCGTCTTTTATTTATCTTTGCATCCCTGAATTTGAAGTATACAAGAAAATCAACAAGTTATAATGAATAATTTCAAACGTACACTGATTACTACTGCACTTCCATATGCAAACGGCCCGATTCATATCGGTCACCTGGCCGGAGTTTATGTTCCGGCCGATATTTATGCCCGTTATCTTCGATTGAAAAATGAAGATGTTTTTTTGATTGGCGGTTCCGATGAACATGGTGTACCAATTACTTTAAAAGCAAAAAATGAAGGTGTTACGCCGCAGGATATTGTTGACCGATATCACAACATCATAAAAGATTCGTTTCAGAAATTTGGAATTTCATTCGATGTTTATTCACGCACGTGTTCAAAAATTCATCATGAAACCGCTTCCGAAATTTTCAGAAAATTATATGACAACGGAAAGTTTATTGAAAAAACTTCGGAACAATATTACGATGAAGAAAACAAACAATTTCTGGCCGACCGCTACATCATTGGAACCTGCCCGAAATGTGGTTTTGAAAAAGCATATGGCGACCAGTGCGAAAGCTGCGGAACTTCGCTCAGTCCGACCGAACTGATTAATCCAACTTCAATGATTAGCGGAAATCAGCCGGTTTTAAAGGAAACCAAACACTGGTATTTTCCGCTCGATGAATATGAACCGTGGCTGAAAGAATGGATTCTGGAAGGACACAAAGAATGGAAACCCAATGTGTACGGGCAGTGCAAATCGTGGATCGACAGTGGACTGCAGCCACGCGCCGTTACCCGCGATCTCGACTGGGGAGTTCCGGTTCCGGTGGAAGGCACGGAAGGAAAAGTACTTTATGTTTGGTTCGATGCGCCTATCGGTTATATTTCGGCAACCAAAGAATGTTTTATTCACTTTCCCCTTCGGGGAGAGACGGAGAGGGGTCTTGGGAAAAATACTGGAAAGACCCGGAAACACGCATGTTGCATTTTATCGGGAAAGACAATATTGTTTTTCACTGTATTATTTTCCCGTGCATGTTAAAAGCAGAAGGAACTTATAATCTGCCTGAAAATGTGCCGGCCAACGAATTTCTGAATCTTGAAAACGATAAAATTTCCACTTCGCGAAACTGGGCGGTTTGGCTGCATGAATATCTCGAAGAATTTCCGGGAAAAGAAGATGTGTTGAAATATGTACTTACAGCCAATGCACCGGAAACCAAAGACAACGATTTTACCTGGAAAGATTTTCAGGCCAGAAATAATAACGAATTGGTAGCTATTCTTGGAAACTTTGTAAACCGCGCGCTGGTGCTTAACGCAAAAATATTTTAATGGAGAAGTTCCCGAACGTGGCGAACTTACGGATTACGATAAAGAAACGCTTGACTCAATTTCAACCATTAAAGCTGAAGTTGAAAAAAGTCTGGATACGTTTCGTATTCGTGAAGCCTTGAAAAATGCCATGGATTTGGCACGGTTGGGAAATAAATACCTGGCCGACGAAGAACCATGGAAAATTATTAAAACCGATGCAGAACGGGTAAAAACCATTTTAAATATCTGTCTGCAAATTACAGCCAACCTTACCATTTGTCTTGAGCCATTTCTGCCATTCAGCATGGAAAAACTTCGTGGTTTCTCAACTTTGAAAAACCGGATTGGGATAAACTTGGTGACACAAACCTGTTATCGGCAGGGCATCAAATAAATAAACCTGAATTGCTTTTCGAAAAAATTGAAGATAGTGTAATTGAAGCTCAGCTACAAAAATTACTTGATACAAAAAAAGCAAATGAAGCAGCAGGAGCAAAAGCAAAACCTGCCAAAGAAAGTATTGAATTCGACGATTTCGGGAAAATGGATATTCGAGTAGGAACCGTTTTGGAAGCTGAAAAAGTGCCAAAAACTAAAAAATTGCTGAAACTTAAAATCGATACCGGAATCGACAAACGAACTGTGGTTTCGGGTATTGCCGAATATTACGAACCTGAAAATTTATTGGAAAACAGGTTTCTATTTTGTCAACCTCGAACCAAAAAAATTGAGGGGAATCGAATCGCAGGGAATGATTCTTTGTGCCGAAAATGCCGATGGTACGCTTTCGATTGTGGAACCGGATAAAAAGGTGAAAAATGGTTCGGAAGTGAAATAAAAGGTAATCCCCCGTGGGGGATAATATTCCTCCCCTTTCGGCGAGGTTAGGAGGGCTCAAGACACAAGCATCAACTCTTGTTGGTGCTTTTCCGCAGGTTTCCTTGCCGGTAAACGGATAGGTACCTGCATAATTATATAAAACCGCTTTTGTACGCAAAGGCGGTTTTTGCTTTTACTGAATTCGGTAATGCAAACTTCCATATAATATTATAGCTAGAGTGATTAAACTAATAAGGCATCAATTATAGAACGTCATGCTGAACTTATTTCAGCATCTCACAATAGAAACGATATTAGAATCATTAATTGCCGGATAGTAAAAATGGATGTACTTACAATTAAACAACACTAAATAATAACTATCAAAACAACCAGTAAAATCAGCAACATAAAAAGGATAAACTGGTTTCGCACAAACAATCCAAGCAGAATCAGGATTTCAACTTCTTCGGTAACTGTTGTTGCCAGTTCAATGTCGCCTTTATCTTTGGTAATAAATTCGTTGGAGGTAAATGTGATAATTTCGGCTCCGTTGTATTTCCACGACCAGCGCGACTGCCAGAAATTCTGGATTTCGAGTTCAAAACGTTTTCCATTAAGGACTACATCGCTGCGCGGATTAAAAATATTAACCATAACCGTACCCAGTAATGATTGATCGTTGGCATCGTAAATTTCAAGTTTCGACAGGAAAAACTCGCGGTTTAGCATAAACAGTTTGCCGTTTATTATGGCCTGCGCCTTGGAGCCAACCATGCTTTCCCACTGTATTTTCCCAATGGAATCGTTGCCCTGAAATACTTCCAGCTTCGACCCGAATACTTCCTTTACCCAATGTAATTTTTCCATTTACGAGTTCATCCCAATATGATATGCAATTTAGAAAATTTAGAGGTAGGAACCCAAATCACCATCCCTGTCTTTTGCTTTTTTAGAAATTTTAACGAAAACAAAAAATGCCGGCACTTTCGATGCCGGCACATTTGTCATGGTTTAAATTTATCTCTAATTTGGAATCAATACTTTATCAATTACGTGTACCACTCCGTTACTTCCGCTAATATCTGCTTTCACTACTTTGCTATCGTTAATCATTACACCGTTGCTTAAGTCCACTTTTATTTTCTCACCATTTAAAGTTGCTACCGATGTATTGGTAAGATCAGTTGACATTACTTTTCCCGAAACTACATGATATTTTAAAATTGGGGTTAGTTGTTCTGCTGTTAAATCTTTAATTCCACTTACTCCCAGTTCTTTGAACAAATTTTTAAATGCTTCGTTGGTTGGTGCAAAAACCGTAAAAGGCCCGTCTGCACTTAGTGCATCCACTAGTTTTGCTTTAGTTACTGCTTCAACCAGAATACTAAAATCAGGATTTCCGGCAGCTATTTCTACAACCGAACTACCTTCAGAATCCAATTTTTTCAAATCAAAATTAGCCACATCTACCATCCACGGTTCCACGTTTAGTTCATACTCTGAAACCTCAGCTAATGTGAAAGAACTCTTTTCTGTTTCTGAAGCGTTTAAAGTTGTTACCGATACGGTTAAAATTAATGCTGCTACTAATGTTTTTACTGTTTTGTTTTCATTTTGCTTAATTTTTAATGTTTCTAACTCGTTTTTTATTTTGTTGAGCATTTAAATAACGATTGTTAAACATTTTTTGTTCAACTTTTCATATTTATCATTAAACATTTTTGAAATATTTATATTAATTATGCCAATTCTAAAGGCTCTGCATGAATTGTTAATATTTGTTAATTTTATTTTGCAGCCAAAACTTTTTTGAAATCAAAAATAATGGTGTTAAAAAATGAAATATTGAAATCTTCTGTTTCCTTAACATGAATTTTGATCGCTTTCGATAAATTAACCAATCTATTCTGTGCCAGACATTTTAAATCCACTAATTTTGCACCTCGATTTTAGCCCACATGATTCATCTATCCGGATGATTCACATATTTTACGGGTTATACAAATTGTATTTATTAGTGACAACTGATCTACAGACGAAATAATTCGGATAAAAACAATATTCAACATGGGAGAAAAAGAAAACAAACTTTTCACCGATTTTGCAGCCGTTTCAACAGAAGAGTGGGAAGCAAAAATCAATACCGACCTTAAAGGACAGGATTATGAAAGGGCGCTGGTTTGGAAAACCTACGAAGGATTTAATGTCCGCCCGTATTACCGTAGTGAAAACCTTAAAAGTTTAAACTACTTAAACACGCTACCCGGCGAATTTCCGTTCGTTCGCGGTAATAAAAAAACGAATAACGACTGGCTGGTTCGCCAGGACATATATGTGAAAGACCTCGCAGAAGCAAATAAAAAAGCGCTTACAATTCTAGGTAAAGGAATCACTTCGCTTGGATTTTATTTTGATTGTTGTGAAAAAATCAACAAAGCCGATTTGGCCGTTTTGCTGAAAGACATTTGTGTTGAAGCCGCCGAAATCAACTTTGTTTGCGGTTGTGAAAATTGCAATTGCGCCGCCGAATTTTTCGAATATGTTTCTGAAGGGAAATTTGATAACGACAAAGTTATTGCCTCGACTTCCATCGACCCGATTGCTTTATTTGTTTTGAAAGGCAAACTGGATAATCGGCGCTTTTGAAAACCTGAAAACGATTGTTGAAAAAACAAAAGCGCTGAAAAACTTCAGGGTTATCGGAGTTAATGGCAAATGGTTTGCCAACAGCGGTTCATCCATTGTTCAGGAGCTGGCGTATTCGCTGGCACAGGGCGCTGAATATCTAACACAGCTTACCGAACTCGGATTAAGTGCTGACGATGTAGCCAATAACATCAAGTTCAATTTTGGCATTGGCAATAACTATTTTATGGAAATTGCCAAACTACGTGCAGCAAGGTTACTATGGGCTCAAATTGTAAAAGCTTATAATCCGGCAGATGAAGAATCAGCAAAAATGATTGCCCACAGCGAAACCAATACTTACAATAAAACAGTTTACGACCCGTATGTAAATATGCTTCGTACACAAACCGAAGCCATGTCGGCAGCTTTAGGCGGCGCCCATTCAATAACGGTTTTGCCGTTCAATGCCATTTACGAGGACACTACTGAATTCTCGGAACGCATTGCCCGTAACCAGCAGTTATTGCTGAAAGAAGAATCGCACATCGATAAAATTGCCGATCCTTCCGCCGGTTCCTATTATATCGAATCATTGACTGATTCCATTGCCGACCAGGCCTGGAAACTGTTTCTTGAAATCCAAGAAAAAGGTGGATTTATTGCAGCATTCAAAGAAGGATTTATTCAGAATGAAATAAAAACGATGGCAGCAAAACGCGATCAAAACATTGCATTGCGCCGCGAAAATCTTTTGGGAACCAACCAATTTCCAAACTTCACAGAAAAAGTAACGAAGGAATTGGATGCTTCTGTTTTTCAACCTGCTGATTATACTGAAGATGGTGCTGAAGTTGAAACATTAAAACCATATCGTGGAGCCCAGGCTTTTGAAATGTTGCGTTACAAAAGCGATGTTTACTCGAAAGAAAACAAACGTCCGGTGGCGTTTATGATTACCATTGGAAACCTGGCTTTTCGTAAAGCACGGGCTCAATTCAGTTGTAACTTTTTTGCTGTTGCCGGTTTCGAAGTAATCGACAATAACGGATTTAAAACAATTGACGAAGGGATTACCGCTGCAAAAGCGAAAAATGCCGACATCGTAGTACTTTGCAGTTCAGATGACGAATATGCTGTACTAGCGCCGGAAGCTGCTGAAAAACTCAATAATGAAATTTTGGTTATTGCCGGAAACCCAGCTTGTAAAGCGGAACTGGAAGAAAAAGGAATTACCAATTTCATTCATGTGAAGAGTAATATTTTGGAAGAATTGAAGGAGTATCAAAACAAGTTGGGAATTTAGATTAAAGTATCAAGACTGGTAGACACAAGTATAAGACTGGAGACACAAGTAGCAGAAAGAAGACACAAGACTGAGAGATCACAAGTAGCAAGAGAAGACACAAGACAAAGAGACACAAGTAGCAAGTAGTAAGAAATAAAAGACACAAGTATCAAGATTTATAGACACAAGACAAAAAACAGAGGCCGGAGATACCAAATGAAAATTCTGAATCTTAAAGTCTTGATACTAATAATCTTGATACTAAAAACATAAAAAATGAAACCTGATTTCAAAGACATAAACATAAAATCCGCAGCTCCACAGAAAGAATTGGCTGACTGGACTGCGAAAAACAATATCAAAAAAGACTGGTTAACTCCGGAGCAAATTCCAGTAAAACCGGTTTACACCAAAGAAGATTTGGAAGGAATGGAACACCTGAATTATGCAGCAGGTTTGGCGCCTTTCCTTCGCGGACCGTATTCGGCGATGTATGCGATGCGCCCATGGACTATTCGTCAGTATGCAGGTTTTTCAACTGCTGAAGAATCAAATGCTTTTTACCGTCGTAACCTGGCTGCCGGTCAGAAAGGTTTATCGGTTGCATTCGACCTGGCTACTCACCGCGGTTACGACTCGGATCACCAACGCGTTATTGGCGATGTTGGTAAAGCCGGTGTAGCCATCGATTCCATCCTGGATATGAAAATCCTGTTTGACGAAATTCCACTGGATAAAATGTCTGTATCGATGACCATGAACGGAGCTGTTCTTCCGATTATGGCTTTTTATATCGTTACCGGGTTGGAACAGGGCGCAACTTTGGAACAACTTTCAGGAACCATTCAAAACGATATTCTAAAAGAATTTATGGTGCGAAATACATACATTTACCCGCCTGAATTCTCGATGAAAATTATCGCCGATATTTTCGAATTTACTTCGAAATATATGCCGAAGTTTAACTCAATTTCCATTTCGGGTTATCACATGCAGGAAGCCGGTGCTACTGCCGATATTGAAATGGCTTACACACTTGGCCGACGGTTTGGATTACTTGCGTACAGGAATCAAAGCCGGACTCGACATCGATGCTTTTGCACCACGTTTGTCGTTCTTCTGGGCAATCGGGATGAACCATTTTATGGAAATTGCAAAAATGCGCGCTGCACGTATGATTTGGGCAAAACTGGTAAAACAATTTAATCCGAAAAATCCAAAATCGATGGCGCTGCGTACGCACTCGCAAACTTCGGGCTGGTCGTTAACGGAGCAGGATCCGTTTAACAATGTAGGTCGTACAGCAATTGAAGCGATGGCCGCTGTACTGGGGCACACGCAAAGTTTGCACACTAACGCACTTGACGAAGCAATTGCGCTTCCAACCGATTTCTCGGCACGTATTGCACGTAACACACAGTTATACCTGCAACAGGAAACCGAAATTTGCCGTTCGCTTGACCCGTGGGCAGGTTCGTACTATGTTGAATCGCTGACACACGAACTTGCACATAAAGCGTGGGCGCTAATTGAAGAAGTGGAAAAACTCGGTGGTATGGCAAAAGCTATTGAAACCGGTGTTCCGAAAATGCGTATTGAAGAAGCAGCGGCACGTGCACAGGGAAAAATCGACAGCGGCACACAAACCATTGTTGGGTTGAACAAATACCGTCTGGAAAAAGAAGATCCGATTGATATTCTGGACATCGACAACACTGCAGTTCGTTTGTCGCAGATTGAACGTTTGAAAAAACTGCGTGCCGAACGAAATGAAGCAGAAGTTCAGGCAATCATTGTCTGCAATTACAAAAGCCGCTGAAACCGGAAAAGGAAATTTACTGGAATTGGCGATTGATGCAGCAAAAAAACGTGCATCTTTGGGTGAAATTTCAGATGCCTGCGAAAAAGTGGCAGGAAGATATAAAGCAGTAATCAGAACGATTGAAGGCGTGTATAAATCAGAAATACGAAGGAAAAGACGAGTTTAAGGAAGCTCAGGAACTGGCGAAAAAATTTGCAGAAATGGAAGGTCGCCAGCCACGAATTATGATTGCCAAAATGGGTCAGGATGGCCACGACCGCGGTGCAAAAGTAGTTGCCACCGGTTATGCCGACCTTGGTTTTGATGTGGATATGGGACCGCTGTTCCAAACTCCGGAAGAAGCCGCCAAACAAGCCGTTGAAAACGACGTGCATGTAGTTGGTGTTTCATCGCTGGCGGCAGGACATAAAACATTGGTTCCTGCCATTATCGAAGAACTGAAAAAACTGGGCCGCGATGATATTATGGTGATTTGCGGTGGTGTTATTCCACATCAGGATTACCAGTATTTGTACGATGCAGGCGCTGTTGCCATTTTTGGCCCCGGAACCAGTGTTGCCGTTGCAGGTAAAAAAATCCTGGAGATTTTGATTGAAGCGTATAAGGAAGAATAGATATTAGTATTGAGTAGTTAGTACAAAGTACTGAGATAAGTTATATAAAGCCGGTTCCGCGAGAGATCGGCTTTTTAACCGGGTGTTGCGGTTTCCAACCGCAAAACTACTGGCGATTAGAAATCGCCACACCTGAGAAGATAAAGCTGGTTCCGAACAGGGATGGGCTTTTTAACCGGGTGATGCGGTTTCCAACCGCATCAATCCTGCGAATCGGAATTCACCCATCCCAAAAACAAAAAGCGAACCCATTCCGAATTCGCTTTCTCTACAAGTTAATTATCAATTATTTTAACCTGATGTTATAATCGTAGGTATTATCATTGGTTTCCAAAACAGCCGTATATTTTCCGTTCATTAGCTTTGAAACATTATAAGCTTTGTGAACAGCAAAATCCGGCGACAGATTTTCTTCGAACAACAATTCGTTTGTGAAATCGTCGTAAACCTTGAATTTTAGCCCTTTTTGCGCGAAATTTAAATACGAAATTTCCAGTTGGTCGCCTTTAATTGCAAAATACGGTGCCAGCGTTTTTTGTTCTTCTGTAATCTTAGCTTTTCCGTCTTTTACATTTAAGGTACTTACTTCAGTTTCACCACCGAGTGTTACGGTAAACTTGTACGTTCCATCTTCAAGTTTCGAAAAATCGTACGTTTTCTGAAAATTATCTCCAGATGATTTTACATTGCGGTAGTAAACCATATCCCCAAACGAGTCTTTAACTTCAACGCTAAATTTGTTGTTGCCGGCATTGGCGATGCTTACCAACGCTCTTTCATTGTTTCCCGGAATAACATTTACAGTTAAAAATCCACTAGCGTTTGATGTTACCGAAAAAAATACGGCTGCGATAAGCAGAACGATTGTTTCTAATTTTTTCATGACTTTAAAATTTTAATTGTTTTCTGATGGCTATAAGACTAAGAAACTTTTTATTGGTTTAAAGGCATTTGTGTGAAAAATAATTAATTAAGAAGAAAGGGTTGGGAAAAGAAAAAAGCAAAATATACCGGAAAACAATCCGTTTCCTGTCTTTCAGTATTCAGAATTAGATATTTCCTTCTTCTTATTGGAATAATTTTCCAAAAAAATTACCATCGGTGTAACGAATCATCTATTTTCAGGTATTGATAACAGTTGAATGATTAAACACCTTCAATTTTAAAAGTTGAATGACTGAACGACTGAGCGATAAAATATTAATGGAGCAACTGGTTCGCGGAGATAAAAAGGCGGCCGGCGTTCTTTACGACAGGTATTACAAACAGGTTTTCGGGTATTTTGTGCGAATGACCAACAATGCTGAAGCCAGCAGGGATTTAACGCAAAATGTTTTCCTGAAAATACTGAAATACAGTCATAGCTGGAAAGATGATAAGGTATTCGCGTACTGGCTTTTCCGGATTGCAAGAAATATTCTTATCGACCATTTTAATGAGTCGCGAAAATTTTTTGGAACTGAAGATGAACAGGAAGTGCAAATAAAAGATCGAAGCGATTCTGTAAGGGAAATGGATATAAAGGAATCGTACGACTTTTTACTTGAAGCCATGTCGCATTTGCAGCCGGAATACCGTGAACTGATAGAGTTAAACCGTTTCCAGGGTTTTTCATACAAAGAAATCGCACAAACGGTTTTATCAACAGAAAATGCGGTAAAAGTGAAAACGTTCAGAGCCATTCAAAAGCTAAAAGAGATTTACACCAAAATAATGATTGAGTGATGAAACAATGTGATGAAATAAAAATACATCTTCCGGAATATATCGATGGAAAGCTGGATAAAGTAACTTCAGCGTTGGTTAGCGAGCATCTGGAAAACTGCGAATCATGCCGAAAACTTCATGCTGAATTGCAATCGTTTTTAAAATTCACCGATTCATTTCCTGAAATTGAACCACCTGATGGAATGAAAGAAGAGTTTATAAAAATTGCTGAACTGGATGAAAAGGCTTCAGTAAAGTCATTTCGAATTCCTGCGTGGGCCAAAATTGCAGCTTCAATTATAATTGTTCTGGGAACATTTATGGCAGGTTATTTTTCAGGTTCAAAAAACACGGAAATCGAAAATTTACAGTCCGAACTGAATTCAATTAAACAGGAAGCTTTACTTGCAGGATTGCGCGATTATTCGGGCCCGCAAAAAATAAAAGCGGTTTACGACATAAAATCAACCGGCCAGGCATCTGAAACTTTGGTAGATGCATTGGTTTATACCATGAACAGCGACAAAAATGTGAATGTTCGACTTGCTGCAATTAATGCTTTATCTGAAATGATGGACAAAAACGAGAAGATTAAAACAGAATTGATTAAATCATTATCGGTTCAGGAAAATCCGTTACTGCAGATTTCACTCATCCAGGTACTTACCGAATCGGGTGTTAAAGAAGCAAAAGATGAAATTGAATCGATTTCGAATAATGAAAACACCGACACACAAGTAAAAGAATATGCAAAGAATATGATTAAAACCATTATATAATCTGAAAGGCAAGTTTAAAGCCGGCAAACAAAACCTTTCGGTATCGTTCAGAATAATAATAAAAAAAACGAAGAAACAAGCCTTAACAAAAAGGCAGATTTCAAAAAAATTAAAGAAAATGAAAAGAATAATATTTTTAGCAGTTGTATTTATTTTCCCGTTAGTTGCTTATTGCCAGGAAAATAAATTTGAGTACACACCAAAAGTGAAAAACCGTGTGGAAATTGTAAATCTTTTAGGCGAAATAACACTAAAAAATGCCAGCGGAAATGCGATAGTCATCGAATCGGATTTTGATATGGATCGCCCCGATCGGGCCGAAGGCTTAAAGTTGCTCGGAGCGATGGAAGACAACACCAATCTTGGAGTAAGCGTAACTGAGGAAAACGGAGTGGTAACCATTTCGGGAGTTACAAAACAGGTTAAAGATTTCGGTTATACCATCTCAATTCCACTAGGAATTGCAACGAGCCTGGATTATCACAGTCCGTTTGCCGGTTCCGATATCGACGTTGATTCCTACAAGGGCAGCCTCGAAATTAAAACCCTGAACGCCAATGTAAAACTTACCAATTGTACCGGGCCGTTTACAGTTAATTCGATTAGTGGAAATGTTGAAGCAGTTTTTGGCACGATCAACCAGGACGATCCAACTTCACTGGCTTCAGTTAGCGGTTTTGTAGATGTTACGATTCCGGCTGACACCAAAGCTACTCTCGAAATTAATACCATCAACGGAAATGTGTATAATAATCTTGACCTGAAAACCAGTACCAAAGAAAAAGACGATATACGTATTGCCGGATTGAATGCAATGAAACTATCAGCAGAAACACATACACTAAACGGCGGTGGCCAGAAGATTTTCCTCAAATCGATTTCAGGAAACATTTATCTCCGCAAAAAATAATGGATTATGAAAGGATTAATCTTAACAATAGCCATTATTTTGGGAATTACATCGATCGCATTTTCCCAAAAAGTAATCGACAAAAAAATAGAAGTCGATGGAAAGAAAGCAGAAATGAAACTGAGTTTTGCCGATAACATTAAAGTGGAAGCCTGGAACAATAATTACATTGAATTTCATGCATCTGCAAATATCGACGATAACCAGTATAACGACTTTTATGATCTGAAAGTAAATGAGAAACAAGGTAAAGTTGAAATTGTGGAAGATATGGATTTCGAAGGGGTGAGAAAAAAAATGGGAACAAAGAACCTTTGCAATTTCGAGACAGATATAAGTTATACGATGAAAGTTCCCCAAAACCTGGATTTTAAAATCAATACCATTTCAGGAGAAATTGAACTGATTGGATGCGAAGGTGAGATGGATGTGAAATCGATAAGTGGATTTATCGACTATTCCATTCCGGAAAAACACAAAGCCCGAATCGACTTGTCGACAGTTACCGGCGATGTTTATTCAAATGTTCGGTTCGACAATCCTGAGACTTCCAAAATTTCGTGGGTAGGTACCAACCGTGAACTCACCTTAAACGGCGGGAATAAAGATGTGGAACTAAATACGGTAAGCGGAAATATTTATCTTCGGAAATATTAAGATACAATATTGTCATCCAGAGAATTCACTCAATTTAACGGAGCATAATGAGTTAATGATAAGCACCTCAAACGAAGCTGTCATTTCGACGAAGAATGAGGAGAAATCTCTTTCAAACATAAAGATTTCTCATTAGAAATGACAAGCAATTTATAAATCTGTCATTGGCAGACAGGAGAGATCTTTTCAAACTCAGAGATTTCTCCTCGCACACTCGTGCCAATGACAGCATTATTTGAAATTTCTATCATCACCTTACTATGACCAATAATTTTTGGTGAACACTTGAAATGACAATAAAATAAACAGCACTTAGTAAAAAGTCATTCGTTACTGCCGGATGGCTTTTTTATTCGATATTATCGAGTGCGGCAAGAATCTCGTCATTGCCTGCCCTTCCGCCATGCGTTGTACTTGTTTTAGCATAAACAATGGTTCCATCCTTATTGATTATGAAAGTCGACGGATAGGCGGTTTCCTTTGGTGCATCCCAACGCAGGCCGTATTCGCTTATCAT
Organism: uncultured Prolixibacteraceae bacterium; assembly: GCA_963821855.1. Taxonomy (GTDB): domain Bacteria; phylum Bacteroidota; class Bacteroidia; order Bacteroidales; family Prolixibacteraceae; genus Draconibacterium. The sequence continues at coordinate 35,323 of CAWGFJ010000006.1, read as the reverse complement.
GGAATAATCCGGATCAAGTGTAAAATAAAAGTTCTTCGGAAAATCAAAATCTTCGGAAAATTCCGTGGCATGTGCCTGCAAATCTTCCGACGGTCCCGGATAAACCATGAGAACCGTGGCGTTTGCCCTGTCAAATTTATCTCCATCTGCAACAAGTCCTCCAACCTGTTTGGTGCAAATCGGGCATTGATAACCTGGCCAACCACGTAATACAATTAACACAACCGGTTGTTTGCGGTATAATTCGCTTAACGTTATTTCATTTCCTTTAACCGTTTTTAACGTAAAATCCAATGCTTTACTTCCTTTTTCAGTATTTTTGCTGCCCTGTGAAAAAGCAAAAAGCGAAATAAAGACCAGAAAAACGGATATTATGAATTTCATGTTCAAAATTTTTTTGTATTTTAACTGTTAACAGACGGAAGATATAAAAGTTTCGATGTATATTGAATAAGAACCAGTTATAGTTCCATAAAGGAATATATAAGCAGATACTAAACCTAATTCTTAGTAATACGTAATCGTGTAAAGTAATAAAACAATGATTTGCGTTCCAATGTTAAATATGTCAAACGTGATTTTTAATGTCGAAATATAAGATAGAAATTCAGGTTACACTTATCGCAATCATAATCGGGGCAGCTGTTATTACAACCGGGTATTTTGCGTATAAAAGTCTTAGAGAAATTGTATCGAGCATCCACAAGGAGACCCAACCAGATAAAAGGTTATTCCTTATGAAGGACATTGCTAACGATCTTGATGCAGTTGAAAATAATGTTAAATTATATTCGCTTACTAATAATCGATCAGAACTCCGCCTTTATGATACTATCCAAACAAGAATCATTCAGAATATAGAGGAATTGTCAAATATGCCGTCTAACTTTGAAGAAGACAAAATACTGACCGACTCAATTGCAAGATTATCGTTAGAGAAACTGGACGTATGGCAAAGTGTACTTAATCTTCATCTCTCAGTGAAAACAACAACACCCTCGTTTACTGAAATATATTCAAAGCTGGAAGAACAAAAAACAGATACAATTATTGGCGAGGTAGAAGTTGAGACAGATACAGTAAAAAAAGGCCTTTTAAAGAGGGTCGCACAAGCTATCGGCAACAAAAAACCTGCTACAACAACAGTTTTAGACACCACAATTGTTGAACGTACAATCGAAAAAGACTCCATAAGACAGGAAATACAAAACCTGGAAACGGAAATGGCAGAAGAGGAGCAAAGAGCTAAAATCCGTGAATCGCGATTAATTGCAGAAAACATTCTTCTGACACGAAATATTAACAACTTGATTTCAAAGGCTGAAAACCGGGAATCAGCAAAATTAATAGAGCGGACAAAAGAAGCTGACGAACGTGCTGAAGTCACTTATAAAAGGTTGGCTATTTTTACAATTGCAGCAGTAGTTTTACTGTTGATCGCTCTCTTCGTTTTTTTCAATTATCTCCGAAAATCGAGAAATTACCAGGAGGCATTGCAAAAAGCAAAATCGGAAGCCGAAAACCTGGCAAAAGCCAAAGAGCAATTTGCATCGAATGTAAGCCACGAAATGCGTACGCCTGTTAATGCCATTTACGGACTGGCTGAACAATTGCTACACCATAAAACCGATGAGATTGTAAATGAGCAGATTTCTGTTATTGCGCGTTCTGCCAGTCATTTGAAAAATATTATTAACGATACGCTCGACTTTTCAAAAATTCAGTCGAAAAAACTAAAAATAGATTCCTTGCATTTTTCACCCGATGAAGTATTTTCGGAAGTTATGAAGCTGGAACGAAACGAAGCAAGCAAAAAAGGAATTTCGCTGAACTTCGATGTTGATGGCGACATTCCCGAGGCTTTAATCGGTGACCCCATGCGGTTAAAGCAAATCTTAATCAACCTCATCAGCAATGCAATTAAATTTACCGACGAAGGTTATGTATCGCTTCATGTAAAATCGGTGAAGAAAAAATACATGATGTATCATCTCGAAATGACGGTTTCGGATTCGGGAATTGGTATTTCGAAAGAGAACCTAATAAACATTTTCGATGAATTTGTGCAACTGGATAATGTCAGTGGCAAAAAATACAGCGGCACAGGCCTGGGGCTTTCAATAGTAAAAAAACTGGTTGAGCTTCAGAAAGGTTCTATTGATTTTAAAAGCGAACACGGCGTTGGAACCGATGTTAAAATTACTATTCCATATCCTGAAGGGAAAAAAGCAAGCATAAAAGACCCAAAATTTGAATCGGTAGTAATTCCTGAAAAGTATCGTAATATGAACTTTTTGGTTGCCGACGACGAAGAATTTAACCGCTTTCTGATAAAAGCTATCTTCAAAAAATGGGGCGTAAAATACAGCGAAGCTACCAACGGAAATGAAGCAGTTAGAGCCGCTTTAAGCGAAAATTTCGATGTTGTTTTAATGGACATCAGAATGCCAAACAAAAATGGAATTGAAGCTACAAAAGAGATCTTAATGCAAAAACCGGCAACCAGCATAATAGCCGTAACGGCAACCAATGAAAATGTAGATCAGGAAAAATGTTTTGAAGCCGGCATGAAAGGTTTTCTGCAAAAACCGTTTTCCGAAAAAGAACTGGTAAATAAAATAAATTCAATTTTTAGAAATGGCTCAACTGGTATCGCAGTTAAAGGAAATACGCTAAAAGTAAACCTGGATGAAGCAAAACGTCTCGCAAATGGCGACGATGTTTTTTTTAAAGAAATGGTTGACCTTTTTATCAAATCGACAAATAACGGATTATCCGCAATTCAGAAATCTATTAATGAAAAAGACCACGATAACATTGCCGAAGTTTGTCATAAAATGGCCTCTCCGTGCAAACATTTCAGTGCAACCGATTTGTACAGCGCACTGAAAAAGCTGGAAGAATCAGCAAAAAATAAAGCCGACTGGAATATTATTATTACTGAAACGTCAAAACTGGAAACCGAAATCGCAGAAGTTAACGGTTTTTTCAGCCAGGCTTATGTTTGAGAAAAAAAGATAAAATAGTTCTATCAAAAACAGTTATATTTCTGCAAAAATTCATATTTGATTCTAATGGATGATAAAGCCTTCAAGATATTTGTAGTTGAAGACAACGAATGGTACAGTCGCTTGCTTGTACATAATCTTTCACTTAATCCCGATTATGAGATCGAATTGTATAACAACGGAAAAGATTGTATAAGTAATTTGCACAAAAACCCCGATGTAATTACGCTCGATTACAGGCTACCCGACATGCAGGGCCTGGAAATTCTGAAAAAAATTAAAGCTGAAAATGAAGAAATTCAGGTTATTCTTATATCAGAACAGAATGAGATTGAAGTTGTGGTTGACTTGCTCAAATATGGTGCATACGATTATATTGTAAAATCGAACGACATTCGGGAACGACTTTTAAATACCGTTCAGAATATTCGCAATGGAGTTCGGTTAAAACGCGAAATTGTTTCATTACGAAGCGAAATCAAGAAAAAATACAGTTACGAGAATACCATAGTAGGAAACAGTGCATCGATTAAAAAAATTTACGGATTAATTGAAAAAGCTACCCGAACCAATATTTCGGTTACAATAACAGGCGAAACAGGAACAGGAAAAGAATTGGTCGCCAAAGCCATTCATTACAATTCGCCACGATCGTCGAAACCATTTATTCCGTTAAATATGGCTGCAATTCCCAGGGAACTTACTGAAAGTGAACTTTTCGGACACGAAAAAGGCTCTTTTACAGGTGCCAACTTTCGTCGTTTAGGTAAGTTTGAAGAAGCCAACGGAGGAACACTGTTTCTCGATGAAATTGCCGAAATGGATATTTCGCTCCAGGCAAAATTACTACGTGCTTTACAGGAAAAAGAAATTGTACGGGTTGGAAGTAATAAACCCGTTAAAACCGACTGCCGTATTATTGTGGCAACAAATCAGAATTTTCAGGAAGCGGTAATGAAAGGCACCTTCAGGCAGGATTTGTATTACCGTTTGTTCGGATTTCCGATAAATTTACCGCCGCTGCGCGAAAGAGGAAACGATATAATTGTTCTCTCAAAACATTTTATAAAAGATTTTTGCGCAGAAAATAATCTTGCGGTAAAATCATTGTCAACCGATGCTGTCGATAAACTCCTTGCCTATTCTTTCCCCGGGAATATCAGGGAATTAAAATCGGTAATCGAACTGGCAATAACGCTTTCCGACCAGGAAGAAATTAGTGGCGATAACATAGTTCTGGGAAACGAAGCGCTTTTAAGCGAACATGTTTACAACGAAATGAGCCTGAGAGAATACAACATAAAAATTGTAAAAAAATACCTCGAAAAATACGACAATAATGTAAAGCTTGTGGCCGAAAAACTCGATATTGGTGTTGCCACAATTTACCGCATGCTTAAGGAAGAAGAAAACCGTTGATTTGACCATAAATTTATATTCTTGTTTCTTATCGTTTTGATAATCCACTATCAAATTGATTGATATTCAGTCTTGCAACATCCATTTTAAAATATTGATCTTGTGTTACTTATCTGATTATTTATGCTGTGGCATCGTTTTGGCTTTTGTTAAATTGGTTAAATATCAAAACAGAAAAATTTAAACATTAATTAAAGGAGGACAGTCATGAAATCTGTAAACAAATCAAGAGTCAGAAATGCCACCATTGGTATATTCCTATTGGCAATTATTTTATTAGGTGTATTTATACTGGTTAATAAGGAAAACAAAATTGATGACCTGAATAAACGGTATAGCGACCTTACAACAATGTATCAGGAAAGAGATTCAATTGTGAATGATTTAAACACCACATTTGATGAAATTGAAGAGAACCTAACTTTTGTAAAAAACAAAAGAAGTCAGCTATCGATTGAAAAAAGTGAAGGTAACCCTTCAAGAAACGAAGCAATTGTTGCTGATATTAAGTTAATGAATACGATGCTGGAAGAAAGTAGCAATAAAATTGATGAATTAAACGAAAAGCTGAAAACATCCGGAATCGATATCAAATCGTTTAGAAACAAAATTGCACAGCTTTCAAAAAGCGTAGAAGAACAAAATGAAAGCATTGCACAACTTGAAACGGATTTAAAAGAGCGTGATGAGCAAATTGCAGTGATGGATGAAAAAGTTGGCACGCTCGAATCAGACATTGCCGAGAAAGTAAATACACTGCAAATGAAAAATGATTCATTGCAAATGAAGTCGGAAGTTATTACGAATAGAGAAAACGACTTAAACAGAGCGTATTTTGCTTCAGGCACTTACAAGGAACTAAAAGATAATGGCGTAGTTGAAAAAGACGGCGGTTTCCTTTTCCTTGGAAGAAATGAAAAAGTTCAGAACAATATAAACGAAAAATATTTTACTGAATTGGATAAAAGAAGTACCGATGTATTTCCAATCTTTTCTAAAAAGGCTGAAATTATTTCGGAACATCCTGACAGTTCGTACCGATATATTTACGAAAACGACCAGATTGCGTATCTGAAAATTGAGAATCCGGAAGAATTCTGGAAACTTACAAAATATGCCGTAGTCCAGGTCAAGTAATAACTGCGGAAATTTTAGCATTGGCAATACCCGCTTTTAAAATATGCGAAAAAAGATGAGGAGAGATTCATTATCGAAAGCAAATAATTGGTTTGGTATTGCCTCTAAAAGCTAATGTTTAATTTGCTGGAGATAGTAAGCCCCGGAAAGTAATTTCCGGGGTTTTTTAATTTCCTTTTTTATAGTCAGATTTGTCGCGGTGAATCGGCAGCATAAAGCTGTTATGGGCATTTTCGGATTACAGTTCCATGATGTATTTAGTGGATTATCGCATTAAATGCATATAAGAATCGGGATCAGACTTATCCATTTTTTTCACCTAACTCAGATGCTTGTTTCCTGATATAAGTTTGTTATATCAATTTTTTATACATTTGGTTTCTGTTATTAAACCAATGAACAATGGCAAAAAGTAGCTTGGCTAAACTGTATACCAATGCATTTCATAAAAACTGGGATAATTTTGCATTTACCGACTACGAAGGCAAAACATTTAAATATCGCGATGTTGCAAAGCTTATAAAATCGCTGCACCTGTTTTACCAGATAATGGGCATTCAGCGCGGCGATAAGATTGCAGTTCTTGGCCGTAACTCAGCACATTGGGGAGCAACTTTTCTTTCAGCAATTTCGGCAGGTTTGGTTATTGTTCCCATTCTACCCGATTTTAACGAAAACGATACAAACCATATTATCAATCATTCCGAGGCGAAAATCGTTATCGGTGCAAAACAATTGATTTCAAAAATTAATAACGGCAAAAACCCGAACTTGAAGGCCATATTGGTTTTGGAAGATTTTTCGCTTTTCAAATCAAACGATGAAAATGTAAAATACAAACTAAAGGATTCATTTCAGTATTATATCGAAAACAAGTTAAACAAAGCAGGTTTTGAATTTGAAAAACAGGATTCTGAAGACTTGTGTGTTATTTCATATACCTCGGGTACTTCGGGATTTACAAAAGGTGTTATGATTCCCGAACGAAGCCTGGTTTCAAACCTAATATTTGCCCAGGATAACATGCCGTTAAAACAAGGAAATAAAATTGTTTCCTTTCTTCCAATGGCACATGTTTACGGATTGCTTTTCGAATTTCTTTTTCCTGTTACATTAGGCTGTCATATTACATTTTTAAGCAAAATGCCAACTCCGGCAATCATTACAACCGTTTTTGGTGAAGTAAGGCCTCATTTAATTTTATCGGTGCCGCTGATAATCGAGAAGATTTATAAGAAACGATTAGTGCCTACCCTTGAAAAAACTACAATAAAAATACTTTTGTCCATTCCAATAGTTTCGAAAATTCTATTAAATAAAATAAAGGTGAAGCTGGAAAATACATTCGGAGGAAGATTTTTTGAGATTGTAATTGGTGGAGCGCCATTAAATGCCGATGTAGAAAAATTCTTCAGGCGAATCAATTTTCCGTTTACAATTGGATATGGCATGACGGAATGTGGCCCGCTTATCAGTTATGCTGCGTGGGATAAAACAATTGCTTCTTCGGCCGGAAAACTGGTCGACCGCATGGAAGTCCGGATTGATTCGGAAGATCCGTACAATAGTGTGGGCGAAATTCAGGTTAAGGGCGAAAATGTAATGTTGGGTTATTTCAAAAACGAAAAAGCTACAAAGGAAAGTTTCACAGAAGACGGATGGCTTAAAACCGGCGACCTCGGCGTTATCGATAAAAACAATTTTATATTTATCAAAGGCCGATCGAAAAACATGCTTCTTGGCCCTTCAGGGCAAAATATTTATCCTGAAGAAATTGAGGCAAAACTAACTTATCAGCCTTATATCGCGGAATGCGTGGTAATTGATCGTGACAGAAAACTGATTGCCCTGGTTTTTCCCGATTTTGAAGCCTTGAAACAAGACAATAAAGATGAAAGTTCACTTCAGGAAATTATGGAAGAAAACAGGAAAAAAACCAATGCCGAACTTCCGAAATACGAGCAAATCAGCAAAATAGAAATTGTAAACGAAGAATTTGAAAAAACGCCGAAAAGAAATATTAAACGATACAAGTATTTGTAGTTAATATTCAGAAATAAAATCAATTAGCTAACTAAACCAATATGAAAAAAAGCAATAAAATCGAATCCTACCGGCACACGATTGCTTTCACTCGATTTTTTCAGGGGTGTAACCATGTTTCTGCTTGTGGCTGAAGGAACTGAGCTTTGGAGTGTTCTTGTTCATGAACCGGTTGCCGGCACATTTCTGGAATCGATTTTCCGGCAGTTTCACCATCATCCATGGAATGGCCTCAGATTCTGGGATTTAATTCAGCCTTTTTTTATGTTTATTGTGGGTGTTGCCATGCCGTTTTCATATGCAAAGCGATTAAAAAGAGGAGATTCAAAGCAAAAAATTACAAGGCACATTATCCAGCGATGCATTATTCTACTGGCGTTGGGTGTTGGATTGCATTGTGTCTACCGTCATAAACTGGTATGGGAACTTTGGAACGTGCTTTCTCAACTTTCCATGACCATTTTAATTGCCTATTTTTTAATGCGATACAAATGGTCGACTCAAATTACTGGTATCCATCGGCTTATTGCTTTTAACTGAAATTTTATACCGGACTTTTTCACTGGAAGGATATAACCAGCCATTTGTAAAAGACCACAACTTTGGAACCTGGATGGATATAGTTTTGATGGGAAAAATCAATCCCGGCGGCGGATGGGTTACCATTAACTTTTTACCTACTGCAGCACATACCGTTTGGGGTGTTGTTGCCGGCCAGTTACTAATGTCGGATAAAACATGAATACAAAAAAATTCAGTTGCTCTTCATTGCATCAGTCATTGCACTTGCCATAGGCTATATGCTCGACTGGACTTCAATAACACCAATTATTAAACGAATCGCAACATCGTCGTTTGTCCTTGCTTCCGGTGGCTGGGCATTGCTTTTACTAACCATCAGTTATTGGGTAATCGATGTAAAAAAAATCAACGGCATGGTATTTCCCTTCGCTGTTGTCGGAATGAATTCCATTTTTATTTATATGTTTTCCAATACAGTTGGCGGACAGTGGTTTAATGGTTTTGTTTTTATTTTTACCGGTGGTTTTTTGGACTGGTTTGGAGCTTCCGAATTTTTGAAAGAATTGGTTACATCGCTGAGCGTACTCGCACTTGAATGGTTGCTCTGTTACTATTTATACCTGAAAAAGATTTTCTTTAGAATATAAAAGTCTTATTTTTAAAACAAACTAAAATCCGTAATAATGAAAAACACAAATCGCAGAAATTTTCTGAAAACAACCGTAGCTGCAACAGCCGGCACTTTTCTTCTGTCTCCTGCCGTTGCCGGGGTTGCCTCTAAAAAATCGCCGTTTAAAATATCGCTGGCAGAATGGTCGTTTCACCGTGCATTGTTTGCCAACGAAATGACCAACCTCGATTTCCCGAAAGTAACAAGAGAACTTGGTATGGATGGTGTTGAATATGTTAATCAGTTTTTTAAAGACAAAGCCAAAGACGATAAATATATGGCTGAGTTGAAAAAAATTGCAAAGAATGAAGGCGTTAAGAATATTCTCATCATGTGCGACGGTGAAGGCATGGTTGGCCATCCGGAAAAGGAAGAACGAATTAAAACAGTCGATAATCATAAAAAATGGATTGATGCTGCAGCATTTCTGGGCTGTCATTCCATTCGGGTAAATGCCGGAAGCCGCGGTGAATATGAAGAACAGCAAAAACTGGCTGCCGATGGATTACGAATGTTGTGTGAATATGGCGACACAAAAAAAATAAATGTAATTGTTGAAAACCACGGAGGCCTTTCAAGTAATGGCAGAATGGCTGATTGGTGTTATGAAACTGGTTGATCATAAAAGAGTAGGAACTTTGCCCGATTTCGGAAATTTTATTATCAACAGGGAAACCGGCGAAGAATATGACCGTTATAAAGGTGTTGAGTTAATTGATGCCATATGCCAAAGGTGTTAGCGGAAAATCGTATGCTTTCGATGCTGAAGGAAATGAAACAAAAATGGATTTTTACCGCTTGATGAAAATTGTGAAAGATTCGGGCTATAAAGGTTATGTTGATGTGGAATATGAAGGCACACAGCTTTCGGAGAAAGACGGAGTTATCGCCACTAAGAAACTTCTTGACAAAGTATTTGACTCGTTGGCGTAAAATTTTTTATATGCTAAAACAGAGAAATCATTTGTGAAATAACGGATGGTTTTTGGTTCTTCTTTTACTATATTTCTGAAGTGGTTAAAATAAGTTAAAAAATATTATTTTGAAACAAAGTATCCCTTCAATCCGTAAGTTCACCATACTTTGTATGAATTGCAAGTAAATCGCTTAAAGGATTGATTGGTTATTGAATTGTACAAGGTTTAAAGAGTTATTAGTTGTTTTTTTAAAGAAAGCGGTGTAAAATCACCGCTTTTTTATTCTATTTCAGTTATTTCACAAATGCCTTTACAATCATTACAGGCACTTCCGATTCATTGATAATTTTGTATGAACCTGCAGCAGCCGGAATAACAAATGTTTCAGCATAATAAAAATGCTGAATCGTTCCGTTTTTTGTTTCCACACGTATTGACATTCGCCTTCCACCAAACTTAAAACATGACATTTATTTTCCGTTTCAACCTTAATTTCAGTTTCAAGATGAATTCGGTGAACATCGTACAAATGTTTTTTGTGTGTAGGCAAATGAAACAATTGCCAGCCTTTTCCTTCCTTCAGTAATACCGGTTTCGAAATCAATTTTTCGGTTACATAGTCACCTTTTCTGCCAAAACACAAATTATCCATACCGCGCTGAATATTTAACGGCCGTGGTTTTCCGTCAAGGTCAAGACGCAGCCAGTCGTACATTTTAAATGTGAAGATGTATGGAGTTGAACTGATTTCGAGTACCAGGTTATTTTTTCCGGAACCATGAATTGTTCCCGGCGGAATCAAAAATAAATCATGTTTTTTTGAAGGCAGTTTCTGCACATATTCGGTAATTTCAATGGGCTTGTTTTCCGTGTAACTTTCAATTAAAGCTTTTTCAAATTTCCCGGGCTGAATATCTTCCTGAAAACCGAGATAAACCACTGCATCCTCTTTTGCGTCGAGAATATAGTAGGTTTCTTCCTGTGTAAAATTTTCATTAAAATGCATCTGTGTGTATCTTGCATTTGGATGGCATTGAATGGAAAGATTTCCGCCGTCGAATGTATCCAGAAAGTCAAAACGAATGGGAAATTCAGTTCCGAATTGCTCAAATGCATCTCCCAAAACCGCCTGCGCTTCCTGAAACATCAGGCAATCAAAAGAAACTTCCAGCAAAAGTCCTGAACTTTCAAAAACCAAACCGTTTTCAGGAACAATCAATTCAAACGACCAGGCGTAATTGGGGACCTCTTTATTCAATCCTTCGATATGATTCAAGACTCCATTTTCCACCCCAGGCGCCGGGTTCAAACCACGGACGTACCCGGAAAACATTTCGGCTCATTTCTTTTAATCCAGTCCCTTAAATCATTGCCTTTCATCCAGGTAATTTCATCAGGTCGCTGACCATCAACAATCCATATCAATTTTAGTTAAAACTGCTTGTTTGTGTTTATTCAATACCATCCAATCCACAAAATAAAACCGTTTGTACATGGGCTTGATCTCATCGGGTTGCTGATGCCCCAAGATTGGTAACCGATTTTGCCCGTGCCCTGAACTGCAATTCGTTTTTTGGCAAATCGATATACAACAATTTCCCTTTAATCCCGGAAAGTGCAGCACCAGTTCCGTAAACTAATATTTAAGTCAGCAGTTTTATCCGATTGAAATGATTGCCAATTTTCTCAGTGTCAAAAAAATCGCTGAATCCAAAGTGGTGCGTGTTCCGAAAAGCGGATCGTTTCCTCCCAAGAAAAGGAGCAATCAATTCATCAATTTCAGATTCAGGTTTTAATGCTGTCGAAACATTAATCCAATTCACCTTTAATCCTTTATCATAAAATAGTTGTTCTGCAAGTTTTTTCCTGAAATTTTCAAAAAATACTCCGATATAACCATCGATAATGATTGTTTTATGTTGCTTGATATTTCTGCTGCCAAACTTTCAAATCCATTGCATATTTTATTCTCTCCCAACGGATGTGCAGGATAAATACTGTATTTCCTTTTTGTCTCTTCCGTTTTCTTTGCGGCATCAAAAACTGACTCGACTTTCTCCAACTTTATTTTTCATTGCTATTTTTTGCTGCGTATTCTTCAAACATTGAGATGGCCTTGTATCAACTACTCCGGCTGACCACGGAAAGTTCCCGAACCCTTGGGTTTATTATCAACGGTGTACCACTCAAAAAATCCATCGTTGTCTTTTACTCGTTTCACCATGGGTTGCATTTGTTCGTAAGCTTCTTCCACAAAACCATTTTTTATGAGTTGCTGAATCATCCGTCCCGCCAAACCAGGTCCAGTCGCCACCATTTTGGTAACCGTACTGGGATACATTCTCTTGTTTTTGAAAAATCCTTCAGGATATGGCGGATACAAGGTTAAGTCCGATGGAACCGGCGCCGGAAGCTTTTACCTTGGCTACCATTTTATCGAGCGAAATTTTTATTTCTTCTTTGCTTAAAGTAATCCTGCTTCAATTGCAATGGCAGTTCCGCCATGATAATAGATTTCATTTTCATCGAAATCCGGCAGGAAAAGGCGAACCTTTTTCGAGATAAATGTGTGGAATAAATTTCTGATTTGTCTGCATCCCATAAATATTTTCGTGTATTTGCGGCAACATCATCCCTTATTTTTGACCACTTTTTTTTTGAATCCGGAAGAATCTCAATCAAATTGTTCAGGGCAATGATAAACATGGCATTGTCGTATATATCAATTGCCGGATGTGTGTTCTCGTCCACATCAACACCCCAGCCATGTTCTGGCTGAACATCGCCCCAGTCGGCAGTTGTAGCTCCGATTATCAGTCCATATTTTTCGTTAAAGCGATTTTTCATCAAAAAATCAATAGCCCACTCCATCCGCTCGGTAACTGTTTTATCACCAACCTTCTCATCCAAAATTGATCGAGTCGCCGGTAATTTGAATGTATTTATACACCGCCTGAATCAACGAACTTTCCTGGTCGGTTTCCACTGTATTTTTATGACCGGCATAACGTGGTTCCAAATTCAGAATAAATATAATCATAATCCACATCAACTTTTTCCTTTGGAATAAAACCATCGATAATATTTCCATCGTCACCCTGCATTTTGAAAAATACCAGCAGATTTTCCTTTAACACTTCTGGTTGGAAAACTTTGGCGAAAACTCGATAAATGTATTGTAATCGCGAATCCAAACCTCGCCGTAACCTCGCCGGCATTAAAACCGGTTTTACATTTCAGTGCTTTTGCTTTTGTAAAGGCAAAATTTTCGTCCTGGTGAATTTTTTGAATCAGTTCTTTATGTTTGTTTTGGTGATTGCTGACATTCAATGAAAATAAGGGATAACAACAGAATGGCGACTACAGGAAAATACGTTTTCATAATTCGGTTTATTATAATTCTTTAATTACAGTCTGACCATTCCACGGTTCCAGCACCAGTTGCAAATTCGACAGTTTAGCCGAAGATTAAATGTGATAAATCAAGTCCGATTTTTTTTTGTTCACCGGGAAAAAGGTTAGATAATTATCGTTGAAGAAAACCGGAAGTACCAGTTCTCCCGAATTTTTATCCATCACTTTTAGGCGTGTAAAAAAAGATGTTTCATCACTTCCGTTCTTAATTTTTATTTTGCGAATGAGTCGTATTTTCCTTGTTAATATTTACCGTAAGCTGAACGGGTTTTAGTTTTTCAAATTCCTGCATATCGGTTGACGAATGGTCAGCCAGTACAAATTTTCATCGATTATTTTTCCCGCTTCGTTTTTTAAAATCAAGCGGGCAAAATAGAGTCCGGCTCTCTTTTATCCTTGTTCAATTTTCCGGCAATTTATGTGAATTTGCCGCAACATCAACTTGAAATTTGTTCATTTATTTTCTTCCCATGGATATCGAAAACCATGAGCCCAACCAAATTTTTTCACATCAGAACACGTTTGGTTCACCACACAAATGGCTGAATCATTTAAATTTAACTGCATATGCAATGGTACTGCACCATGCTGCATATCCGTAAAAGCCACCGGTTTGGTCGAGGAAAACATCGTAAAACTGACCCCGAAATGCAGTCCATGGATTTTGGTTTTTCCACACCAGCATGCCGGTGTACATGTCCCACATTCCGGCAGTTGAAACCTTCCTGCAAAGCCCGGTATTGTTCATAATTTACCACCTGTGCCTTTTTACAGAAATCATCGATTCCCTTTATTTCGCCAAAACGTTCGATATGGTCGCCATAACCAATGTATTTGTGGTATTGCCAAACCGAATTCGCACGGTCATTCCGTGGTGGCCGCAAATCTTTTTCATCCATCATTTTTCGCATGGTCTCCACATTGGGCATTCCCACCGAACCCAGTTCAGGATTAAATGGAAACGACTGTGTTACAAAAAATCGCATTGGATTCTGAATTCCATAAGGGCCGTCGCCAACTCCGCCAATTGTGTTTCGCTCAATACTATCGGAAGTGGAATAATTGACATAAAAACGTGTCTCGTCGTATTCCGGAAAAATTTCATTTTCCAGTTTTGCGTTAATATCATCCGGCGGTGGAAATTCGTTTCCCCGCAACCCACATATACAAACTGGGATGATTGCGCAGCATTTTTACCTGGTCGATAACTGAAGTTAGAAACAACGAATGATCATCGGGATATGCACGCCGGCGTTCCTGCGTCTCCTTTTTCCTTGGGTCGAGCCAGCAACCGTTGCAATCGCCGGTAACCCATAAATCCTGCCATACCAATATACCATATTTATCGCAGGCATTGTAAAATTCGGGCCGTTCGGTTATCGAACCTCCCCAAACCCTAATCATATTCATGTTCATCTGCGCATGCATTCTAACTTCCGCATCGTAACGTTCCGGGGAAAGCCGCAGCAGCAAATCGGAAGAAATCCAGTTTCCACCTTTTATAAAAACTTTTTGACCGTTGACCAAAAATACCCGCGCACCGACTTCCTTATCAAAATAATCGTCGGTCTGACGGATTCCAAAACTTACAGATTCTTCATCGGAATTAATTTTGTTTTGTTCAAAACGAATTTCCATTTGATACAAATTTTGCGGCCCCATTCCATTTGGCCACCAAAGTTTCGGATTGTTTATTTTGATTTCAGGAGATTCAACTTTAATCGTTTCGCCGGGTTTAATGCTAACTGCAAACTTGGTTTGAACTTCGCCCATATCAGCAATAAAAATTCCTTGTTGCGTTTCGCCTGTTGTGTTTACCAGTTCAGCCGAAACGGTAACAAAGGCCGGATCCTGCTTTCCATCCGGTATTCTTTTCCCGGGAACCCGTGTTTTTATATATGGATCTCGGATGTCTACCGGCCCTGTAATTTCAACTGAAACCTGGTCCCATATACCTGTATTCCTGTCGGCAACAGAGCAAACCCAGTCCCAACCCGGTGTATATTGTTGTGTTACCGAACGTGCAATTACACCATCGCCACCTTGCCCGCCATTGACTTTACCTACAGGAGTTGGCGGTTCGACAATAACTGCAAGGTTGTTTGGTCCCGATTCATTCAGCAATTCTGTGATTAAATATTTTTCGCGCAAAAACATCCCCTCATGAGTATCCGTATTTACCCGTTTCCCGTTCAGAAAAATATTCGCCCGATAATTTATTCCCCTGAATTTTAGCCAAACCTGTTGCCCGGGCTTCAGTGCAGGCAGTTCAAATTCGTTTTGAAACCAGAACGTATAATATTCCGGACCTGTTTCATAAATATCCGGAATCAATTCGTTGTTCATCCCAAAAAAAGGATCGGGAACTTTATTATTGTGAAGTAATGTTGTTAAAACCGTTCCCGGAACTACCGCATCCATCCAGTCGTAAAGCTGAAATCCAGGAGCAGAAATCAACGTTCCATCGACTGTAAGTTCACTGGCTCGTTTAGCTTTCCAGTTTTTGTCGAGTATAATTTCCTGTTTCTGAGCAAACAAATTTCCGGTTATTAAAACCAACAGAATAATGATGATAAAATTTTTCAATCGCATTTTATGAAGTTTTGTTTTTGTTTCTACCTTAACAGACTACTATTTATAAATATAGCACCGTCCTTCAGGGCGGTGAATATGATAATCCATGCAACCGATTTGGATTTTCCCGTTGTTTGATAATCACCGCACTAAAGGACGGTGTTAAGGTTAAGCTATTATATTGTAATTTGTTAATTCTTCAAATTTTATTTCGATGTAATTTACTATAATAATCGTTATCGCACAACCGGGCACTGCCAATTAAAGCTGCATCTTCACCCAACGAAGAGATATAAACTTCGGGTTGTACTTTGATTTTTTCCAACTGCTTTTTCATTCCAGGTAAAAACAGCTGCGCGCTTTTAGTAATATTTCCTCCCAGAACCAGGCATTCAGCTTTAAAAGATTTTACCCAATGCGCCATGAACTCTCCAAGGTTGTTTCCAAACTGTTGAAACATCATTAGTGCGTTATCATTTTCATCTGTTAAATCAACCAAATTTTTTACATCCACGATTCTCGTTCCGGTCTGCTTTTCCCATTCACCCGTAAACCAGCGGGTGGAAAAATATTCATCGGCAATTGAATTTTTAAACGGAATATGATATAAAAAGCCATCTTTAGGAATTCCGTATCTCCCGGCAATTGGCAAACCATCTTCAATAAAAGTAGTTCCAAATCCTGTTCCCAGCGTGAGCGCGATTACCCTGTTGAATTTTGAAGCTTCGCCCAACCACGTTTCTCCGATGGCAAAACACGTAGCATCGTTTAAAAACCGAACCGGAAAATTTGCCGGAAGATGAAGCTTTCCAACGATTTCGGCTTTTATATTTACTCCGAAAAGTTGCTGAAATTTACCAACATTCTCGTCGAATAGAGCAATACCTTTAGGATAATCAAACGGACCGGGCATGGCAAAACCAATTCCTGCGAGAGAAGATACTGCATGATTCATTGTTGCTTTTCGGATGGCTTTCACCCACGTTGTAATAATTTCGTTTTTCGAAGCTTTTGGGTCTACTGAGATTCGGACTTTCGATTCAGGAACCGGTTGCAGGTTTTGCAGGTTAATCAACTGGCAAGTGATATGACTTCCACCAATATCTGCACCCAAAGAAAATAGTTCCATATCCCATTTTTCAGTAAAGATAAAAAGTGAAATTCAGAAAAAAACTATCGCCGTTCTTTTACTTCTTTGGCATCGATCATTTTGTACAGCTTATCTGAGCGGCGAAGTTTTTCGGGAACAGGCACTGAAATACGTTCACCTTTTTTCCCTTCATCCACCGAATTCAATTCAACCCTGATTTCCTTAACTGTGGTTTCAATCACCCCGGTAGTTGGACCAGTAACTACAATTTCGTCGCCGACTTTCAGGTTATTGGTTTCGAGTTTAAACTCTGCGACACCTATGTTTGAAAAGTAGTTGGTACATTTACCGATATACAATTTTGCGCTTAGTTGCCAGCGAACCATAATTTTTGCTCCACTCGCCCAAACGTTGCCCAAGATAATAGCCATCCCAAAAACCACGGTTAAACACCGATGCCAGCCTGTTGTTCCAGTCTTCCACTTTTTCGTTAGTGAATGTGTTTTCGAAATAAGCATTAACTGCTTCGCCGTAACATTGAACAGTAGTTTTTACATATTCGGGTGAACGGGCACGCCCTTCAATTTTAAGCACCGAAACTCCGGCATCCAGCACCTTATTCAGGAAATGAATGGTTTTCAAATCCTTGGGAGACATAATGTACTCGTTGTCAATGTCAAGTTCTGCTCCGGTTTCCTTATCGGTTACCGTGTATGCCCTGCGACAGCTTTGCAAACATGCACCACGGTTCGCCGATGAATTCATTTCATGCAAACTGAGATAGCATTTCCCGCTAACTGCCATACAAAGCGCACCGTGTGCAAACATTTCGAGGCGGATTAAATTTCCGGAAGGCCCGGTAATATTTTCATTTTTGATTTGATCACTGATTTCCCAAACCCGGCCTAAATTCATTTCGCGGGCCAGAACAACCACATCGGCAAACATCGAATAAAATTTTACCGCCTCGATGTTGGTAATGTTTACCTGAGTTGAAATGTGAACTTCGAAATTAATAGAACGGGCAAACTGAATTACCGAAACATCGGCAGCAATTACTGCAGAAACTCCGGCATCTTTTGCGGCACGTAAAACTTCGTGCATTTGCTGCAATTCGCCATCAAAAATTTCGACATTGAGTGTGAGATAAGTTTTAACGCCGTTTTTAGAAGCGATTTCCACAATTTTACGAAGATCATCAAGCGAGAAATTATTGGAAGAACGCGAACGCATATTCAAATGCTCCACGCCAAAATACACCGATCCTGCCCCACCCTGAATAGCCGCCATCAGCGATTCGTAAGAACCTACCGGCGCCATTATTTCAACTTCTCTTCGATCCATAGCCGCAAAATTTCAGGGGGCAAAGTTAGACATTTCCTGTTATATCCATTATGTTTAGATTTTAGCTTAACCTTCTTCTATTAAAAAGAGAAAATCCCGAATTTCTCCGGGATTTTCTCTTACTCTCAATATTCACAATTATTAAGAATCAAGCGAGTCTATTTTAATAAATTTTTCTGAACTGGTCATCGATATTCCGCAACGGCTGGGAGCTTTGGTATCGTAAGTATTTCCACAGGTAGGGCAAACATAAAATACCGAAGGCAACGATTTTACATTATTACTTTCGAGAGCAGCCAATGCTTTTTCGTACATCGGTTTGTGTTTTTGTTCTGTTTTATAAGCATAATTCAGGCTCATAAGCGAAAACTGATTCCCGGCATTATTGGCATTTACAATAAATTCAGGATACATGGTTGTAATTTCATAAGTTTCGCCCGCGATGGCATCCTTCAGGTTTTCCTTTGTAGATTTCACTGTAAAATCTGGAGAAAAGGACGGAATCTGTTGACTTCCTTCACGCAAAACTGCCTTGTGGTTACCTGCATGAATTTTTTCCGAAGCAGAAGCCGCTTTAAATAGTAAAGCGATTTCATGGTACCCTTCTTCTTCTGCTTTCTGACTATAGGCCGCGTACTTTGCACTTGCTGTTGTTTCGCCTTTAAATGCGTCTTTCATGTTTTCATAATTCAACGAAGCTGCATTTGCTCTTTTACTGTTTGAAGGATTGCTGACAAACGATTGCAGCAACACTACAATAGCGATGACTGCTAAAAATGTAATATGTTCTTTTCATTTTGAATTGTTTTAAAATTTAATTTTACGCTACAAAGGTGTAACGGCACCCTTTTAAACTTCCTTAAGCAATTCTTAAAATCTCCTTAATAAATTAAGGACGGAAAACGCAATGAAAAGGAAGAACCCTTTCCTTCGTGGCTGGTAACCTGTAAAGTGATATTTTGAAGACCAGCAAGTTTTTGAACAATAGAAAGCCCTAAACCGCTGCCTTGTACCACCGAACTCCTTGATTCATCGGCCCTGTAAAACCGGGTAAAAATGTACGGAATTTCTTTCTCCGGTATACCAATTCCATCATCATTAACAGAAAGAGTATGGGAAATCTCATCCCAGTTCAACCAAACATTTCCACTATGAATTCCATATTTTATGGCATTGTTAACCAGATTGTCAAGCATTAATTCAAGAAAAAATTTATCGCTGGTGACCATCGTATCGGCTGAAATATTGGTATGAAAAGTAATATTTTTGTAAACTGCATGTGTTTCCCATTTTTGCTGAACAACGGAAACAATGGGCAAAAGATAAATGGATTCAATATGAGCGATTGTTTTCCCGGAATCGATACGGGCTAAATGTAAAAGTTGTTCCAGCAATGCATCGAGCCGATCCACGAGTTCTATTATTCCTGCGATCTTCTCTTCGTAAACTTCGGGAGTACGTTTTCTGCGGACGAGCACTTCCAAAGTTCCCCGAATAGCAGATAGCGGTGTTCGTATCTCGTGTGAAGCATCGCTGGTAAACTGTTTCTGCTGCGAAATACTTTTCTCGATTCTTCCAAGCAATTCATTAATGGTTTGGGTAAGTTCGTAGAGTTCGTCTTTATGAGAAGGTAGTTTTAAACGGTTTCCAATATTTGAGTCGTCAATAGCCGATGCAGTTGAAATTAGCTGATGTACGGGTTTTATTGCCCGGGAAGCAGCTACAGAAGAAGAAAAAAACTGAACCAGAAGCACTATCGGGAAAGAAATAAACAACACCCAGATTAAATTACTTAAAACATTGTACGACTCCTGCCGGGAAACCGCAATGGTGAGTTCACCAACTGTTTCCTTATTTTCATTATTTACCGGGAATTGCCCAAGCCTTATTCTCTGTCTGTCGATTTCGCCGTTATAAAATGTCTGGTCTTTTTTTGGGGGGCTATCAAGCACCTGGGTTGCAGGTAAATTATTCGACCGAAAAATAATGTTTCCCCGGATATCTTTTAACTGCAAAAAAGTAGGATTTACCTCTACCTGGCTATGTTCTACCTCTTCCCACTCCGGCATTTTATTTACTATCAGGGAATCCTTAAGCCAGAAAAGATTAGATATTACTTCATCTCTTTTCAACCGATATATCTTCATCGAGATGACTATAAGCTGTATCGTAAACCACAAAACAAATAACAAAAAACACCAATGCTGTGGTAAAAGCAACAGCAAGCGTATTAAAAAGAGCAATCCTGTTTTTAAATCTCAAAGTCATTCTTCTGCTTCCACTTTATAACCTACTCCGCGAACTGTAATAATCAGTGATGGGTTTTCCGGCTCGTCGAGTTTTTTACGCAATGAATTTATGTACACATCAATAACCGAAGTATCGTAATCAAAATGAATGTCCCATACTTTTTCGATTATCCCTGTGCGGCGACATACTTTCCCCTTATTTCGCAGAAAATACTCAAGCAAAGCAAATTCTTTTTGCGTAAGTTCAACAGGTTGACCGTTTTTAGTTACTGTGTGCCTTTCGATATCCATTTCAATGCCGGCTGCTGAAAAAAGCACAGGTTGTGTTTCTCCCTTTCGCATATGAACACGAATTCTTGCCAATAATTCTTCGAACGAAAACGGCTTACGAATATAATCGTCGGCGCCGGTTTCGAGGCCAAAAACCACATCGTCAACGGTATCTTTTGCTGTTAAAAAAATTACCGGAACGGTTTTGCTTTTCTTTCGAATGTTACGGCAAATTTCAATGCCACTAAGCCCGGGCAGCATCCAGTCGAGCAAAATAACGTCGTACTCTTCCAGAT
This sequence comes from uncultured Prolixibacteraceae bacterium, assembly GCA_963821855.1. Classification (GTDB taxonomy): domain Bacteria; phylum Bacteroidota; class Bacteroidia; order Bacteroidales; family Prolixibacteraceae; genus Draconibacterium. Next base: position 14,370 of record CAWGFJ010000006.1, on the reverse strand, counting down.
AATCGAGGGCAAGTTGTAAGCCACGTTTGCCATTGTCGGCCACATCTACGGCATAGCCTTCCTCTTCCAGTCCGTCGCGGACAAAATTGGCAATGGAAACTTCATCTTCTACAATAAGAATTCGCATGATGCAATTTTCGGTTAGCCTTCTTTCAAAGATACTGAAAGCATTTAATCTTCGTCAGAAAGATTCCCAAAATCAGGAAGAGCTAACTGAACGCCTGCCGCATGTTTGTATACAAGCTGCCCGCCAAAATAACCGGTAGTAGCCACCGATCCGGCAAGAGCTGTAAAAAGGATTATAAAAGCCCAGTTAACCCAACGCCGGTTGTATCTGAAATATAAAACAATACCGCGAATCAAGGCCGTAGCAATAGCCAGCCAAATTGTTACAGTAGCTGCCAGTTCGTGTACGTCAAGCGGGCTTTTTAAGGGACCTTCCTCAATTCCGTCACCGGCCATATTGCCACTAATGTAAGCGACAATAGCACCAAGCGCTCCTAAGAATAAAAGAAAAACCGCAGCATTTTTGAAGAACTCCTTTTTTGTGATCAAACCCAAAATTTCAAAAAGGAAACCTGCCATCAACAAGGCAATCGGGAAATGAATAATCATTGCATGAAAATGTGTTGCTGAAATCATAATTTTAATTTTTTCTGCAAATCTATGTTCAGCATAATTTAAAGGAGATTAGGTAATTCTTAAGATTGGCTTAAATTTTACTGTTTCGATGCGCTTCGCTCTATGTTTTTGAAATTTCAGGAAACAAAGTTGCCAGATTCGCGATACATTGATAATAGCCGGTTAAAAAACCGTTCATTGGAACACCATAGAAAAACAACAATAAAAACCGTCGAATCAATTATCTTTGAGAAAATAAAATCGGGGTATGAGTTTTGAGATGCTTACATCTGAATTATTGGTTGAATTTACCCTAAAAGTAAAAGAGTCGCCGATTAACAGGCTAAACCGAATGCCAAAACCTGAATTACCTGTCGATTACTTTCAGTTTTACAAATCCGTTTCATCGGTTTATTCTTCAAAAATTGAAGGCGAAGACATTGACTTTGACAGCTTCTTCAAGCATAAATTTATGAATGTCGATTTTAAAGCTGATTATACAAAAAGGGCAGACGATTTATATTCCGCTTACGAATTTATCGATTCGAATATATTAAATCTTAAAAATGTAAGAACAACGCATTCCATTCTAAGCTCTAATTTATTACCGAAAAGCCAGCAAGGTTGTTTTCGGACAAACCCTATGTTTGTGATAAACGACAAAGATCAGATTGAATATGTGGCAGCGAGCCCGGAATCGGTTAAGCATGAAACAGAAAAGCTTTTCAGAGATATTGCCATGCTTCAAAAAAAGGAATTGAATTCGTTTGAGGTCTTTTATTATGCAGCGCTTATTCATTTGGTTTTTGTAAAAATTCATCCGTTTCAGGACGGAAACGGTAGAACTGCAAGACTTATCGAAAAATGGTTTTTGCTGGAGAAAATCGGGGAAAAAGCCAATTCAATTCAACTTGAAAAGAATTATTATTTAAAACTTACTGATTACTACAAAAATATCAGAAAATTAGGGCTTGAATATGAAGAATTGAATTATAATAAAAGTCTGGATTTTCTTCTTATGACTGTTGAATCTTTAAATGAAGTATAAAACACAGTACAATGAAAGTACAGGCTTACTACAAATAAATCTGATAAATAAAAAAATAACGCAGGATAAAACTTCTAATTTATATTTAGAGAAACCAACAATTCAAGTGGGAAATTGGTATAAAATGAACGAAAACCGTATTTAATGGTTTTATATTCAAATAGTTTTGCAAAAGGATGAAAAAGAGATTTCAAATCATATGTGTCTTCGTTTGTTTTGTTTTGTTTGCCATTGAAGGCTTTGCGAAAGATAATAATAATGAAAGCCATACTGAAGTGGCCATGCGCATGATTGGGCACGAAATTCTGCTGCAATCAGGCGATAGCACTTCGCGGATATTACCCGTGGAGAAAGATGCAAACCGATACAGAATACGATTTGGAACCAATTTTCAGTTTGAACCTGAAAAGCTGATTTCAACAGTTGATGATATTATTCTTCAAGCCAACATTGCAAATCATTATCTGGTTGAAGTGAAGGATAATGAATCAAACAACGTGGTTTACAGCTACGAAAAAGGAAATTCAATTTCGACCAATATTGTGCCTTGCGTTGGCCGCATTCAACCTGAAGGATCCTATTTTATTGATTTTACTTTTTTGAAACCTGCGCCGCCATTTGTTGCATCTTATTCAGCTTTGAACAGGCCTGATAATGTCATTGTGCCTGGACAAAAACACTCCAGGTATTTCACTGTTGCACTTCTCATTCTTACGTTCTCGTTACTTACGGGAGGATTATTTCTGTTTTTTCAATTAAGGGGTAAAATTCCGGCAATAAGATCTAACCTGATAGCAATTGGAGATTACAAATTCGACAAAAGAAATATGGAATTGCTCTATCAAAACAAAAAAACGGAGCTAACCGGAAAAGAAGCCGAATTACTGCATTTATTGTACATCCAGGCTAATTCCACTATCGACAGAACAATTATTTTAAAAGAAGTCTGGGGTGATGACGGTGACTATGTTGGCCGGACCCTCGATGTTTATATTTCGAAATTGCGTAAAAAACTGGAAGCCGATACCAGCCTGAAAATCGTAAATATTCGCGGAATTGGATATAAACTTATTATGAATGTGTAATCAGGCATTTATATTCTGTAAAAAACGTAACATAAAATTTTACAATCGGTTTTACACTGTTTTACATTCGATCGCATAAAAGAGTTTATTGTCTGTATTAACTTTATCCTGAAATCAATTAAATAAAAGAGAAATGAAAAGAATTGTATTAATCGCGGGTTTGGCAATTGTGATTTCAGGATTGACTTCTTTTGTTTTAACAAACAGAAATGATGAAGGTAACAAGAAAAAAGCAGCCTCTGAAAAAACAACAAGTTTGGATGGGATGGCATCTTTCCCGGGAAAAACTATTGGATTTGGAGATATTTTTCCTGAAAACACAGAATTAACCTACCAGGTCTATGGTAAAAATGAACGACCGGTTACCAGGGAAAAACTAACCCATGCGAAAACGGTTGGCGATATTATCGATTATTATCCAACAAACTGGATTGAAAAATATGAATCAGTTGAAATTTCATCGTTTATAGATGGAAAGGAGTACAAAGCAGTCAGCAACAACCAGCTATTAAGCGCAGAACAAAAAAGCCTGTTGCAATCGGTAGATATTGCAAACGATTTAAATATTACCGTAAAATATAAAGCGAAAAACGATGTATCGGGCAATATTGAAGTAAATCAAATGCACGTCACCATGACGGTTATTCCCGAAAAAGAAGCTGAATTTAAAGGTGGCTATGATGAAATGATTCAATACATAAAGGAAAACAGCAATGTGAACACTTCAGGCATAAGTCCCGGGTTACTTCAAAAATCATTTATACAGTTTACAGTTACCGAAAATGGTAAAATCGCGGACGTTGACTTGAAAAAAACATCGGGATATCCTGAAATCGATAAGAAAATGTTTGAGTTAATCCAAGATATGCCACAATGGACACCAGCAGAAAATTCAAAAGGCGAAAAAGTGAACCAGAACTTTGAGTTTACCTTGAATTTTAAACCCGCTTTTGGCCAGCAGGGGGATGGCTGTTGATTCCAGCCATTTCTTCAATTTAGGTTCTATTCCTTAGTTAAAAAACATGTGTGCCGATAGGTTGGCTGTAAGGCTATATTGTATAGAACTCAAAGTTGAAAAAATAACGGGATATTTACTAATTCGTATTATCGGAAATGAAATAAAGTAAAATACTTTATTTTACCACCTGATTCATGTATCGGTGAATCAGTTCGGGTTCGAAACCCCGGTTTTGGGCAAAGCGGACAATCTGCCCCATTTTTTCGAATTTGTCCTTATTTTTAATTGCTTTTGCTTTCTGTTTCATCGTTTTAATTAAAGCAGTTTTATATTTCTCTTCATCAATTTCATCAAGTCCTGTTTGAATCAAACCATCAGGCAATCCTTTTAATTTGAGGTAATGCTTTATTTTTATTTTTCCCCATTGGTTTAGTCTGAATTTATCAGAAATATAGGCACTTACATAACGATTGTCGTCGAGAAACTGTGCACTTTTTAATTTTGTAATAATTTCCTCCACCACTTCGTCTACCAGATCATAGGTAATCATTTTTTTTCTGATGTCGGCTGAACACTGTTCCGATCTGCTGCAAAGCTGTGCCATTTTAGCGAAAGCTTCCTGTGCAATAAGTTCCCGATTTTCCATGCGATGAATTGATTTTTTATTTTTCCTTAAAAGTAAACAAAAAAGATACATCTCACAATACAATGCATCGCTTAGTTGTTGAGCTAAAGATTACTACACGGTTTATAAATCATCATGAAATGATCGTTCAACTTTCACGCCTGTAAAAAACTCTTCCAGTTCGGCTAATGTTGTATTGGTTTTTTGTACATCGCGAACAATTTTGCCTTTTTCGAGAATTACAATCCGTGTACAAACATCGGCTACATGATCCAAATCGTGACTTGAAATCAAAAAAGTCTTTCCCTGCTGCGAAGCAAAATCCTTAATAATAGCCCGTAACTTAAATTGTGACGTTGGATCGAGATTGGCAAAAGGTTCATCCAAAACAACCAATTCAGGGTTTCCCATTAAAGCACCAACAACGCCTGCTTTTTTCTGGTTTCCTTTGGAGAGGTCGCGAATGTATTTTTTCTTACCCAGGATTTCGTCGTTAAAAAATTCTTTGAATGCGTCCAGATATTTTGAAATGTCGTTGGCATTCATATCGCGCAGTTCGCCAATAAAATTGAAGTATTCATCGGGCGTCAGGTAGCCGATGGTAAAGCTTTCGTCGATGTAGGCACTGGTTAAAGCTTTCCAATCTTCCGATTTTGCCACCGGAATTTCATCTATCAGTACCTTTCCACGGGTTGCGCGAATTAAGTCGAGAACCAGAGAAAACAAAGTAGTTTTTCCGGCTCCGTTGTTACCAACCAAACCGAATACTTCGCCTTTATCAATTTTTAATTCAGGTAAATTGAGCACAGTTTCTCCGTCGTATTCTTTTTGTAAATTATTGATTTGTATCATGATGATTATTTTCTATTTAAATTGGTGAATAAATTTTCTTTTCCGGCTCATAGAAGGGGTATTTATTCTTCTCAGGTTTTCTTATATGCTGTAATCATTTTGTGCTTGCGCTTTAAATATTGTTCTGTAAAATAATCGATTAATCGCGGATGCAAAATAATTCCAATTAATCCCAAAACACCCAGAATAATATAAGCTGCAATTTTTCCCAACAACAGCGTTAAAATTCCATATACTGCCATTGGCCCGAGCAGAATAGGAAAAGCAATGAGCCATTGCGAAGCGCTCATTCCCTGGTAATTAAACATTGCCCGTTTATCCAGGTCAATGGCTTTTCGGCTGGTTAATCCAAGCGCCATAATAACAAATGTATTTACACCAATATTATAGAGCATTACTACCAAATGAATATACAGCACTTTTGGAGTTACAAACATATATCCCAACGAGAGCAGGTAAAAAATAACATTGCTAAACGCCATCAGAAAAAATGCCGATTGCAGGACCTGCTTCATTTTCACATTCTGAGTCATTAACAATGGATAATAACGGCTATGCCATGCCGGGAAAAACTGACCATATTGCATTCCAAAAATTCCGGTCATAAACATTCCGCCAAAAACAAAAATGACTTCCGGTTTTTCAGGCGAATAATCCTGGTAAATAAGTAGGCCATACAAAGTAAAAATTAAAGCCATTATTGCGGCAGTCCGTGGACGTTTATTCCTGGCAATCATTTTTACTTCGAGCGAAAGCATTTTCCCGTAATCGCCAATCTGGTTCAGCCACGAGAAATCGTAAACCTTTGCATCCTTTTTCTTTTGCGAAAGTTCGTCGATATAAAACCGGCTCAATAAATATCTCCGGTTCAAAAAGTATAGAAGAATTACAACTAACGGAAATACAAGAACAGCCAGCGGTTGTGACACCACAAAGTCGAAAATTTTTCCAAAATTGCCATTAACATCGAAAATACCAAAGTAATCGATAGCAAAAACACCTGCCGCAAATGCAAGAAATCCGTAAAAAAACCAGTTCGATTCGTTGGTTCTCCATTTCAGGTAAATCGCAAGGAAATGATCGATAAAAATCATGAAGACCAACGCTGCAAGCCAGGCGATTAAAACAGGAGATTCCAACTCATTTACCGCCGACTTAAACGTAAACGGAAGAATAAGAAACAACGGGAGAACATTAAAAAAGTGTAACATCGAACGGCTTAACATATACCTCGCAATTTTCTTTCTTTTGACAGGAAGAAGAAGAAAAGGCTGAAAACCGAACGTAGGAAGGCCCTGCATCATTATTCGAATTACCATTTCAAATCCTATATAAATAAAAATAAAGGAGTTGAATGCACTGATTTGCGATTCTCCGGGAAACGATTTTTCGAGATAAGTGCTTAAATTAAATCCCATAAAAAGCGCTACCGCCGAAAAATAAATTACGAGAAATGCAAGCACGCCTTTAGCCGCCATATTTTTACTGAAATAAGCTGAGCGTGTAAGTTCGCGCCGTGCAAAATAAAAAAAGCTTCGTTTCATTTTTTAGTAGTGAGTATTTAGATTTTAGTACTGAGACTATTGTTTTATGTTAGTAATACAACGCCGTAAAGTTACAAAGCAAATTCAGGAAATTGTTGTCTGAAATGTTGTTTTATCTTTTTTGGAACAGATAACATTTCTCCAATGGTTGCAATTGTAAGCAAAAAACAATTATTAAAGAAATCGACGCATTTCCAAAATCGTTTTGAAAATATGGTGAATTGAAAATATTTCTGATACTAATCATTTGAATAGAAACTTGTACAAATAGTATTGAAATATGCTGAACTTTATAATTCAGTGAAATTTTCAGATTCAATAAAATATTTTGTAGTTGATTCCATGGCTGGAGTTTTTCCCATTAAAGTATTTGCAATATCTCATTCCAAAACATCGGTTAAAACCACGCCATCTTTAAATCTTTGAACTTCTCCCTGGGTATTGAAAATCTCAACCATTGCAATATAAACGCCTATAGTTTGTTGTTGCCCGGTTTCATCTTTTCCATTCCAGATTAAATCTCCTTGTGTTCCCAAAATTTCATTTCTCGCAAGTTGAATTACCATTCTTCCGCTTGAATCAAAAATCCATACGTTGGCAATGAAACCCGGTTGTTCCAACTCATAATGGATGCGGTATTCATCGTTGTACCCATCATAGTTCGGCGAAAAAGATTCAGGAGAAAAAGTCACGACAGGTTGAACGATATCCAAATTTTCCTCAATTGCGAATTTTCATAACCCGGTGTTCCGTAACCCGAGGAAGTAGATGCTGAATGCCAGTTTTTCGGATTATTTGTTTCATCTGAAAATGAAATCCGTTCAAGAGAAACTCCTTCTTCATCGGCGAATAAAGGTGAATGCATTTTGTCTGTATAGTGCAGTTCATCAATCACCTGTATATTTTCGTTGAGTAAAACCACATAATCTTCATCGTTATTAAATGAGGGAAATTTTTCCATTTGCAGAAAGCATTTTTTACATTTTATGGTAAACCAGGGGAATACTCCGCCAGTGTCTTTTGTTAAAGCAAGATAACTTCCGGACAGAAATTTTTCTTTTGAAGTTGTCAGAGAATATATCTGTGTCAGTTCCAAATCACCGTCTCTCGAAGCGATATACAAATTGTTTAATGGAATTTCCTTTTCAGAATTGTTATAAATTTCAACATAATCGGAGCCATCGGGAAAAGGGTTAAAAAGAATTTCACTAAGCAAAACATCGCCGGGCAGAATTATTACCGGATTTTTCTCTTCACCCGAAACAACTACTTCATCCAGAATTACTTTGTCGGCTGAATAAAAATTAGCCATTTGAACCAAAATCTGCAGCTTATCACCATTTAATCCTGATTGCACTACAGTATCTTTTCCCCAGTTACCCCGGTTTTCACCATTGGTTTCGAATAATATTTCTTCACTTTCATCCAGTTTATAATATGCTTTCAGATATTTTGTTTCTTCGTTTGCACCACTGCCTGTTTCCTGCGCAATCAATTGAATTTGAACATTTTTGTAGCCCGAAATATCGATTTCTTCTGAATACCAAATTACTTCGCCATCAATATCCCGACATTCAAATCTTCCTCCTGAAGTGGAAACCGTTTTGGCATAATCGTCGGCATTGCTTACAACTACATTAGTGAAGTCTAAACTCCATTGGTTAATATCGGTAAAGTCAGATTGAATCTCACCGTTTTCATTTCCCCAAATGCCTTTTTCAGGTATGTCGAAACTTTCGCGCCAGATTTCCTGTGCCTGAACAGAGAAGGCGAACAGAAGAAATAAGAATGTTAATAATTTGGGAATATTGCTAATCATCACATTTACAATTAGAAGCAAAATATTAACTTTGACTCCGTTTTAAATATTTTTGAGGTTTAATTTAACAAAAATTTATATAGAATGAAAGTTGCTATTGTTGGTGCCAGTGGAGCTGTTGGACAGGAATTTCTTCGCGTTCTGGATGAGCGGAATTTTCCTCTGGACGAGTTAGTATTGTTTGGCTCAGAAAGAAGTGCAGGAACCTCTTATGAATTTAGAGGAAAAAAGCTGACGGTAAAGGAATTAAAACATGGCGACGATTTTAAGGACATTGATATAGCATTAACTTCTGCAGGTGCAGGTATTTCAAAGGAATTTGCATCGACCATTACAAAGTACGGAACAATAATGATCGACAACTCAAGTGCATTTCGATATGATGAGGATGTGCCGTTAGTTGTTCCGGAAGTTAATCCGGAAGATGCAAAAAACCGTCCGCGGAATATTATTGCCAATCCGAACTGTTCAACCATTCAAATGGTGGTGGCATTAAAACCAATCGAGCATCTTTCGCATATCAAGCGTATTCGGGTAGCAACCTACCAGGCTGCAAGTGGTGCCGGTGCTCAGGGTATTGCCGAACTGGAACGGCAAATCAAGGAAGTTGCTGATGGCAAAGAAGCAACAGTGAATAAATTTCAGTATCAGATTGCCATGAATATTATCCCACAGATCGATGTTTTCCTTGACAATGATTACACCAAGGAAGAAATGAAAATGAACTGGGAAACCAAAAAAATTATGCATATCGATGCCGAAGTTAGCGCTACCTGTGTTCGTATTCCGGTTGCCCGTGCACATTCCGAAGCCATTTGGGTAGAAACTGAAAAGCCACTTTCGGTTGCCGAGGTAAAAACCGCGTTTACAAATTTTAATGGAATTACCGTAATCGATAACCCAGCGGAAAAACAATATCCGATGCCCTTGTTCGTATCAGGTAAAGATGATGTTTATGTAGGCAGAATCAGGAAAGATATTACTGATCCAAACTGTATTACTTTCTGGTGTGTTGGCGATCAGATTAAAAAAGGCGCTGCATTGAATGCCGTGCAAATTGCTGAATGGTTGATCGCTAAAGGGGAAATTAAATAATAGAAGACAATCTGGTTTTTATTTAAAATGAAACCCGGTATCCCGGGCTTTTTTGCTATCTTTTGGCTGCTATACATTAATGTGAAAGAGACATGGAAAACGTTGAAAAAGTTGATTTACGGCAATTAAATATCGACGATTATGAACAATTACATAAATCGTCGCAGGAAGCCTATCCGAACTGGCGCGAAGATTACTGGGAGAAAAAGGATATCAGGAAACTGATACGTATTTTTCCTGAAGGGCAACTTGCAATTGTTGTCGACGATATTGTTGTTGGATGTGCATTGTCAATTATTGTTAAATACGAATTATTCGGAGACGACCACACTTACGAAGAAATAATTGGCCGTTACAGTTTTAACACGCATAATCCCAAGGGAAACACACTTTATGGCATCGATGTTTTTATCAGGCCCGATTATCGTGGCATGCGTTTGGGAAGACGACTCTATGATGCCCGTAAAGAATTGTGCGAAAGACTGAATCTAAAAGCCATTGTTTTTGGAGGCCGCATTCCGAATTATCATAAATATGCCGATGATATTTCACCTAAAGAATATATTCAGAAAGTAAAATATAAGGAATTTAACGATCCGATTTTAAATTTTCAGCTTTCGAACGACTTTCATGTGAAGAAAGTGCTGAAAGGCTATATGCCAGGTGACAAGGAATCCGGAGAATATGCTGTACTGCTTCAGTGGGACAACATTTATTATCAGAAACAATCGGATAAAGTCAGCGGATATAAATCGGTAGTCCGTCTCGGATTGATTCAATGGCAAATGCGGTTATACAAAAATATTGATGAGTTGTTTACTCAGGTTGAATATTTTGTGGATGCAGTGGCCAGCTATAACGGCGATTTTGTTTTGTTTCCCGAATATTTTAATGCTCCGCTAATGGCTGATTACAATCATCTCGGATATGCTGAAGCTATTCGTAAACTCGCTGATTATACCGAAGAAATCAGGGAACGTTTTATTCAATTGGCAATTTCGTACAATATAAATATAGTCACCGGAAGTTTTCCTTTGATAAAAGAGGACAAATTATTCAATACAGGATTTTTATGCCGTAGAAACGGAACGTATGAAACTTATACAAAAATACATATAACGCCCGATGAATTAATAACCTGGGGACTTTCAGGCGGCGATGCCATTGAGGTTTTTGAAACAGACTGCGGACCTATTGGAGTATTAATTTGTTATGATGTTGAATTTCCCGAACTGTCGCGAATACTGGCATTACAGGGAATGAATATTTTGTTTGTTCCATTCTTAACCGACACACAAAACGGTTATTCACGAGTTCGTTACTGCGCCCGTGCAAGGGCTATCGAAAACGAATGTTATGTTGTAATTGCAGGTTCGGTAGGAAATTTACCAAAGGTTGAAAACATGGATATTCAGTTTGCACAATCGGTTGTGTTCACTCCAAGTGATTTTTCGTTCCCGGCAAATGGAATTAAGGCCGAAGCTACTGCTAACACGGAAATGATTCTGGTGGCCGATGTCGACCTCGACCTGTTAAAAGAACTACACACTTTTGGTTCAGTTAGAAACCTGAAAGACAGGAGAATTGATTTATATTCTGTTAAATTGAAGACACCGAAAGATCAGAAATTAAAACCGACTATTTCTACTCCTCCTCAGAATTAAGATCGAATAAATAATCGTTAAAAGGAAAGCGCTGTGAGTGAATTTTTTTCACTTCATTATAAAGCAAGATTTTAAACTCTTCAATATTTTCCTTTTGTGTTGCTGAAATAAAAAGTGAAGGTGTATTATTTTTTGCCATCCACGATTTTTCCCACTCCTCAAGAGTTATATTATCTTTTGTTCGGGGCGTTAAATCATCTTCATCCTTTTTAACATAGGTAAAGGCATCAATTTTATTAAAAACGTAAATGGTTGGTTTGTCTCCGGCATCAATTTCCTGAAGTGTTTCGTTCACTGTTTCAATCTGTTCTTCAAATCCGGGATGAGAAATATCAACCACATGCAGCAGGATATCAGCTTCACGCACCTCATCGAGCGTAGATTTAAATGATTCGACAAGTCCGTGCGGCAATTTTCGGATAAACCCAACCGTATCGGCCAAAAGGAATGGCAAATTTACAATTACAACTTTTCTGACTGTAGTATCCAATGTGGCAAATAACTTATTTTCGGCGAACACGTCCGATTTTGCCATCATATTCATGATCGTCGATTTTCCAACGTTGGTATATCCCACCAACGCTACCCGAACCAGTTTGCCGCGATTTTTTCGCTGTGTTGCCTTTTGCTTGTCAATCTTTTTCAGTTGTTCCTTTAAAAGTGCAATTTTGGTAAGAATAATTCTTCGGTCGGTCTCTATTTGTGTTTCACCCGGCCCACGCATTCCTATACCACCGCGCTGACGTTCAAGGTGAGTCCACATGCGGGTTAAGCGTGGCAACAAATACTGATATTGCGCCAGTTCAACCTGAGTTTTTGCATGTGCTGTTTTTGCACGTTTTGCGAAAATATCGAGTATGAGGTTTGTTCGGTCAAGAACTTTACATTCCAGAGTACGTTCGATATTTCTCAGTTGAGTTGGCGAAAGTTCGTCATCAAAAATAACGGTGTCGGCTTCCATCATTTTAATGTAGTTCCCGATTTCTTCCAGCTTGCCGGGACCGACAAAAGTAGCCGCGTTGGGAACGTCGAGTTTTTGAGTAAACTTTTTCAAAACCACTGCACCAGCTGTATCGGCAAGAAACTCCAGCTCGTCGAGGTATTCCATCGATTGTCGCTCGTCCTGACTTTTATTAATCAGCCCAACAATTACTGCCTTTTCTGTTAAGGGTGTAGTTTCTATCATATTTTCTGTTTATAGCATAAAAAACTCCTGACCCAAAAATGGATCAGGAGTATAAAATTATCTTATTAATTGCTTATTGCAATACAAAATTAATCGGTACGGTATAAGAAACGTTTACCGGTTTTCCACGTTGTTTTCCTGCTTTCCACTTTGGTAATTTATTTACTACCCGTAGCGCTTCTTTATCTAATGATGGGTCAACACCCCTGGCAATAGTAGCATTGCTAACAGAACCATCTTTCCCAACGACAAAAGTAACATATACTTTTCCCTGAATACCGTTTTCCTGTGCAATTACCGGGTAATTTATTTCGTTGGCAATCCATTTACGAAGCGCCAATTCACCACCCGGGAATTCAGGCATATCTTCCACAATAAAGAAAACTTCAGATTCTTCAGATTCTTCTTCTTCCTGAGCGACAACAACCGGAGCAACGTCTATTACAGTTTCGTCATCGGCTTCGGAGTCATCAATTTCAAGTTCATCTTCAATTTCAACATCGTTGTCCACAATGTTTAAAACTTCGATAACTTGTGGCGGCGGCGGCGGTGGTGGTGGTTTAATTTCCTGTTCACGCGTGATCGGAATTATTTCTTCTTCCACCTCCTGTGCCTGCATGGAACCCAGAGAGTCAGCTTTTGATGGTTTTGTTGTCCACTCAAAAGCCAGAAGCGTGAGTCCAAGAGCCACTACCAAACCAATCCAAAGAAAAATATTTCTTTTATTCTCGAGATCGGCTTTTCCTGATTTTTTTTGTTCCATAATCCTTATTTTATTTGTTTTTTATTCTACACCTGTACCCTTGAAATGGGGCTTAAAGATAAAAAATAATTATCAATTGCAAATTAAAAAAAATCCCCGAAATTTAAAATCTAATGCAATTCAAAATTGATAGGCACAAAGTATCTTACTTTTACAGCTTTCCCGCCTTGTTTTCCGGGTTTCCATTTCGGAAGCGTCCGGATTACACGCAGAGCTTCGTTATCAAGAGAGGCATCAACGCCGCGTACAATGTTTGCATCGGTTACATTACCAAATTCATCAATTACAAAGCTAACAAACACTTTACCCTGTATATTCATTTCCTGGGCAATAACCGGGTATTTTACCGCATCGGCAATAAATTTTTGAAGAGCTAAATCGCCACCCGGAAATTCAGGCATTTCTTCAGGAATTAATACAATTTCTTCTTCTTCGTGCTTGATATTACGCGAGGTGGATACCAGGTCATCAAAATTAAAAGGAAAGTCATCAACAGGATCCGTATCAAACAATGCAGGATCATCATCAACAATAGCGCCGTCATCTGCCAGTTCAAAAAAAGGTACGGAAACAGGTTTTGATATTTCCTTTTTTTCTTCATTTTTTGTAGGTGGGATAAACAAATAATCATCGGGTACGACAGGCGTATTGGTCAGTATTACTATTGGCTTGTTTGGCGTTTTCCATTGAAATGCGAGAAGTACCATTCCCAGCGAAATTACAAGACCCAATAAAAAGAAAGCTCCTTTTTTGGTTTCGAGATCAGCTTTTTTAGATTTTTTGTTTTTCATGGCTAATTCATTTAATGTGAGACAATAAACAAAGAACGCCGGCTAATTTTTGTTTTCTGCAGAATAAACTCACTAGCAGCAAAAACTTTACCACAATTCATAAAAGTGGCAGCGGTAAATAAAAATATTTTTATATTTGCAAGCTCAGTTTTACAAAGTAGTTGAGACGATTGAGGGAGAATCCTCCTTCGCTTCTCCTCTGAAATTTTATTATGGAGAAGGAGCTGAAGCTACGGAGGACAATGGGGGATTAGCTCAGTTGGCTAGAGCGTTTGACTGGCAGTCAAAAGGTCATCGGTTCGATTCCGATATTCTCCAC
>CAWGFJ010000005.1:0-29877 GCA_963821855.1 uncultured Prolixibacteraceae bacterium | reverse complement strand
TAGCCATTGAATTGATTGTCTTGTTTGTCACCACCCTCCTTCTAAACGACATTAGCTCTAATTAAAAATTAAAAATGAGAAATTAAAAATGATTAATGGATAGCGACAAATGAGTCTTTGAACTTTTCACTTTCCACTTTTTCCCGAAGAGATGCCTTCGGCAGAACTTTTCACTTTTCACTTTGAACTTTGCACAAATGCTGAGCTCTGAACTACATCCTGCCTGCTGTAAAGCTGCAAGCCACAAGCCAAAAGCTACAAGCCATAAGCAATAAGCCACAAGCATTTTAAACGAGAACACAATTTCTTTAAACCCGTCCAGGCTTGTCATCCGGGCGGGATTTATACTTTCCACTTTGAACTTTGAACATTACACTGAACGCTGAACTCTAAGCTCTGAACTTTTCTCTTTCCACTTTGATCTTTACACTTTTCACTTTACACTTTTCACTTTCCACTTTGAACTTTGAATTTTTGCCTTTTTCATTGTTATCTTTGAGGTTCTTTTGGTTCGAAATATTTTGTTCAGCAGAAAAACAGAATAGTTTAATTGGCATATATGGAAGATACAGAATTTATAATCGCTTTAACTGAACACCGGTTTTTAGGAAATGTGTTTATTCCATATCTCATTGAAAAGAATGGACCATATTATACGGTAAAAACGCATGTGAAACCACGCGATTTTAAGTCTGACAGCGAATATAAATTCAATAAATACGAGATAGAACTTGTAAATATTATTGAAAAATACAGCGATGAAAGGCTTGTGAAAAGATTTTCGCGTACCGGAAGCGCTTCCGAATTTTATTCCACGCTTAATGCGACTTATTTTCAAAAACATGTTTCGCCATTTATCGAAAAATGTATGTTTCAGGTTGCTGAGATACTGATGTTAAGTCCTGTTCGGCTAATTAACAAGGAAGCAAAATATGCCAATCTTTACGATGAAGATGAAATTGAAGTGCCTCCATTATTTGCAACGCCGGTTTTTACTTTCGAAAGAAATGAAACTGAAACACGGTATCATTTAAAAGTTATTCATGAAAACCAGGAAATTTCACTTCAGGGCCAGCATATAAAAGTGATTACCAACGAACCTTGTATGATAGTTTATCGCAGTCAATTGCTGGTTTTTGAAGCACTGAATTCCAAAAAGCTGCAGCCGTTTTTTGAAAAAAATGAAGTCCATGTTCCGCATTCTATCGAAGAAAAGTATTACAAAGGGTTTGTGCTGAATGCCATCAAAGATTACGAAGTTGAAGCAAAAGGATTTAAGATTGTGGAATCGGGTTCAGAAAAAATTCCTGAATTATCGCTTGAAAATAACCTGCAGCTTCAACCGGCTTTTGTGCTTCGGCTAAAATATGGCAGCGATATTTTTCTTCCTAATTCAAACCGAAAAATTGCTGTTAGCGTCCGAAAAGAAGGAAATAGCTGGATTTTTAAAAAAACGATTCGCGATTTTAACTGGGAAAAAGGAATTTTGGAATATCTGCATTCGCTTGGTTTGAAAGAGGAGAACGGATATTTTACATTGAAAGGAAATCAGCTTTTTGATTCTTCCGAATCGCTGTATTGGATTATCGACTGGCTAAATAAAAATAACTCAGCGTTGGCAAAAAAAGGAATTCATGTTGTACAGGAGAAACTGGACAAAACTTTTTTTACCGGCGATCGCAAACTTGAATTACAAACACAGGGCAAAAGGCGACTGGTTCGACGTATATGCCATTGTAAAGTTCGGTGAATACAACATTCCGTTTATAAAGCTGAAAAAATATATTCTGAATAATATTCGGGAGTTTGAACTTCCCAATGGTGAAATTGCGGTTTTGCCTGAGGAGTGGTTTGCCCGGTTTAAAGGACTACTTCCTTTTGTAAAACTGAACGGAAATAAAATTCAATTGGAGAAACATCATTTTACTTTGCTCAGAAATCAGCTCCTCGGATTTGACAAAGATATAATGCAGCGGTTTCAGAAAATTGAAAATCCGGAGAAGGAAGCAGTTCAGTTACCTAAAAATCTGAAAGCTAAACTTCGTAAATACCAGGAGGAAGGCTACCGATGGATGTTTCATTTGTACAAAAATGGTTTTGGTGGTTGTCTTGCCGACGATATGGGCCTGGGCAAAACACTGCAAACCCTGTCACTGCTTTTAAAATTAAAACGCGAAAAAAGGGATATTTCAATTCCGAATCCCTTTTCGGCAGAAAATCAATTAAGCCTTTTTTCTGAAAATCAGATTGAAGAAGAAGTACAACCGGCAAGTTTAATCGTTTTACCCACATCGCTGGTTCATAACTGGGAAAACGAAATAAAGAAATTTACACCTGCGCTGAAGGTTTACAAACATCACGGAGCACAACGCCGGAAAGCTATTGAACCGGCAAAAGTATCGCAGTATTACGATATTATATTAACTACCTATGGCACGTTGCGAAACGATGTGGAGTTGTTAAAAAGTGCTGAATTCTTTTACCTGATTCTCGACGAAAGCCAGTATATTAAAAATCCGGGTTCAAAAATATATAAAGCAGTGCTTGAGATGCGGGCAAAACATCGCCTGGTATTAACCGGTACACCCATCGAAAATTCGCTATCGGATTTATGGTCGCAAATGAATCTTTTAAACCCGGGATTACTGGGTAACCTTGCTTTTTTTAAACGGACTTTTATTACGCCAATAGAAAAGCACAATAATGCCGAACAACAGGACAAACTTCAACTAATGATTCGCCCGTTTATTCTGAGACGCAGGAAAACTGAAGTAGCCCGCGATTTGCCACCGCTGATGGAAGAGGTGCGTATTTGTGAAATGACCGGCGAACAACATAAAAAGTACGAACATGAAAAGTCAGTAATACGAAATGCAATTCTTGCAAGCATTGAGGACGAGGGAATGGAGAAATCGTCGTTTATGATTTTGCAGGGACTGACTAAATTGCGGCAACTCGCCAATCACCCATCGTTACTGGAAAAGGAATCGGATGATGATTCGGGGAAATTTCAGGAGATATTCCGGATGCTGGAAAACCTGGTTGCAGAAAACCATAAAGTGCTGATTTTTTCATCGTTTGTAAAGCACCTCGAATTGATTCAGCAAGGCATAGAACGTGAAAACTGGAAATATTCGATGCTCACAGGCAAAAGCACAAAACGCGAAAATATTATTGCGGAGTTTCAGAACGATCCTGAAAACCGGATTTTCCTGATTTCGATAAAAGCGGGTGGAGTAGGCTTGAATCTCACCGAAGCCGACTATGTATTTATTATCGATCCGTGGTGGAACCCTGCGGTGGAAAACCAGGCGATTAACCGCGCTCACCGGATTGGGCAGAACAAACATGTATTTGTCTATCGTTTTATTACTGAAGATTCTATAGAAGAAAAAATTCAGCAATTACAGCAACGCAAAAGTTCACTGGCTGAACAATTTATCAATTCAAACAATCCGTTTCAGTCGGTTACAAAAGAGGAAATTGTGGATTTGTTTAGATAATTGCAAGGACTAAAGATAGGAAATGGTTACATATACCTGATAATTGTTTATGTACATACACAATAAAATTCAATATGAGAAATGAACTGAATAAAAATACCAAACCACATCCTGAGATCAGGTATCGTGGACTTAATGCTTCGCGTGTCGATAATCTGACCGATGCCGTATTTGGAATTGCCATAACCTTGCTAATCTTTAATCTGGTAAATCCAAATTCCTTTAACGACCTGATAACCTTTACCAAAACTTTGCCCGCATTTCTTATAAGCATTTCCTTTCTTATGCTTTTTTGGAGCGAACATCTCCGTTTTTCGCGGATTTACACGCTTAATAATACAGCCGTATTTGCATTATATTTTATCCTTTTTCTTTTTTATTATAAAGTACTGAAGATGAAAGAAGAACTCCACCTAAACAGGTATGAATTGATATATACCAAATGGCAAAGGAACAAACTCATAATTATGTTTTTAGTGCCCTTTCTTTCTGTTCTGCTAACTGTTTTTATGAATCGGATTTCCGTTGGGATGGCTTCGGCAATTGGAGGTTTTACCTATATGTTATATGTCCCTGCAATTATTATCTGGCGAAAAAAGTTTAGCAGGAAATCGAAAGAAATATTGACAGAATCATAATGAAAGAAGAAAAATTTATCATTCTTAATTCTACGGTTTTGTACATAACAGCTTTTTTATGTACAACGGTTTTACACGAATTGGCGCATGCTGTTGCAGGTTTGGTAAATAGCAGCCAGCCTGTCATTCATCACAATTATGTCGAACACTTATCCAAAAATCAACTATCGGTATTTCAGCAAACGTCAATTGCTTTGGCTGGTCCGGTTTTTAGCCTGTTACAGGGATTACTGGCCGGGTTAATTTATCTCAGATCTAAAAGGAATAATTTGTTGCAACTCTTTCTTTTATGGTTGTCAGTACTCGGCTTTAATAACTTTTTAGGCTATCTGATGACCGGCCCTTTTTTTAATGCAGGTGATATCGGGAAAGTATATCAGGTACTCGAAATACCTTTATATGTTCAGTTTATTATTGCTTTTTTGGGAATGTTGACGTTATTGTTAATTGCCTATAAATTAACTGTCATGTTCCTGCAATTCAGCTATAAAAAGGTTTGGGTTGAAAGTGAAATTGCAAGGAAAAATTTTTCATTTCGAATCATCATTCTTCCGTGGATATTAGGATCTGTAGTTATTACAATACTCTATCTGCCGGTAATTGCCGTGATTAGCATTATTTATCCTGTAATGAGCGGAATGGTTTTTATTTTTCCCTGGCAAAACGCACGGAGAATAAAGAATGTTGAGCTATCAGAAAGCGAGTCAGTTAGGCAGATTACATTTATTGTCATTCATAATATTACTGGCCATTATTATAGTGTTTAAATTTATTCTCGCCCCAGGCATAAAGCTATAGGAGAAATAATTGTGAGTGATGAAGAGCATTATTCGCGTTATATGGAATAAATTATGAATATTTTTTGCCATGCGCTAAAAATTGACGAATATAAAAACTACCGAACCTGATTTATTTTGAACGTGAATTTAGATTCCGAAGGAGTTCGGGACTTTTTTTTTGCATAGTTGAGGTATCAAAAACATTAAACCATTCACTTCTCCCGTCGTTGATAATAAAAACAACGCACAAATGGAAAGTATATCAAGACAAGTAGAAATTGAGATTTCAGCAGAAAGTGCTTTTAATAAGTTTGTTCACGATGTTAATAACTGGTGGCCAAAAGAATATACCTGGTCGCAGAACAAGCTGGTTAAAATCAGCATCGACGCAAGAAACGGAGGATTATGTACCGAGATTGGCCCAAACGGATTTCGTTGTGATTGGGGAAGCGTTACCAAAATTAGCACGAACAAACTGATTCAGTTAAAATGGCAGATCGGTCCCAAACGCGAGCCTGTCCCCGATAGGGAAAAGGCAAGCGACATTGCCATTGAGTTTTCAGAAAATGGTAACTCAACGACTGCTGAAATTCGAACATTATAATTTTGAATATCACGGTGAAGGCGCCGGTGAATATATGAAAATGATGGATTCCGCCCAGGGATGGGATTATATTCTCGAACGGTTCAAAAAGTATTGCAGCAGCGGTTAACGTTAAATAAATTGCATAAATTACGAATGATTAAATTTGAGTAGTTATACCATATTACAAATAAAATTTTTATCCCTATGAAACTTATCATTAAACCCTTAACGCCGGAATTGTGGACATCGCTTGAAGAACTTTTTGGCAAAAACGGCGCGTGCAATGGTTGCTGGTGTATGTACTGGCGAATTGGCCCGGAATACAAAAAGCGAGCGAGAGACGAAAATCGCGTTGATTTCAAAACGATAGCTGAAACTGAATCTCCGGGATTGATTGCGTTTGACGACGGAAAAGCAGTTGGCTGGTGCCAGGTTACACCAAAAAATACTTTGCCATGGCTGGTAAAGGATTATGGCTTCGAAACCGATAATGCAGATACATGGTGCATTTCGTGTTTTTACACCCGAGCTGGATTTCGTGGTAACGGAATTGCTTCTGCATTAATTAAAGAGGCCATTCCTTTTGCAAAGCAATCGGGTGCGAAAATACTGGAAGCTTATGCCCGCGATTCTAAAACGGATTCGTTTACTGGTTTTCCGTCGTCCTATTTAAAGGCTGGTTTTAAAGCTGTTGACGAAGGAAAATACAAAAGAACGATAATGAGAATGGAATTGTGAACAAAATAAAACGTAAATGATCCGATTCAGAAGAAAAGATTTAGATACCAGTTAAAGCAAAATAGATGGCATCTTTCCATGATATAAATTAGAAAGATACCATCTTTTCATTTCCAACCATTATTTGAACGAGATTTGCTATTCGTATAAAAATTCAGCATCCGATTCGGCGTATTCCTTCATTTTCTGAACCGCAATCTTCATTTGTCCTTTCCAGAATATGTTTCCGAAGAACCAGTGAAAAGGGTATGCGAGCTTACTGTTTGAAAACAGGGTATAAACCCAACGCACATTTACTGTATTGCGGGAAGTTTCAGTAAAAAACATTTCTCCCAGAAATTCAGTAAATCCCATACTGTTTTGACTGAATTCTGCAATTCCCCATTTCCAGTATTTGTTTTCAACGCGTTCATAAACTTTATCAATGCCAATTTCGCCGCCATTTGAAAGGAGATTTTTTGCTGAATGAGGTATTCTCTTTCCTCCGGGTTTTCCCCATGATTCATCTTCGGTAAATTTCACAACAGCCGGCACCAGACCATAACCAACAAGAAATTTTGTAGCATCTCCGAGTATTGGAGTTTTAAACGCCCGTTCCAGCGAACAATTAAAAGTTGAGTCTACTTCTACAACCGTTTTCATCAGTTTTTGCCCGCACTTTAAGTTGAAATCTGTTCAATCAATTCAGCAATTCCATCACCGGTACAAATACTTTCTTTGCTGTAGTTTTGCTGTTTATCCAGGTGTCAGGATTCAGATTGCTTTCCAGCACAAAATTATCCGGATCTTCATAATAGCCAGTAATTTCAACATTCTGCATCATATTGTTACCTTCAATAGTAAGATGATGCGTTGGCGCGATTGCCGGTTTTTCATTGGCAAAACTTCCATCGGTTAAATTGGCAATTTTAGTGAAATACTGAGCTACTTTTGCCGAATCAGCCTGCATATCGCCAATCATCCAGTGGTTGTCTCTTTTTTCGAGTACAAACGAACTGTCAGCCGGATAGCTAAAGGTAAGTTTTGTCCAGTTGTTTTTATCCGATTTAATAACTGTTCTGTCGCGGAATGCATCCAGGTTCCGGTTAAACGACATGGCCAGCATCCCATTTACGCCATAAACTTCCTTGTCATCGGTTAAGCGAACATACGATGTGGTATTGTTAGGTTGCGAAAAACTGAATTTACCAATCACCAAATCTGCAAGCGTTTTATTTCCATTCATCAGCTTTACCCGGGTTCCAAGACTGTCGGTAACTTCGAACTGTTTCCAGCGTTCTTTGCTCGTTGCAGCCACGCTTTTCGCCTGCATGTCGTTTAGTTCATTAATCATTCTGATTGCTCCTGAACCATCGGCATTGTAAGTTTTTCCAGCCGATTCAACTTTCCATTTATCGTTTTCCTTATACAACTTAATAAGATTTCCTGATATCGCTTTGGGATAAATTTCGATAGAAGTGACATCATCGGCATTTACCTCCACCAGGTCGCTTTTAAATGTCCGGTTTCCTTTGCGGGAATCCATCAACTCGATAATTACTACAATGGCCAGAAGTACTACAAAAACTGAAATAAGAAGTTTACTATTTATTTTTCGAAACATGGTTACAAATTTTTAGGTAAAACACTAGCGATTGTAATTTTCACTTCTTCGTTTTTCGCGAATCATACGGTTTCGTTGCGCACGAATAATTCCATATAAAATAATCAGCAGAACGGGTAACAGCACATTCAGCCATTTCAGGAAATTCTTCTTGCCGTCCTCAATCTGGTCGAGCATTCTCGAAGTGATTCCGCGTGTGCGAAGTTCGATTAAGCCAGTATCGTCCGATAACCAGTCGACCGAGTTTACCAACAGGTTTACATTATCGGGCGCCAGTTGTTGCCGTTGCTGTCCCTGTCCGTTAACCGGGAAATTTCCATCGCCTATTACTATCATTTTTGAATCGTTTTGACCCACAATTTTACCTTCGAGAACTCCGGCAGCTACAATGTTTTTCATCGGAAAATCACTGTCGCCCCATTTTTTCTGAATGTTAAAATAGACCGGTACATTCTGTGTTCCTGATTTTTCGGAACTCATTATCAAGGGAGTAAAATGCAGAGTTGTATCGCCGGTATATTCCACCGGACTGGCAAACTGCATAATTACGGTTTCCAATCCTTTGGTCACCGGATGATCGGCAAAGTTTGTAAACACCGGAAGATACGGAAACTGAACCTGTGTGGAGAATGAAAATGTTCCCTGTTGCTGTACTACATTTACCGAACCGCAATTGGCATCCACAATAAAACTTTTATCTACCTGTATGTTTTTATTTGCCAGCCAGGTTTCAAGTCCGGTTGTAATTTCGTTACCCATCGATTGTTGCAGATTTCCATCGACACGGTTAATGGCAACCACCATTTTACCACCCTGGGCAAGATAATCATCAAACATCTGAAAATGCTGTTGCGGAATTGAATCCGTGGGAGCAATCAGAACCAGTGTTTCATATTTTCCGAGATAGGTTGAATCGGTTAAATTTACACCTTCAGTAACATTTAAAACATTTAGCGCTTCCGTTGCCTGTGGCATCATCGAAATGCTTGGTTCGCCATGGCCCTGGATAAATCCAACCAGTTTTTTATCGGCAACAGTTAGTTTTTTCAGGCTTGAAGAAAGTGAATATTCCATTGCCGAACCCGGTTGGATAAACGGTATAATTTCAGTTTTTTCGCCATATTTCAATTCAGCGCCCAAATATGCTTTTTTCTGTACCGATTGATCCTTTTCCCGTACATTGATTACGACAGGTGAAATACCCTTTTGCATGGCTTCCTGTTCAGTCATCGGATCTTTATTCGGGTTAATGAATTCGTACATCACTTTTCCACGTGAACGCGTTGCATATTCAGAAAGCATTTCTTTAAAATCCAATCTTGTTTTGTCGATGTTTGGTGGCAGTCCTTCCGAAAAATAGGCTGTAATAGTAACCGGATCATCGAGTTCAGCCAGAATATTTTTTGTTGCATCGCTTAATGTATATCGATTATCTTCGGTAAAATCGATTCTGAAAAAATAACGGTTGGCCAAAATATTCACCAGGATAAGAATTCCTGCAACGACCAGTATATAAGGTATTAATGCTTTTTTACTGTTCATGATTTTTGTTTTTAGTTTACGGTTCGTTTTACCAAAACTGCTTCAGCGCCAATAATTCCCATAAAAATGATGGAAAGAAAATAGAGAATATCTTTTGAATCGACCACGCCTCGTGAAATGGATTCGTAATGCGTGGAAAGACTCAGATAACTAAATACATTTGCCACCATTCCCGACATGTTTGACGCCAGAAAGCCAAAAATTATATGGAAGAAAATTCCGATAAACAGCGCTAAAAGGAAAGCGACAATCTGGTTATTAGTGATGGTACTTGCAAACAAACCAATACTAATATATGCGCTACTCATAAGCAATAACCCAAGGTAGCCGGTCCAAACCGCACCATGGTCGATTGGGCCGAGTTTCCAAACTGTAATGTAATAGGGTAGGGTTAGAGCCAGTGCGATAGCGATTAAAATAAGTGTTGCCAGGAATTTTCCCCACAATACCTGCCATTCCGAAATGGGTTTGGTAAGGAGCATTTCAATGGTTCCGGTTTTACGTTCTTCGGCAATTTGTTTCATGGTAAGCGCCGGGATAAAAAAGAAAAGTGTCCAGAACGCGATACCAAAAAATGCCTGTAAGCTGGCCTGGTTTACAAAAAATACATCGGAACCGTAAAGCCAGGTAAACAAACCACTTAATGCCAGAAAAACAATAATCATTATATAGGCGATGAGCGAATCGAAAAACGACTGCAACTCACGTTTTGTTATCATCCAAATTTGTTTCATGATTTGTGTAGATTTTTGAAGTTTTCTACCCCCCGTTCTCGCCTCAGCCCTTCAAGCGGTCTACCGAAACGGGGGGTAGACGAAATATTTTTAATTGTAATTGATTTGAATAATTTGTCTCCAATCTCATATCTCAAAGTCTAACAATCTAATTCTGCGTTACCTCGCGGAAAATATCTTCCAGCTTGGTTTCAATTGGTGTAAGCTGGCTCAAATACCAACCTTTTTCAACGCATAAATCAAAAATTGCTTTTGCTGAAGTTTGTCCTTTCTCTGAATGTATTTCGAATTGAGCGCCTTCATGGTCGGTGAAATCAACCATCGCAACTGTTGATAGTCCTTTTAATGCATTGAAAGCATCGTTTCGTTCGGCATTCCCTAATTCCACTTTTAGCAATTCATTTCCCTGGGCCTGCCGGCGCAATTCTTCAGAAGTACCGTTGGCAACAATTTTTCCGTTGTGGATAATGAGAATTCGGTCGCAGGTAGCTTCAACTTCGGCAAGAATGTGCGAACTAAGAATAACCGTTTTTTCACGTCCTATCTTTTTTATTAGTTCCCTGATTTCAACAATCTGGTTAGGGTCGAGGCCGGTGGTCGGTTCATCCAGAATTAACACTTCCGGGTCGTGAATAAGCGCCTGTGCCAGTCCTACACGCTGCTTATAGCCCTTCGAAAGTTCCCTGATTTTTTTGTGTTTTTCACCCAGCAAACCGCAAACGTGAATCATTTCTGTTACGCGTTCTTCAATTTTTGCTTTTCCAACGCCTTGTAGTCCGGCAATAAATTCCAGGTAGTCGATAACCGGCATATCGTGGTACAGCGGGTTATGTTCAGGTAAATATCCGATGAATTTTTTTACTTCCTCCGGATTTCGATTTACCGAAACACCACCAACTTCAATATCACCTTCATTCGTTTCGATGTAGCCGGTTATGGCCTTCATCGTGGTGGTTTTTCCCGCACCGTTTGGACCGAGAAAACCCAGAACTTCACCTGTTTTTACCTGGAAACTTAACTTATCGACCGCATTTTGACGGCCATACGTTTTTGTGATTCCATCAACAATGATATCCATAATTAATGTTAAAAAGATTATTTTTTCGGGGGAACGAAATTAAAAAAATCCGGTCGAACGTTACCATGCATATTGTTCTTTTAACACAATTTAACGGGGGTAAACGATTATTTAAACTTGTTTAAACAATGGGGTAATCTTTGGGTGATTTTGAGGAATTAAACGACTTTCATGCCGGGAGGTTATATTTGATAAATTCACGGTGTTATTTGTAATCCTTTACAAACTCAAAATCATCTTCGCACATCTTTCAAAAAGTATTTCCAGTGAAATGCAGTAAACTCAGGCCAGCGTGGTTCGTGATGGCCCATGCTTACATATGGCATTGGCTTGTACCGGTTTTCAGTTAGCCGGACAATATTTTCCCAATGACCGATACATTTTTTGAGATATTCCAGGGACATCTGCTTTTCACTATCGTTATGATTCAGCAGAAAATTCTGAAACGAAACACCGGCCCTTATTTTATCGGAAAAGTAATATCCAAGATAACACCAGGTTTCCAAATCCTGAAGTTCGGAATTCAGTGTCGGATTTTCATTTCCCGCTTTTAATGAATTAATGATTTGCAAAGCCTCTGTACATTCTTGCTGAACCTGATCCGCCAGTTGCAACGGAGTAATTAAACTATCCGGAACCTCATCCTGATTTTTTAAGCGGCAATAGTCACTGATACTTAAATAATGAGCGTCCAGCGTTTCGTGTTTTACAAGCTCTTCAATTGAAATAAAGGGTGATTTTTGGTCATCGAATCCATTTGGCCACGGGGCTAAAAATCCTTCGCTGTAAAGCGTAAAATCCCAGGTTCCCTTGTAAAAAGTCGCGATGGCTTCGGGCACTTTCGATGCAAGGGTATAAGCTTCGAGCAATTTTTTGCTGTCTGCATTTTTGTACCTTCTTTTAAATTCGAGCGCAAGAGTTTCATCAGTTTCATCGGGATTATACAGCAGTCTTCCCCAGAAATGATAAAAAGCCCATTGCTTTTGAAAAGCATATTTCCAGGTTTTTTCAGGTATGTCGGCATGGGAATAATCTTTTGCAGGAATATAACCTTCCGAGCCAACAAAATAACCTCCTACATAATCATGAAGGTTGGTTTGTATGTGTTCCCTGATAAATTCAGGATCGCCCCAGCGAAGCACAAAGAAGTCTTCGTTCCGAATCATCCATGCGATGAAATAGTTGTCGGGAACAGGAGTCCAGAAATCGCTCATCACGCTGCCTTCGTCGTTGGCATGGGTAATTGAAAGATTTGGTGTTGAGTGCCCGTGTGACCAGTTAAACTTAATTTCAACGACTGTCTTTTCCGGGAGTTGGGCATCATCAATTACTCTTTTCATTTCCGAAGGATCACCGGCAAGAACCGCGCGGTGTATAAACTTTATTTTGCGGTTTGCCTGTTTCATTCCTTCAACAAATGTGTCCTGAATCCAATTCTCGCGTTCCGCCGGCGTCATTTGGTTATTTCCCCAGTTTCCCATCCAATCGGCAAGCGTAACTCCTAATCCGGTTAAATCTTCATATTCATTAATCAACTGAGTTACCGATTCGCGGGTATATTTTTTAACCAGGTCTGAACGGTCATCGTGTACTTCGGCGCCGTAATTTTGGGCGAATTCAGGTGAAACTACGATGTTCCAGTTTACAAGGTAAGTTTCGATTCCACGCTCTTTTGCCAGTTTAAAAAGCGATTTCCAAAACGTTTTCCAATCCGATAATTCCTTTTCGTTATATGGTGTAGCCAACGGGTAGTTTTCGGCCCGAATCATGGTCGTGAATGGATCGGTTGTCCAAAGCGTAAGCGCGTTGAAACGGTTTTTGACCATCATGTCAAGAAATGCCTCCCAAAAATTCAGATCCCGGCAGGTATCGTAATGCAAATCGGTGGCAGGCCCGGGGCGATAGGGTGACCAGGGAAGATTAAATTTTATAGCCCTGAATTCCATTGCCGGATTAACTGTGTTTTCTTTTATTTCTGAAAGATTGGAATCATTACCCAACTGTTCGATTATGTCGGTGACACCGTACAAACAACCTTTATCTGAACCACCAATAATGTAAATATTTCTCTCTTTCTTTTTAATTTGAAATCCTTCATCTGAAATGATTTTCTCAGTTGTTTCCTGCAGAACATCCTTGAAAGCGTTTTTGCCATTTTTCCTGTTCAGAATAACAATTTCCGATGCATCTGCATTTTGTGTCTTATTTTTTGTGACCTGATATCCTGCCGATTTAAGATTGGTTTCCAGCAAAGTTGCTGAATAGCTTTGAACATCTGACTCATCGTTAAAAAATAGATTTATTTTTTCTTGTTTTGAACAACCTGAAACCAGGAATAAGAAAACAACTAAAAGATAAACGGAAACACTTTTCATAGTAAGATTTTATAGGTTAAAGTTATTAAAGGCCTAGGTTTATTACTGTCCGCTATTCAAGAGATTCCTCACTGTACTGTTAATGACAGATTTTATTTTTTGTCATCTCGATCTGCCAGCGGTTGGAGAGAGAGCTTTCACATAAAGAGATTTCTCCTCGCAAACTCGTCGAAATGACAGCATAGTTAGGGCTTTCTGTCATTACCTCATTATGCCCAAAAAATATAAGATGGCAATGCAATCTTACCTTTTCTTATTCCTCACATAAATCAGTTTGAATTTTCCTTTGTAGCTGTCGCGCTGGTCTATTTCAAATTTGCCGGTTGAATTAATTAATGGTGTAAGCTTTTCAAATCCATAGTTTCGCGAGTCAAAATTAGGCTGTTTCTTTTGAAGCAAACTTCCCACATCGCCTAAAAAAGCCCAGCCATCGTCGTCGGCCAGATCCGAAATTGTTGTGGAAATCAATCGAACCACTTTTGGTGTGATTTTATCAAACTGGCTTTTCTTTGGCGTTCGGTTTGTAGTTACATTACCCTCGTTTTCCTTTGAATCCTGAGAAAGTATTTCGATGTAAATAAATTTGTCACAGGCTACAATAAACGGGTCAGGAGTTTTCTTTTCACCCAAACCAATTACTTTCATGCCGGCTTCGCGCAAACGTGTTGCCAACCGCGTAAAATCGCTGTCGCTGGAAACCAGGCAAAAACCGTTTACTTTTTCGCTGTATAATATATCCATCGCATCGATTATCATTGCTGAATCGGTAGCATTTTTTCCCTGGGTGTAACCGTATTGCTGAATTGGAGTTATCGCATTTTCGAGTAACAGGTTTTTCCATTTCGAAAGTATTGGTTTTGTCCAGTCGCCGTAAATGCGCTTGATGGTTGGGTTACCGTATTTGGCAATTTCTTCCATCATTTCCTTTACATAAGCCGAAGGTATATTGTCGCCATCGATTAGTACGGCCAGTTTTATATCGTTTTCCATAGTAATTTCAATGAATCATAAAGATAACAGGATAATTCAATCAAATCAATTTTAGCCATGAATAATGTAAGCGAAAATGTTTCTGTTGAATCGGGAATTGAATAGAATGCCCAACGGAATTTCCATTGAAATTTGTGTTCGTCAATTTTGTTGAATTATTTGCTGCTTTCAGTATAATATTCACTTTACAACTTACATGATTAATTGATAGATTTCAGAATTTGATTCCAAATCCGAGAGAAACTGCATAAATTGAAGGATAGATAAAGCCTGCCCTGAATATAAAATGCCCATCCGGTTTTTCAAACCTGTAACCAGCAAAATAATACAACCTGCAATCAGTTACCAACGGATTTAGGTTTTCCTTCAAATTTTTCGTATACACTAATCCAAGATTGAGTTCTGCATGCGAATTTCTCTTCCCAAACAATTGAACCCATGACAGAATTAGTTCCCTGTTTCCGCCCTGGAGATCATTCTCTGTGCCGTAACCGATTTTTAGGTTGGAATCCCAGGAAGGTTTTCTCAAAATATTTCTCTCATAATTAATATTGATATTCATAAAACTCAGGTTTGCAATAATGTAATTACGCCCGTGTTTCTTCGTAGTAACTGAATCTTTCATAATGGAAGCAGTTGCATTTGCACTGTTAATGTTCTTTTTATCAGTCAAAGGTTCCTGCGAAGAGACCACAGGGAAATAGAACAAACCTAAAACTGGAAGGAATAACAAGCGAAAGTTCATGTTTCGTTTTTTTGAATTATTACGAACAATAAAAAGCTTTGTTTCAGCTAATGCCGCCACATAATATATTTTATCGAGAAACAATTAAAACTGACCAAGCTTTGTTTCGAAAAAATGAATAATATCAATAATAGCATAAAAATGCTTACCTTTGGCGTTAGTATAGTTATATTTGAAAATGATTGTATCATTTGGTTCAAAAGAGACGGAGAAAATTTGGAAGGGCGAACGAATAAAAAAAATACCCGTTGAAATACAACAGATTTGTCGAAGAAAGCTAAGGATGATTAATAGTTCACAAAATTGGTCAGATTTAAGAATACCGCCTTCAAACAGGCTTGAAAAATTGCAAGGTTCTGATTTCTTTAGTATCAGGATAAATGATCAATGGAGAATTGTCTTCAGATGGATTGATAATAATGCATATAATGTTGAAATAATTGATTATCACTAAAACAAGAATTAAAAATGGAAAGATTAGCCAATATACATCCGGGAGAAATTTTAAAGGAGGAGTTTTTACTTCCGCTTGAAATTTCAGCTTACAAATTGTCTAAAGATACAGACATACCGCAAACCCGTATTTCGCAAATTATAAAAGGTAAACGCCGTATTACAGCCGACACAGCTTTAAGGCTGGCTTCTTATTTTGGTACCACAGCAAAATTTTGGCTTGGATTACAAGCTGATTATGATATTGAAGAAGAACAGGAAAATAAAAAGGATATCCTGATAAAAATCAGAAAAAATGCTCCTCAACACTCTGAATAGCTGATAATTGTTATAGTGCAAATAGTTTCTTAGAATTAAGAGTGAATGGATTCTAAATCTTCACAATGCACGAATCCTGTAACCAGCCTTCATTTCCGTCGGCCAGTTTTATTTCCTTCCAGGTGCTTAAACTGTCAGTGATTTCAACTTTCAAACCTTCGTAAATCAGGAATAAATCGGTTCCGGTTTCACTTGGAGCGCTTTTAACTGTAACACGCGGACAAAAAACAATGGCGCCGTTTCGTTCCTCGATTTTCTTTCGCTGTTTGGCTGCAAATGAAAATGTGATTCCGGAAACCAGAATAATGATTATACCAACCCAAAAAGTAGCCCGGCGGATTCTTACACTTCTGCCAAATAAAACAAAACCGAGCAGAACAAGGAAAATAATAAATGCGGATATGCTAATTACCGACCAGGTATCAGCCGGGTATTTATTAACCAGCGAAGTACGCCAACGCACAAAAAACGGTTTTGGAAGTTCATCGATATTGGTAACCACAAACTGGTTGGCAATGCGAAGGTTAAATTCAATATCGCTGTCGTTGGGCGCCAAAAGTTTAGCGCGTTCGTAATTTAAAATGGAATTGTTAATATCGCCTGCCTTATAATATGCATTTCCCAGATTATAATACAACTTAGCCGATTCTTCTCCCAAATTCAGAATTTGCTCGTAATTGGCAATAGCCTGCTGAAACTCTTCAGTTGAATAAAAGGAATTAGCCTTTTCCCACAGCTCTGTATTTTTTCCCTCCTGCGCGAAGAGAAAGCCAGGAATTACAAGCAATATGAATATTATTATTTTTTTCATTTTCCAATCATCTAACAATATGCGGCGCATGCTTGTTTTGTTTCATTTACTAAACCTATTCAGATACGCCTTTTTACTTTTTTTATATAGGTATTACCCTTTTTACTTACTGTCAACTGCGACTGTCAACCGTGACTGTCAACTGCGACTGTCTAACTGCGACTGCTCTAACTGCACTGCTACTGCTCACTGATCACTGATCACTGATCACTATCGTTTAATCTGTTTTTCCATCCTTCCCATAGTCGATTCCGCCTTTTTGTACAATTCGCTTCGGGCTTCGGAACCGCCGGAAGGAGCATAACGTGCAAATTCACATTGGTCAACTACATCTCCGAAATCATCGATAACGGATTGATCCACATTTTTCTTCCTTAAACCTGCAACTGCTGTTTCACGGTTTAGTTCTGCCGTTGGAATACCCAGTTTATCGCTTAAATAGCCTTGAAATGCTTTTAGAATTGATTCGTGGAATTCCTCATTTTTGTTATGTTTCATGAAACCTGCAGCTTCACGCAATCGTTTCGTGGCCACTTTATTGGCTTTTCTATTCCGCATTAACGCAATGTTGGCGTTTTCCTTTGCCTTTTTACGGTAAACAATAAATAAGGCCAGAAAAAGTAAAGCGCTTCCCGCATAAATAAAGTAAAAAAGCGTTGTGCCAAAAAAAGTATAGCCTTTTATCCGAAGCATCGGATTCCCAATTTTTATAAACCTGATATCCTTACCAATCAACTGAACATCTTCCTTACGCAACGAACTTACAACAGTGGCATTCTGTTCCTGCGAACCTTTCTTAACATGGATAGTGTATTCCGATGTGGATTTAGTTTCGTATGAACCTGTTGCCGGATTAAAGAAACTAATAGGAATGGAAGGAATGGTATAATCGCCTTCAAACCTTGGCTGAAACAGATATTCGATAGTTTTTGTTCCTGAAACGCCATTTGCAGCAGCTTTGGCATTGTCGTTTGTACGCGGATCGTAAACCTCGAAATCGCTTGGTAATTTTAATTCCGGCGTTTTTATTAACCGGATATTTCCTGAACCGCTAATGGTAACTTTTAAGGTAACCGCATCGTTGGTTGTTACATTTTCATTGCTGATAGAGGAATTTACACTGAAATTACCGACTCCACCCATAAAACTTGCCGGTGCTGATGGCAAATCTTTAACATTTAGAGATACGGACTCACCGACAACCGTTGCTTTTACCGTACGGAAACTGTTAAAGAAATCGTCGAAAAAGCTGCGCGGTTTTACCTGTTGCTGAACCAGTAACGACATTTTAAACGGCTGGATGGTTATTTTCCCGTTTTGCTGCGGAAATAATATGGTTTTCTTTAAAACTCCAACCTGGTAAATTTTTCCGTTATAAACTTCGCGAGTAAAATTTATTTGCTGTGGAATGTCTACATCCTGGGTGTAAAAACCTTCATAAGTCGGCAGGTTTACTTCGTCAAATCCTGCAACCGGAATATTTGGGTTTACATATAACTTTACCGTTGAAATAATTTGTTCTCCGCGATAAACATTGTGTTTATTCATATCGACTTTCAAAAAAAGATTGTCGCTTCCAAGGTCAACATTTTGCGGCGAGCCTTGTCGTTGGGCATTGTCCTGACTGCTGTTTCCCTGTGTTTGTGCCGGTTTTGACTGTGCTTTAACCACTTCGATGGTAAGCGGATTCGATTCAAAAACTTTTCCTCCAACTTCGATGGATCCGGGCCGGATTTCGAATTTCCCTTCTTTTTTAGCGCGAAGAATATAAGTAAACGAAAATGTAGTTTCCTGTGTTGTTCTTCCGTTTATTGTGCTAATGCTGGTCGATTGTCCGGTACTTGGCCCCATTAAAACATCGAAATTACTCAAATCGGGAAGCTGCAGATTTGTACCGCGTTCGTTTATAGTGAAACTCAACCTAAATTGTTTGCCTACTTCCACTGCATTTGGCGCCGACATTACAAGTCGGGTTTGCTCGGCTTTTACCGAAACAAACAGGGTTAAAAGAAAAATATATGTTATGAATTGTTTTATCATTTTTTTCTGCAGGTGCAAAAATATTTTAATTCGTTATAATTCTTGTCTTATTCGACATAAATAACTGTTTCAATTTAACGCTGTAAAAACTCAGTTCGTACTGTTTTTCTCCTTCCTCTTTCGGGAGTATCACGAATAATCGCGAAGGATGGCAGTTTTACCATTCTTTCTCCACCCTCGTTTTTTTCGCTAAGGCTGCTTTTTCTTTTTTTACTTTTTCCTGAATTTTCTGTTCATCGTTCTGCAAAGCCTGTAGCAATTGTTCAGCATTTTCCTTCGAAATTTTATTTTGCGGTTGCTGTTGTTGCTGCTGATCCTTATTCTGATCCTGGTTGTTTTTCTGCTGATCCTGTTTATTTTGCTGGTCCTGCTTATCCTTGTTCTGATCTTTGTTTTGATCCTTTTTATCCTGATTTTTATCCTTGTCTTTATTCTGATCTTTGTTCTGATCTTTATTTTGATCTTTGTTTTGCTTTTGCTGTTGTTCCTGCTTCTTTTTCAGCATTTGTGCATAGGCCAGATTGTACTTTGTTTCCAAATCGGATGGATTTTCACGCAGCGCTTTTTTATACGATTCAATACTTTCATCAATTTTTTGTTGCATTAGTTCGCTGTTTCCAAGGTTGTGATAAGCTCTGGCTTTTTCCACCGGATTATCCATTTTGTCGGCTAAATCGTTGAATTTTCCTGCGGCTTCATCAAAATGTTGCTGTTTGTAAAGCGCATCGGCAAGATTATAGTTCCATTGTAAATCGGTAGGACGTTTATTCAACGCCTTTCGATATTCCGTTTCTGCATTGCTGAATTTAACCGTATCGATTCTTGTGGTGTCTTTTACCGCTTCCATAAAAAGCTTATTCCCGTTACGGATAAACTTGCGCTCATTTTGTCCGAAAGCGAGAAATGAAGTATTTATAATTAACAGGATAAGAACTATTTGTTTCATTTTTTTCCTTTCTATCTTGCAGAAAACAGCCTGATATTTTTCAGATATCTGTTTTTCCGTTCCAAAATAATATATTCCAATAATATCAGAAATAAACCAATGGCAAAGAAATACTGGAACTGGTCGTCGTATTCCGAGTAAACTCTCGATTCCATTTCCTCTTTCTGCATTTTATTTATTTCATCGAAAAGTGTATTTAATCCAATCTGTGCATTATTTGCACGTACATAAATTCCTTTTCCAGCAACGGCCACTTTCTCCAGCATTTGTTCATCCAGTTTGGTGATAACCACATTTCCGTCGCGGTCTTTCAGATAATCCTTCTGGCCATTTTTTAAAACCGGAATTGGCGAACCCTGTGGCAATCCCATCCCAATGGCATCAACAACAATTCCTTTATCGTTGGCTGTTTGTGCTGCCGCAACCGGATCATCTTCGTGGTTTTCGCCATCGGTAATTACAATAATTGCTTTATTTGTCTGGCCGTTGGGCGTAAACGAACGCGAAGCCAGATCGATTGCTGCTCCCATAGCTGTGCCCTGTTTTGGCACAATCTGCGTATTTACTGAATTTAGAAACAGTTTAGCCGAATTGTAATCGCTTGTAATTGGCAATTGCGTATATGCATCGCCGGCAAAAACTATTAACCCTATTTTATCGTCTTTTAAACGATCAACCAATCGTGAAATTGCTCTTTTTGCCCGTTCCAAACGATTGGGTTGAATATCTTCCGCCATCATACTGTTTGAAACATCGAGCGCGATTATCAGTTCAACACCTTCACGTTTAACCTTTTTCAGTTTCGAGCCAAACTGTGGCCTTGCGGTTCCAACAATGATGAATGCCAAAGCCAGCATTAAAATGATAAATTTAACTATCGGCCTGCCTTTTGAAACAAAGGGCATTAACTGTTGGATAGTTGCCATTTTCCCAAATCGTTTCAACGCTTTTCTTCTTGAAATCCGTGAAACAATAAAAAAGAAAGCCAGCGCCGGAATAATAAGCAATCCCCACAAAAATTCGCTATTTCCAAATCTGAACATTTCCATACTTTCCGTCTTTTTTAAGGTATACTTCTGAAAACCGTTACCCTCAAAAACAATCCGGCAATCAAAAACAATGCCCCTAAAATGGCAAATGGCAGAAACTCTTCGCTCTTTCTGCTGAATTCTTTAACATCTATCTTCGATTTTTCCAGCTTGTCAATTTCCTTGTAAATCTCTTCCAGTTTGGTGTTGCTGGTCGCTCTGAAATATTGTCCGTCAGTAATCGATGAAATTTCAGTTAAGGTTTTTTCATCAATTTTAACTTCCATATCGCGAAGTTGTGTGCCAAATTGTGTCTGAACAGGGTATGGAGCAGTGCCAATTGTACCGACGCCAATCGTGTAAACTCTTATACCGAAAGTTTTTGCAATTTCGGCGGCAGTTACCGGTGCAATTTCGCCACTGTTATTTTCACCATCGGTTAGCAGAATAACCACGCGGCTAATGGCTTCGCTGTCTTTTAATCGTGCCACTGCTGTTGCAAGTCCGTTGCCAATGGCTGTCCCGTCTTCAATCATTCCGCTCTGTATGTCTTTAAAAAGATTTAGCAAAACCGCTCTGTCGGTAGTTAACGGGCATTGCGTAAATGCTTCACCTGAAAATACCACCAGCCCCATACGGTCGTATTCACGGCCTGAAATGAATTTCATGGCTACATCTTTCGCCGCTTCCAGCCTGTCGGGTTGAAAGTCGCGTGCAAGCATACTGCTTGAAATATCGAGCGCAATAACAATGTCGATTCCTTCAGTGGTTACGTTTTCCCAGCTTCTGGACGATTGCGGCCGTGCAAGAACGACAACGAAAAACGATATGGCCAGAATTTCAGAAAGAAAAACAGTATGCCTTAAATAATGGCGCACCGTTCGTGGCGCTTTAAATACCGAAGCAGTTGACGAGACCTGGATGCTTGCGGTATTTCTTTTCTGCCTGAAAATATACCACGCTGCCATTGGAATAATTACCAGCAACAGGTAAAAAAATTCAGGGTTTTTAAATGTCAATCCTTCAAACATCATTTATGATTTTATAACAACTTCTTCACCTTCTTCTTCACTTTCATTGTCAGGTTTCTCCGGCTTCCTAATTTCTTCTTTCCTGGTGTCATTTACAAAGAAGTAAGCGTCAACTAATGTCAGGTTATTGTCATCGGGAAGAGGCGTATATTTTGCAAACTTTACCAAATCGGCCAGGCTTAGAATTCGGCTCAGATTGTTAAAACTCTTTTCTTTTAATAGATCTCTGCGGAATTTAAAACTGCTGAGTATTTCATCGGTAGTTTGTTCCATAGCCGGAATTTCAAACCGGTCTTCAATATAATTCCGCAAGCGTATCGGTGACTTCACTGTAATATTGTTTCACCTTGTCTTTTTGCCAGATTTTCTCATTCTTGATTCGATCGAGTTCGCGCAACGCAATTATGTGAGCGGGCTCTTTTGGTTTTTCAGGCCGGACAAATATTGGCTTGCCTTTTTTCTTTCTTTTTATCGAATAGAGAATTAAAAAAATAATTGCTCCGATTAAAATTATTCCCAGGATATAGGGCGTAACTTCTTTTAATGTTAACGGCGCATCGTACGGCATTTTTATATCTGTCGGGCCTCTTGTGGTATCAATGGCCATGCTGTATACATTCAATGTTACGCCATTTGACGGTACCGAATCGATGTTCCCGTTCATATCGATTTTAAACCATTGTGGCGGAATACGATAACTTCCGCTATCAAAACAAGTGATTAAATACGACTGAATTTGTTTCTGAAAGTTTTCATTGTTTTCTACTTCAAATGTATCGACACCTGAGCGATCCAGAACTTCGATTAAATTGGCAATTGTATCTGGAACATTCGGAAACTGAACCTTCACATTTTTCGGATGATCGATTTCAAGAAAAAGTTTTACCTGGTCGCCAATCAGAATGTTGGTTGAATCGAGGCGTGCAGTTGCTTTTATTTGCTGTGCATGGCTTATGCCGAATGCAAAAAGAATTGCAACCAGTGATAGCAAACTATGAAATATGAAATGCACATTTCGACTCCGCTCAATGTGACGGCTGCACTGAGATTGATTTCGCTCACTGTGGTCGTCATCCTGAGATCTAAACAAATTACTGTGGATGTCATCCTGAGCGGAGTCGAAGGATGAATCAATATTGACTAATTTATTTTTATTGTCAACCATTCGCCTTTTATTTAATTGCCCGTTTTTTAAACAGTGTCATAAGTGCTTTTACATAATCTTCCTCGGTACTTATAACCGCATAATCCACTCCGCATTTCTTAAACATGGTGTCCAACTGTCTCATGTGATTTTTCCACCATTCATTGTAAATCCTTCTTATTTTTCGTGAAGAACTATCGACCACGATATATTCTCCGGTTTCGGCATCTTTTAATTTTAACATCCCGATTGGTGGCAGATCGGTTTCACGCTCATCGTAAATTTTTAGCGCCACAATATCGTGCTTGTTATTCGCTATCGATAATGCCATTTGTAAATCATTGCCTTCATCAATAAAATCGGAAATTATAAATGCGGTACAGCGTTTCTTTATTGCGTTGGTCAGGTAGCGGATGGTTTCGGTAATATTTGTACCTTTTTCCTCGGGGTGAAAATCGATTAATTCTCTTATGATCCGCAGAATATGGCTTTTCCCTTTTTTAGGCGGAATAAACTTTTCAATTTTATCTGAGAAGAAAATGACACCGATTTTATCGTTGTTTTGTATTGCCGAAAATGAAAGGACCGCAGCAATTTCGGTAATTACGTTCTTTTTAATTTTATCAAAAGAACCAAAATCACGTGAACCGCTTACATCGATTAACAACATAACAGTTAGCTCACGTTCTTCTTCAAAAATCTTTACAAACGGATGATTATATCGAGCCGTAACGTTCCAGTCGATATTTCGGATATCGTCACCAAATTCATATTCACGTACCTCGGAAAACGCCATACCTCTTCCCTTAAAAGCACTGTGGTATTCTCCCGCGAAAATATTTCGCGACAGGCCACGTGTTTTTATCTCAATCTGCCGTACTTTTTTTAATAATTCCGTCGTTTCCAAAATCTTCGTTTTTTAATAACTTGTATTTTTTCAATACTAAAACTGAGACTGTAAACTGTGACTTTTTTTAGGGTACTTCAACTGTGTTCAAAATATCGGTGACAATTTCTTCCGAAGTAATATTATTGGCTTCAGCCTCATAGCTTAATCCGATACGGTGACGCAAAACATCGGCGCAAACTGCACGCACATCTTCAGGAATAACATACCCGCGACGCTTTATAAAAGCAAACGCTTTTGACGCTTGTGCAAGACTTATACCTGCTCTTGGTGAAGCGCCGTAGGAAATCATATCCTTGTATTTTCCCAGTTTATATTCCTCCGGTTCGCGGGTTGCAAAAACGATATCGACAATGTATTTCTGAATTTTTTCGTCCATGTATACATCTTTAACCACATCGCGCGCTTTAATAATATCTTCGGTTTTTAAAATGGTCGAGGTCTCCGGAAACTGTTTTAGCAGGTTTTCATTGATAATCTGTTTTTCTTCCGCTTTTGTTGGGTAGTTTATCACCACTTTCAGCATAAAACGGTCGACCTGCGCTTCAGGCAGCGGATAGGTACCTTCCTGCTCAATCGGGTTTTGAGTTGCCATTACCAGGAAAGGCTCATCGAGTTTAAATGTATTATCGCCAATAGTAATCTGGCGTTCCTGCATAGCTTCGAGCAATGCCGACTGAACTTTCGCAGGTGCGCGGTTAATTTCGTCAGCCAGGATAAAGTTGGCAAAAATCGGCCCTTTTTTAATGGTGAATTCTTCTTTCTTCTGGCTGTAAATCATGGTTCCGAGTAAGTCGGCCGGAAGCAAATCGGGCGTAAACTGAATACGGGAATATTTTGCACTGATGGTTCTTGCCAGCGATTTTATGGCTAATGTTTTTGCCAGTCCCGGTACCCCTTCAAGCAAAATATGGCCATTGGAGAGCAACCCAATTAATAAACTTTCTACCAAATGTTTCTGACCAATGATTACTTTGTTCATTTCCAAAGTTACCAGGTCGACAAACGAACTTTCCTGTTGAATTCTTTCATTCAATTCTTTAATATCAACTGCCTGATCCATATCTTATATCTTGATTATTATACTGTTTTTTTTGAACGTGCGAATTTAAAAGATTGCAAAGATAATAACCCTTTAATAGTGTTAAAATATATTAAGTTGAATTGCTTGTTAACAAAGTGTAAATAATTAGACGGTGGGCATAAAAAAGTCGTCACCCGACTCGAAGTCGGGTGACGACTACAAACATCTACGAAATTTTAATTTCGCGCAAAGGCTTTGGTTTTACTTCCTCACGTTTTGGTAAGGTAATATGCAAAATTCCCTCGTGATACTTTGCGTTTATTTTTTCACTGTCAATTGCGTTCTCTGAAACAGTGAATGAACGCTGGAACGACTGATATGAAAATTCTCTTCGGGAATAATTCTCGTTTTTGTCTTGTTTTTCATCTTTTTTCTCCGATGAAACAGTAAGAACATTGTTTTGGAAATTAATGTTGAAATCGTTTTTGTTCATTCCCGGAACGGCAACGTCGATGATAAACTCATTGTCGGTTTCCTTTACGTTAACAGCCGGCAACGAAGTATTCGTGCTTGAAAAATTCGACAGATTCCAATCCATCAAATCGCTGTTAAAAAAGCGGTCAAAGATAGATGGAAAATAGTTTTCTGATCTTTTTGCTAACATGGTTATTTCCTCCTATACTTTAAATGTTAAACAATAAATTTATTCTCACTTATCGTATATCCAAACAAAATGCCATAGCCCGGAATCTGCCATATTTTAAGTGTTAAGTGTCTGGATGTCAGTTTTGTTTTTTTGGAGGGTGTAAAAATTGTTATAAGACAGAAACTTGGGGTTCTGTCAGAATTTCAGGAAATGTTTGGTGAAACTGTTCTTTTCTTAAAGTAGTTATTGTTGCGTTTCCGGATTTTATCTACAACGATGTATTTTTCTGATAAAATACTTACTTTGTCATAAGTAAATTCAGGTATGGCACAGCGTTACTTTCTTCAAATAAGTTATAACGGAGCCAACTATCATGGCTGGCAGGTTCAACCAAATGCATCTTCGGTACAGGAAGTGATGGAAAATGCACTTTCCACGATTTTGAGAGAAAAAATATCTGTAGTAGGAGCCGGGAGAACCGATACCGGAGTGCATGCTTCGTTTTACATGCTTCATTTCGATTCCGAAATTGAAAATCTGCAAAACGAAAACCTTGTTTTTCGACTTAACCGGTTTTTACCGGACGATATTGCCGTTCAAGATATCTTTCCTGTAAAACCTGATGCGCATGCAAGGTACAGCGCAATCTCACGAACCTACAAATATTTTATTTCGACAGTAAAGAATCCTTTTGAAACGTTAACTGCTTATCATTATACACTTCCGTTGGACGTAAGCAAAATGAATGAAGCAGCTACTGTTTTATACGAGTATAGCGATTTTACTAGCTTTAGTAAACTGCACACCGATGTAAAAACCAATAACTGTAAAGTTTTGCTGGCAGAATGGTTTGAAGTGGATCACCAAGTTGTTTTCACAATCAAAGCCGATCGTTTTCTACGCAATATGGTTCGGGCAATTGTTGGCACTTTGCTGGAAGCCGGAAAAGGCAAACTAACTAAGGATGAATTACGTAAGATAATCGAACGAAAAGACAGGGGAGAAGCGGGAACATCGGTTCCGGCACATGGATTGTTTTTGGTGGATGTGGAGTACCCGGACGATATTTTTGAGCAGAGAAGTGAGGAATAGAGTTCAGTGTTAAGAGCCCGCCTGAACGAATTCATTCGGGCAGGTTCAGTGTTCAGAGTTCAAAGAGAGAAGCTTAAAGTGAAGTTCATTAATCCAAATTGAAACTTTTCATTAATTTAAACTCGTTAATACAAGAAAAAGAAAGGAAAATTTATTATGAGCAAGTTTAAAGAAATACCGGTTTTTAGGAGCGAAAAAGAAGAAAGAGAATTTTGGAATAATCATGATTCGTCAGAATACATTGATTGGAAAAGCTCTGAGAAGGTCGTGTTCAGGAATTTAAAACCTTCAACAAAGACGATTTCATTGCGTTTACCGGAACACATTCTGGATGAAATAAAAATGTTGGCAAGGAAACAGGATGTACCATATCAATCTCTGATTAAAATATTTTTGAAAGATCGTTTGAATGAAGAGTTAAAACATTCAGAATAATATACTAAAGAGACTGTTTTGAAATTAGATTTTTGAAATTTATCAGGTAATTGAACTCATATATATTATTTTACGAATAGATGCTTTCAGGTCTTTCGTTCACGCATTAAAGCATTCTTTCATTCACGCATTTTATTCATCTCGCTTCAAAACTTTTTCTACCTTTGCTGCTAATGGTGAAGATTTCCTGACGGGAATAATCTTAAAAGGGAATCCGGTGAAAAACCGGGGCTGTACCCGCAGCTGTAAACCTTGAAAATCTTGTTGCAAACTCAGCCACTCTCACCCTCCGAAGCCTTGGCGAAGGAGGGTAGTCATTCCGAAGCCTTGGCGAAGGAGGGTAGTTTCTTCGAAAAAGGAACGATAGTTCTCCTTCGCTAAAGCTACGGAGAACAATGATGGGAAGGCGGCAACCGGAGAGGTGAGCCAGAAAACCTGCCAGTAAAAAATGAATAAACGAAATTCGGGAACTAAGTTTCGGCAATCAGCAAATTGATTCTGTACTTTTCCTGTGTAACTGCAATTAAGAATGTTAAGTATCAAAATGTTGGCATTTTTGCGTAATATTCCTGTCATTTCGACGAGTGTGCGAGGAGAAATCTTTAGCATTGAAAAAGATTTCTCCTCCTGCCTCGTCGAAATGACAGTTCCAGCAAAGTTAGGAAATATCATATTTTCAGCGTTTTTATTATTCGCAACCCTCTCAGGTTTTTCGCAGAATGTCGATCGGGTAATTTCGCTGGCTCCTTCAGTAACAGAAAATATTTATTTGGTTGGAGCACAGGATAAACTTGTGGGATGTACGAGCTACTGCACCCAGGCTGTTGCCGATGGCATTGAGCAGGTCGGCTCAACTATCGATGTGAATATTGAAAAGATTCTT
This sequence comes from uncultured Prolixibacteraceae bacterium, assembly GCA_963821855.1. Taxonomy (GTDB): domain Bacteria; phylum Bacteroidota; class Bacteroidia; order Bacteroidales; family Prolixibacteraceae; genus Draconibacterium. The sequence continues at coordinate 1,808 of CAWGFJ010000005.1, read as the reverse complement.
ACGCTGAAACCCGATTTGGTTATCACCATGCTAATGACCAAAACTCAGGACATTGAGGCCATGCATAAACTTGGGATCAAAGTTGAAGTAATTCCATCTCCAAAGAATTTTGAGGAAATTTGTGATCAGACTATGCATATTGCCAATTTGCTTGGGAAAAAAGAAAAAGCAAAAAAAATAACTCGAACAACAAACAGCAGGTTGACAGCCTGAAACAAATCAGCTTTCTAAACGAAAAATTAAAAATCTTTTTTCAAATAGGCAGCAATCCGATATTTACGGTTTTGCCGAATACATTTATGAACGATTTTATTATTTTTTGCAACGGAGAAAATATTGCCGATGACCTCACAAGAGGAACGATGACACGCGAAAGTGTTCTGTTAAGAAATCCTGATGTAATAATTATAGCAACGATGGGAGGTTTTGGAAAGGATGAAATGGATATCTGGAAAAGTTATAAAGGGTTAAAAGCTGCAGAAACAGGAAAGATTTTTCTGGTTGATTCGGAAACTTCGTGCAGCCCAACGCCTGATAATTTTCTTAAAGCCTTCAGAGATATTTTTGCAAATCTAAATCAGTAAGAAATCAATGTCGGCAGATATATAAAATGGATATTATTTTTAGTGGCGCTGATTGTACTGCTTTTAATCTCTGTAATGATTTCACTTTCGTCGGGCGAAGTCAAAATCTCCTGGACACAGATTCCTGAAATACTTTCCAACAAAAATGGTATTGAATTCACGGTGCTTTCTAAAATCAGGATTCCAAGGTTGATCCTTGCTGTATCGGTTGGTGGAGCTTTAAGTTTGTCGGGCGCAATTTTACAGGGAATTTACCGTAATCCGTTGGTTGAACCATATACACTTGGAATTTCGGGTGGCGCGGCATTGGGAATAGCTATTGCCATTGTTTTTGGTTTTCAGTCCGTAGGAAATTTTATATTGCCTTTATTTGGTTTTGGTGGCGCGATGGTCACTGTTTTTCTTGTCTATTTCTTAAGTATACAAAAAGCCGGTTTAAGTATGAACAGCATGTTGCTTATTGGCGTAATGGTAAGTTTTGTGGCTTCATCTGCCATGATGTTTTTGATGTCGCTGACCACTTCCGATAATTTACAAAGTATTATTTTCTGGGTGATGGGTTCGTTAGATGAATCAAACAATATGCTTATTAAAATTGCATTTTGGTCGGCTATCACCGGACTAATACTCGTGTATTTTTTTGCACAACCTTTAAATGCTTTGCGATTGGGAGAAGTAAAAGCAAGACATCTGGGAATTAACACAAATGTTACCGTAAAACTGCTTTTTATTGTAGCATCGTTATTAACCGGAGTGGCAGTTTCGGTTGCCGGAGTTATAGGTTTTGTAGGCCTGGTGATTCCGCATTTGGTTCGGCTGATAATCGGAAATGACTATCGTATACTTTTGGGAAGTTCGTTTTTGGGTGGCGCCATATTCCTGATTCTTTGCGATACGGTTTCACGAACCATTATTTCCCCCAACGAATTACCAATTGGCGTAATTACAGGATTTACAGGTGGAGTTTTATTCATCGCAGTATTAAGCAGGTCAAAATCGAAATTCAAATTGAATTAGTATTGAGTCATTAGTATTTAGTATTTGAGTATTTAGATAGTTATTTAGATTTTGGAAACAATATACTATTCAATGTCTGGCAAAAAAGCGAATAATGAATAAATTTTAAACCTAAAAAATGATGAGTGGATATTTTACTCAGTCTCTCTTTACTCTTTACTCAGTACTCTGTACTCTGTACTCAACTCGATACTCGATACATGGCAC
>CAWGFJ010000004.1:0-81588 GCA_963821855.1 uncultured Prolixibacteraceae bacterium | reverse complement strand
GAACGGCAGGTCCTGCTGTACCCATCTGTTGTATTCTTTTGTGTCGCTCATATTAAATTTGGCAATGCCGCCACCAAAACCCAGGAGAATTTTTTGAGCAACAGCGCCGTGTGCAGTAAACATTGCAAACAGTATGGCAGTTTTTATCACTATATGCTTCATGCCTTTTAGAGTTTTCTGTTTACATCCATTCTTTTTCCCGTGCCCACAATATTTGCCCGTTGTTATACACCAGTTCCCATTTGTTTTGGTTGGTCGATTTACCCAAAAACCGGCGATCTCCCGTATCCAGGTCCAGCAAAACAAGATCATTCCCTTCGCTGATAAAAAGTTCGGCGCTTTTACCAACCACATGATATACCGTAGTTTCAACCCCCTGCTTAAACTCCCTGCGATACTGCAATTGTTGTGTATTGCAGTCGTAAACACTGGCATGGCCCGCTCTCGCCACCACCACCCGTGTTTGTTCTCCCTGTATGAAATCGGAATACTGTGCACCGCTCTCGGCGTTCCTGATGCTTTTCAGTTCCGTAATCGTGTTGTTCACGCACAAAACCAATTGAAACCGCCATAGGTATCGAGGGTAAAATAATTCCCATCGCCCGACATGTGGTTACGGTAAAGCCCGCTATATTCCAATTCCTTTTCGGCCAGCACCTGCTCACGGATATAATCAAACAAAAATGCTTTCTGTCCCGAAACAACAATTCCGGTTCCCATATCCGACACCGACGCATGCAGCTCAAATTCAGATATGCCATTACCCGGGTAAATGGATTTATTATTTTCAGGGTGATTTAAATCGTACAGAAAAAGCCTTGAATTACCGCTGCCCGCTCCAACCAAAAAATTGTTATACGTTGACACATAACACCTGAAAAGTTCGGGAACGTTATCAGGAACACTGGTTTGGCAGGTTTCGGTGTTGTAAATATAAGACCGTTAGAGCACTGCATATAAATTTGCGTACCAGTACCGGTGGTTCCCCATGAATATTTTGGCGATTCGGCGCCATTACTTGCTTTCGCCTGCGTAGCCAGTGAAACCGGACGTATCCAGTCTTCGTAATAAGGCGTGCCTTTGGGCTCCATCTGCAGCCAGAAATTGTATTCATGGGCAAACCAGGGTTCGGGAATTATAAACGAATCGGCCAAAACATTTTCAATCCGGTATAGCGGAATAAATCCTGCATCGGTCCACGAGAGATCATCGTCGAGAATCCTGTAGCCTTTCAGTGCTCCCCAGTACGGCGGTTTTTTCCAGTGCAGAACAATATCGCCCTGTGCATTATTAGTGGCCGTAAGCTGTGGCACCGACCCCTCCAATTCCATGGATTTTCCGCGGTAACTATCGTTTACCATTACAAAATACTGCGAGTTTTCGCCGTGGTAGTTGGCATCGTTTACCGAAGTCTGATGCTGGTCAGTGATAGTTGCCACCAACTGGTTGGGAAGACTTGTAGGCTGAACATATTTATACACCTGGTAATTTTCGAAATTGAGGCCTTTATACTCTTTCCATTGTATTTTCAGCACACCGTTTTCGAATGTGGTATCGGTAATGGCACAACTCACCCCGTATTGGTCGGTAATAATCAGCACCCAGTCTTTTTGCATCAGATAACCTTCGGCGCCTGTAAAGTCTGCAATACTCCCTGTGCCCGACCGTGTAAACAACTGCAGGCCCAGTGTATGCGTTCCCGGCTCAAAACCGGGGAAATACCATGTTAGTTCAACTGCGCCGTGGTCCTCGTCGTTAGGACTGGTTTCCTGCCCGTCGATAATAAAACGGGCCCAATTTACCTGGTCGCCGTTTTTTGTGTAGCGAAAATTAATCCACTCATTGTTCCAGATGTACAGCGTGTCGGTGTCGAAGTTAAGTTCCACTTCGATGTAGGGCGGCGTACCATTGGAATCCAGCTCCATGAAATATTCGCCCGATGGGTTGAACGTACATCCGGCCAACATCAGCAACGCCAAAACAAGTGCGATGGAGAATCCTGTTTTCATCTCATTATAATTATTAATTTTTAAGGGTAATCGATGGAACTCTCATGAAAATTAAAATTTTACATGGGTGTGAAGAATAACTGTTCATGGTAGTTTCATGGGTTTAAAGTTTTATGTTTCTGCCCCGGACAGGAATTTGCGATAACCGGTTTTTATCAGCCGCCGCTACCCTAAGCCGGGATTTTTTGGTTTTTTATTTTCAGACAATATTACGAAATAATTTTTCTTTGTGAACTAACAATAAAACTCAAAAAAACAACTGCCCCTCGTTGCAACGAGGGGCAGAGGAGTGGCATGTTTTGCAATACTGCAAACTATTTAATTACGATGTAAAATTAGACTATTTGCTGATTATTAATTTCAATGTCTGAGTATCCTTTCTCTCATATTCTGTTTTGAGTATTTGTGTTTGAGTTGGTTTAAATCCGAATTGGTTGAATTTTCTTTTTTCCCATTAGAATTATTCCTATTATGATGTGATTCACTTTTACCACTCGATTTCTCATAAGTCCATGTTTGATCAGTCCATGTATCGCTGATTACATCACGTGAGTTCTGATAAACGGCATAATGCTCAAGCCCTGCTTTAATCACTGTTTCGGCAGATTCCCAGTTAAAGTCAACAACCTTGTTGCCATTTTCATCATGGTAGTATGTTTTGAGTCCGGTAAACCTGTTAGGACTGCTATCGTTCCATTCAACGAAAATTATCGAAGCCGGCATACCGGGTATGGCGGTAAATGGGTTCTTGATATGTTCGCTATACGAAAATTCCCATCCATAATATAAACTTCCGTCGTCGTTAATTATTTCCTGACTTTTGATATTGCCTAAATTGTCATAATGAAAAATTGCATAGAATTGATAGGGAGGATTGTCTCTTTTTACCAACTGACCTTTTTTATTGTAAGTATTGAAATAATGATCTACCATATCCTCTGTACCAGGTGCATACCAGGTTTCTTCCGCAACCTTATCGTTTTCCCACCTTAAAACAATGTCGTAGTACTCATCCTCGCTAAAGTAAAATATAGCTTTCGACATTCGGTTTTTGTTGTCGTACTCCATTGTGGCCCGGAAATTAAATAAATCCGGCTTTGACAGATAAAATGAATTAGCTAAACCCAGTTCATTGTAGCCGTATCCTTCCAGAAAACCATCACTAAGTCCTTTGTCTTCCAAAAGACGAAATTTGTTTTCACCATTCCCTATCGAACCTTTTTTCAATAAGGCGCTATCAGACAGATCGGATTCTAAAACCTGATCCTTACAACTGTTTATCATAATTAATGCCAACAGCATTAATCCAAGACGCGAAAAAACCTCTTTTTTCATAATTAGCATTTTTAGTTTAAATACTTCCTTTTACTTTATAACACTATCTATTTCTTAAAAAAACTTATTTTGGAATTTTATTGTCTTAGTCAAGACATTGAAAATTGGAGTCTATCTAGTATTGGCTAATAAGAGAAAGGTAATCAAATAAAAGACAATAACAACTTAATATACTTTTTTTATTTTAATTAAAAAAATCAGACTTATAAAGCAGAAGAGAATGCCCTATAAACATTCAAATCCTCCGGATTTGATAATTTGTAGCATTTCCTGTCTCAATTCATGCTACTCAATACCAGATTCTCATTTCTCAAAACTACTTTATCTCGCTTTCCGGAAGTCTCATGCGGTAAGCATTCATTGCAGTTTTTCCCAATTTTTTCATCAGGCGGGAGTTAACAATAAATCCAACAGGTGCACCAATGAGGGGTATCAATTGGGCCATTTTTGCAAGGTCAATGTAGTCGCGGTATTCCTGCTGAAAATTTCGCCAGTCAAACTGATGGATATCATCCGGAAGTTCTTTACTTTTTTGATTCCAGTCAACCATTTTGAGGTAAACTTTTCGCCTGTGTACATGACTTGAGAATGCCAGTTCAAAAATATGCAGGATATAAACCCTTTCCTTATAATCTTTTACATTAAACCCATACATCGAACAAATATCAAACAGCAATTTCAGTTTAAGGCCAATTAAAATCGGAAAGTCTGCAAATCCCAGCAATATACCGCCTGCACCGGTTATTCCCCCTTCAACAGCAGCGGTGGTACTGTAAAATTTAATCCGTTTCCGAACAGCATCCTCCTGTTCCTGAATGGACAGGCCCGACAAAGGTTTGGCTGTGGTATAATTGGCACCGAACAAAACCCCGCGTATCAATTGTTTGATGGTTATTGTAATTGCCTGATGTATTTTTTCAGGTATCCACGTATTGATTTTTACCTGTACTTTTTTCGACAGCTTGTTGATAAGTGATGGCCTTTGAAGCATTTGCCTTTGCCACACCGATAATTCTGAACCTAATTGTTTCTGATGATTATTCATTTCAAACCGCAATCAAAGTTGATGATCCAACAGGCAGACCTTTCTCTTTGTTTTATTAGACAGCCAGAAACAAGGTCTGCTGCTGGCACTCTGCGAAAGGCTAACTTTTCCATTCCCGATGCCACCGGCATCATATGTTTATAGCAGCATCCATGTACAAAAGACATTCGACTCCGGCTGGAGTCGTATCGTTACAACCCGCCAATTATTTCTATACACATTCAAATTCCCGATAAACCGGGACAGGCTCGCCGGATTTGTTAAATAACCCAAATATTAAATTGTATTTCTGATGCCAGTGGCATCGCATTTTAACAGAAAGACGGAGAATTGAGCAATTGAGAAATAAAAAAGCCCCTGCACACGGGCAGAGGCCTGGTATAATATTTTCAGAATTATTATCGGGTAACATTGTAGCAATATTCTTCATCGGTTCCGGTCAGAACAAATTCGAAATTACCTTCCACCATCTTCGACACATCAAAGGCACGCTGAATGTTAAAATCGTTGCCCAGTTCGGCCTGAAACACCAGTTCGCTGTTGTTGTACACCAGCAACGAAATATCTTTGCAGTCGAAATTGAGGAACGATACTTTTAACATTTTCTTGTTGTATGAAAAGTAGGGTTCGAATTCTGTTTTCGATGGATTGACCACTACCTTGCCCTTAGCTACTTCCAGCTCACTTTTAACAGTTGCCAGGCCGGTTTTTAATTTTACGGTGTACCTGCCGTCAGCCAGTTTCGATAAATCAAATACCGACCTGAACCCGGCAGCCGCTTTGGTATTTTTAGAATAAACTATGCTCCCGTCTTCTGAAATAATGGAAATTTCGGATGATACGCGGGAATCGGTTACGGCGGTAACAATGGCTTTTGAATCATCTACGGTAACGATGTTCATTTTCGGAGTTTCTGTGGCAAAAACACCAATGGCAAATGCGAGGGCCAAAAATACGAATGCAAATTTTTTTGTTTTCATGACTTGTTTTTTTTGTGAAGCGGACGATAAAACGTTATGCTTCGGTTAATAATCTTTTATGTATTGCAACCCACAATTATTTGTTTTTATGTGCTGCTTAACTAATTGACTCATAAACTTTCAAAAGGTTATTTGTAAATCGACGAACCAGGGTTTTGTACGTTTAAACAGGTGTTTTTTCATGATGAAACAGATTTCCCGGAAGTCAGGATTTTTAAAATTGACAATGGAATTCATGTCTCATGGAAAGCTCAACAAACCCAACAAAACAACCCGCTTGTAAACCAGATGCCGCCTTTAAACGAAAAATGCTCATCCCGAATTGAAAATCAGCGGAGCTAAATGCCGGTGCGGAACCGATGCCAGCAGCCCGCCTACCAGAGGGCAGGCATCACATGTTTATACCAACATCCATGTTCAAAAGACATTCGACTCCCTGCCTACCGGACAGGCAGGCAACCGGAGTCGTACGATTTCATTTCCATCCATTTTTCTATACACATTCAAATTCCCGATAAACCGGGACAAGCTCGCCGGATTTGTATTTTATCACTTTCTTCTTCAACTTTAAACCCGTCCGAATGGCATTCAGCCGCCCGCCTGAACTATCGGGCAGGGGCGGGCATTGGACTTTTCCTACCTTTGATCTTTTTACTTTTCCCTTTTTACTTTTCTCTTTTACCTTTTAACTTTACCGCATGGCCGACGTGCACAACAAAGCAACCCGCTCCTACAATATGAGCCGCATTAAGGGGAAAAACACAAAACCCGAAATGCTGGTGCGGAAGTATTTGTTTGCCCATGGATTCCGCTATCGGCTAAATGTAAAAACCCTCCCCGGAAAACCCGATATTGTTTTACCCAAATACAAAACCGTAATTTTTATTAACGGCTGTTTCTGGCACGGACACAAAGGCTGCAAATATTTTGTTCTTCCCAAAACCCGAACCGAATGGTGGCTCAATAAAATTAAAGACACCCAAAAACGCGATCGCGAAGCCGAAATTCAGTTGAATGTGCTGGGATGGAAAGTGATTACTTTGTGGGAATGTGAATTAAAAGAAATGAACAGGATGTTCTTATTAAGTTGAGAAATGAAATAAAAAATATACTTTAAATTATTAGTATTAAATGCTATTTTTGAAAAAAACTTAGCGAAAATGAGCAAGTGCCTTGTTCTCACACAACACAGAAAAGATAGCCAGTACAGAACGATTTTATTGGAAGATTTTACCATTTTCCGGGTAATAAACAAAAAAGTTATCTAAGTCAGTTTGAAGACCTTTCCAATTGAGTTTATTTCTTATGAACCAACAAATAAAGGCAAAGGTGAATTTTTTGGTTATGGGAAAATAACAAAGAAACCATTTGAAGATAAAAGAGAACCTGGTTTTTACTTTTGTCGAAATTGACGAGTATAAACAATTTGCACATCCCATTTTCTATAAAAACGAGCAGGGCAAAATAAGAGAACAAGTAGATAATTCCCACTATAATGCTCAAAATGCTGTACGTAAAATTCCGCATCAATTATTAGAAGGTATCTGCCTGGACGCAGGAATAATTCTAAATATAAAGTCTGATGTACACTTAATTAAAGTTCTCGGCGAGCAGTTAATCGGTTCTGAGAAAGTCGGTGTACTGGAACTTATAAAGAATTCAATTGATGCTCAGGCGAATTATTGTAAAGTATTAATTGAAAATGTAAGTAGCTTGCCAGAGCCTGAAACGGAATATGAGTTTTCAAACTATGAAGGCCCTGTCATTGTAGTTGAAGATGATGGGATTGGAATGACTAGAAATATTGTGGAAAATGGGTGGCTTAGACCTGCTTCAACGTTAAAAACTAATATTAAGGAAAAACTTCGTGAAGAAAGAATTAGGGCACAAGAAAGCGGTAATTTGGGAAATTATGAAGCCTTAGTTAAAAAGTTGCAAAAGGAAAATGGGAAAAGAATTCCACTTGGAGAAAAAGGTGTTGGGCGATTTGCAACTCATCACCTAGGACGATACCTCGAACTTCGAACAAAAACTGCAGATAGTTCCTACGAACTCGTTTTGAAAATTGACTGGAATAAATTTGATATAATTTCAGATGCACATGTGGCCTAGATAGTATCGGTATAAATTTAAGGAGGGAGAAACCGACAAGAGACTATGGAAAGTCGAATTCTGGTACAAGGTTAATAATATATGGAGGCAGAGAAGGGTTTAAATAGACAGGATAGTATAAGAGATTTAAATAGAGCAGTTCTGGAGCTAAATTCACCTAATCCAAACAAAACATTTTAGAAAACAATTTTAAACAGATTTAATAGTATGTTCAAAATACCTCAATTACCTGAATTACCAAAACATCAAATCTATCAGGAATCAAAATCTAATTTCAGTTTCGATATACTTGTAGATGAAAATGGGATAGCAGAGTATATAATTTGAAATTTACGCATCCTAATGATAAATTACCTAAACAAGAATGGCATCAAACTGATTACGACTTGAGAAGTTTGGATGACGACAATCCAAAATATTGGCTAAATAAAGAAGATAAAAAACGAATGCCTGCTTGTGGTTCTTTTTTTATTCACATGGATGTTTGGTATCGAATTTCTGAGTGGATTGATTTACCTGATTATACAGAGCTTACGAGTTATCTTGATGTGTTCGGAGGAATGTCAATTTATCGTGATAATATTCTGGTTTATGATGCACAATTAGGAGCACAAACCGATTGGCTGGGATTAGCAGGAAAACATATTAAACAAGGCTGGAGAGTTTCATATCGGGATTTTATTAGGCAGTATCGAAATTGAACAAACAAAAAATTTTGATTTAGTTGATAAAACAAACAGAGAAGGTCTGATTAATAATAAAGCATTTCAAGACCTGGCAGTATTAACAAAGAATGCAATTGAGCAAATTCTATTACCAAGCTACAAAAGTAAACGAGATGAACATTCAAAGCTGACAAAAGGTATTATTACGGATACAAAACAGCTAAATAATTTAGTGAAAGTAAATCAAACATTAATCAATAATATCTCTGAAAGTTCCTATCCTTTAGATGAAGACCCATATTCTTTCTTTAATAACCTGTGGAATAAAGTTGAAGAAAGAAAGGATGGATTGATAAATTTACAGGATTCAATGAAGAACCTGAAAAAAAGTATTCAGAATCTGGAAGAAATTCAGGAATTATTTACTGAACAGGCAGGTTTTGGAATATCTGTTGCAATTTCGTTGCACGAAATAAACAAAATAACTTCGAATTTTTATCATGGTATTATTGAGCTGCTAAATAGTAAACAGTTTGATGAATTAAAGCTAAACAGATTGAGAGATAATTCAAAGTCCTTACAATCTGAATTAAAACGTCTGGCTCCATTGCGGGCAATCAGAAATGAAAATAATCAGGAGTTTAACGTTTGTCAATCGATAAATCATGTAGCAGGTATTTAGTAAACGAAAAATGAAACGTGATGAGATTGATTTTAACATACTTAATCCGGAAGAGGATTTTCAAATTTATGGACGTTACCGGGCATTAAATCAAATTTTTGGAAATTTATTTGATAATAGTATTTATTGGATAAAGTCTTCGAATTATAAGACTAAGGAAATCAAAGTTAGACTCGATAAAAAGTATAGAACAATCATTTTTGCAGATGATGGTAAAGATTTTAATGAAATTATTAGACCGCATTTATTTCAACCAGGATATAGTTTAAGGGTTCCTCCTAGTGGATTAGGACTATTCATTTGTAAATCTTATTTGAACGGAATGAAAGGAAGAATATACGAAACGCCTTTAAAAGACAGAATACCTGATATGACAGGTGCACATTTAACAATTGATTTTAGTAAAACTCCCGAAAAAAAGTAATGAAATGAAACAATCCTTATGCATTATCGATGATTATATTCCTGTAGAAAAGTATGCTGAATTTATGGATGCTAATGTATTATTAAATGGAAATAATTTTAAGCATTTATTGCAGAAAGAAGATACTTGGGAAGACAGTGATTTATTGCGTTTTGTAAAAAACATTTATGTTAAAGAAAATATATCTTTAACTGGATTTACTTCACATGAGAACTTTTTAAGTTATAATAGTAATAATCTTTTTGTCCCTGATATAATTGTTTTTGATTGGGATATCGCAGGACAAACGGATGATTCTAAAGACCACTTAAAAGAAATTTTAAATTCTATTCACTGCTTTGTTGCCATTTTTACAACTGCTGATACAGAAAACTTAGTTTCTAATATAATTGGTTCGGAGAATTTATGGAATTTAATAATCGAATTGAAATAGTTGAAAAGGAAGATGAAGAAAGTGCGGATAAATTAATTCAAATTATTGATGAAAGAATTGAGAACAATTTTTTCATTGAAATTTGGGAAAGAAATTAATCGGGAATCGAGCAACTCAATTAATAAAGCATTACTTGAGTTGAGCAATGCAACCACAAATCAAATAGAAAATTACTTTAAAGTAACTGAAGATTCAAATAAGGATTTGATTGATTTTCTTGGAGAAAAATATAAATTTCACTAACTACATTGATTATAGCAGTTTACTTGACAGAAAATATGCATGAAGTAAAAGATAATATTGAACTTACCCAAAAGAATATGGAATTATCGGCTATATTTAACATTAAATAACGAAACATGATTTAATTGTTAGAAAGGAGATATAATAGAAAAAAATAACAAATTATTACTAATTACTCTGCTGATTGCGATTTAGCCTGTTTTTGGGGTAAAAATTTAGGAATACTTAATTTACTCCCATTGCATTATATTGCATCAGACGAATCGAAATCTATTAAAAGTAAAACTAACAATTTAAAAAACCAGTCTCAGAATAAAAATAAATTTATGACTCAATCTTTTAATAATCAAATGGAAGACTCCAGATGGCCGACTTTTATTCTACCATTTATTAAAAGGAATAGAACTTATGTTTAGCAACTAATTTATGTTTTCCTAAAGAAATTGAAAACCTTGAATAACTCCTGTAACCTGAATTAGAAAGAAAGAAGCTTTATCAAAACGTTCTTTTAAATTATTCTAACCTTGAGAAATACTGTGTATTTGGCATGTAACTTTCTGACCATTTTTAACACCACTTGTTTCACATCTTTTGACTCAATTATACGGGTATGGAACTCCAGATTATGGACTATTGTGGAATAACATTGATTAGTAATGAATCTCAAATTCTTTTTAGAATGAAGAATTATAACTCGATAGATTTATTTCAGGGATTGGAGGGCTTTCGGTTGGGTTAAAAAAGCAGGATTTAAGGTTCGAGCTTCTGTGGAAATCGATAAAAATGCTGTAAAAGGTTATAAACTTAATCATCCGAGAACAAAGTATTTAATTACGATATACGAGAAATTAATACTGCAACATATAAAAAACTTCTTGAAAGGACAACCGTTGCATCTTCTTGCGGGATGCCCGCCTTGTCAGGGATTTTCTTCAGTAAGAAGACTAAATCGCAAACAAAGTATACGAGACGAAAGAAATAATCTAGTTCTTGAATTTTTACGTTTTGTAAAAGAATTAAGAAGCCGCTTACAATAATGATGGAAAATGTTCCGGGCTTGATTAATTACTATTTATTTAAACAAGTTGTAAAAGAACTTAACGAACTCGGTTACCCAAAAGTTGATATTGTTGATGTAAAAGATTATGGTGTTCCTCAAAGAAGAAAAAAATTGGTAATGGTTGGGTCGTGCTTGGAGATATCGATATTGCAATAGTATTTGAAAACCCAAAACGGTTAAAGATACGATAGGGAATTTGCCCAAGTATGTAAATGAAACCATGACGAAGCACACAAAATCGTTGCCCAACATATACCCAGAATCCAAGAGATGATTAAACTAATCCCTAAGGACGGTGGTAGTCGAAAAGATTTCCAATTAATTATATGTTCTTTCCATGCCATAAAACGGAAAATGTAAGGCTTTTATGATATTTATGGCAGGTTGAGATGGGATGACTTTTCAACTACTATAACTGGTGGATGTTTAAATCCTTCAAAAGATAGATTTCTACATCCTGAAGAAAACAGAGTTATTACACCGAGAGAAGCTGCAATGTTACAATCATTTCCAAAAAAATATAAATTGCCATTGGATATTCCTAAGGCTGATTTGGCACTATTGATAGGGAATGCATTACCACCAAAGTTTAGTTATATTCAATCGAAAAATATTCGAAAGCATATTGAAAAATATTTCAAGAATTAATTAAAAATGCCTGATTCTTGGTCAAATACCGAAATCCAACTCATCATCGCCGATTATTTCAATATGCTTTCGGCAGAATTAAAAGGTGAAAATTATTCAAAAGCTGCAGCATCGCAGGGCTTTAATGCCTCTATTAGATAATCGTTCAGAAGGTTCTGTTGAATTTAAACATCAAAATATTAGTGCTGTTTTAATTGAATTGGGGCAACCATATATTAAAGGATATCTGCCCCGGTTTAATTATCAGCAAATTTTAAAAGAAGCGATTATTGATTATTTGAATCAAAATCTGAAAATTGAAGATCAGTTCCGTTTGTTTTCAGATAAAATAATTCTAGCCAAAAAAATCCGATTTCAATTTTAACCGATTTATTGTTGAACCTCCAAAAACAAATATTGCGATTGAACCAAAAGCAACTTATCACCGAAGTCCGATAAAAATCAATTATCTGGAAAGGGAGCAACGAAACCAAAATTTGGGTGTGTTGGGAGAAGAATTGGTTATGGAATTTGAAAAATGGCAATTAATACAATCTGGGAAAAGAAAATTTTGCTGAGCAAGTTCGGTGGATTTCAAAAGAAGAAGGCGACGGCGCCGGTTTTGATATTCTTTCCAGAAACCTGAACGGAACAGATAAATACATTGAAGTAAAAACAACCAAACTGGCAAAAGAAACTCCGATTTTCTTTTCCAAAAATGAACTGGACTTTTCAGTCGACAATAAAAAGGATTTTCATTTATACCGTGTTTTTGATTTTGAAGAAAATGCAAGAATGTTTACGAGAAACGGGGCATTAAATGAGGTTTGTACTGCCAATTCCGAGTTTCATTTAAAGGATATTTCTAATGTTACTCATAATCCGTTGACAACTATTCATTTTTCGCTTTCCTTTGAAAATAAAAAGTGAGAAAAAGTATTCGTTTCCATTATTTGCATCGTGATTCCGGAAACTATAAAACCTTCGGATTTCAGGATTTTTCAAATCCAAATAAATTATCATTAGAAGAAATTCAGGCTCGAATAACAGAGAAACTGATTAGTGAAGAATTTTTTTATCCGGAAGAAAGCGGAATTGAAAAATTTGAATTTCATCGATACTGCGATGATTACTCCTGGTATGAATTTAATGGTTTGGAAATTGTGTCTGGAAAAATCCCTGAAAAATCGATTGAAGAATTTATTAACGGTATCAGCACAAAACTTCAGTTATAATTCTCGCCCATTTCGCCCTCACTCGCGCCAATTTACATTCGGGCTGTCATTCGATAGAATAATAGATTATCCAGTTTCCATAAACTCCATTTACACACGACGGCTTTCAGAAAAAATGCAGGGGGCAAACCAGTTCAGATAGCCGGGACATCTACCTGTACGGTGTCGAAGCAGGTATTTCCGCTGGCATCGGTTGCAGTTGCCTTAAATAAATAACTTCCCGGAACGGTTGTGCTAAACAGGAAATGGTCGTTTGCTCCGCGGTTATCAGCAAGCAGGCGTGGCACAGGCACCGGCCCGCTAATCAATTCCAAATCGACCGTAACCTGCCCTGACACTCCCGAAACCGACCATTTTAGATAAAATTCGGCAAAGTAAATTCCCGGGGCAACCACTACATGAATACTTTTTCCGGGGCCGAATACATTCTTTTCCAGTTCAAGAAGGACGGAGCATCCGGTAGCCGGAGCACTTGCTTTTTCGTCGCAGCAGCAACAACAGCAAACAGGTCGCCACCACCACCAGGTGTAAAAATAGGGCTTACGCCACAGCCGGAAATGACGGGGATAAAGCCGGGTAATTCCCACGGGTGGGAAACATTCTTTTTTAATCACTTTTGGGGGTTCTGGATTTGACCAACGTTCATTGATCTTCTCATTCTCTTTCATTTTTTTCAATTTGAAATTTTTTAAAGGTTAAAAGGTTAAGCCGGAACTTAATCTTTCATGCAAAAACGGATAGTAATTCACTGAAATTCACGCTTGCGGTTGCGTTGGCCCTACAATTCCGTGAACCGGGTGAACATCATACGAGGAATATTGACTTTTTTAGTCCCTTTATTTTCCTCCTGTCAGTCGTTATGAATAAACCGGTATCATCGTTTTATTCATCGATTCTTACGATTCTTTTCTGATTACAGGAAAAAATCAACAAGAAATTTTCTCGCGCCACATCAAGATAAAAGCTAAAAACGAATAGCTGTTTTTTCAAATTACGATTTATTTGGCGGAAAGTCAAATGTTTAGGAAAGGATAAGATGCCTTTGGGGATAAGGCTTTTCCCACAGGGGCGCAACGCCATCCCCCAGGGGCACGGAATCATCCCCTGTTTTCGCGAAGGTATCCCCCGGGGGCGCAGACCCATCCCCCAGGGGCTACGGAATCATCCCCTGTTTTCGCAAAGCCATCCCCTTGGGGCGCAGACCCATCCCCCAGGGGCGCGAATATATCCCCTGTTTTCGCAAAGCCATCCCCTTGGGGCGCAGACCAATCCCCTGGGGGCACAACTATATCCCCTTGGGGCGAGGACCCATCCCCTTGGGGGAAATTGTAAATAAACCGCGTTTGATGGTGTAATCAGGAGAAATCAGGAAACCATTTGGAAAGACAAAAAAAGCCACCCCGAAAATCAAGGTGGCTTTTAATAAAAGCTCCGGTTTCACCAGCGTTTATTGCGGTGAATTGCTACCACTGCCTTTGCGCAGTTTTCTGAGTTCAAGTACCAAAGGATGGTCTTTCCCCAAAAAGCCGGCAATGATCTCCACAGTAGCCGAACCGTCATCGTAAGCCGTTTTTAGCGTCTGCAATGCAGTACGCGTGGCAGCTTTGGAAGCAGCTTTTGCTTCCGTCTGGTGGCCTTCGGCTTCATCGGCTGCAGTTAACTCAGCTTGCAGTTGAGTAATCTTGGCTGCCGGATCGAATCCACTTTCGGTAAGAACGGTTGAACTTTGCTGCAGAATTGTAATCATCTGCATAACAAAATCGCGCTTTCCCGATTCGTTCATTTTTGCCATATTGCAAAAAGTTTAAGTTTATAATTTAAACACAGGCCATCTGTATGCTTTCCACGGCGCAGGTGGCCTTTTTTCAATAATATTCAGATTCGGGAAACATAGTTAACCCCAATCTGTAAGCTGAATTTATCCCAGCCAGAGGCAGGGCTTGCAACTTAGAGACCAGATTTGCAGCGTATTGCCCGCTGAAATCTGTAGGAAGAATTCCGGCCCTTACAAAATCGCAAGGGTTATTTTGTTGATTGATTTGATTGTTTACTAAATACCTGGTAAATAAAGAGAACTGCTCATTGCTGAAGCTGAAGATCCGTGGGTTATGTTGTTGCATTTTTTATGTTTTTTTATGCTATTGGGCTTATGTTTTTAAACTGGCCTTGAAAATAGGAATTTTGATTTAAAAAATAAAATTGTTTTACAATATATTTTCGAAAAAATTCCGGTGCTGATACTGCCATCATACACCTATCCCTTGTCTGTGCAGGGGTGTAAGCTGCCCGTCGTTTTTAACGACAAAAAACTATCCCGTAAAAATGAGTTGCCAAATCCCAAATATAAAACCGCTCCCTCGCTCGCGCCAATTTTAATCGGTATGCTTTTCAACAGAATGGATTGATTTTTCAGCCAGGGACTGAGTTACCGGGAAAAATTGAAAGCGCGATGTGGAGTTACTGTATTATTTCCCCCACCGTTGGCGCAGAATTGAAATCTTTGTCAGCGAAGGATTACATTTTTGAAAGGTACATGAAACACAAAATTCCTGTCAATAAACTACCCACATTGCTAACATAGAAAGAAGCTGTATATTTAAGTTTCACCTAAATAATTTTAAAGGTTATCCATAATCCATCATTAAAATATCACCTTTTCATCATAGTTTTTTGACCTTTTGTTCCATGGCTTGTTATTATTTTTGACAAAATCGCAAATTTAAATAATAGGAGGAATTACAATGAAATATAGAACGACAAACACAAAAATTATTGCTGTAATTGTTATGACGATTGTTACAACCTTATTATTTTCAACTTTAACAACCTTTGCACAAGGTAATTCCTGGGTTAAAAAAGCAGATATGCCTACCGCAAGACTTGGATTGGCAACTTGTTCAGCAGATGGGAAAATATATGCTGTTGGTGGTTACCCCACTGCAAATTCGCCCGGCTTAAAAACTTTGGAGGCTTATAATCCGCTAAGTGATAGCTGGGAAAGCCTGGCAGAGATGAATACCGGAAGGCGTTGGTTGGCCTGTTGTGCTGTTGACGGTAAAATTTATGCCATTGGTGGTGCTTTAAGCGGACCTACCGGCCCACCTCTTGCAGTTGTTGAAGAATATAATATTGATTCCAATAAATGGGCAGAAAAAGCAAGTATGCCAACAGCCCGGTTTGGTTTTACTGCAAACGTAGTAAATGGTAAAATTTATGCCATAGGTGGTACCAATAACGGAAAAACATATCTTAAAACAGTTGAGGAATATGATCCTGTTGCCGACAGTTGGACAACAAAAAAGGAAATGCCAACGGCCAGGTCGTTACATACGTCATGTGTAATTGATAATAAAATTTATGTGATTGGCGGTCCCGGACCGGCACCAGGTATTAAAACGGTGGAAATTTACGATCCGGTAACTGATAATTGGACCATGGGAACAGAAATGCCAACGGGAAGATCCGGTTTGACATCAGCGGTGTTGAATGGTAAAATTTATGCAATTGGAGGCCAGAGCAGTGGAAGCACTATGGATATTGTTGAAGAATTTGAACCAGATTCCAACAGATGGACTTCTAAAGCAAGCCTTTCCGGTGCAAGGTTTGGCTTATCAGCCTCAGCATTAAATGGAAAAATATATGTTATTGGAGGTGCTTCCGCAACATCTTCATCACACCCGGGACTAAATATCTGCGAGGAATATACACCCGAAACGCAAACTTCTACAGGTATAAATTTTAAAAATTCAATTCAAAACCAGGTAATACTTTATCAAAACTACCCTAACCCATTTACAAGTAGCACCACTTTTTCTTTTTCACTGGCACGTGAAAGCAATGTTGTATTTAAAATTTTTGACCTTCAGGGAAAGGTAATAAATTCATTTTTTAATGAACCGTTAAAACAGGGTACTTACTCTTTTAAATATGATGGAAGTAATTTACAAAATGGGGTTTATGTATATTGCTTAATGGTCGGGAACTCATCGAAATCCGGTAGATTTGTATTGACATCAAAATGATAAATACCTAACTATTTTACTTTGGAAATTCCATCCTGGATAATAATTGTTCAAATCTTGGGTCCTTCCTTAAAGGATCAAAAAAGGGTTCAGTCTTCAACATAATCATCGCTGATGAACGTTCGTTGTATGCCCGTTCCAAATAATGAAAAGCCTGGTTTGTATCACCCAAACCTATATAAATAAGGGCCAAACTAACAGGTATATCAAAATGATAAAATGATTCCGGTTCAACAAGCTGTCTTTCTAAAATTTTAAGACAATTTAAAGCTTCATCTTTATTATTTGAAACGGCATAGGCATACCCAAGTATCCCTAAAATATCGGAATTTTCAGGCTGAATCAAAGTCCACTTTTCAAGTTCAGCAATTGCTTTTTGAGGCATACCCATTTGAACATATACAAGGCCAAGATGCCAAAGTGGTACTGTTAACAATGCATCGGGCGACATTTCAATGGTGTTGGAAAGTTGTTCAGCGGCCTTTTCAAATTGCCGGGTACGGTAATATATATGTCCAAGATTGCCATTAATCACAATAGAAAATGGGTCGAGTTCAAGAGCAAGTTTAGCTTCTGTTACAGCATCATTGAATTCACCCATAAACATCAGGAATTCGGAATATTCTTTGTGTGCATTGGCATTTCCCGGATTCAGCTCAATTGCACGTTTGTATTCTTTACGGGCTTCAGTCCAGTTCAGAAAATATACTTCCTGTACAACTCCCATCGATATATGCGCTTCTGCCTGAAATTCATCAAGTACCAGCGCTCTTTCAGCGGCCTTTTTTGCAAGAGGAAAAGCTTCCTTTACCGGAATGATGTGATAAATAGCAAAATATGAATAGGCATCGGCCAAACCGGTATATGCAAGTGAATAATCAGGATCAAGGTCAATGGCTTTATTCAGATACTCAAAAGCTTTTTTAAATCCTGATTCTGTTCGTTTATTCCACTCGTGTCGTCCCTTTAAATACATAATATAGGCTTCAACATTTGTAGTTGGCGGGATGATTATTTCCTGTTTTTCTTTATCAGCACTTCCAATTTTCAGGACCCTGGTCACATCCCTGACAATATCGCTTTTAACCGCGTAGAGGTAATTTAGTTCCTTTTCATATTCCTTTGAAAATATTGTATTTTGATTTAACACATCTATGAGTTTAATCGATATGTGATATACACTTCCTTCTTTTTTAACATCACCTTCTATTACATGAGTAATATTTAACTCACTAATAATTTTAGCAGTACGCTCAGGACTAAGTTTAAATTTCATGGATGTTGCGTGACCAATTACCCTTATTCCATTTATTTTTGAAAATGTAGAAATTAATTCTTCAGTTATACCATCTGTGAAATATATTTCCTCATTATTTATTAATTGATTTTTTAGGGGAAGAACAGCCAATGTTATATTTTTTGAAACAGCTAATTTATCTTTACTTGCGTCATTTAAAACGAATATTCCTATAAGAGTTATTAAAATTATAATTACAAATACAAATCGAAAATAATTTTTACTTAATGCTTTTGTATTGTTTCGGTTTTGAATTGAAACTTTGTCGTTAAAATCCTTAATTTCATTTTTCGGGGTAATTTTACCGGACACAAGTTTAGCATCACCAATAAACTTATATCCAAGTTTAGGAATTGTTTTAATAAATTTTGGATTCCGGGCACTATCACCGAGGGCTTTGCGCAATTCATCAATGCAATGGGTTAGGGTGTTTTCGGTGACTATTACATCAGGCCATATTTTCTCCAGCAAAATTTGCTTGCTGACCAAACTGTTGGAAGATTGAACCAGCAGCAATAAAATCTCAAAAACTTTAGGACGAAGACGGATATTTTTACCGTTTTTTATTAAAGTATATTCACTTAAATGTAAGGTGAAATCACCAAATTGATATATTTCTGATTGTTCTGAGCCCATTAATTTAGAAGTAACTATTCAGTCAATGGCAATATAGCAATTAGTTAGGTTGCCAGTAAAGGGTTTTATTTATTTTTTAAATCTGTATCGATTATAGAATGGATTACGGCATACGTTTCTGATCCAGTTGTTGATAAGAAGAAGTTGCTGACTTTTAGTTTGACTTTGAAGTTTCGTATGGCCTGTTACCTGCCCCTCTTCTGTGCCCTACGCTTTATACACAAATATGAATTTGATAAATGCAAGAAAATAAGAAATAAATAATAAGCCCGCCTGAATGAGCCATTCGGACAGGGAATAACGAATAAAAAAGTGTTCAAAAAACAAAAAAACGAAAGAATATTTCCTGATTCCATATTTGTTATTCGATATTTCTTATTTAAACCGTTCATAATTTTTCCTAATTCATATTCTCAAAGAGATGTGTATAAAGATGAGGTCTGTGCCGGGGGAAAGCCCATCTGCCTAAACGGTCAGGAACGCGACATTTACTTGTTAAACCAGTATTACACGAGGCGCAACCAAACATGACAGTTTATCGTTTACCTATTTACACTAAAACTAAATGCAATGAAAAAAACAATCGTAATCTCAGTAATTGCCTTCTTCGCCTGCTGCAACTTTGTAACTGCACAACCTTATGGCTCAAACAACGGAAAGTATTTAACAATTCGTGGAACGAAAATTTACTATGAGGAATATGGAAAAGGAATGCCTTTGCTCATGCTTCATGGAGGATTCGGAAATATGGCTGATTTTCAGAAATGTATTCCGGAGTTATCAAAAACATTCAGGGTAATTCTTCCTGACGCACCAGGACTTGGACGCTCTGAATTTCCGGACAGCGCGCTAAGTTATCAGTTAATGGCCAGGTATTATTCTGTAATGATTGACGATTTAAAATTGGACAGCGCTTATGTAGTTGGCTGGAGTGACGGAGGAAATGCGGGGCTGCTTCTTGCAAACTACAGACCTGATAAAATTAAAAAGTTGCTGGTATCCGGAGCTAATTACAAACTGAATGGAATAAATAAAGAAGCACTTCAGGGAGCAACCGCTACAATTTTCGATGTTAAATGGGTAGAATCCAATATGAAAGATTGGATTGAATATTATAAAAGTCTGTCGCCACAAGATGATTGGAAAAGATACCTTGAAGAATCTAAAAAGATGTGGCTTGCGGAAGAATATTTCCCGAAAAGCACATTTGAAACAATCAATATTCCGGTTTTAGTTGTACTGGGCGATAACGATGTAGTTACGCCTGAACATGGTATTGAAATGAAGAATGCTATTAAACATAGCCAGTTCTGTATTTTACCTAATACTTCGCATGAGGTATTTAACGAAAAGCCTGAATTGATAAATAAAATTGCATTGGATTTCTTTAGTGGGAAGTAGCAGTGCAAAAACGGCCAATACCCCGCTCGTACCGATTTGCCCCATAGGGATCTCTACGAGGCATTCGATTTGTCATTCAATAGAATAAACTGATTTCTTCAGCCGGTGGCTGAAATGTGAAATCCGAATTCGCTGCCGCCGCATTTTTATCCTTCGCAAAAAAGCCTTTACGAATACAGAATCAGGTTTGGTCATCATTAAAAAATCGTGTAAAATTTTTCTGTTGTCATTTGTCTTAAACTGACATTAAACAGCACATTGAATAAGGAAATAAGGAATAACGAATGTCGAATGTTGAATATTGAATAACGAATGTTGAATGTCGAATAAGGTACTCATTGCTTACCGGCCAAAATACCAAACGGCAATAAAGAAAATATGTCGCTGACTTTTAAAGCACCGTTTGCTGAAATCGACTTTTGAGTTATCTGGTTTGTCCATTGCTTTGGGGCCGGTTCAGGAAGTTCAATTTGGGTATCTTCCCATGAAAATCCTTTGGGAAGGATTGCGGTATTTAAAGGGATTGCAATAAGTAACCAGTCGTTTTTAAAATGGCGCAAAAACGAGATGATGTGTTTGCTGAATTCCCCGCTTACTTTTAGCGGTGTATAACTTCCCTTCAAAAAAAGATTTTCATTTTTGATTCTTTCATTTAGTGTAAGCCACGAAATCCAGTGTTTTATTTTGCCGTTCGAAGCCTCTTTCCAAAGTTTTTCCGCCCATTTATCGGGATTGGAATTGTATTCATGAATGATATTATCGAGTTCTTTTGAAAGCTTTGAATAATTAACCGGGCGCCTGTTATCGGGATCAACAAAACTGAGATTCCACATTTCAGTTCCCTGGAAAGTGTCCGGAATTCCGGGAATCGTGTTTTTCAGGATGAGTTGAGAAATTGAATTTGTAATTCCGTGTGGTATCAATTCGTCCATAAATGCCAGGAAAATTTCGGGAAATTGTGAACCGGGTGCCAATATTTTCCGCACAAAAGCCAGCGTTTCGTTTTCGTAATATTCATCCGGATCGCTCCACGAAGAATTTACTTTTGCCTCCCGCATTGCTTTTACAAGATATTCTTCGAGCCGCTTTATGAATGCTTCACTGATTTCTGCATTCATTGGCAAATTCGCACACAACACCTGGTATATCAAATATTCATCGTTAGGCGATGGAATTTCCCTGTCTCCGTCAAACTGCTTGAATTCGCGGTTTACTTCCCTCCATTTTTGCGTAACGCCCATCCATTTATCCGGAATATCGCTTAACACATTTAAACGGGCACGTGCATCTTCACCCCGTTTTGTGTCGTGTGTGGAAATGGCATTCATAGTTAATGGCTGCTTTTCCAGCCGTTCTTTCATATAATTGTGAAATTCGTTGGTGTGAATGCCAAAATAGCCAGGGGAGTCGCCCACTTCGTTATGACAAATAAATGGATTGTAAGAATAAAATGCGGTGTCTTCAATTCCTTTGGCCATTAACGGACCGGTAAATTGCATGCAATGCCTGAAAAAAGTATCGATGCCCGGTTGTTCATTTTTACTTCCCGGAAGGCGCAACAGAAACAAATCTTCCAATGCGTTTATCGCGTTTTCACCGGCCCTTTTATTATTCTTTACTTCAGCAAAAACAGAAGTGACCAGTTGTTTATCGCTTTCCGAAAACGATGAAGGTGAATGGTAAACCTTGTAAACCGGGCAAAAAACCAAAAATTCAGCAATGGTGGTTTTTACTTTTTGTTCATCTAAATTTAAAGCGGAAATTGCCTTTATGTTTACACACTCCCGGGTGAGGTTTTCCAGTTCTCCCTTTAAGCGCTTATAAAGAATAAAGCGGTTTTTGCGGTAAAATACACCGCTGAAATCATCGGTTTTGTCTATCCATTCGTTATAGTAGGAATAAAAATCACTGCCTTTACCTGGATTGGTAAGCAGGTTGTTAACCATCGCCAGAAAGTCGTAACCGGTTGTTCCTTCCACCGGCCAGTCTTCGGGAATGTGTTCATCTTTTTCAAGGATTTTTTCTACGACCACATACGCATCTTTTCCAGCCATTTTCCGCAATCGTTCCAGGTATTCCGAAGGATTAAAAAGCCCGTCGATATGATCAACCCGGACACCCTGAACAACTTTGTTTTTCAGCCAGCTTTCAATTAATTTATGGGTAATGTTGAAAACTTCCTTGTTTTGTATATTCACGCAAATTAAACCATTAATGGTGAAAAAGCGGCGATAGTTGATTTTATGTTCCGTGTCTTTCCAAAACACCGGCTGGTAAACACATTTATCTACCAGTTCTTTTATTTTTTCCGGATCGTTGTTTATTACCGACAAACATTGATTGATGTATTTTTCAGTTTCTTTTGTCAAATAGTAATCGTTTAACAGGTTATGCTTTGTCTCATCAAAACCAGTGTTTTGTGCCACTGCAATCAGGCAGGCTGAAACCGGTGACGGCATTATCTTTTGCGGAGCAGCTTCAAGTATAAACGGGTATGCCGGAACCGAAACCGGAAAGCTGACTCTCAAAATAATTCAGCGTAAATCCTTGTTTATCCACACCAACCGATAATTCATTTTCAGCAAGTAATTGTTCCAGCGGCCTACCAAAAAACGGTAACAACAGTTTGTCCCGCAGTTCTTTGTCAGGGTGGTTTTCAAGAATATCAAAAAAAGAATAAAACTCTGAACTTTTCCCTTTTTCAAGCACATCATAAATCCAGGCATTTTCGGTGGAGAATGCCATGTGATTGGGTACAATATCCAGTAACAACCCAAGTTCCAAGTCACGGAGTTTTTGAATAAACGAACGCAAATCGTCTGCTGAACCTATTTCAGGATTCAACTCCAGCGGATTTATAACATCGTAACCATGCGAACTTCCTTTTACCGCAGTAAAAAGTGGTGAGGCATAAATGGTTTTTATTCCCAGTTTTTTTAAATACGGCAAAATTTCTTCCGCATTGTTCAAGGTAAAGTTTTTATTGAATTGCAGTCGGTATGTGGTAACCGGATTATATTTCGACATGACTTTGATTTTACTCTTTGGCAAACATTACCACACCCAATGGCGGCAGCAAAATATTTATCGATTGTTCCTCGCCATGATACGGAACCGGGTTGGAAGTTACGCCGCCAAAATTTCCCATTCCGCTACCTCCGTATTGTTTGGCATCGCTGTTCAGAATTTCAAGCCAACGGGCATCTTCCGGAACACCGATTCTATAATTGTTCCGTGGCACCGGGGTATAATTTGCGATTACAATTACCGGATGTTCACGGCTTTTATCGTATCGTATAAAACTGAGAATGGAATTTTGTGAATCGTTGGCATCAATCCATTTAAAACCTTCACCCACAAAATCACATTCATACAAAGCCGGAAAACGTTTATAAACGCTGTTCAGGTCTTTCATAAAAAACTGCAAACCTTTGTGGTTCTCAAAATCCAGCAAATGCCAGTCGAGACTGCTTTCATAGTTCCACTCTTTCCACTGGCCAAATTCCATTCCCATAAAATGCAGCTTTTTGCCCGGGTGGCCAAACATATAGCCAAACAGAGCGCGTAAATTGGCAAACTTTTGCCAGTCGTCGCCAGGCATTTTGTTAATCATGCTGCCTTTTCCGTGCACCACTTCATCGTGCGACAGCGAGAGCATAAAATTCTCGTTAAACGCATACATTATACTGAATGTCATCTGGTTGTGGTGGTAGCTCCGGTGTACGGGTTCATTCTTGAAATATCCAAGCGTATCGTGCATCCAGCCCATATTCCATTTCATTCCAAAACCAAGTCCGCCGGTATAAACAGGCCGTGTTACCATTGGCCACGCCGTCGATTCTTCGGCAATAGTTTGTATATCCGGAAATTTGGTATACAACGATTCGTTCATATCGCGCATAAACTGAATGGCATCGAGATTTTCGCGCCCGCCGTGTTCATTGGGGATCCATTCGCCTTCTTTACGGGAATAATCGAGATACAACATCGAAGCCACCGCATCGACCCTGATTCCGTCGATATGAAAACGTTCCATCCAACTGTGCGCGCTGCTTATCAGGAAATTACGGATTTCGTTCCGGCCATAATTAAAAATATAACTGCTCCAATCGGGGTGATATCCTTTTCGGGGATCCTGGTGTTCGTACAAATAGGTACCATCGAAAAAATGCAGCCCGTGCTGGTCGCCCGGAAAATGCGACGGCACCCAGTCCATGATTACACCAATGTTGTTTTGGTGAAGATGATCGACGAAATACATAAAATCGTCAGGCGTGCCGAAACGGCTGGTTGGTGCAAAAAATCCGGTTACCTGGTAGCCCCACGAACCCGAAAAAGGATATTCCGTTACCGGCATCAATTCCACGTGTGTGTATCCCAATTCTTTTACATAATCAGTGAGTTGTTCTGCAAGTTCGGAATAACTCAGTGGTTTCATGTCCTCTTCCGGTTTTCGCCGCCACGATTCCAGGTGAAGTTCGTAAACCGAAAACGGACTGTCGAGTGCATTGTGTTTTTTCCGGTTTTTCATCCAGTTTTCGTCATTCCATTTGTAGTTATATTCCCAAACTACCGATGCGGTTTTTGGTGGCTGTTCGCTGTAAAATCCAACCGGATCGGCTTTTTCCACCTCGTAGTTTTCGAATTTTGAACGAATAAAATATTTGTATGCCTCGCCTTTTTTCACATCAGGAATAAAACCTTCCCAAATTCCGGATTCATCATTCCGAAGTTTGAGGTGGTTGGCATCTTTTAACCAGTTATTAAAATTCCCGATTACCGATACTGATTTCGCATTTGGCGCCCACACCGCAAAAAAAGTTCCGCGCGTATTGTTGTGTTCAATTACGTGTGCGCCGAGTTTTTCATACAGGGAAAAATGCTTTCCTTCCCTGAACAGATAAATGTCGTATTCGGTAATAAATTCGTTCAGATTTTCAACCACGTTCACCTGTTTTTCAGGAACAGTCAGTTTTCTTTTCTTTAATTTTTATATCTCGATTTATTTTCTTTCGTATTCATAATTTATTTTTTTCATTTCCCTGATTCCGATTTCCTGTTCAACCAAATCGTTTAAAATCTTTTTCAGCCCGTTAAGTGGAATGTGCAACCAGTCGGGGCGGTTATTAAATTCATAGTCGGTTTCATAAATTGCTTTTTCAATGGTGTAAACCGAAAGCAGATTATTGATTTCCTGCTCTTCTTCCGGAATAAATGTAGCGTCTCCGGCTGTTTTCAAATAACTGTCCAGAAAAGTGTTTTGTAACCATTTCGTACCAGGCGTCGAGCCAGGGTTTCAGAAAATCAACATCGCCGGGAATTTTTGATTTGTTTTCCAGTTGTCCCATGTAAATGGCATAATGGAACGAACGCAACATTCCGGCAACATCTTTAAACGGACAATGTTTTAATTTGCGCGCTGTGAGCGACCGGGTTGGTTCACCTTCAAAATCGATTATCATAAAATCCTTCCCGACAAACAGTACCTGCCCGAGGTGATAATCGCCATGAATCCTGATTTTTGAGGTGTGGATTTTTTTCTTTTCCAGGGTATGTTTTATGGTTGATAAAAGCAAATTTTCATTTTTTATGATATCATCGATAAGATCTTTTTGTTCCTCATTCAATTTTCTTTTTGATGATTTCATTTGGTTTACCGTTCTTTTAATCAAGTGTTCGGAACGACTGATACAACGATTTCTGGTACAACAGCGAAAACGGTTCCGGAGTGAATTCCTTTTTATTTTTTACCGAAGCCAGCGCAAGATGCATTTCGGCTGTTCGTTTCCCAAGTAACTGTATCATTTCAAGAAAAAACGCACCCAGCAAATCCTTCATTTTTTCTTTACCTACAAGCTCAATTACATCCACATTTTCGCTTTTAATTTCAGCCATTAAATTTGCTTTGTCGGAAATTATCTTGTCGAAATAACGATCGATAGCCGATTGGGTAAACTCCCATGCATTTCCTTCGTTGGGCACAAAATCAACCAAAATACCCAATGCTGAACTTTCATCATTTTTTTTATGGTATTCAAGAGAACCGGCATAAGTGGGGAAATTCCGGAATGTTGTATTTTCCGTTAGTGTTTTTATAATTTCCAGTTCCGGGTTATTTCCCTCTTCCGGGCTTCGGTAAAGTTTAAAGAAAAACCGGTTGTCGTATAAAACAGAGGTGTTTGACTGTTCGGCAACCAATACACGCGAAGGAACCGGAAGTTCAGCTTTTTTTACTTTTGAACTCATTTTTTTACCCGGAACACCGGCAATTTCGGTGTTTCTGTTTTTCACTTTTCTTTTTGGTAAATTAACTGGAAAAACAGATCGCGTACATTTTTATTATACGAACCGTCGTACAATATCCCTTCATGTCCGTCAACTTCAACATAAGCAACCAAAGCTTCCGGATGTTTGTATTTTATATCCGATGTTTCGTCGCCGGTAATTAACGAAAGCGGAACAACGTATTGTTCATTTTTCCCTTCAATATACACGGTTTCGATAAGGAAAATGTAAGATTTTAACGGCCCGTCGGTAAACGGAATAGTGTCTTTGATTTCAACACTTTTAATTTTTTTTGCCTTTCCCCTGAACCACCGGCTTTTGGGCATGTAATCTGAAAACAGTTTTTGAAGTGCTGTTTTGGTTGATGTCTGCATTTGATTCCAGTCGTTTGCAGATAATTTCAAGTTGTGGATCGGTTGACATGGAATCGACAAACTCCTCTTCTTCCTTTTTAGTCAGTTCAAACCAAAAATAATTTTTAAATTGAAGCGGAAAAATATAAGGTTCTTTCGCCAATGACGGAAAACTCGTTCCGGCTGAAATACTTCGGTTGGCATATATCCTTCATATTCTGAAAAATCGAGTTCAGCCTGCTGCGAATACCTTGAAAGATTGATTATGACAAGAATTTTTTCCTCTTTGTAACTTCTGGTAAATGCCAGTATTTTTGAATTGTTGGTATCGATAAACTCAATATCGCCGCGGCTAAATGCTTTGTATTGTTTCCGTTTGTCAATTACCCGGCGCATCCACCACAACAACGAACTCAGGTTTTTTTCCTGTGTTTCCACATTTATAGCTTTCGTAATGATAATCGTGATTGAATATTACCGGCAGAAATAACTGCTGTGGTTCTGCCGAAGAAAAACCTGCATTTTTATCCGACGACCACTGCATTGGAGTTCGCACCCCATCGCGATCTCCCAAATAATAATTGTCGCCCATTCCAATTTCATCGCCATAATAAATAATTGGCGTTCCGGGTAACGAAAAAAGCAGGATATTCATCAATTCAATATTTTTCCGGTTGTTGTCGAGCAATGGCGCCAATCGCCGCCGGATTCCCAGGTTAATGCGCTGTTTCGGATTTTTTGCAAATGCTTTATACATGTAATCCCGTTCCTCATCCGACACCATTTCAAGGGTGAGCTCATCGTGGTTTCGCAGGAAAATTGCCCACTGGCAGTTCTCAGGTATTTTTGGTGTTTGCTCAATAATATCAATTAGCGGAAAGCGGTCTTCCATACTCATCGACATATAAAGCCGTGGCATAAGCGGAAAATGAAAATTCATATGACATTCATCGCCATCGCCAAAATATTCCGAAGCATCGTCGGGCCACTGGTTGGCTTCGGCCAGCAACATTTTATCTTCGTAATTTTCGTCGATGTGTTTGCGAAGATTTTTTCAAAACTGATGTGTTTCGGGCAGATTTTCGCAGTTGGTGCCTTCACGTTCGTATAAATATGGAACGGCATCGAGCCGCAAACCATCCACACCAATATTGAACCAAAAATCGAGCACTTTAGTTACCGCTTTGTGCACACTCGGATTATCAAAATTCAAATCGGGCTGATGCGAATAAAAGCGGTGCCAGTAATATGCTTTGGCCACCGGATCCCATGTCCAGTTTGAAATTTCAAAATCCTGAAAAATAATCCGTGCATCGGTATATTTTTCTGTTGTATCGTTCCATACATAAAAATCGCGGTATGCAGAGCCGGGTTTTGCCCTTCGCGCGCGTTCAAACCATTTATGTTCATTCGAAGTATGATTCAGCACCAACTCTGTAATTACCCGTAATTCGCGGCTATGGGCTTCGCGGATAAAACGTTTAAAATCGGCCATGGTGCCATAATCCTGGATTTATCGCGGTAAAATCGGAAATATCGTACCCACCGTCTTTTAATGGTGATTTGTAGAATGGTAAAATCCAAATTGCTGTAACACCCAGCGATTTCAGGTAATCCAATTTTTCAATCAATCCTTTAAAATCGCCAATTCCATCGCCATTGCTGTCTTTAAAAGAACGCACATGCGCCTGATAAATAATCGCATCTTTGTACCAACTTTTTGTATCGTTTTTGTTCATAATTTCAATTTTTTTACATGAAATAATCAAAATCTCTTTCGGAGCGGACTTTTCTCCTCACCTTAAAAATGTGCACGGGCATTACTCCCGGATTAATTTCCACATAGTTATGTTCTCCATTCCAAAGAAAATATGAGCCGCTTATCAAATCGTGAACCTGGTATGGAACATGGTCGTCCATTTCAAAATCGCGCAGCGGAAACCGTAACCATCCGGAATGTGTGTGATGTGGATCGAGGCTTACCACTACCAAAATAATATTGCTTAAATCGTCGGATTGTTTTGCTGAAACATACCAACGCTTCGTTATCGATATCATGAAATTTCAGTGAATGTGTATTTTGCAAGGCTTTGTTTTCTTTTCGTAATATGTATTCATCCGGCCTATTATTTTTTTCAGGCTTTTCGAGTTTTCAAAATCCCAGTTTTTTATTTCGATATTTTTCTGAATTCAGGTATTCTTCTTTTCCCGGTTTAGTAGGTTCGTTTTCCATCAATTCAAATGCAGGCCCGTAAATACCATAATTTGAACTTAAAGTTGCAGCCAGCGCAATACGCTGAATAAAACCGGCTCGGTTGGTTACCTGCAGAAATTCGGGCAAAATATCGGGTGTATTGGGCCAGAAATTTGGCCTGAAAAATTCGCGGGCTTCCGTATTTACCAACTCGTTGCAATAGGTTTCCAAATCGTATTTTGTATTTCGCCAGGTAAAATAGGTGTACGATTGTGTAAAACCCTGTTTTGCCAAATTGTACATTACTTTTGGCCGGGTAAATGCTTCAGCAAGGAAAATCACATCGGGATGTTCCTTTTTTATACTTTGAATAGCCCAGCCCCAAAAATTAAACGATTTGGTGTGCGGATTATCTACCCTGAAAATTTTCACCCCTTTTTCAATCCAAAACAGAAATACGCTTTTTAACTCTTCCCACAGATTTTCCCAGTCTTCGGTTTCAAAATTCAGCGGGTAAATATCCTCGTATTTTTTGGGCGGATTTTCGGCATATTGCAACGAGCCGTCGGGGCGGTGCCTGAACCACTGCGGATGTTCCTTTACATACGGATGGTCGGGCGAACACTGAAAAGCAATGTCCATGGCAATTTCAATTCCATGTTCATATGCTTTGTGAATCAGTTGCTGAAAATCTTCGATAGTACCCAATTCCGGATGCACCGATTTATGGCCACCATCTTTGCTTCCAATCGCCCAGGGTGAACCGGGTTCTCCGGATTTGGCCTTCACATTGTTGTTTTTCCCTTTTCGCTTTGTTTCGCCAATGGGATGAATGGGAGGCAGGTACAGCACATCAAAACCCATTTCCTCCACATAAGGAAGAAAATTTATGCAATCCTGAAATGTTCCGTGTTTATCTTTTTCGGGATTTAACGAGCGCGGAAAAACTTCGTACCAGGTGCTAAAATTTGCTTTTTTCCGCTCTACGCTAACTTCAAAAATCTTGTTCGAATACTGGTTACAAATTTTTTTAGCGGGTACTTTACCATTGTTTCGTAAAGCCTGTTGCTTAAAATCGATTCAATTTTATTTTCCGGTAAAAGCTTCATCCGATGTAAATTTTCCCAATAATCTTTTTAAGGTAGTTTTTCATCTTTTTCTTCCATGTCGGGATACGCATCGAGTGTTTGCTGAATTATAAGTGCACCAATTTGTAAATCGACTTCAAAATCTACTGCTGCATCAATTTTTTTTAAAATATCGCGGTGCCACGATTTAAAATGATCCACCCAGGCATTTACTGTGTATAAACAGGAACCCAATCCCGACAAACGAAATTCGCCTTTCCAGGTGTCGTTTATAACATATTCCATTTCTGTATGCTGCCATTCTTTATCATCGCTGTATTTGTACAAAACTTCGGCGCTGAGCACATCATGACTGTCGCAATAAATATCGGCAGTTACCTTAAAATTATCGCCAATTACCCGTTTTACCGGAAACTGACCTCCGTTAACCTGTGGCTTTATATTTTCAATAAAAACTCTTTGTTGACCGTTCATATTTTTTAATTTGAATAGATTACTATTGACTTTTTATGTATTGAAATTTCATCATTTACCGATACTAGATGCCGGCGCTGTTTCTCCCGGCCCGTTCCATTTTTTTTCCGATGAGTCAAATATTTTTTTCATTTTTTCACTTGTTTTTAGTTTAATCTTTAACCGATTTTTCTTTGTCTTCAAAATTCATAACTGCAAGCAATCGCTTATTCCCCTGCCATCGTTCCAGAATAAACAGTTTGCCTTCTTCTGAAATCTCGAAGATTGTTTTTGTCCGGTAATTTTTAGCACCGGATGTTGTTTCCGCAGTTGAATGAGCGCGCGGTAAAAACCGAACATGGCTTTCTTTTCCGCATCGTTTTCGATATTCCACGACAGTTTTGAATCTTCAAAAGCTTTTCATCGAATCCGGATCAATGGCTACTGCCTGCATCTGTATAAAAATCCTTAAACTCTCTTTTTCGTCCTTCCCGCACCAACCGGTTTAGTTCCGGGTCGAGGTGACTGACGAAATAGTAAAACGGATTTCGTTCCCCATATTCTTCGCCCATAAACAACATGGGAATATTGGGTGCAACAAACATGGCGCCTGCAATGGTTTTTGCTGTTTCAAAATCGGTCAGCGAAATCAATCGGTCACCATGCAACCGGTTTCCAACCTGATCGTGATTCTGGTTAAAAATCACAAATTGTTCGCCCGGATTGTTTTTGGTGGAATTTCCATACGATTTTTTTCGGAATTCCGAATATTGTCCGTCAAAAACAAAAACGTCTTTTATCGATTTTGAAAGCTGTTGCGGTTGACCAAAATCCATGTAATATCCTTTTTTTTCGCCTGTAACCAGCGTGTGAACCGCATGGTGAAAATCGTCGGACCATTGCGCATCCAATCCGTAACCTCCTTCAGAAACCGGATTAATATACCGTACATCGTTTAAATGCGATTCGGCAATTAAATAGTGTTTCCGGCCTGTTTCATAGCTTAAACTCATTCAATTTTTCTGCCAGTTCCTGCATAATGTGTTTGGCGCTAAAATCAAAAATGGAATGAACTGCGTCAAGTCGAAGTCCATCTATATGAAAATCACGGCACCACATCAATGCATTTTGGATTACATAATTTCTGACCCGATCGGAATATGGCCCGTCGAAATTGATTGGATCTCCCCAGGGTGTGGAATATTTTCCCGAAAAATAGTGGCCAAAGTTCCCCACATAATTTCCTTCCGGACCAAAATGATTGTAAACTACATCTAAAATTACTGCAATTCCATTTTTATGGCATTCGTTTACCAAATCCATTAATTTTTTGCCCCTCCATAGGTATTATGCACGGCAAATGGATAAACGCCGTCGTAGCCCCAGTTTCGGTGTCCGCTAAACTGCGCCACCGGCATAATCTCAATGGTATTTATTCCCAGTTCTTTAAAGTAACCGAGCTTTTGCCTTATTCCCTCGAAAGTTCCTTCAGCAGTAAAAGTACCTGTATGCAATTCATATTGAATCATTTCTTCTAAGGGAATATTTTTCCAGTCTCATCTGTCCATTTAAAGTCTTTCAAATTAATAACTTCGGAAGCTTCATGTACGCCTTCGGGTTGCGACAATGATGCAGGATCGGGGTAACTTTTATCGTTGTTTAAGCGGTATTTGTAACGGGTTCCGGGTTCTGCATTTTCTACCTGTGCCGACCAATATCCCTGCTTTTCCTGTTGCATTTCAATATTCTGGCCGGATTGAGTGAGTTCGAGATGAACTGTTTTTGCTTTGGGCGCCCACATGGTAAATACACAGGAGTTTTTGCGATAAACCGGGAAAATTGTTTTGTATTTCATGCAGCTTCTTTTTAATCCTGACAAATAATTTTACATAAGGTTGACGGATATGTACGGAAACTGATTTGCAAGGTATTTGCCAAACATCCCCGATATACCAAATTCTATGAAATAGATATTTGCAAAAAACAGCATTGAAGTGGTTAATAAAATTTAATTCGAGCAAATTCCGCCTACCTTGTATCATTGTGGCACAGTATTTATTTTTTCAAACGAATTATTACTAAAAGTTTTGAAGCGATATCGAAGAAAACAACGAACATATGAATAAACCAAACGAACAACCCTTCAGTTCTGAGGGAAAATTATTACCGGGAAAACCATATCCTCTGGGTGCAACATATGATGGCAATGGGGTGAATTTTGCTCTTTTCAGTGAAAATGCCACCGGTGTGAGACTGTGTCTTTTTAATGATCCTGATGATACTACAGGAATATACACACGTTGATTTTACTGAAGTAACCGATTATGTGTGGCATGCATATTTGCCCGGAATAAAACCCGGTCAACTTTATGGTTATCGGGTTTTTGGGCAGTTTCCAACCCAGAAAAGGATTTCGGTTTAATTCGCAAAAACTATTAATCGATCCTTATGCCAAAGCCATTTGCGGACGGATTGATGTACACGAAAGTATGTTTGACTATAATCTAATGAAGAAGGCGAAAAAATAAAATTACAAAAAGGAGCTACAGACAGTGCTGCGGATATGAAAAAATCAGTGGTTATCGATACTTCTTTTGATTGGGAAGGAGTGATGAAACCCGAAATTGCCATGCACAATTCTATCATTTACGAACTTCATGTAAAAGGCTTTACGGCCCAGCATCCTGGTATTCCTGAAGAAGAACGCGGAACATATAAAGGACTGGCAAATCCGGTAATTATTGAATTACTTTAAGGAACTTGGGAGTAACAGCCATTGAGTTAATGCCAATTCATCATTTTGCACACAACAAATTTTTGCTCGACAAAGGTCTCACCAATTACTGGGGATATAATTCAATTGGTTATTTTGCCCCACATGCCGAATACAGTGCTTCGGGAATGATGGGTGAACAGGTTAATGAATTTAAGGAAATGGTAAAAGCTATCACAAAGCCGGAATTGAAGTGATTCTCGATGTGGTGTATAATCATACCGCCGAAGGAAATCATTTGGGCCCTACACTGGCTTTTCGGGGTATCGATAATCATCATTATTACCGTCTGGAACATAAAAAACCATTTTATTATACCGACTATACCGGAACCGGAAATACTTTGAATATGCTTAGCAGCCGGACACTTCAACTGGTAATGGACAGCCTGCGGTACTGGGCAACCGATATGCAGGTTGATGGTTTCCGATTTGATCTTGCTTCAACGCTTGCAAGTGGATTGTACGATGTTGGAAGACTTTCCACGTTTCTCGATACCATTCATCAGGATCCGATTATTTCGCAACTGAAACTGATTGCCGAACCCTGGGATTTGGGAGAAGGCGGATACCAGGTTGGTAATTTCCCGGTGCTTTGGGCCGAATGGAACGGAAAATACCGCGATTCGGTGCGTAAATTCTGGCGAGGCGACGAAAGCCAGGTAAGTGAACTGGCATACCGGTTAAGCGGAAGCAGCGATTTGTACAAAGACAATGGCAAAACTGCCTTCATCGAGCATCAATTTTGTAACTGCACATGATGGTTTTACACTGCACGATTTGGTAAGCTACAACGAAAAACATAACGAATAATAATTAGGAAGATAACCACGATGGCGAAGATCATAATATTAGCTGGAACAGCGGTGTGGAAGGTCCAACTGATGATGCCTGAAATTATAAAGCTAAGGGAAAAACGAAAAAGAAATTTTCTTGGCACACTTTTACTAAGCCAGGGAGTGCCAATGATTAGCCATGGTGATGAATATGGCCGTACGCAAAATGGAAATAATAATGCCTATTGCCAGGATAATGAAATTGCATGGATGGATTGGAACTGGAATGAAAATCAGAAAAACCTGTTTGAATTCACAAAAAGAATTATTACCATCCGAAATGAACATTCCGATTCTGCATCCGCGGCGGTACTTTAAAAACAGGAGAATCCAGGGCGAAGGTATTTATGATATCCGATGGATTAATACCGATGGAATTGACATGAGCCAGGAAGAATGGGACACCAGTTTTATACGCGCAATGGGAATGTTGCTGAACGGTGAACTAATGAAAGAAATTGATGAAGCCGGCAAAAATCTTAAAACAGATATTTTGCTGATTCTGGTAAACAGCTATTGGGAACCAATCACATTTACTTTACCTCATGAAGGGTTAAGCCCCGAGTGGGAAATACTGGTGGATACTGAAATGGAAAGTATGCCGGAACCGCTTCCACACGTGCAAAATGTGTACGAAATTCAGGCCCGTTCGCTGGTATTATTAAAGAATTCAAAATAAGGCCAAATCAGTTTGAATTAAAATTTCGAATAACAGAATGATTTTAACTGTATTCCGCTAAACCAGGCGCCTTTGTATGGTATTTCCTGAACTTCTATCATTTTTTACAAATGCCTGG
Organism: uncultured Prolixibacteraceae bacterium; assembly: GCA_963821855.1. Taxonomy (GTDB): domain Bacteria; phylum Bacteroidota; class Bacteroidia; order Bacteroidales; family Prolixibacteraceae; genus Draconibacterium. The sequence continues at coordinate 46,604 of CAWGFJ010000004.1, read as the reverse complement.
TGTGGAAAAAATGGACAGTTTGCGTTTAAAGTACCCATTATTTTCAGTTTCGCTAAAAATCAAAAAGATAATTTACAATGCTGAATATGTGCACTATGCAGTTCAAGTGACTTTCAACTTTAAAGGTTTGGTACAAACCTTGACGATACCATTTCGGACAGATTCAATTTAACAAACCTAATAATTAAAAATTCGTAAATAAAACTGCTTAATAGATGGCAGGTTAGATGGCCCTTCAAATCTTGGGCTTCTAACTTAATAATTAAAGAAAGGAAACATATTATGAAAACAATTGGATTTATATTTTTAGCGGTATTGCTGATGAGCGCATCAGGACTTTATGCTCAGAAGACAAAATGGGAAGCCGATAAGGCACACTCAAAAATAAAATTTGTGGCTGTTCACATGGGAATTACCGAAGTTGATGGCCAGTTTAATGATTATAATGTTGAGGTTTTATCGAACAAGGAAGATTTTTCGGATGCAAAGATAAATGTGATGATTGAAGCAAAAAGTATAGACACAGACAATTCGAAACGCGATGACCATTTACGCTCCGATGAATTTTTTGGTGTGGAAAGTTATCCTGAAATCAAATTTTCCGGTGAGCTGCAAAAAAAATCAGGCGATGATAATTATAAATTAAAAGGCGACTTAACAATTAAAGATGTGACCCGGCCGGTAGAACTTGATGTGAATTACAAAGGAACGGTTGAAGCCATGGGAGCTACGCGTGCAGGTTTTAAAATTACAGGAAATATCGATCGTTTCGATTACAACATCGACTGGAATAAAACTTTTACCAAAGGTCTTGTTGTGGGTAAAAACATCGATATTGTTTGTGATGTTGAGCTGACTAAAAAAGAAGATAAGGATTTATAAACCAATGTCATTTTAGTTAGGAAGAAATGATGAGAATCTGAATAGCTAACAATAAACAGAAGCATCTTGATAAATATCGGGATGCTTTTTACATTTTTTAAGACCTTCTAACAAACATAAATTTTATTTAACAAAAGTTTATATTTATTCAGTCGGTTTAACTAAAATGCAACTTACATTTGGCTAACAATTTAATAGCCAGACGTTATGAAAACCAGAAATCAATTTTTACTATTCATCTTCACAAGCTTCTTTTTTATTTTTTCTGAACGCATTTATGCACAATCTGATTTCGGATTAAAAGGTGGAATTCTGTTTTCCACAATTAATGCACCTGACAACCATTCGAATGTGGAATTTGGAAAGCGCGATGGTGTTGTTTTTGGCGCATTCTACAAAAAGCAAAATATTCTTGGCCCGCTGGGTGTTCAAACCGAAATTTTATACCAGCAAAAAGGCGCGAACATCTTTATTGAAAATACAGGCGTAAACGAAAGCGGTTATAATACGGATATTATTTCGTTAATAAATATGCCGGCAAGTTATTATCGCACAAGCGAAAAACTGAACTATCTATCTGTTCCGGTTTTACTGGAAATAAATGCGGCAAAATTTCTGGAAGTTTATGCCGGTCCCGAACTTGGCTATCTTCTTTCGCAAAAAACCGACAGGCAGGAAACCGATGAATTAAGCCGATTTTCAGCCGGAGTAGTTATGGGCGCCACATTGAAACTGTGTGAAAACTCTCATCTCGATTTTCGGTATTCCACCGATTTTACATCTTTCGACAACATGGGAAAAAACACAGGTGTTGAAATGAAAAACCAGGGATTCACTATTACCATCCGACAAACAATTACAATTAAACAAAGCAAATAAGGTTGCCTCAGCCATGCGATGTCAGACAAGCAATTAAAACTGGATTTCCCGCCGCCGGGGAATCCTTTTTTATTTCATTCGGGACATCAGTAACTTAAAACCTGGATCATTACGCTTTACACTTCATTCTCTGAACCCTGAACTATGAACACTTTAAAGCTGCAAGCCACAAGCTTCAAGCTTCAAGCTTCAACTATGAGCCTCGAGCCACGAGTAGCGAGCCATAAGATCGCCATAGCAATATGCGATTGCTTTGCAATGATTGAATTATTGAATGTGGAAGTGCTTGAATGCAGAAATGCATTAATGCTTAAATGCTAAAATTAAAAGCCACAAGCTACGAGCCACGAGTAGCGAGCCATAAGATCGCCATACAATATGCGATTGCTTTGCAATGATTGAATTATTGAATGTGGAAGTGCTTGAATGCAGAAATGCATTAATGCTTAAATGCTAAAATTAAAGCCCAAGCTACGAGCCACGAGTAGCGACAAGAACGCCATACACAAGATAAAATATTTTAAAATGCGACTGTACACTGCGACTGCTTAACAATGATTGAAGGATTGAGTTATTGAATTATTGAATTTGAAAGTGCTTAAATGCGTAAATGTAAAGCTGTAAGCCTCAAGCTTCAAGCTAAGAGCCTCGAGCCACGAGCAACAAGCAACAAGCAACAAGAACGCCATACACAAGATAAGATCATTGTAAAATGCAACTGTGGACTGCAACTGCTTAGCTATGATTGAAGGATTGAGTTATTGAATTATTGAGTGTGGAAGAGCTTAAATGCAGAAAGGCTTAAATGCGAAAATGTAAACCTGCATGCCTCAAGTACTATTTCAATCATAAGCACTTTTTCTTTGAACTTGACACTTTGAACTCTGAACTTTCTTTAACTTTGAACTTTTCACTTTAAACTAACGTAGCTTTTCCATTTCCTCCTTCAACCATTTTGGGCGGTTGGTTGTAATTCCAGAAACACCAAGTTCGGTGAGCCGTTTGGCTTCATGCGGATCATCGACCGTCCACGTTAAAACTTCGAGTTTATTTTCTTTTGCCAGTTTCATTACTTCTTCATCAATTAACGAATACCTGAGATTTACTCCATCGAGGCCCACATCAGAAGCTTCTTTTATTTTTTTGTGTAGTCCGCTTTTTGTTGAACTCAGCCAGTAACACTCATTTTCGGGAAACTGTTTTTTAGTGGCTACAATTACATTCCAGTCGAAAGCTATAAACACAATTTGATGGTTTTTACCATGTTTTTCAAGCACATAAGCTAATGGTTGAAGAACTTCCTTTCCGCATTTTATTTCCACAACCAATGTTTTTCCTTCGGGAACGGTTTCAATAATTTCGGATAGAAATGGAATCTTTTCTCCTTTAAACTCTGCACCTTTCCAACTTCCGGCATCCAAATCGCGTAACAGCATCGACGGCGATTTTTCAATGCTCTGGTTTTTCTTTTCCGAACAGGTTCGTTTTGTGTCGCTGTCGTGAATTACCATAATCCGGTTATCTTTTGTCAGGTGAATATCAATTTCAACTGCATCGGCCCCCAGTTCCCATGCCAGTTTCGCCGATGCAACTGTATTTTCAGGCGCCAGAAACGACGCACCCCGATGAGCAATAAACTTAGTTTGTGCAAGCATATTAAATGATAAAAAGATAAACACGGATAAAACAGTTAGTTTCATATTTTCTGAATTTAAAATCCGAAGATAACCAGTTATAGAATATTAATCGTAAGAATTTCGTTAAAAAATGTAGTTTTACCATTTCTTTTAAAAAGCAAATGAAATCAGGGTTTTCAACAAGAATTGGAATATTTTTCATCCGGATTCTGGCCAAATTTCCATTTTGGTTATTGTATATTATTTCCGACCTGCTCTATCTGTTGGTTTACTATATAATCAGATACAGGAAAAATGTCGTTTTCGAAAATCTTCAATATGCATTTCCTGAAAAAACAAATGCTGAAAGAACTGCAATTGCAAAAAAATATTACCGGCATTTTAGCGATTTAACAATGGAATCGCTTAAAACAGGCGGCATGAACGAAAAAGATTTCAGAAAACGAATGAAGCTGAAGAATCCGGAATTAATCGATCCATTTTACGATAAAGGAAAAAGTGCAGTAGTTTTAACCATGCATTACAATAACTGGGAATGGGGAATATTTTTGGGTGAATATGTGAAACACAAAATCCTTGCGGTTTATAAACCTTTGCATAACGAGACTTTCGACGATTATATGAGGAAATCGCGTTCAAGATTTAAAACCGAACTGATTAAAAACAACCAGGTTTTAAGGCGTGTATTGCTTGCCAGAAACAAAAAAGAGCCGGTAGTGGTTTGGCTTGCAGGCGATCAAACGCCACCGGAATATCATAAATTCTGGTTTAACTTTTTAAATCGTGCTGCGATGTTTTACCCTGGTCCTGCCTTTATTTCAAAACGCTTTAACCAACCGGTTTTCTTTATGAAAATTGAAAAAACAGCACGTGGAAAATACCTTACATCAATTGAATTGCTTTTTGAGCAAACACAAAATATAAGCGAAGAAGAAATTATTTCAACGTATATAAAGAAAATGGAAGAAGTGATCCGTGAAAAACCGGAATATTATCTTTGGTCGCACAAACGATGGAAACATACACGGCCAGCGGATGCCGCGATAAATAAATAAATACTGCAATATTTGATTTATGGCAAGAAAAGACCTTGTAAACAGAGATAAGCGTTATCATGAAAATGTATTTAAGCGAATTGTTAATTATTCGCTGGTTGGCATTCTTATAGGAATTTCATATTTGCCATTTTGGATGCTATACGGAATTTCGGATGTGCTGTATGTTCTGCTGCGTTTTGTGGTAAGATACCGTTATAAGGTAATCACCGAAAACCTTAAATATGCATTCCCTGAAAAGTCCGGTACTGAGATAGATCGTATCAGAAATAAATTTTACCGCCATTTTTGCGATTTTATTTTTGAGTCGATTAAATTGTACAGCATCAGTGAAAAGCAACTCAACAAACGGATCAAATTTACAGGTGTTGATGAAGGAAATAAAAAATATGCAGAAAAAAAAAGTGTTATCGTTTTGGCGCTACATCATAACAATTGGGAGTGGTGCAGTTGCCTTCAAACCAGGGTAAAGCACCTGATTTTAATGGTCTATAATCCTGTTCGCGGAAATTATGCCATGGAGAAATTTCTTCTGCATTCCCGCGAAAAATGGGGCGGAGAATGTGTTCCTGTGCATAAAACTGCACGAACTGTAATTCAGTACAACGCAAAAGGAACTTATACAGGATTATGGCTGGCTGCCGACCAGACTCCGCCGGCGAACTCAAAATTCTGGACAATTTTTCTGAATCGTGAAGCTCCATTTTTTTCAGGATTTGAAAAGATTGCAATCAATGCCAATCAACCCATTTTTCTGCAACATGCACGCAAAATTAAACGTGGTAAATATGTGGTGGAATATTCAGTTCTCTTTGAAAATCCCAAAGATTTGGAACCAAAAGACATTCTGCTGGGATATATCAGAAAATCGGAAGAAATCATCAGAAATGAACCGGAATATTATTTGTGGTCGCACCGGCGATGGAAACACAAACGTCCCGAAGGAATTGAATTAACGCAATGATAAAAGAGGAGCCGGAGAATTCACTTCTTAGTCAAGGGTAGTGATTAAAATTCGGAAAATGTCCTGTTTCTCTGCCGACTGCCTCTTTGAAAAAAACTGCACTGTTTAATTAAAAACTCAATTAAAAGTTGTTATTATTTACCGTTGAATAAATTCATCGATATTTTTTGCAGCCACTTTGCCTGCTTCAATGGCATGAACTACTAAGCTCGCACCTTTTTCAACATCGCCGGCTGCAAATATTTTTTCTACTGAAGTCTGTTTGTTATCGTTCACTTTCACATTTCCACGCTGATCGTATTCCAGGCCCAGCGATTGAAGTAATCCAACATGTACTGGTTGTGTAAATCCCATGGCAAGCAACGCAAGTTCAACATCAAAAACTTCGGTTGTTCCCGGAACTTCATTCATATTCCATTGCCCGTTCAATCCTTTTTCCCATTCAACCTGAACAACTTCAATCTGTTTCAGTTTACCGTTCTCGCCGATAAACCGTTTGGTATTCAAACTCCAGCGGCGGTTGCAGCCTTCGAGATGCGAACTTGAAGTACGAAGCGTATTTGGCCAATATGGCCAAGGATTGTTGTCCTGCCTTTCATCGGGCGGCTTTGGAAGAATCTCAATTTGAGTAACTGAAGCGGCTTTTTGGCGAATAGAAGTACCAACACAGTCGGAACCGGTATCACCGCCACCAATTACAATTACGTTTTTATCTTTAGCCAGAATTCGTTCATTATCAGGAAATGTCTGACCGGCAATAGCTTTATTTTGCTGGGTTAAAAAGTCCATTGCATAATGAACTCCATCCAGGTCGCGCCCTTCAACCGGCAAATTTCGTGGTTCTTCGGCGCCCACTGCTAAAAGCACTGCATCATATTCAATTAAAAGATCGTCGCGAGTAATATCGACTCCAACGGTAACATTGGTTTTGAAAATGATTCCTTCATCCACAAATAATTCTAACCTGCGATCGATGATATTTTTATTGAGTTTGAAATCAGGAATTCCATAGCGCAATAAACCGCCAATGGCATCATTTTTTTCGTAAACGGTAACCTGGTGGCCTGCCCTGTTTAAAAGATCCGCTGCTGATAATCCTGCAGGACCTGAACCAATAACAGCGACTTTCTTTCCTGTACGGCTTTTAGGTGGATTTGCCACTACGAAGCCTGCTTCAAAAGCCTGCTCTACTGTCGAACATTCGTTTTCACGAATAGTAACAGATTCGTCATGAATAGCTAAAACACAAGCTTTTTCACAAGGTGCCGGGCAAATTCTACCGGTAATCTCAGGAAAACTGTTTGATGAATGTAATATATAATATGCCTCTTCGATATTTCCACGATAAATTGCATCCTGCCATTCCGGGATTTTGCTATTTACCGGGCACCCCCAGTGGCAAAACGGAATTCCACAATCCATGCAACGCGAAGCTTGTTCCGCCCTGTCTTTTTTATTCAGGGTCTGTTCAACTTCTCCGTAATCGAGAACTCTTTCTTTTTTTGGTCTGTAGCCCGCCTCCTTCCGCGGAACCGTCATAAATCCTTTTGGATCTCCCATATCTTAATTTCGTTTTTTTAAATGAATAAAAGTTGCCTATTCATGACGTGAAGGATCATCTTCAGTCAATTGCAATTTTCTCTGCAACTCTTTTAATTTTTGTTCTTCCAACACTTTACGATATTCAAACGGAATAACCTTTACAAATTTTGGAAGATATTCTTCCCAATGTGTAAGTATTTTTGCTGCAAGCGCACTTTGCGTATACTGCAAATGGTTACTGATTAATTCCTGCAATTCATTTACATCCGATTTGTCTTCTACAGAAACCAAATCAACAAGCCCTCGGTTACAGAAATAGTCAAAGTTTCCAACTTCATCCAATACATAGGCAATTCCTCCGCTCATACCAGCGGCAAAGTTTCTACCTGTTTTCCCCAGTACAACAACCCGTCCACCGGTCATGTATTCACAGCAGTGGTCGCCGGTACCTTCAATTACAGCATTTACACCTGAATTTCTTACACAGAAACGCTCGCCTGCTACACCGCGAATATAAGCTTCACCTCTTGTTGCACCGTAAAACGATGTATTACCGATAATAATATTTTCTTCGGGCTTAAACGTTGATCCGGGAGGCGGAACAACAATTATTTTACCACCCGATAATCCTTTTCCTATGTAGTCGTTTGAATCGCCAACCAATGTAAAAGTCACTCCTTTTACAAGGAAAGCTCCGAAACTTTGTCCTGCTGTACCATGAAATGTGCAGTTGATGGTATCTTTCGGCAATCCGGCTTCACCGTATTTTCTGGATATTTCGCCGGAAAGCATTGCACCTGTTGTTCGATCCACATTTACAATTTTATGTGAAATCCATACTTTTTCGGCGCCCTGAATTGCTTTTTTCGAAAGGCTGATTAAATCCAAATCGATGTGGCCTTTGCCCTGCCGGGTATTTGGCTCCACATTATGAATCGGATTTGTTTTGGCTTCTTTCGGAATATATAATAATCTTGAAAAATCAACATTTTTCATTTTCCAGTTTATTACATCCTGATTCACTTCGAGCAAATCGGCTCGGCCAACTATATCTTCGAACTTTGCGAATCCCATTTCTGCGAGGTATTCCCTGATTTCTTCGGCAATAAACCGGAAGAAATTAATGGTGTACTCTGATCTTCCTATAAAGCGTTTGCGTAAAGTTTTATCCTGTGTGGCAATACCCGCCGGACAAGTATTCAGGTGGCATTTTCGCATCATTATACAACCCAGTACAATAAGCGCTGATGTGGAAAAACCAAATTCTTCACCGCCAAGACAAGCCATTTTTATAACATCGCGGCCTGTTTTTAACTGTCCGTCAACCTGAAGTTTTACCCTGCCGCGAAGGTTGTTTAATACAAGTGTCTGCTGTGTTTCGGCAATACCAAGTTCAGCCGGCAGACCAGCGTGTTTAATCGAACTGGCTGGGCTTGCTCCTGTACCACCTTCGGTACCGGCAATAATAATTACATCGGAATAAGCTTTGGCAACTCCCGCTGCAATAGTACCAACTCCGTCTTCGGAAACCAGCTTAACCGAAACTTTTGCTCTCGGATTTGTAACTTTTAAGTCGTAAATAAGCTGTGCCAAATCCTCAATAGAATAAATATCGTGATGCGGAGGAGGCGAAATCAATGTAATTCCCGGAGTAGAATTACGCAGCTTCGCAATAATTTTATCTACTTTAAATCCCGGCAACTGTCCACCTTCACCTGGTTTTGCTCCCTGTGCAATCTTAATCTGAAGTTCATCGGCATTGGTCAGATAGTTATTGGTTACTCCAAAACGCCCTGATGCAACCTGCTTAATTTTACTGTTGCGCTCGGTTCCAAAACGTTCTGGATTTTCACCACCTTCACCTGTATTGCTTCTTCCGCCAATGGTGTTCATGGTAACAGCCAATGCTTCGTGTGCTTCTTTGCTTATTGAACCATACGACATAGCACCGGTTACAAAACGCTTCATTATTTCTTCGACCGGCTCAACCTGATCGATTGGAATCGGATTCTTTTTCCATTGGAAACAACCCCTGATAAATGCAGGTCGGCTGTTCTGATTATCAACCAGGGTACTGTATTCTTTATATTTTGAATAATCGTTTGTTCGGGTTGCCCATTGCAATAAACCAATAGTTTCCGGGTTCCATGCATGATGTTCGCCATATTTACGCCACATATAAACACCACCGTTTTCGAAACGGAAAGGTTCCGGAGTAACATCAGTTTTATATGCAGCTTCATGGAACATTTGCGCTTCACGGCTGATTTCTTCCAGTCCAACGCCTCCAATTTTCGAAACTGTACCGGTAAAGTACTTGTCAATTATTTCTTTACCTACGCCAATAGCTTCAAAAATCTGCGCGCCATGGTAACTTCTAAGCGTTGAAATGCCCATTTTCGAAAGCACTTTCAACAAACCTTTTTCAATCGATTTTATGTAGTTTTTGCGAGCTTCTTTATATTCCAGTTCAATTTTGCCATCTTTAACCATATGATCAATGGCTGCAAATGCAAGGTATGGATTAACAACACTTGCACCATAACCAAGCAACAACGCAAAATGGTTAATTTCGCGTGCCTCACCGGTTTCAACAATAATACCCACCTGCATTCTTTTTTGCGTTTTAATGAGGTGATGGTGAACCGCTGCCACTGCAAGCAATGAGGGTATGGGAGCCATTTCTTCAGAAATACCCCTGTCGGTTAAAATAATATAGTTTTTCTTATCGTCTACCGCTTTTTCAGCCTCAGCCAGCATTTTGTTAATGGCATCTTCCAAACCTTTTTTCCCTTCATTTACAGGGAATAGCATAGGAACAATTTTGTGGGTGAACATTTCGTCTTTCAAATCCTTGATTTTTCCTAAATCGGTATTGGTAAGTATCGGATCTTCAAATTTAATCAAACGGCAATGTTCCGGATATTCCGACAAAATATTGGAATGTAACGAACCAATATAATTCGTTAATGCCATAACCAAACCTTCCCTGATTGGATCTATTGGTGGATTGGTTACCTGCGCAAACATTTGCTTAAAGTAATCGAAAAGCCTTTTGGGCTTATCGGAAAATACGGCTATTGGTGTATCATTACCCATTGAACTGGTAGGTTCGGCACCCACAACGCTCATAGGTTTAATAAGCTCGTACATATCTTCTTTTGAGTAACCAAAAACCTTGGAATATATGTCGAAATTTTCAATCGAAGAAGGAACCCTGTGCTTTACGCGAATGTCCCTCATTAATAACCGGTTTTCATTTAACCACATCCGGTAAGGATTGCGTTGGCTAAGTTGCTCTTTTACTTCTTCATCGGGAATAATTATTCCCAACTGCGTATCGACCAATAAAATTTTACCAGGACGTAAACGGCCCTTCACTTTTATTTCTTCAGGTTCGAAAGTCTGAACGCCAACTTCAGAACCCATAACAATTAAATCATTTTTAGTAATTACATATCTCGAAGGACGTAAACCGTTTCGGTCCAGTGTTCCACCAATATAACGGCCATCGGAAAATACCATTGAAGCCGGGCCATCCCAAGGTTCCATAATTGTGGAGTGATATTCGTAAAACGCTTTCAGGCTGTCGGGAATCGGATTTTTCTGGTTAAACGATTCCGGAATCATCATACACAATGCATGTGGAAGCGATCTTCCGGTAAGATGCAAAAATTCCAAAACGTTATCGAATGAAGCTGAATCTGATTTTCCGGGTTCGATAACCGGTAAAAGTTTTTTCAGATCTTCGCCAAATACTTCCGATTTCATTAAACCTTCACGTGCCTGCATCCATAGCCGGTTTCCGCGAACGGTGTTGATTTCACCATTGTGCGCCAAAATACGGAATGGTTGTGCAAGGCTCCAGGTCGGGAATGTATTGGTACTAAACCTTGAATGCACCAATGCAATGGCGCTTTTAAATCTTTTATTTTTAAAATCGATGTAAAAGTCGCGTAACTGGTCAGGGGTAAACATACCCTTATACACAATTATTTTTGCCGAAAAACTCGGCTGGTAGAAATAATCCTTTTGTTTCAGGTTTGATTCACGAATCTCTTTTTCAGCCAATTTTCGTACTATAAACAGTTTTCTTTCAAGTGCATCCTTTTCAAGATTTGCACGCACAAAAATCTGTTTAACTTTTGGCTCAGTGGTTTTAGCTATTTCCCCCGGAGCCGAACTATCCACAGGAACATCGCGATAAGTTACCAGTGTAAGACCTTCCTGTTCAATATATTTATTTAGTACTTCGATACAATAATCTGCTTCGTTTTCTTCTTTTGGAAGAAAAAGTATCCCTGTACCATATTTACCTTTTTCTCCCACATTTAATTCAAGTACCTCAGTTATAAATTCATGAGGTATCTGCATCAAAAGCCCGGCGCCATCACCGGTGGAGTTATCGGCGCTTGTTGCACCGCGATGATCCATATTTCTGAGGACTTCCAAACCCCGCATTACTATATCGTGTGAAGGCTCACCTTTTATATGTGCGACAAATCCAATCCCACAGTTATCATGTTCATTTTCAGGACTGTAAAGTCCCTGCGCATAAGGTAATCTCGACTGCATCATTTTTTCCTCTTTTAATTAACCTTTTTACATACAACAACAGCTAACCCGTTAAACAACCAGTTGCTGAAAATTTGAAAGCAAAAATTATTTTTTTCTTACGAAGTGAAATCAAAAATAATTAAAGCACTGATTTTTTACAATAAATAAGTTCAAAAGTCGTGTTTAATAACATACGCTTAACCTTGTATTTATAAGACTTTTAAACGATTTAAACCTATTTAAAAATCGAGTAAACATGACATTCGTCACATTTTCAAACACTTAATTAATATCTGAAAGCATTTTACGAATTGCCCTGTCCGCATTATCAAAATTGAAGTCTTTTATTACCCGGTTTTTATGTTCCCGAATCTTATCGAGACATAAATTTCCGATGCTTCCTTCGTGCGTATGTTTTACTGTTTTTTCGGGATTAAAGTTACCATTCTCAATTTGTTGGCCAACCTGTTTATATGCTTCCCGAAACGGAATGCCCTGAAGTACAAGTTTATTTACTTCTTCAACACTAAATAGGTATTTATATTTCGAATCGTCGAGAATATTCCGGTTTACTGTCATTTTCGACAAGGCGAATTCAGCAATGGTTATACAATCGTTTATTTCGCCAAAAGAAGGAAGAAACACCTCTTTAACCATTTGTAAATCACGAAAATATCCAACAGGAAGATTATTTATAATCAATGTTATCTGATTTGGAACTCCCTGTAATTTATTACATCTTGCACGAATCAATTCAAATACATCGGGATTTTTTTTGTGAGGCATAATGCTTGAACCTGTCGTTAATTCCGCAGGAAGGCTTACAAAGTTGAAGTTTTGGCTCATAAACAAACAAACATCGAATGCCAGTTTCGCCAATGTACCTGCCAGGTTTGCCAGCGCAAAGGATACAATCTTCTCCACTTTCCCCCGTCCCATCTGGGCATAAACCACATTGTAATTCATCTTTTCGAAACCAAGGATATCGGTTGTTAATTGCCGGTTTAACGGAAACGAAGATCCATAACCTGCAGCAGAGCCCAACGGATTTTGATTAACTATTCTGTAAGCCGACTTTAGTAAATCCAAATCATCGGTTAAGCTTTCGGCATAGGCGCTAAACCATAAACCAAACGACGACGGCATAGCAACCTGAAGGTGCGTGTAGCCAGGCATTAAAATATCACTGGTTTCGCCGGCCCTTTTTAGCAGCGTGTCAATTAATTCATTTGCATTTCCCACAATATGCTGAATGGCGTCTCGTGTAAACAATTTCAAATCGAGCAATACCTGATCGTTTCGCGAACGACCACTGTGAATTTTTTTGCCTAATTCACCCAACGATGTGGTAAGTAAAAATTCAACCTGCGAATGTACATCCTCAACACCTTCTTCAATTATGAAATTGCCTTTCTCAGCAATCTCATACAGCTTTTTTAGTTCAGTGAGCAAAACCGGCAATTCATTTTCTTTTAACAAACCAATCGATTCAAGCATAGTAACATGGGCCATTGAGCCTAATAGGTCGAATGGCGCAAGCATGATATCCAGTTCCCGATCTTTACCAACTGTAAAATCCTCGATTGTTTTATTCACCGGTATTCCCTTTTCCCAGAGTTTCATTTAAAACGAATTTTGAATTTTCAGCAAATATATTCATTTAAGGCTGAATATCAGTTTAAATCATATTTACATCAATAATACTGAAATACTTATTGAAGATTTAACAGGGCAATTTTTACTCTTATGTTTTTAATCCATTTCATATTTACCGATTTGAGTAAATTTTGCAACTTTTATATTTAGCTTTGTTTTTTGAAAATAAAAATCCAGTTTTTGAATTAACTTTTCTATGCAAAATTCACGAATACAAAAATTTACCTTTCTAATTATTCCGGTATTATTTTTATTGTATTCGGCACCAGGTGCACTGGATTATGTTTTTCACTTTCCGGATGAGAAATATTATACCGATGCTGTTCTGCAAATGATGGACAAAGGAGATTATTTTACGCCATACCAGGCGGATGGTTCACCCAGATTTCTAAAACCGATTGTTACCTACTGGTTACTTATTGCCAGCTATAAGATTTTTGGGGTCAGCACTTTTTCATCGAGAATATTTTTTTGGATTGCAGGAGCACTGTTGGTTTTGCTAACTTATTTTATGACAAAATCGCTCAGTAAAAATAAGTCAACTGCTTCTGTTGCAGCTTTTATTGTTGCTTCCAACCCGATGGTTTTAATGAGCGCCAGCCGATCGATTCCCGATATTCTTCTCACTTTGTTTCTGACGATTAGCGCATGGGGTTTTCTCGAAATTCTTCTGGCTGATAAAATTAATAAGCGATTTTATTGGATGGCTTATCTCGGTGCTGCGCTCGCATTCGAAACAAAGGGAATTCCGGCAGCAGCTTTTGCAGGAATAAGTATGTTGTTTCTTCTGTTAAATCCTTGGAAAAAAGTAAAGCTGAAGGAGATTATCGAACCTTACTCAATGATAGTTTCAGTTTTGGTTGCCTTGAGTTGGTTTATTATTATGTATGTAAAACACGGCTCGGTTTATCTCGATTCGTTTTTTGCCGACCAGGTTGGAGAACGTGTTTCCTCAAAAATAACTGTGGTACTTAAAAATGGCAGCCTTGGAATTTTAACTATTATTGCCTTTACCATTCCGTGGATTATACTCTTTCTCTCGAAGCCTTCAAAACTAAAATTATATTTGTTATCGGCCGAAAAAAACAGGAAAGCAATTTTTGGATTTATTCTAACCTGGGTAATTCTTATCGTTATAATGTCTGGTGCTGTATTTAAATTTTACGACAGGTATATTTTACCCGGAATTCCATTGATAGCCGTGTTTTTTGCCTTCGTATTTTCCGAATCAAAAACCGGTTTCAAAAAAGTTATTCTAATAATATTGCTCAGTTTGAACTTGATATTATTGGCGATTAATGCAAGCTACTCCCTATTTATTTTATCCGATAAAATTTTAATTTCGGGCGTAATCATTTCAGCAGTAATTATTGGTTTATATCTTTTTAAAGCATTCGATAGATTTCCGCAAGAAATACAAATTGCCAACGGTGTACTCTTATTTTATTTTAGCACTTTTATTTTACTTTACCCATTGCTAATGCCAAATCCGGGAAAACAATTGGTGAAAAATTTATATGAAATAGGCGCATCGCCATGCGGAGAAAATATACGTTTACGGAAATATACGGGCAGCGTCAAACATTCGGATACAAAGCAATAACAAGCTGAATGTGGTTAGCATGGATACCGTGTTTCAATTACCCTCAGAATCAAAGCATTTTCTGGTTTTTGACAAAAAGGAACAACAGAAACTTGACTTGTCGGATTACATTGTTTTTAAAGGTTCTGAAGAATGGATGCGCGTTCCGGTTTCAAAATTTCCCGGTTTTCTGCAGCAATCGGTTGAAAAATTAAAAGAGAGTGGAACTAAATATCTGATTGCAAAACCACGAAATTCAGACCAATGAAAAACCTGGGAAAATATCATTATGCCATCATCGTAGCCTGGTTTGTAATAAATCTCTTACAAGCCATTTTTACCGGTTTGCATTCCGATGAATCATATTACTGGATGTTTTCCCAAAATCTGGACTGGGGCTTTTTTGATCATCCTCCGATGGCGCCATTCTTTATTTTTCTTGGAAATGCCGTGTTTCCCCGTGAAATCGGAGTTCGAATTTTCATGATTATTCTGTCAACCATCACCTTTGCCATTATATTAAATGAATTAAACGAAAGGAAAGACTACCGGTTTCTAACGATTTTTATGTTATCGTTTCCATTAATGCATACCCACATTGCGGGATTTTTAGCGATACCCGATATACCATTACTGTTTTTTACACTTGTTTTTCTGATTTTATACAAACATTTTCTAAAAAAACCCACATGGGGAATTTCTGTATTGCTTGGAATTACAATTGCAGCAATGATATATAGCAAGTATCATGCTTTCCTGGTGATTGGTTTTACACTCCTTTCGAATATGAAACTGCTTAAAAGCAAACATTTTTACGGAGTTGTAATTGTTTCTGTGCTATTATTAATTCCACATGCACTTTGGCAGGTTAATAACGATTTCCCCACATTTAAATACCATTTGGTTGAACGGGCAAAACCATTTCAGTTTAAATACATTTTGCCGTATTTAACCGGAATAATTTTGGTTGCCGGCCCGATAAGCGGAATTCTTGTATACCGTAATCTATTTAAGGTAAAAGTAGAAACGCTGTTCCAACGTGCCTTAATATTTAATATCATCGGATTTATTTCGCTTTTTTTTGTAATGAGTTTTAAAAATCGCATCGAAATTCACTGGCTTGCTGCTATTATTCCCATGCTGATGTTTTTAACATATCCACTAATAGCTACAGATAAAAAAGCAAAAAAGTGGTTTATCAGACTTTCTCTACCGGTAATTATTTTATTCTTTTTGTACAGACTTTACCTTGCACTTGATGTCATCCCAAATGTGGGTAATTTGAAAATTACTTTTTACAACCGCGAGAGCAATGCACAACAGATAAAGCAGATGGCCGGTGGAAACACGGTAGGTTTTTACAATAATTATGCTGCCATTAGCAATTACATGTTTTATACCGGCGATTCCGCAGTTTACCTGTCAACCCCGGGATATCGATTCTGTCAGTACGATTTATGGAATTTTGAAGCATTTGCCAATGGTAAAACAGTAATGGCAATTCAATCGAAACATATGAATCCGCCAAATTTAACACGAATGACAACCGGCGAAACAAAGGGATTCATAATTATTGAAAATTTTCAATCATTAAAAAATCTCGAAATAAAGGTTTTGAATGTAACTGAATCTGACCTGAATTATCTTTTCGATATTTCACTGGAGAATAAAAATAATTTTGCTATAAAAACCATGGATATTTCGTCGCCAGTGGTGGTAACAGAACAGTTTGGCAATGAATTGACCATATCGAAATTTAATGATATTTCAGATCGGCAGTATATATCGCCGAATGAAAAAATCGGTTTTCAGATTGAGGTACCCAGAAAACTGATTTCCATAGATCATCCAATAAATATTTATACCAGGACGAATGAAAATTACAGGGGAGAGATTATTCCGGTAGAAATTACCACTTTCTTAAAATAATCATATTTCACACATTTTTGTCCTTATTAATACCTGACAATCATACTGTTTAATGAATCTCTACATTTAATCCTCAATGTATATTTTAGAAATATGACTACATAATGTTATATTAACGAATATTTTGTCAATTTATACTATTCATTAAAACCATTTTGAAACTTTTTCCATTCTAATATTAAAAATTTGTTAACACACGTGTTCAAATTTGAAGAAATCACTTTTCTGCTGTAAAACATACATATTTTTGAATCGTAATTAATTTACAAAGGGGTTAAAACAATTTATTATACATTTTTTGAAATCGCACCCACTATAATATGGGGGGTCAACATTAAATAAAGCATTTTTCTATTCAAGATATAAATTGAAGAATTATATTTAAAACAATACTTAAAATTTAACTTTTAAAATTACAATTATGAAAAAGACACTATTGATTGCGGCTAGTTTACTACTGTTGATTGCATTTATTCCAAATGCCAATGCACAGGATGAAGATGAAAGTCCGTGGAGTGCAGGCCTGGATATTTACAGCAGTTATATCTGGAGGGGTGCAAAATTTGGCGACGGACCAGCATTTCAGCCAGCGGTAAGTTTTTCCACAGGAGGATTTGAAATTGGTGCATGGGGCTCGGTAAGTTCATCGACAGATGAAGGATTCGAAATGGATTTATATGCGAGCTATGGATTTGGCCCTGTTTCGCTTACATTAACCGATTATTATTTTGGTGGCGACTGGACGCAGTACAGTACCACTCATTATCTTGAACCCAGTGTTGGACTATCATTTGGCGATTTTTCTTTAATGGGAGCATTTATGTTTCTTGCCGGAAACGATGCAGTAACTGCCGTGCAAGGAATGGATGCCAAAGTTGACTTGACAACCGGTATTATCACACCTGCAGTTGAAGGTGTTGATGCTATTGCAGAAACCGGTTTTGGTGAATCGATGGATATGTATTTCGAAGCCGGTTATTCATTTGGTTCTGTTGATTTAGCTCTCGGCGCTGGCAATGGACAGTACACTGTCTGACGGAGAATTTAGTATTTGTAATATCAGTGTTGGTACATCAAAAGAAGTGCCGATAACTGAAAAATTTTCTCTGCCGGTTTCAGGAGCAGTAATTCTCAATCCTTCAACAGGCGGCTTTTTTATCACAGTAGGAATTTCTCTTTAATCAATTTAAAAATACAGACATAAATGAAAAAGATTGAAGCAATAATACGCAAAACAAAATTCGAAGAGGTAAAGGATGCCCTTTATGAAGCAGGAATAGAATTCTTTTCCTTCTGGGATGTTCGCGGTGTAGGACAGGCACGCGAAGGGAGAATGTACCGTGGTGTAATTTATGACACCAGTAGTATTGAAAGAACAAAACTTTCCATTATTGTTCGTGACAAAAATGTCGAAAAAACGGTTAAAGCAGTTCTTGGTGCTGCCCGGTACCGGTGAAATCGGTGATGGTAAAATTTTTATCATACCAATTGAAGAATCGTATAGAATCCGCACCGGAGAAAAAGGCGATGAATCGCTATTTATAAAAGGAAAAGAATTAGTAGAACTAAAACAGTTAAAAAAAATTATTATGGAACAAGCGTTAACATTAGATACTGTGGCTAAAACAGCGGAAGGGCTGGCCATGTCATTCGACTCACTTTGGGTATTAATAGCAGCGGCACTTGTATTTTTCATGCAGGCAGGTTTTGCACTGGTTGAAGCAGGTTTTACACGCTCTAAGAATACGGTAAACATTCTTACCAAAAACTTAATCGATTTTTCCCTGGGTTCACTTTTATTCTGGGCAATCGGATTCAGTTTTATGTTTGGTGAAGATATTGGCGGGTTTATTGGTAAACCTGATTTATTTATGCTTCATGGATGGGAAGGAGCAATTCCAGCTGAAGCCTTTTTAATTTTCCAGACTGTTTTTGCCGCAACCGCAGCTACTATTGTGTCGGGAGCAATGGCAGAAAGAACAGAATTTAAAGCATATTTTTACTATTCTATTGCAATCTCAGCAATCATTTACCCTGTTTCCGGACATTGGGTTTGGGGCGGTGGATGGCTGTCACAAATGGCAACACCATTCCACGATTTTGCCGGCTCAACAGTCGTACACGGTGTAGGTGGAATCGTTGCTCTTACAGGAGCATTAGCTCTTGGGCCACGTCTTGGAAAATACAATGGAAAGAAAGTAAATGCAATACCCGGGCACAATATGACCTATGGGGCATTGGGTGTATTCATCCTGTGGTTAGGCTGGTTCGGATTTAACCCGGGTTCTCAGCTTGCCGCTGCCGGACCAGACAATGCGAACGCAGTATCACATATTTTTGTAACTACCAACCTTGCTGCAGCAGCAGGTACTGTGGCAGCATTGCTTATTAGCTGGTTACGTTACGGAAAACCCAGTTTGAGTTTCGCATTGAACGGTGCATTGGCCGGACTTGTGGCTATTACCGCAGGTTGTGATGCTGTTAGCGATATAGGCGCCGCAGTTATTGGATTTGCGGCAGGTACAATTTTAGTATACGCAGTTACATTTATCGATCACAAATTGCATATCGACGATCCGGTTGGCGCCGTTTCTGTTCACGGAATCTGTGGATTATTCGGAACTATTATGGTTGGTTTATTCGCTCAGGACGGAGGACTTTTCT
The DNA here is from genome assembly GCA_963821855.1 of uncultured Prolixibacteraceae bacterium. Classification (GTDB taxonomy): domain Bacteria; phylum Bacteroidota; class Bacteroidia; order Bacteroidales; family Prolixibacteraceae; genus Draconibacterium. Next base: position 27,257 of record CAWGFJ010000004.1, on the reverse strand, counting down.
ACGGTGGCGGAACAAGCCTTGTAGTTTCACAGTTAATTGGTGTAGTTTCCATCGGGGCATGGGCATTTGTACTTGGATTTATAGTATTCAAAATATTAAAGGCAACTGTAGGATTGCGAGTTCCCAAACGCATTGAAGAAGAAGGGCTTGATATCTATGAACATGGAGAAAATGCCTACAACTAGTCTTCTTCAGTTTTTAAGTCTGTAGCTGTCTGTTTGGGGCCCACCGAGCCGGGTGGGCCCTCAAAACAGAAAGCTTGAAACATGTAGATTTTCAGTTTTAATATTTGTTTTACGATAAAATGTTGGTCATTAAAGGTAGTTTAGTTTAGTTTGATTAAAGTAGAGTAAGGGTAAAAACCGGTAGCAATGTCTACCGGTTTTTTTGTTGAAAAAATTTAAAGAATAAGTTTAGTTTTTTGATTCGAAATAATTTCAGAAAACTATTTTTGCCATTCAAATTAAATCTATGGCAATGATGCAAACCTGGTTTGAAAGCAAAGTGAAATACATGAAAGTTTCCGAGAGTGGAAATGAGCAGGTAGTTACCGAAAACTTTTTACTCGACGCGGTTTCGTATACGGATGCCGAATCCCGGATAATCCGTAAAATGCAGGAAATGGTAAGGGGCGGCGAATTCACGATAGTAGATATTAAAAAATCGAGAATTGCCGAAGTCTTTCCTTTCGAAACCGGTGAATGGTGGTTTAAAGCCACCATAAATCTTGTAACCGTTGACGAGGAAGCAGGCAAAGAGAAAAAAATGCGGACTTACTACCTGATTATGGCTGATGATATAAAAGAAGCCCTGGAACGGCTGGATGAAAGCTTATCATATCTTGTTATTCCATACGTAACTTCGTCGATGGCTGTAAGCACCATTGTTGATGTATTTCCATATGAGCCATCCGAATCGGCAATTCCCCCGGGATATAAACCGGTTGATAATGATTCTGAGTAAATGACGGCAACTTTTTATTATTACAATTATTTGTTAAAGTATTAAAAAACTGAATGTTGACTGATATGTTTTTTGATTTGTAGATATATAATTTCCAATATTTGATGTTAATCCAAACATAAATATTCATTTTGAAAGCCTGATTTCGAATCTTATTTTTATTTAATCTTTATTAATTCCATAATTTCGTAGCTGAACAAATTTTCAAAAGCTATGAATTACTTCGATAAAACTGAATCAAAGGTCAAAAAGAAAGACAGAAGAGAAATGATTCAGTACATTAACCTTCAACTTGCCGCAATCGGCCAACCTTTATATGTCAATGAAGCTGACAGCACAACAAAACTATCGAACGAACGGTTTATCCAGTTAACAGAAGGCTTAATCAGCAGTTTTCGGGAAAAGTCGCGATTATTATCCGATCATTTATCACCGGTGGATACACGAATTCAGAATTTTATTGATGACTATTTAAATGATCTGAATTTTGAAAAGCCAAACCGCCTTCCGTCAACCACTTTTGTATTAAATCAACCAGGGATTGCACGCGAAGTGAGTTTGCCTGCTGATGGCGACACTTTTCAAAATAATTTGGTGAGTTCGTACCGGTTAAAACAGGGTATTTTGAATAATCCGGCAAAAGATAAAAGAACAACAAAGGGTACTTTTCATATTGTTGATGGAGGTTTGCCCGTTGCACACGATAAAATTGAAGTTCCGAAAATTGCTTTTGCCCACATGCTTCACGAAGCATTGAAGCCATCGGATGAAATTAACATATTACCATTTACTGCCAATCAGAAAAATAAGGCCAAAACAATGGTTTCTTTGCTTTTGCGCCCGGTTGTATGTCCCGAAGTGAAAGGTATTATCAGGGAAAAAAGCATGGAAATCCGCTTTTTTGCGCCTGGAAGCCTGGTTAGTAATCTCGATTTTGTGGAAACAATTTTTGGAAATGCAGGAGATCATAACCTGGCACAAAACGATGCAGCACTCGATGTGGAACACTGGACAGGCCATACAGGTTGCATTATTCTTGCGCCTCAGTTAACACAACTTAAAAAGAAAGACATTGGTTTGCCCCAGTTCGATAATGCAACCGAAAGACAAAGAAAAGACGGAATGTGCTGGAAAAGCCAGGATGAATTGTATAATAACGGTGGCGCATTTAAAGTTACCTGCCGCGATGATCGAGGTGTGGTTGTTACACTAATCGCCGACAATTATTACGGCTATTCTAAAAAGGAAATTAAAACGCAAATCAGCTATTCTGCCAATCTTTATGGATTGGTTGAAGAAGAACATTCAGGTGGAGCAATCGCCTTTCCCCGCGGCATAATGGGCGAATCGGTTTATGGTGTGCCATTTTCAAAAAAATTTAAAAATCGGTATTCTTTTGAAGAAGTAAAAAAACTTTTAAAAGACAGAATTGAAGTATTTCCCGAAAATTATGCTGTTGATAAAAAATATCCCGACATTATATACATTCCGGAAAATGCGGATATTGAAATAGAGAAAAACTCACTATCATGGGAATTTAAAGGTGAAATTCATCTATTAAAACTTTCACCAAAAAAAATATATGTGCATCCCACAGGACATAAATTTCAGTTGGTAAAACATCCCGAACAACAACTTTGGCGAATTATCGATACTTCGGCTGAAGGAATTTTCTGTCATAAACCCAGTACGGTTTCAGGAGGTGGAAAATCGGAAATATCAAAATCGATGCAAAATGCCATTAAATATGGTACTTTTTATATTCGCGATTTGGAAGAAGATTCTGAAAAAGGCCGACATCTTAATAAATTACGATTATTCCAATCGCTGGAAAAACATATATCCCGATGCAACACCTTCGAGACCATTTTTAAGTCCGCACCGAACTTTAGGATCTGCAGTTAAGCTGCTAACTCCTTCCGACCAATACACCGATGAATACAATAAATTCCTTGAGAGCATTCCGGCTCATATTCGTACTCTGGCCTTATATATTAAAAGAATGTATCGCGCCCATCAGGATAACGGCTCGTGGAAAGAGCATCTGAATGTGGAAATTGTAAACGGACGTAATGGCAATTCTCTTCGTTACAAACACAATAAAATAAGTGCAAGTTATGTTCGCATAGGTTATAGCCCTGAAGGGAAATGGTATCTGCACAAACTCAGATCTGATTTTATTCCCAGTGAAAAAATTCAGATGGAAGACGATATTTCTGCCACAATAACTTTGCCGGCACATCAACTGAATAACCTCAATCCGATATTTAAAAATAAAAGCGTAAAACTGGTAACCAATTGCGAAAGTTATCTTTTTCAACGGCCGGATGAAGCAATTAACCGCGGATACGACAAGGAAGCTGAAGCAGATATTGTAAGAAATAACACATTTCTGACCAATTATGAACCATTAACCCGAATAAATGCAATCGAATTAACAGAAGATGCAATCAGTTTCGATAAATACACCGCGCCGGTACAGAATCTAATTTCACAGGTTGCCGAAAGCGAAAAAGACGGATATTTTGTTACTCCTTCGCATACAAGAATTGTCGATGGCTTTCCTACAAATAACCCAAGATACCTTCAAAGAAATATTTTTAAGAATGAAACACAGGAATCGTACCTGGCAGAAATTGGAGTCAGGTTATTCAGAAAAGTGGCGCCTGAAATGCCGGTACATTTTCCGGTAAATGTCATTCTTCCTGGACGAAGAAATAATCCTGCTGATAAAAAAGCCGGAATAAGACCATTAAGTGTTTACAATCCAATTCATTACCAGGAAACTCCTGAATTATTTATGGATTTTATTTGTAGCCTTACCGGCAAATCGCCTTCTACAACCGGAGCAGGAACAGAGGGTGCGTTAACAAAAGGTCCGTTCAATATGCTGGTTCCGACTACAGATTTAAATAATGCTTTACTGTCGCATATTTTATCGGAATACCAGGGATTTAGTTCGGCTGCCGGCTATATTGGCCAGGAAAAGCGCTTTGATCACGACATTAGTATTCTTATTCCTGAAATTTGGGCCAGGCTTGAGCCCGAAGACAGAGACGCCAATTTGCTGATTAAAAATAATTGTCTCGAGAAACTGGAAGATTTTGATTACAAGGGAAAAAAGATTCTTGCAAGCCGCCTGGGTTACCGCATTACAAAAAACTTTGCATTTCGTTGTATGAACCGCTTGTTTGACGAGCCTCTTGCGGTTTTTAACGAAAGAATGTTAAAACCCGAACTTCAGGGAATGGAAGAATTTGCGGATGGAATAAATAACATTGTTGAAGCGCAGCAAAAAGTTGCTCTAAGATATTTCGAGGAAGGAAGTGTCGACGCTGCAATTCCACCGCTAAAAATACTGCTTCATATTATGGCTTACGGAAATTACGAAGGCAAAGAATTAAGCGATCCGGAATTACGCAGCCAATTCGAAAGAGATAGCGTATTAGCTTCGGATTGGTACAGGGAACGGCTGTTACTAAAACAGCAAAAAGATATTGCATTTTTAAATAATCAGCTTGCGTATCTGATTAATTTTATAGAACAGCCTAATAATAAAAACTTTATAAAAGAAATGCAGATTAGCGAAAGAATAGATTTTGTAAAGAATCGATTGAAATATGTTAAATCAGAAGATTATATCGCCGATTTAAAAGGTACAATCGGCGCCGATCCGCTTTTTCGAAATTAATACCGTTTTACAGACAAAATTATTTATAAAAATTTGTGGTATAAGAAAACAAAGTAATACACCGACAAAACAGAAGCAGCCTGACTTTAAAAATTTCAGGCTGCTTTATTTATGGTTGTAAGTTGTTATGCCGGTAAATATGTATAGTTGAATTATTGTATAAAAGCGAATTAAAGATTGACAAGCGTTTTATAAAAACTAAAGGCATCCCGCTTTATCGGATCAAAATCGAAGTAAGCATTAGCAATTCTGCAAATATCCTGGATTGTTGAATAAATTCCGGTTATTTCTTTTTGTCCGTAATTATTGATATGAGCATCGCTTTGCAAAACTTCAAAACATTCTTCGAACTGTTTAATGTCAAAAGCGCTGCTTAAAATCCTTTCAATCACTGAATCAGGAGTTCCTTTTGCAACAATTTTTTTCCTGGTATTGTCATCAATATTTTGTGCAAAATGAATTAAAAATTTGCACATGCTAAGATGATCCCCATTTTTTGCATCGCTGAAATATTCGTTATATCCTGTTCTTTCAAAGAAATCTTTCAAAAAAGCCTTGTCGTTTTTAAAATCCACTTTTACCGAAGCACGAAGTATTTTAAGATTTTTTAATCCGGCTATCATTATTTCGTGCCATTCCCGGTATTTTTTTTCATCCCACGCATCCAGGTTTTCTATAAAATATTTTTCCATAGTATCTTCAATCCAGATATTCAGCGAAGTTGCATACCCGGGTTCCCATTCAACACGAATACTTGATAATTCGTAAATATTTTCTTTAAACGCTCTGGCTATTTTTTGGCATGCAAGAATTGTGGCTGTACTGGTCGGACAAATAGTTAAGGTTTCCATATCAAGGTTTTTTATAGTTAGAAGACTAATACAAAGCTACCAACTCGTAGCTAAAAAACCTTACAAAATCACTTAAAAATTGAATGTTATACAATCATGTTATGAAACTATGTTACATAACTATGTTTTTTTTAAACTTAATTTGAAACTAACTTTTTATGATGCTGATGCCGGTCAGGAATGTCTTTTTTTAAGCTCCCGAACAATATCTTCAATTCGGTAGCCTTTATGCGAAAGAAGCACAATTAAATGATAAATTAAGTCTCCGGCTTCATAGATAAAGTTATCATCGTCGTTTGCCATTGCGCCAATTATGGTTTCAACCGCTTCCTCGCCCACTTTTTGGGTTATTTTTCTGGTGCCGGCTTTAAATAATGATGTTGTGTATGAACCTTCGGGCATTTCTTGTTTCCGCTTATCGATAAAATCCTGGAGATAACGTAAAAACTGTACATCGTTTTCAGGATTGATTTCATCGAAACAGGTGTCGCTGCCTGTATGGCAAACCGGACCGACCGGATTTACCTTAATCAACAAAGTGTCATCGTCACAATCGATTAACAGTGAAACCACATTCAAAAAATTTCCCGATTCTTCTCCTTTTGTCCATAAACGATTTTTGGTTCGGCTAAAAAATGTGACTTTGCCAATTTCCAACGTTTTTGAAACTGCTTCTTCATTCATAAAACCCAGCATCAAAACTTTTTGTGTTTCAATATCCTGGATAATTGCCGGAACCAATCCGTTCAGTTTTCCAAAATTGATTTGGGAAATATTTTTGAATTCGTTCATTTCTTTTGTTTTTGCAAAGATAATTATTCACAGGTAAGATTTAACGGACTACAATTCCGGCACCTTTCAGGTAATTTTTTAACCCTGGAATTGGTATTTCATTATAATGAAAAATACTTGCCGCCAGTCCTGCATCGGCTTTTCCTTTGGTAAAAACATCAACAAAATGTTCCTTCGATCCTGCCCCACCAGACGCAATAATTGGAATTTTCAGAGTATCGGCAAGCCGGGCAAGTTGCTCATTGGCAAATCCGTTTTTTGTTCCGTCGTGATTCATCGAAGTAAAAAGAATTTCGCCGGCGCCACGGTCTTCAGCTTCTTTAGCCCATGAAAACAACTCCTTATCGGTTGGAATTCTGCCCCCATTTACTGTAACTGTCCAGTGGTTATTTTCATCGCCACGCGCATCAATGGCAACAACCACAAACTGGCTACCGAAACCTAATGCTAATTCATCGATTAATTTCGGATTTCTAACCGCTGAAGAATTTACAGAGATTTTATCGGCACCGGCGCTTAATAGTTTTTCAGCATCGCCAAATTCGCTGATTCCGCCGCCAACCGTAAACGGAATATTTAAATGGGCTGCAATTCGTTTTACCAGCTCCACAAATGTTTTCCGGCCTTCGTGCGTAGCTGTAATGTCAAGGAAAACAAGTTCATCGGCGCCATCGGTTGCATATTTTGCTCCAAGTTCTACCGGATCACCAACTTCCCTGATATTCACAAAATTAATTCCCTTCACGGTTTGCCCGTTTCGGATATCCAAACATGGTATAATTCGTTTTGCAAGCATTCTTTTAGTTCAAAGTGTAAAGTTTAAGGTTCAAAGATCGGATTTTACAAGTAGCGATAATTTGGTTGCTAATAACCCAACAACTATCGCCACTGCAAAAGAAATCAGTGTTCCCAATAAAAAATATTCAGCTTTTTTGTTGCCATCTTCTTTTGCATCGTTAAACCTGAAGACCGATTTTGCGGCAATTAAAAATCCGATGGCCGAAAACTGACCTGTAATGATAAAAATAAAAATCAGTATTCTTTCCAGTATCCCTATCCATCCTGAGACGTCGATCTTCGTAATTTTAACTTTATCAGGAATCATCACATTCAACAACTTTCCGGTTAATATTCCAACCGGACTGGTAATTAAAATAAAGCCGGAAGCATAAATCCAAAATAGAGCAAACTGCGCCGGGATTTCTGTTTTTGTTGCCCAATAAGCCAAAGCCCATAAAATAAAAATGTGCAGCAACTGATCAATCAGGAATGCCGGAATAGTGTCTTTTAATTTTGATTTAAAAAAATCGATAATTAAATGGGTAACAAAAATTACCGCGATAAACCACCACAGATTTAACTGAAAAGTAAAAACCACGGGCAATATGGAAGCAATGGCAACATGCAACAGCAATTTCGACGATTTAATGCCATTTTCTTTTTTGTGCGTTACCCAGGAATAAGGCTGCAACCAGAAGTCGGCAATTAAATGTCCGGCAAGCATGGGAAAAAAGACGCTATTCAAAAGTTCCATAATTCTTCTCAATTATCTGGGTGTATCTTTCTAAAAATTTGTGAGTTGCTTTCCAGTTTGCAGCTTTAAGCGTCTTACTCACTGCTGGTTGAGAAATCTGAAGTTTCTCTGCAATTTTTTCCTGCGGCAAATCATCGAGCTTATATGAAATGACATTTGCCTGCACTGATGTAACACTTTTCAAAAGTGAGTCGGCCATTACGCAATAGGTTTCCAATTCATTATCCAACTCTTTATTCCCTGTTACAATAATTATCCGAAGTCCTTTGCTTTTAAGTTCATCCAGATTTTTACCAGAACGCTCAAATGCAGATCCATTGGAAAGCAACACATCATTATTCCAGGTTGTCACCTCGCCAATCCCAATCGATACTCTTGCGTCGTTCCTGTCGTTCAGCCTTCTCAATTCAGCTCTGATTTTTAGTGCCAGCATTAATGCTGCTTCGGGCTTTACTGCCAACTGAAAACTATCGCCTCTAAAAAATTTTGGCTTTTGCAGAATATTACTGTCAGCGATTTTTTCAAACCAGCTTTGGATATTTTTTTTCTCGTCTTCGCTCATTCCGGAAGAGTTAACAATATCTCCTGTAATAACTGCTATTTGCTTTTGACTAATCACACTTCAAATATAACCTATTTAAGTTATATAATATAATTATAACCTTTAAAAGTTATAATATAAAAATATATCTACTGAAGGTTGTACTTTTCAATGTCCTTTAAATCGATTTTCCCTTCATAAATGGCTTTACCGGTAATTACTCCCGGCACTCTCATTTCATTCAGTTTCAAAATATCATCCATTGAAGCAATTCCTCCGCTGGCAATAATTTCCACTTCGGGAAGTAATTTCATAATTTCGTCATATAATTCGAATGCAGGCCCCGAAAGCATACCGTCGCGGCTGATATCGGTAGAAATCACCTTTTTAATTCCATCCTGATGATAGCTTTCAATAAAATCGATTACAGAAAGTGTGGTTGATTCAATCCATCCACTTACTGCAATTTTTCCATCTTTGGCATCGGCACCGAGGATTATTTTTTCGCTGCCATAATTTTCAAGCCAACTCAAAAAGGTCTCCTTTTCTTTCACCGCTATACTTCCACCGGTAACCATTTTTGCACCCGAATTAAAAGCAATTTCCAAATCCTTATCCGTTTTTAGTCCTCCGCCAAAATCGATAATCAAACTGGTTTTTCCGGCGATATTTTCGAGCACTTTATGATTTACAATGTGTTTTGCTTTTGCGCCATCCAAATCGACAAGATGCAAACGACGAATTCCTGCTGCTTCAAACATTTTAGCTACTTCAAGCGGATTTTCGTTATACACCGTTTTTTGGTTATAATCACCCTGGGAAAGGCGCACGCACTTTCCTTCTATAATATCGATTGCAGGAATTATTTCGATTTTTTTATTCATTATTTCTCGCAAAGGCGCAGAGACGCTAAGTTTTATAAATCTTCCAAAATCATTTTTAAAACCGCTTGTGCAGTTACCTCACGGTTGGCAGCCTGAGGAACCACTATTGAGTTTTTGCTGTCGATAACACCATCGGTTACAACAACGTTTCTGCGTACCGGCAAACAATGCATAAATTTTGCATCATTTGTCAAGGCCATTTTTTCTTCATCGACAGTCCATGCTAAATCTTTCGAAAGAATTTGTCCGTAATTAGTATATGATGACCAGTTTTTAGCATAAATAAAATCGGCGCCTTCAAATGCTTTTTTCTGGTCATATTCCACTTTTACATTTCCTATAAATTCCTGCGCCAACTCATAACCTTCGGGATGTGTAACTACTAATTCATAATCGGTTTTGCTCATCCATTCCACAAACGAATTTGCTACAGCCTGCGGTAATGCTTTCGGATGCGGAGCCCATGTTAAAACCACTTTCGGTTTTTCGTTGGTTTTATATTCCTCAATGGTTAGCATATCGGCAAAACTTTGTAACGGATGACGTGTAGCGCCTTCCATACTTACAACCGGTACTCCTGCATATTTTACAAATTGGTTTAAGATGGTTTCGGCATAATCCTCATCGCGGTTTTTTAATTTTGCAAAGGCACGAACCCCAATTACATCGCAATAAGAACCGATTACGGGAATAGCTTCCAATAAATGTTCAGGTTTATCGCCATCCATTATTACACCAAGTTCCGATTCCATTTGCCAGCTTTCTTCACCAACGTTGAGCACCATTGTATTCATTCCCGAATTCATTGCGGCTTTTTGCGTACTTAAGCGCGTGCGTAAACTCGAATTGAAAAAGATTAAAATCATGGTTTTGTTTTTTCCCAAATGCTGGTAATTAAATGGATTTCTCTTAATCTCGAACGCAACTTCAAGCGCTTTTTTTAAATCAGGTATATCTTTTACCGATGTGAAATGTTTCATTTTTTAATATTCGATTCCTTATTATTTTATTCTTTTCCCTATTCGTTTGTCTTCCGGATTTCTTCTACTGTCCCAAAGCATTATTACAAGAATTAGCTGATCGAAAACTTCATAAATTATCTGATAATCGCCGGTAATTAAAGCTCTTACAGAATCGTAATCTGTTGCAATTCCGATATTAGGATATTTGGCAATTAGCTGAATACTGTGATTAATCCTTTTATTTAGTTTAATGCTGTAGGCTGTTGAACCGTTTCTTTCAATATAAAACTCAAGAATATTAATCAAATCAACTTTTGCTTCTTTTGACCATCTTATTGTTCTTTTAGCCATTGGTCAATTTCCTTTTGCAAATCGTTGTGTGTAATAGTCTTTCCGTATTTTAGTTCTTCCCTGGCTATATTGAGTCGTTCTTTTTGATAATCACTTAAATTATAAATACCACCGGAGATTTTGGATTCAATTATGGTCTTTATAGCCATTAAGAAAGATTCATCTTCAATCTGTGATAATTGTTCGTTAATTATATTTTTTAATTCCAACGTGCTCATAGAAACAATTTTATCCAAATATACTCAATTTATATGCTATTTTGGCCGAACCTGGCCTTCGCCTTCAATTATCCATTTATAGCTTGTAAGCTCTTCCAATGCCATTGGACCACGTGCATGAAGCTTTTGCGTGCTGATTCCGATTTCTGCTCCCAATCCAAATTGTGCGCCATCGGTAAATGCAGTTGAAGTATTGGAATAAACCGAAGAAGCATCAACCACTTTTTCAAATTTCACAATGTTTTGCCTGCTCTCCGAAATTATGGCTTCACTGTGTTTCGAACTGTACCGGTTAATATGATTTATCGCCTCATCAAATGATGAAACTGTTTTTACAGCCATTTTCAACGATAAAAATTCAGTGCCGAATGATTCTTCATTTGCAGGAAAAAGCAATTCATCAGGATAATTTCCTTTCAATTGTTGCAACGATTTTTCATCGGCATAAATCACCACATTTTCTTCTGACAGCTTTTTACCAAAGTCGGGTAAACTTCCCAAACGGCTTTCATGAATAATTAAACAATCGAGTGCATTACACACAGAAGGACGGCGTGTTTTTGCATTGAAAATAATTTCCATCCCCTTTTCAGCATCACCATATTCATCGAAATATGTATGACAAATTCCGGCGCCGGTTTCAATAACAGGAATTTTAGCATTCTCGCGCACAAAGTTGATTAAATTCTGGCTTCCGCGGGGGATTATTAAATCGATATAACCATGCGCATGAAGCATTTCGTTTGTTTCCTCACGGCCTGCAGGTAGCAAACAAACGGTATTTTCATCCATGGAAAATTGCTTCAAAACTTTTTGGATGACGGAAACTATTGCCTGATTGGAATTAATGGCATCGCTTCCACCTTTTAGCACACAGGCATTTCCTGATTTCAAACATAGCGCAAAAACATCGAAAGTAACATTTGGCCGTGCTTCATATATTATTCCGATAACACCAAATGGAACAGAAACCCTGGAGATTTTGAGTCCGTTCGGGCGAACCACTTCTTTTTCGACAATACCTACCGGACTTTTTAACCCGGCTACATTTTCAATATCTGCGGCAATTCCTTCGATTCTTTCAGCGGTTAATTTCAGCCGATCGTATTTTGGATCGGCAGGATCCATTCTGTTTAAATCTTTTTGATTTTCAGCTAAAATTAATTCTGCATTTTTTCTTGCTTCACCAGCCAGTTGCAACAATACACTTTTTATGGTTTCATCATCTATAAGATTCAACTTGCGTGACGCTTCCAGCACTGACTGTAATTGTTTTTCAATTTTCATTTTAATTTCTTTTCCTTCTCCACCATTAAATTCATCTATATTTTTCGGTTTTCCGTATACAGGTAGTCGTAATGTACCAGCGGCTTTTGCTTTTCCGACAGCTTTTCTGTTTCCATATTCTCCGAACCAAATCCGGCCTTGCCTACTCCAATAGTTTTCCCGCTCTCATCCACAATTTTAATTAAATCTCCTTTTTTAAAATCGCTGATAATATTAATTACGCCAACTGGTAACAAGCTAATTGCTTTTTCTGAATTTAGCGCTTTTGCGGCTCCCTGATTAATAACCACCTGGCCTTTTGCAAATCCATCGGAATATCCAATCCATTTTTTCACGCCACTGGAAGCCTTTTTATTTGGTATGAAAAAAGTATGTTTTTGTTCTTTTTCAAGGTCCAGAATATTAATCAAAATATTTTCCTTTGTCCCGTTTGCCACATGAACGCCAATTCCGTCGCCTGCAACTTTTTGTGCAATCCGAAACTTAGTAAGCATTCCACCTCTTCCAAACTCCGATTGCTCCGATGATATTCCATGTCCGTGTTCTTTATCGGAAATTTCGATTTCACTTATCAATTCTGCATTTTTATCGTTTGGATGAGAACTGAAAACCCCGTCGACATTTGTTAATACAATTAATGCTTCTGAATTTACCATGGATGCAATTAATCCTGAAAGCTCGTCATTATCGGTAAACATCAATTCGGTTACCGAAATTGTATCATTTTCATTTACAATTGGAATAACTTTGTTTTCAAGTAAAGTGTTAAAGCAGTTTTTCATATTCAGATAATGTGCACGACTCGAAAAATTTTCTTTTGTTGTAAGTACCTGTGCACAAAACAATCCGTGTTCATTAAAAAAATCAGAATAACGGGTAATTAGTTTTACCTGTCCTAATGCAGCCCATAGTTGGCGCTGCGAAACTGCGTCCGTTTTTTTCAGGTTATTTAATACTGTTCGGCCTGCAGCCACAGCACCTGATGAAACGAGAACAATTTCAATTCCTTTTTTATGAAGAAATGCAATTTGATCTACCAAATGCGCAATACGCGAAACATGCAGCGTTCCATCTCCTTTGGTAAGAACATTACTGCCAATCTTAACCGTTATTTTCTTATACCGAAATTGCATTGTATTACTTCATTTTATCAATCTTTTTATACGACGCCATAACGCCCTGAATAAGTGATGAACTAAAACCTTTGTGTTCCATTTCATTTAATCCTGTTATTGTTACACCGCGCGGAGTTGTAACTTTATCGATTTCACGTTCGGGATGATTGCCACTTTGCAGAATTAATTCAGTTGCACCCTTTACGGTTTGTGCAGTAATAAACTGCGCCATTTCGGCACCAAAACCAATTTCGATTCCACCTTGCATGGCAGCGCGAATGTAACGTAAGGCATACGCAATTCCACATGAAGAAAGTACCGTAGCTGCAGCCATCAATTCTTCAGGTATTTCAACAGTTTTGCCCAGTTTATCAAATAATTCAACCACATAATTTCTGTACTTTTCGGTATTATGATTTGACGAAATACAGGTTAATGATTCCTGTAAAGCAATTGCTGTATTTGGCATTACCCTGAAAATTGGAATTTCATTCCCTGCCATTTCGCCTAATTCATCAATTCCAACACCAGCAACAATGGATATTAAAATTTTATCAGCAGTTAATCCGGGTTTAATTTCTGAAATTACCTGTTGAATATGATAAGGTTTTACGGCAATAATAATTACATCGGCATTTTGTATAGCTTCCAGGTTATTCTGAAATGTTTTTATACCTTTCTTTTCTATTTCTTCCAGAATGCTTTCTTTTCGGTCGGCCACAAAAATATTATCGGAAGTTACCGAACCCGATTTTAACAAACCAACGGCAATTGCGCCGCCCATATTACCAGCGCCTATAATTGCAATATTTTTCTTTTCCATGTTTGATTATTTACAATAAGAGATAAAATTACCGATTAATGTTCATTTGTTGACACTGTAATTTCAGTAAAAACTTTTTTAAATACAGATAAAAATTCTTTGGCCTGAGCAATGGTTAAACTCAGCGGCGGTAACAGGCGAATGATATTTTGGCCCGAAACACCGGTAAAAATTCCATATTCAAAAAGCAGCTTTTTACGAAATTCAGCAATTGGAAAATTAAACTCAATGCCAATCATTAATCCTTTTCCCCTTATTTTGTATAACGAACTAAACTCTTCCAATTTATTCATGATGTAATTTCCAACGACTTCGGAATTTTCCACAAGCTTTTCCTCCGAAATAATATCGAGAACAGCAATACCGGCAGCAGCAAGCCAAATGGTTTCCGCCGAAAGTTGTTCCCAACATTCCCGGCCATGGTTTTATTTCAGGACTGATTAATACACCGCCAATCGGAAAACCGTTTCCCATTCCCTTTGCCATAGTAATAATTTCGGGCTGAACGTGAAAATACTGATGGGCAAAAAATCTTCCGCTGCGTCCGTAACCTGATTGAATTTCATCCAGAATCAAAAGCGCACCATATTTTTTTGTTAACGCGCTTAAACCATGAATAAAACTTTCATCAGGCAAATTAATTCCGCCGATACCCTGAATTCCTTCAATAATTACCGCAGCAATTTCTTCCTTTTCAAAAATTGCTTTTGTTGCCTCCAAATCGTTAAATGGTAAAATAATTGCATTGTCGGTTTCATTTACCGGAGCTACAATTTTGGGATTATCGGTTAATGCAACTGCGGCAGAAGTTCGGCCATGAAAGCCTTTTTTATAGCTGATAAACTTTTTTCTTCCGGTAATAAATGATGCCAGTTTAATCGCATTTTCGTTGGCTTCCGCTCCCGAGTTACAAAGAAAAAGCTGGTAATCGCGATAACCTGAAAGTTCGCCTAATTTTTCAGCCAATTCATGTTGCAACGGATTTTGAACTGAATTGGAATAAAATCCGATATTGGAAAGCTGTCGGGTAATTTTATCGACATAATGCGGGTGGCTGTGTCCGATTGAAATTACTGCATGACCTCCATATAAATCGAGATATTTTTTTCCGTTGGAATCCCAAACATAACATCCTTCTGCTTTTACAGGATTAATGTCGAAAAGTGGATATACATCGAATAGCTTCATCATTTTATTTTTGCACCATGCTTTAACGCGGTGAATTTTGTTTACTGATTATTTGTGGCTTTAGCCTTTAATAATTTGAAAATTGTATTTCGTCATAAATTCATTGTACATGATCTTAAAATTAAAGGCTAAAGCCGATCCTAATCTATCGAACCACCACCCTGAAGGATGGTGTAATACAATTAAAATGCCACCGGTTTTAAATTTAACCCTGTTGTCTCGTCGATATCAAACATCAGGTTCATATTCTGAACTGACTGGCCTGAAGCTCCTTTCAGCAAGTTATCGGTAACACTGATTATTACCAGTTTGTTAGCATGTTTCTCCAGATAAATTACTGCCTTGTTGGTATTAACCACTTGCTTTACTCCCGGATTTTTATCAGTCACAAAAACAAACGGATGACCTGAATAGTATTCCTCATAGATTTGTTTTGCTTCTTCCAAAATACCTTCAAAATTAGTGTAAGCCGACACAAAAATTCCACGGGTATGATTTCCACGAATCGGTACAAAATTGAAATCTTTTTTAAAACCGGGTTGAAGTTGTTTTAATGTTTGTAGTATTTCTGCTTCATGCTGATGTTCAAAAATTTTATATGCTGAAAGGTTGCTGTTTCGCCAGCTAAAATGTGAAGTCTCTGTTGGTTTTTGCCCGGCTCCTGTTGAACCTGTTATCGCCTGGACATGCACTTCATCAATCAACAAACTTTTTGCAGCCAACGGGATAAGCGCAAGTTGAATTCCGGTTGCAAAACACCCGGGATTGGCCACATATTTTGCTGATTTTATTTCCTCCCGGTTCACTTCAGGTAATCCATAAATAAAATTATTCCCTTCTCTTTTTAATCTGAAATCGTGACTCAAATCAATTACTTTCAGATTTTCAGGAAGCTTCGAATTCTTAATTAGTTCTACTGATTTTCCATGTCCCATACAAAGGAAAACAACATCAACTTCATTCATTGGCATTTCTGATGTGAATCTCAAATCCAACTCACCGAGCAAATCATCGTGAACATCGGTGATCAGATTTCCGGCATTACTTTCGCTTTGCACAAATGCGATTTCAACACCGCTATGATTCAGCAAAATCCGCAACAATTCTCCTGCGGTATAACCTGCACCTCCTATGATTCCAACTCTAATCATTTAAATCTTGTTATTCACTTTATGATAAATCTTCAATGAATTAGACAGAATTTTAGTAAATCCCTTTACATCGTCTGCAGTCCAGGCTTTAACGGTTTCACCATATTCACCAAAACCTGATTTCATTAAATCATGCTCCGATTCGATTCCCTGTAATTCGAAATGATAAGGTTTTAACTTTACAAATACTTTTCCAGTGACATTTTCCTGAGTCGATTCAAGGAAAGTTTCCATATTCCTCATTACCGGCTCCTGGTATAAAGCTTCATGTAAGAACATTCCATACCAGTTTGCGAGTTGTTCTTTCCAGTAAATTTGCCATTTGGTGAGTGTATGCTTTTCCAGTAAATGATGTGCTTTAATAGTTAGTAAAGGAGCAGCAGCTTCGAAACCAACTCTACCTTTTATTCCGATGATTGTGTCACCAACATGAATGTCCCTTCCTATAGCATATTTTGAGGCTATTTCTTCCAAAGCCTGAATAGTTTTTGGGCCGTTTTCAAATGTTTCGCCATCGATGGATTTTAATTCACCTTTTACAAAACCCAGCTCGATTATTTTTTCTTCGCTTTCTTCCAACTGGCTTGGATATGCATCGTTTGGCAAACCTTTATCAGATGTTAATGTTTCTTTGCCGCCAACACTTGTTCCCCACAAACCCTGGTTTATAGAATACTGCATTTTGGCAAAATCGGCTTCGTAACCATGACTTTTCAAATAGTCGATTTCCTGTTGCCGGCTCAATTGTAAATCACGTGTAGGTGTAATTATTTCAATTTCCGGCGCTAAAACCTGGAAAGTAAGGTCGAACCGAACCTGGTCGTTACCTGCACCGGTACTGCCGTGCGCAATAAATCCTGCACCAATTTCTTTTGCATAATTTATAGTTGCAATCGCCTGAAATACTCTTTCAGAACTTACAGAGATCGGATATGTATTATTTCGTAAAATATTACCATACACCATGAAGCGAATGCATTTGTCGTAATATTCACTGGTAACATCCAAAGTTACATGCTTAACTGCACCAAGTTTATACGCTTTTTCTTCAATGGCTTTTAATTCCTCTTCGGAAAAACCACCTGTGTTTGCAATGGCGGTGTAAACTTCAAAACCTTTATCTTCTTTTAAATATTTTGCACAGAACGATGTATCCAATCCACCGCTAAATGCCAAAACCAATTTCCTGTTCATTTATATATTTTGTAAAAAGAGTGACAGCAACGCTACATTCAATTTTAAAACTATTCATTTATTTTGCTGCTCAATTCTGTTTAATATAATGCATTAAATATGCGCGCCATCACTCTTTGATTTTTATTTTCCGCTTTAATCTGATTCTTTTTCGAACCTCCTTTTAATGGTTTTAAAATTTGAATTATATCCATGAGGCTCCTCTTTTTTATGGCATTTGTGGCAGCCACTTTATTTGTTTTTTCCCAGGACGGATCAAATAACATTCCGGTACACAAACATTTTGAACGCTCCGTTCGTGTAAGTATATCGTAATTCACACAGCCTTTGCAACCGTTCCAAAACTGGTCGTCGACCGTGAGTTCCGAAAATGTTACAGGCCGGTAACCCAGTTCGTGGTTTATTTTCATTACTGCCAAACCCGTTGTTAAACCAAAAATTTTGGCATTCGGGTATCTTTCCCGCGATAAATTGAAAGCTTTGTTCTTTATTGCCTTTGCCAGGCCAATTCCCCTGTAATCATCAACCACAATTAATCCTGAATTGGCCACAAAACCTTTTTCCTGCCAGGTTTCGATATAACAAAACCCGGCAAATTTATCACCATCAAGAGCAATAATTGCTTTTCCTTCCCGCATTTTCTGTGCAAGATATTCGTATGTCCTTCGTGCAATCCCCGTCCCACGTTGCTTCGAAGCAATATCAATGGCATCATTAATATCGTCAACATATTTTATATGTTCTTCGCATGCAACTTCAATCTTAATATCTTTCAACTCCTTCATTTAACCCATCAATTATATTTTACCCTTTAAATTTGGCATTATCTTAACTAATGCATTTATCAAGGTCGATTTTTGAAATCCCTTCTTTTTGAACGATCAAAATCGTGTCGTCTCCGGCAATTGTTCCCAGTATTTCCCAGGGTTCGGCGCTGTCGATAGCGACTGCAATACTGCTTGCATACCCCGGCGCTGTTCGCAATACAGCCAGATTTCCGGAAAAACGTAAATCTTTTACACCGTCCGCCAGATAGTTAAACCGCAGCTGATCTTTAACTGTATTATTTTGCCCGCCTTCCTGAATAATATAAACATATCCTTTTGCCGGATGGGAAACCTTGGCAACCTGTAAATTTTTTAAATCGCGCGACAAAGTAGCCTGTGTTAAATCAAAACCTTTCTGTTTTAATTCAAGTAATAATTGATCCTGGCTGTGTGTATTGCCTTTCATAATTATCTTTCGTATTTCAAGCTGTCTTTTTACCCGATTCTTCATTTTATTTTCTTGTTTATTATTTACAGAATATTCCTGTTTTGTTTACTGTGAATCAATCGGAAGAAATTACTGTTTAATAAACTATTAACACAATGTATATTTATACATTTCAAATGCAAATTTATTCATTTATTTAAATAAACAAACCAAAAGTTTAAGAATTATTTCTATTTTTGCTGCAACTTTAATTTTTACATCATCATTTAAGTTTCCGATGAGAAAAAAAATAGAATTTTCGAGTTATAAAAGACATTTAAAAATGCGTTTAAACTAATTTTAGGGGAAACGCATTTTTTTTAATATAAAAATGAAATATGTTGAAAGTTAAACAAGCAAAACTCACGCTGGAAGATGGGACCGTGTTTACCGGTAAATCGTTTGGCAGCGAAAAATCGGTAGCAGGTGAAGTAGTGTTTTATACAGCAATGACGGGATATCCGGAGAGTTTGACTGACCCATCGTATACGGGACAGATTTTGGTTTCGACTTATCCTATGATTGGAAATTACGGAGTTCCGTTCGGAACCAGGGAAAATGGTATTCACCGTTATTTCGAATCGCACAAATTGCATATCAGTGGCTTAATTGTCTCCGATTATTCATTTGAATTCAGTCACTGGAATGCCGAAAAAAGTTTGTCAACCTGGCTAAGGGAATATGAAGTTCCGGGAGTTTTTGGAATTGATACGCGAGCCTTAACAAAAATTTTACGTGAGAAAGGTTCAATGCTTGGAAAAATTGAATTTGAAGATGAAAAAACTGAATTCTATGATCCAAACAAGGAAAATCTGGTAGCAGTTGCAAGTTGTACCGAAAAGGAAGTTTATGGTGATGGAGAAAACAAAGTGGTATTAATTGATTGTGGCGTAAAAAATAACATAATCCGATGTTTGCTTCAACGGAATTCAACTGTAATTCGTGTACCGTGGGATTACGATTTTACGGGTGAAGACTTTGATGGCCTGTTTATTTCCAACGGTCCGGGCGACCCTGCTATGTGCGATGTAACGGTAGCAAATATTCAAAAGGTAATTGGTACAGAAAAGCCTGTTATGGGAATTTGTCTCGGTAATCAGTTACTTGCCAGGGCTGCAGGCGCTGAAACATACAAATTAAAATACGGGCATCGCAGCCATAACCAACCTGTATTGCTTACCGGCACAAACCGCTGTTACATTACTTCGCAAAACCACGGTTACGCAGTGGCAACAGAAACTTTACCAGATGACTGGGAGCCGTTGTTCACCAATGTAAATGATAATACCAATGAAGGAATCAGACACAAAACATTGCCGTTTTTTTCCACGCAGTTTCATCCCGAAGCTTCGAGCGGGCCAACGGATACAGAATTTTTGTTTGATGAATTTATCGACAGTATTTTAAAGTTTAAAAACAACCATTCAAAATAATATTTCTAAAAAAAGCATCGATTGATATTCAATAAAATGATACAAACAGATATAAAAAAAGCGATAATTCTCGGTTCGGGAGCGTTAAAGATTGGAGAAGCAGGAGAATTCGATTATTCAGGCTCGCAGGCATTAAAGGCGCTGAAGGAAGAAGGCGTTGAAACTGTCCTGATAAATCCAAACATTGCAACAATTCAAACTTCCAGCGATATTGCCGATAAAATATATTTTCTTCCGGTAACTCCTTTCTTTGTGGAAGAAGTTATTAAAAAGGAAAAACCACAGGGGATTTTGCTTGCCTTTGGCGGCCAAACAGCATTGAATTGCGGTGTTGCTTTATTTGAATCGGGAGTATTGGAAAAATATAACCTGAAAGTTGTAGGAACACCGGTTCAATCTATTATTGATACGGAAGATCGCGACATATTTGCAAAAATGCTTGGAGAAATTGGTGTTAAAACGCCGAAAAGCATTGCTGCAAAAAATATGGCTGAAGCGCGTGAAGCAGCTAAAACAGTTGGATTTCCGATTATTATCAGAGCCGCTTACACACTCGGTGGCCTTGGATCAGGCTTTTGCGAAAACGAAAATGAATTGAATGCACTCGCCTCAAAAGCATTTTCCTATTCGCCGCAAATATTAATTGAAGAATCGATTAAAGGCTGGAAAGAAGTTGAATATGAAGTTGTTCGCGACAAATACGATAACTGTATTACGGTTTGTAACATGGAGAATTTCGACCCGCTTGGAATTCACACCGGAGAAAGTATTGTTGTTGCGCCTTCACAAACGCTTTCCAATTCTGAATATCATAAATTAAGGGCGATTTCGATTAAAATAATCCGCCGTGTTGGCGTGGTTGGAGAATGTAACGTTCAGTTTGCCCTTGATCCAAAATCGGAGGACTACAGGGTTATTGAAGTGAATGCACGGTTATCCCGATCTTCGGCACTTGCATCAAAAGCTACAGGTTACCCGCTTGCATTTGTTGCCGCAAAACTTGGTTTGGGCTATGGCTTACATGAACTGAAAAACACAGTTACCAAAGTTACCACAGCCGCATTTGAACCTGCACTCGATTATTGTGTAGTGAAAATACCACGCTGGGATTTGAGCAAATTTATCGGCGTTTCCAAAAACATCGGAAGCTCCATGAAAAGCGTGGGTGAAATTATGGCTATTGGCAGAAGTTTCGAGGAAGCCATTCAAAAAGGAATACGAATGGTGGGACTTGGAATGCATGGTTTTGTTGCCAATAAAGAGGAAATCAGCATTTCAGAAATCGATTCGGAATTAACGAATCCAACGGACCGGCGAATTTTTGCCATCGCGGAAGCTTTTAGTAACAACTATACTATCGACGAAATTTATGAGAAAACTAAAATTGATCGCTGGTTTTTACAAAAGCTGAAAAATATTTTCACCATAAAAACGGAATTGGAACAATTTAATTTACTGGAAGATTTGCCTGTAGACTTGTTATTACTGTCCAAACAGGCGGGTTATTCCGATTTTCAGATTGCACGCCTGGTTTTGAAAAGTCCGAATAAGCAAATTCACAACGATTTAATAAGGGTAAGAAATTACCGGAAAGCAAACAATATTCTTCCCAGCGTAAAACAAATAGATACGCTGGCCGGCGAATATCCTGCACAAACCAACTATTTGTATCTTACTTATAACGGTAATGAACACGATATCGAATTTAGTAACGATAATAAATCAGTTATCGTTTTAGGTTCCGGCGCATATCGAATTGGCAGTTCGGTAGAATTTGACTGGTGTAGTGTAAATGCAGTAAATACAATCAAAAAAGAGAATTACCGTTCGATAATGATTAACTATAATCCTGAAACGGTAAGCACCGATTATGATACGTGTGATCGCCTGTATTTCGACGAACTTACCTTTGAACGGACAATGGATATTATCGATTTGGAGAATCCTCATGGTGTTGTCGTATCTATGGGCGGACAAATTCCAAACAATCTTGCCATGAAGCTTTACGGCCAGAATGTGCCTGTATTGGGAACATCGCCCGTAAATATTGACAATGCGGAGAATCGCAAAAAATTCTCTTCACTGCTCGATAAACTTAAAGTGGATCAGCCAAGGTGGGAAAGTCTTACCACAATAGAGGAAATTCACAAATTTGTCGATGTGGTAGGTTATCCGGTACTAATCCGGCCATCGTATGTTTTATCCGGTGCAGCAATGAATGTGGTTTCAAATGCCGACCAACTGGAACATTTCCTCGAAATGGCTGCCAATGTTTCGAAAGAACATCCTGTTGTGGTTACCGAGTTTATCGAAGAAGCCAAGGAAATTGAAATTGATGCTGTTGCCAATAAAGGTGAAATGATTGCCTATGCAATTTCGGAGCATGTGGAATTTGCCGGAGTTCATTCAGGAGATGCAACCATTGTTTTTCCGCCACAGAAATTATATGTTGAAACTATACGCAGAATAAAAAGAATTGCGCGCGAAATCGCTAAAGGACTGGAAATTACCGGGCCATTTAACATGCAGTTTCTTGCAAAAGATAACGACATAAAAGTGATTGAATGTAATCTTCGGGCGTCGAGAAGTTTTCCTTTTGTTTCGAAGGTTATGAAACTGAACCTGATTGAAATTGCCACAAAGGTGATGTTGGGAATTGATGTTGAAAAGCCGGATAAATCGCTGTTCGAGCTCGATTATGTGGGTGTAAAGGCGCCACAATTTTCGTTTGCGCGTTTACTGAATGCCGACCCTGTTTTGGGCGTCGATATGGCATCAACAGGTGAAGTTGGCTGTATTGGCGAGAATTATTATGAAGCTATTCTAAAATCGATGCTTTCGGTGGGATATAAAATTCCGGTAAAAAATGTACTCATTTCTTCCGGCCCTTCGCGGGGAAAAGTTGAATTGCTGACCAGTGCAAAAATGCTAAAGGAACGTGGTTACAATATTTTTGCCACGGAAGGAACCAGCCGTTTTTTGAAAGATAACGGCGTTGAAAACACGCATCTTCACTGGCCTGATGAAGAGGACAGAGCTCCAAACACGATTGAATATATCAAGGAAAAGAAAATTGATTTGGTGATTAATATTCCGAAGAATTACACAAAACGTGAGCTTAAAAACGGTTATCAAATCCGCCGGAGTTCCATCGATTACAATATTCCGCTAATTACCAATGCCCGTGTGGCAAGCGCTTTTATATATGCCATTTGCAAATATAACCAGGAAGATATTTCAATTAAAAGCTGGGATGAATATTAGCAAAACGGGAAATTATACCACAGGTTTTTGTGAATAATTTTGTCTGTAAACGGTATAAGCTGCGTGAGCGCTATTTTTATTCGTTATTCATTATTCATTATTCAATGTCGTTTAGTTAGTGATCGCAGATTTCGACTACGCTCAATCTGATAGTCACCCTGAGCGTAGTCGAAGGGTGTTAGCTATTCAGATTCTCATCATTTCTTTGTTAACTAAATGACATTGATTCCTTATTCCTTTCCCGTTCCGGGGCAATCTTCCTGCCTTTTTCACGCCGCTCTTTGCTCTTGGCCCCAACATGTTGTAAAACAATTTTATTTTTTGAAACAATTTTTATACTTTGCGAATGTTCGAATTAAAAACCCGAAGCAAATAATTTAAACCATGAAAAAATAAATCCCAAAGAAAGAAACTGGTAGCCGGAATAACGGTTACAGGTTCTTATTCTGCCCCAAAGCAGAAAAACCATAGTAGAAAATAAAAAAGCCACCTGCGCCGTGAGAAGCTTACAGGTGGCCAGTGAGTCAATAATAAAAATAAATTATCAACATGTAAATTTAAAAATTATGGGAAACCTTAATGAAAAAGAAAAGAGAGATTTTATATCACAAACCTCTCTTACAGTTAAAGAAAACGCAGCAATACTTACTGCTGCAGGTTTTGACCCGGCCAACAGGGTAGCACAAATAGATACCGAACTCGACGAAGCCGACCAGGCAGAGATTGCACAGCAACAGGCTCAGGTGGCAGCGCTCGACGCTACTAAAGCGGCTAATGAAAAGTTATTGGTTGCTTACAACGATGCTTCTGCAATGATTAATCTTATCGAAGGCCTTCTGGGAAAGGATAACAGCCTCGTTCATAAACTGCGGCAAATACGTAAATAATTGTAATCATAAACAGGTTCTGTTTTTTTTGGCTCATGGGACAGAACCTGTTTTCTCCACTCACACTTTTCCGGATAATCCGGTTTTCTAAGACCAGAACCATTTATGCCCGCTTTCCGAAACATGGGCTTTTGTATCTCCCACTGAAAATAATTCAGATACAATCTGCCCCGTAATCCAAAACGTATTTCCGAATCGTTATCCTTTAGGTTGGCGTTCTTCCAACCCGTTTTTTTGCCACAAAAAAGCAGGTTAGAGCCTTGCCAACCCGGTTCCACTCCTCCCGGGTTCGCGACACAAAAACCCAGGTTCGAGACCTTCTAACCCAGGTTCGAACTTCCTAACGTGGGTTAACGCTACACCAACATAGGTTAGGACTACAAAAACATAGGTTAGAGCTACAAAAAATTGGGTTAGCATCATTCCAACGCGGGTTCGGGGCATTCCAACCTGGGGTAAAAATGCGCTGAAATGGGTGTAGGGAAAGGGATTTCAATGAATTAAGCCAAATTTTATGAGATTTAAAAAGTAGTTTATTGAATCTTTCGCTAAATTTGGTTGGCTTTTCGCTAAAATTAATCATGACGGATCAAATCTTTACAAACATTAGTAAGATAATTGAACGCGACAGCAAATCGGCAACTTACAAATTTGCATTGTTACGTGGAGTTATCGATATCATCCAAGACAATTCACCATTTATGTACGATCTCAATTGATCGGGTTTATTTTCCAACTGGATTATTGTTGAGAAATGGATGTTTATTATTATCCTATTTTTGAATCACAAACTTTAATCCCTCAAATTGAATAATGATTCAAATCTTGCTTTTGAAAAGCAATTTAAAGAATTTATTAATGAATACAATTCATATGGCGGATTTTCAGTCTTTTATAATGATCTAAAAAACAAAGGAATACCAGACTCATTTACATTCAGATTTTATCTCATCTTGCAAAAAAAATTAAAGATACCATTACACGAATGCCGATGAAATACACAGGGCGTTCAATTAGCAATGACTACTATTCAATTTTTCAATTACGAATCAAGGACAAATCGTAAAACGTCAATTCGGAATTGATGCGGAATATTTGATAAACAGTCTTGGGACATTTTCAATTCCAATCGATTACTATGAAGCATTTCAATTATTGGGAAGTTTTATTAGTGGTCAGGATTCAATTCTTTTTAAGTGGGCTGAATTTTCTGTTAATGCATCAGGAAAGAATCTATCCATTGAATAAAGTTGTTGCTGAGGTTTTGAAAAATCCCGATAACTGAACGAGATGTTACAGAATCAAAACAGATTTTCAAATCAATTTTGCAAAAAGAAGGAAAAGTATTATTGTGTTTGGACTGGGAAACCCATTACTCAATATGATGTTGACCACTTGATACCATTTTCAGTTTGGAAAAATAATGATCTTTGGAATTTACTTCCATTCCGAAACTAAAACTAATAACAAGAAAAGAGATAAAATACCATCATCTGATTTGATTGAAAAAACAAAGGACTTAATTCTTCATTATTGGAGAACTGTTAAATGACAATCAACCACAAAGATTTCAAAAGGAAATTCAAATTTCATTGTTGGGGAATAATTCATATTCAAATTGGAAGGAAATTGCATTTATACATCTACAAAATAGTTGCAATTATTTAATTAATAAACGTGGATATTAAGAATGGAAAATCTAAAATCTAACATTTTCAGCTATCTCACAGCCAAAGAAAGAGAATCACTTTCTTTTCCAGCCCAAATTGCTTTTAAATAGAAATTTCTTGAAAGGGGATGTTTTAGATTTTGGCTGCGGTTTTGGTAAAGATGTTGAATTACTTCAAGCAAAAGGAATAAACATTATTGGATACGATAAACATTATTTTCCAAATTATCCAGATCAAAAATTTGATACAATTATTTGTTTTTATGTGTTGAATGTTTTGTTACCGGAAGAGCAGACAACAGTATTAATGGAACTTTCCAGGCTGGTTAAACCTAATGGGAGAAGTATATTTTGCCTTAGAAGAGATTTGCGATATGAAGGATTTCGAAATCACAAGATTCATCAAAAACCAACTTATCAATGTAATGTAAAACTACCTTTTAAATCAATTTTCAAGAATGAAAATTGTGAAATTTACGAATACAGGCTTTTCAATCAGATTCCGAAGAAAGAAAATTCTGATTGTTCGTTTTTGCAATCCTGATTCAGAAAGAGAAATAATTGTTGAATCTGCAACTGTTTATGCTTTATATGACAAATTCCCAGTAAATAATGGGCATGCTTTAATTATTCCTAAAAAGCATTGCGCTAATTATTTTTATTTAACCTTTAAAGAACAATCCGCTTGTTGGTCTTATCCTAAATACTGTTAAAGAAATTATTCAATCAAAATTTAATCCGTTTGGTTTTAATATTGGTGTGAATATTAATGAAACAGCAGGACAGACAATTTCACATGTTCATATTCATTTAATTCCTCGTTATAAAGGCGATGTTGAAAATCCTGAAGGTGGTGTGAGAGGTGTTATCCTTAATAAAAAAACCTATAGATAGAATAATCTGAAAAAAAAAGCTCCGGTTAATTTCATATCACCAGGAGCTTTTTTTTAATTGAGTATCTCTCTGATTTTCCAACGTTTTATTTCGATTCTTTCAATTTTTGAATCCTGAAATACAGGATAAAAAATTTCAACTTTTACCTGCCAAACCGGCCCCCGTCTTTTAGTGACTGACTCACCGTTGTTAACATTCGCACTCATTGTTTTCTTTTTAATATTGTTTTCTAATGACTTTCGCTGAGCAATTTAGAAAAAAAGAAACAATATTCAGAAAATTATCCGCCAAATAACGAAAATTACAGGTGA
>CAWGFJ010000003.1:0-15231 GCA_963821855.1 uncultured Prolixibacteraceae bacterium | reverse complement strand
ATGTAGCTATTTATTGCCGTCTGCATTAGCTGACGGATTTTATAATTTGCTGTTAAAAATGGCTTTAGCCGCATTTTCGTTTGTATTAGTTAAACGCTTAATTCAATAAAACTATTTAATGCGAACAAGCAACTCTGAATTATTAAAATGAAAGAATTCGGCCATGATTGAAATTGTAGAAGAGAAATTGTATATAAACACATTTTGAAAAATTTGGCTTAAATTGTACAACAGGTGATAAACAAACAGATCTAAATCATTCAAAAATGGCATTTCTAAAGGATTACGAATACGATATCTTTATTAGCTACGCGCATGTTGACAATACGCCTTTTCCAGGGCAAACCGCCGGTTGGATCGAACAATTCTACAAAAATCTGGATCTGATGCTTGCCAAGCGTTTTGGGCGGCCAGGTATAATAAAAATATGGTGGGACGATAAAAGACTCGATGGCAGTGTAGTATTCAACAAGTCGATTGAAGCAGGGATTAAAAGCTCGGCAATTATGATGTGCCTTAATTCGCCTGGTTATATAGCTTCAGATTATTGCAAAAAGGAATTAGATACGTTTTACAAAAAAGCAAAAGCAGAAAAAACAGGATTAGTAATTGGAGCTCGTTCGCGAATTATAAATGTGCTGCTTAATAATATTCCCTTTGGCGAATGGTTGCCCGAGTTAAGCGGTACATCGGGATTTCCGTTTCATGATGCCACAGAAGCTGATGATTTTGGCGACGCGCTGGAAACTAATTCTCACGAATTCAGCGAACAATTGAAAAATGTCAGAGATGCATTGTGGAATATACTGAATGATTTTTCAAAAACACTAACGCCATCGCCGATTGCGCCAATACCAACATCGGAAGGAGAAAGCCAAAAGTTTTCAATTTTTTTTGGCGAAGTAGCCGATACACTGCGCATACCCCGGAAACGGGCGATAAATGAACTCGAAAAACTGGGATTCAATATTATTTTCGGAATTCCGCCGCCAAATGAGGTGAATGCCCATGAACAGGCAATTAAAGATGCATTGAATTCCGCAGATATGGCTGTTCACTTACTCGATGAATATCCGGGACGTGAAATAGTTGGGGCGCCTGAATTATGGTATCCTCAAAAACAAGCTGAACTTGCTATGCAAACCGGTAAGTCGCAATTAATCTGGGTGCCTGCCGAAACAGATTTTCAGGATATTGAAGACGATAATTATAAGCTGTTTCTGCAAAAGCTTGAAACCGGCGAATCCATTTCAAAGAATTTTGAATTTGTGCGTGGTTCAAAAAGTAATCTGGCAATGGAAATAATAGATATAGCTGAACATCTGAAAGCACAGAGGACATTGCAAAATGCTGAGAATGAAAAAATATCGGTTCTGCTGGATACGCATTTTAAGGATCAATTATATGCACTTGATTTAAGCAGAACTTTAATTGAAAACAAAATTCAGCCCTTTATTAATCCGCAGGAAGACGACCCTCATAAAAATATAAATATTCTGGCCGACAGGATTAGCCAGGTAAGAAAACTCATCTTTTTATACGGGAGCGTTTCAAAGGAATGGGTCTTTGAACGAATGAGCGCGGCGCTGCATCTTATTATCACCAATAATTTCAATATCGACGATTTTTTTATTTTCATGGCGCCGCCACATAAGGAAAAAAACAGCATTCAGCTCAATCAGCGGTTTTTAAAAATTAGTGTGATTGATAACAGCGATAACCCGGTACTGGATAAAGAAAAGGTGGATAAATTACTAACCGAATTAAGAATGGTTGCGGTATGAGGCGGGACACAAGCAATCCTTATGTTGGCTTAAGACCTTTTGATGTTGATGAAAGCATTTTATTTTTTGGTCGAAATGAACAAACCCTTGAATTGCTCGATCGCCTGCACGACCATCACTTTGTTGCGGTAGTTGGAAGCTCAGGTTCCGGTAAATCATCTTTATTGCGTGCAGGACTTATTCCGGCATTAAAAGCAGGTTATTTAATCGAAGACAGTGATCGCTGGTTATTGGCCATCATGAAGCCGGGACTAAACCCGTTATACAATCTCACCGAATCCATACTTCTTCAGATTAATTCCAAAACAGATTCGGCAGAAGTTGAGCTTTTTGTGCAAAAAATCGAAGAAGAAGGTGCAGATGCTTTAATACAACTGCTAAGCCCGCTAAAAAAGAAGCAAAACATCAACTTTTTTCTACTTGTCGATCAGTTCGAGGAACTGTTTCGTTATGCGATGGAAGATAAAGACATTGCGAGACAAGATAAAGCCATTGATTTTGTGCATATCATACTTGAAATGGCTTCGCAAAACGTTATTCCCTTTTTTGTTGTAATTACTATGCGCTCTGATTTTATAGGCGATTGCGCGCAATTTTACGGATTGCCTGAAGCGATGAATAAAAGTCAGTACCTCGTACCACGGTTAAACCGGGTTCAGCTAAAAATGGTAATTGAAGGGCCGGCAAAACTGTATGGAATCAGAATTAATCCGTCGCTCACTTCACGACTGCTCAATGAATTGGGAAAAGTTGACGATGGATTGCCCTTGCTTCAGCATGCTTTAATGCGAATCTGGGATTTTGAAGTAAACGTAAATAAAGACGGCGAACTCGACCTGGAGGATTCAAAAAGTATTGGCGGGCTTGAAAAAGCGCTTTCGAACCATGCCGATGAAGCATTGGTAGGCCTGAGTCCGGAAGAATTGAACATTACAAAAAAGTTATTTCAATCACTAACCACAATCGATGAAAACGGACGAAAAATAAGACGTCCTGTTTTACTCAGCAAACTCGAAAAGTTAACCGGCGGCACAAAACAACAAATTTTAAAAATCATCCATCTTTTTATTGAAGACAAAAGATCCTTCCTTGTTGTAAATGAAACTTCAGATTCAGACGATAAAATTATAGATATTTCACATGAAAGTTTAATACGCCAGTGGGAAACATTAAGCAAATGGGTAGATGAAGAAGGGGAATCGGCTTCCAGCTATTTACATTTGCTCGAAGCTGCTAACCTGTATAACAAGGGAAAAAAAGATTTTTTAACAGGAAGTGAATTGCAACTTGCTTTGGATTGGCGCAATAAATATAAACCTTCACCTATTTGGGCAAACAGGTATAAACAAGGCTTTGAAGATTGTATGCTCTATTTAAATGCAAGCGAAGCCGATCGCGCTCTAAAGCTGAAGATTGAAGCTACGAGAAAACAGATTAAACGCTCTCTGGTATCATTGATAATAGGATTACTGGTAATTGTTGCAGTTGGCGGAATTTTACTTACTGTAGCTGCGAACAAGGCAAAATTGGAAGCAGAAACACAAACCCAGCTATCGCAGAGCCTTACCCTGGCTGCCTTTGCAACCGAACAGGAAGTCAGGAATTCAACGATTGCCATGCGGCTTGCGGAACTGGCCTGGCATAAATCGCCGGTACAACCTCCTTCACTTGCCATACAGCGGGTTGTATCGAAAGTATTTTATGAATCTTTGAATAATAAAACTCCTTACTACTCCAATAATCTTTTACATTCAAACATAATTAACAATGGCGTATTTTCAGCCGACGGGAAAACCATTCTTACCTGTTCTGCCGATTCAACCGCAAAACTATGGGATGCCGGTTCAGGAAAGGTTAAAGCTTCTCTTACAGGACATCAGGGACAGATTAACAGCGCCGAATTTTCACCCGACGGTAAAATAATAGTCACGGCTTCCGATGATAACACGGCAATAATTTGGGATGCAAATACAGGAAAGGAATTACGGCCACTTTCCGGCCATGAAAACAAAGTTATCAGCGCTGAATTTTCACCGGCATGCCCTGATGATCCAAATGGCGGAAAAAGAGTTGTTACCGCTTCCTGGGATAATACAGCAATAATTTGGGATACAGAAACCGGCAAAGTATTTCATACGCTTTCTAATCATATCGAAGGAGTTTACAGCGCTAAGTTTTCTCCGGATGGCAAAAAGGTTGTTACCGCGTCGCGTGATAAAACGGCAAAAATATGGGATGTGGAAACCGGCAAGGAAATTCGCACGCTTAAAGGTCATGTGAATGATGTATATTATGCTGAATTTTCGCCAGCCTGCCCCGATGATCCAGTCGGGGGAAAAACGATTGTAACTGCCTCGCGTGATAAAACAGCAAAAATCTGGGATGCTGAAACGGGGAATTTAATACATACGCTCACAGGACATGAAAAGGATGTATATCGTGCAAAATTTTCACCGGCCTGTGCTGCTGATCCAACCGGTGGAAAAAAAATTGTCACTGCTTCTTCCGACTTTACAGCTAAATTATGGGATTCTGAAACCGGGACAGAACTCCGCACGCTCAGTGGGCATAAAGCTGATGTTGTTAACGTTTCATTTTCACCGAATGGAGAAAAAATTGTAACTGCATCCGCAGATAAAACGGCAAAAGTTTGGGATGCAAAAACAGGAAAAACATTGCTAACATTAACAGGGCATACAGACAAAGTGAACAACGCAGTATTTTCTCCGGCTTGTCCTGATGATCCTATCGGCGGAAAAGAGATTGTAACGGTTTCTGACGATTATTCGGCAAAAATATGGCTGCTCAGTCAAAGGAGTGGAATCATCGCGCTTAAAGGTCACGACGATGCTGTTAATGATGCTGTATATTCGCCAGCCTGCCCTGATGATCCAAACGGGGGCAAAATGATTGTGACTGCATCCGCGGATAACACAGCAAAGGTTTGGGATGCAGCATCAGGATTAGAAATATGTACACTTGCAGGACATGAAGATAACGTCAAAAGTGCTGATTTCTCGCCTGTTTGCCCGGATGATCCAACTGGAGCGAAAATGGTTGTTACAGCTTCCTGGGATAAATCGGCAAAATTATGGAATGCAGAAACCGGGAAATTAATCCATACCTTCAACGGACATACGGATAAATTAAACAGTGCTGTTTTTTCGCCAGCCTGCCCCGATGATCCAAGCGGGGGAAAAACGATTGTTACAACATCTGCCGATGCGACTGCAAAAATCTGGAATGTGGAAACAGGAGAAGAAATTCTCACATTAATTGGACATAAAGGCGAGATTAAATATGCTGAATTTTCACCCAATGGGAAAAAGGTTTTGACCGCCTCGGTAGATTCTACAGCAAAAATATGGGACGTGCAATCGGGCAAAGAACTACACACCTTAGGTCATAATGCAGAAGTGGTTGATGCTCAATTTTCACCGGATGGAGAAAGAATCGTGACAGCATCGTGGGATAATACAGCAAAGATTTGGGATGCTGAATCGGGTAAAGAAATCCACACCCTTGCAAACCATGGCGATTTCGTAACATCTGCCACATTTTCGTTTGATGGAAAAAAGATAGTAACAACTTCGTGGGATCAAACAGCAAAAATCTGGGACAGTGAAACAGGGGAAGAGCTTCATACATTAACAGGTCACGAAGGAATTGTAAACACAGCCGTATTTTCAAGCGATGGAAAAATGGTTGTGACTGCTTCCGGCGATAATACGGCTATAATATGGGATGTGGAATCAGGGAAGGAAATTTACACATTTTCAGGGCATTCAGACTATGTGTACAACGCTGCATTTTCACCCGGCAATAAAAAGATATTAACAGCATCGAATGATAATACAGCAAGGATTTGGCTTACTTCAGAAGGAATTATTGAATGGCTGGATAAACAAAAAAGCATATACAAAATTACAAAAACAGATATGGAAAGTCTGGGAATCGATTTTATTGACCTCGATAAATAAAGAAAAGTTTGCTGATTTTAATACTACCGGATTTTCCTTCAATATAGAAGCTTGAGATGCTGAAAAATTCAAAAGTTGCAGATGTAATATGAATGGGTTTGTTGAATCAAAAGAAATGATTGCAAACATTATAAATAGAATAGACGAAGGCGTTGGTTTTGCTTTTTCTAATTGTTTTATTCGGATGCGGTGATTCCAAAAGAAACGATGCTTTTCAATACAATGGTCATCCGGTTCATCCATTACTAATAAAGGAGCTTTTGCCCAATCCGGAATCCGGTGAATCCATTGGCTGCATCAGTTTGGACAGTATTACCAAAACCGAAAATATTGAAACAGTAAATGATACAACGACCGTAAACAGTGGCACCTGGATTTTAAGCCATTTTTCAAATACGGGTTTTATCGACTATCATTTTGTTTCCATGTACAAAAACTATTATTGCGTAATTGTGCGCGATGTTGATGGTTCTTTCCCAATGGCTTATGTCTGTTTTCTTTCCATTCAAAACAAGAAATTGTGTCTTAATGGCTACCTGGATGTAGTTAACATTCGCGATGATTTAATAAAAGTTTCAGGCGACAGTTTATGGGTCGGCAGTGCAAAACAAGCTATAAATACAATTATTAATCCTTAGGTTGAGTCAACATCGAAAAATAAAAATTAGAAAATATGAATTTATTTTGTAGTGAAAAGTTAACACAAGAACCTGAAAAGCTATGTAGTAGCGAAATATTAATTATTCTTTATACAGGAAACCAATAAAAATAAATTTTAAAATTACAATTATGGCAAACATCGAAACAATCAGAAAGTACATTACCTACAATGAAGGGAAAAGAAATACAGTTTACAATGATTCTTTGGGTATTCCAACAATAGCAGTAGGTTTTAATTTGAGGCGCGCAGATGCTCCGGCCAAAATAGAAGCACTTGGGCTTTCCTATAACGACGTATTAACCGGGAAACAAGCATTAACCGATGAGCAAATTAACGCTCTTTTGGATGCAGATATTGAAAGTGCAATTAACAAAACGGTAAAAAGGCTTTACCCGGGATTTGACACCATTGATCCCGACAGACAGGTTATCCTTGTTGATTTGGCGTTTAACATGGGCCCGTCGCGCCTTGCAGGTTTTAAAAATACAAATGCAGCTATTAATTCCGGAGATTGGGATAAAGCTGCCGACGAGTTGAAAGATTCCAGATGGTACCATCAGGTGGGAAACCGGGCCGTAAGAAATGTGGATGCAATAAGAACTGGGAAGCTGCCGGTTTTTTGATGCAAGCTAAAACCGAATAAAACCAGGATATTTCATGTAATTCAGTTGTTTCCTGCGTTTGGCAATCAGGTCTTCTAATTCAATTGCCATGAGTTTGTTAACTTCAAGAGCCATCGGTAGAATGTATTTTTCCGACTGATTCAAATAGCTGATCATTCGGGCTTTTGAATAATTGTCGCGATGAAGATCGGTGAGGTTACTTATCCTGTCGGCTACCTTTAATAGCTTCGCGTTGGTTGACCCCTTAGTGAGTATCCGGTTCAGAAACATAGCTTTTGCCATTCCTTTGGGTCTGGAAACTTCAAGCACAAGGTCGACAACAGCATTTGCATCAGCATCAATTTGTCGCAACTCAAACTGGTTGGTGTCAGGTACATCTTCTATAAGGTCGTGAATTACTGACGCTTTGAGAAGAACCGGGTCATCGAAAAGCTTGTAATCAAGTAAAATTGTCAAAGTGGCCATGGCATGGCGGAACTGGTTGCCGCCCACATAGCGAATCTTACCAATTAAAGCGGTACTTTTAATAATGTATGGCGCAAGCACCAGGTTTTTCAGTTTTAAAGTGTTTTCCATGGTTAGGTAAATTATCTGTTTTACTATTAAAAACTAAATTATGAAAATAAATTTTACCGGAATTTTTATTGTTCTGTTTTTTTCGTTGCCTCTCCTTTCTGCTTCCCAAAACAATATTAACGAATTTCGTGCTCTCAATTCTCTTTAAAAATTCATCGCTTGTACCTTGAAGTAATGTAGCCGTAAACTATTTCGGAATTTTCTTTAACCACGGAAATGCAACAACAAATGAAGCAAGCAGATAAATTCCTCCGGCCAGAATAAACGCCGAGTTCAGATTTATGTTATCCGTAATCCAGCCTAAAAGCGGGCCAATTACAGCAAACAAAATTCGTATTACAAAATTCCGGACTGAAAGCATTGTTGCCCTCACTTCACTTTCGGTGTATTGATTGATATAATTTTTTAGCACAGGTGTTGCAATTCCCCTTACCAGGTAAAACATAAATAAAAAAGCCATTCCCCAGAAGGTGATATATATGCCTGAAAGAAAATATCCAACGGCAAGCATCACAATAATTAAAAATATGGTATACTTTTTTCCCAGCCATATTTCAACTTTGTAGGCAAAAACCGATGAAACACCCACGGTTAAATTTAGCGCTGTCCAGAAAATGCCAAAAAACTCCACCGATAATCCAATGGCTTTAAAATAAGGCTGAACCAGCCATGCAAATGTAAGTGTTGAAGTTCCGGTAATAGCTGAAAGCAAAATCGCAACGCGCAGATTATGGTTTGAAATCAGCGTTGTTTTAATATTTTCCGCCAGCTTTTTTACCGAATGAATATGTTCGACAATATGAATTTTAGGCTCAATTAAAGTAAAAGCTGCCGGAATGGCAATTGAAGCCACTGCAAACTGAAAATAAAACGGCGTACGCAAACTTATTGCAGCCAGAAAACCGCCCACTATACCTGCTATCGCTTCAGCAAAATTTCCAAGAGAAGTAATTCTTCCTTCCTGTTTTATATACTGGTCAGATTTTCCTGATACTTTTAAGCTATCGTACAACAAAGCTGAATCGGCGCCTGAAACAAAAGAATGTCCAACTCCAAGTATAATTTCTGCAATTGCAAAAATCCAAAAACCGTACGAAAAACTGTATATCAGAAATCCGGCGCTTCCAAGTATTCCACCCAAAAGCAATGTTTTTTTTCTTCCCCACACATCGGCCATCCAGCCTGAAGGAATTTCCATGGTAACGATAGCTATGGAATAAATGGATTTCAGAATAAAAATTTCGTGCATTCCCATTCCGTTGTCCTGGTAAAACAGAACTACAATGGGCATAACCAGATTAAACCATTTCGAGATTTTAATCAGGTAAAGCCGCGGAATATTTTTACTGAAATCTGCCATACGGAAATGCTAAGCAAAAATAATATTTGGAATTAAACAAAACGGAAAGTGGTTTTCAGAAATTAACAGCGATTGTTAAACTTATACCAATTGTACTTTAAAATGCCGCATGAAATTTAAAGTTTACAATTGTTAATGCCGATTCTACAACAAAGAAGCAGACTGAGCGAAGCGAAAGTTTTGCGACAATTTGTTGTTAATTCGGTATTATTCTGCTTCAATCTACATTAATTAGATACATAATTCTAATTTTGCCGATGCAGAAATAAAAAACAAAATATGAATTTATTTATTCCAAAAAACTACAAATCGGTATTGGATTTATATCAAACCGAACAGGCTATTAAACAGTTAAGAGATTTTTTTCAAATGAACCTTTCGTCTGAATTAAGGCTAAGAAGAGTAACCGCGCCACTTTTTGTAAAACAGGGAACCGGTATTAACGACGATTTAAACGGTGTTGAACGACCGGTTTCATTTCCGATAAAAGAATTAAACGATGAAGTGGCTGAAATCGTGCAATCGCTGGCAAAGTGGAAACGGCTGGCTTTGGCTGATTTAAATCTACAGGAGGGATTTGGTATTTACACTGATATGAACGCAATCAGGCCCGATGAAGAATTGTCGAATATACATTCGCTTTATGTTGACCAGTGGGATTGGGAAAGGGTTATAAACGACAGCGACCGAAACCTTGATTTTCTAAAATATATCGTTCGTAAAATTTATTCTGTAATTATTCGAACAGAATTCTATATCTCGGAAAATTACCTTGAAATTGAACCCGAGTTACCCGAAGAAATCACCTTTGTGCATGCCGAAGAGCTGGCAAAAAAATATCCTGGATTAACACCGCGTGAAAGGGAAAATGAAGAAACAAAAAAGCACGGCGCTATTTTCGTTATTGGAATTGGCGGAGAAATGCCAAATGGTGAAATTCACGATGGCCGCGCTCCCGATTACGACGACTGGACTACACCAACTGTAAATGGTTTTAAAGGTTTAAACGGGGATATTATTTTATGGAACAGGGTTTTAAACCGTTCATTCGAAATTTCATCCATGGGAATAAGAGTCGATAAAAAAATGTTGATGGAACAGCTAAAAATCAGAGGCCTGGAAGAACGCAAAAACCTGATGTGGCATAAAATGCTCTTAAACGATGAATTGCCGTTAACCGTTGGCGGTGGAATTGGCCAATCGAGTTTATGCATGTATTTTCTGCGTAAAGCACATATTGGTGAAATTCAATCAAGTATCTGGCCCGATGAAATGATTAACAACTGTAAAGTAAACGGAATTCACTTGTTGTAAACAGTTCCAATTACATAAGTTGTATCAGTAAATTTCATTTTTAATTTCCCACTTTTAATTTTTAATTTTTAATTTTTCATTTTTAATTTACTGCTATTTGGAGTTTGAAAATTGATTTTTACTTTTGCAGCGCAAAAATAAGGATGCCCCGGTAGCTCAGTTGGATAGAGCAACTGCCTTCTAAGCAGTAGGTCATGGGTTCGAATCCCGTCCGGGGTACAAGCGGAAACAGCGATAAATACAGGAATTCATAGGTTTTTTGAGTTCCTGTTTTTTTTATTTGTACATTAAAAATTGTACCTTTATATGCAAAATGTCTAAAGATAGTCTAAAGATTTTTGCATATGGCAACGTTTAAAGCAGTAGTACTAAAAGCAGCCGGACAGGTCAAAAAAGATGGTACATCAAATATTAAAATCCGTGTTACACACAAAAGAAAGGATGCATATATCCCGACGGACTTGTATATCATTACCACTGATTTTAACAATAAAAGTGGATGGGCAAAATCGGGACCAAACAAGGACTTCATTAATCTTCGTATTACGAACCTTTTAAAACAGTACAGGGAAAAGGATATTTTGCTTGGTGAAAACCGTGATTTTATGTCGGTTACTGAATTAAGAAAATTTCTTT
Organism: uncultured Prolixibacteraceae bacterium; assembly: GCA_963821855.1. Classification (GTDB taxonomy): domain Bacteria; phylum Bacteroidota; class Bacteroidia; order Bacteroidales; family Prolixibacteraceae; genus Draconibacterium. The sequence goes on along the minus strand of CAWGFJ010000003.1, from coordinate 4,297 downwards.
TGGAGGGAAAAACATCGGCGCGTGAAATTGATTTCTTTAAATTTGTGGAGGATTTCGTTAAAACGGTATCGGTTTTCAAAAAAGACCGTGGAAACATACAATAATTTGGTGTCGAGCCTGAAAAATTTCTCGGGTGAACTGTTACCCGTAACAGAAATTACGATTAATTACCTTTACAGGTACGAGGCTTATTTGCGTTCGAGAGGGGTGCAAAATGGAGTTGATAACTATATGCGAACTTTTCGGTCATTATTTAATAAATGCCGTGACAATTTTAATGAGGAAGATTCCGGACGAATATTGATCCCACATTACCCATTTCGGAAGTATAAATTTCCTAAATTAATTGGTAATTCAAAAGAACACGTATTAACGTTAGAAGAATTAAAAAAACTAAAGAATTATAAACCTGAGCTTGAAGAGGAACGCTTTGCCATAGATATGTTTTTCCTTATGATTTATTTAATAGGTATTGAGGCAAAGGATTTATTTTTTGCACAAAAGCCACGGCAGGGGCGTTTAAATTATATTCGATACAAAACGGGTAAACTGTATTCAATTAAGATAGAACCGGAAGCTGCTGAAATAATAGAACGATATTCGGGTGACAAATCGTTACTGAATTGTTCTGAACAATTCCAGCATCATACCAGTTTCCTTAAGAAAATTAATAATTATCTGAACGGAGAAAAGCCGCATAATATAAAGGGCATTCTTCCGAAGATTGGAATAAATAAAAATGTAACAACCAAATGGGCGCGCCATACCTGGGCAACAATCGCACGTAATGAGTGTGGTATTAACAAGGATGATGTTGCCTTATGTTTAGGCCATGAAGACGAAGATAACCGGGTGACTGATACATATATAAAATACGACTACTCGATAATTGATAAAAGCAACAGAAAAGTGCTTGAATTATTTAGAACGTATTAATGCTTTGGTGTGATTTCTGTCATAAAAACAAATAGCTGTGTTCTTGTATTATCGACGCCTGAAAATTCAGCCTTTTACAATCTTTGCCCAGGAAAGATAAGCACGACAGATGCACTGTTGAACAGGAATTAATCCGTTCAGACCTACTTCATCCGGATTATCCTTCTGATATTTTTCAACAACTTGGCCATTGTAAACGGACAGGCCGGGGAAATTGCCAAAGCTGTTCTTAACTACCGTCACCAGGGAGCTCCTTTGGCTGATATCAAAACTGAACTTATCCGGACTGCAGCATCGTGTATGAGAATGATTGAAAATCTTCCTGAATAAATAGCATTTGGCAATACGGGTAACTTTTCCCTTCTTTTCCATTCACATTTTATCCCTGTAGCAACTTAACCTGGTGCTTCAAAGCGGTGCAATTTCGTTGCACCGTTATTAACCATAAGCGAAGCGAATTCCACTTTTTTTATGTAGTGTAGTGAATTTTCTTTTATTGAAAATTTACACTTTTTGGCACTTCCCCCGGACCCCCAAAATTAATCTTTAGGCCGGAGGGGTTATAGGGAAAATCTATGAAGTTTCTCAAAACTGTTAAATACGCCACCTATAACTAAAAATTTAGTTCGTTTTGTCGTTTTTTTGAGGGTTCGGTTAAATTAGAACGCTGATAAATAATACGTTAGCATTTTTCTACTTTTTACTGAAGTTTTGCAGAATTTTTTTCTGACCTGTTATGTAAAAATTTAACTACAGGACTGTAATTGGAAATAGATATAAGCTTATAAATTAATATCTTATCTCTCTTTTTAGTGTAGTTTGGTGTAGTATCGTGTAGTTTTATTTCGGCTTTTGTAGTTTTATTTGTGGTGTTTGTAGTTAAATTCCAATGCCATGTAGTAAAAACTACAAAACCCTACTTTTTAACTACACTAAACGCCGTAGTTTTTAAAAAACTACATGCTATAAATTTCATTTTCAATTTATTAAGTTAAGCTGTAGTTTTGTAGTTGCTTTTTTTAACACCCCCGCTTTTTTTTAAAATTCTGATTTCAAACTCCGGAAAACTCTCCCCGGCGTTCAGCTTTTTTTATGCTTTTTTTTGCTATTTTTGAGCCTGCAATTGCTGGGTTTTACCTATGCGATTATGACCAAAAAAAACCAGAGATTCTACATTCAGATTCCGGTAAAATCTTATGTCAAAAAATTCATTGAAATCAATTATGGTGAATCACCAGTTGATTTCTCAAAATTCCCTGCAGAACATAAATTTTTGACAGGACTTTTTCACAAACCTCTGCATACCCGCGATTCCTGTATTTCCGATTACTTTCATTTTTAACCTGCAACTGGAGTTAATTTCCGCAACCATTCAAAAAGATGTTTCGCTATTTAAATCCATCTCGAATGAAATTCGTAGGTTAAAAGCGAAAATTCCCCCGCTTATCTCAAAGTCAGGACTGCTTTTCACCTTGGCAAATGCATTTGACAATATCGAAAACCTGGGCATGAGCTATATTGTCCGGGAGTATGAAAAGCAGCCACTTCTGACCTTTATGATCGAAATCCTTAACTGGATTGTCGATAAAGTGGAAGATTGCTATTACCACATCGATCCTCAATTAGCATATCTATTATGATGCTTTTGATGAAAAGTCCCTGAGAAATACGGCATTTGATTCCAATTTTGACGGTGATGTTCTCAGCGCCCCTGATTCCTCTTTTGATTTGGATTGTGACCCCACCAAACCAATTGATATTACACCCGACTGGGGTGCAAATATCAACCTCTTTTCCGTTGCGCAGGAACGCAACTTTAACTTTGTAACTAATGTGGTTGAACCCTGTGACTGCATTATTAATGAATTTTTTAACAAACCCCAGGAAACAAACATGCCAATGATTAATGATTTGGTGCAGCAGCTTGCCACCTACTACCGGAATCATCCAATCAAAACCATTAATTACTTCCGGGATCGCTATGGCGATTCCCGTCAACCTAACGTAAAGAATTCCAATTCATACAATCAGCAGGCTATCGATTTGTTCCAACGTTCCGGTTGGTCCGTTGTTTCCAAATCTCACAGGGGGATGGAACCGCCACAACATGATAAATACCTGCTGTGGGCCAATATCCTGAAGTCCGGTGATAAGCGGTATCCGACAGTACTGTTTAACGGAAGGAAATGTAAATACACGTTAATCTCCATGAACAATACCAAAGTGATGGAAGTCAGCGGGAAATTCAAGAAGGATAAAAGTTCTGAGCGCAGTAAAAAGATTCTTCCCGAAGAAGCAACTCATTTTGGTGATGCAGTCGATAAACGTATCTGGACAAAGTATGGTGAACTTCTTATCCGTAACCGTTCAACATTTGTTTCACCAAGAATGTAGTCGTTCCTCTCCGGCGTTCCTGATAGTGGTTACCGATGGCATGCGGTGCCTGCCCTTTTTGTGCCAAAAAGCCCAACCACGCCAGCACCCCATGCCATCGGTGATTTACTCCTTTGGTCGTAAATCAAATCCTGGAATGAAATCATTTCGCTGCAGCAGTTTCATTCACTTCAATCATTTCATTCGTCAGCGTTCCACTTCGTTTCACCTATCCTCATTCATTCTTCCGTTCATTTCAACAGCTTCGCTTCTCAAGCGGTATAACGAGCTTCATACTTCAGCACGTTATGTGTTAAGGACTTTCTTCCAAAGGCAACTAATGCGAGCCTGTTGAAAGCTTCAATTCTTTACGCTATCAATAGGCTCATAGCGGTATAAGGAGCTTCCCTCCGGTCAGCACCTTATGAGTTTAGGACTGACACCGGTTTTGAGCCTGTCCCGGTCTGCGGTGAAATTGCAACCGGTTGCAATCAGTTTCAACCTGTTTTCAAGCCGTTTTTAGCAACTTTCTGTAGTGAAACTGCAACCGTCATATTTCCTGTAAAAGTGCCTGTATGGTTGCCATTTGGAACAGGGCGGGGTGGCATACTTCGTATCATAAAACCTGCGGTTTTAAGAATTCCCTATTTTAAGAAATTGAAACACAGCAGATCGCCAATTTTTGGCGGTTAAAATAGGAAATCATTGACCGGCACTTTTTTGGACGCCCAAAAAAGTGTGCAAAAAAGGCGCTGCCCGAACATTTTCTTAACGTGTAAAATTCCTTGTATCCACGGCGGAATTTTCACTAAAAATGGCGGTACGTTTCAGGTACCTCCCGCTTTAAACGGGACCTAAAACTCAGATTCTTTCTTTTCTCCGGGGGATTATTGGTAAAGGAGAAAAGAAACAAAAGAGAAAGCTTATGCATCTTAAATATTCTCCCGAAGAATCTTCCGACTGTTAGCTGTGCTGTTTTTTTGAATTA
>CAWGFJ010000002.1:0-321239 GCA_963821855.1 uncultured Prolixibacteraceae bacterium | reverse complement strand
CGGCAACCAAATTAATCTACGCTATCGGAGCAATTGTGGGCTTAATTGGCGGCGTAAAAGTGTATTCCAAATTTTCAAGCGGCGACCCGGATACAGGAAAAACTGCAGCCGCCTGGTTTGGCGCCTGTATTTTCCTGATTGTTGCTGCCACCATCCTACGTTCCTTCTTCCTGTAAAAAGTATGGCAGAATATTTTATCCATAAAGGGGTGAATAAACCGGCAGAATTTAAAGGGCTGCAAAGCCAGTACCTATACATTTTTGCCGGTGGGTTGCTGGGAACATTCGTGGTTTTTATCATCATGTACCTTGCCGGGATAAACCAGTGGGTTTGTATTTTCACAGGACTGTTTCTGGCTTTTGCAGTTATCTGGCTAACATTTTCACTTAACCGGAAATTTGGCCGTTATGGACTAATGAAGTTCCAGGCAACCCGGACCTTTCCCCGCCGGATTATCAACCGGAGAAGTATTCCAAAGCTATTCTCTACAAAAAAGAAAGGAGGCTGTATGAGAAGCACTCTAAAAACGGCTACGCTTGAAAGTAAGTTCCCTTTGTTGTCAGTGGAACAGGGATGCATCATCAGCAAAGATGCGGATATTACTATCGCTTTTCAGGTTACACTTCCGGAACTGTTTACAGTTACTTCGGAAGAATATGAAGCTATGCATTCGGTCTGGAATAAGGCAATCAAAGTGTTGCCCGATTATTCCATTGTGCACAAACAGGACTGGTATATCAAAGAAAATTACAAAACGGAAACTCAGGAGCAGGATTTAAGTTTTTTGAGCACTTCGTTTGAACGTCATTTTAATGAGCGTCCTTATTTAAGCCACACCTGCTATCTGTTCATTACCAAAACTACAAAAGAGCGGAGCAGGCAGCAAAGTACATTCAGTTCGTTGAGAAGGGCTACCCTGCTTCCCAAAGAAATAAAAAACAAGGAATCCGTTTTGCGTTTCGTGGAAGCAGTGAACCAGTTTGAGCAAATCATGAATGACAGTGATTTTGTGCGGCTAACCCGGATGAAAGCGGTGCAGGTTACAGGCACGGACAAAAATCCCGGGATTGTGGAAAAATATTTTTCACTTTCACAGGATGAAACCGCCTGTCTGCAGGACATCACACTAAACCCGGGAGACATGAAAATCGGGGATAAATCCCTGGTACTTCACACCCTGTCGGATTTGGATGACCTGCCCTCAAAAGTTTCCACTGACAGTCGGTACGAAAAGCTTTCTACGGACAGGAGTAGCTGTCTTCTTTCAAATGCTGCACCGGTGGGCCTGTTATTATCCTGTAATCATATTTACAACCAGTACATTTTTATCGACGACCATTCGGCCAATCTTGCCCGATTTGAAAAGATGGCCCGGAACATGCATTCGCTTTCGAGGTACAGCCGTGCCAACCAAATTAACAAACAATGGCTGGATGAGTACCTGAATGAAGCGCACAGCAAAGGGCTGGTTTCAGTACGGGCGCATTTTAATGTACTGGCATGGAGCGACAGGCCGGAAGAACTGCGGCAGATTAAAAACGATGCAGGTTCTCAGATTGCATTGATGGAATGCAAACCGCGTTACAATACCGTGGATGTCCCGACGCTGTTTTGGGCGGGTATCCCCGGCAATGCGGCTGACTTCCCTTCGGAAGAATCGTTTTATACATTCACCGAACAGGCCTTGTGTTTTTTTACCGGTGAAACCAATTACCGGAGTTCGCTTATCGCCTGTAGGAATTAAAATGGTTGACCGGCTTACCGGAAAACCATTGCATCTCGATATTTCTGATTTGCCGATGAAAAAAGGAATTATCACGAACCGGAACAAGTTTATTCTTGGCCCTTCGGGAAGTGGGAAATCCTTTTTCACCAATCACATGGTAAGGCAATATTACGAGCAGGGAACACATGTGCTTTTGGTCGATACAGGGAACAGCTACAAAGGATTATGTGATTTGATTCATTATAAAACTAGGGGCGAAGACGGGGTTTATTTTACCTACACCGAAGACAACCCGATTGCGTTTAACCCATTCTATACCGACGATGGTGTGTTTGACATTGAAAAAAGGGAAAGCATTAAAACGCTAATCCTTACCCTCTGGAAAAATGAGGATGAAGCGCCAACACGCTCGGAGGAGGTAGCGTTGTCGAATGCGGTTAGCCAATATATCGAAAGGTTGAAATCGGATGGGTAGATGGCTCCGTCTTTTAATACATTTTATGAATTTGTGAGAGATGACTACGCAGAAATACTTGTCCAAAAGAAAGTTCGCGAAAAGGATTTTGACATCGCCAATTTCCTGAATGTTCTGGAACCGTATTACCGGGGTGGGGAGTATGATTATCTGCTGAACTCGGACAAACAAATGGACTTGTTGAACAAGCGTTTTATCGTTTTCGAATTGGACAATATCAAAGACCACAAAATCCTGTTTCCCATTGTGACCATCATTATCATGGAAGCCTTTATCAACAAGATGAGGCGTTTAAAAGGCATCCGTAAGATGATATTAATCGAGGAAGCGTGGAAAGCAATTGCCAAAGAAGGAATGGCGGAATACATCAAATATCTGTTTAAAACCGTCCGTAAATTCTTTGGCGAAGCAATAGTGGTTACGCAGGAAGTGGATGATATTATCGCTTCGGAAATCGTCAAGGAAAGTATCATCAATAACTCCGATTGTAAAATCCTGCTCGACCAGCGCAAGTACATGAACAAATTCGGTTCAATCCAGGAATTGCTTGGACTGACTGAAAAAGAAAAATCGCAGATTTTGTCCATTAACCTGGCCAACCATCCACGGCGAAAATACAAAGAGGTTTGGATTGGTTTGGGAGGTGTTCAATCTGCGGTTTATGCCACTGAAGTTTCTTTGGAAGAGTATTACACCTATACTACCGAGGAAACCGAGAAACTTGAACTCGTCCGGCTGACCGAAAAGCTGAACGGGAATATTGAACTGGCGATAAAACAATTAGCCGCCGGTAAGCGAAAAACTTAATTTTTTCATTTTAAAATTATCAATCATGAAAACAAAACTATTGATAGCCGGGCTGATTATTAATGCTCGGCACGTTTAACCTGCAAGCACAATTTATTGTTGCTGATCCGATAAGCACAGCAACGAGCATCACAAACTCCATAAACGAAATTGTACAAACATCCGGTACGGTTTCCAATGTGGTAAAAAACTTTCAGCAAGTAAAAAAAGTGTATGAACAGGGTAAAAAGTATTACGATGCCTTAAAGTCAGTAAACAATCTTGTGAAGGACGCCCGAAAAGTAAAGGAAACCATTTTAATGGTTGGCGAGATTTCTGACATATACGTCAATACCTTCCAGGACATGTTGAAGGATGAGAACTTTACATCTGGAAGAACTGGGGGTCATTGCTTTTGGTTATGGCAAACTGCTGGAAGAAAGCAGCAATCTTTTGAAAGACCTGAAGGGGATTGTTAATTCGAGTACCCTGTCGATGTCGGATAAAGAACGCATGGATATTATTGACGGAGTTTATGTTTCTGTTCAACATTACCGGAACCTGGTGCGCTATTACACCAACAAGAACCTTTCTGTTTCTTATTTAAGAGCGCAAAAGAAAGGCGATACGGATCGAATGCTGGCGCTTTACGGAAACGCTGATGAAAGGTACTGGTAGTGGAATTTGACAATCTACATCAAATTCTCCGCAGTCTGTATGTGGACATGACGCCTTTGTGCAGCAACATGGCAGGGGTGGCAAAAGGGATAGCCGGATTGGGAGCATTGTTTTTTGTAGCCGTCCGTGTGTGGCAGTCACTTGCAAGGACTGAACCGATTGATGTGTATCCGCTTTTGCGCCCCTTTGCCATTGGATTGTGCATCATGTTTTTTCCATCATTTGTGCTGGGGACAATAAATATGGTACTAAGTCCGGTCGTAAAGGGAACAAACCAGATGCTTGAATCCCAGACTTTTGATATGAAGAAGTACCGGGATTTAAAAGAAGAACTGGAAATCGAAGCCATGAAACGAAATCCGGAAACCGCATTTTTAGTCAGTGATGAAGAGTTCGATAAGCAGTTGGATGAACTGGGCTGGAGCCCTTCGGATATTGCGACCATGTCGGGAATGTATATCGAGCGAAGTCTGTATAATATGAAAAAGAATATCCGTGATTTTTTCAGGGAGATTCTGGAATTGCTGTTTCAGGCAGCAGCATTGGTGATTGATACTATTCGTACTTTCTTCCTGATTGTGCTTTCGATTCTTGGACCAATAGCTTTTGCAATTAGTGTTTACGATGGATTTCAGTCTACAATGACACAATGGTTCTCCCGATATATTTCCGTTTATCTCTGGCTTCCGGTTTCCGACTTATTCAGTTCCATCCTTGCACGGATTCAGGTACTGATGCTGCAAGCCGATATTGACAAACTTCAGGCTGATGCTACCTATTCAGTTGATGCTTCCAACGGGGTCTATATCGTGTTTATGATTATCGGCATCATCGGGTATTTCACCATTCCAACGGTTGCCGGATGGATTATTATGGCCGGGGGCATGGGAAATTACGGAAAGAATGTAGGCTCATCGGCAAGTAAAGCCGGATCAATGGCTGCGGGTGTAGCAGGGGCATACGGCTGGCAATATGGCGGGTAAATTATTGAAGAAGTAGGCCCCTCCTAACCTCCCCAAAGGGGAGGAATAGGAAAAGCTCAATATGGAATCATTAAAATCAAAGAATTATGGAATTTAAATCATTAAAAAATATTGAAACGAGTTTCAGGCAGATTCGTTTTTTCGGGATTGTATTTGTTATCCTGTGCGCTGGAATTACTGGTTACACGGTATTTAGCTCTTTTCAGTATGCAGAAAAACAACGACAGAAAATTTATGTACTGGACAAGGGAAAATCGTTAATTCTTGCCCTTTCCCAGGATTTATCACAAAACCGCCCGGTGGAAGCACGGGAACATATCCGGCGTTTTCATGAACTGTTTTTTACCCTCTCACCGGATAAAAATGCAATTGAATCCAACATCAACCGGGCGATGTTTCTGGCAGATAAAAGTGCATATTCTTACTATAAGGATTTAATCGAAAAAGGATATTTCAACCGAATAATTTCCGGGAATGTAAACCAGACGCTTCAGGTTGATAGTGTTGTGGTTGATTTCAGGAATTACCCTTATTCAGCATCCACTTATGCACGACAAGTAATTATCCGTGAAAGTAACATCACTGAGCGGAGCCTGATTACTTCCTGTACTTTGATTAATTCAGTGCGAAGTGACAACAATCCACATGGCTTCACAATTGAAAATTTCACGGTTAAAGAAAACAAAGACATTCAAACTATAAATCGATAGCCATGAAACAAAAAGCATCAATAAAACATGCCGGTTATTGGATGATAAAATCCGAAAAACCTGCGAGCGGATTCCGCAACGAGAAACGCAAACCGGTAGTGCTTGGACTGTGTATTCTTTTAGTCATTATTTTTTCCATTGTATTATGGGATTCTTTTCATAATCAGGAGGTTCACAATATACTTAAAACAGGGCATATCGAGCCTCTTGACTTACCAAAGGACAGCTTAATTCATAAACTTAAAGATCTATTTCATGAATAAAAACAATAAAACAATGCTGCAACCAAAGCAGAAACAACAGCTAAAGAAGTATGTTGTTTTTGCTTTGATGTTCGCGGTTTTTGGAGTAAGTCTCTGGCTTATTTTTAAACCGTCAGGGAAAAGCAGCGAAGATAAAGGCAACGGTTTAAATACAGAACTTCCAATGCCAAAAGAAAGCAACCTGATAAAAAATAAAATCAGCGCATACGAACAGGAACAACTATTTGAAAAAAAACCGGTTCGATCACTGGAACAGTTTTCGGAAATGGTTGGTAAAGACGAACCAAAGAAATTTGATTTGTCCAGTACCAGACAACAAGACTGAGCAATCATACGTCAGGCGGAAAATTTTCGGGTTCAAAACAACCTGAAAAAGCGATACAACATTCTGCATCGGCTTATAAAGGAATAAACAAAACACTCGATAATTTTTATGAAAAGCCGAAAGGCGAATTCTGAAAATGAAAAGCTGAAAAAGGAAATTGAGGAATTAAAAGATCAGCTTGCACAGAAAGAAAAAGGTAGTAGTGTAGATGAACAGTTGAAACTGATGGAGAAGTCATATCAACTGGCGGCAAAATATATGCCCGAATCTTCCAAAAAGACTATGAATTAAGAAGAATCAGATGCTGGAATATCCAAACCAATTAAGACGGTAAAGCAACCTGTTATATCAAAACCGGTAAAGACAGTTTCGGATAATACGGTTTCCTCACTGGAACAAAATATCAGTGATTCTGTCTTTGTTGAGCAGGTTTCACAGCCTCGGAATTATTCCTTTATTACGGCTGGAAACAAAAAAGTTCAAAATGACCGGAATACAATTTTTGCCTGTGTTAACAGCACTCAAACACTGCTAAACGGACAAAATGTAAAACTTCGGCTGCTTGAGCCAGTGGAAACTGAAGGCTTTAAACTTCCAATAGAATTCACTTATTACCGGCATTGCACAAATTCAGGGAGAACGGCTGCAGATATTTATAAATTCACTGGAGCATAAAGGGAACATTATCCCGGTACAACTAACCGCTTATGATACGGACGGGCAGCAAGGATTGTTTATTCCCGGTTCAGTGGAAACAACCGCTTTAAAGGAAATCACTGCTTCCATGGGGCGTGATGCCGGAACAAGCATCAGCATTAACCAGGGCACAACTGCCGGACAGCAACTGGCTGCAGATGTTGGTCGGAGTTTTATCCAGGGGACTTCTCAGTATATTTCCAAAAAACTGCGGACAACCAAAGTAACCCTGAAAGCCGGACATCGCTTGTTATTAATGCCATCCAATTAAAATCAATTTGTTTAATCTTAAAAAATCATCAAAATGAAACCGATAATTTTCATCCTGTTATTTATATCAACCTTCTCCCTGTTTGCACAAAACGAGTTCACAAAAGTTATCCCTAAAAACAATGTTATTCCTTCCTATTATCTGGAAGTTACTTATGACAAAACAGTTCACCTGATATTCCCTTCGGGGATTTCATATATTGATTTGGGCTCGTCCAATATAATTGCGGGAAAAGCTGAAGGCGCTGAAAATGTAGTCCGGGTAAAAGCTTCTGTAAAAGATTTTAATGAAGAAACCAATTTTTCAGTGATCACCGATGAAGGCAGTTTTTACTCGTTTATCGTAAATTATTCAGAAGCTCCTGAAAAGTTAAGCGTTGAAATGAAAGATTTTCTTCATGAAGAAAAATTGAGCAATCAGCCCGAAAATTCCATGGATGTCCAACTTTCCGAACTGGGGAATGAGTCGCCCAGAACCGTTCAAATGGTTATGGAGAAAATCTATAAAACTAACCGAAAGAATGTTAAACATGTAAAAAGCAATCAGTTTGGAATTGAATTTTTGCTTCGGGGGATTTATAGCCATAATGGATTGTTGTTTTTACATACCGAAATCAAAAATACTTCTGAACATCCCTTTTGACATTGATTTTCTTGTTTTCAAAATTGTCGATAAAAAAGTAGCTAAACGGACAGCTATTCAGGAAACCATTATTGAACCTGTGCGGGCTTATAATTACATGACTTCTGTAAAGGGTAAAAAGACAGAAAGCACCGTTTTTGCATTTCAGAAATTTACCATCCCTGATAAAAAACAACTGGTTGTGGAGCTATTCGAAAAGAATGGCGGAAGGCATCAGCGGTTTGTTATTAAAAACGGGGATTTGGCAAAATCGCGTAAATATTGAGAAAATGCAATGTTTAACATGTGCTTAAAGATTAAAGTATCCACGAAATAGAACCGAAATAGCCAACGAAAAATCAATGATAAACGAGCTTGAATAACTCAAGCCCACGTATGAAGTTTTAGGCCTTATGTCCCTATGAAAATTTCAAATGAAATGGTTTTGACGTGGTACATATATCGTAGAGAATTGTGTTCTTCGGGAATATTAATGAGTTGTTTAACTTTAGAGGATGTATGTCACTCCATCTATTTTTACTTCTTTCTTGTTACTGATAAGATATTCCGACGGATTTATTCCAAATTGTTTAGAGAATGACCGACTAAAATATGATAGAGAATTGAAACCAGTAATTTCTGATATTTCACTCAGACTTAACTTATTTTGCAATATTAATTCTGCTGCTTTTTTTAATCGACAAATTCGTATTAAATCGTTCGGTGTTAGATCGGATATTGCTTTAATTTTTCTGTAAAGTGTTGGCCGGCTCATATTCATTTTTTCTGCAAGCATTTCAACATCTAAATTCGTATTTGAAATATTGTCAAAAATAATTTCATTCAAACTTTCCAGAAATGTTTCATCGGCTTTTGTATGTGCAATTGATTTGAGATTTGCAATCGGAGATTTGAAATAATAATTACGAATATTATCTCTGTTATTAATCAAACTGGTAATTTGAGCAAGTAACAGGTTAATAGAAAATGGCTTTTCCATATATGCATCAGCACCTAATTCCAATCCTTCCAATCGCGATTGATTTGTATTTTTTGCTGTAAGTAAAATAACCGGGATATGACTATAATCTAGATCAGTTTTTACTTTTTGAAGAAAGCTGAATCCATCCATGACGGGCATCATTATATCACTTACAACTAATTGAACACTATAATCACTCATTATATTTAAAGCTTCCTCACCATTTGATGCTGTTAAAACATTGTAGGCTGTATTGATTTCCTTCCCAATAAAATTTTGCATCTCCTCGTTATCTTCCACAATTAATACTGTCGATCTGGAATTGTCAAAAGCATATTCTTGCTTAATCATTGAGATCAATTGGTCATTGTTCCTTTTCTGTATCATTAAAAATAATAGAATGTTCCTGATTGACAGGAAATTGCAAGCGAAAAGTAATAAGCTTTTTTCCATTGTCAGTTAGCGTTAATGTTCCCTGGTGCATTTCGGCTAGTGATCTTGCCAGGGGAAGCCCCAGGCCTGTGCCTGATTTAAATTCTGAATTTTCTCCTCTGAAGAATGGTTCAAATATTTTATCTTTGATAGCATCTGGTATTTGTTGACCATCATTATTTACTTCAATAGTGAAAAGGTTTTTCCCTTCAACAGAATTTAAAGTTACAAGAATATAAGATTTGGCATATTTTATTGAATTAAGTAATAAATTACTAAAAATTTTAACAAATGCATCCTCATCAACAGAAACATACAACTCTTTTTTATTTGTAGTTATATTAAAACCTTAAGTTATTTTGTTCTGCAGCATTTTTAAACCGGTTAAAATTCTCATATAATAAGAGATACAATGTCTTTTCTCACATAATTTAATTTGTATCCCTGAAGTTCAGTTTTACGAAAATCAAGTAATTGATCAACTAATTTTAGTAAACGATTTGTATTTTTTTCAACAATAGAAATATAATTTTCTGTCTCATCTGAAAGGTCGTTGTTGTTTATTACTTTTTCAATTGAACCTGTTATTAATGTAAGAGGGGTCCTGATTTCATGTGCTATATTTACAAAGAAATTAATTTTTGACTGGTGTAATTCTTTTTCCTTTTTATATTCTAACTGTTTTATGCTCTGATCAATTTTTTTCTTGTTTTGTTGTTTTATTCAATTCTTCTAATTAACACTGATAATCCAATGAAAATTATAAAAGTAAATAAAATCTTAGCTTTATTAGATAACCACCAGGGTGGAAGAATTGTATATTTTTAAGTTGCCGGAGTTTCATTCCATTCTCCTACCAGATTTGAACCCTTTACCTTAAAAATATAATTTACCTGGTGATAACTTTGTAAAAAAGGCTGTTTGTGAATCATTTAAATAAATCCAGTTCTTATCTAATCCCTCCATGTAAAATGCATATTCTGTTATTGATGGAGCAATAAAACTTAGGGAGGAAAAATCAATACTAAATGTTGACTGACTGTTTTTTAAAGTTATCTGATTAGAAAAAGTAATTGGAATTGTTTTATTTTTTGTATTTAACAGTTTTATCAAAAACCGTCATATTTGTCAGGTAAACCTGTATGTTGTTTTCAAAGTTCGTGAACTTCTGTTCGGGTAAAAACTTATCATTCCTTTTACCATTCCAAAATACATTTTCCCGTTTTTGTCTTTCCATGATGAATTATAATTAAACTGATTGGTAATCAATCCATGTTCTTTTTATAAATATTTTATTTTATTTGTTTGCGGATTCAGGCAAACTAATCCATTGGTTGTACTTATCCATAAATTATTTGATTCGTCAGATAAAATGCGAAATGTAATATTACTTGGCATACCATTTTCTACAGTATAGCGTGGTCACCTGATTGGTTTTCCGATTATATTTTTTTATCCCTTCCAGTGTTGCAAACCAAAAGTTATGTTCTTCATCCTCGAATATATCATTAATTGTATTTCTATTATTTGTTGGTATTGTATCATGTTGAAGTTTTCCATTTGTTCCATCCATCGGATTATAAATAATATAACCCTTTATTGATTGTACCTGCCCAAATAATACCGGAATGATCTTCTAAAATACTTTGTATCTCAATATCTCCTGGGAAATTCAGGAATTGGCTCAAAACGATCCAATGTTTTATTATAATACATACATGCCATTGGATGTTCCAATTAATATCATTCCATTGGGCAAGTTTTTTCATTAATTACTAATTGTAATATTGTCACCTACCTTATAATTTTTAACTACTTTCCCACTTGGAATATCTATTAAATCGATAATTCCGATTATTGAACCTACCCATAATTTATCTCCGTCAGCAACTAATCCATGTAAATTTTTATGCGAAATACTATATTTCCCGTTTAGAGTTGTATAATGAGTATAATTGTTGGTTTGGGTATTTAATTTGTTTAGTCCTTCATCTTCAGTTGCAATCCATAAATTATTATACTTGTCAATCGGTAATATCATGTACTATTTCTCCCTTTAAAGCATTATTTTCCGGATAATCATAAATACTTTTGGAATGGTTGGATAGGAGTATAATAATTTATTCCACCCGAATATGTACCAATCCAGATTCCATTTTCTTTATCTTTATAATATAGTGGATAAAAGATTAGTTGATAAAGAATATGGATCCTGTGGTCTTTTTTTTAATAAGATGCTAAGAATCCATCTTGTATATCATAAATATATAAGACCGATTTCCGATGCAATCCAAACCTTGTTTAGAGATGTTTGTAGTAAATCCACTAACACATATTTCCTCATTCTCTACTTCTTTTTTCATAATGTCTTTATAAGTATTTGTTTGAATATCAAATAATTTTGCACCATGTGTTGTCGAGCCAATAAATAATTTTTCTCCTGTTTTGACGGAGAAATTATAGTAAGGTTTTTAACTTTATATTTTGGTGAATGTGAAAACAAATCATAAGCCTGAAATTCTCCATTTGATAATATCAAATTTATAAAGCATTCCATTTGATAATACAAGCCAGATATTTTCTGCAGAGGTATAACAGAACGATTTAAGATAACCATTATCCGGAATAGTATATACCTGATAATCATCAAGCTGCACATTATATTTTACAAGTTTCCCATCAAGAATAAACCATAGATTATCAGTGGAATCGAAAACAAGATTTTTTGCCCTCATTCCTTTACAAAATGGTATTAGTTCAAAATTTTCTTCTTTTTCATTGTATTTATTTATACCCATAATATGTACCAATCCATAAAGATCCTTTACTATCCATGCTAAATTCGTAATCCAGTCGTTCCCGATTGATTTTGCATCCTTTATCTGTGTCCCTGAAATGTACGGAAAGAATAGCCATCGAAACGGTTTAAACCATCACGGGTTCCTATCCAAATAAACCCATGTGTATCCTGAATACAACATGTTACATTATTATTACTTAATCCATTTTCTACCTTGTATTGTCTGAAATAATAATTTTCAGCTAGTATACAGATGAGATTAAAACATGTATAAGTATTCAAAAAAATATTGCGCATTGTTTCATTTTATTTAATATGAAGGGAATGCTTTTAGTGCAGATATTTATTAGAAATAAATAGTTTCTACTAAATTCTTTAACTTAATATTATTAAAAACGCAAATTACATTCAATTTTTACTTTATTTTTTAAAAATCATCTTATCATTTTTTATTTGTATCTCAATTATCATAATTAGATTTGTCAGAACATAAATTATAAACAATTCCAGTTTGTCGAATTTTTTGCTATTCAAAATTAGCGAATGAGCGTTTCTCTGTATGACTTTGAATATCCTCTCACTAATTTTAACAAATGATTCACTCTTGAATAAATACTCCAATATGATATAAAATGAAAAAAGAATGATAAAAATTAATAATAAACAATTTATTTGAATACTACATTTAGCATTAAAATCTAATTAAAATTGAGATTTTTTTCAATTGAAATTTAATATTAGTAAAAATTTAAAAATGCAAATATTGAAATAATAACTTATAACGGTTTAATTCAGGCTGCATAATTAAGTTTAAAAATTAATCTAAAACTAAAAACTAAATTTATGAAAAAAACTACGGAAGCTAAAGGCTCTATTAATTTCGTTTTCCTCAATTGGAATGGCATTAAAAAGAATTTAAGAATTGTATTTCTAATTGTATTGTCTTGATGTTCTAAGCCAAACAGAGATTTTAGCAAAGAAGTCGAATGAACCAGTCAAACACAAAATTCCAATTCGGAAACAAGATTAACAACGCGTTTTCGCAACAAACAGTTTCAATTTCGGGAAAGGTGACTGATTCTTCCGGTTCTCCGTTACCAGGAGTAACAATTGTGGTTAAAGGTACCACAATAGGTACAATTTCTAGATTCGGATGGTGAGTATACGCTCTTGCCAATGTTCCTTCTGACGGTGTTCTTGTTTTTTCTTTTGTTGGCATGAAGGAACAGGAAATTTCAGCCTCTCAAGGACCAAATATTAATGTTGTTATGGAAGAAGAATCAATTGGCATTGAAGAAGTAATTGCAGTTGGATATGGTTCTTTGAGTAAAAAAGAAATTTCAAGTTCCATCGTAAATGTCAATAAAGAAGATTTCCAAAAAGGAGCTGTTTCTGACCCTATGGAATTACTTGTTGGTAAAGTTGCCGGTTTGAACATTGATGAATCTTCATCTTCTCCTCATTCTACATCTGATTTCAAATTCGTGGTGCAACTTCTATAACCGCAGGCAATTCACCGCTTATTGTTATTGATGGTGTTGCAGGCGGAAATATGAGTAATCTTGCCACTCAGGATATTGAGTCAATAACTGTTCTTAAGGATGGTGCTTCTGCTGCTATTTATGGTACACGTGGTGCCAACGGTGTAATTCTTATTACCACCAAACTCGGCGCCGAAGGTGGTATAAGCACGTTCAATGTAAATTACGATAGCTATTTTGCCGTCAATCTTATGCATAAACTACCTGAAACTCTCGGCTATGATGAATATCTTGATAAAATATTTAAGAGGAGTGACAACCGATTATCGGATGTCATGATGATTGGTTAGGCGCATTGAAACGTGATTTTTCTTATGACAATAATCAATATATTTCAATAACACGGATCAACGGGTAAAAGCAAGTATAATGTTTCATTGAACTATGTTGATAAAACAGGTCTTGATATAGCAAATGCACAAAAGAATATGGTGCTCGCATGGCTTTGTCACAGAAGACCCTTAATGATTTATTGGAAATAAACACATCTTTAATGTTAGGGGTAGTTGATTCCGATAACGGTTCAAGTGGTATTACCGGCACTGCTACAATGAATCCGACATTGCCTATATGGAACGAGGATCGATACCGGTTACAATCACCCCACTTACAGCTACAAATGCTACTAACCCTGTGGAAAATGCCAAGGATGTCACAAATGCTAATACCAGAGTATTATGTATTGGGTACTGTTGGAGCAAAACTTAATCTAATTAATACAGCAAAACAAACATTATCTACTACAGCAAATTATACGATTGATTTTAATAGTAATAAAACCTATTATTATCTTCCTTCAACACATGCTACATCAGCATGGAATGGATATGCCGGACAGAGCGAGTCTTGGTAACACAAGAAATTGGCTTAAGCAATTTGAATGGACATGCAAATTATTCATTCAGCAGTGGTGACCATTCATTGCGAGCTGTTGCAGGTTATTCATTCGTAGAAGATTTCTCAGAAAGTATGTCGATGACAAATTATGATTTTCCAGTCGACCAATTTCTTTATAATGATATTGGCTCAGGTATCTTATCTTTATCGTGGAGAGGCAAGTATGTCATCAGGATAAATCATCATCTCGTTTAGTGGCTTTGTTTGGAAGTGTAAACTATTCATGGAAAGACCTGCTTACAGCAACAGCTTCTTTACGACTATGAAGGTAGTTCACGGTTTGGAGATAATAAAAAATGGGGGATATTTTCCTGCTGTTTCTGCTGCATGGGAGATTGCAAATATGCCATTTATGGCAAATCTCAACGATAAAATTACCAGTTTGAAGTTACGTGCTTCATATGGTGTTACGGGCCGCAGGGCTGGCAGCAACTATCAGTCTATTCAAACTTATAGCTTCCAGAAGTCTAATTATTTTATTGATGGTGAATTGGGTTTTAGGTTTTGCACCAAGTAAAAATGCCAATCCCAATTTACAATGGGAACTTGGAGTTTCAAGTGATATCGGAATTGACTTTGATATCTTTAATCGTTTGCGCGGTTCGGTTGAATATTTTGACCGTCGTTCGGAAGATCTGCTCTACACCTATACAGCTCCTCAGCCACCATTCCTGTATTCTTCAATTCTGGTAAATCTTGGGATCGACCAAGAATACTGGTATTTGAGGTTTCTTTGGATGGTGATGTAATCAAGAAAGAATGATGTTTCCTGGCGAATGAGTGGAACATATTCTTATGGAACAACTAAACTTACCAAACTTTCCAATGATGTTTATCAGGCATCATATCTTGATTTATATCAGAGAGGTGGCCTTGGTACTTCAGAATATTATCTTCCGTGTTGAGGAAGGTGGTAAGGTTGGTCAGATGTACGGTTATAGAAATGCAGGAGTTGATGAAAATGGCGAATTATTGATTTACGACAAGGATGGTGAAGCTGTCCCTAAAACTGCTGCCGATAACTCGGACAAACATATATTGGCAATCTTGCACCTAAGCATTTTTTCTCATGGAATAATTCTGTACAGATATAAAAACTGGGATTTAAGCGTTACTTGTCGTGGTGCAGCAGGTATGAAAATGTGGAATGGTCAGTTATTCGGAATTGGACTTAAAGGTTCAACAGCAAATAACGTTTTACGAACAGCTTATACAAAATATGATTATATTAACTCTGACGGGGCAATACTTTCATCATTCTTTCTTGAAAATGGTGCCTGGTTTAAGATTGATCGGGTTACCTTGGGTTATAATGTTTCATTTAAGAATAAAACATATATTAAAAGTATGTATTGGTATCTTTCAGCAAATAACCTGCATACGTTTACAGGTTTTACAGGCGTTGATCCTTCAACTGCTACATCCATAGGTCTGACTCCTGGTATTACCGGAAGTACAGCTCTTACTGCGACGCAACTTACCCTGGGTACATCTATTAAATTTTAATAATGTTAATAACCACTATTAAGAAAATATTATGAAAAAGATAAAATTATTATGTATAATCATACTCACTAGTATGACTTTTACTGGTTGTTTCGATCTTGAGGAAAAACCGTTTAACCAACTTTCACCTTCAATTTTTTATCAGGATGAAAGTTCTGTACAAGCTGTTGTTGCAGCTATTTATGCCCAGGAAATGAGAGATGTTGCTGAATTCTATTGGTATATGCAGGAATTTTCAGCCGACCAAATTGCATGGCGGACATGGAACGGTGGCAACTGGGGATGGGACGAAGCATACAAATATGTACTTTCAACTCATACCTGGGATTCGGAATCAACGGTTATCCGAGTAACCTGGGAAAATGGATGGACAGCAATTGGCATGTGCAACAATGTTCTCAATGACCTTGAAAATTTAGATGCCGCAAGTATTGGAATGACGGAAGAAGCGTTGCAATCATATATTGCAGAAGTTAGAACTTTCCGTGCTTATTGTTACTATAACATATATGAAATCTGGGGTGGAGTATTGCCCTTAAGTACGGGATATTTCAACAGATGAAATACCAGGTAGTGTATCTGATAATTTTGATGAAGGATGTCAAATCATTTATGATTTTATGATGAAAGAACTTGACGAAACAGTTAATTTACTTCCTCAAAACAGTGTTAACAGGATGAATCAGGCAACAAATCGAATGATTAAAATGAGATTGTTGCTTAATTCCGAAGTTTTTGTTAAAACTGATAAATTTTCTGAATGTGCTGCATTGGCTCAGGAAATTATTAATGGCAAATACGGAACATATCAAATCGCTCCCAATTATCAGGAAATTTTTGGTCCGGATGAACAATAACTGCCCAGAAGTAATATTTGCTTTTGCCAGTGACGCAGCTCACCAAAATACAGGCTGGATACGTGACATGCCATTCCTTCCTTATGTTATAAAAGATTACCTTGATTATACTCCCGCAAATTCAGGGGTGGAACTGTACTTGTTTAGCTCCGTCTTTTGACAATTCAGCTAATTTCTATGACGGAGCGGACGATGAGGAAGCAACTTGTTTCCTGGATCCTCCTTATAATGACAAACTAGGAGCGGTATATCAGCGTTTTAATCCGAAAGATATCCGTCGGCAGATGTATTATGCTGATGAATCAGGTAATTATGTTGGGCAGTTTATAAAAGGAGTACTTAGGAAAAGCTATGGAACCGGTGATACTATATTAGCTGATGCTGATCGTAATAAAAAGCCTTTAATTTATGTTGACCAGGTTGGTACATTCCTAAATAAAGGCCGCAAACTGGAAACTGTAATGTCTCCTCGTTGGGGAGAAACCAATTCGGGAATTCGGTTTATTAAATATCCATTTTTCCCGGAAGCAGCTGGAATCGATTGTCGTGAAGCAGATAATGTTGAGTTCCGTTTGGCAGAAGTTTATTATACATTGGCTGAATGTAAGCTGCGTGCAGGAGATGTTGATGGAGCGAAGAATTTGGTAAACCAGGTTCGTCAACGTTATTTTTCAGCAGAAGACTGGACAACTGCTAAAGATGAATTAAGCCGTGGATTCACAGCATTATGATATGGATTGGATGTTAAGTGAATGGGGAATTGAATTTCTGGATGAAGGACGCCGACGCCGTACCGATTTAAGACGTTTTGATAAGTTTACTCAGGGGCAGTGGTGGTTTTTTGGACGGGCAACTGATGAAGGAGTAGCACTACCGGCAAAACGTGATAGAAAATACGAATGGTTTCCACTTCCTGAAACAGCACTTAGTGTAAATCCGGGACTAAAGCAAAATCCCAATTATTAGCATAGGTATATTATCTTGTATTGGCTTTGTTTGTATAATATATACAAATTTTCAGTACGGAAAATAGTTTAGTTAGACAGATGATAAATCCCCCTATCTTTCCAGGGGGATTTATCTTAATTCTTTTCAAAAACAGATTGAATCTTTAATCAATGTGTGTCTACAACACCTGAAATCTTTGGAAGTATTAGTAAAACATTAAAAACATTTTACAACGAATAAAATGAAATTAACCATGGTAAGAAATCTTAAAAACAATTTCGCAATGTTTTCATTACAATTCTTGTTTTTAGGATATATAACAAACATTTCAGCGGTCAATATTACCCATATAGATCCATCTTTTTGGTGGGTTGGAATGAAAAATACTGAGTTGCAGATTTTAGTTTATGGTGAAAATATATCCAGTTCAAAGGTTGCTATTAATTATCCGGGTGTAAATATCAAAGAGATTGTAAGTGTTGAAAATCCAAATTATTTGTTTATTTACCTCGATATTACAAAATCCGCAGAACCGGGCATAATGGAAATCGAATTTACTGAAGGTGCAAAAAAAACAGTTCAGCCGTTTGAATTAAAAGAACGTAATCCAAAACCCGGAGCCCTTGGGATTTTCTACCGCCGATGTCCTCTATCTGATTACTCCGGATCGTTTTGCCAATGGTGATCCTTTAAACGATAATCTGGAAGGTGCGCAAGTCAACCGGGAACGCTCCGGTGGCCGTCATGGAGGTGATATTCGGGGTATTATAAATCATTTTGATTATTTACAGGATTTAGGCATTTCGACAGTTTGGTTAAATCCGGTTCAAAAGAATGGACCAGGAACTTATCATGGTTATGCTATAACTGATTTTTATGATGTTGATCCTCGGTATGGTACAATCGACGAATATATAGAAATGATTGATAAAGCACATAAGCGGCAGATGAAAGTTGTAATGGATATGATTTTTAACCATTGTGGCAGAGATCATTGGTGGATGGATGATTTACCAACAGGTGATTGGCTTAACAATAACAATACATATGTTCAAACTTCACATAACAAATGGAGTATTCCCGATATTCATTCACCTGAATCAGAAAGAAAAAGCTTCTCTGATGGCTGGTTTAACAGAGGTATGCCAGATCTTAAATCGAAAATAACAGGCTCCTCGCTACTTATTTGATTCAAAATAGTATTTGGTGGATTGAATATACACGGATTGACGGAATTCGTCAGGATACTCATCCTTATGCAGATTATGATTTTATGGCAAGATGGTGCAAAGAAGTTACTGATGAATATCCTGATTTTAATATCGTAGGTGAAACCTGGTATCCAAGCGGCCCCGCATTTACTGCCTGGTGGCAGCGTAATTCTAAAATTAGCGATACAAATTCACACTTGAAAACTGTTATGGATTTCAATCTGACGTTTATCTGTCAGCATGCATTTTCAGATGAAAATGATCCACGCGATGGCAATTCAAAAGGGCTTTTTAAAATATATGAATCACTGGCACAGGATTTTTTATATCCTGATCTTAAAAATATTCTCATTTTTCTTGATAACCATGACTTGGGTCGTTTTTCACGCCAGGATGATCCCGATTTAAGAAAATATAAACAGGGAATCGCCTTCCTTCTTACCACCAGAGGCATTCCTCAACTATACTATGGCACTGAAATTCTGATGACAGGTACAAAAGAAGAGGGAGACGGAAGTATTCGTAAAGATTTTCCGGGCGGTTGGGAAGGTGATCCAGTAAATGCTTTTAATACAGATGGGCGTACTCCAAACAAAATGAAGCATGGAATTATATGAAAACTCTTTTGGATTGGAGAAAAGAAAATAAAGCAGTTATTGAAGGTGATTTAATTCATTATGCTCCTAATAATAATGACTGTTATGTGTATGCAAGAGTTAAAGATAACAAAACTTCACTGGTGATTTTAAATGGCGGAGATGAAGATCAGCTACTTGATATGGAGCGATACAGTGATGTTACAAATAATTATACTGGAGGCACAGATATAATTACCGGTCAGGAATTAGATATTAAATCTCAGATAAATGTTCCGGCCAGAGGTGTATTTGTAATGGACCTGAAATAAGTGTTATTAATTAATCAATCATTTTAACATAAATATTATGAAATCAGTTTACAGAAAAGTTGGAGCAGTTATCTTTTCAATGATTTTGGTTATTCTGGTAAATGCGCAGGATAAAACTAATGTTAGTAATTGGCCGCAGGGAATTACATATGAAATATTTGTCCAGTCATTTGCTGATTCAGATGGTGATGGAATTGGAGATATAAATGGGATGACAGCAAAACTGGATTATCTGCAGGAATTAGGCGTTGAAGGAATTTGGCTGATGCCAATAAATCCATCAACTTCGTACCATAAATATAATGTAGACGACTATTATGGCATTCATCCTGATTACGGAACTTTAGAAGATTTTAAAAAATTTATAAAGGAAGCACATAAAAGAGAAATTCATGTAGTGATTGATTTGGTTATTAATCACTCAGGAAGAAATAATATTTGGTTTCAGGAAGCGCTTAAGGATGAAAATGGCCCATACTGGGATTATTATGTATGGGCGCATAATGATGATCCAAAAGTTCAACCTCCGGTTTCAGAGAATGGTAATAACAGAAGATGGAGAAGTCACTGGAACAAGGTTGAAGGAAGCGACTATTCATATTTTGCACATTTTGGTGGTAATATGCCAGATTTGAATTATGACAACCCAAAACTTCAACAGGAAATTTTTAAAGTTGGGAAAGTTCTGGTTGGAAGAGGTTGGTGTTGATGGATTCAGACTGGATGCAGCAAGACATATTTTTCCAGATTACAGAGCTATAGATAACCATGAATGGTGGGAATATTTTCTTCAGGAAATGAAAAAGGTAAAAAATGATGTTTATATAGTTGGAGAGGTTTGGGCGCCTTCCGATATTGTAGCACCATATTTAAATGGAATACCTGCATTGTTTAACTTTGATATGGGAAGTGCCATTACAAAGGCTGTAAATGAAGAAAATGCAGATAGCCTGATTATAAAACACAGTAAAATCATCGATTTTTATAAAACAGTTAATCCTGATTATATTGACTGCACATTTTTGACAAATCACGACCAAAACCGAATTCTAAGCAGTGTCGGCAATGATATGAACAAGGCAAAAATGGCAGCTGCTCTTTTATTTACACTTCCCGGGTCTCCGTATATTTATTACGGAGAAGAAATTGGAATGCTGGGTAAAAAGCCTGATCAGTTGATACGGGAACCTTATCTTTGGAATACAGCTTCAAACGATAAATATCAGAACAAGTTGGGAAAAACCTGAATATTCAATGGATTCTACTGTCACACCAATGGAAGTACAGGAAAAAGATGAAAGTTCAATGTTGAATTATTACAAGTCACTGATAAATTTAAGGAATCACAGTTCTGCTTTGACCTATGGTGAACTAACACCAATTGATATGTCTGCAAATACTTCCATCTGCGCTTTTTCAAGGTCTGATGACAAAGAATCATTACTTGTAATCCACAATTTGGCGGGTGAAAAGCAGGTTCTCAATATTCCTTCAAATTTAAGTGATTTTAATAACATTTATTTTGCCAGTAAAAAAGCAAAAGCAACTGCTGCTCAAGTAGAAATTCCTGAATATTCAACAGTAATACTTAAGAAATAAAACTACTTTATTAACATCATCATGTTATGGCAAAATACAGTTTCAAAATTATTGGTTATTTGTTTAAGCTTTTTCCTTTCCATTCATTTAAATAGTTGTTCGAACAATTTAAAAGGTAGAAGCTACTCAGGGAGCTGAATCAAATCTTGTCACGTATCCAATACCTCCCGGACTTGAAACAAGCCCTGATTTTTCAGTAAAAGTAAACAACACGGACGTGTGGACTCAGCGATTGGGCGACGGTGGAATGGAAGATCTGAATATAGCCCGGTTTGCATGTTCTGGTTTACAGACCATAAAAATTACTGCCCCGGGCAAAATTAGCAACTATGTCATTCGGCCGAAAAATTTGAATATAAAATCAAAAGTAACGGGAAAGGAATTGTCATTTACTATACCCGGGCCACAAAAGCTTTACATCGAAATTGATAGTTTACCTCACCTTGCGGTTTTTGCCGATCCAATCGAAGTGGATGCTCCCAAACAGGGTGATCATGGTGTTGTGTATTACACTCCGGGCACTTATGATGAAGGTGAGATTAATCTGGAAAGCAATCAAACCATTTATATTGCTGCCGGTGCGGTTGTGCATGCCAATATCAGGGGAAATGATCTTCAAAATGTAAAAATTAAAGGTCGTGGTATTCTTCATGGGAATGTACGAATTTCAGGCACATCCAATCTTGAAGTCACTGATATTTTTAATTTTCACGACGGCAGGGGATGGACAAATACACTTACAAATTGCCCACATAGCCTTTATAGAAATGTAAAAGTTTTCTCGTTTAAAACAGTTTGGGGAATTGATGGAATTAATCCCGTTTCATGCACCGATTTTCTGATTGATGATTGTTTTATACGTACCAAAGATGATTGTATTTCAATTAAATCCGGAAGAAACAAGGAAATCAAAACAGACTCTGTTACAGTATCAAATTGTTTGCTGATTGGCTGGCAACACGCTGATGGGGTTACACTTGGATTCAATATTGAAGGGTTAATGCAAAATGTTTTAGTGAAAAACTGTGATATACTATATGCCAAAGGGCAGGGACATACCGGGGGGCATGCCGCATTTAGCATTGTATGCGATAATACGGGTGATGTCAGAAATATCCGTTTTGAAGATATCCGGGTTGAAGAAAATATTGAAATTAAAAATCTTGAACTAATTGTTACCGAAGGTCAACGGTATGGCACAAATAATCCTCCGGGCCGCATAGAAGGAGTTTATTTAAAAAACATTCGATGGGAAAATCCTGATAAACCATTTGTAATTGCCGGACTTCCTTTCGATAATCATATAGTTGAAGATGTCACTTTCGATAATTGTTATGTTGGGGGGAAACTTCTTACCAGCATGAAAGATGCGGATTTCCAGGTAGAATTTGCAAAAGATATAAAGTTTGTCAAATAAAAATACTTAAACAGCAAAACCGATGAAAAAAGTATTATTTCTATTTTCAGCGATTGTAATTTATTGGTCGATAAGTGCATGCAGTGTATCTGAACCGGCAAATGCAGCAATTCAAAATAATGACGTTGTTCAATTTGGTAAGCCATTTGATAATGTTCCCGACCCACGGGATGTAACTCTTTACCAGGTAAACATCAGGGCTTTTAGTGAAAAAGGCAATTTGCAAGGGGTGACAGACCGATTAGATTCTATTCGTAGTCTGGGTGCAAACGTTGTTTATTTAATGCCCATCTATCCTGTTGGAGATGTTAAATCAGTTAATTCACCCTATTGTATTAAAGATTACAGCGCTGTTAGCACTGAATTTGGAACACTCGATGATTTACGTAACCTCGTTGAAGAGGCGCATGATCTAAATATGGCAGTTATTCTCGACTGGGTGGCCAATCATACCGCTTTTGACAATGTTTGGGTTGGAAGATCACAAGGACTGGTACATGCAGGATTCTTTGGGGAATATCATCAATCCGCCTGGTCATAACTGGAGGGATGTTGCCCAACTCGATTTTTCAAACCAGGCTATGCGGCTGGAAATGATTAAAACCATGAAAAACTGGGTTTTAAAAGCCAATGTCGACGGATTCCGGTGCGATTATACAGATGGACCGCCTTTTGATTTTTGGAAACAAACCATCGATACATTACGAAATATATCCGGGTCATAAATTATTACTGATGTCCGAAGGACGAAGAAGCGATCATTACAAAGCCGGTTTCGACTATAATTTTGGTTTTATGTTTTTTGGAAATATGAAAATGATCTTCGAGCGCGACAGGTCGGTCAAATCCATTGAAGACTTAAATATTTCTGATTATAAAGGAGCTACAGATGGACAGCAAATAATCAGGTATACTTCAAATCACGATGTAAATGGCTCCGACGGCACTCCACTTGATTTATTTGACGGGGAAAATGGTTCAATGGCCGCTTTTGTAATTGCAGCTTATATGAAAAGCGTTCCCATGATATATAACGGCCAGGAAGTTGGTACCCCTTACCGGCTGACTTTTCCATTCACTTCGGCAAATATTGATTGGAGCATTAATCCGGATATCACCGCGGAGTACAAAAAAGTAATTGCATTCCGGAATGAAAGTGACGCAATCCGGCGCGGTCAGTTAACATCATTTTGTAGTGATGATGTTTGTGCATTTACAAAAAAATATAAAAATGAAGAAGTGCTGGTATTTGTCAATTTAAGGGATGAATTGATTGATTTTACATTGAATTCAGAATTGGCTGATTCATCCTGGAAATATGCAATGAATGGAGGAACAGTAAAACTGGCTGATAAAGTCTCATTAAAGCCGTATGAATATCTTGTTCTTCTAAAATAGAACCAGTTGGATTTTTCAGAAACCTGAACCTGTATTCAGGTTGAAATCTTGAGTTTGTACAACAAACCTTTAATTATACGATTAGTAATGAAATTAAAAATTACACTATACTTATTTATCTTTTTGTCTCTTGGGGTAAAGACTGCCTTCTGCCAATCTTCATTTCTGGCAGAAGATGGAATAGCTGTTTTTTATCCTAGCTGATTTTGATTCAGCACAAACATTGCCCTCATTGGCAATCAGTAAAGATCTGTTGCGCTGGAAAGATATTCCTTCCAACTGGGAAATAATCCCCCGGTTTAAAGTCGCTGATGAAAAATCCATTGCAGAAATTACCTTTAAAGGCGATGTTGATTTGTATGGTACTGGCGAAGTTACAGGTTCATTAAGAAGAAATAATACTGAGGTAATTTTGTGGAACACTGATAATTACGGATACAGAAAAGGGGGAGGAAAACGACTGTATCAATCACATCCGTGGATTATGGGTGTGCGTGAAAATGGAACTTCCTTTGGTATACTTGCCGATAATACATGGAAACAATCCTTTAATCTATCAAATCCAATTACCATATCTTCAGATGGTCCACCATTCAGGATTATTGTCATTGAAAAAGATTCTCCACAGGAATTATTAAAAACCCTCGCTGATTTGACAGGAAAAATTGATATGCCCCCGCTCTGGGCTTTGGGATACCAGCAATGCCGTTATTCCTATTTCCCTGATTCTAAAGTAAAAGAAATTGCCTCCGGATTCAGGAAAAGAAATATTCCCTGTGATGTGATCTGGATGGATATAGATTACATGCAGGATTTCAAGGTATTCACCTTCAATTCAAACCATTTTCCTGACCCGGCCGGATTAAATGATTATCTGCATTCCATTAATTTTAAATCAGTTTGGATGATTGATCCTGGCGTTAAGAAAGAAGATAATTATTTTGTATATGATCAGGGCACAGCAAAAAATTACTGGGTTCTTGATAAAAACAGAGAGGTATTTACAGGTAAAGTGTGGCCGGGAGAATGTGTATTTCCCGATTTTACCATGCCTGAAACCAGAAATTGGTGGGGAACCTTGTACAATGATTTTATGAATAACGGGTATTGATGGAGTATGGAACGACATGAATGAACCTGCTGTTTTTAACGGTCCCGGTGGAACCATGCCCGAAGATAATTTCCATCGGGCTGGTGGAATTTTACCACCAGGTCCTCATTTGCGCTATCACAATATTTATGGAATGTTAATGGTTGAAGCTTCCCGGAATGGAGTGATGAAAGTTAATCCGGATAAACGACCTTTTGTTTTGTCCCGTTCAAATTTCCTTGGCGGACAAAAATATGCAGCTACCTGGACCGGGGATAATGCGTCAACCTGGAATCATTTCAAAATGGCTACTCCAATGGTATTGAACCTGGGGCTTTCCGGACAACCATTCACCGGCCCGGATATCGGCGGTTTTAGTGGAACACCTGATACTGTTTTGTTTGCCAACTGGATGTCAGTGGGTGCATTTTATCCGTTCTGCCGGAACCATACAGAAAAAAGAACAGGGCCTCAGGAACCCTGGGCTTTTGGTAAAGAAGTTGAAAATATCTCAAGGGTCGCTTTGGAACGCAGGTACAAGCTGTTACCCTATCTGTATACATTATTTTGGGAAGCATCTGAAACAGGTTTACCGGTAATGCGCCCAGTATTTTTTTCTGATATTACAGATACTACTCTTCGGGATGAACAGGAAGCATTTTTGTGGGGAGACGATTTGTTGATTGTGCCAAAATGGTCAGAAAACCCTCAGCTACCGAAAGGCACATGGAAAACAATTTCACTGGTTGGTGAAGATTCCAAAAACGATCACGTATCATCCTGAATTAAAACAAAGGGGAGGATCAATTATTCCTGTTGGACCTGTAATTCAATCAACAGAAGAATTTAAAACCGATTCGCTTACTCTGTTGGTATGCCTTGATGATAACGGTAAAGCCACCGGAACTTTATATGTTGATAAAGGAGAAGGATTTGGTTATCGTAATGGTGATTTTGAGTTGGATACATTCACTGCAAAGAAATCGGGAAAAACTGTTAAAGTTAGTTTTTCCCTTAAAGGTAGAAAGCAAACAGCAACACAGAGATATTACAAAATCGGAGTGGTTTCTGATTCAGAAATTATCTATTCGGATTGGGAAAATGACAATCAAATAAAAATATCAGTAAAAAGCAGATTATAAACAAATCTTTATTTAACCGTGCAAATTAATCTAAAACTGTTCAACGGATGAAAAAACAAAATCTGATCCAATTAATTTCAATAGTTCTAATGTTGGCTACTACAGTTCCTTTATTTGCGCAGCAAAGAAGAAGGCCACGAATTGTTTCTCCAGAGGTTCATGAAAACCATACGATTACCTTTCTTTTAGAGGCTCCTGAAGCAACCGAAGTAACACTTTCAGGAAACTGGATACCTTCTTCTGAGCCGCAACCTGAACTAACAAGAAATGATTCGGGAATATGGTCGGTTACTACTGATATTCTGCCTCCTGAAATTTATACTTACTTTTTTAAAGTGAACGGAGTTAAAGTTCTTGACCCTTCAAATTCACAGGTAGTTCGCGATGGTACACGATTCGAAAGCATGTTCATTATTCAGGGTCAAGAGTCAGATGTTTACATGGTTAAAGATGTTCCGCACGGGCAAATTTCAAAAGTTTGGTACCCTTCTCCAACATTGAATAAAGAACGCAGAATGTATGTTTACACTCCACCTGGTTATATAGAAGGAAATTTTAAATATCCTGTATTTTATTTACTCCATGGTGCTGGTGGTGACGAAGATGCATGGACAACACTTGGGCGTGCGCCGTATATTTTAGATAATCTTATTGCCGAAGGCAAAGCCGAACCTATGATTGTAGTTATGACCAACGGGAATGCAAGATCTGCTGCTTCTCCAGGTGAAGAACCAGTCAGCCAAAATATGGAATCGACCGAACCTGTTCAGGCAGTACAAGGTAGTTTTGAGGAAAGTCTTGTAAATGATATCATCCCTTTTATTGAAAATAATTACCGGACATTGACGGATAAAAACCATCGCGCCATCGCCGGATTATCTATGGGCGGAGGACATACTCAAAATATTACAAATGCAAACCCTGAAAAATTTGGTTATATAGGTGTAATGAGTATGGGACTAAGAAACAATCCACGTTCGGGTAGTTATAATGAAGAAGTACATAAAAATCAGATACATGCTATTCAGGAAAACGGTATAAAATTATATTGGATTGGTTGCGGAAAGGATGATTTCCTGTATGAAAGTGTAACAAATTTACGAAAGTTTTATGACGACAACGGATTCAAATATGAATACCATGAAAGTACAGGAGGACACACCTGGACAAATTGGAGAATTTATCTGTCAGAATTAGCTCCCAGACTTTTTAAATGATTCATTAACCATATGCAGAAGTAACCTTTTTTTAAATCAATAAACATTAATCAAATGAAACGATTACAATTCATTCCTTTTTCCCTGGTACTTTTAGTTGCGACTTTTACAAATGCAGGGGCACAACAAAATAATCAACCGCAACGAAATACCGATCAAACACAACAACGACAAAGACTACAGCAATGGAAGCCGGAAAGCACAGAATGGTATTATCCGGTTCCACAAAAAGTACAACCAGGTAATGGAACTACACCCCCTTCAGATGCGGTAGTTTTATTTGATGGAACTGATTTATCCAGATGGGAATCCAGAGGAGGTGAACCTGCAAAATGGAATGTGCATGATGGTGTTTTTACGATTGAACCAGGCACTGGCACAATTTCTACAAAAGAATATTTTGGAGATTGCCAGCTACATATCGAATTCAAATCGCCTGACCCTGAAAATCATCACGGACAAAACAGGGGGAACAGTGGTATTTTTATGCAAAGCACCTATGAAATCCAGGTTCTTGACGGAGACAACAATCCTACTTACGTAAATGGAATGATTGGCAGTATTTATAAACAAAATGCACCTTCAGTTAATGCATATACCCGAAACGGGGAATGGCAAATTTATGATATCTACTGGAAAGCGCCTAAATTTGGTGCAAACGATGAGTTGGAATCACCGGCAGTCGTTACAGTTGTTTTAAACGGGATTGTGGTTCAAAATAACTATGTTTTAAAAGGGAACACACCTTATATGGGGTTGCCAAAGTATACAGCGCATGGCCGGATGCCACTTACTTTACAGGATCACGGAACGAAAACCTCTTTCAGAAATGTTTGGATAAGAAATCTCTAAAAACTTATGTGTGATGAAAACAAATAGGCGAAGGTTTGTGAAAAATTCATCGATAGTTGCTGCCGGAGTAGGGTTATCTTTAGCCGTTCCACATAAGATAATGGCTAAAATTAACCAAGATGCTCCAAGCGACAGGCTCAATCTTGGGGTTATAGGATTGGGAATGGGATGCAGGGATTTACAGGGTGCACTAACCAATTCATGGGTAAACTGTGTTGCCATGTGTGACGTAAATCAGGAACGCTTGAATGAACAGGCTGCAAATTTTAAAAAGCAATACCCAAATCAGGCATCAGATATAAAATTATATACTGACTTCCGTGATTTACTTGAGAATAAAGATATAGATGGTGTTATTATTGGAACTCCGGATCACTGGCACACTTATATTTTTGCTGAAGCCCTGAAAGCAGGAAAATCTGTTTACACTGAAAAACCAGTGGCTAACAGTATTGAGGAGGTTAATTTGATGGTGGATTTGCAGAAAAAATATCAAAAAGTTGTCACTACCGGATTATGGCAAACCAGTCAAAAATATTTTACAGGGGCTAACAAGGTTCTGAAATCAGGTGTCTTAGGTGACGTTTATAAAGTACAAATATGGTTATGCAGCAGTACGAATCCAAGGTCGGGATCCAAGGATTCTGCAGCACCATCAACATTGGACTGGGACATGTGGTTAGGCCCTGCTCCCAAACGGGCATTTAACCAGTCGGTGTTCAGAGGTTGGAGAGGTTTCTGGGATTATGGGGGAGGCCAGCAAACCGATTGGGGAGTTCATTGGATTGATTCGGCTTTTGATGGATTGAAGATTCTGGGATTGAGCAACAGAAATGAATTTCCCGAGGCTGTATTTTCAACTGCTTTTAAGCATCCTGAAACATTTAATGAAACCCCAGGTTGTCAGACCACTATATTTCAGTTTCAGAATTTCCATCTGGAATGGGCCCAGCAGGAAGCTTATTTATACAACCGAAATCAGGGCGTTGCCTGGATAGGAAGTAAGGCTGCATTGGTATGTAATCGGGAAGGATACGAATTAATTCCAAATATAAACAGAGATGGTTCTACCACTGTGGACCCAATAAGGGTTGATGGACCATTTGAAGAAGGCGGTATTGACGCCCATGCAACAAACTGGTGTAATTGTGTGCGGGAAAATTCTCTGAACACCAATAGTCCAATCACCAAAGGTGCATTTGCTACTATTTTGGCACATATGGGAAATATTTCATATCGCACAGGAACTAAAGTTGTTTATGATTCTTCTACACGAAAGTTCGTTAATAATCCTCAAGCTAATTCATACATGGGAAGGAAATATCGAAAACCATGGGAATTACCTAAGGTATAATTGATATTCCATCAAAGTAACAATTGATTAAAATATTATAATTATGAAGACGAAAAAAAGTTTCTCCAGCTTAATATTTCTCCTTCTTTTTATTCCACTTATTGCTTCAACATCTGCATATGCACAGCAGCTTTATCCTGTTAACACGAATACTCCTGTGCGGGGAGGAAGCATTCTGCATGCCTGGTGCTGGAGTTTTAATACAATTAAGGAAAATATGGCTGATATTGCCGCCTCAGGGTATGTTGCACTTCAAACTTCACCTCCTAATCAATGTTTAGTAGGTGAAAACGGAGGTATGGAAATATTTGGCAACGGGAAATGGTATTACCATTATCAACCAACCGACTGGAAAATTGGTAATTACCATTTTGGAACGCGCGATGAATTTATAGCCATGTGCAGAGAAGCACATAAATATAATATTATAGTTATTTCTGATGTATTGCCCAATCACACCACAACCAATCGTGAAATGGTGAGCGAATCGTTGAACAATGCCGTTGGGGGACAGGAAAATTTGTACCATGCCAATGGATTAAATCCTATACGTGATTATTCCGATCGCCTTCAGTGTACCACCGGCGCGCTTGGACGTCTGCCGGATGTAAATACTGAAAATCCGGATTTCCAGGTTTATTATATGGATTATGTGAATGATCTGATTACCTGTGGTGTAAGGGGTTTTCGTTACGATACCGGAAAACATATTGGTCTACCCGACGATCCTAAAGATCCAAAATCAGCCGAAAATAATTTTTGGCCAATCTTTGCAAAAGGAGATGAAATCCGTGGAAAGAAAATGTTAAAATCAGATAGTTTATTTATTTATGCCGAAGTATTGCAAGGTGGAAATTCACGCGAAACGTCTTATGCTGAATTTGCAGATGTGGTTGCAAGTAATTATGGTTCGGTTGTACGAAAAGGATTAGAGGAAGAAGAATTTGATGCAAATGAACTATCCGGCTGGCGCAATGATGCCAATCCCAAACAGCTGGTTACATGGGTGGAAAGCCATGACACATACTGTAACAGGGGTGAATCGGCCGGTTTAACAGATTCACAAATTAAATTGGGTTGGGCTTTAATCGGAGCTCGAAACGGCGGCACACCTCTGTTTTATAGTCGTCCAGCTGGTTCCGCACCAGGGAAACGCTGGGGGAACAATAAAATTGGTGAACGCGGCAATGATACATTTAAAGACCCTCTGGTGGTGGCAGTAAACAAATTCAGAATGGCGATGAACGGTGTTGATGAACAGTTAAGTAATCCGGGAAATATTAAAAGTGTGCTTAAAATAGAGAGAGGGGATAAGGGAGTGTGCATAATTAACTTAGGTGCAGAGCAAAAAATTGATTCACCGTTAGCCCTTTCCAAT
Organism: uncultured Prolixibacteraceae bacterium; assembly: GCA_963821855.1. Classification (GTDB taxonomy): domain Bacteria; phylum Bacteroidota; class Bacteroidia; order Bacteroidales; family Prolixibacteraceae; genus Draconibacterium. The sequence goes on along the minus strand of CAWGFJ010000002.1, from coordinate 290,177 downwards.
GGCAAGTATACAGATCTGGTCAGCGGATCTAATTACAGAGTTAGAAAAGGAAATTTAAAAGCGGTAATTCCTTCTCAATGTGCTGTTGTATTGATTAAGAAGTAAAGCCATATAGAGATTATCGTTTATATTAAGATTATGTTTAGGAAAATAAAATTGAATAATTGGATTTTACACAAAAACGATAAAGTGATATTAATTTAACTTAAAAGGCGGCTTTTATTGTTCCCAGAGGGGAAGAATAATTTAGAATATAATAATCCTCGGCCGCCTTTTTTTTTTGTAATACAAAATATATTTTCCAAGGCAGTACTCCAAGTATCAACTAATTTGGCACTGATATAGCATTTTACTGCATGTTTCAATTTTTAAAAAGTAAAATTTAGTTAACTGTACTAACCACCTCGGAAGACCGATATGATGGGGCTCGTGAAGAAACAGCGGGAGAAATACCCTGCACAAATAATTTAGATATTTTAATTCGATAGGTTTGCTAAAACTTTATAGCGATATCAGTCCAAAAAACATAGCCAAAGATATACCAACAACAAATATAATTCCCAGAGCTACTACAATCATATTTTTTGCAAATTCAATAAGGAACATGATTCCCAAATATGCCAGTAAACACCACCAAAAACTTAATCCTGTGACATACGAAGCAATGATAATAATCGTTAGTCTGAGAATCCATCGGATTGGTAAGCTGTTGAATATTTTTTTCATCTTCGGTTTGTTGAGCGATTAATAATTGCGTCCATCCATTTATTTCTTCGCAGACTGCTGTGTCACTTTCCGGAATATTTTCCTTTTGAAGAAACCAACCAATCTTGTTTTGCGGAATAATTTTTATAACCCAAAAACCACGCCAAGGTTCATGGCCAAATCGAGTACTATTCATAAATTTTCTTGTCCTCAGTTCGCTAATCTAATTTCTATGTTCAGTAAACTAATTCTCCTCCATATCTGAAACATAAAATATCTCTATGAATAGTTTCAATCACATTATATACGCATCATCAGAAAGTACAGGACCTTGCCAGAATAACCGTTTTTCCACCGAACTGCAAATCGAACAACTTTTATTGCTATTTACAACTACATGTACTTGATATTGTATGAAAAACTCGAAATCGGTTGCATATTCGGCTTCTTTGATTTTTATAAATTTTTGTAATTGGGAAATTTCCTCCAGTCTATGCGGATTCCGGAGGAGAGTTTTGTTTTTCGTTTCTCACATTCACTGTTATTTCATTTTTTCATCTCATCATTATTGTAAGTTTCAGCGGTATTCGATGTAACTCGCTGATTATCTCATAATCAATTCATGTTTTTAAATGCTCGTTTCATCTATTATCATTTAATGTTATGCGTCTTTCCATCGGGTCGGTCGTTGTTGTTTTGGTGGCGTAAAAAGGTAGTGTTTGGGTGTGCAGGTTTTTTGCGGGAAATACGATTCGACGAAGGAGGATGGAGATTTTCTGCAAAACCGGAGGCTTGAACTTGCATAACTAACACGGATTTACCTTTGCCACCGAAATAACAATGGCCGGACGGAAAGACATGATTTTAAAATTGTACAGGAAAAGAAGAATCTGTAAAATGCGATTTGAAAAATTAATATTGTCTTTTTCCAAAGGCCTTTAAACATTCACAATAATTTTATGTGTAGGCAAAAACAAGTGTAGAGGCTGAATGTAAAGTAGCGAGGTATGTCCGAAGGCAGGGCGAGCGAAGTGAAATGAAGCATTTACTCTTGTGCGCGGTGCCAAAGGTTACTGAATGGAAGGAATGTTCCGAACAGGTTCGGAGAAATGCATGGAATGAAGTTACCGGAGGCACTGGAACTTTATTCGAGAATTTTAATGGTGCATGGCAAAAGCAAGTGTAAAAACAGAATGAGCGGTTCAGCCCGGTTTGGGTGATTTAGCGAAATGAAGGAGTTACTCTTGCGTGGGGTGCCGGAAGCTCCTAAATGCAGGAAGTTAGGAACGAAAAACCGGAATGAAGGGGCTGGAGGTACAGGAACATTAACGGGAATTTTATATGGCGCTGGCAAAAGGCAAATGTATCCCTGTAATGCAATGAAAGTGATTCGTTTGCCGTGGGATGCACAAGGCTTTTCGATTGAACAGATGAATCTGTACCGGAAAACTGCGAATCTTGAGCAGCGGTGCCGATGAAGCTGTGACAGGAGAAATGCCGGGGCATTGGGAATTTCTTTCTCATCTTTTTATAATTAAAAATTCTTTTCCCCGAACTAGCTACTTAAAATATTAAAATAAGTTTGAACAACCAATACCGCAATCAGCAAAAGCGATTATCTTGTGTGCAAATTGTGTGCAAATAAAAAAGAGCTACAAAATTAAATATTTGTAACTCTTTGATTTTCAGGTCGGGGTAGCAGGATTCGAACCTGCGACCCCCTGCTCCCAAAGCAGGTGCGCTAACCGGACTGCGCTATACCCCGTCAATATTTCAAATTCCGGTTTTTTAATGAGGCTGAACCTGCGACCCTCCCGATTCAAATCGGGATGCGCTAACCGGACTGCCTGCCCAACTTTCATCGTTCAGGCGGGCGCTATACCCCGTCAATATTTCAAATTCCGGTTTTTTAATGAGGCTGAACCTGCGACCCTCCCGATTCAAATCGGGATGCGCTAACCGGACTGCCTGCCCGACTTTCATCGTTCAGGCGGGCGCTATACCCCGTCAATATTTCAAATTCCGGTTTTTATGGAGGGCCGAACCTGTGACCCTCCCGATTCAAATCGGGATGCGCTAACCGGACTGCCTGCCCGACTTTCATCGTTCAGGCGGGGCGCTATACCCCGTCAATATTTCAAATTCCGGTTTTTTAATGGAGGGCCGAACTTGTGACCCTCCCAATTCAAATCGGGATGCGCTAACCGGACTGCCTGCCCGACTTTTATCGTTCAGGCGGGCGCTATACCCCGTTTCAAACTCCGAAGCCTTGGCGAAGGAGTTTCTATTTTTTTCTAACAACTTTTTTCAGAACTAATGACTCCAAAGACTCCTTCGCTAAAGCTTCGGAGCCTGAGAGCGGAGAGAGGGGGATTCGAACCCCCGGTACCGTTAAAGGTACGGCAGTTTAGCAAACTGCTGGTTTCAGCCACTCACCCATCTCTCCAATAGCAATGAAAGTACGGCAGTTTAGTATCCGCCGGCTGGCGGATCAGCCACTCACCCATCTCTCCAATAGCAATGAAAGTACGGCAGTTTAGTATCCGCCGGCTGGCGGATCAGCCACTCCCCCATCTCTCCAATAAAAATGGAAGTATGGTAGTTTAGTAATCACCTGTTGGTGGATCAACCATTTTTCCATTTTCTCTCCAATAGTAATGAAAGTACGGCAGTTTAGTATCCGCCGGCTGGCGGATCAGCCACTCCCCCATCTCTCCAATAAAAATGGAATATGGTAGTTTAGTAATCACCTGTTGGTGGATCAACCATTTTTCCATTTTTTCAATTAAACAGAGTACAGCAGTTTAATATCCGCCGGCTGGCTGATCGGTTACTGGCAATCTTTCAGATATTAAAGATGTATGGCATTTAACCTTCCGTCGGATAACAGATGAGGTGTCTATCCATATCTTTCAAATGGTAAAAGTTGCTAAAATTTTTTCGCCTCTCAGCTATTAAATTTTGCTTGTCAATAATGGAAAAGAACGTGTCTTTTTTCGTGCGTGCAAAAGTATTAATTTGTTTTACATTGGCAAAACATTTTATTTTTTTATTTGGCGAAATTGAATTCAAATAAAAAGTGGCCTGGCAAAATTATTTGCGATGTAATTTTTATACATTATCAGGCACAATAAAAGGAGCGCGATATTCTCTTTTTAACATCAAATTGGCTTCCGTGTCGTTTTTAAATTGCATCGTTTCCGGATCGAATTCAAGTGTTCTTCCCAAACGATAGGAAATATTTCCCAGATGGATTAATGCACAGCTGTAAAATCCTTCTTCGATATCGCCCTTTGCCAGCGCCTGATCATTAGCGCGAATGGCATTTATGAAATCCTGATAATGATTTCCAAGTCCACCACCGGAAGCTCCGGCAGTTCTTTCTTTACCTTCAAAAACCTGCCAGTCGTTTACCGTTTTGCTCATAAATCCTTTTGTGCCGAAAAACAGGTTGCCGATTTCATTATCCGAACTGGTCATATAAGTATTGTTCGCTTCAACTACATTTTTGCCTGCGAGTTCGCGATTGGTAATCCAGTGCCTGACTTCAAACTGAAGAATTTTCTTTTTATCCCCGGTTCCTTCAGGATTTGGAAATTCATAAACAGTTATTAAATCGTTTGGAGTTTGCTGATCATCGTCGAAAATAAAATGGCCGCCAATAGCCGAAATTTTTGTGGGTAGCTTTACGCCAAGTCCCCAGCGTGCAATATCCATTTCGTGTACTCCCTGATTTCCCATATCGCCGTTTCCATAATCCCAGTTCCAGTGCCAGTTGTAATGAAACCGGTTTTTACTAAACGGGCGTTTTGGAGCCGGGCCAAGCCATAGATCATAATGAACACCTGCTGGCACAGGTTCATCCGGAGTTTTGCCAATGGTATCGCGCCACTTGTAACAAAGGCCTTTGGCGAGATATACTTCTCCAAGTTTTCCCGAATGCAGATAATCTGCCATTGATATTGCGCACGGATTACTTCTTTGCTCTGCTCCATCCTGAACAATAACATTGTATTTTTTTGCAGCTTCCACCAGTTTCTGTCCTTCGTATATGTTATGGCAACAAGGTTTTTCCACAGAAACATGTTTCCCGGCCTGAATAGCCCAAATGGCAGCAAGTGTATGCCAGTGGTTAGGCGTTGTTATTGAAACTGCATCAATATCTTTATCTTCGTAAAGTTTTCTTAAATCGGTATAAATTTTTGGTTCTTTAAAATCTTTATCAGTGAAATGATTCTTTATGCGTTCAGCAAAAAGATTTTCGTCGATATCACATAATGCTGCAACTTCAACATTCTTTAATTTGTGGTATTCCTGAATGTGACTTTGACCCATTCCGTGAATTCCGATTTGGGCAACATTAACCCGGTCGTTAGCGCCTTTCCAGCGGTTTCCGGTTAATATAGTTGGTAATGCTGCTACGTGCAATTCCGCTTTGTGCTGTTGTTTTAATAAAATCTCTTCGTTCCATATTTTGGTTTATTTTTTAGGTTAATTATCAGGTTCAATTATTGATAAATCTGAAGTTCAATTCTGTTTCTAAATTCTTAAAAATATAAAATTATCATAGTCCTGCCTGCACAATTTGATGTATAGCTTTATCGATTGGTGTTGGTTTCAATTTAAAAACGGTTTCAAATTTTGAACTGTCAAAAACATAATCCCTGTCGTATTGGTATAGCATTTCCACAAATTCCTTCATAATAGGATTAAATAATCCAATAATGCGAACCATAAATTTTGATGCAACCCTTGTCTTTGGTTCCACTCCAATACTTTTTGCGATTTTTTCGATCCATTCGTTTCCGGTAAGTGGCTGTGCTGTGGGTAAATGCCAGATTTGTCCGTAAGCGCTGTCGGTGTTGCCAAGCAAGGCTGTAGCTTTTGCTGCATCGGGTGTGAAGGTGTAGTTATGCAATTTTTTGGTTGAGCACATCCATATAGCTTTTTTCCCGGCTTTCAGATTTTTAAAAACTGTTTCTATAAGGACACTGCTTTTTATGTTCGGCCCGTAAAAATCGGCGGAACGTGCGATAATTGCTTTCAGCCTTCCTGCAGCAATTGCATCCAAAATCATTTGTGCAATTTCAGCGCGTACTTTACCTTTTTTGCTTGTTGGCAGAACCTCTGTTTCTTCAGTCATCGGATTCAACTTATCGCGATTCAGCATGTAAATGTTATCGAAAAAAACCAACTTCGAATTATATTTTATACAGGCTGAAATAACATTTTTCATTACCACAGGCCATTCTTTCTGCCATACTTTTGCATCATATTTCAAACCTGCTGTCAGGTAAGCAACTTCTGCTCCTTTTATAGCATTATCAACCATTTTGCTTTTTGTTAAATCGCAAACAACCAATTCGTCGTCATCGTTTACCTTTTGTGGATTTCTTCCGGTTATTCTGATTTTGGAAGTATACTTTTTAAGTTCTTTTGCAAGGTCGCCGCCAATAGCTCCACCTGCACCTAAAATTACCTGCATCTTTTTCGCTATTTGTTATTCAATTTCTTTATGCTCTTTCGAGTGTATAAACAAAGTTGTACCAATATTATCGTAACCGGTAAATACATTTTCCTTGTCGTGTTTAATCATTTCGGCACGAATTCCGATCAGCGTTAAACCTGCATCTCCCGAATGTTTGTTTATAATCGATTTTGCAGAAACATTTGGTTCCTGTATAATAATGTTAATATTCTTCGAAGTAATCGGAAGCCTGCCGGAGCTTACGAGTTCACGCATTTTTATCTTTGTCTTTTCCAAATCATCAGGATGGCAGATGTCATAAATCTGGATGTGACCTTTTTTCCAGCCGGGATGTCCCAAAATAATAAAGCTCAAAAGAATCATCAGATTGGCATTTTCAGCATCGGTCGAGTCTATCCATACATGAATGCCATTCGCATGATTAATACTTTTACGGCTGCTTGCCAGAATACAAATATCAAAATCTCCCGAATCGACAAGTGAAAAATTATCGACGATATCTTCCAGGTTCTCAGGATCTTCTTTGTCGAATTCAAAAATCACCATATTGTTTTCCATACCGGCAATACCCGGAATTTGAATTGCCTGTGCTACTGCCGAAGTGTATGAAGGTGAAATTATTGTATCCATATATACATGATTTTCAAGTTCATTCACCTGGGTTAGCAACCTTGTAATTTCTTCATTGGCTTGTTGAACGGTGGCTTTTGAATAATAACCGACAATGCGGTGCAAATAGGTTCCGAATCCGTATTTGTACGAAATCCAGTTAAGTAAGTGAAAAGCTTTATCGCGACTAAACGAATCTTTTGAAATACAAATAGCACTCGGACGCCATTCTTTATAAGATTTATTATTATGTTTTTTCTGAAGTAAAATCTGAAGGTTTCGGTTTAACTGGAACAACGAATTGGTAAAAATCGATGCCAGACCTTTTCTGTCTTTATGATAATGATTTATATAGGTATAAATTAAGGCAATAAGCAGAAAGGCCAGCAATGCATAGGGTGTATTAATTTTAAACATCACCCATACAGAAATAAGAAATCCGGTTAATGAAATATACCATCGCGACTTAAACGAAGGCCGGTAAGATGGCGACGAGCCAAAATGGTTCAGAAACGAAATAAGGCACAACGAGCCATAAGTAACCATAAAAAACATGGAAATTATGGTAGCCACTTCGTTTACATTTCCGACTGCCACAAAAATAAATGCGATAACTACCGTTACTAATGAAGCATTTCGTGGCTCATTGTCTTTAGCAAATGAGGCTGCAAGCCAGGTATTTGCTTTTTTCGATGGAAATGCATGATCGAGCGCCAATGCCTGAAGTGTACGCGGCGCCACCATAACCGAACCAAGCGCCGATGAAAAAGTGGATGCAGCTAACCCGATCGGAACCATAACAATTCCGGCAATGGCAATTTTCCCCATTATTAATTGTTGTTCTACCAATTCCTGCACCGATGCCGATTTTGCCAGTTTATATACCACAAAGAAATAAATTATCATTCCTGAAATGGTTGCCAGTGTAGTGCCAAGTGGTATCGATTTGGATGGTTTTTTTAATTCTCCCGAAAGGCCTACTCCGGCTGTCATTCCGGTGAATGCAGGAAATATAATGGCAAATATGGTAAAGAAACTTTGCGGATTTCGGATTTGTGCACTTCCAAGCGAAAACTCCGATTGTTCGGCATGTGTGGTTGTTCCTATAAAAAATAAAATGAGAGAAATAAACAGAACACCAACAACAATATACAGCGCTTTTACGCCAAGATTCGCACCTTTTTTAATAATTAATACCGATAGTCCAAACATAACAGGTAAACTAATCACCTGCCTCGGCAGAACATAATCGAATTCCCGTAAAATGTAATTAAAGAAAAATTCAAACGATTCGGTAAAGGCGATAACGTAAAATGCAACACTAATGGCCTGCGACATAAACAATGCAAAACCTATGGTAGCGCCAATATTCAGTCCGAACGAACGCGAAATAATAAAATACTCGCCACCACCTTCCACGCGCTTGTTGGTTGCAATTTCCGATATGGCAAGCGCAGTTGGAATGGTAACCAGGTGGCCTAATAATATAATAAGGATCACGCCCCAAAACCCCAGCGTTCCTACGGCAAAGCCAAACCGCAAGAAAAGTATAGCACCTAAAATGGTAGAAATTGCTGTAAAAAAAACAGGAGCTGTCCCAAATCGTTTTATGTTTTGCTGCATAAGTCGTTTGAAAAGGATGTACAAAAACCTGTGGTAAGTTAATTAAACGCTTTCAAATAAAAAAGAAATTGTTAAACAGTAAAAATAAATTCGGTTTATATTCAATTGCAAAAAAAACATTTGACCTGATAAGTTGCAATCAGATTGTATATCGCAAAATATAATTGTATGTATTTCCGTACACATTCAATATAATTACCGGATTTAAATTTTGAATTTTATAAATACCAGGTTTGAGCGTTTATTCTTCAGGAACATATTTATCAATTACGCTGTTGTTCAGTACCAACTATTGATTTTCTTAAAAAAATTCTATATTTGAAACCCTAAGCATAAACAAAAGATGATGATGGATTTATTTAACGTAAATCGGATTTCGGAGAAGAGTTACATCGTAGGCGATAACAAAACCTCACTCATCGATAATAACATTATTTATGTAATAGCCAAAGGAGAACAAACAGATGAATTGGCTGAAAAACAAAGCGAAATAAACCATGTGCTCGCAAAATTGGCAGGCGGTAAAATAAATTATTTGGTTAACCTTAACGATTGTGGCAAGAATTCGCCAAAAGCAAGAAATGTATGGACTGAATTGTCGGATGAAGAAATTACGAACAAAGTTGCCATTTTTGGAATGCATCCGGTGGCAAAAGTTTTGGCATCATTTGTACTAAAAGTCACCAAAAAAAATAATCAGAAATTTTTCAGCACAAAACAGGAAGCCATGCGATGGTTAAAAGAATTATAATCGTAGTTTAATAAGAATATGTATGAATCTTCGGCTAAAAACTGATATAGAACGTATTGAACAAATTATTGATGCAATGATGCAGGTTGCACAAGGAGATTATAATATCCAGGTAAGCCTTTCCGAAAAAAATGACCACCTTGATGCTTTGTCGATGGGATTTAACACGATGGTTGATGATTTAAAAGCCGGGAAAAAAATAGAAATTGAAAATAAATCCATAAAAAAAATAAATGATGAGTTGAGTGCTGCAAAAATGGAAGCTGAAGAAAGCAACAGGCTTAAATCGGCTTTTATTTCCAATTTGTCGCATGAGATTCGGACTCCGATGAATGGCATCATAGGTTTTTCAAGTCTTCTTGCCGAAGGAAACATGCCCGACGAAACACGCAATAATTATATAAATTTAATTATAAACAGCAGTCAGCAGCTACTTCGTATAATCGATGATATTCTTGAAATTTCAAGATTAGAAACCAGGCAGTTAAAAGTTTTACAACAGGAAGTAAATATTAATGAACTGATGATTGAACTGTTCAATATTTTTAATCTGAAACCAAAGATAAACAGCGTTCCACTCTATTTAAAAAGAACTTTGCCCGATGAATCAAGCATTATTTACACCGATAGATCGAAGCTGACAAAAGTTTTGGGCAATCTTCTTGAAAATGCCATTAAATACACTTCCGCAGGTAAGATAGAATTAGGCTATAACTGCATTGGAAACGATATCGAATTTTACGTGAAGGATACTGGAATAGGTATTAGCAAGGATAACGCAGGAATCCATTTTTGATCGTTTTTCCAAAGCAGAAACTTCGGCATCAAAAAATTATGGCGGCTTAGGGCTCGGATTGTCTATAGCAAAAGAAAATACAATTTTGCTCGGCGGAAAAATTCGTGTAGAATCAATAGAAGGTAAAGGTGCTAAATTTTGTGTTTCAATACCATACAAAAGAGTCAATAGCGAAACAACAACTAATAACTTAAAACTTTCATCGTTGAATAATAAATTCAAAATACTAATAGCAGAAGACGAAGAGATAAATTTTCTTTATTTGGAGACTGTATTAAAAAAAGTTGGCGGGCATATTCATGTTATCCGGGCATCATCGGGCGACGAAGCTGTAGATTTGTGTAAACAAAATTACCCGGTTGATATGGTTTTAATGGATATTCGTCTTCCCGGGCTCGATGGATTAAAAGCAACAGAACAGATTAAAAGTTTATATCCCAATCTGCCCGTAATAGCACAGTCGGCATACACTTCAAATGGTGATATACAAAAGAGCATGGAAGCCGGTTTTGACCGATATCTTAAAAAACCCATCAAAAGAGAAGAACTCATTCAGGTTGTGAAAGAGTATCTGCCGGAAAAAATGAATAAATAAAGTTTCATTTCAGTTTTGGTGAACCGGTTTGAACGGAAACAGCAATTAGCGATAAAAATTTTAATGAAATTTGCAGAATTGATTTACTACAAATTGGCTGAAAGCGTAAATATCAACATTTTCCAAATCTAACGAATCTTATCTCTGTTTTCGGTTTGGCGTATCTCAAATTTCAGATTTTGTTTTAGAGATACAGATCATTAACCGGACATTGTTCATTTTAAATCTATTGCATTCCTGTATTCTTTTACTACATTTAAACTTCCATCAAAAATTCTGATTTTTATAATGCAAAACGATTAATGTCTACACTTAACAATGCCAAAACCAATGAAGAAAAAATCCGGAAAGCTGCAGCAGGCGATGTTAATTATAGCTCCGGTAATCAGCACGTTGATAATTCTTTTCGCCGACCTCGATCCTGAAAACAAAAAAGTAACCTATACATTCGCTATTGCCCTGCTTATGGCGCTTTGGTGGATTTTCGAACCGGTTCCGCTTGCAGTTACTGCACTGCTGCCTGTTGCTTTGTTTCCAATATTTGGTGTGGTCGACGGCAAAACCATTTCATCGATGTATTTTAATTACATCATCTTTCTTTTTATTGGCGGATTTTTAATGGCATTTCGCCATGGAACGCTGGAATCTTCACCGGCGAATTGCATTGCGCATACTGATTTTATTTGGGGTAAGCCCGGGTAAAATCTTACTCGGATTTATGCTGGCTACCGCATTCCTATCCATGTGGATGTCGAATACAGCCACTGCGATGATGATGGTTCCCATTGCTTTATCAATTATCATGAAACTGGAAGAAAGCCTTGGCGAAAAGAAAATGGGAAAATACGGCATGGGACTGCTTTTCGGAATTGCTTACGCATCTTCTATTGGCGGAATTTCAACTTTGGTTGGAACACCACCCAATGCTTTATTTGCCAGTGTGGCAAACATTATTTTTAAAGACATGCCTGAAATTACCTTTGCCGACTGGTTTATTTTTGCATTTCCGGTAACAGTAATCATTTTTATTGTAGCCTGGATCCTCCTGTACCTGATGTACAAACCAAAAAAGAGTTGGAAAAAACTTCAGATTGATGAATTTAAACGGGAATATATTGCACTCGGTAAAATGAAACAGGAAGAACGAATTGTGCTAATCCTTTTTTCGATACTGGCTTTTTTATGGATTTTCAGAAGCGGATTTACCATCCAGTCGTTTGAAGTTCCCGGATGGTCAAAGTTGTTCAAAAATCCGGGATATATTAACGATGGAACAGTGGCAATCGCCATTGCTACACTATTGTTTTTAATTCCTTCGAAAGCAGAAAAAGGCGAAAGGATAATGAACTGGGAAACCGCAAAAAAAATTCCATGGGGAATTATTCTTTTATTTGGCGGTGGATTTGCGCTTGCTGAAGCTTTTACAAAATCGGGGCTTTCAATCTGGTTCGGGCAGGAACTGGTTGGTTTGGCAAATGTTAATCCGATAGTTCTCACGCTGGCAGTAGTTACCATGATGTCGTTTCTCACCGAATTAACTTCCAACGTCGCAAGTACCGAAATGATTTTACCGATACTTGCAGGGTTGTCAACAACCATTAAAATAAATCCGTTATTGCTCATGATTCCTGCTACCATTGCAGCATCGCTTGCATTTATGCTTCCGGTGGCAACGCCTCCGAATGCTATCGTTTTTGGAACAAACCGTCTTCAGGTGAAGGACATGGTAAAAACCGGAATTTTACTGAATATGTGCGGAGTAATTATTGCCACGCTTATCATGTATTTCTGGGGAACAATTGTTTTTAGTATCGATGCTACCGTTTTTCCCGATTGGGCTGCGACCGGAGTAAAATGAAGAAAAATCTAATTCGAATTAATAATGAAGCTGAATTTCAGATTATTATCGGTTATTATCGTATCAGGCATTTGCTTTTTGTTTTCGAATTGTTCAAACAAACAGGAAGAAAGACGCAGTGATGCTAAGCCCAACATTATCTTTATTCTGGCCGATGATTTGGGCTATGGCGATTTGGGTTGTTATGGCCAGCAAAAAATTGAAACTCCAAACATCGATAAACTTGCAAAATCAGGAATGCGATTTACACAATTTTATGCCGGAGCTCCTGTGTGCGCACCTTCGAGATGTGTATTGTTAACAGGAAAACATACAGGCCATGCACAAATTCGCGGAAACGATGAATGGGCAGAACGCGGCGAAGTCTGGAATTACAGGGCCATGTTAAACGATTCAACCCTTGAAGGCCAGCGGCCTCTTGAGGATGGCACAAAAACAATTGCAAGTCTTGTAAATTCTGCAGGATACAAAACCGGAATGATTGGAAAATGGGGATTGGGAGCGCCAAACACCAACAGCATTCCAACAAAAATGGGATTCGATTTTTTTACCGGAATTAACTGCCAGCGAATGGCACACACATATTATCCGGTAAATTTATATGAAAATGATCATCGGATTTATTTGGGGTAATGATACGGTAGCGCCACACACAAAACTTGATCCCGGAGCTGATCCGTATGATATTTCAAGTTATAAAAATTTCAACCTCCAAAATTATGCCTGCGACGTAATGTTCAGTGCAATGACGGATTTTATCAACGGGAATAAAGACTCGACCTTTTTTATGTATTGGGCATCGCCAGTTCCGCACGTACCGTTACAGGCACCACAAAGATGGATAGATTATTACATGAAAAAATTTGGCAATGAAGAACCATATACAGCCGATAAAGGTTATTTTCCGCAACGCTATCCTCACGCAGCGTATGCAGCAATGGTTTCCTATCTCGACGAGAATATAGGAAAGCTGGTTCAACAATTGAAAGAACTTGGAATTTATGAAAATACGATTATCATTTTTACTTCCGATAACGGGCCAACTTACAATGGTGGCACGGATTCTCCCTGGTTTGACAGCGCCCGGCCATTTAAAAGCGAACAGGGGAGAGCGAAGGGATTTGTTTATGAAGGTGGAATTCGTGTTCCGATGATTGCTTCCTGGCCCGGACATATTCAGCCTGGCAGTAAATCAAATCTTATTTCCGGATTTCAGGATGTAATGCCAACTTTATGTGAAATTGCAGGAGTTCAACCTCCTGTCGACGCAGATGGCATAAGTTTCTTACCCGAATTACAGGGAAAGGAACAAAAAAAACATGAATATCTTTATTGGGAATTTCCCGAAACCGGCGGGCAGCAGGCTGTGCGAATGGGAAAATGGAAAGGCAATCAGAAAAGATATTAAAAAAGGAAATATGAAGCTTGAACTTTACGATTTGGAAACGGATTTAACGGAACAAAACGATATTTCGCGGAGAGTCATCCTGAAATCGTAAAAACAATGGAAGAAATTATGGTAAAGGAACATACTCCGGCTAAACTGGAAAAATTTAGGATGAAGGAATTGGGCGATTAGTTTTGTAGTTTTATTGGAGACATATAATAAATTTAAATTAATGAATAAAATATTTTAATTATGAAACGTAGAGATTTTATCCGGTCGTCGGCTGTGGCAGGAGTTGCCTTATCGGCCACACCATCGTATTTATTTGGAGCAACCGCAGGGGAAAAAGCAAAAATTGGTTTTATCGGAGTCGGTGGAAGAGGGCGGAACCATCTGAACAACATTCTTATGCGCGACGATGTTGAAGTTCCTGCAATCTGCGATATCGATCCCGAAGCTGTACAAAAAGCGCTGGCGCTTATTTCAGATAAAAGGTTATCCAAAACCTGAAGTTTATTCCGATAATGAATATTGCCTGGCAGAAAATGCTCGAACGCGACGATATTGAAGGAGTGATTATTGCCACACCCTGGCTTTGGCACACCAAAATGGCGGTTGGCGCCATGAAAGCCGGGAAATATGCAGGTGTGGAAGTTTCAGCAGCAAATACCCTTGAAGAATGCTGGGATTTGGTAAATACTTACGAATCGACAAAAGTTCCGGTAATGATTCTGGAAAATGTTTGCTACCGACGCGATGTAATGGCTGTTTTACAAATGGTAAGGGAAAATTTATTTGGCGAACTAATCCATTTCCGTTGCGGATACCAGCACGATTTGCGCAGTGTAAAATTTAATCCGGGTGTTACCTTTGGTGAAGGTGCAATTGGCGAAGCGCGCTGGAGAACACAACACTCTATCGATCAGAATGGCGATGTTTACCCGACTCACGGACTCGGGCCCATTGCCACTTACTGTAATATAAACCATGGAAACCGGTTTGTATCGCTTAACTTCTACAGCAACAAAAGCACGTGGTTTGCACGATTATATCATAAATAACAAAGCAGGTGGTATCAATCATCCAAATGCAAAAATAGTGTGGAAACAGGGCGATGTAATTACCACAACAATCACTACTGCAATGGGTGAATCCATTATTGTTACCCACGACTGTAATCTGCCACGGCCTTATTCACTTGGATTCAGGGTGGATGGAACCAAAGGCACTACCGAATTTGATTACGGCACCCGGCGCATTTATATTGAAGGAAAGTCACCGGAACATCAATGGGAAGATTTTAATACTTATGCAGACAAATATGATCATCCGTTATGGAAAAAATATGGCGAATATGCTGAAGGTTCCGGTCATGGAGGAATGGATTATTTTGTAGATCATGCCTTTGTTGAAATCGTTAAACGGAAATTGGAAGCTCCGCTCGATGCCTATGATGCGGCTGCCTGGAGTTCCATTACGCCGCTATCCGAAATGTCGATTGCCGAAGGTGGAGCACCTATGGCTATTCCGGATTTTACACGTGGACAGTGGATGAAACGCAAGCCGGTTTTTGCACTTGGCGATGATTTTTAAATGTATTTACACATAGTAAATTATCGAAAAATATTTTAATAATTAAATATGAAAACCGTTTCCTGATTTGGAAGCGGTTTTTTATTGTTCAATTTCAATTTAAAATTAAATCACCTAATTAATTGTGAAACAATGTTGTATATAAAAAGAGTTGTGTGTCTTAAATAGTTTTCATAACTTAATGAGCAACCCAAAAAAATACAAGTGATGCTAAATGTTTATGATTACAAAATTGCTCACCCTGATGAATTTAAACAACTCTCCGTAAGAGATTTATTGTTTGTTTACTATAAATGCCCTCAGGTTGACAGACAAATGCAACTACATTCCCATTACAATTTAATATGGTTTACCCTGGAAGGTTCAAGAATTTTTCATCAGGCGGAAAAAAAATTTATTGCGGATAAGAATACAGCTTATTTTGTGAGAAAGACTGCTTACACACAGGTAGTCCCTGAATGTTTAAACTGGAAATTACTTGCATTTTATATTCCCGATAACTTTTTAAAGCAAGTTGTTAATGAATTTAGTGATATTTTAAGGACGGAGGAAATTCCGCCTGTTACTGAAAAAGTATTTATTAAAATTAATTTGGATGAAACAACAAGGACCTGTTTCTACGGTATAATCCCTTATTTTACACAACCGACAACACCAAGGGAAAGTCTTTTAGAATTAAAGTTTAAAGAGCTTCTGATAAATGTTCTGTGCAATCCTATAAACAAAGAATTACTCTCCTATATAGTACATCTGAATGATAACTACAAAACACCAATCTGGCAGGTAATGGAAAAAAATTACATGTATAACTTAACCATCAGCGAATATGCCCGGATTTCAGGTCGTAGCCTTACTTCGTTTAAAAAGGAATTTTTTGAATATTATCAAACTACACCGGGAAAATGGCTGATCAAGAAGCGACTGGAACATGCCCGGATGCTTTTAAATACCACAAAATTAAGTATTTCAGATATCGTCTTTAATTCGGGATTTGAAAACGTATCGCATTTTAGCCGGGTATTTAAAGAAAGGTTTGGTAAATCACCGCTTCAATATCGAAAAAACCGAATGGTAATTGCATAGCAATATAAAAGTCGTTTTTGTCTTTTAAGCAAAAAAAACAGACTTTTAAGAAAAGTATAAATGTTTGATTCTTAATAATTTTGACTAACACTTTCATTTTAACGAAAATAACTAACTTAAGAATTATGGAGAATCTAATAGTAATTTTAAATGACGGGACTCAAAAAGAACTTTCAGACAGACGTATTTGAAGAATTCAAAGCAAATTTGGGAGGCAGGTTGATCACACCTTCTGATGTTGATTATGATGAAGTACGTGAGATTTGGAACGGAATGCACGATAAGCGACCGGCATTAATTGCTCAATGCACAGGAGTGGCAGATGTAATCACTGCTATAAATTTTGCCCGCGAAAACAATATTCTGGTTTCGATACGCGGTGGCGGTCATAATGTAAGCGGCAGTGCATCCAATGATGGCGGTTTGATGATTGATCTTTCTTTAATGAAAGGTATTCGGGTTGATGCAGAAAATAGGACTGTTCACGCCCAGGGAGGTGTTACCTGGGGAGATATTGATCGCGAAACCCAGGTTTTTGGACTTGTAGCGCCGGGTGGTGTTGTTTCAACAACGGGAATTGCCGGTTTAACTCTTGGAGGTGGTTTAGGGTGGCTTCGTAAAAAATACGGATTTAGTATCGATAATTTTTTGTCTGTAGATATTGTAACCGCCGATGGCAATTTTTTAACGGCAAGCGAAACCCAAAATCAAGATCTGTTTTGGGCAGTTCGTGGAGGTGGAGGAAACTTTGGCGTGGTAACCTCATTCGAATTTCGTCTTCACCCGGTTGGGCCGATGGTCTATTTATGTGCGCCTTTTTACCCGGTTGAAATGGCGAAAGAAATTTTACCTATATGGAGTGATTTTATGGATGCATCTTCGGATGAGATTTCAGGTATGGCGGGCTTTCTGGACTATTCCGCCTGTACCGGATTTCCCTGAAGAAATTCACGGTAAGACGTTTTTTAGGATTTTTTGCCATGCATTGCGGCCCGGTTGAAGAAGGTGAAAAAATTATTGAAGCCTCTAAGGGAATTAGGAAATCCATTGATCGATATGAGTACTCCGTTACCATGGACGGTGCTACAGACAATGTTTGATCCTTTTTTTCCAAAAGGACAACAACTGTATTACTTTAAATCGACTTATTTAGATATTTTTAACGATAAAACCTTTGACACCATTATTAAAAAAGCAAGCAATCCGCCACAACCAATGATATTGATTGCTCTATGGCATCTTGGAGGCGCAATGAGCAGAGTCGATGACGAAGAGACAGCTTTCAAGGGCAGAAAGTCTCCTTTATTGCTAAGTGTCGACGCATCCTGGGACGATCCGCAGGCCAATAATGAAGTAATCAATTATGCCCGTGGGTTACTCAATGATTTAAAGCCATTCTCCCCGGGCGGATTATACGTGAACTTTGCCGGTCTTGGAGAAGAAGGAGAGGATTTGGTTAAAGCTGCTTACGGCGAAAATTATAAACGACTTGCTAAGTTAAAAGCAAAATACGACCCGGAAAACCTTTTTCATTTAAATCAGAATATAAAGCCAAAAAGAGGATAAAAGTGCAATTTATTGTGTGGTCATAAATTCTTCTAACAGCCATATGATTGTAAATGCAATTTTAAATAATCAAAAAAGGAGGTTAAAATGGAAAAAAGAGTTTTACACAACATGCGAAGAATGATGATGTTTGTGGCAGCTATTACACTAATTAGTTTGCTGATGAGTTGTGAAAAAGATGTTATCGACCTGAACATGGAATCAGGCATGAACCAATTAACTGAAAAAAGTGCGAAAACAAAGAACCCCGGAGTTCCGAAACTTCTGGTCTCAGGATTGCAGGGCGGTTCAGGAAGTACTGTAGGCCCTGGGGGCGCACTATTTGTAACCGAAGGAGCAGTTGGCAGGGTATCAAGAGTCGATCCTAAAACCGGAGAAATAACAACTTTTGCCAGCGGATTGCCACCTTTTATAGTTGGCATTGGTGGCGCAATGGACGTAGCGTTTATTGGCAGTACAGCCTATGTTTTGGTAACCCTTGTCGATGAACCGGATTTATTTCCAACGGGGCTTGTAAATGGAATTTATCGTGTTGACGGGCCAAATGATTTTACAATTATTGCCGATATCGGTGAATATAACTTAAACCATCCACCGACAGGTTTTCCATTTTTTGTAAAAACCGGGGTATTGTATTCAATCCAGGCATACCGTGGCGGTCTACTTCTGAACGATGGACATTTTAACCGGGTGTTGCACGTAACAACCGATGGCGATATCAGCATTTTCAAAGCGTTTGGCAATATTGTGCCAACCGGCCTCGAAGTATCGGGTAATACGGTTTACATTTCTGAAGCCGGACCAACGCCACATCTTCCGGAGAATGGAAAGGTGGTTTCTTTCAGTCCGAATTCGCCAACAGTAACGCAGGTTGCTTCTGGTGCCCCATTGCTTGTGGACGTGGAATTCGGTCGTGGCCGAACTCTATTTGCACTCTCTCAGGGAAAATGGGAAGGTGAGATAGGTGTTGATGAAGGCACCCCTGCAATTCCAAATGATGGCTCTCTTGTAAGAGTAAATAGTGATGGTACTTTCACTACGATTGCGGACGGTATCGATAGGCCAACTTCACTCGAAATCATAAACAACACTGCTTATGTCGTTACACTAACAGGTGAAATCTGGAGTGTGGACAATATTGCAAACCCACCATATGGGAAATAGAAACGGAATCGGTTAAGTTAAAATTCGATCCGGAGATTGGAGTCAATTTTTGTCAAAACATTAAAACCTTGCAATATGAAAAATTTTATTTTGCTGGTCGTCACAATCGTTATTTGCTCGTGTTCAAACAGCATTAACGAAGAAAAAGAAAAAGCTGAGATCATCAGCTTGTTGGAAAAGGAATCGCAGTATGCAGCAAATGCCGATGTTACCAATTGGTCAGCCTGTTGGGTGAATACCGATGAGGCATCATTTATTATGACCGATGCAAACGGAAATTACGATTATACCGGTTATCAGACCCTGGAAGATGAAATTGGCCAAATCGCGCCTTTCGAATTAAAACTTTCGCGCGAAAACTATCCATTTTGTGTTCGGGACCGATATGGCATTTGTTAGTTATGATCAAACCGATAACTGGGGTGGTGGAGAGGAAAGAAGAACAAAAGAAACCCGGACATTAAAGAAAGTAAACGGTGAATGGAAAATTGTAAATACAAGTGTGGTTGACATTTCTTCGTTTGAATCGAAGGAATCAGACGCATTTCATATTCAGGCAACCAAATTACATAATCCTGAAACCGGGTTAACCAATGTTTACGGACTTGCAGGTATGTCGGTCGGTTATGTTGAAGTGCCAGCCCCGACTGATTTTACCCCCTTTTTTAAGGGACTTCCGCTTGATATGTGTAATGCGCGTCACTGGGGATACGTTATTGATGGGGAATGCCGGGTTGTTTACCCCGATGGTAAAGAGACAAATCGTTAGCGCAGGTGAAGTTTT
The DNA here is from genome assembly GCA_963821855.1 of uncultured Prolixibacteraceae bacterium. Taxonomy (GTDB): domain Bacteria; phylum Bacteroidota; class Bacteroidia; order Bacteroidales; family Prolixibacteraceae; genus Draconibacterium. The sequence continues at coordinate 270,175 of CAWGFJ010000002.1, read as the reverse complement.
TTATACACCACCGGGACATAGTTTTATTGTAGACAAAAGCATAAAATTCATTGATATCAGCCCCGATGAGGAATTCAGGATACTTATGGATCAGTTTACAAAGAATCTGGCTGCGGCGCAAAAATCAAATTGAGCTCTCTTCCAAATAAACCGGCCTTAAGCAATCACAGGGTAATAGGATTAATATATACTAATCGTTCGAACCATTAAAACTCGGGACCGACCACTCAAAATCGCCGGTTCCGTTTGGTTTGCGCGCCCACGATTGCTCTACCACAGTAATCTCATATTCGGTTAAATCAAGTACCTGCAACTGAGGATCGCAAAAAACAACGTTTTCACCATCGGCCGAAAGTTTGTAATTGGTATGTAATCCGGTTTGTAAAGAATCTTCATCGCACCAAACAACAAGGTAGCCTTTTTGGGTGATGATTGTTCCGTCAGGAAACTGCCATTTTCCGGGGTCTTTTTTGCTGTCGGAAAGATAGTAGCCCGAAATATCCTGGTCCACATCTGCAGGATTGTACAACTCAATCCAGTCGTCGAATTCACCATCCTGGTCAGAACCGTTTTGCGAATTTTTCGGAAGTAACTCGTTGATAACCACATTTGGAGTTTTCTGATTTTCCGGAACATCATCTTTTTTGCACGATGTAAACCCGATAAAAAAGAGAAGAATTATGGCTGGTAATATGTATTTCATTTGAATAGTTTTAATGCTTTACTAAAAGGAAAACGGTTTTTTCGTCGATAGATTTTTTATTGCCTCAAATAAAATTTAAGCGCTGAAAAATACAAATAAAAAATGATACCATTCTTTGGACTTTATGTGTTTTATTCAATAAAAAAGCCATCCCTCAAAAGAAAGATGGCCTATGTATTTTATTATCTCAATACTCATTTCTCAGTACTTTGTTCTTTGTACTTTGTTCTCTCTACTCACTACTTACTACTAATTACTATCTAACTTCCAAAATCATCGAACAATACATTTTCATTTGGCACTCCAAGGTTATACAGCATTTTCTGAACTGCATCGTTCATCATTGGCGGTCCACACAGGTAGTAGTCAATTTCTTCCGGTTCTTCGTGTTTGCTCAGGTAGTTATCGTAAATCACCTGGTGAATAAAGCCAACCGGGCCTTCCCATTTGTCTTCAGGCAATGGTTCCGATAAAGCAAGGTGAAAAGTAAAATTATCGTAATTCTTTTCAATCTCACGGAACTGTTCATAATAGAAAACTTCTTTCCATGAACGTGCGCCGTACCAGAAAGTAACCTTTTTCTTTTTCTCTTTTACAGTTTGGAAAAGATGGAACAGGTGGGAGCGCATCGGTGCCATACCGGCGCCACCGCCGATAAACATCATTTCGTTTTGGTTGTCCTTCAGGAAGAATTCTCCGTAAGGACCGGAAACCATCACTTTGTCGCCGGGTTTTCTCGAGAAAATATACGATGAACAAATACCGGGATTTACTTTTTTGAATCCGTTGCTTGCACGATCCCATGGTGGTGTGGCAATACGAATATTCAGCATTACAATATTTCCTTCCGCCGGGTGGTTAGCCATGGAATACGCCCGGAAAGTAGGTTCCGGATTTTTCATTTTAAGGTTGAATATGCCGAATTTTTCCCATTCATCATGGAACTTCTCATCTACTTCAATATCTTTAAAATCTACGTCAATCTTTGGCACATCAATCTGAATGTAACCGCCCGATTTAAAATTAAGGTTTTCACCGGCAGGCAATCTAACCACAAATTCCTTAATAAAGGTAGCCACGTTGTTGTTGGAAACCACTTCGCATTCCCATTTTTTCACACCAAGAATTTCCTGGTGAATGTGAATTTTCATGTCTTCCTTTACCTTCACCTGGCAACCGAGCCTCCAGTTGTTGTTCTGTTCCTTACGGGTAAAGAAACCTGTTTCGGTTGGAAGAATTGAACCACCTCCTTCAATAACCTGGCAACGGCACATTCCGCAGGTTCCGCCGCCTCCGCATGCCGAAGGAAGCAACACTTTGTTGTCGCCCAATGTGGTTAGAAGCGTACTTCCCGGTCCGGTTTCCAGTTCCAGATAGCCGTCATTAATATCAAGTTTTACCGTTCCCGAAGGAGTCAGTTTTTTCTTGACATAAAGCAGAATGGCAACCAACAATATAATTACGGTTAAAAATACTACCACACTGGTAAGTACAACGGTAGTTTGTGTTGATAACAATATCATTTGTAATCGTATTTTTAAATATTATAATTTAATTCCCATGAAACCCATAAAAGCCATTCCCATTAAACCGGTAACAATAAATGTAACCCCCAGTCCTCGTAACGGCGCAGGTACATTGGAATATTCTAATTTCTCCCTGATTGCAGCAATTCCTATAATGGCTAAAAACCAACCAACTCCCGAACCTAATCCGTAAATGGAAGCTTCGCCGATATTTACAAACTCTTTTTGCTGCATAAACAACGAACCTCCAAGAATTGCACAGTTTACAGCAATTAACGGAAGGAAAATACCCAACTGGTTATATAAAACCGGAGCAAATTTTTCCACTACCATTTCTACCAACTGAACCATTGATGCGATGACTGCTATAAACATGATAAAAGATAGGAAACTTAAATCCACATCGGCAAAAGCGGGACTTAACCATTTGGCTAAAGCGCCTTCTTTCAGTACATAATTTTCGAGCAGGTAGTTTACCGGCAGTGTAATTCCAAGAACAAAAATTACAGCGATGCCTAATCCGAAAGCTGTGCTTACTTTTTTAGAAACTGCAAGGTAAGAACACATGCCTAAAAAGTAGGCGAAAACCATGTTCTCGATAAAAATCGATTTTATGAAAATATTTATATAATGTTCCATGATAAATCTTTTAGCCTGTTAATCTTCAATTAATTTACGGTTACGGCTACGTTGAACCCAGATAATAACTCCAACGGTTATCAATGCCATTGGCGGTAGAATCATCATACCGTTATTGGCGTAAAATCCACCGTTAGTAATGTATATACTTTCAGGGATAATCCGTAATCCGAACAATGTTCCTGAACCCAGTAATTCACGGAAGAATGCTACAATTATAAGAATGGCTGCATAACCCGCACCGTTTCCAATACCATCGAGAAACGATTGCCACGGACGGTTGCCAAGAGCAAATGCTTCCAAACGTCCCATTAAAATACAGTTGGTAATAATTAATCCTACAAAAACCGAAAGCTGTTTACTCACATCGTATACAAAAGCTTTTAATATCTGGTCGACCAAAATTACCAATGCGGCAATAACCACCAACTGAACGATAATTCTGATTCGGTTTGGAATCGTATTTCGTAACAATGAAATAATTACGTTTGCCAGCGCCACAACTGCTGTAACCGAAATGGCCATAACTACAGCAGGTTTAAGCTGGGCTGTAACTGCCAGCGCAGAACATATTCCGAGCACCTGAACCGTAATTGGGTTGTTATTGTCTAACGGGTCAGAAAGCAGTTTTAAATTCTTTTTTGAAAATAATGGATCGCTCATCGCTTAAGATTTTTTCATTTTTAAAAATTCCTCGTAATAGGAAAAATCATCTGAAAGCATTTTCTGAAGGCCTTTACTGGTGATAGTACCACCCGAAATGCCATCAACCTTATGCTCTTCCGGTGCATCCTGTCCGGCTTTGGTAACGGTTATTGAAACCAGCTTACCCGAATTGTCGAACAATTTTTTCCCATTAAACTGAGCCTGAAATGCGCTGGTGGAAATTTCTGCACCCAATCCCGGAGTTTCGCCCTGGTGATCGAATTTCGCACCATAAATGGTATTCATATCGCTGTTTAAAGAAACATAACCCCAGATTGGGCCCCACAATCCTGTACCGCGCACAGGAAATACATATTTCATACCGTCCTCGGTCTGGCATTCAAATACCGGAAGCAACATATCTTCGTGATTCTTTTTCGATCTTTCCTTTTTCAGATCGATATTAAATGCATCGCCTTCCACCTTTTCACCGTGAATGTTAACAACGTATTGGTTAACAATTTTATCCGAAAATATTTGTTCAGCATTTTCAACCGTACTTGGTATATTTACCGAACCGAGTATGCTTTGTTTTTTCTCAATTTCAATATTTCTTACCTGTCGGCTTTTTAGCGACATGGAGACAGAAGCCAGTATTGCGGCAACTAAAATTACCATTATGGCCGCATATAAAACTGTGTATGTATTACCGTTTCTATTCATAATCTGTATTTTTATGCATTTACCTTAGCCCTTTTCAAACGGCGTTTAATATGACTTTGCACAATATAATGGTCGATAAGAGGTGCGAAGGTGTTCATTAACAGAATTGAAAGCATCATACCTTCGGGATATGCAGGATTTATCACTCGAATTAAAATGGCAAGAATTCCAATCAGAAAACCGTAAATCCATTTTCCAGTTTCGGTTTGAGAGCCTGAAACAGGATCGGTAGCCATAAATACGGCTCCGAATGCAAAACCTCCGATAATCAGATGTTCCCAAAACGGTAATCCGAAAAAAGTGGCAGCTTCAGGCGACAGGCCCGCGCTTCCCGCAAACAAATTGAGAATTATTCCCATTACCGCCCCGCCTGCAAATGTGGAAACTATAATTTTCCAGCTTCCGATGCCGGTTACTATTAATATAATAGCTCCAAGTAAAATTGCCAATGTTGAAGTTTCTCCAATAGAACCCGGAATAAAACCGAAGAATGCATCGGCGGCCGAGAAATTGATATGTCCCGCAGCTGCATCTGCCATTGGTGTAGCACCGGTAAATCCGTCCACTGTTTTTTCTGCTCCGCCAAGCGATACCCAAACCCTGATGCCCGACATTTGCGCCGGATATGCAAAGAATAAAAATGCCCGCGCAACCAAAGCCGGATTCCAGATATTCATACCTGTACCGCCAAAAACCTCTTTTCCGATGATTACTGCAAATGCTGTAGCAACCGCAATCATCCAAAGTGGAGTTTCAATCGGCATAATCAAAGGAATAAGCATCCCCGAAACCAGGAAACCTTCATTTATTTCGTGGCCGCGAAACTGGGCAAAAACAAACTCAATTCCGAGCCCGACCACATACGATACAATTACTATAGGCAAAACACGGATAAAGCCATAGAAAAATGTTTCGAAGAAGGCAGTTGAACCCAATTCGCCAATAGCTTGAAAATGTTGATATCCTATGTTATACATACCAAACAGCAAAGCCGGAACAAGAGCCAGCACAACCACTGTCATAGTACGTTTTAAATCGATATAGTCGTGTATGTGTGTGCCCGACTTCGATGTCTTTTTCTGCACATATAAAAACGTAAAAAAACCATCGTGCACCGAATGCAGCCAGTGGTATTTGGCTCCCTTTTGCACCAATGGCTCTGTTCTTTCAAAAAAATCTCTTATGAATTTCATTCGTATAAATTACATTTAATAATTTCTGTTCCAATCAAATATAATATCGATACAATAACTCTGCTTTCATACCCATGTAACATGCATGGATTATTAATTTATACCATTTTTATTTTTGTCAGACCGCGGTCGTTTTATCTTTTCAGAACGAATTAATTATTCCTCAAAAGATTAACCCAGTTCTTTTATCATTATATTAATTCCGCTCCGAAGAATATCCTGAACCTTAATTTTGGAAGTACATGCATATTCACAAAGAGCAAAATCTTCTTCGATCACCTCGTAAATGCCAAGTTGTTCCATCTTATCGATGTCGTTTACCAGAATAGCTTTGAGCAGATACACAGGTAAAATATTCATCGGAACAAGCTTTTCGTATTGCCCTGTCATTACAAATGCACGTTCGCCGCCATGCAAATTGGCATTTAGTTCATATTCCGATTTTGGCAATAATTTGGCAAGAAAAGATTTGGAAGCGCTGAATTTATCGATACCGGGTGTTGCCCAGCCTAATAATTCATATTCATCGCCTTCGGGAATAACGGTAAGTTGCGAATCGTAAAATCCAAGATATCCCTGAGGTTTTACCCTTGTCCCTGTTAAAACGTTTCCGCTTATAATGCGTTGTTTATAATTTACCGTATTAATATTTTTTTCGGTTACCGACGATATTGGCGAACCTAAAATAGTTTTTAAATAACGTGGTTCTTTTACTTCGGAACCGGTAAGCGCAATAATTTTGGAGAAATCGGCTTTTCCGGTTTCAAATAAGCGGCCGATAAAAAGTACATCCTGAATATTGATTGTCCAGACCACCTGACCTTTGCTGATTGGGTTTGTATTGTGAATCTGAATCCCCACGTTTCCTGCCGGATGCGGCCCTTCAAATGTATTTATTTCCACATTTTTTATGGCTGAAAATGCCGAACCCGGATGAACACCAAGATAAACTTTTCCATCGGTCAGTTTTGCCAGCGCATTAATTCCGGTTTGAAAAGTACTCATCTGTCCTTCAAGCACAAAGGTGTAATCCGGTGCGAGTGGTGCAGTGTCAAAAGTTGAAATGTAAATAGAGATTGGTTTTTCCTGCGGTGAAGCAATAATTCCGTAAGGCCGTTTTTTGATGAAAGGCCACATTCCACTCTTTAACAAGGTTTCCTTAATTTGTTCGCCCGAAAGTGAAGCAGGATCTGCTTTCGTAAATTCCGCCGAACCGGCATTTATATCCGTTTCGATAACCACTTCCAGAATCCTGCGACGCTCACCCCGGTTAACGGAAATTACCTTTCCTCCCAATGGTGCTGTAAAAACAATTTCAGGATGATACTTATCGTAAAACAAAGCATCGCCGGCTTTTACAACAGCGTCGGTTTTTACTTTGAGTTTTGGAGTAAGTCCCGGGAAATCGGTAGGCTTTAGTGCAACAATGGCAGGAACCGGCAACGTTTCGAGTTTGTTTTGTGCACTTCCTTTCAGCTTAATATTCAGCCCTTTCCTTAACTTAATAGTTTCTGACATATTGAACTCAAATAGTGTTATTTTTTATTGTGTCGCAAAAATAATAATTAATTATCGCTTCACACATTTTTCATTGTGAAACTTAAACATTTGAAAATATGAAGATAATTTCATTTGTAACCAAACATTTAATCCTGCTTGCTGTCAAAGAAATCGGGGGGCAAATATGCTATAAAAATTAGAAATTTAAGATTAAATTCTCATTTTTGACGTTAATATAGAATTGATACATATAAGGAATGTTTTCCCTGCGGAAGCAGGAGAATTATTACACGAAAAAATACCTGAAATGATAAATAGTGAAATTCGTATAAAAAAGTCGGTTCTTTTTGTTGTAACCATCATCTTATTAACGGTGAACGCCATTGCACAGGATGAAAAATATTATTATGAAAATGCGGTTTACAACGAAAATATTAAAACTGTTTTAATGTATCGCGAAGGTTTTGAGCTATCGAATCCGGTATTGGAAATGAATGAAGATGCAAAGCTGATTTTCAAGTTTGATGATTTCTCGGATGTTGAAAAGAATTATTACTATACGATAATCCATTGCGATGCTAACTGGAACGAGAGTTTTCTTGTTCAGGCCGATTATATCGACGGATATGCCGACAATCCGTTGCTCGATTACAAGCTCTCGTTTAATACCACTTTCGATTATGCCAACTATCAGCTCACTTTGCCAAACGAAAATGTAAGGTTCAGAATATCGGGAAATTACACACTGGTTGTATATGAGGATAATGATAAGGAAAAAGTGGCTATTACTCAGCGTTTTTATATTGTCGATCCAAGGGCAACTATTGAAGGCAGGGTTCACAGGGCTACTATGGATGCCTTCCAGGGATCGAACCAGGAAGTGGATTTTGCCGTAACCTTTAAGGATGGTATTATGCTGGAAAACCCTTTAAACGATGTAAAAGTGGTAATTATGCAAAACAACCGCTGGGATAACGCTATACGAGATTTAAAACCGTTGCATATCCGCCAGAACAGGCTGGATTACAATTACGACCGCGAAAATGTTTTTGCAGCAGGGAATGAATTCAGATATTTCGATAACCGTACAAACAGGTACAATGGCGAATTTGTATTATCGACCGATTTTCATTCGCCGTATTATCATAAAACCTTAATGCCGGATGCGGTGCGTGCCAATAAGAATTATTTTCAATATAAGGATATGAACGGGAAATATGTAATTGAAAGCCAGGATCCGGAGGTGCGCGATTTCGATACCGAATGCGATTATACGTTTGTTCATTTTACTTTACCACTGGAGACTCCGTTACTCGGCGGCACCGTAAATGTTTTTGGAGCGCTAAGCGGCTGGAATGCAAACAAAAGCAACGAAATGACATGGAATTTCGATTCGGGAGCTTACGAACTGACATTATTATTGAAGCAAGGCTACTACAATTACATGTATGTTTATGTTCCCCAGGGTTCGCTGGTTGCCGACAATGCAAATATTGAAGGAAGCTTTTGGGAAGCCGAAAACGATTACCAGATTTTTGTTTACTACAAAGACTTTTCAGGGCGTTACGACCAGTTGGTGGCTTACCGCGTGTTGAATTCGAAGGAGAATTGATTTTAAATTCAACCGGTTTGCTCTCGTTTGAAAATAAATTCTATGAGAATCCTAATTGCGAAGTGATGTTATTTTCGATGTTAATCGACAATGTTGAATTTTCGCCTGAACCGATGAATAAGTTATTTCACCACCGATAAAAACCCCTTCCCGTTTCTAAATGGCAGTGAAAACCAAAACGACGATCCGTTTCCGGGTTCCGATGTAAATTCAAGTTCTCCGCCAAGAAGCGCAGCGTAATGTTGTACAATTGGTAATCCTAAACCGGATCCCGGAGTTGCTTCATTTATCTGGTTTGTCACCCTATAAAACCTTCTGAAAATATTCTTGTGCTCCTCAACCGGAATTCCGATTCCTGTATCCGAAACCATAAACTTTATCCATTCATTCCGAATCATTTCGTATGTAATGGTAATTTCACCTTGCATGGTATATTTTACAGCATTATCAACAAGCAGCGAAATCGTTTCACTTAAAATTGCCTGATCGGTTTCAAAACCAAACTCCTTATTTGGAACATCGACTTTTAATTTTAGCCTGATATTCTTCGAATCGGGAATAATAATTAAATACTGATTGTAAATATTTCGAAGCAAGGCATTTACTGCGCAGAATTTATGATCGATAGTAACGGTTTGAGTTTCAATTTTCGAAAGATGAATGGTATTGTCAATCATATTCATCAACTGCTTCCCGTTTTGTGCAATTGCATCTGTAATTTCCAGCTTATCTTCCTGTTCCATATCGGTTTCGGCAAGCATTCGCGTAAAGTTGGTAATCACGTTCATTGGCGTACGTATCTCATGCGAAAGGTTGGCAAGGAATGCCGATTTCAACCTGTCTGATTCTTCAGCTTTTATCAGCGCTTTTTCCAGTTTGAATTCGGCAGTTTTCCGTTTGGTAATATCGCGTGCCACCGAAATAACCGAGTGGTTATTTAATTTCGCGAGCCGCATTTCGAACAGGAAGGTTCCGTTTGGTGTGTTCATTTGATATTCAATACTTTCGATTGAATTGGTTTTTACTGAAGTTTGTATGCAACTGTAAATCTTATCGGCCATATTACCGGGGAAACCAACATCAAAAATTGTACTTCCTATAATATTGGCATCTTCCACTTTAAACAGATCGCTTTCCTTAATGACAAAATCTTCATAAGTACCATCTTTGTCAATTACAAAGAATATATCGGGAATTGCTTCGAGCAAAACTTTATATCTGCGTTTGCTCTCTTCCAAATCGGCAATTTTATCTTTTATTTTGGTAATGTCTTCAAATAGAATAAAAAACTGGTTGTAATCGGGTTGAAGCACATGAATATTGTACCAGCGTTCGAGTTGAACGGCATGAAATTCACGATGACGTTTTTGCTTACTCTGAATTATTTTGTTCAGATCGAATTTATGTTTAAAAATCAAATTGAAAATATAGTCGGCTTTTTGATCCTGCACTTCATAAAGGTTAATTTTAAAGCTGGATTCAAATGTGTTGTTCACCCTTTCAACAGTAAAATGAATGATATTTCCTTCTTCATCGCGTTCGGCCCGTAATTGTGCAATCGAAAATGCCGAATCCTGTAAAACCTTCGAAATACTTTGTTTTGTGGCATTAATTTCTTTATTCTGAGCTTTGATTATCTTATTCAGTTTTATTCGTAATAGATAAAATACGAGCGAAAAAAGTACATAAATAATCAGTGGGTGAGCTACAATCGGTTTTGTTGAAATAATTGAATCCCAGAGCATATTTGCTTTCATCAGGTGAAAACCAAGCGCGAGTAAACCGATTAAAAAGAAGGAACGGATTCGTACATTCGATGGCGAAAGGAAAATCAAATAGATAAATCCTGCCAGCAACCAGATAAGTGTGTAATTAATAGTTTCATTTAAAGGGGCATGCGCATTAAAATCGGAAAAGTAGTAGGCATATAAAATTAATGGAATCGCAAAAATCACATTTAAGGAGCAGTTTAACCTTCCGTTTAAGGTGCAAATTGTGGCAAGTACCGGCAGTACAATTAATACAATATTGCAAATAATGCAGAATTCACCGGATTGAAAAACAAGATTGTATACCAGAAAGATAATGGAAATAAATACCATTACCGCCCATAAAATGAGAAGCTGAAAAAGCGTTTTTGTTTCCCTGATTGAGTGTGTACTCCAGAGCTTATTGGATAATATGTTATATAATGAATTTATCAATCAACTAAAGTTAGATATAAAGCTAAAATAATGAGCCAACTTTTTTAAAATTTCATATTCTAAACTCCAAAAAGCCCGAATTTAGAAAACTGACATTTGTTTTGTTTTTGTTTACAAAAATATTACATATCTGTAAATGAGATGATTGATTATCCATATTTTTTTTAGTCACTGATTTTTGTTATGATTTTGCTAACACGGAATCTGTAATTTTGCACAAATTGATAAAAAATTTAGAATAAAAAAAATAGAATTATGCCAAAAGGAATGTTTAATGTGCCGGTAGCGAAAAACGAGCCTGTTCTAAGCTATGCTCCGGGAACGCCTGAAAGAAAGTCGTTAAAAGCGAAAATTGCCGAAATGAATTCGATGGAAGTGGATCTTCCGATGGTGATTGGAGGAAAGGATGTATTTACCGATCGTAAAGTCAGGATGTTTCCTCCACACGATATTGAACATACATTAGGATTTTATAACCAGGGCGACGCAAGCCATGTAGAAATGGCAATAGATGCTGCATTGGCTGCTAAAGCTGATTGGGCAAATCTGGCGTGGCAACACCGGGCTTCCATATTTTTAAAAGCAGCCGATTTACTTGCCGGTCCTTACCGCGACAAAATTAACGCCGCAACTATGCTTGGCCAGTCAAAAAATGCCTTTCAGGCCGAAATTGACGCAGCTTGCGAACTGGCAGATTTTTTCAGGTTTGGAGTTCAGGTAATGACTGATATTTATAAAATTCAACCTGAATCGGCGAGTGGAATGTGGAACTATAACGAATTCCGGCCTTTGGAAGGATTTGTGTATGCGCTAACGCCTTTCAATTTTACATCGATAGCAGGAAACCTTCCGGCAGCGCCTGCTTTAATGGGTAATGTGGTGGTTTGGAAACCTTCGAAAACGGCCGTTTATTCTGCAGGAGTAATCATGGAAATTTTCAGGGAAGCAGGTTTACCTGATGGTGTAATCAATCTTGTTTTTGCATCTGGTCCGGTAGCTGCAAATAGCGTGCTAACACATCCCGATTTTGCAGGAATTCATTTTACCGGCTCTACAGGCGTATTTCAAAGTATCTGGAAAACCATTGGCGATAATATTTTCAAATACAAATCATATCCAAGAATTGTGGGTGAAACCGGTGGCAAGGACTTTATTTTTGCCGATAACTCTGCCGATGTCCACGGATTGGCAATTGCAATGCTAAGAGGCGCTTTCGAATACCAGGGTCAAAAATGCTCCGCTGCATCGCGAGCTTATATTCCGGAAAGTATCTGGCCTGATGTTCAGGAAAAACTGGGAAAAGAGCTGGCAACCGTAAAAATGGGACCGCCGGAAGATTTTACCAATTTTGTGAATGCAGTTATCGATGAAGAGTCGTTTGATAAACTTAAGGGTTTTATCGATCGTGCCCGCGAAGATGACGATGCCGAAGTTATTTTTGGCGGAAACTGCGACAAATCAAAAGGTTATTTTATTGAACCGACGGTAATTCTTGCTAAAAATCCAAAATATGTAACTATGGAGGAAGAATTATTCGGGCCGGTTTTAACTGTTTATGTTTATGAAGATGAAAAAATGGATGAAACGCTGAATATACTCGACAGTACTTCCATTTACGCTTTAACAGGTGCAGTTATTTCGCAAAACCGGTATAACATCGAAAAAATTACCAAACGTCTCGAAAACTGTGCGGGTAATTTTTATATCAACGATAAACCAACCGGCGCCGTAGTGGGCCAGCAACCATTTGGCGGAGCGCGTGGTTCAGGAACTGATGATAAGGCAGGTTCAATTTTTAACCTGTTGCGCTGGACATCGATTCGTACCATTAAGGAAACTTTTGTAATGCCGAAAAACTACACCTATCCGAATTTTCAAGCGGATAATGATTAGTATAAACGCCATATTGTTTATAAAAGGGTGTCGAAATTTATCCGGCGCCCTTTTTTATGACCTGGCAATCGATTATTTTTGTTGAATAATTTTGCATATGAGCTGGAAGGAAATAAAAGATGGATTTTTAAAAATGGTGCGCAGAAAATATGTTGTGGCACTGGTTTTATTTTTTGCCTGGATAATTTTCTTCGATGAAAACAGTCTTGTATCTCACCAGAAAAACCGCCAACGGCTAAATGAACTCACGGAACAAAAAGACTTTTACAAAGAACGAATAGTTGCCGATAAACAAAAGCTTGAAGATTTAAATTCAGGAATCTCCGATTTGGAAAAATTTGCGCGCGAGCAATATTTTATGTCAAAACCCGATGAAGATGTTTTTATAGTGGTTGACAAATAAGTAACTTAGTTATTTTCCAATATATCGCGGAGATTAAACATGAAACCGCTTATATCATAATATTTCATATTACATTTTCGAAATTAATATTAATAAATTGTTTTTAACATTTTGTTATTGCTCTAACTGTTTGATTGATAGCCAATTTTTTTTATCTTGCTGTTGTAATTATCGTTCAGGTAAAACAATTTTTTAAAACTAAGTGTTTTATATTCTGATTTACAATTATGTTATTATGAAGAAGCACAAGCAATTTATATGAAAGAAAACCTCGATATATTCAAAATTAAAACCAACAATATTCCACCACAAAAGGGCAGAATACTCATTGCGGAGCCATTTTTACCCGGCGATTATTTTAGCCGTTCAGTAATTTTTCTGGTTGCACACAGCGATAAAGGCGCGGTAGGATTTATTTTGAATAAACCTATCGAATTTCAGCTTCAGGATGTTTTTCTGGATTTTCCCGATTTTGAAGCACAGGTATTTCTTGGTGGCCCTGTTTCTGCCGATTCCATATTTTTTGTCCATAAGCTGGGCGACTTGCTTCCCGGAAGTATTCAGGTATTGGGCGATTTATACTGGGGTGGCGATTTCGATACACTGAAAAATCAGATTTCGCAGGGATTGATTAAATCAGCCGATATTCATTTCTTTCTTGGTTATTCAGGTTGGGACGCCGGGCAGCTCGAAAATGAAATTAAGGAAAATTCGTGGCTTGTGAACGATGTGGATGAAGAAGCAATAATTAGTGACACATCGGAAAAATCGTGGACTGATTTTGTTAAAAAAGCAGGTACACGTTATACCATCTGGGAAAATTTCCCCGAAAACCCTACCTATAATTAGGAAACCTTTTCCTTTAAAAATTCATTTAATTTTTGATAAATTTTCACCGAATTATGACGGACAAACCTTTTGGTTTCAACGCCCATTACCCATTGAAAACCATTTCTTTCGCCGGCAAGGAAAACTTCATTCGATTTAAGTACATCCTCTCTTGTAATTCGATCCGATTCGAGAATTTTCAGTTTTAATTCTTCAGAAATTTCAAGAATAATATTTCGCAAAATATCATTAATGCAACCCGTTTCAGGCGAAGGTGCAATTAATGTATTTCCCGAAATTAAAAACAGGTTGGAATTACCGGCATCGCAAACCATATCGTAAATGTTTAAGAATATTGAATTTTGATAATGTGTTTCACGAATGCTTTTATTTTCCGCCAGCAAAGTCAGCTCATTAAAAATTCCGTACTGGTTATATGGATTTCCCGGATCTCTTTTTAAATCTGAAAAACACAAAAGGAGTCCCTGTTCCGGAAAAGGGAATTCAAACTCGCCGAAAGGAATGCCGGTAATAACAAAGTTTGTTTTGCTGTTCAATATAAAAAAATGAAAATGAATGTATCCCGAACGAAAGAACTTATTCTTGTTCAGCATGCGTTTGATAATCCGGAATAGCTCACGTGCTGATTAAATAGCTGTGGAATTTCAGCGCCGAATATTTCGAGTTCTTCTTTTAAAAGAGCAAGGTTTTCAAAAAACAAAGGAATTCCGCCAAAACCAAACCAGCTTTTATGATGAAACACAAACGGATTTTCCCAAATGAACACTGTGAGGTTCGCTTCCTCTTTACGAATTATTTCGCCGTTTATAATTACAAAATCCATTGGAATGTATTTTAGCTGCCGGTTGAACTTTTAAAAAAAGGAAAACAATTGATCGATGAATTGCCCAAACAACTTTGGTTCAAGTATAATTGGGAAAACAAACCCAAAAACAGCTCCCAGAAAATGCGCGTCGTGTGCCACATTGTCCATTTTTCGTTTGCTCATTACATATGAATAAACAAGGTAACCCACCGCAAACAATATTCCTGGAATTGGCACGATCATAAAAAGATACAGCATTTCCCACGGGTCGAAAAAGATAAAGGCAAATAACACTGCCGACACAGCCCCTGATGCTCCGACTGCATTATAATAATAATTATTTTTCTGCGTGATTAAACTCCAAAGGTTTGCTACCAAAATGCCGCCAAAATAAAGCAACAGATAATAGGCTGTAGCGCGGTTACCAAAATGGAGCGAAAAGTACTGCTCCACACCTCTGCCAAAGAAATATAAAACCAGCATATTCACAGCCAGGTGCGTCCAGCCGGAATGCACAAATGCATGTGATATTAACCGGTAATACTCCTTTTGATGAACAACGCGCGCAGCATTGAATTGCATTTTTTCTGCCATTTCGCGGTTGGTAAAAGCCAGGTACGAAATAACAGCTGTAATTCCAATGAGAATGTATGTAACCATTAATGCAAAATTTTATAAATCATTTCTTTTTGTAAATCCAACGTGTCAACCATGGTGGAAATTTCATAGCCTTTGCTTTTCATATCGTAATCGCGCAAAATTCCCATGATTTCATACAATTTTGTTGGCGAATATTTTTTTGCCGCGGCAATATAGCTTTTCGCAATATATGGGTGTAATCGTAACTTTGCAGCTACATTTCTTTCGGATTTATCTTTCAAAAAATGATAGGTAAACAATTTTGAAAAATAAAAATACAGGTTGGCAATAGTTTTCTGTATTGGGTTTTGCGAGGGATTTGCACCAAAATACTGTATAATCTGGTTCGCTTTCAATGCATCTTTTTCTCCCAGGGCATTTTGCAGTTCCAGCACATTGAAATCTTTGCTTACACCAATATTTTTTTCAATATGCCCGGCATTAATTTTATTTGTGTCTTTAACCGCAATAATAAGTTTATCGAGTTCATTGGAGACTTTTCCCAAATCGGTTCCGAGATAAGCAACCAGAATTTGAGCGCTTGCGGTGAAATGGTAAAATTATGCTTTCCGAGGTAATTTTCAATCCAGGCGGGTAACTTGTAATCTCTCAGCTTTTCGGATGTGAAAACAACCCCATTTTTTTTGATCGCCTTGAAAAGTTTTGTTCGCGAATCGAGGTTTTTATATTTGTAATTCAATACTAAAACCGTTGATGCCAAAGGTTTTTCAGCATAGGATGAAAGCGTTTCTATTTTTGCCAGGCTTTGTGCTTCCTTAACTATAATAACCTGCCGGCTGGCCATCATCGGAAATCGCATACTGCTTTCTGCAACGGTTACCGGATTGGAGTCTTTTCCGTAAAATATCGTTTGGTTAAATCCTTTTTCCGCTTCGGTCAGCATATTTTTTTCAATATAATCCGAAATCAGATCGATATAATAAGGCTCTTCACCCTGTAACAGATAAATAGGATGAATGATGTTTTTTTTCAGATTCTGAATAATTGCTTCGAATTCCATCTTAAAATCTCAGGTGTTTTACAGAAAGTCCGTTATTTTTTATTTCGAAAAGCGCTCTTATTCCTGCATCGATATGTTGATCGACAAACTGTACAGATACCACAAGATCGCTTTCGGTGGTTTTAACGCCGCTGGAAATCATGGGTTGGTCGGAAACAAGCAATAAAGCGCCGGTTGGAATTTGATTGGAAAATCCAACGGTAAAAAACGTTGCCGTTTCCATATCGATGGCAATTGCCCGTGTTTTTGTAAGATGCTTTTTAAAGCGGTTGTCAAATTCCCATACCCTTCGGTTGGTGGTAAATACAACGCCTGTCCAGTAATCTTTTCCTGAATTACGAAAATATGCGAAACAGCCCGTTGCAGATTAAAAGCGGGTAAGGCAGGAATTTCGGGCGGCATATAATCGTTTGAAGTTCCTTCGTTTCTGATGGCTGCAATCGGAAGAATTAAATCGCCGAGTTTGTTTTTCTTTTTCAAGCCGCCGCATTTCCCCAAAAACAATACCGCCTTAGGCCTTATGGCGCTTAGCAAATCCATAATAGTTGCCGCATTCGGGCTGCCCATTCCAAAATTGATAATGGTAATTCCTTCAGCGGTTGCATTGGGCATATTTTTATCTACACCATCAACATGCACTTCAAATCGTTGAGCAAACTTTTCAACATAACCCTGGAAATTGGTGAGTAAAATGTATTTTCCGATATCTTCCAGTCTTTTCCCCGTATAACGCGGAAGCCAGTTTTCAACAATCTCTTTTTTAGTCTTCATTAAACGTTTAATTTTACCTTTGAACAAAAGTTTTTTGCTTTGGTTCGGTGCAGATGCAAATGTACATTTTTACCCAGCTTCAGCCAAAGACAGCAATACTGAAAAATGAAAAAGTAATGCAAAAACTGAATTTACCTGAATACCATTTTCAGAATTAAAAATGAGGATGACAGAACCTGGATTTTTGATGCTATTCGAAAAAAATTTATTGTTATACACCCGAAGAATGGGTAAGGCAAAATTTTATTCAATGTATTTAAAAGAAGCGAAAAAATTATCCCGCAACATTAATGGCAGTTGAAAAAAAAATTGTGGTAAATGGGAACCAACGGCGTTTCGATTTGCTGGTTTACAACCGAAACGGACAACCATTATTAATTTCGGAATTTAAAGCGCCTTATGTAAAAATTACACAGGAAACGTTCGATCAGGTGGTTCGTTATAATATGGCTTTAAAAGTTAAAAATGTGGTTGTTACAAATGGTATGCAGCATTTTGCCTGCGAAATAGATTATACAAACAACAGCTACAGGTATTTAACGGAAATCCCGGAATTTTAGCAAATGAGTAAAAACAGCACATCAAAAAATTCATTTAAGCTATGGCGTATATTCGCGAATATCGAATATAAACAAAACAAAGGCCGAACAAAATATATAATTTGGCAGCATTTAATCTTACGGCTTTATGAGGCGAAAGCCATAAATAATTGTTTTATTGATTGATAAATAATTTATATTTGAATTATGGAAACAAATATCATCATCAATCGCATTAAGAAAGGGTTACTGAACATTGAGCCTGAAATGCAAATCTATCTCTATGGCTCGCGTGTCAGGGGAGATTTTCGTACCGATTCTGATTGGGATGTACTTGCAGTTTCGCCAAAAGAAGAAATAACGTTTGAATATGAAATGAAACTCAGGGAACCAATTACGGATTTGGAACTCGAATCTGGCGAGGTTATTTCTCTCCTGGTTTATACGAAAAAAGATTGGTTAAATAATAAATATATATCACCATTTTTCCACCAGGTAATAAAAGAAGGTGTGCTTGTGAATAAATGAATGATTCAGGAAAATTAATCAACCCAACATCTTCTGAAAAAGAATTTCATCTTTCCAGCCATCCCAGGTTTTTAACCAGTTCTTTTTTACTCCAACTTTTTCAAAACCAACTTTTTCAAATAAATAAATGCTTTTTCCATTATCGGCAGCAATATTGGCAAAAAGTTGTTTTAACCCTAATGT
The DNA here is from genome assembly GCA_963821855.1 of uncultured Prolixibacteraceae bacterium. GTDB lineage: Bacteria > Bacteroidota > Bacteroidia > Bacteroidales > Prolixibacteraceae > Draconibacterium. The sequence goes on along the minus strand of CAWGFJ010000002.1, from coordinate 251,799 downwards.
TTCAAACGAATAGTTTGAAAGTACTGAAAGCGCATTCGAGGCATATCCTTTATTCTGATCTTCGGTTTTATGTATTAAAATGCCAACTCCTGCCCGCAAATGATAAGGTTCAAAATCGAATAAATCAATTGCTCCCACCGGAATATTATTTTCCTTCAGAATAACAAGCCGCAATTGTTTTGTTTCGTAAATATCTTTCGCCGATTCCTTTAAATAATGGGCAAGAATATATTTTGAATAAGGAGTCCTGGTATTGCTCACTTCCCATATTTCCATGTTGTTTTCCCACTGATAAAGCAATTCAATATCGTCGGGTTCAATCGGGCGAAGTGAAACATTCCTGTATGTAAGCTGGTTTTTCATACCATTAAAATTGTTTGTAGGTTATGGCAATGTATGAAACCGAACCGGTAATATTGTTCAGGCGGGTTTGCATGATTTTGAATCTGCTTTGCCTGGTGAGATTTAATTCTAATGCTCATACCATCGGGAATTATTTATCAAGATTTCTAAATCCCTTTAACAGGATTTCAATATCTGTCAATATACGGTAATCTTTGGCATAAAGCATATTAAGCCTCGATTTTTTTTCTGCATCGAGCTTAATTTCCTTGAAAAGATACGAAGGATTCAGTACGCCTGATTTAATTTCCGGCAGATTTTTAAAGGTATGTGCATCCGGAATATATCCAACCAGCGATTCTTTTCCGACCAAAATGTTTACCAGGTTGGAGAGATAGTTTATTTTATTTTTGAATAACCATATAGTTAATGGCGATGTCAGCAACATGAACAACGAAAGTACAATATCGGTCAATCTCTTTTTTTGTTTATTCGATTTTTTAGAAATGGCATTTACATTCACGATATATAAATCGCCGGCAGTGTGAATGGAATTACTCCCGATAATGCTTATACTTTCCGGCGGTGCAATTTTGTAATCTACATTGAGCTGCGTTAAATCAAGCATAGCACGGATAATCCGGCCTGAACTGATATTTTCAGCGCAAAAAACAATTTCATCAACGCGGTTTATTCGAATAATTTCTGAAAGCTGCTCGAGCTGTCCGATATACATTTGTCCCTTATCATTGGAATCGATAGCGATAAAACCTGCCAGTTCCGACTGTATCTGGGTTTTTTCCAAAATCTGTTTTACACGCGCGGCTTCTGCACTATGCCCGACAATGGCAATTCTTTTCAACTTTTTTATATTTAGCCGAAATCCCTTAAACCGCAGCCAGTGAAGCATTAAACGGAAAATCAATAATACGATAACCGCCCACATCAGCGCCAAGCAAAATTAATGCTCTCGAAAAGCGGAAACGTTCATCTACTAATGAATAAATCAGCAGAATAGAAATTGTTCCCCAAAGCAGGCCACGCAGGAGCTTATAAAGGTTAACCGGCTTTTTATAACCACCTGAAAAGAGGATGCCAAGCAACCAGGTTATAATATATAAAGGCACAACAATTTGAATAAACTCCGACGGATAATAACCCTTATTGAAACGCACGTTTTCCCAGTAAGGTGTAATGAAAAGATAGCCGGTGAAAATGAGCAGGCCATCGAAAAAAGGCAACCAGATATTTCCCATCAGACGTTTTAACACCGAAATAAACGCACGCAAATAAATGGCCATTTGAATTATAAATGCATACATTCCGGCTTTACCACCCGAAAAATGCTTTCGCGCAAAAATAATCATGGCATTGTAAAACACCTTCACGTAATTTAACGATCCTTTTTTTGTGCTTTCGCCTTTATAGTGAATAATCGTTGTTTCAGGAAAGTAATAGTTTTTATAACCGTTCTTGATTATCCGGTACGACAGGTCGATATCTTCGCCATACATAAAAAATGCTTCATCCAGCAATCCGGTTTTATCAAGCGTTTCTTTACGCAACAACATAAAAGCGCCAGCCAGAATATCTACTTCATGTATTTTATTTTCATCGAGATAAGAGAGATGGTATTTGCCAAATTTCCTCGACTTTGGAAAAAGGCCTGAAATTCCGAATATTTTGTAAAATGCAACCCATGGGGTAGGGAGGCCACGCTTTGATTCCGGCAGAAAATTCCCTTTTCCGTCTATCATTTTCACCCCTAATCCACCAGCTTCGGGATGTTCATCCATAAATCGGATAACTTTTTGAAAGGTATCTTCTTCCACCACTGTATCAGGATTCAGCAAGAGAATATACTCTCCTGTGGATTTTTTAATGGCCTGGTTATTGGCTCGCGAAAATCCTGCGTTTTCCTTATTCCCAATATAATTTACCAATGGAAATTTCTCCTTTACCAGTTGTCCTGAACCATCGACCGAATTATTGTCCACCACAAAAACTTCAGAATCAATCTCCTTTAAAGCTTTATAAACCGAATGCAGACATTGCTCCAGAAAATGTTTTACATTATAGTTAACAATAATTACAGAAAGTTTCATGGTTAAATTTTGAAGAATTTCGAGATGCCTTTTTTCATTTTTTTCCGAAGCCCTTTTGAATTATTTTTTTCAATGAAATTCAAATGTAAATATTCCTTTTGATTTGTAAAAACCCGAAATACAGGTTTGCCTATCTTCCAAGCGAACTTTCATATAACACACGGTTGGTAAGCGAGCGTCCCAGCGTAATTTCATCGGTATACTCGAGCTCGTCGCCGATAGAAACACCACGTGCCAAGGTGGTTATTTTCACTGGTTTATCTTTCAACTTCCGGAAAATATAAAAATTGGTTGTATCGCCTTCCATGGTTGTGGAAAGCGCAAGAATGATTTCTGTTACTTCATCATTTTTAGTTCGCTCAATCAACGATTCAATTTCAAGATCTGCCGGGCCGATTCCATCCATCGGAGAAATTATGCCGCCAAGAACATGATACAAACCATTATATTGCTGTGTATTTTCCACCGATAAAACATCACGTATATTTTCAACCACACAAATAACGCTTACGTTTCGCGAAGAGTTGGAACAAATCTGGCAGACTTCAGTGTCGGAAATATTATGACAAACCTTGCAATGTTTTATTTCGTTTCGAAGCTGAATTAAGCTGTTTCCAAAAGCATTGACCGATTCAACGTCCTGCCTTAACAGATGTAATACCAGTCGCAGCGCGCTTTTACGGCCTATTCCCGGCAGCTTTGAAAATTCATTAACCGCATTCTCCAATAATTTCGAAGGATATTTATCCATATCAGAATTTTTGTTTCAAATTCAAAAGTAAAGCGAAAAAATGAATTAGAACATGTATGACGCTAATTCTTATTTCGGAAATTGGGGAAAATGGCTTAAAAACTATAAAAGGAAGTAATGCCAAATATAGGTAACGATGGGTTGCATAAATCGCTATAACAAATCTTTTATTCCGGGCATTCACCCATCACCGATTGCGCATCGACAACAGCAATAGCTACCATATTTACAATTTCACGTACCGAACAGTCGCGCTGTAAAATATGCACCGGTTTATTCATTCCCATTAAAACAGGTCCGATAGCTTCCGCTGCACCTACAGTCTGCAAAACCTTATAAGTGATGTTTCCTGAACTTAAATTCGGAAAAATCAACACATTGGCATCGGCATCACCCAGTTTGTTAAAAGGAAACCGCTTATATCGTAATTTACCGTTAAGCGCATAATTTGCCTGCATTTCGCCATCCACCATTAAGTCGGGATATTTTTCGTGAAGTATTTTAACCGCTTCCTTAACTCTTGCCGGACTGCCTTTTCCTTTATATGCGCCAAAATTGGAATAGGAAAGCATTGCGATTTTGGGATCGGCGTTAAAACGCTGCACTTCATAAGCGGTAAGCATGGTAGTGTCCACAAGAGTTTCAGCATCAGGATTCATATTAATAGTGGTATCGGCCAGAAAGATAGGCCCTCTTTTTGTAATCAGAATATACATTCCTGCCACATGATTACACTTTTCACGAACGCCAATTACTTCCAAAGCCGGGCGGATTGTATCGGCATATTTTCTTGAAAATCCGGAAATATATGCATCAGCTTCACCGGTTTCAACCATCATTGTTCCAAAATAATCGCGGTGATACATTTTTTCCACAGCTTCTTCATAAGTAAGTCCGTTTCGTTTTCTTTTATCGTAAAGAAGTTTTGCGTACTTATGCCTTTTTTCGTCGGAAACCGAAGTAAACAAATCTATTATGGTAGCATTCGGCAGTTGAAGTTGATTATCTTTTATCAGGGATTTTATCTTTTCTTCGCTTCCCAACAGGATAGGATGAGCGATTCCTTCACGCAGAACAAATTGGGCAGCCTTAAGTACCTTAAAATTATTGGCTTCGGCAAACACTACCCTTTTGGGTTCTTGTTTTGCTTTGTTCCGAATCGACATAATTAGTTTGTTGTCATATCCGAGCCGATTGGTCAAATCCTGGGTATATGTGGTCCAGTTTTTTATTTTTTTGCGTGCCACTCCCGAATCGATAGCAGCTTTAGCCACCGCCGAAGATACGGTTGTAATGAGCCGGTAATCAAAAGGCTTTGGAATAATATAGTCTCTTCCAAAAACTATATTCTGTTTGTTATAGGCTTTTGCCACAATTTCAGGCACATATTCCTTCGCCAGTGAGGCCAGGGCTTTTACCGCAGCAATCTTCATTTCTTCATTAATGGTTGTAGCCATAACATCCAGCGCACCCCGGAAAATAAACGGAAAGCCAAGTACATTATTTATCTGGTTCGGATAGTCGCTTCTTCCGGTGGCCATAATAATATCGGTTCGTACATCTGTGGCATCTTCGTATGATATTTCCGGTGTTGGATTCGCCATGGCAAAAACTATCGGATCTTTGGCCATCGAGCGAATCATTCTCTTGTTGACGACATTTCCGACCGATAAGCCGAGAAATACATCGGCATCGACAAAAGCCTCTTCCAAAGTCGAAATTTTTCTTTCAGTAACAAATTGCTGTTTTATTTTATTCAGGTCGGTTCTTTCACGGTTTAAAACACCTTTACTGTCAAGCATCACAATGTTTTTCGGATTTGCGCCAAGACTAATATAAAGCTTCGCACAGGAGACTGCCGCAGCGCCCGCGCCGTTAACAACCACTTTTATATCTTCTATTTTTTTCCCGTTGATATGCAGCGCATTTAATAATCCGGCTGCCGAAATAATAGCCGTACCATGCTGATCGTCGTGAAAAACCGGAATGTTTAGTTCCTTTTTTAGAGTTTCCTCAATTTCAAAACATTCGGGTGCTTTAATGTCTTCCAGGTTAATTCCGCCAAAAGTCGGCGAAATGGCTTTTACAACTTCAATAAACTTTTTAGGATCCGTTTCATTCACTTCAATATCGAAAACATCGACATCGGCAAAAATTTTAAACAATAAACCTTTTCCTTCCATTACCGGCTTGCCCGCTTCGGGGCCAATATTGCCCAATCCCAAAACAGCCGTTCCATTGGAAATAACAGCAACGAGGTTTCCTTTGGAGGTGTATTTGTACACATTATGAACGTCTTTTTTTATTTCGAGGCAGGGTTGCGCAACACCTGGAGTATATGCCAGCGATAAATCGTATTGTGTATTATGCGGTTTTGTGGGCACAACTTCTATTTTTCCGGGACGTCCTTTCTGATGATAATCCAATGCATCGGATTTATTGATTTTTGCCATAACACGTTAATTTTTGATTTTTGATAAAAGTAATGATTTAGATTTACCTTTTTTAGGATATTCATCAGATAAAAAACTGCTCTTTACCACGTTTGCATCATTTAATCAATGCTGAAATGCAGCTATGTGAGAAATAATTGTTTATCTTCAACTCCGATAAAAACCAACAAATCATCATGAAAAAGACTTCAATTTTAATGTTGCTCACTGTTTTTGTGATTGGTTGTTCAAAAGATAAAACTGAATCAGAACTAACCGGAAATTGGGAAGCGGTGAAGTTTACCACATCCATACCCGTAGATGAGAATCTGGACGGAATAAAAAATACCGATTTAAAACAGGAAATGGATTGCGTTTCCATGAAAGCCAATTTCTCCTCCAACAGAAAATTTACACTTGAATCTACCGATATAACTTATGACATCACAATTGTGGATGGCAAAGTGGTTTTAACTCCCAAAGGCTGTGGCGTTCAAAACGAAAACGGAACATGGGCCATTAATGACGCTTCAACCATTTTAATGCTGGATTTTATTGTTGCCGGAAAAGAAGAAACCTCTTCGCTCGATATAGCTATTGAACTTTCCAAAAACAAGCTCATTCTAAAGGATTTGTTTTTCAAAGAAGAGGATTCAGCAACAATTACATATACAGTTGAATTTCAACGGAGTTAATTCAAAACAATTCGAGATATTTGGAAACCGGTAATTTCATTTCTGCTATTTCTTTTCAATATCCTCCTCATCGGACGGCATGGTAAACGACCCCAAATTCGTAATCTGGTATTCATTCATCGCAAATTTTTTATTGGAGTTTTTATCCACTTTTGTTACCTGCATAAACGATTTTTCACCAGAATTCTTGTCGATTGAAGTCGATTCCATTGGGTAACCCCATCCCATTCCATTGGCATAGTTGCTGGTTTTAAATAACGTGCTGAAAAAATCCTGTGCATTCATTTTCAAATCTTTTGTTATCCACATTTCCGATTCTGTATTTTCATCGTTGTATTTATATTCTTCGCAGCTATATCCTGAAACCGTTTTTGTACGACCGGTTTTTGTTACGTTCGGATTGTCAAGATAGCTCTCGGGCGAATCGGAAAAATCCATATCTTCCTGGTTGTAACTTTCTCCCATAGATTGAAAAAATGCGCTCATCCCGTAAACAATGGCTGTTTTTTCGCCATTTTCATCGTTTAAAATAATCATGGCCCCGTTTTCAGCATCGATAATAAACATGCCCTCGCCCTGTTGTGCCAGATCGCCCGAAACCATTTCGTATGCCATGCTTTTCGAATCGGGGCTGTAATACATGTTTATGTCACCCGAATCATCGAGCTTTCCCGACTTTTTATAATTTTCGACATGCATCTGTATTAAATGTGCAAAAGAATAACTGTCTTCAAACGGAACAGGCTCTCCCGATATGCCGGTTAAAATACGGGCCATACGCGCATCTCTTTCGGCATCGCGTTTGGCTTTGTCTGCCTCGTAGTTTGAACTGGATCCGCCATCGATTGAATCAAGCGTTTCGTCAATTTTTTTATCAATAGCTTCATCGATTTTTCTGTCGATTGCCTGATCCAGCTTGCGATTCGTTTTTTGCTGCATTTTTCGCAAAAGTGCTTGTCCCTGAACAGATTGAATTACAAGCATTGCGGACAAAAGAAGGAGTAACGTTTTGAATATATTTTTCATGTTTTGCTTGTTTATATTAATTTTCAGACAAATTACGCCAAATTCACATATAAATCAATATCATTAAAAACATACAGGTTATGAATGTGACTAACGGAATTTCTAAAATCTCAGGCTACGACAGGACACCTGTTTTCGTTAAAAATGATTATTTTGGTTTGCGATTGAAAATCTTAAAACTAAAAATGAATAAATACCATTTTCTTGCTTTCGATTTAGGCGCATCAAGCGGAAGGGCCATGTTGGGAATTCTGGAGAATAATAATTTAACGCTGAAGAAGATACATCGGTTTAAAAATCAAATGATGCATATCCACGGAAATTATTTCTGGAATATCTTCAGTTTGTTTGATGAATTAAAAACCGGACTTAAAAAATGTATTTCTGAATTTGGGATACAACCCAATTCGATTGGAATTGATACCTGGGGAGTTGATTATGCCCTTTTAAATCGGAAGGGAATATTATAGGATTGCCTTATGCCTACCGCGATCACCGGACCGATAATTCAATGGAAGACTTTTTCAAAATTCTTTCAAAAAAGGAAACATATCTTTTAACCGGAATTCAATTTCTGCAATTCAATACGCTGTTTCAGCTATTTGCTTCCACGAGTTCAAATTATTCAGGATTGAAAATTGCAGAAAGTCTTTTGTTTATGCCCGATGTGTTGAGCTATTTTTTACAGGAGTAAAAAAGAACGAATATACCATTGCAAGCACCTCGCAACTATTAAAACCAGGAAAACCGGTTTGGGAAGACAAGCTATTTGAAGCTGCAAAAATTCCGGATCGGTTGAAGGAAGATATTATTCAGCCGGGAAATATACTTGGCGCAATTTTACCTGAAATCTCGGAAGAAACGGGAAGCAAAGAAATTCCATGTATTGCAGTTGGCGGGCACGATACAGCTTCAGCAGTGGTTTCGGTTCCGGCAACAGGCGAAAACTGGGCGTATTTAAGTTCAGGTACCTGGTCGTTGCTGGGAATTGAAAGCCCTGTTCCGCTTGTTTCGGAGAAAACCCTTGCGATGAATTTCACCAACGAAGGCGGGGTTGAAGGCACCACACGGTTTCTGAAAAATATTATGGGCATGTGGCTGATTCAGGAATGTAAACGAATATGGGATATGGAAGAAGAAATTCAATGGCATGAAATTGTGGAGTTATGCCAAAAAGCTGAGCCATTTCGTTGTCTGATTAACCCCGATGATGCCGGTTTTCTAAATCCCGGAAATATGCCTAAAGCCATTCAGGAATATTGTGAGGAAACTAACCAGCCAGTTCCGGAAACAAAAGATGAAATTGCGCGATGTATCTATGATAGCCTGGTACTGAAATACAAATTCACCTTGAAACAAATTGAATCGGTTACCGGAAATAGAATTGAAAAACTGCATATTATCGGAGGAGGCGCTCATAACGAAATGATGAATCAACTAACGGCTGATGCCATCGGAATTCCTGTATATGCCGGACCTACTGAGGCTACTGCTGTGGGAAACATAATGATGCAGGCAAAGGCTCTGGGGCAGGTGAGTTCGTTAAGTGAAATCCGCGAAGTGGTTCGAAATTCATTTGAAGTAACCGAATATCTGCCAAAGCCAAAGCTGGATTGGGAAGCAGCTTACCGGAAATTTGAAAAACTAAACTAAACTTTAAATCAGCTAAACCAAATGAAAAAACTGATCGTATTTGCAGCTTTACTTTTAGCCACACTTTACACATTTTCAATTGAAAATATCTCAAAGTCGAAAATCAATCCTGATTTATTATCCGGATATTGGTCAGCATATTGGATAACTTATCCCGATGATTCAGGCCTGGACTATGGTGTTTACCATTTTCGAAAAACGTTTGCTTTAAGTGAAATCCCCGATGAATTTATCATTCACATTTCAGCAGATAACCGTTATCGATTATTTGTAAATGGCGAACCGGTTTGTTTTGGCCCGGCACGTGGCGATTTAATGCATTGGCGGTTCGAAAGTGTGGACATCAGGCCATTTTTAAATGAAGGCAAAAATGTTATTGCTGCAGTGGTATGGAATTTTGCCAACCTAAAACCCTGGGCACAACATTCTTTGCGAACCGCTTTTATAGTTCAGGGAAATTCGGCAAAGGAGGAAATCGTAAATACAGGTTCGGGCTGGAAAGTAATTAAAAACGAAGCGTACTCGCCTGCCAATGCCGATAGTCGCACAACAGGAGGTGAGTTTGTTGTAGTTGGCCCGTGCGATGAGGTAAACGCCGAAAAATACCCATGGAACTGGGAAAAATCCGATTTTGATGATTCGGAGTGGAAAACTGTGAAAACGCTCGAACGTGGCCGGCCAAAAGAAGAGGGTACTGGAATCGACTGGGGATTGCAGCCCCGCGAAATCCCATTAATGGATGCCACGAAACAAAAGTTTGAAAAAGTCAGGCGTTCCGAAAATATTAAAGTTGACGATTCTTTTTTGAAGGGAAATCAATCGCTGACAATACCCGCAAATCAATCGGTTACTTTTTTGCTCGACCAGGGAGTTTTAACCACGGCTTATCCTGAATTGATTGTTTCGGGTGGAAAAGGGGCAAAAATTCAGTTAAAATATGCGGAAGCGCTTTTTGATGAAAATCGCCAGAAAGGAAACCGGAATGAGATCGAAGGAAAAACAATGCGTGGTTATGCCGATATATTCTGGCCCGATGGTGGCGATAAGCGCTTGTTCCGTCCGCTTTGGCTGAGAACCTGGCGTTACCTTGAAGTAACGATAAAAACTGAGAACGAACCTTTGGAAATAAAGAGTTTCGACAGTGAATATACAGGATATCCATTTACGATGAATGCTGATTTTGAAAGTGATGATCCTGAATTAGCAGAAATCTGGAAAGTGGGCTGGCGCACAGCTCGTCTTTGCGCAGGTGAGAATTATTACGATTGTCCGTATTACGAGCAGTTGCAATATGTTGGCGATACCCGAATTCAGGCGTTGATTTCGCTGTATGTTTCAGGCGATGACAGATTGATGAGAAAAGCCATTCAGCTATTTGATGATTCAAGGTTTAGCGAAGGTTTAACCATGAGCCGTTATCCGTCATCTACCACACAGGTAATTCCGCCGTATTCACTTTTTTGGGTCGATATGGTCCACGATTATTGGATGCATCGCGATGATTCCTTGTTCGTTTCTTCTTTTCTAAACGGAGTCGATAATGTGCTTCAGTTTTTTATTACAAGAATTGACAAGGAAACAGGATTACTTGGAAGAACAGGTTACTGGAATTTTGTGGACTGGGCAAATGAATGGGAGTGGAGCCCTGAACGACAAATCGGCGGAGTTCCCAAAGGTGGGATTCATGGTAAGTCATCAATTTTAAGTTTGCATTTAGCGTATTCTGCAAAACATGCTGCCGAGTTATTTCGTTGGGCAGGTAATACTCAACAGGCTGAATATTACAAAAACACAGCACAAAATCTTGTAAACGCGGTTCGCGAAAGATGCTGGGATTCTGAAAGGAAATATTTTGCCGATACTCCCGATAAAGACGAATTTAGTATGCATGCACAGATTTTTGCGGTTCTCGACGATGCTGTTCCTGAAAACGAATTGAAGGAATTTGTTACAAGGTTCGGGAATGATAACTCGCTCATTCAACCTACTATGTATTTCAGGTTTTATTTAACCCGGGCGCTGAAAAAAGCCGGATTGGCAGATAACTATTTGCAAACGCTGGGATTATGGCGCGAAATGCTCGGTATGGGGCTAACAACGTTTGCCGAGAAACCGGACCCGACACGTTCTGATTGTCATGCGTGGAGCGCAAGCCCCAATTACGATTTTCTGGCTACAGTTGCCGGAATTGAACCTGCTTCATACGGATTTAAAACGGTAAAAATTGAACCGCATTTGGGAGAACTCACGGAGATTAAGGGAAAAATGCCACATCCTGCCGGAACAATTTCTTTCGATTTAAAAAGAAATGGAGAAAATGGAATAACGGGAACTATTGTATTGCCTGATGGATTGTCAGGTCATTTTACATGGAATGGGAAACAGCTACCTTTGGTTATCAGGGAAAAATTATATTAATCTTTAATTCAGGGTATTCAATACTGCAAAAAAGTGAAATGCACTACCTGCCAGCACAAATAAATGCCAGATTCCATGACTGTATTTCATTTTTTGGTTCATATAAAAAATTACCCCAACGGAATAGGAAATACCACCGATAAGCAGAAAAACCATACTTGAAACCGGCATAGCTCCGGAACATCGGTTTTGCTGCAAAAACAAACATCCAGCCCATTACAAGATAAAGCGCAACCATAAATTTTTTAAAACGGTTAAGGTAAATCGAGCGAATTACAACGCCTGCCAAAGCTGTTCCCCAGATAATTCCAAATAAGGTCCAGCCAAAAGTTCCCCGCAGCGATGTGAGCAAAAAAGGAGTATACGTTCCGGCGATGAGCAGAAAAATAGCTGCATGATCGAAGCGCGCAAACAGGTTTTTTAATTTCTCTTTTGTAAAACTGTGATAGAGAGTCGATGCCAGGTACAATAAAACCAATGAACTTCCGTAAACGGAAAAACTTACCACATGCCAGATATTTCCCTTAAGCACAGCTAAAGCAACCAGAAATACCGAAGCTGCGATGCTCAGAAAGGCTCCGATTCCATGGGTTATGCTGTTAAATATTTCTTCTTCGGTTGTTAATTTCCTGAAAGAATTCTCCGCTTTATTTCTATCACTCATTGCTTTAACCGGGTTTATTGTCCATTCGAAATTTCAAATTTAATTCTGCACAAATTTATTTAATTCTGAATATGTACAACGCTTTTGGGGATGTGCCGGAATATAAATTGTTAATATGTTGAAGTAAGCAGTAATATAGAATCACAGTTTAACATTTACGTCAGATACTGCAGGATTTTTTAATTCTTCCGCAGAATAAGTGAAAAAGACGAATAATAGAATAAATGGATAAATTCAAAACAGTATCTAAGACTAAAGCTGAATATGTTTGCCGGAATAAATTTTTACGATAGCTTTGATAAAAAATTGAAAATGAATCTGCCGCAGGTAAATAACAGTAATGTATCGCAACATTTAAATCAGGCTGAAATCGTAAAGGAAACAGCCGAACAAATCATCAAGGATTTCGGCATGTTTGGAGTTGAAATTACATTCTCCGGAGATACAACAACCGCCTACAAAGAACTTCACAGCCAATTGGTTCATCAGATTGCATTGTTAATCGAACGGAATTACGATCTGTTACTTTCGGTACTTTACCAGGTAGACATTACCGACCGCGAAATTGCCAAAGCCGAAGTGGAGCTTCCTGAATATACTCATCTCGAAATTGTTGCCCATCAGGTTATTGTCCGCGATTTGAAAAAGGTTTTACTCCGGCGTTATTTTAAGTCGCAAAATGGCTGATAAAAAACTTTCCATCCCTTAAAATATTTGGTACTGGAAATCGTCTACCCTGGTAGAGAAGTGTAATGTTAATGAAAACGAAAACAAGAAGAAGATTTATTATGTTTTTTACCACCTTAATTTTAGCGGCTGTCATTATTTTTTTATTCGTACGTTCAGCAAAATTCGGCTCATTACCTTCAGGTGAGCGATTGGCACGAATCGAACAATCACCGAATTACAGAGACGGAAAATTTCAGAATCTTCATCCAACACCGCAACTGACTAATGAAAAAGGTGGATTCGCAATTTTTATTGATTTTCTAAAAGCGAAAAACAGACGTCCCGAGCTGCCAATTCCATCCGTGAAAACCAATTTATTCGAATTAAGTCCCGATCAGAATGTTCTGGTTTGGTTTGGGCATTCGTCGTATTTTATGCAAATCGATGGAAAAACTTTTCTTGTCGATCCTGTATTTTGCGGAAATGCATCGCCATTTTCGTTTATGATTAAGGCATTTAAAGGAAGTAATATTTATTCGGCTGAAGATATTCCTGAAATTGATTATTTAATAATTACACACGATCATTGGGATCACCTGGATTTTAAAACAATTAAAAAGTTAAAACCAAATATTGGAAGAATAATTACTGGTCTCGGTAACGGCGCCCATTTGGAGCGATGGGACTACAAAGCGGAAATAATTACAGAAAGTGACTGGGGCGTAAGAACGATGTTGGGCGATGGTTTTGAAATTACCACAACACCTGCACGACATTTTTCCGGCCGTGGTCCGAATCCAAATAAAACACTTTGGGCTTCTTTTGTTTTAAAAACTCCGTCATTACAAATATTTATTGGTGGTGACGGAGGATATGATACACATTTTGCAGATATCGGAAATAAATTTGGCGAATTTGATTTAGCGATTCTCGAAAACGGACAGTATAATACAAGCTGGAAATACATACATATGATGCCCGACGAGGTTTTACAGGCTGCCAAAGATTTAAATGCAAAACGATTATTTCCGGTTCACAATTCAAAATTTGCTTTGGCAAATCATGCCTGGGATACACCATTAAAAACAATCACTGCTTTAAATGTTGAGTTGAAACAAAAGCTGGTAACACCAATTATAGGAGAAGTGGTTGATCTCGGTGACGAGAATCAGAAATTTTCTGACTGGTGGACTACCATTCGTTAAAACTTAAATCAATTATTTTGGCCTGCTGTAACCCTGTGTTTTGTACTTCTCCAATAATGCCTTCAATTCCTTTACCACTTCCGGGTGTTCAAGGTACACATTTGTAGTTTCAGCATAATCGGTTTTCATATTGTAAAGCTGAATGGAGTCGTTGGGAACAGGTTCCTTTATTTGAGCAAAACCACCGTGGCCTTTGGCATCGATGTATTTCCATTCGCCTTTACGAATCGAAAAATCGCCGTTTAATGAATGATGAATTGTGGCTTCGCGAATTGGACTTTCATAGGATTCTCCTTTTAAAACCGGTAAATAACTATAGCTATCCTGTGCTTCACCAACGTTTAATTCATGTCCGAGAAGGTCGGCAACAGTAGCGTATAAATCGGTGGAACAAATTACTTCGTTCGAAACTGTTCCTGCCTTTATCCGTTTTGGCCAGTGCGCAATAAATGCTACGCGATGACCGCCATCATACGAATGCGATTTTCTTCCTTTATAACCGTTGCTTGTGTTATGCTTGTATTCAATTTCCTGTTCGATTGGGAAACCATGAGGCGAACTGCCATTGTCGGAAGTTACAATTAAAAGCGTATTTTCATACATGCCTTTTTCTTTTAGCGCTTTTGAAATTCTTTGAACCGTATAGTCACATTCAACCACAAAATCGCCATAATTTCCGGCTTTGCTTTTGCCAAGAAATTCGTCATTAGGAACAATCGGTGTATGTGGCGCTGAGAGTGGAAAATACAAAAAGAAAGGCTTGCCGGGCGTTTGCTGGCGGATATATTCTTCAGCCTTAGTGGTTAAATCGGGTAATACATTTTTTGCTTTAAAACCGGGAACTGTCATACCTTCGCGGCCACCTTCCTTTGTAATATCTGTTGGAATTCCCAGGGCATACTGGTTTTCGATGTATAAATAAGGCGGCATATCCAGCGAACCGGTAATTCCGAAAAAATAGTCAAACCCCACGGAATTTGGCCCGGACAATATAGGTTTTGTATAATCGATTTTTTTATTGTCTTCCTGCCAGTTGTCGGTTAATTCCACTCCAGGTTCTTTGGTTTGCCAACCTAAACCCAAATGCCATTTCCCGATGCAAGCTGTATTGTATCCATTTTTTCGCAACAGCGCTGCAACAGTTGCTTCGCCTTCTTTTATCAGTGGTTGTGAACTTCCCCAAAGAACGCCCGATTTTAGACGTGTCCGGAATGCATAAGTCCCCGTTAATATTCCGTAACGCGTTGGAGAACAAACCGCTGAATTCGTGTGTGCATCCATAAACATCATACCTTCTTTTGCCAGTTGATCCATGGCAGGGGTGGGAATTTTTGATTCCGGATTGTAACAACTCAAATCGCCAATTCCCATATCGTCAGCTAAAATGAAGACAATATTCGGGCGATCAGGCACTACATGCTTTTTGTCTTCGCAACTAAAAAGTATCAGTGTTGCTAGCAGAACTGAGAATGAAGGGTGTTGTTGTTTTATTCATGGTTCAATTCTTAACTTGGTCACAATATCCACAGAACATAGGGAATTGGTGATATTAATATCCCCTGATTTCTTTCAATTTTGCTTTTAATTCTTCTACTTTTTCGGGCTGCGATAAATACAGATTATCTTTTTCCTGCGGATCGGTTTTTAAATTGTACAATTGACCATCCGGGTCACCGGTGCCGGGTTTCGGGTTTTTTGGTTCTGAAAAACCACCGGATCCCAGTCCTTCAATCAGTTTCCAGTCGCCGTCACGGATGCCAAATTTACCACTTCCGGAGTGGTGAATTACAGGTGGACGATTATTCGCCTGTTTCTTGCCCAGAAGAATGGAAAGAATGGAGAAACTGTCTTGTGGTTTTTCTGAGTCTTTAGTTTCAAATAAATTACGCACCGTATCAAAAAAATCGGTTAAAGAAATGGTTTGATCCGAAGATGAACCCCGTTCAATTTTTCCGGGCCATTTTACGATAAACGGAATGTGATGACCTCCTTCCCAAACATCGCTTTTCATTCCCCTAAAGGTATAATTGGAGCGATGATTGAATCGTTCAATAAATTCTTTTTCCCATTTGGCGCCGTTATCGCTGGCAAAGAAAACAAGTGTATTTTCTTCGAACCCGTTATCTTTTAGTGTCTCCAATATTTGTCCCACCTGATTGTCCACCATTTGCACATAATCGCCATATTCATTAATTGCCGAACTCCCTTTAAATTCATCGGTAGGAACCCAGGGAGTATGTGGCGCGTTCATAGGGAAATAAAGAAAAAATGGGTTCTCCGAATCCTTTTGCTCTTGAATAAAATCGATTGCTTTACTTGTGAATGTTGGCAAAACACCCTCGAAACTAAAAGAGGGCGCCATTTGTCCGGGACGCCAAAACGCGCCGGTTGCATACATTTCGGTATTCAAATCGTTGCCTTCGGTATACGAAGTCGGAGCTTCCACAGCAACATTGTTCTCCAGGTACATATAGGGTTCAAAATCGAGTGATGCCGGAAGTACATAGGAATAATCAAATCCGGCACCTTTCGGTCCTCCTTTTGCAGGTTGGCTAAAATCTATTTTTTCATAGTCATTAAAACCGATTAACTCCCGTGTAAATTCCACACCTGGTTCTCCGTGGATGTAGGTGCCATTTTTAAGTTTGAAATCAATTCCTAAATGCCATTTCCCAATGCATGCAGTTGTATATCCTTTATTTTGAAGAAATTGTGCGACTGTGGTTGTGTTTTCTTCAATTAAGGAAGGACTGTAACCCAACAAAACTCCACTCTTCATCCGACTTCGCCAACAATTCTGTCCGGTTAAAATACCATATCGTGTAGGTGTGCAAACTGAAGCATTGGAATGGGCATCCAGGAAAACCATTCCTTCTTCTGAAAGCCGGTCGATTCGGGGAGTTCTGATTTTTGACTCCGGATTTAAAGCAGAAATATCACCATAACCCAAATCATCGACCAGAATGTAAACAATATTTGGTCGGTCAGGGACGACATGTTGTTTATCTTCACACGAATTTAAAAAAATGGCCAGGAGTAAAATTGAAATTAAAATTCTGTTAGTGGTATTCATCGCTTGTAAATAAAATAGATCAGTTCAATATTCATCATCCGACATTCATTATTCCACCGGTCTTGCTACCATAATTCCGGTAGCCCGTTTGTTTCTTGTTAAATATTCCTCCAGTGTTTCATCCGAAAGAATAACTTTTCCGGCTGCCGATGAACCGTGCAGCAGATGAACATGGCCGCCCTGCCAAACCAGAATAACAACATGCATAATGTCTAAACCATCGATATCTGTTGTAATTCCGGCAATATCGCCATCCATAAGCTTATCTTCAAATTCGGCAATTCTGTTTTCAGGAATATAAAACATCTTTCGCGAGGAGATCTCTTTTTCCTGTTTGGCGATTACAGAAATCAAGGCTGAATCTTTTAACTGAATGTAACTTTGTGGATGAGTGCTCATAAAATTCACCTGGAGAGGATAAGGAATATCAGCGATTTCTTTTGAAACTCTTGCAACCAGCTTTTTTTGTGCATTGTTGTAAATCCAGTCGCTGAAATAATGCAACCTCGAAGTATATCCATCAATTTCGCCGTCGCGGTATCTGATATTTTGTAATTCCGAAGCGAATTTCTCAAAGCCGGGTTCACCTTTTTTTATAGTACGCGCAATTGCCAGGCAGTATTCCGCAAAAGTGGTACAATCCATTTCGCGGAGATTAACAACCAGTTTCTCTTCTTCGGGACTTACTTCCAAAGTAGAAGCCACATAAGGTGTTTCCTTAAAAAATGTTCCAACCTTGAGCATTAAAACAGGCAACGAAGAATTTTTCTCCGACGAAAGGATTTCAAAAAGCTCATTTAGAATTTCCTTGTCTTTTTGCTGAAAGATAATATCCTGCGTATTCTTTGTTTCTGATTTTTGCGCCGAGTTGCACGAGATAAAAAGCAACAGGAAAGCCAATATAAAATAGGTGAATTTCATGTAAGTCAAACTTAAATTTGTTCAAATGTACAAAACATTCATTTTGTTGGTGGAATAATTATATTCTGAATAAAGCTATTTGAGAACTAATTTAAATTTAGTTTTTTTGTTGAAGAAATCTGAACCAATGAAAAAGACAAGCTTAAAACCTTTTTTCCTTCTTATTCTTATTACCATAGTTTTAACCGGTAAAGAAACTTCTGCTCTGGTCAAGGCTGGTGATTCAAAATATCAGGAAGCGAAATCAGGCAAAGAGATATTTGTTTCGCCCGCAGGAAACGACTCAAATTCAGGTACCCGGGGAAAGCCATTCCGGACTATTCAAAAAGCGCTCGAAAATATAAAAGCAGGCGAAACAGTAACTTTACAGAAAGGAACATACCATCTTCAAAATGCTGTAACTCTTTCGTGTAAAGGAAAAAAAGATGCCTGGATTATTCTGCGTGGAGAAAAAGGTGAAAAAGCAATCCTGGATGGAAAAGGTTACAACATCGATAACACGAAGGATTATCCACACAATAAAGGATTGGTTCAGCTTCAAAATTCGGAATATGTTCGTGTACAAAATATTGTAGTGCGGAATTCTCACCGTGCCGGAATCAATATTCAGGACAGTAAAAATATCGATATTATAAATTGCACAACAGAGAACAGTTTGTCGCCGGGAATTTCAGCCTGGCAGCGATGCGAGTATATCCGCGTACTCGGAAATACTATAATTAATGCAAGCGATACTACCATGAGCTGGACAACTTACCGCGGTCATGAAGCGCCGCATGAAGCCATTAGCATGGCCGGACCGCATTATTTCGAGGTTGCATACAACCATGTTTACAATTGCAAAAAGGAAGGTATCGATGTGAAGGAAACCGCAGCGCACGGAAAAGTCCATCACAATTACGTGCACGATTGCTTACGGCAAGGATTGTATATTGATGGCTGGTTCGGACAACTGGAAGACATTGAAATGTATGATAACGTAGTTCACGGTTGTGAAGCAGGCATTGCTGTTTCATCGGAAGAAGGACCGGATACAAAAGATTTGAAAATTCATCATAATCTGATTTATAACAATCGGGCTACGGGAATCTTCTTCTCTCGCTGGGGTGCCGACAATCCCCGCGAGAACGTTGAGGTTTATAATAATACATTTTACCGCAATGGTTTGGGACACAACTTCGCGGGCGACCCTCAATACTGGTTAAGCGGTGGTTGTTATTTGTACTCGACAAACATTAAAAATGTAAAAATTCACCATAACATTTTTGCATTAAACTTTCCATTCGAAATCGGTCATACTTCGCTTATGACCAGTGAACAGATGAAGGCAAAGGATATTATCATCGATTCGAACCTGATTTATGATAGAAATGAATTTGAATATCCGATTTATCTGGAACAATGGGCGAAAGACAGCGTGTATTCCATTACCGGAACAAATGCAATTCTGAAAAATCCGGAGTTTGAAAATCCTGATAATGGAGATTTTCTCTTGAAAAAAAATTCGCCGGCAGTATTATCGAATAATTCATACATAGGTGCTTTCTCTCCTGAAACAAATGCTGAGAAATTTTGGTGGAAGCAGAATTTTCCTCCTGAAATTAAAGCCGACGAGTTGAAGCAATAATAAGATTCCCGCTTTCGGGGGAATGACAATCAAATTGCAAATGAGCTATTTAATGCTGATGGAATGTATCGGAAATAAACGATAAAACCACCGGAAGTGAAGCGCGCCAATAAGTCCAGTTGTGTGCTCCGTCACGAACCCGGTATTCATGTGGAATTTCCTTTTTTCGCATTTCAATATGAGTTATTGAATTTCCTTCATACAGAAAATCATCGTCGCCGATATCGATAAACCAGCGGACTTCTTTCTTTTGATCGTCGGGCATATTCCGCATCATTTCAGGAACACTGTGAGTTTTGAAATAATTTTCAATTTGCTCCTGCGTTACATTATCATTTCCGCGTGTATAACGGCTCATATCATCCATAGTCAGCGGGCCGCACGAAGCACTTAACGGGCAGGCCGAGGAAAATAGTTCCGGGTGATGCAGCGCATAAATAAAAGTTCCGCCGCCACCCATCGAAAGTCCGGAAATGGCACGGTATCGTTTTTCGCCTTTTATCCGGTAGGTTTTTTCAATGGTTGGTATAAATTCTTCAAAGAAAAAGTCTTCGTAACGCCATTCGTTTTTAATGTCGTTAAAATATCCGCGTTGACCGGTGTTGGCGTCGGGCATTACTATTACCATGGCAGTTGCCGTGCCTTCCAGAATCGCTTTATCCGCAATGCGCAAAACTTCGCCAAATTGCACCCAGCCGGTTTGGTCATCGCCAGAACCATGCAATAAATATAAAACGGGATAACTTCTTTCCGAAGTTTCGTAATCGGGTGGGAGATAAATGGCATATTTTCGGTCCATTTTTAATATTTCACTTTTCATTGAAAGATCGTCGAAAACCTTACCAGTCTGGGCGTTGGAAATGATACTGGCTAAGAAAAACAGAGAGATAATCAAATATTTCATTGGTTTAGATTTTAGATTATACAAATTCTAAAATTAATGATTTCGGGGAGAAAATGGATTGAATGAGAGTTAAAATTAATTATGTTTTAAATTATTTGGTTAGTTTGAATACGATGGGATTCGGGGCACCTGGGCGTCGGACTTTCCCAAGTCCGACAAAAACTCTCCGACTTTCCAAGTCGAAGTCCCAATAAGGATCTCGGATATTTTAACTAATTTGTGATTGAATTTTTTAATAAAGGTTGAAGAAAACACAAACAAATATAAATCACGACCCGATTCGGCGAACATCGTATTTTCGGTTTTACGAAGAGCTGAATGATTTTCTGCCTATAAAATGGAAAAAGAAAAGTTTTGCATATTCGTTCAGCGGAATAACAAGCATAAAGAACACCATTGAAGCCATCGGCGTTCCACATGCTGAAATTGATTTGATTTTGGTTGATGGTAAATCGGTAGGGTTTGATTTTATTATTAAGGGAGGCGAAAACATTTCGGTTTACCCGGTTTTTGAATCTTTTGATATTTCTCACGTCACGCGATTACGGTCAAAACCATTGCGTAATACAAAATTTATAGTAGATGTGAATTTGGGCAAGCTGGCGCAAAAACTTCGGTTGCTTGGTTTCGATGCCACATTTAAAAACGATTACGATGATAATGATATAGTTGCAGATGCAGTGAAAGAAAAACGAATTATCCTTACCCGCGACATTGGCGTATTGAAGCACAGCGCAGTTACTCATGGCTGCTTTATTCGGAATGATGATCCCAAGAAACAATTGACTGAGATAATTGAACGATTACAACTTCAAAACAGTTTTAAGCCATTTTCACGATGCTCTGTTTGTAATTCGCAAATGAAACCAGTGGAGAAAGACAAGGTTCGGGATAAACTTCATTCGGATACCCTTGAAATGTACGATGAATTCTGGCAATGCACCGGTTGCAATAAAGTCTACTGGGAAGGTTCGCATTACGACCGGATTGTGGAATGGATTGACCGGATTAATAGTAAAAATCAGAAGCTTTAGGCAAACATGGTTTCGTGAATGATAACAGATTTCGACTACGCTTAATCTGACCGCCATACCGATAATCCGGATAACTGATAATTTTCAAAGCTTTTTTGACGCATCATTTCGCATACAACATTTCCCGTTGTTCGTGGATTTTTTCATCAGAAATATAATCGTCGTAGTTCATCAGTTTATCAATCATTCCGTTGGGAGTGAGTTCGATAATCCGGTCGCAAACCGACGAGATAAACTCATGGTCGTGCGACGACATAAAAACATTTCCCGGATAGCGCTGCAAATTGTTATTAAACGATTGAATCGATTCCAAATCGAGGTGATTGGTGGGCGTATCCAGAATTAAAGCATTGGCGTTTGCAAGCATCATTTTGGCTATCATACATCGCATTTTTTCGCCTCCCGAAAGTACATTTACCTTTTTATAAATTTCGTCGCCTGCAAACAGCATTCTTCCCAAATAGCTACGAATGTAAATCTCGGTGGTATCAGTGGTAAACTGGCAGAACCAGTCGAACAAGGTTAATTTGCTGTCGAAAAATTCAGCATTATCCAGTGGCAAATATGCAGTAGTTATTGTTTGTCCCCACTGATAAGTTCCTGAATCCGGTTCCTGATGTCCGCTTATAATTTCAAAAAAAGTGGTCATCGCCCGTGGATCGCGCGAAAGGAAGACAATTTTTTCGCCTTTTTCAGCCACAAAATCAACATCTTTAAAAAGAACATCGCCTTCAACCGTAGCACTTAAGCCATGAACGTCAAGAATTTTGTCACCAGCTTCACGTTCAGGCGTAAATATTATTCCCGGATATTTACGGGTTGATGGTTGTATATCTTCAATATTGAGCTTTTCAATCATTTTACGCCGGCTGGTTGCCTGTTTCGATTTTGCGACGTTGGCGCTAAAACGCTGAATAAATTCCTGTAATTCCTTTTTCTTTTCCTCTGCTTTTTTATTCTGTGCCTGTTGCTGGCGTAATGCGAGCTGGCTGCTCTGGTACCAGAAACTGTAATTCCCGGCAAACATTTTTATATCATTGTAATCGATGTCGATAGTGTGAGTGGAAATGGCATCCAAAAAGTGGCGGTCGTGCGAAACCACCAAAACCGTATTTTCATAATTTGCAAGGTAATTTTCCAGCCAGACTACGGTTTCCAAATCGAGGTCGTTAGTTGGCTCATCGAGAAGCAGGTTATCGGGGTTTCCAAAAAGCGCCTGTGCAAGCAAAACACGAACTTTTTGCTTCCCGCTTAAATCTTTCATTAATGTGTAATGATAATCTTCCTTTATTCCAAGATTACTCAATAATGAGGCTGCATCGCTTTCTGCATTCCATCCGTTCATATCGGCAAATTCTGCTTCCAGTTCAGCAGCTTTCATTCCATCTTCATCCGAGAAATCAGGTTTGGCATATAACGCATTTTTTTCGTGCATAATATCCCACAGCTTTACATGGCCTTTCATTACAGTATCCAAAACTGTGAATTCATCAAAAGCAAAGTGATCCTGACTTAACACCGATAGGCGCTCGCCCGGTCCCAACGTGATGTTTCCGGCCGTGGCATCTACATCTCCCGATATGGCTTTTAAAAAGGTGGATTTTCCTGCACCGTTTGCACCGATAACTCCGTAACAGTTTCCGGCAGTAAATTTCATATTTACATCCTGAAACAAAATCCGTTTTCCAAACTGAATCCTTAAATTCTCAACTGTAATCATCTGAATTAAATTGTTTTCGCCTTCCGGCTAATGTTGAAAAGTGCGCAAAGGTAGATTTAATTTGTTGAGTCTTTAATAAAATCTTGCTGAATACGAAATAAGTAACCTAAATATCACAGGTTTAGTTGATCGGCATAAATTGTTCTGTCATTGAATAGATAATATTTTTGTATTATCGGTAAATCCTTGTGTTACATTATTCTGTTTGTTGTAATTTATGGTTTTTAAGTTTAATATCTGCAATATGTCTGCCGGATAATGAATGGTTCAATCTAAAAATCCGTATCCGCCTTCTCCAGGTCCAATTCTTCAATCCAGATATTCCGGTAAAGCACTTCGTGTCCTTCGGCCTGCAATTTAATGCCGCCGGGAGTGTCCGTAATGCCTTTTCCTTCGTCGTTTCCACCGTCGATTCCAGAATTCGGGCCGCCCCAAACCTGGCTAATCGGAACATTGGTATGCGCTTTCTGTCCATTAAAATACAATGATAACCAGCGGTTTTTCCGTAAGATTCCCGTTTTCAAAACGTGCAGCACGGAACTGAATATCGTATGCATTCCATTTTCCTGTGCCGTTATAGGCAAAATACGGTGAATCGGCTTCGTTGATCACAGCGGCCAAACCATGACGTGTGGAATCGCCGTCCAGAATTTGTATCTCGTAGCGGTTTTGCAGATAAACTCCGCTGTTACCGCCAGGATGTACCACAAGAAATTCGACATGCAACCTGAAATCGCGGAATTTCTCTTTGGTAACGATATCGGCAGAACCGTAGAGTCCGCCAGCAGCAGCCGGGTCGTTGCTGTTCACAACCGTACCATCATCAATTGGGTCGGGCTGGATTTGCCATTTAATCGGCATTTCGGCAGCAAAGCGCGGGCCTTCCCAATATTCCCATTTCTGGTCGAGCATCTTTTTTGTTCCATCAAAAAGTACTTCGGCATTTTTAGGCGCTTTTACGCCAACACCGGTTTTTTCTTTGGGAGTAAACATACAACTCATTCCGGTAAAAATAAAGAGGACAAACGATAGAAGAGCAATTGATTTTTTCATTTTTATAAGTTTTTAGGTTTAGGTAAGCAAGATAGCGAATTTTATGCGTAGTATGAATCAAATTTTTGATGTTGGGTCAAAAGCTGTATTGCAACCATACGAATATACCTAAACTCAGAGCATTTCACTATGCATTGTCCCGGTATTTTAACCGCATTCCCTGTAGAAGATTTCTTAAAACCTGGTCTTTGCACTCGCGGTACTGACTTTGCTTTGGATTTCTGAAGAACGCACTGATTTCGTGTTTGCTAAATTTCATTCCCGCAAGTTGAAGTAGTTCTATGATATCTTCATCTTTCAGTTGCAGTGCAATTTTTAGTTTTCGGAGGATGAGGTTATTGTTAAGTTTTTTTTCGTGTTCGGGTTGACGGCCTTCTTTTTTTCCTCGATTTTGAATGATTAATCCGTTTAAAAAAGCCGCAAGTTGAAGGTCATGAAGTTCCTTGCGATCAGGGTCGACATCCTTTTTCAGCCAACTACTGATTTGTTCTCGTGAAGCCGGGGAATCAGCTAATCTGAAAATATCCATCATTTGCGAATCATTAAAATTAAAAATGTACCTGATTCGGCGAAGGATGTCGTTATTTTCCATAAAAAGATTTTATTATTTACCGGCTATTTTTGCAGGTAAATATAATCGCTCAAAAGTGGTAATTGATTTGGGAGTATTAAATCTCCGGAAGTGAGGCTTTTATTTGCTGATTTCAACTTTAACCGCCGTGGGGCCTTTTGGTCCGCGTTCGATTTCGAAAGTAACCAGGTTTCCTTCTTTTATCGATCCAATTACATTATTGATGTGCACAAATACATCCTGCTTGGTTTCCATATCTTTAATAAAACCAAAGCCTTTCGATTCGTTAAAAAATGTAACTGTACCTTTTCTTTCCAGGGTTTCTTCTTTTTTGTAATTGCCTTTTGGAACGCTGACTTCAATGTCTTCGAGTTTTACCTTCGTTTTTTGTTTCGGATCGATGGGTTCATCAGTAATCACTCCGTTTTCATCAACCCAGGCAATCATATCGTCCATACTGGTTTTTTCGCCTTCGCGGCGCGCAAGCCTTTTCGCTTCTTTCTCTTTTCTTTTTTTCTCTTTTTTACTTCTGACTTCTTTTTTGTTGTAGGTTTCCTGCGATCTCCCCATAAATTTATTTTAAATTTTTAATTAATAATTTGTAATCTAATAATCTTCACTTTAGCATTAATTTGCGCAGTTTTAACAAGGCATGATTTTTTAACTGCCTTATTCTTTCTGTTGAAGTTCCGTATTTGTTTGCAATATCATAAAGTGTATAAATGGTCGAATTGTTTAATCCGAAGCTTAATTTTAAGATATCGGCTTCGCGATCTGGTAATTTTTCAATCGCCCTCATTACGTTTGTTCTTACCGATTCTTCAAGCAGCCCGTTATCCGGAGTAGGGAAATCTTCGTTTTGTACTACATCGTATAAACTAAAATCGCTTTCACCATTATTCACTAAAGGCTTGTCAAACGAAATTTCCCATCTTTTTACCGAATTTGCAATTTTTACTTCTTCGTGCGTCAATTCCAGATAATCGGCAATTTCTTCATTTGAAGGTTCGCGCTCCAATTTTTGTTCCAAATAAGGTATTGCTTTTGTTATTTTATTTATCGACGAAAGACGATTAAGCGGAAGCCTTACAATCCGTGTTTGTTCCGAAATTGCCTGTATTATCGATTGCCTTATCCACCAAACCGCATATGAGATAAATTTAAATCCTCTTGTCTCGTCGAATTTATGGGCTGCCCTAACCAATCCCAGATTGCCCTGGCTTATCAGGTCGGGAAACGATAAACCCTGATTTTGATATTGCTTGGCTACCGAAACCACAAAACGCAGATTTGCAACAACTAATTTTTCGAGCGCAACATTGTCTCCTTTTCTTATTCGAACAGTGAGCTCTACTTCCTCTTCGGCAGAAATCAGCGAATATTTGCTGATTTCGTGAAAATATACAACCGTGGATTGCTCACTTCGTTGCGTTATTTGCTTTGTAATTTTTAATTGTCGCATATATATTTTTATGAACAGGTAGCGTAGCAGCCAGGTATTCTCTTCGAAATGTAAGAAACAAATAGCAATAATAATTTAGAATAATTACTACAAAAAACAAAGGCTTAATATATGAACTAAACCTTTTTTAACATCTGCTACCGGACGTTTGTTGCGAATGGTCCTTTCTCACCCTGTTCAACCTGGAATTCCACCTCCTGATTTTCATGCAGGCCTCCAAACGGACTTTTCAATCCGCTTCTGTGCACAAAAATATCATCTCCTTTTTCCGATTCGATAAAACCAAAACCTTTGATTTCATTATACCATTTTACTTTTCCTTTTGTCATTTTAAAGTTTCTGTTAATTAATAAATATACACCGAATTCCATATTATTAATATGATCTGAATTATCAAGCAATAATTTCTGCTCCGGCTGTTAAATGAAAAATTCGATTTAAAAAAATTGTATTGAAGAACCAATATAAGGGAGGGAATTAGTAAATTAAACACAAATTCTCAAATCCGAAATTTCGGTAAAGATACGGTTATATTTCGAGATAATTCCCTTTATATTAATTCTGCGACTATTTGGCGGCTTCGATCAAAAAAAGAAAGAAACGGCTAACTATTTTCCAATTCCTTCATTACCTGTATCGAGCACATACTTCCATTCGCTGTTTTCATCCTTTTTCCAAATAGAAACATATGTGCCTTTTTCTGTAGTGGTATCAATTTTTACAGTGTAAATTCCGTAAGTGTATCCCAATTCGCCCGAGGCTGCAATATCGGCGGCCAGCGGTTCCCAGCTAAAATCAATTCCGGCGGCATTTACTTTTTCGTATAGCGAAATTATGGCTGATTTTCCTGTTACGGGCATTTTGTCTGGTCGCAGCAAAACTGCATCGGTATGAGCGTATTCGATAAATGCTTTGTTAAATCCCATTTCTGAAGCTGCTGCAGAAAACCGGCGATCGACTTCAAACAGCTGGTTGACATCGGGTTTCACACTTGATTTACAACTAATCAGAAGTAAAACCACGACAGGAAATAAGAGTTGTTTCATTGGATTAAATCGTTAATATACAGAAGCATTTTATTTCTAATCAACAGAAGTTCCGGAATTCACATGCATTAAATATACACATTACAAGATGGATTTATAGATATTTCTATTTTCATCATCGAAAACGCAAAAAGTTACTTCTGTTATTTCCGTATGATCTTTTACAAAATCCTTTATAGTTTGCACCGCAATTTCAGCAGCATCGTTTTTTGGATAACCGTAAACGCCTGTGCTAATACTTGGGAAAGCGATGGTTTTTACCTCGTTTTCAAGCGCTATTTCAAGACTACGTTTGTAACATGAAGCCAGCTTTTCGGGTTCGCCGTATTTGCCTCCCGACCAAACCGGGCCTACCGCATGAATTACATATTTTGCAGGAAGCTTATACGCTTTTGTAATTTTTGCATTGCCGGTTGCACAGCCGTACAGCGTTTTGCATTCCTCGAGCAATTCGGGGCCTGCTGCTTTGTGAATTGCTCCATCGACGCCTCCGCCACCCAATAGCGATTGGTTAGCGGCATTCACAATTGCATCGACTTTCATTTTTGTAATATCACCTTTGTGGAGTTTGATTTTTGTCTTCATTTCGCCCATTGAATTTATTAACTTTATGCAGTAAATTTATAAAGCTTTCTACCATGATCAAACTTTTCCTGAGTTGTATTTTAATATTTGTAACCATATCGGCTATAAAAGCACAACCTGTGGCACTGCATCCCGAAAATCCGCATTATCTGTTATACAAAGGTAAACCGTTGGTTTTGGTTACATCGGCAGAGCATTATGGTTCGGTAATTAACCGCGACTTTGATTACCGGAAATATCTTGCAACGATGCACGACGAGGGCATGAACTACACACGCATTTTTACCGGTTCGTATGTTGAAATTCCTGAAAGCTTTGGAATTGAGAATAATACACTTGCGCCGGCAGTGGGCAGCTTTGTTATGCCATGGGCAGGAACAGACGAGGCAGGTTTGTATAAAAGTGAAAAGAAAGTCGATCTTGAGCAATGGAATCCTGAATATTTTGCGCGCTTAAAAGATTTTGTATCGTTGGCAGCAAGCTATAACATAGTGGTTGAAGTAACATTGTTTTGCTCTACTTACCAGGACAATTCGTGGCAGCGGCATCCGTTTAATCCGGGAAACAATGTAAACGAAATTGCATTGAACCTGGAGCGCAAAAAATCGAATACACCGGACAATGGAAAACTATCCGGTTATCAAAAAAACCTGGTGGAAAAAATTGTATCCGAACTAAATGATTTCGACAATGTGTTTTATGAAATTCAGAATGAACCCTGGTCGGATGATCCGCAGAAGGTGATGCGAACGCTGCGGACACTTGACCCTCAACCCGGACAGGGAAATTGGTTTAAGTGGGCCGAAATGGCTTCACCGGCTTCATTAAAATGGCAAAAAGAAATGGCGCAGATCATCGTAAATACCGAAAGCCAACTTCCCAAAAAACATCTGATTGCCCAGAATTACACCAACTTTTTTTATTCGGTTGATAAAGTGGATCCGAATGTTTCCATCATGAATTTTCATTATGTATGGCCCGAAGCGGTTTGGTTAAATTATGGCTGGAATCGGCCAATAAATTTTGATGAATCGGGTTTTGCAGGCAGTTCCGATTCAACTTACATCAGGCAAGCCTGGCAGTTTATGATGGCCGGCGGCGGCATTTTTAACAGTCTCGATTATTCGTTTTATGTGGGCAAAGAAGACGGAACCGGCGTAAACAATGCTCCCGGTGGCGGAAGTGCAACTCTGCGAAAACAACTTGCTTTGCTGCGTTTGTTCCTGGAATCGTTCGATTTTGTGCGAATGAAACCCGATTTTGATGTGGTGGCTCATGCACCCGGACTGCAGGCTCAGGCTATTTCAGAACCCGGGAAACAATATGGCATCGCTCTTACCGGTATTCCGTCGGGTTGGATAAAACTCAATCTGCCCAGGGGAAAATACAATTTCGAATTTATTTCGCCATACAACGGACGAACACTAAAAAAAGGATTTTTTACCCACAAGAAGCACGGAATAAAGGAATTAAGGATTCCTGAATTCCATGAGTTGGTGGCAGTGAAGATTGTAAAACAGAGATGATTTAAAAACCTCCTTTTCGAAATTATCTATATTATCTATTACCTATCATAATTATCGATTAAGTATTAAAAAACTATGCTGTCTGTTTTTTTGTTAAAATCTTTAAAATGGACATCAGAAGCATTTTAAGATCAAAACGTTTGCAGTTTGCCTTTCTGCTTGCAGGTTCAATTGGCGGCTTTCTGTACTGGCGGTTTGTGGGTTGTATCAGCGGTACTTGTGTTATAAAATCGGTTTGGTATCTGGCAACTTTATGGGGAGCCGTTATGGGTTACCTTGTTGGTGATATTGTAAACGATTTTTTTGTGAAAAGGAAAAAGAAAAGGAGCGTTGAATAATGCATGGAAGATTTGTAAATATTATTAATTCGGATAAACCGGTGTTGGTAGATTTTTATGCCGACTGGTGCAGTCCTTGCAAACAGATGCCTCCAATTCTGAAAGAGGTAAAATCGGAACTTAAGGAAAACATAAGAATTATCAAGGTGAACGTCGATAAAAATCCGGCAATTGCCACCCGTTATCAGATACGCAGCATTCCGACCGTAATTATTTTCAAAAAGGGCGAACCCCGCTGGACAGGAGTCGGGCTTAGGCCTGCCAACGAATTAAAAGCTGTACTTAAAGAACAGCTAAGCGATAACGAATAAAACTCCAGGTTCGCATTCCAGCCATCTGTCATTCGGAGTTTTTTAAACACAGCCCTTAATTTGTACAATTTCTATATTTCATTCAGTTTTAAATTGTAGGTATTATTTTATTTGAAATGACAATTTGCTTTGTGCTTCAAATACTATCTTTAGCATATGTTTTTAAAATTATACTAAACGAATATGAGGCGATACCTTTATTTTGTGGTTTTTGTTGCCGCGCTTGGCGGTTTGATGTTTGGCTTTGAAACAGCCGTAATTAACGGTGCAATCCATTATGTTTCCGCACATTTTCAACTTGATGCATTTATGAAAGGTATTGTGGTGAGCGTTGCACTTGCCGGCTGTGTTGCAGGTGCATTGCTCATCAGCAAACCTTCAGATACGTATGGAAGAAAGTATATGTTGAAAATAATGGCATTCCTGTTTCTGATATCTATGTTGGGAACCGGTTTGGCCAATAATATTTGGGTGTTTACAGTAGCACGGTTTATCGGAGGACTCGCCGTTGGTGGAGCTTCGGTTTTGACTCCCATGTATATTTCTGAAGTTTCGCCTCCCGGAATACGTGGCCGTTTGGTTGCAACCAATCAGCTTGCAATCGTTACCGGAATTCTGGTGGCTTTCTTCTCCGATTATATGATCGACAGTATTTTTCACGGTAGCTGGCGCTGGATGTTTTTGGCTGGAGTAATTCCGTCGTCGGTATTGTTCGCATTGCTGTTTTTTATACCACGCAGTCCGCGCTGGCTGATAAAAGTTTCGCGGGAAGGTGAGGCGAGGAGTGTAATTGAAAAAGTTAATCCAGACGAAAATATCGATGAATTGATTGTGTCGATACAGGAATCGATTAAAAAGGAAACCAGGATTAGCGATATCACTATTTTCAGAAAGCCTTATCTGCGACTTGCAATTATTGGTATTGCGGTTGGCATGTTTAATCAGTTTGCCGGTATAAACGTAATTATGTACTATTCAACCGATATTTTCCGTGAAGCAGGATTTTCAGGGGAATCAGCGCTTTTTCAATCGGTGCTGATTGGTATCACCAACCTGCTTTTCACAATTTTGGCAATGGTTTTTATCGATCGTTTTGGCCGTAAGTTTTTGCTTTATGTGGGAGCATCAGGAATGACCGTTTTTCTTGGTTTATTCAGTTGGGCTTTTATTGCCGATTTTAAATCGGGATTTATTTTGCTGACCTTGTTAATTGGCTATATCGCTTTTTTTGCTTTTTCTCAGGGAGCAGTTATTTGGGTAATACTTTCCGAAATGTTTCCCACATCAGTGCGTTCACAGGGAACTGCTATCGGTTCATTTTCACACTGGATTTTTAACTTCGGTATAGCGCTTTTATTCCCCGTTCTTTCAGTAAAATTTGGTGTAGGAAGCGTGTTTGTGTTCTTTACGATTGCAACGGCATTGAGTCTTCTGTTTTACCGTTTCGCTTTAATTGAAACAAAAGGAAAAACATTGGAAGAGATTGAAAAAATGGTACTTAAGCGAAAAAGAAAATAATTTTAAACTGTCATTATTTATCAGATAAACTACTGATTTTTTTTGCTTTTTGCATCGGGTTTTCACCACCGCCGGAATATCCGTTACCAAACCTCGATTTATACATCTCAAACCGCGTTGGCTGAACTTTTGGTGGCCAGAAGTTATTATTTAAATCCACATCTGCAGTTTCAAGAAACGGATCGAGCGTAATACTTTTCACCGCTTTGTTAAACTTAAAAACCTTTGAAACTTCCCAGTTATTAACCTGCCAGATTTGCGCCGGAATACGTTCAACTTCTGTGGTTCCGTCTTCAAATTCAAATTCCAGGATGATGGGCATTACCAGGCCGCCGATATTTTTAAAATCTATCTGGTAGAAATTGGTGGTTCCGTTTATAATTTCTTTTTCATCATCCGATAAACCAGACAAAAAACGATCATAAACTTTCCTGTCTTCATCGGTAACTTTATATTCATCGTAAGTTGAATAGAAATCTTTTGTTTTGTCGTCGGCTTCGGTTGCGGTTGGTTTTAAGTCGTTTTTATTATGCATTTCCGTAATCGAAACTATTTCATTCTCCTTTTTCAATCTTGGTTTTTCAACTTCAGGATTTTGTGTATTAGGCACGTACCATTTTACATTTTCCAATGAAATATCAACATTGTCGGTGGTATAAAACCAACCTCGCCAAAACCAATCCAAATCTACGGCCGAAGCATCTTCCATGGTTCTGAAAAAATCTTCCGGTGTAGGATGTTTAAACATCCAGCGTTGTGCATATTGTTTAAAGGCAAAATCAAAAAGTTCTCGGCCCATTACTGTTTCGCGTAAAATATTGAGCGCAGTTGTAGGTTTATCGTAAGCATTGCTACCAAGTCGCCAAACCGATTCGGAGTTGGTCATAATCGGCGATATATGAGCTTTATCGCCTTTCATGTAATCCACAATCTTGTATGCCTGTCCGGAACGCGACGGGAATCCGCTTTCCCACGCCTGTTCAGTTAAAAACTGCAGAAAGGAATTCAATCCTTCATCCATCCATGTCCATTGGCGTTCATCGGAATTCACTATCATCGGAAAGAAATTATGTCCCACTTCATGAATAATTACACCAATCATGCTGTATTTTGTGCGCTCGCTATATGTTCCATCCGGTTCCGGGCGACCGCCGTTAAAACAAATCATCGGATATTCCATACCTATCCGGTCGGTATGCACTGAAATTGCCACAGGATAGGGATAATCAAAAGTATGTCTCGAATAGGTTTTTATTGTATGCGCGACAACACGTGTTGAATACTGGCCCCAAAGCGGATTTCCTTCTTTCGGATAATACGACATGGCCAAAACAGTGCGGTTGCCAAATTTCACTCCCATGGCATCCCAGATAAATTTACGGGAACTTACAAATGCAAAATCCCTGACATTTTTAGCTTTGAACATCCATGTTTTTTCTTCATCCGACCTGCTTTTTTCGGCTTTTTCGGTTTCGTTTTGAGTAACAATTAAAACCGGTTCATCCGCAGTTTTGGCTTTTTCAAATCGTTTAATCTGTTCCGAAGTAAGAACTTTTGATGCATTCTGCAGTTCTCCGGTTGCTCCAACCATATGGTCTGACGGAACAGTTAAGCTAACTTCAAAATCGCCAAAAGGAAGTGTAAATTCACCCTTGCCAAGAAACTGTTTGTGCTGCCAGCCTTCCACTTCGTTATAAACGGCCATGCGCGGATAAAACTGCGCAATGGTGTACAAATAATTGTCATCATCTTCAAAATATTCATAACCCGAACGGCCGTAATCTTTAAAACGGTTATTAATGTTATACCACCATTTTATTGAAAAAGAATACGAATCTCCGGATTTTAAAGGTGTTGGCAAGTCAATCCGCATCATGGTTTTATTAACTGTATACGGAAGATCGTTGCCCGATTTGTCCTTCACATAGTCGAGTTTGAATCCACCGTCAAATTCGCTGTCCATTCGCTGAATCTGCAAAAATGAAATACGGTCGCTGAATTCCGAAGTTGTGATTTTTTTTGAATCCGAATCCTTTGCGCGCATGTTCTGGTCGAGTTGCACCCACAGGTAATTTAGCTCATCGGGCGACTGGTTGTGATAGGTAACGGTTTCCTCGCCATAAATACGCTGTGTGTTGTCGTCGAGCCTGATTTTCATATTGTAATCGGCTTTTTGCTGCCAGTATTCATGGCCTGGTGCGCCCGAAGCTGTGCGATAAACATTTGGTGTTGCAAATTCCTGCTTAAGCTGTCTGAATTTATTTAAATTAACATTTTCCTGCGCAACGGAGATTACAACCACAAAAAGCAATATGACAGAAATAATTAACGACTTCTTCATCATAGAAATATTAATCGTGAAACAACAGCGTTTTGTAAATTGAAAGTCAAAACTAATAATCTATTTCGACATTGTTTTTTATTACCAGATTTTATTTTGAATAATTAAAGAAACTGCAATTCCAAAGGCTGCTCCTGAAATAAATATTCGCCAAAAATTATATTTCAACTTTAAAAATCTTAAGGAAAGATAAAGAACGGAGAAATAAATCAACAGGATGAATATCTGGCCAATTTCCAGCCCAATATTAAAAGCTAAAAGCGGCTGAATAATCGAGTTTTCCTTCCCAAGTAATTCTTTTAAATAATTCGAAAACCCCATTCCGTGGATTAAACCGAACAGCAACGCAACAATATAAATAAACCGGCTTTTTCCTGTATTTCCCGGAAACAAATTTGAAACCGCAGTAATCAGAATTGTTACCGGAATTAAAAACTCAATTATGCTTGCCTTTATCAAAATAATTTTCAGGGTAGAAAGCGCCAGCGAAACCGAATGGCCAATTGTAAAAGCGGTAATCAGTATCAACACTTTTTTGATTTTGGAAAATTCGTAACCGGCACATAATGCAAGAATAAATACAATGTGATCGTATCCGTTGATATTTACAATGTGTTTAAATCCTAATTCAAGGTAAAGTTGAAACAAGCTCATTATATCGTAACTTTGGCGCTAAATTTTTTTCTATGCGAAACACAAAGAAAATATTTTTTCTGCTTTATATTTTTTTGTTTTTATCGTTTTTTGCATCTGCACATCCGTTTTATGTAAGCATTTGCCAGATTGATTTTAACCGTGAAAGTAAATCTCTGGAAATTTCGGTTAAAATTTTTGCTGAAGATTTATTGCTCGCTCTTGAAAACAGAGGCGAAAGAATTATTTTTCTGGGTGAAGAACGGGAACGCCCCGAGGCGAATGAAATTATTTCGAATTATATTAAGTCGAAGCTGAAAATAGAGGTCAACGGGAAAGTGATGGATTTAAATTTTATTGGCAAAGAATTGGAATCGGATGCAGTCTGGAATTACTTTGAAGTCGCTAATGTCAGTGAATTGAAAGAAATAAAAGTGACCTGTAATATTTTAACCGAAATGTTTGAAACACAGAATAACGTTATTCAGGTAAATAACGGCGATAAAATAAAAACTATGCTGCTTAGCAATAGAAAACTGACCGACGCATTGGTTTTCTGAATCATGCGTAAGCGAACTATATAAACACAAAGTAGCCGGCTTAAATTAATAATTTCAGACAGAAAACTGTTTTTATCTAAATTTTTAGTTTAGAAAATTATCTTTGCCGGCTTAATAGAAATGATTCAGAGATGAATTTAATTGTTTTAACCGGCGCGTTTTTAATTACACTGGCTTTGTTATCGTATGGAATTGGCAGTATTTCAGTTCAGCGATTTAAGCTGGTTACACCGGGAGTGCTTATATTCCTTACGCTAGGGGTATTTTTGGATTTGATATCGGTTACATTTATGATGTTGGGTTCGAAAAACGGGACATTTTCCCTTCATGCAATTATTGGCTATTCGGCGGTGTTAACCATGTTAATCGATATGTTTTTGGTATGGCGTTGCTTTTTTAAAAACGGTTTGGAATCTCAAATTGAAAAAGGTATTGTTACCTACACGAAATTTGCTTATGGCTGGTGGATAGCTGCCTATATCACCGGAAGTATTTTAATTCTTTGGAAAAATTAATCGATGTCAAAAGATTGGAAAGAAAGACTGGGCGTGGTTTATTCAACAAATCCTGATTTTGGTTACGAAAAGGAACAACAGGAAGAGAATGAAACCTTGCCACCACAGCAACAGAATTTGCTTGTTACTCTTGACCGCAAAAACCGGAAAGGGAAAAATGTTACATTAATCACAGGATTTAAAGGGAAAGAGGAAGATCTTAAAGAATTAGGCAAGCAACTGAAATCGAAATGCGGCGTTGGCGGCTCGGTTAAAGATGGCGAAATCCTAATCCAGGGCGATTTTTGCAAGCGGATTATCGATATTCTTAAAAGTGAAGGATATAAGGTAAAACGCTCCGGCGGATAATCGTCTAATTGTATTTTTGTCCGGGGTTCAGATTTTGTTAACTATCACAATAAAAATAAAACGAGTGTGGCAGAAATTGGTAAAATAAACACGTTGGATGTGGTTCGCGGAACCGAAAACGGCGTATATCTCGACGGCGAAGATTTGGGAGAAATTCTGATGCCCCGAAAATTTGTGACCGATGAAGTAATGAATTCTGGTAAAGCCGAAGTTTTTGTTTATACCGATTCGGATGACAGGCTGGTGGCAACTACTGAAGCACCACTGGCAAAAGCTGGAGAGTTTGCTTTTTTAAAAGTTGTGGCAGTTAACCGCATTGGAGCATTTCTGGATTGGGGGCTTCCAAAAGATTTACTCGTGCCTTTCAGCGAACAGAAAGCCCGTATGGAAGAGGGCAGAAACTATTTGGTTTATGTTTTCGAAGATTTGCAAACCAGGCGCATTGCAGCATCGGCCAAACTCGATAAGTTTCTGGATAACACGCCACCGGAATATAATTTTGGCGATGAGGTCGATATCATAATTTCCGAAGAAACCGATCTTGGCTATAAGGCAATTGTAAATTCGGAGCATTGGGGAATTCTGTATAAAAACCAGGTTTTTCAGCCGTTGAAGCAGGGCATGAAACTAAAAGCCTATATTCAGAAAGTTCGCGATGACGAAAAGATTGACCTGCTGCTTGAAAAACCGGGCTATGAAAAAATAGATGCCATTTCGGAGAAAATCCTGAATGAACTAAAGGCAAACAATGGTTTTATGGCAGTTTCCGATAAAACTTCACCCGAAATGATACAGGCGCTTTTTGGTATCAGCAAAAAGAGTTTTAAAAAGGCTATCGGCGGATTATACAAAAAGCATTTAATCGATTTTGTTTCCGATGGAATAAAGCTTTACTATCCGGAGTAAGCACTTTTAGGACTGAACTTCCAAGCCCTCTATGGCGGATTCAGGTTCTCAGACAGTTCTGCAAAAAGAGCATACAAAAATGCAATTCAAGCATACGGAAGCGCCAAACGAACATACAAAAATGCAATTCGAACACACGTAAGTACCAAACGAACATACAAAAATGAGATTTGACCGTACAAAAATGTCATTTGGCAAGATCATTGACCATACGAAAATGCAATTTGACCATACGGAAACGCTAGACGAACTCATAAAAATGCGTTTTGAATACAACCGTCTGCGGTTTGGCTCATCCGGGCAGGAAAAAATTTAAATATGTGTCAATTCAACACCTTAGTATTCTTTTAACTTCTCTTTCACCTAAAAATTTACTATGTTCGTTTTCTCGAAATTCAACCTAAAAATTAGATATAATGAAAATCAAACTATCGTCAATAACATTTCTGCTGTTAATTTCTTTTTTCGGTTTTACGCAAAACAATATTATTATCAATACCGACAAGGGAACGGAAAAGATCAGCAAATTCATTTATGGCCATTTCTCCGAGCACTTAGGCACTTGTATCTATGGAGGAATATATGTTGGTGAGGATTCTCCAATACCAAATATAGATGGTTTTCGTACCGATGTGGTTAATGCGTTAAAAGAGTTGAAAGTTCCAGTGTTACGCTGGCCGGGTGGTTGTTTCGCCGATACGTACCACTGGAAAGATGGCATCGGGCCGAAAGGAAGATCGTCCGTCGATTGTGAACGTCAATTGGGGAGGCGTAACGGAAGATAACAGCTTTGGAACCCACGAATTTCTGAATTTTTGTGAGTTGATTGGAGCAGAACCTTATTTGAGCATCAATGTAGGCTCGGGTACTGTGCAGGAAGCTGCTGAATGGGTGGAATACTGTACCTCGTCAAACGAAAGCCCTATGACCGACCTTCGCAAAAAGAATGGACGTGAAGATCCGTGGGATGTTAAGTTCTGGGGAATTGGCAACGAAACCTGGGGTTGTGGCGGCGATATGCGCCCGGAATACTATGCCGATGTTTATCGCCAGTACGCAAGTTTCATTCGTGGACGTGGGTTGCAAAAAATCATCTGCGGGCCATCTTCGGACGATACGAACTGGACAGATAAAATTATGCAGGGCCTCGAAGGTAAAACATATATGACACAGGGCGTTTCGTTACATCATTATACGTTGCCGTCAGGAAACTGGCGCGGAAACAAAGGATCCTCAACCGATTTCGGTGAAGATATGTATTTCAAAACAATGCTACATACTTATAAAATTAAAGATATTATTGATCAACAATGGGCGGTAATGAATAAATACGATCCCCGCGGGCGGATAAAACTTGTGGTTGACGAGTGGGGAACATGGTACGATAAATTGCCCGGTACAAAAGATGGTTTCCTTCAGCAGCAAAATACAGTGCGCGATGCGGTTGTTGCAGGAACAAACCTGAATATTTTTAACAACAACGCCGATAAGATTTCGATGGCTAACATTGCACAAATTGTAAACGTGTTGCAGTCTGTAATTTTAACAAAGGACGAACAGATGGTAAAAACGCCGACATACTACGTGTTTAAAATGTATACGGTTCACCAGGATGCTACTTTGCTGCCATCCGAAGTTGAATGTGAACAATATTCAATGGATAACGAATCGGTTCCGGCAATAACTTCTTCAGCCTCGAAAGATGCAAATGGAAAGATTCATATCACAATTAGTAATTTAAATCCAAACAAAGCGATTGATGTTACCTGCGATATGAAGGGAATGACAAAAGTGAATTTTGAAAAAGGCAGCATTGTTACCGGCGAAAAAATGAATTCATTAAACGATTTTGGTAAGAAAGAAGAAGTGTCACTAAAAGATTTCAGTGATGTAAAAGTGAATGGTAGCAATGTAGTAGTAAAAGTACCATCGAAATCGGTAATTATGATTGAGTTGGATTAAAGCTATTTAAAAGAAGAATGGAATGGGTAGTTGTTGAAAAAACGGCTACTCATTTTATTTTATGTTTACGTCTGAAGTTTCAGGATAAAGCTGCATATTGATAACCTTTATATCCAGTTTTCGCTGGCCCAGAATTTGAATATAGTCCAGGCAGTTATAATAATTTAATTCATTTTTCCTTTCAAATACATGAAATGATTTTACCGCCCAATCGATGGCTGCATCAATGTCCCCTTCAATTTCACAGGCAAGGGCAAGATTAAACATACTTTTTGCGGCTATCGATTTGTTTTTATTGTTCACATTTTTTTTCCAGATTTCTGCCGCTTCAATCCAATCATTTTCTTTGATCAGCTCTTCAGCCTTTTTTATTCTGCATTGGCCCGATTTGTAATACATTCGCTGAACTTCAACCCAATGTGGAATCAAAAGTTCGGCGAAATCGGGTACCTGATATTTCTGCTGCATTTAGGATGGCATCCTTTCTTGAGGGTAATGTTTTATGACTGATTTAATGTTATACAGTGATTACTTGGCAAATTTGCGTGTATTCCAGTAAACTGTATCAATTTGTTGTAAAAATGCATCAAGTTCTTTTTTTGCCTAAATCTAAATAG
This sequence comes from uncultured Prolixibacteraceae bacterium, assembly GCA_963821855.1. GTDB lineage: Bacteria > Bacteroidota > Bacteroidia > Bacteroidales > Prolixibacteraceae > Draconibacterium. The sequence continues at coordinate 212,268 of CAWGFJ010000002.1, read as the reverse complement.
TCCAGTAAATGAAGCATTTAAAACCGTTTGGTTCCGGTTTTTGAGAATTCGTTAATGTACTGTAATTCCATCATGGACGGCATAATAATCGAGTGATAGATAACAAACCCGCAGTTGTGATTCAGCAATTTGTTCGATTTCGTTTTTGTGTACAATCCATATTCCGGATCAATATTTTTTAATTTACCTTTTATTTTCAACCGGAAACAGATTAACGGTCATATTTTTTAAACCTTTTACAGCAATTCTGGCAACTGTAATATTTGCATCAATCGATGAATCAACAATCGAAGTATCAGTAATGGCTCCGGTTTGGAAATTGTCTTCGGTAAACGAGTAGTTATTGTAATATGTTGGTTCAGAACAATAATGGAATCAAACGAAAACTGATTTCTTAAGGTTTGACAAATGTTTTAAAATATACTTCTGATGCAACACTGTCGATGTTCATGGTATCCTTCACCACTATTCTCCCTTCGGTATAGTTTGCAAAATTTGGATTAAACGAAACATTGCTATTATTGTATTTTACAGCAACTCTATTGTATTTTTGAGGCAGCTTTACCTTGGCCGGAACGGCAATTTCAATCTTAACGGTTCTAACGTTGTAAAGCGTATTGCAACCTTGCAGCATGGCAAGAATAATTATTGAGCCGGTAAATATTATAAATGTGGATCCGGGTCATTTTATTCGTTGTTTAACCTTTCAATTTGCTCCTTTCGTTAGTGCTAGTACATTCTGGTACTTTGAAATCATTTTTAAATTTTCCTTGCTGTGATAAGCCATTCGCAATTTGTTTAGCAGCTAATCAACCATTTCCAGGCCGTGTCCAAATCATCTTTCATTTCGTATGCCAGCGCCAGGTTGTAGCGGGCATTTATTGCCATTTTTCCGTTTTTATCATCTGCATAACGTTTCCATAAACAGAATTGCATTATCCCAGTCGTTTTTTAACAGGTATTTTTCAGCTGATTCAAAATCGGGAAGAGGTGGTATTGAATACATGCGTTTTACAGACTGCCAGGAAGCATAAAATCGTTTTGAATAATTTTCACCGGAAAGTTGAGATGGCAATTTTTAAAGCAGCCAGTCGCGGAGGAAGTTTGCTGTTTCTCTGGTAATTCCCGTTTTCATCGTATGCATTCCAGTAAACCGTGTCAATCATTGTTTTTCGGTCAATGATTTTTTCAATTTTAGGATCATAAACTGCCCAAACGGCTGCTGTTATAACTTCTCTTGAATCAGGAACGTTATCATCATTTATATATTCCGAATAGAAATATGAAAAAGTTTCAAGCGAAATCAATAAATCAGTTTCACTTGCTGCTGTTATTTTCTGAACCATATCGAGATTTAACATCGGAAGTTTCTCTCCAGAATGTGCCTTTAAACACGTCAGGGAAAATGTTGATTCGTTTAAAATTATCGTGCTCCTTCAAGTTCGATGCCAATTCCTGCAAACAGTAACTTGCCAAAATGCTATCAAGTTTTACGGGATCACCTTTTGCCCTTTTTAACTGATAATCATCTTTATAATAATGCTGAAGTGTATCATTTTTGTATTTGAAATTCCGGTAAACCAATGCCACATTTTTTGCGTTTGAAGGAACATTCACATCGCCGGGTTTATATACATCTATGGGATATTCTTTATAAACCGTGCACGAGCTGAGCAATAGGACGAGAAGTACAATCCAGTTGGTTAAATGTTTCATGGCTTTTGTTTTTTTATTTCATTTTTCCGGTATTTCAGGATTTCAAGATAGTTATAGGTGGTAGTTCGAAACATGGTGTCATACGATTTTAAAGCCCATGAAATGGCTTCATCGATATCGCCCAGAATTTCGTAGCCAACAGCCAGATTTAATTCTGCTTTACTTTTTAATGCTTTTGAGTTTGAATTTTCGGCAATTTTTTTCCACAAAGCCATTGCAGGTTCCCACTGGTTAGCGCTTACCAAACCCGAAGCCTGCTTTAATTCCGGGCCGCCTTTATAAAAAATGTACCTTCGCTCCTGCCGCCAAACGGTACTTATTTCATCCGAAAAATCGAGTGCTATTGCAATGCCGGTTTCTGTTAAGGCTTGTTTTACCGTTGTAAAATGCCGAAACAATTCGGCTGCAGTAGGGCCAACATCGTTCCAGAAAATAGTATCGCGCATAAATTTTCGCATTACCACTTTTTCATCCCGCGGATCATAAACCCTGATAAGCGCATTGTATGAGATTTTAATATCGGCACCGGAATACTGGTAAAACTGACCATCGACCGGACTGTAATAATTGTCTTTATCGTAATTGGTAATTACCCTTGTTTTAAAATGATCGACAGATAAAACGGCATCAGTATTAAATGTGTCGCAAAGCGCACCTACTTCCGGCCAGGGCATTTCGCTTGTGAGAAATGAATTTCGTTCAAACGGAAGAAAACGGTTTTCGGGAATAACTATGTCGTATCTGCCCGATTCAAACAATAAGTCGCCCATGGCTTTCATCAGCGTATCGACGGTTGTAATATCATTAATAATCGTATCGCTGTCGAAATTTTGTTTGTAAAATATTTTTTGGAGCGAATCGGCGTCTAAATCATTATAACTGGCATCTACCATTCGCGAAACTATTAACAGGCTTTGAATGTTTTGTGGTAACTCATTTTTTGCTTTTTGTGGAATTTCAATCAGTATTGAACGTGTGGGTACACATGAAAACAAAACAAAAGCCAAAACCAGGAACGTTCCAAAGTTTCTAATTTTTCTGAACTGCGTTTTCATACGTAAATTGTTGTTTGTTTTACACTAACGAATCCTCATCTTGTATCTTAAAATTGAAAACCGGATTCTTCACGGATTTTTATCTGGCCAATTTTTTCTGATTAATATATGCCCCAGAATTTTCTCAAAAACCATTCCATGCTTAACAATAATAATACCACAAAAAATATCCATTTCAGATTTAAAAGCTCATGTATCATTTCCTGAAAATAGCTGGTTGCCTTTAGCCGGTTGTTGTTTTCGAGTTCTGAAAGTAGCTCTTTAATTTCAGAAGGCAGATAAAATTTTCCTCCGCTTTGTGATGCAAGTTGGAATAATACGTTGTGGTTAGCTTTGGTTATAATGTCTTCAAAATTTACAGGAGTTACGGTAAATCTTCCGGTTTCATTAAACGTTTCGTTTCCAATGGTAACGTGTGCTGAAAAGGTATAATCGCCGGTTGGTAAATGTCCGGTGTTCAGGTAATAATTATCGCCTTGTACATCGAATGTGAAATTAAATTCCTCGTCGTTGCTGTTCCTGATTTCCATGGTCACTTCCTGCGAATTTATACGTTCAAATGCATCGTTATAAACCTCGGCAGTGAAAATAATATCGTCAATTTCGGGATAAACCGGATTAAAATCTACAATGAAATTATCTTCGTTTTCGCGCAGTGAAAGATATTGTATCAGTTGATTTACTAAGCTCATTGAAACTTGTATGGTTTTCATTCAGATAGTAATCGGAAAGTCGCCAGCGCCATATTCCCTCGCCAAAAATAAATCCGGTTTTTCTTCCGTTAATCGTTCCTGTGGCAAGCAGCGGCTTTGAAGTTTCAATATTCATTATTTTCTGGTAGAACAACGGATTGAAAGCGCTTTCGAGCTCATAATCAGCAAAAGGTACCTGTAGTGGCGGGAATTTCGGCAATATTTCCTTAAAGTTTTCGCTCAGGCTAAAAGTTGCATATGTGGTGTTCAGCGTTGCCTGGGCTTCTTCGCCCGAACCTGCAAGTGGGGTAATGGTTACGCCTTGGTTTAGCGCATTTAACTGTGGCAGGAATGTGCGGTTTCCAACAATAAATAAGACCGGAATCCGGTTATCTTCTGCATTTTTAATGATTTCGGCCGCCGATTGTCCTGAAGTTGGCAACTGGTTTAATACAAGTAAATTGTAATCCGATAATTTTGAAGGGTACGGCTCGCTGGTAAATACCGAAACATCGTAGGTTTTCTGCAGATCGAGTGTGTTTTTTATGGCGCCAATATCGGGATGATAACCGTCGGAAAGAATCAGGATCTTTTGCTTGTTTTCCAATACGTTGATAACAAAACCCGAAACATTGTTCTTTGTATTCTGTTCGTTTTCCACCGTTTGAATATTTACCGAATAATGCTTCAGGCCTGCTGTCCCGGCATCGAGAATAAACTCATGGGAGTAAAAATAATTTTGGTTTGGCGGAGTAATAACCACGCTTTCCAGTTCCTCATTGTTATGAATAACAGACAGTTTCAACGGCGTTCCGTTTAACTTTAAAAACTGTGCATCTACTTCCACCGGAAAACGGTTTCCCGAAAACGAAGTACGGTTCACCCGGATGTTTTGTATTCGTGAATCCACTATTTCGGTGGTATCGCCAAAACCGATGGTATAAATCGGAAAATTCACTTCGCTTGTTAGGTTTACCGGATTTTTTCCCTGGTTGTAAATGCCATCACCGGCAATAATTAAAGCGCCTACATTTTCATTAAAATGCTGATTTGAAACTGTACTGATTAAACCGCTGTAATCCGATTTCTTTTCTGAAAAGTCGAGTTGGTCCGAAATTTCTGCCTCTTCGCCAAATGAATAGTTAACTACCGCGTAATCTTTCGAAAGCTCATCTGTTATCTCCGATTTTGCTTTGCCGATATCCGTCTCCACTTTTACAGAATCGTGCGTTGATATTAGCGATTCGGAGTTATCCCAGGCCGTAATAATGATCGGATTCTGTGTAATTTTTTTCAGGTTTCTGATAAACGGGGATAACAGCAAAAACGAAATGATAAAAAACGAAATAAATCGCAAGGCCATTAATAACCTGATTTGCGGCGATTTTAAATCCTTGTTTTTCTTATTTCTGAAATACAAAAGCATAGCTGTTCCGGCGGATGCAATAAGAGCCGAAACCAACAGTATAAACCAATAATTTGTGCCAAATGAAATCAAAATACTACCCTTTTAAACGTGCGTAAATATACATAACTCCTTTTTTTTAATGATGATTAATGTGTAATATTGCGGCCTTTTCTATCACCTTCGGAATTTTAGTTTATAACCAATTTGTACCCAATTTGTTGTAATACGAAAAGTTAAAATGATAAAAATAAAATTTCCGGGTCCGATGTATAATACGAGGAATTTTTTCATAGTCATATTCACACTGTTGTTCGCCTTTTCTCATTTAAATGCTCAAATTTTAACTGTAGAAAAAAGCTCGTTCGTATACAAAACCGTTTCCGGCGCAAACCTGGAAATGGTGGTGTATCAGCCCAACGTACCCAATAACGGAATAAAACTTCCCGTGTTGGTATTCTTTTTTGGCGGTGGCTGGGTGAACGGTAATCCGGACCATTTTGAGCTTCAGGCGGAATATTTTGCTTCACGCGGCATGGTGGTTTTTTGTCCTGATTACCGTACAAAATCAAAGCATGGAACCACCCCCTTTGAAAGTGTGAAAGATGCCAATTCTGCCATTCGTTACCTGAAAATAAATGGAGATAAACTTGGAATCGACACCTCAAAAATTGTTGCTGCAGGAGGTTCGGCAGGTGGCCATTTGGCAGCGTGTACAGCAATTATCGAAAATGTAAATGAGGAAACGGATGATTTAACGGTTTCAACAATGCCAATGGCTTTAGTGTTGTTCAACCCGGTTGTAGATACAGGAAAACGTGGCTATGGCCAGGAAAAAATGGATGGACATGAATTCGAAATATCTCCTGTTCATCATATAACCAGCGGGGTTCCGGAAACATTAATTATGCATGGAGAGGATGATACAACTGTGCCGTACGAAAACGTAGTGCGTTTTAAGGAAATAATGCAACAGCAGGGAAACAGATGTATTCTTGTCGGGTTTAAAAATCAGAAACACGGATTCTTCAATTATAAAAACAGCCCGAAATACTTTAAAAAAACTATGCAAAAAACCGAATCTTTCCTGGAAGACAAAAGGCTTTTACGTGGCGAAAGCTGGCTGAAAAGCTATTGTAAGGGATTGGAGGAAAAAACAAATTGATTTTAACGGTTTTCAGAAGTAGATAATTCAGTATTAACTTCATTTTTATTGCAAGAACTTCACCGAAATACCGGACAATGAATGTCTGCCAGACACCTAGTCCAATGCTCCACAGTCGATGGTTGGACAACGAATGTCGATCAGGTCCCGGACACGACCCGTCAGGATGTTTGGATAACGAATGTCTGCCGGACACGACCCGTCAGGATGGTTGGACAACGATTGTCTGCCGGACACGACCCGCCTGGATGGTTGGACAACGAATGTACAACCTATGCTATCCGGTTTTCTTTCAGTTTTGCAAGATTCTGAAAATTTTTGTCAAAACCATTTTACTTTTCGCTTGTTATGTTTTTTTAAACTTAAATTCATTATCATGAACTACTATATAAGTAAAATTGTAAGCAATGTTGGCTTCGACGAAGCCGTTTTAAAAGTGACTGAAGAATTGAAAAATGAAGGCTTTGGCATTTTATCCGAAATCGATGTGAGTGAAACACTGAAAAAGAAGATCGATGTGGATTTCAAAAAATATAAAATTCTTGGCGCCTGCAACCCGCAGTTTGCCTATAAAGCTTTAACCAGCGAAGATAAAATCGGAGTATTTTTACCGTGCAATATAGTTGTTGAAGAACACGAAAACGGTGATGTTGAAGTTTCATCCGTTGATCCGGTTGCATCGATGATTTCTGTTAAAAATGAATCGCTTGGCCCGCTTGCCGCCGAAATAAAGAAAAAGCTGGTGAGGGTGATTGATAATCTGAGTTAATCGTATTAATTTAATTGTGTATTTTAATATCTAAATCCAGCCTCTTAGTTTGTAATAAGTTAATGCGAATACTTCGCGTACAACTAAGATTTCATATTTCATGTGATTCCAGAGCTGGTAGCGCATGTTGATGCTTTTTCCTACATCGGGCATAAAAGTTTTGTTGCCCCCCAGTTCATCGTCGTTAAAAGTTAAATCGGTTTCGAGTGCATTTTCAAACGCAGGCAAAGCATTTACTTTTTCGAATCCGGCTTTTTGAAAACAAAGCACTGCCCGGCGCATATGTTCCGGCGAAGTTACAAGAAGCACAGGTGTTTGCATTTTAATAATGCGCTGGCAATTTAAGGCTTGCGCACGCGTATTGTTGGCATCGTTTTCAAACATAATTTTTTCCGGCGGAATACCCCGAAGAAACAATTCTCTTTTCACTAATTGCGGAGTGCTCAGGCTGTCAGAAATTTCGCCAGGTATCGCAATAACAACTTTTGCATTGGGAAATGATTTTGCAGCTTTCGCAGTAAACCAGCTTCGCATTAGGTTCGATTCGCTGGGCATTCCGCCGCCGCCGAGTAAAATAATAAATTCAGGCTTCCATTTCAGTTCCGATTTACTTGTCCCCAGCCAGTGGTAAGCCCAAAATGGCTGTTCGGTGAGCGCAAGAATTACACATGCCAAAAATAAAATTCCGATCGTTACGAAGATTTTTCGCAGTATCCTTAAAAAAAAGATATTTTTGGTTCTGATTTTGCCCATGGAAATCGATTGTCGGGTAAAATTACTATTATTTACGATTCCGGTTTACGTTAAACTAATAAATTAAAACGTTTGAAAACTTCAGATAAAAATGAAATAATCCAGCTATTTGAAAAGCTGTTTGATGAGAAAGTTGATCATTTTGAAATGCTACCGCCATCGGGATCGTACCGAGAATATTGCCGGCTTTCCAACGAACACCGGTCGGTTTTGGGTGCGTATAATGCTGATATAAAGGAAAACACTGCGTTTCTTTCTTTTAGCAATCATTTCAAATTTCAGGGCATTCCGGTGCCAAAAATTTATGCGGTAAGTTCCGATCTGAAAAAATACCTGCTTGAAGATCTCGGTGATACAACTTTATTTCAGTATTTAACCGAAACCCGCGAGAACGAAGGTTTTTCGGAAAATATTATTCTGAAATACAGAAAGGTGTTGAAGGAACTTCCCAAAATTCAGATTGTTGCCGGGAAAGAAATCGATTTTACCGTTTGCTATCCACGCGAAGCATTCGACAAACAATCGATGATGTGGGATCTGAACTACTTTAAATACTATTTTCTGAAGTTGGCAAAAATAGCATTCGATGAACAGGCGCTCGAAGACGATTTTCAGTTGTTTAGCAATTACCTGTTAAGTGCGAGTTCCAACTATTTTATGTATCGCGATTTTCAGTCGCGAAATGTGATGATAAAAGATGAAGATGTTTATTTTATCGATTACCAGGGCGGACGAAGAGGCGCTTTGCAATACGATTTGGCTTCTCTGCTTTACGATGGAAAAGCCGATATTCCTCACAGCGTAAGAATTGAATTATACAATTATTATATCAGCGAATTAAAAAAACTGAAGAAAGTCGACGAGGAGGAATTTGCAGCCTATTTTAAAGGATTTGTATTAATTCGCATAATGCAGGCAATGGGAGCGTATGGTTTCCGTGGTTTTTACGAAAAAAAGCAGCATTTTCTGAAAAGTATTCCGTTTGCATTGAAGAACCTTGAATTTCTTTTAAAAGACATAAAATTGCCGGTTAAGATACCCGAATTACTGGCCGTGTTGAACCGCTTGATTCATTCCGAAGTTTTAAAGGAAATTGGGCAGGTAAGCAGTAATTTAACCGTAACGGTTACAAGTTTTTCGTACCGTAGCGGTTATCCTGATGATTCGTACGGAAATGGTGGAGGCCATGTTTTTGACTGTCGTGCCATAAATAACCCGGGTCGGTTTTCTGAATTTAACGCATTAAGCGGAAAAGATTTGGCGGTTCAGGAATTCCTGGAGCAAAAATCGGAAATCGGGATTTTTCTAAACAGTGCTCAAACGATAATCGACCAGTCGGTGAAGACCTATCTCGAGCGCGGATTTACGCATCTTTCCATAAATTTTGGCTGCACCGGCGGGCAGCACCGTTCGGTATATTCAGCAGAAAAAATCGCGGAACACCTGCAGAACAATTTCCCTGTAAGCGTTGTTCTCAAACATCGGGAGCAACAAAACTGGCAATGAGCAAAAAAGCCTGTAAGAAAAAGAATTTTGAGGACAAGGAAAATCCAAAATATAAATGCAAAAAATGTGGTGCACTGGTTCGAAAGGATGACCGGGTTTGTAAGCCCCAGAAAATCTAAGCAAATATCATCACTGTACTGATTATTAGAAACCTGTTGCGGCTTCAATTCAATATGCAAATTTAAATTTTCTGCATGTTTTATGATTTGAGTTTTGGTTTTTATCGAATCAGTTTTTTATTTTCGCGCGGAAATTCATTCAATAAAAATAATATTCATGGGAAGAGCATTCGAATATCGCAGGGCAGCAAAAGAAAAACGCTGGGACAAAATGTCGAAGATATTTCCGAAACTTGGAAAGAAAATAACTATTGCAGCAAAAGATGGTGGCCCTGAACCTGATACAAATGCAGCGCTTCGAACAGCGATATTAAATGCCAAGGCGCAGAATATGCCAAAGGCAAATATCGACGCGGCAATAAAACGCGCAACCGGAAAAGATGCCACTGACTTTACTGAAATTAACTACGAAGGAAAAGGGCCGCATGGTGTGCTGGTTTTTGTGGAGTGTGCAACCGATAACTCAACACGCACTGTTGCCAACGTAAAAAGCTATTTTAATAAAGCTGGCGGCGGTTTGGTGCCAACTGGTTCGCTCGAATTTATGTTCGACCGTAAAGCTGTTTTCGAATTTAAACTTCCCGAAGGCATGGAACTCGACGATTTGGAACTGGAACTAATTGATGCAGGCCTTGAAGAAATTGAAGAAAACGAGGGAGTGTTTTATGCCTATGCCGATTTTACCAATTTTGGATCGTTGGCACATGCCATGGAAGAATTAAACATTGAAGTATTAAACGCAGACCTGAAAAGATATCCAACGACGCCGGTAGAATTTTCGGAAGAACAATTGGAAGAAATCGAAAAAATGCTCGACAAACTCGAAGAAGACGACGATGTTCAGGCAGTTTATACCAACATAGCTTAAATTATAAGAAAGGGAAAATTAACCGATAAATTAAAAAGGGCAACTACTGATGAATAGTTTTTCCCCTGTTATTTTCTTTCATATATCGTCGTAATCCGATTGGTTATCTAAAAAATAATCAGAAATTTACCGTTATCATTTACTTTTATGGTAAAACCGATTTATGATACCTGTTCAGGATTTTATTCAGCATTTTACAAGCATCTGGGAATCGAGTACAAATAAATTCCCAAAATTTCAGCATTCTTACACCACTTCTGAGCAAGCAGAAAGAGAATTGAATTTTGAAATGTTTCAGGATAAAATAAAGGAACTGCAGTCGTTAAGTAAGGCAAAGCAGATGAAAAGCCAGCCCGAAAAAACTTTCTTCCCGGTTTTTAAAAGTTTTCTCGAGACTGTTTTCGATTTTGAAAAAGACCACCTGGAAATTATTCTTTCTGATGAATTTAAAAATGTTTCGAAGGACTTTTTTTACCAGGCACGTAAGTTTGGCCCTGAATTAACGCCGGAAAATATTTACCAGGGCTTGCGGAATGTCTGGATAATGAATGGGCTTCAGTTAATGATGGATCTGCCGGTGGAAATTACCCCATCAGTTTTTGCATACAGCATGATTTATCCGTACAGCGATAATTTTCTTGATGATCCAACGGTTTCGGGAAGGGAAAAATTGGAATTCAGTGTAAGGTTTAACAAAAGGCTGCACGGCGAAACTATTCAACCTCAAAATCATACCGAAGAACAATTATTCAATCTGGTTTCCATGTTTGAAGACCAGTTTAACCGAAATCAATTTCCGGAGGTTTACGAGAGTTTATATGCCATTCAGAAAGGTCAAACCCAAAGTCTTGAACTGATAAAACCGGAGATGCTGAGTTCCGGTGAGATAAGCCGCATCTGTTTCGAAAAAGGTGGCGCATCTGTTTTAGCCGATGGTTACCTGGTGGCCGGCAAACTCAACCGCAAACAGGAACAGGCTTTGTTCGGTTATGGTGTTTATCTTCAGTTACTCGACGATATTCAGGATGTTAAGGAAGATTCAGGCGCTGAGACAAAAACCATGTTTTCAAACCTGAAGAGCAATGATTTGGGGGCTTATGTAAATCAAACAATTCATTTTGGCCGCACTGTTCTGGAAGAAATGAAATGTTTCGAAATGCCGCTGACCGCTACATTTCTCAGCTTGATGAACCGTAGCATCGAAACCATGATTGTGGAATCGGTTGGATTAAATGAAACCTGGTATTCCAAAGAATATCTAAAAGAATTAAACCGTTTTTCGCCGCTTCGATTTGAATTTGTGCGTAAGAAAAAAAGCGAATCAAAATCGCAGCGGTTTTCCATGTTTCGTAAATATTTCGAGAATTCGGGTCGCGAATCTTTAAAAATCAGTAAATTAACTGCATCACTTTAGCCAAATTATTTTGTTCTACTTCAAAAAACCTGTTTTCTTCCTATTTCAGGAATTGAATTTTCTCCGATTTTATATAACTTTGAACTAATCCGAAAAAATCAGATTTCAGGAATAGATATCCTGCATAATCACAAAACAATTTCCGGATTTAACTGAAACCAAAATAGTAAGAATAACTAAACCTGCATGTCATGGATGTAACACTTTACCGACTTAATTTTCCTGCAGTTTTGTACATCTCTTTCATAAATAAAGCAAACTAACAATATGAATTCTGTTTATTTAAATAACAGTATATACGAAAAATTACTGGAGATAATTGAAACGAATGAACCATGCATTCTTTCAACTGTATGCGAAACCCAAGGCTCAACACCACAGAAACAGGGAAGTTCAGCATTGATAACAAAAAAAGGATTGATAGCCGGAACTGTTGGCGGCGGGGTTGTCGAAAGTGAAATTATAAAAAAAGCTGCCGGTGTTTTTCTTTCAAAACAATCGTGTTACTGCCGTTTTAACCTTGCAAACGATATTCAAGACGAAGAAGCTTCTATTTGCGGTGGTGGAATGAGCATCATTCTTGACGCAAATCCCCAAAAGCATATACATGTTTTTGCAGGAATCAAAGCATCGCTTGCAAAGCGTATTCCCGGTGTATTAATTACAAAATGGATTTCAGGACCCGAAAGTAATACAGAAGTTGAACGTAGTTGGGTAACCAGAGAATCGCTGCAAAATCTTATTTCGGAACTCAAAGGCGACACGCTGAAGTCTTTAACGAAAATGCTCGGGAACCCGGTACAGGGAGAATTCAGGGAAATTGTGAATCACACATCGCCCGGATATGAAGATAATTACGTTTTTCTGGAAAGTATCGTTCCGGTTCCACGACTAATTATCGCCGGAGCAGGCCATGTGGGAAAAGCACTTTCGCATTACGGAAAATTACTTGATTTTGAGGTCACAGTTTGGGACGACAGGAAAGATTTTGCCAGCAAAGCTAATTTGCCCGAGGCCGGTATTATTCTGAATGGAAAACCCGAAAAAGGTCTGGGTTCCATAAAAGTGGATAGCGAAACCTACATTGTAATTGTAACACACGGACATAAAAACGATGCCGATGTGCTTAAACTGTTTGTCAATTCCAATGCTGCTTATATCGGAATGATTGGAAGTAAGAGAAAAATAGCACAGGTACGCGAAAAATTTTTACAAAACGGTTGGACAACAGCCGAAAAATGGGAACGAATCCACTCTCCTGTCGGGTTGGATATTCACTCAAAATCGGTACAGGAAATTGCATTAAGCATAGCGGCACAAATGGTAAAAGTTAAAAACGAAAAAAATACTGCCAATGGATGAGGTTTGGGCAATTGTATTGGCAGCCGGTGCATCAACCCGGATGAAGAAACAGAAAATGCTTCTGCCGTTTCAGAATTCTACAATTATTGAAACGGTTATTGGCAATGCTTCTGAAGCGGTTGATAAAAATATACTGGTAGTTCTTGGAGCGAATTGGGAAAAAATTTCGGCACAAATAGAACCTACCGGCGTAAAAACCGGTATCAATAAGTATTACATGAATGGCATGTTGTCGTCGGTGATTTGCGGTTTAAACATTTTGCCCGAAACTGCAAAAGCCGTATTAATATTTCTAGGAGATCAGCCGCAAATATCAGGACAGATTGCGAAAAAAATATTGGAAGCATGGACTCATTCCGGGAAGGGAATTGTTATCCCAATATTTAACAACCGGCGTGGACATCCCGCATTAATTGAAACAAAGTATAAAACTGAAATTGAAAAGCTCGATCCCAATATGGGTTTGCGAAGTTTATATCAGAAGTTTTCGGACGATATACTGGAAGTGGAATGTAATTCACCTGAAATACTCCGGGACATAGACACACCGGAAGATTATTTAATGGAAATTAATTTAAAACAATAATTATGGAAGAAAAAATTCAATTTGAGCTAAACGGAAAAAAAGTGGATGTTACGCTCGAAAAAAGCCAGACTCTGCTATGGGTTTTGCGTACGAATTTTAACCTCACCGGTACCAAATACGGTTGCGGTGAAGGCTATTGCGGAGCCTGCACAGTGTTGGTCGACGGCGAAGCAGTACGTTCGTGCAGCACTACCATGGGCGAAGTCAGTGGGAAAAAAGTTGTAACTATCGAAGGATTGGAAAAAGACGGTGTTCTTCATCCTGTACAGCAGGCATTTGTCGACCACGATGCGCTGCAGTGTGGCTATTGTACGCCGGGAATGATAATGAACGCAGTGAGTTTATTAAATAGTAATCCTGAACCAACTCGAGAAGAAATTATTATGGGAATGGAGGATAACCTTTGCAGATGTGGCGCTCATACTCGGATTCTCGATGCTATTGCAGATGCATCAAAAACGATGAAAGGAGTTCCGCAACCATGAAAGCCGATAAAATAAACAAATTTTATTTTCACGATGTAAAAACACCACCGGTTCAAATCGACCGTCGCGATTTTCTGAAAAACCTGGGTGGTGGAATTATCATCGTGTTTTCATTGAGCGAAATGGCGTTATTAGGAGGATGCAAAACACCGGATAAAGACGAATATCCTGAATTTAATGCCTTTTTACGTGTAAAGGAAGATGGAACCGTGGATTGCTTTTCCGGCAAAATAGAAATGGGCCAGGGAGCAAACACTTCAATTGCACAGGCATTGGCTGATGAACTGGAGGTGAACATCGAAAATGTGGAAATGATTATGGGTGATACGGATTTATGTCCTTACGATGCAGGTACATGGGGTTCTATGACAACCCGTTTTCACGATCCACTGGTTCGCGCAGCAGCAGCCGAAGCAAGAATTGTTTTAACCGAACTTGCAGCTGAAAAACTGGGAGTGCCGATAGGGCAACTGGAAGCTTCAGACGGAAAAATCATCGATAAAAATAACCCGGACAATAGTGTGACCTATGCTGAATTGACCAAAGGAAAAAAAATAGTTCGATCACTGGACAAAAAACCGGAAACAAAAAAACCGGGGCAATTTGATATCATCGGCAAATCACATTTAAGAATTGATTCGAAAAAAAAGGTTACCGGCAAAGCACAATACTCAGCAGATGTTAAGTTGGCGGGATTAAAATATGCGCGTATTTTACGGCCTCCGGCACATGAGGCAAAATTATTGTCGTCGGATACAACTTCTGCCGGGAATATGGATGGAGTTCAGGTTTTAAAAGATAATGATTTTATCGTTGTTCTTCATGCCAACCCTGAAATGGCGATGAAAGCAGTGGACGCAATTAAAGCCGAATGGGAAATTCCACCATCAAAAGCAAATGACGAATCAATTTTTGCACATATCCTGAAAACTGCTACCGATAGCCGTGTCCGGCATGAAGGAGGCAAACCGGAATCAGGAAAAAAAGAAGCCGACTTTTTATTTGAACATGAATATCACGATGGCTACAAAGCACATGGTTCGATGGAAACGCATGCAGCAACTGCAGTTTATAAGGATGAAAACCTTGATTTATGGGCTTCGTCGCAAACACCGTTTGGCACGCGCGAAGAAGTTGCAGGCCAGTTGGGAATTCCAAAAGAACAGGTTCATGTTAAACAAATTTTTATTGGTGGTGGATTTGGTGGAAAAATATATAACCAACAGGCGCGTGAAGTTGCACGAATTGCCAAAATGGTGGAAGGAACTCCGGTACAGCTCATGTGGACACGAAAAGAAGAATTTATGTACGATATGTTCCGTCCGGCAGCAGTTATCAAATTAAATTCAGGTGTTTCAAAAGACGGTAAAATAACTTATTGGGATTTCAATACCTATTGCGCAGGCGATCGCGGAACTGAATTATTTTACGGAATACCAAACCATAAAACCACATCGTGGGACGGCGACAAAGTTCATCCCTTTGGAACAGGTGCATGGCGTGCTCCGGGTAATTATACCAATACGTTTGCACGTGAGTCACAAATCGATATCATGGCAAATAAAATAGGAATGGATCCGCTGGAATTCAGGCTAAAAAATATGTCGGACAAGCGAGCCATAAATTCATTAAAACTTGCGGCAGAGAAATTTGGCTGGTCGACCGAAAAACCACCGAAGGGAACCGGACGCGGAATTGCAGTCGGCACCGATGCAGGAACTTTGGTTACAGTGATTGTTGAAGTTAATGTCGATACTTCAAACGGCGAAGTAAAAGTAAAACGTGCCGTTGTTGGCCAGGATATGGGCCAGGTTGTAAATCCTGAGGGAACCAAAATTCAGGCTGAAGGTTGTATTAATATGGGGCTTGGTTACTCACTCACTGAAGATGTGGAGTTTGACTGGGGAAAAGTAAAGAATGAAAATTTCGACAGTTACCAGCTACCTGTATTTTCAATGATACCTGAAACTATCGACACTGTTTGGGTGGATGCTATGGACCAACCGCCACAGGGAGGTGGCGAACCAGCAATAATTTGCATAGGCGCCGCAATTGCCAATGCGGTATTTAATGCCAGTGGCGCCCGCGTTTTCCGAATGCCGCTAACACCAAAACGAATTATGGAAGCGCTCGGAAATAAATCGTAGTATAAACTTTAATGGATTAAAAAATAAAGATCATGGATGAAAATGAAATGTTGTATGAAGAATATGAACCGAAAGGTGGAATACGAATTCCGCTTCACCGGAGAGATTTTTTCAGGATAATTGGAGGAGGATTATATGTTTTCTTTCAGATTAGCAATCCGTTTAAAGTGCTTGGTGCCGAAGCTGAGCAACGAAGAGGGCTGCCTGACGATTACAATGCTTTTTTAAGAATAGCAGAAGATGGCGAGGTTTCATGTGCAGTCGGGAAAATTGAAATGGGGCAGGGCATTATTACTTCTCTTGCTCAAATGATGGCAGATGAACTCGATGTTTCGATCGATAAAGTAAAAATGATTATGGGTGATACCGAACTCTGTCCGTGGGATGGAGGAACCCATGGATCGCTTTCCACAAGGGCTTTTTCACCATTTATGCGAAAAGCTGCCGCCGAAGCGCGTGCTGTTATGCTTGAAATGGCTGCTGAAAAGCTGGGAGCCGATATTAGCCAGTTGCAAATCGACGACGGAATAATTTCTGTTAAGGGAAATTCTTCAAAAAAAATCAGTTACGGTGAATTGGCAAAGGGTGAAAAAATTGCCCGTTACATGGATAAAAAGCCTGAATATAAAGATTATTCTGAATTTAAATTAATTGGAAAACCATTGTATCGAAGAGATTCGGTAGAAAAAGTTACCGGAAAGGCTAAGTATGCCGCAGATATACATTTGCCGGGAATGCTGTACGCGCGTGTTCTAAGACCGCCGTCGCATGGTGCAACACTAACAACTGTTGATACTTTGCCTGCTGAAGAAATCGACGGAATACAGGTTGTTAAGGATCGCGATTTTATTGCAGTATTACATGAAAATCCAGAAAAAGCCGATCAGGCAATTCAAAAAGTGAAAGCTTCGTTCGCTTTTGATGAGAAGAATGTGGACGAAAAATCAATTTTTCAATACCTGCTGAATTCGAATCCTGAAGGCAGGGAAAATGACAGTGCAGGAGACTTGGCCAAAGGGAAAGAACTTTCATCTGATACTTTTGAAAGTGAATTTCACGATGGCTATGTGTCGCACTCGCCAATAGAACCTCATGCTGCAATAGTAAATATTGAAGGCGACAAAGTTACTGCATGGATATCCACACAAGGCCCGTTTCAGGCGCAGGAATCATTGGCGAGGGAATTGAATATGCCACTTGAACAGGTACGCGTTATCGTTCCATTTGTAGGTGGAGGATTTGGCGGAAAATCGCCACACCGGCAAGCGATTGAGGCTGCGCGGCTTGCAAAAACAACAGGAAAACCTGTAATGGTAGCCTGGGACAGAAAGGAAGAATTCTTCTATGACACTTACCGGCCGGCAGCTGTTGTCAAGGTTACTTCAGGAATCGACAAAAACGGAAATATCACCTTTTGGGATTATCATCAGTATTTTGCCGGCAATCGCGGTTCCGATACTATTTATGAAGTTCCAAACAGAAAAACAACCGGATATTCGGCGCGTGATGTGCATCCATTTGGAACCGGTGCATGGAGAGCACCGGGAAATAATACAAACGTTTTTGCACGCGAGTCGCAAATTGATATGATGGCATCAAAAGCCGGCATAGATCCAATCGAATTCAGGTTGAAAAATCTGAAAGATCCGCGTATGATTGCAGTACTGGAAGAATTGAAAAAGAAAGCCAACTGGAAACCGATAAACTCACCCGGTGGCAAAGGTTACGGAATTGCCTGCGGATTTGATGCAGGATCCTATGTGGCGCACCTGGCAGAAGTTGAAGTCGATAAAAACACAGGTCATGTTCAGGTGAAAAGAGTGGTTTGTGCCCAGGAAATGGGCTTGTGTGTTAATCCACAGGGAACAACCATTCAGATGGAAGGTTGTATAACGATGGGAATGGGCTATGCACTTACCGAGGATATTGAGTTTACCGGTGGTAATATAAAAACAGCGAATTTTGACACCTACGAACTCCCAAAATTTTCATGGTTACCAAAAATCGAAACTTATATACTTGACAGGAATGAGCCGCCACAGGGCGGTGGCGAACCCGCAATTATTTGCATGGGAGCAGTAATTGCCAATGCCATTCACGATGCTACCGGAGCCCGGCTGTACCAAATGCCAATGACTCCCGAACGCGTTTTGGATGCGATAAAAAAAGTATAATTGGAGCTATTATTGCCATGGTTTGTTAAAGGTTTATTTTTTGGAAATAAAGAACTGTAAAAACATAGTTGCCGGAAATCAAAATATGAGCGTAATATGATAAAACGTAAATTATTAATGATAAACTGATGCAAGGTTGTTATCAATGTTTGTGAGTCCGGTCGTCAATAACTACGAGCCTGTATTTTAATCCACTCATTATCACTCTGTGCGTATCGAAATGAAGGTGTTTGGTAACCACTTTGTTATTGATAAAAAAATCACGTATCAGCACCATTTCCGATAGATTTGAACCTGATAGCAAATCGCGTAATTGGCAACGTTTACAGAATGTATCGTCATTTTCAATAAACTTTCCGCGTTGGGTGCATCCCATTATTTCGCAAAATTCATGTCCAAGAATTTCGCCTTTTTCGCTTTTGGTGAGTTTTTGAAAGGCTTTGTTGAAATACTTGATTTTAAACTCATGATCGGTTAGAAAAATCGATTGCGGATGATGCTCGATGAGTTGATTCACTAAATCGTTGGCCTCTTCTATTTTCACAAACTCGAGTCGCATAGGATTGATATTTATTGGGTTAGTGTTTTTGTACTGTTAAAAAACCGCGAAAAAGTCATTTAATTTTGGTTTTTGGAAATTATTAATAAAAATACAATCTGCAATGAATTTTTTAAAGAATCTGAAAATATTTCGTTTTCAGCAAAAAATTATGAATCAAGCGTTCCGAAAACCCTTTTTAAAATGTCGTTTACACGAGCAACCGGATTCTCACGAATTTGCTTCTCCTGGTCTTCTATTTTCAGGAAAAGTCCGTCGAGCGCTTTTTGTGTAAGATATTCATCGAGATTAACCTCCACAGGTTTAAATCCGGCTACTTTTCCGACAACAGAATTGGCAAGTTCGTTCCATTTTCCGGTAAGCAAATCCCAGCTTTGATCGGTGGAAACATTGCCCACAATCTTTTTTTCGGTTGAGGCTTTAATCTTTGGTTTGTATAAAGTTACCAACTGGTCATACGTTGTGTTACGCAGATACTCCGTTGCAGCGTCATCTGCACCTCTCAGTATTCCCACAGCATCGGTTATTGTCATGCTTTTTATGCTGTTAACAAAAATGGGTTTGGCTTCGGAAACAGCATCTTCGGCTGCGCGGTTAATGTTTAGCAAAACATCTTCAATTAGTTTTTCACCTCCGGGAATTTTACTGATGTTATTAACGATAACATCGGCTTCAGGCGGCAAAAGTATCTTTACCAGTTCATCTTTATAGTATCCGTCTTTTACACCAAGAATATTCGCTGATTTATTGGTTCCAACAATTAAGGCTTCTTTTAATCCTGAAACAATTTCGGATTGAGTTAACGGCCTGTCGGAACTTAAACTCTGGTTGGCAAGTTGCGACAATTCAGCACAACCGGCGAATAAAAGCAGAAAAATTGGAAAGATTCTGTAGATTTTCATTTTTTGAATTTTTTGGAAAAGTATCAATAAAACAAGCTTGTGGCGGGATTGTTTTGAGTTTTAGTTGTTAACGCTTAATTAATAATATCGCCTTTGACATTCGCCAGCCTTTCGCGCCATTTCTGAATTTCCTCAGGGGTTTGTCTCACCCAATCTGTTACTTCGCCAACAATTTTTAATGGTTCCAGTGTACGATAGGAGCGTGTTGGGTTACCCGGAAATTTTTTGTCGGTAACGTTCGGGTCATTTTCAAAACTCCCTGTCGGTTCAACAATATAAACATGTTCAGGCCCGTCGCCATTGGCCAGTGCAGCAGCAAGTCCGGCCCCGTTAACCAGCGCTGTGAAATAAATGTGATTCATTTTGATGTCGGGTTTGTAATTGGAGATGAATCCTGCTGTCAGCAAATCGCCAACGCGCAAATTCGCTTTCGTCCCGTGATAAAAAGGACCTTTATCAGAAGGTTTGTTTTTGAACGAAATTGCCAGCTCATTATTCCTTTTTGCGTTGTCTGTGTCGTTTAATTCCTCGTAACATTTGGCGATGTTTGAATATAGCGACGGAAAAGCGCTTTTTACCGTGTCGTCATTTATTTTTAGTGCGTGTTGCAAAGCGGTTTTGAGCCACTTTAATTTACCGCGAACATTTTTTTGATGCCGTGCGACATAATAAGCAGCAAGAAATTTTTCAAAGTCGTTGACAGCTTCGTTCCATGCCTGAAGAAATATTTTTGCAGCATCATCTGGATTGCCGCTATCTTCTAACGTCATTCCCTGAATACATCGTTTAACAATCGGGTTATTTGGACTAAATTCCATTTTATGGCTTTTTCTGTTAAATCATTTTCTTTCAACCCAGGCTGGCTTTTGGTGTTAAATGGAGTATGGCGCTTTTGTAATGAACCGGTTTCGTTGGGCTTCTGCGTTGATGTTGGCAGGTTTATTATACCCGCTTTTGCGAATTTGAGATTATACCAATTCAGTTTTTTTTATTCCGAGTTTTGGTTTGTTAAGTTTTTTTATTGATTCTCTGACCTTTTCTCTTGTTTCAGATTGAAGATAAGTTGGAATTAATATTCTTAAACTAATTCCCAAAATCCTGTGGATTATGACTAAATCCTTTAAGGTGAACTGAGAAACTCCGTTTATCAATTCACTCATGTATGATTTAGGATGTTCTAAGATTAATCCTAAATCCTGTTGTGTCATATCATACTCTTTGAGCTTTTTTCGAATAGCTTCTTTTCGCTTATGGATGAATTTCTGTTCGTAACCCACAATCTCCTCTGCCTTTTCTGACTCCTCCAATTGTGAATCAGAAATTTTATCAAAATCAGCCCATTTTCTGTCTTCGTATTCTTTAATTAACTCACGGAGCTTTTTTCGTATGGGTTTTAAATCCGGATTTTCGCCAATCATTAAACGTAATTTACGTTCAAGTAATGATGCTTTTTCCAAATCGTACTCATTTTCTAATTTATCAATTTTTGCCACATCTTTTATGTCAAGAATGTCTTTCATGAATTCCAATTTTATATCCAGTTGTTATCCCTCAACCATTTTTTAATTACATTTCGATTGTTTTTGAAAGTTCGTTCGTAATCATCGTGACTACCTGCCCAAACAATCGTTGCTTCTCCGTTTTCTTCAAACTCAATCATTATCAAAGTCCGATGTATATTGATATTAAAGAAATAAAACTCACCACCATACACGCAGTCAGCATCCGGACGGTTCACCGTTAATTCGTGATATGTTTTCCAATTGCTATCCTCAATTTCTGAGATCAACTTATAAACCGATTTTATCAAACCTGAGTTTCCCCTGTTTTTCCGAACCAGTTTACCCAGAATGTGTTTATTAGTAATTCTCAAATCACTTTTGCTTTGCTAATTCAAAGACAAAGCTAACAATTAGTTCTGATTATATAAGAACAAAATTTTTTGATTTGCACCTTTTCTGTCGCTGATATATATAAAAATCGTCCGAATTTATTTTCTAAACAACTGTTTTGCCAAATCGTTACGGCCCTTTTTTTCGAGGTCTTTCCGGATTGAATTTTTGAATTCATTTTTATACCAGAAGAAAAACTGTCGCTGATTTTCTTTGTCGTGCTTGTTTTTTGCGGTGTAGATTTTTTCCATGGTGTACGGGTGATAACCGGAATAATAAACCACGGTTGCCAAAGTCATTGGTGTTGGCGTAAAATCCTGAACCTGTTCAAGCCTGAAATTCATCTTTTTGGTTTTGATGGCTAAATCGGCCATGTCTTCCGATTTGCTTCCCGGGTGGCTCGATATAAAATAAGGAATTAGTTGCTGGTTCAGGTTTTCTTCCTTGTTTATTTTGTTGAATTCGTCGTTCAACTGCTCAAAAAGCTGAAACGATGGCTTACGCATAAACTTCAATACATCATTTGAAGAATGCTCCGGAGCAACTTTTAAACGGCCAGAGACGTGATGTTTGACCACTTCCCGTAAATATTTGCTGTTGGCTTCATCCGTTTCCTCACGTCCGGTTTTTTCGAGAATCATGTCGTAACGGATACCGCTTCCCACAAATGCTTTTTTAACTTTTGGATGCAACCGCACTTTTTCGTAAAGCTCGAGCATCGGTTTGTGGCTCGTGTCGAGGTTTTTGCAGATAGTTGGAAAAATACATGAAGGACGTTTGCACTTTTTGCAAATCTCTTCATGAATTCCTTTCATTTTATACATGTTTGCCGAAGGGCCGCCCAGGTCGGAAATATATCCTTTAAAATCCTCCATTTGCGTAACCTGTTCCACTTCTTTTAAAATCGATTTTTCGGAACGGCTTGCAATAAATTTTCCCTGGTGGGCTGAAATGGTGCAAAATGTACATCCTCCAAAACATCCGCGATGAATGTTTATGGAATGCCGGATCATTTCATATGCCGGAATGGTTTCTTTGTTGCTGTAACGCGGATGAGGCAAACGGGTATAGGGCAAATCATAAACCCGGTCGATTTCGTTTTCCTTAAATGTAGGCCACGGCGGATTTACAACAATTTTTTTATTCCTAATCTGCTGAATCAGTTTTTTTGCCTCCATTTTATTCGACTCTTCTTCGATGTACATAAAATTCCGGGCAAATTTTTTCTTGTCTTTCAGGCATTCTTCATGACTCGCCAGTTCAAACTCGTCCCAGTTTTTCTTTGTGGCATAATCTTCATTTTTTTCCACAATAAAAGAAGTCTGAGGAATGGTAGTTAACGTGTTTATGGCGACGCCTCTTTTTACAAGCCGGGCAAATTCGGTAATCGATTTTTCCCCCATTCCGTAAAAAAGCATATCGGCACCGGAATCGATCAGGATAGACGGCATAAGTTTATCCGACCAGTAATCGTAATGTGTAACGCGACGCAACGAAGCTTCAATTCCGCCAATTACAAGCGGAACTTCAGGATAAAGTTCTTTTAGAATTTTGGAATATACTATGGTTGCATAATCGGGCCTGAAACCTGATTTTCCACCGGGAGTATATGCATCGGTCGAGCGTTTGCGCTTTCCCGCGGTGTAGTGATTTACCATCGAATCCATATTACCACCGGTAACAGCAAAAAACAAACGTGGTCTTCCCAGCTTTTTAAAATCCCGTAAATCATCCGTCCAGTTGGGTTGCGGCACAATGGCTACGCGCAAACCTTCGGCTTCAAGTACGCGGCCGATAACCCCGGCGCCAAACGAAGGATGATCGATATATGCATCGCCTGTAAAAAGTATAACATCAATTTCTTCCCACCCAAGCTGCTTAACCTCTTTTGCCGAAGTTGGCAGCCATCTCTTCATATCCAAATTACTGTTCACAATCAAATTATTTTATTCTTAAACAACCAGAATCCGGTTTTGATGACTAAAATTCTGATTTTTAAATTCTCAGCAAAAATACACTTAAAATATTATCTGGTTTTACTTTAATCATTTTGCAATGTTATTTTGGAATTTCAATGTAATTTAGCGGTAGTAAAACGTGTTATTAAATAGCATTGCAAAGCGATGGAAATTACAAAACCTGGCGAGTTCACAAAAAAACGCAAATTTTAATTAGGAAAATATGGAACACGATATTAATGTGCTTGACCAAACCATTGGCGATTTGGATGGATTAAATTCAGGTTTGCCG
The DNA here is from genome assembly GCA_963821855.1 of uncultured Prolixibacteraceae bacterium. Lineage (GTDB taxonomy): Bacteria > Bacteroidota > Bacteroidia > Bacteroidales > Prolixibacteraceae > Draconibacterium. The sequence goes on along the minus strand of CAWGFJ010000002.1, from coordinate 188,449 downwards.
TTATTGCTGAAAAAGTACATTAAACTGAATGCAAAAATTATTGGTTTCAATGTCGATCCGAAATTCAATAATTCACTCGATGGATTTATTATTCTCGATGTTTTTGATATACCTGAAAACACCATCGAATCGCTTTCCGAAGATGCCAACGACGGATCGATACTCGAAAGGTTTTACAGTAACCGGGAATAAAAAATGACAAATTCAAGCGAAATACATGTTTTTACCGACGGCAGTGTGGAACCGGTTTCGAAAGTTGGTTATGGTGCAGCTCTGCTTGTTACAAACCTAAACGAACCAATTGATAACTTAAAAATGCTGGTGAAGGTGAAATGCTTTGAAAACACATCTTCGACAAAAATTGAAATACAAACGTTGCTATGGATACTGGAGGAACTTAAACCTTTTTCCGGAAAACTGATTTTACATACCGATTCGCAAAATATTGAAAAGCTATTGGATAGAAAGGAACGTTTGCAAAATAATAATTTCCTTAATAAACAAAATCGGCCAATAAAGAATAGCGCATTATACCGCGAGTTTTACAGGTTTACCGATGAATTGAATATTGAGATAATAAAAGTTCGCGGTCATAACCGGACGCGGTTAAAAAATAATACCGACCATATTTTTACTTTGGTTGACAGGGCTTCAAGGAAGGCGTTAAGAGAAAAAACCTAAAATCCAGTCATTTATTAAAAACTTCTTTTATCTCGTAAACCGCAGGTATTAAGTATACGTTGTTGACTTTATCCAACTGCAAATCACTGTAGGCTATCGATTTATGATTATATCCGATGCAACTTATCACAACAGAGTCTGATTGAAAATCTGTATTTAAGCTTAATCTGAAATCGCCGTTACTATTGGATATTACACCCATTTTACTGGTTTTAAGCTGAATGGCAACAAATGGAATGGTCTCGTTTGTTTCGCTGTTAAAAATTTTTCCATTGATAAATTCCTGTGCAAAAATCTCATTGAACTGAAAACAGATAAACAGAAGTATAAGAATCGGGAAACGAAGGATAACTGTTTTTATCTTCATTGGTTTTAGGAAAAAATTTCAGTCTGAAATTACAAAAATTGTTCCGTAAAAATGTCCGTATTTTGGGATTATGTTTCCAAATCGAATTGGGATTGCTGTCGGATTTTTGGATTGTTGAGGCTTTGGTAAAGTCTGAAAGCACTTCATAGCAAATGAATTTAAAATCGATTTTTACGTGAGCGTTTCCCTGATTTTGGATTGAAGTTGCGGAATTATTATTTCTTTAAACCATTCATTTTTTGCCAGCCAAATGTTGTTTCTCGGCGAAGGATGAGGAAGAACAAAGTATTTGGGAAGATATTCTTCGAAATGTTTAACAGTTTCGGTAAGCGTGTTTTTTACCTTGTTGCCAAGATAAAACTGATGTGCATATTTTCCGACAAGAATTATCAGTTTTACCTGTGGCATTTCGCTCAATAATTTTTTGTGCCAAAGTGGTGCGCATTCTTTTCTTGGCGGTAAATCACCCGATTTTCCTTTACCGGGATAACAAAAGCCCATTGGAATAAGCGCAATTTCTTTCGGATTATAAAACGTTTGTTTTGTCACCTGCAGCCAGTTTCTTAGGTTATCGCCGCTTTTATCGTCCCAGGGGATGCCGCTGTTATGTACCGCCAAACCCGGCGCCTGGCCAATAATAACCATTTTGCTTTGCCGGTTGGCAGTTAAAACCGGCCGTGCTCCAAGTTGCAGATTTGGTTCGCAGACTTTGCAGTTTGAAATTTGTAGCAGTAACTCTTGCATTTAACAATCATTCTAAATAAGAATGTTACAATTATCAATCTTTTAATATAAATTGCTGTAGCCCTAATTTAAACAAAAAGCCAAAATCAGTATTTTTTTACTCGTCCGACTTCTCCTGTTTCAAGCATAACTTTAATGCCGTGAGGGTGTGTTTGCGAATTTGTGAGTATGCGTTTTACAATTCCGGTTGTTAATTCTCCGGAGCGTTGATGGTGTTTCTGAACGATCTGAACTTCTCCGCCAACTGTAATATTTATTCTTTTTGTTCCATCCATAGCTGTGTTATTTAAAGTATAAATTACTATCTCCGTAACTTAAAAACCTGAAATTATTATTCAGTGCATAATTATACACTTTCTTCCAATCCTCGCCCAAAAAAGCGCTGATTAAAAGCAAAAGTGTGCTTTGCGGCTGATGAAAATTGGTAATCATTCCGCTGATGATTTTAAATTCATAACCGGGAACTATAATAATTTGTGTAGAAAACTGAAGTTCGTTTTGCTGATTTTTATCGAGGTAATTCACCAGATTTTGTAATGCTTTTTTTAATGAAATCAACGCATCATTTTCATAAGGTTCCCATTGCGTAACTTCCGGAGAATCGGGATTAAAAGTGTTTCTTTCTATTTGCAAGCCAAGCCAGTATAAACTTTCCAGTGAACGAACCGAAGTAGTTCCAATTGCAATTATTTTATCCGGATTCTGAATAAACCGTTGAATTATCGATTTGGGAAAAATCACTTTTTCATGATGCATGGTATGGCCTGAAATTTCTTCCGATTTTACCGGCTGAAAAGTACCTGCTCCAACGTGAAGCGTAATTTCGTTTGTTGTTATATTTTTTTCTTTCAGCGACGAAAACACTTTATCCGTAAAATGTAATCCGGCTGTTGGCGCAGCAACGGAACCATCGATTTTCGCATAAACGGTTTGGTATGTTTTTTCGTCCGATTCTTCAGTTTCGCGGTTTAAATATGGCGGAATGGGCAAAACTCCGGCATGTTCAATAATTTCAGCAAAAGAAATGTCGGAATTCCATTTGAATTCGATAAGAAATGAATTTCCCGTTTGTCCTTTCTTTTCAGCCTGAAAATGTATTTTCTGATTGTTTATAAGAACTTCTCGATGCAAAATTTCATTTTTCCATTTTTTTGCATTCCCAACCATACATTTCCAGGTTACTTGTTTTTGAGATTGAAATGCAATTTGGTAATCAGACGGTTTAACCGGTTCAAGACAAAATAATTCGATTTTAGCACCAGTTTCCTTCTGAAAGAAAAGTCGCGCATGGATTACTTTGGTGTTGTTAAAAACCAATTGCGCATTTTCAGGAAGAAAGTCGGAAACAGAACTAAACAAGTCTTCTGAAATTTTTCCGTTTTTCCAAATCAATAATTTTGAATTGTCGCGCTCTGTAAGCGGATATTTTGCAATCTTCGATTCCGGCAAATCGTAAGTAAAATCGCGGATTTTTATGTTTTGGTATTTGTTCAAACTGTGTCGTTTTAGACGGCAAAATTAGATTAAAATCCGATGGTTTAAAAATTGTAAATTTGCAATAAAAAATAGCGATGATAAAAGTTGGCGACAGGGTTAAGTTTTTAAACGATGTTGGAGGAGGCGTGGTAACCGGGTTTATTGGTAAGAACATGGTGAATGTTGAAAACGAGGATGGATTCGAAATTCCTTATCCGGTTTCTCAGTTAATAAATATCGACGCGCCGGAGTTGAATAAAGGAACCGTAAAAAAAACAGAAAAACAACCCACGCAGGAAATTGTGAAACAGCAACCTGAAATAATTCAGGGAGGTGAAATTATTAACGGCAAAAATTCGCCGGATTTTTATTTTGGTTTAGTTCCCGAAAACAGCAAAAATCCTGTTGACGGCGATATAGGACTTTATCTGGTAAACGACAGTAATTTTACTGTTTTGTTCCGCTATTCTCATTTCACCGACGGAAAAAATATTTCAGTAAAACATGGAACTGTAGCTTCAAATTCAAGAGTTATTCTTGAAAGTTTAGGCCGGAACGAATTAAACGATTTGCCTGAATTTGGCTTTCAACTATTTTATTTTCTGAAAGAAGAAAACGGCTGGAACGAAGCGATTACAAAGAAATTTAAAGTTAACCCGGTGAAATTTTACAAAGAATCGAGTTTTACTTTCAACCGCTTTTTTCAAAAAAATGCAATGGTATTTCAAATCACCAAAAATCCTTTAAAAGCCGAAATAGATAAACTCACCGACGAAGATTTTAAGAAAGTAGTTCAGCATAAATCGCTTGAAAAGGAAAAAGTTGAAAAAGAAAAGAAGCAGACGCCTGAGATTGTGGAAGTAGATTTACATATTAATGAGTTAATGGATAACGCCTATGGATTAAGCAAGCTTGAGATGCTGCAATTTCAGAAAGAAAGAGTGGAATCGGAAATGCGTTCAGGAATTCAGTCGGGAGTAAAAAAAATAATTTTCATTCATGGCGTAGGCCAGGGAGTGTTAAAAGAGGAAATTGCCAAACTATTAAAATCGAAGTTTCCAAAATACCAATTTCACGATGCTTCTTTCCGGGAATATGGCTACGGGGCAACAATGGTTACGCTGAAGAAATAAAGGATTAATGATAAATAGGAAGGATTAATGATAAATAGGAAGGATTAAGGATGAATAGGAAGGATTAATAGGAAGGATTAATAGGAAGGATTAATGATGAATAGGAATGATTAATAGGAAGGATTAAGGATAAATAGGAATGATGAATAGGAAGGATTAAGGATAAATAGAAAGGAATAATGATAAATAGTGAAGATAAATAGGAGGAAAATTGTATTTTGGAGATTGCTAACCAATAGTCAATATTATCATGGAAAAAGAATGGGATCTCCAAAAAAGAACAAAAAAATTTTGTATTGATTGTATAAAACTTGTTGAAGAATTGCCAAACACATATTTAGGTAATCATATTAAAGGACAATTAATCCGATGTTCATCATCAGTAGCAGCAAATTACCGGGCTGCCAATCTTGCGCAAACAACTGCATTATTTGTTTCGAAAATCAGTATAGTCATCGAAGAAGCAAATGAATCACAATTCTGGCTTGAATTGATTGATGAATTCAATCTGGTAAAAACAGAACAAAGAAACAGGCTTGAAAAAGAAGCAGCAGAACTGACAGCAATTTTTGTTTCATCGAGGAAAAAAATTCAAAACCGCAAATTCAATTAATCCTTTATCCTTTATCCTTCATCATTTTCTTTACTTTTGCACCGGCAGGCTGCTTTATCGGGCTGACGATTAATGTCAGTCAGGAAAGTCCGGGCAACAAAGGGCGCCGTGTTTCCTAACGGGAAGATCTCTGAAAGGGGATAGCAACGTAACAGAAAATAACCATCTCCGTCAACTGGCGGAGGAACGGGTGAAAAGGCGGGGTAAAAGCCCACCGGTGATGATGGCAACATCGTCAGCCGTACGTCTCGCGGGTTGCAAAGCCAAATATATCCTGATTGTTTGCCGCTGTTGCGGTACAGCGGGGTTGCCCGCCCCGTTTCTCTTCGCACAAGGAAATCAGGAGGGGTAGGCTGCAGGATTCCGGCAGTGATGCCGGGACAAGATAAATGATAAAGGTCCGCCATTTGGTGGATACAGAACCCGGCTTACAAGCCTGCCATTTTTAAAAGTCGGGGTACGACTTAAGTTCGTGCCCCGACTTTTTTATTTGTCAGACTAAAAATGCCAGAAATATGGGATTAACAACATCGAAAGTATAAATGCAATAAAATTCAGCGGTAATCCGATTTTTATATAATCACTGAATTTGTAATTCCCGATTGCCTGTACAATTAAATTGGTTTGATAACCGATTGGCGTAGAAAAACTTGCCGATGCAGCAATTGCAATAGCTACAAAAAATGGCTTTGGATCGACATTTAATTGTGTTGCTGCCGATAAAGCTATTGGGAAAACCAGCGCAGCCGCTGCATTATTGGTGATAATTTCGGTAAAAATGGCTGTAATAAGATAAAGCGCAGCCAGTATGCCTATAGGTCCAAATGCCTTGCTGAAATTAATGGTGGTACGGGCAATGGATTCTGCTGCGCCTGAATTCTGTAACGCCTTACTTAAGGCAAAAGCGCAGGCAATAGTGATAAGCACATCCCAGCTTATTGCTTTGGTATATTTTTGCTGAGGCATAATTTTCATCCAGATTAACAGTACAGCAGCAATGGCCGAGAAATAGAACATATCATAATCGATGCCATCGGGAGATGTGAAGAATTTGCCAACTGTTGAACCCACTATCATAAACAGCAAAATAATAAATGCCAGCCATTTTTTCCAGAAAGTACCCGTTGTACGGTGATCTCTGATATAAGTGGTTAAATAAAATATTTTTGATTCACCCCAGCTTTGCGCAAATTTTTCGGTAGTTAAAAGTACAAGATTATCGCCTGCATGTAATTTGAGATTGGCAAGGTCGGAGGTTATTCTTTCGCCATTGCGGTGAATAGCGATAACCACTGCCTGGTAATGATCGAAAAAATTAAATTCCCGAATGGTTTTTCCAACTCCCGGAAATCGTGGCGCCAGCACAGCTTCGTATTGCTTTAGCGCTTTTTTGGGGATATTTTTCAGAAGTTCGATGCCGCTGAGTCTTACATTATCATTGGAAAGAATAAAGTTCAATCTGTCCGATTTTCCTGCTGTATGTAGTTTATCGTTGGGGAGAATTTCGAAATTTCCCTTTTGCGTTTCTATGATTTGGCCATCGCGTTCAATGCTTCTTATTATCAGGCTTTTTAATTCTTTCAGCCTTCCGTTTCTAATTTCGCGTCCTGTAAGGTTGCTGGTTTCAGAAATAATTAAATCATAATAATAATCTTTGTATTCGGTTGAACTTCTTTTATTTAATAAGATTTTTTTCCCCGGCAAAAGTTTGTTTCCTGCAATCGACATATAAATAGTTCCAAAAATGGCGATAAATATCCCCACTTTTCCCAATTCAAACATGCCAAAGCCGGGAAGATTATTTTCCAGGATGAGGCCGTGCACAACCAGGTTGGTAGAAGTTCCAATCAAGGTACACATTCCACCTAAAATGGTTGCATAAGACAAAGGAATCAGGAATTTTTTTGACGAGAGATTTAGCTTTTCTGTCCAGTTTTTTATAATTGGCGCAAAGATGATTACAACCGGTGTATTATTTAAAAAGGCTGAAAGAACCGATACAGGAAACATAATTTGCGGAATAAGATAAACCATTTTACGGCGCTTTCGCGGAAGATAGGTTTGCGCCATCCGGTTTAGTACTCCCGACTGCCTCACACCTTCGCTTACCAGAAAAAGAATACCAATGGTAATCATCCCTTTATTTGAAAATCCATCCAAAACTTCTTCCGTTGTCAATATACCTAAGCCCATAATAATAACGGCTGAAGTAAGAAAGATTAATCCCGGTCGCATAATTTCCTTGGCGAGGGCAACAATAGTAAGAAAGACTATAATCAGTACAATATATCCTTCAGTGGTCATAAATTTGGAATGAGATTTACCCTTGTTTTATCATTTCATAAACATAGTCTGGCAAAATCAAAACTATATATAAAATTGATTCCCTTCAAAAAATGGGATAATTAATTTTGAAATTCGAATATAATAATTGTACAGACTTTACCGAACTTTAACTGAACTTTACGTGTTAATTTATGTCCGTTGTTTATTGGTTTAGTTAGTATTTAATGAGTTACGATAAGCAATTAAACACGAAGAATAAATTGTGCTGAAAAAGTAAAGTGTGGGTTTGTGTAAAAAAAAATAAATATTACTTTTGCACCCGCCTTTGAGAAACAAAGGTACCACAAGGATGACTCAGTAGCTCAGCTGGTAGAGCACATCCCTTTTAAGGATGGGGTCCTGGGTTCGAGCCCCAGCTGAGTCACTCGAATAAAAGAGGAAACAGATTTAAATGTTTCCTCTTTTAATATTTACCCATCAAATAGAGTATATGTATACCGTCTATATTCTTTACAGTATCAAATTAAGTCGATATTATGTCGGATATACCAACAATTTGGAACGACGTTTAAAAGAGCATAACCGGAAAAAAGGAAAATTTACCGATCGCGGCATTCCCTGGGAGATTAAATATACTGAAAACTATTTGACAAAAGAGGAAGCTCAAAAACGTGAAGCCTATATAAAAAGCAGAAAATCGAAGCAATATATCGAACAACTTATTGCCGATATAAAGTAGCTCAGCTGGCAGAGCATTCCGCTCAAAAGCGGAAGTGGTACTGGGTTCTCCCGACTGAGCCGGGACAGCTGAGTCACTCGAATAAAAGAGGAAACAGATTTAAATGTTTCCTCTTTTAATATTTACCCATCAAATAAAGTTTATGTATACCGTCTATATTCTTTACAGTATCAAATTAAGTCGATATTATGTTGGATATACCAACAATTTGGAACGACGTTTAAAAGAGCATAACCGGGAAAAAGGAAAATTTACCGACCGCGGCATTCCCTGGGAGATTAAATATACTGAAATCTATTTGACAAAAGAGGAAGCTCAAAAACGTGAAGCCTATATAAAAAGCAGAAAATCGAAGCAATATATCGAACAACTTATTGCCGATATAAAGTAGCTCAGCTGGCAGAGCATTCCGCTCAAAAGCGGAAGTGGTACTGGGTTCTCCCGACTGAGCCGGGACAGCTGAGTCACTCGAATAAAAGAGGAAACAGATTTAAATGTTTCCTCTTTTAATATTTACCCATCAAATAAAGTTTATGTATACCGTCTATATTCTTTACAGTATCAAATTAAGTCGATATTATGTTGGATATACCAACAATTTGGAACGACGTTTAAAAGAGCATAACCGGGAAAAAGGAAAATTTACCGACCGCGGCATTCCCTGGGAGATTAAATATACTGAAAACTATTTGACAAAAGAGGAAGCTCAAAAACGTGAAGCCTATATAAAAAGCAGAAAATCGAAGCAATATATCGAACAACTTATTGCCGATATAAAGTAGCTCAGCTGGCAGAGCATTCCGCTCAAAAGCGGAAGTGGTACTGGGTTCTCCCGACTGAGCCGGGACAGCTGAGTCACTCGAATAAAAGAGGAAACAGATTTAAATGTTTCCTCTTTTAATATTTACCCATCAAATAGAGTATATGTATACCGTCTATATTCTTTACAGTATCAAATTAAGTCGATATTATGTCGGATATACCAACAATTTGGAACGACGTTTAAAAGAGCATAACCGGAAAAAAGGAAAATTTACCGATCGCGGCATTCCCTGGGAGATTAAATATACTGAAAACTATTTGACAAAAGAGGAAGCTCAAAAACGTGAAGCCTATATAAAAAGCAGAAAATCGAAGCAATATATCGAACAACTTATTGCCGATATAAAGTAGCTCAGCTGGCAGAGCATTCCGCTCAAAAGCGGAAGTGGTACTGGGTTCTCCCGACTGAGCCGGGACAGCTGAGTCACTCGAATAAAAGAGGAAACAGATTTAAATGTTTCCTCTTTTAATATTTACCCATCAAATAGAGTTTATGTATACCGTCTATATTCTTTACAGTATCAAATTAAGTCGATATTATGTTGGATATACCAATAATTTGGAACGACGTTTAACAGAGCATAACCGGAAAAAAGGAAAGTTTACCGACCGCGGCATTCCCTGGGAGATTAAATATACTGAAAACTATATGACAAAAGAGGAAGCTCAAAAACGTGAAGCCTATATAAAAAGCAGAAAATCGAAGCAATATATCGAACAACTTATTGCCGATATAAAGTAGCTCAGCTGGCAGAGCATTCCGCTCAAAAGCGGAAGTGGTCCTGGGTTCTCCCGACTGAGCCGGGACAGCTGAGTCACTCGAATAAAAGAGGAAACAGATTTAAATGTTTCCTCTTTTAATATTTACCCATCAAATAGAGTATATGTATACCGTCTATATTCTTTACAGTATCAAATTAAGTCGATATTATGTCGGATATACCAACAATTTGGAACGACGTTTAAAAGAGCATAACCGGAAAAAAGGAAAATTTACCGATCGCGGCATTCCCTGGGAGATTAAATATACTGAAAACTATATGACAAAAGAGGAAGCTCAAAAACGTGAAGCCTATATAAAAAGCAGAAAATCGAAGCAATATATCGAACAACTTATTGCCGATATAAAGTAGCTCAGCTGGCAGAGCATTCCGCTCAAAAGCGGAAGTGGTACTGGGTTCTCCCGACTGAGCCGGGACAGCTGAGTAACTCGAATAAAAGAGGAGACAGATTTAAATGTTTCCTCTTTTGTTTCTGAACCTATCAAATAAGAATAATTTCTGGCGAGAACATTCTTTACAGTCTTAAATTAGGTCATTACTATCTTTGATATACCAGCGATACAAGATGAATGAACGATACATCTATTTGAATATTTATTCTCCGAAATTTGTTTCCCGGGTAGCAATTCGATTATTCTTCAACTTTCATTGATTGAAAAATAGTTTTACTTTATATTCCTTTTCCCCAATTTATAAATGATAAATGATGAAGTTGAAAAGAAAGCAAAGACTACCAAAAATGCGATTAAAAATAATAGTATCATGACGTGCGGTTTTAGTCAATTCATTTTATACACTAAAACTATGTTGTATTAACTAATTACAGGAAGATAAACTGCTGAAATTCACGTCAAAAAATCTGATATTGTACAGCATTTTTTCTGACAAGCATTGCTAAATAGGATGAATATGTTTTATCTGACTATTAAATTTTATCGCTACTTCTTTGATATCGAAAATGGTCTTTTATCTTTTCCAACTCCCCATTTTTTATTCGGCTCAGCCCCCATTTCAAAAACCAATTCCCCACCTTTTATAATTTCATCATGTCCTATCCATGTCCGGTTAAAAGCTTTTCCGTTCAGAGTTGCCGATTGAATGTATTTGTTCTCTATTGAATTATTTATTGCTTTTAATACAAAATTTTTTTTTCATAATTGTGAGTTTTGCATTTTCTCATCAACGCAAATTTTTAATCCGAGCCTAAAATTTAATAAAGTAAAATCAATTTTTTTTCTCCTGTCCGGTGAAAAACATGGGAAGAAACATACTTCAAAAGTGAATACCAATCTCTTTTCATACAAGTTTTAATTGGTGTAATTTAAAGCGGGCATCTTTGCCACAAAGGTCAGCTTACTATTTAACTGTTTTGTCAACGTTAATAAAATATTTTCACTCTAATATTCATGTAAATGTTAATAAAATATTTTCACTCTAATATTCATGTAAATACCTGATATGCAATTTGTAACAATACATCTCAGTATTACAAAATAAATTTTGTTGAAATAAATTATATTCATACCTTTCTATCTGTATTGCAAATTTTCTTTAACACTTAATTTTAATATTATCTCGTTTGATGTTAGAAAGACGGTAATTAAAACAGATAAAATGTGTAAAAACTTCGTGATATTACTTAGAGTTGCGTCGTGCTTAAAATAGAACAGTTATACATACAAATGTCATATTTAATAAGATTGCGTAACTTCAAAAAACATTAATTAATCAAACCTTTACAATGAAAAAAACGATCTTGATTTATATTCTGTTTGCTACCATTACCCATAGTTTTGGGCAAACAAAATCATTTACAGTTGATTATAACACAAACAATGGAATGTATAAATCGTTAGGCAGTGTAAACTGTGGTGCCATTAAATCTGTTGCTGGTTATACCGATATTGGAATTAATGAAGTGAGAACACATGACTATTATGGCCCAACGGATTACTGGCACTACACAACAGGCTTTGTTAATTTAGCGACAAATGCAGTAGAAAGTGCTACATATAATACTTCTTTTGATCCTCAATTGCCTTCGAGCTATACGTTTACTGAAGGGAGCGATGCAACAATTACTAATTTGGTTGATAATGGATTTCAACCCTATTTTCGTCTGGGTGTGAGCTGGCCATCGGATTCAGCACCTTACACACCTATTAGCCCACCTATTGATTCAAACAATAAAAACTTTCACATTTTTGCTTCGATTTGTAAAAAAACTGTTGAACACTATACGGATGGTTGGAATAATGGATTCAACTATACCATTCCTTACTGGGAAGTTTGGAATGAGCCAGATGGAGTTTTTTGGAGTGGATTACCCTCAGATTTTTTCCAATTATATAAAGAAGTCGCGGATAGTATTAAGGAATTTAATCCAAATTTAAAAGTCGGAACTTGTGGAGCTGTGGCAGTAACAATAATTAGGCATAGAACAGCCTACTTTGATGATTTAATCAGCTACTGTAAGACTAATTCTGTTCCTCTGGATTTTTATTCCTGGCATTTATACGGAAGATTTAACCCCTACAGTATTAAAAACTTTTCAGATACTGTTCGTTCGGTTTTAGACTCAAATGGATTTGAGAAAGCCGAAAGTCATATTACAGAAATAAATGCAGAGTTAGATCCTAATTCCATTTATGATAGAACCGCCAAAGGGAGTGCTTACGTTGCTAGTATACTAATGACTTGTCAGGAATCATTCGTGGATAAAATATTCTGGTACAGAGGTGAAGGTCTTGGGCCACTTGCCAATCAGGATGTTTCAGGTGAAGCGGACTTAACCTGGAATGGTTATGGAATGAAAGCTCATAATACATTAGTGGCTGAAACACCAATAAAAATATCGAGCACTGGAAACGAAGTAATTAATTTTAATTCTTCATCGGATACCACAAACCTAATGATTATTGCTGGCAAGAATTCTTCAGGTACTCAAACCGATATTTTAGTTTCAAATTTAAAGACCAGCTACACAAGCCTTTCTGTTAATGTAAATAATCTACCATATACATCCACTGATGTCATTAAAGTAGAGCAATTTACAACACAAGGGCCAAATACAAGATATGCACTATCTTCTGATACTGTTAATGGTTCTTCATCACTCATATTAAATGTCGCATCAGCAACAGCTCCCTCTGTTTATTTATTCAAAATCACTAAAATAGAAGAAACAGGAATAAATGAATTGGGGTATGAAAATAAAATATATATTTTCCCTAACCCTTCAAATAAAATAATTACATTTTCAGAAATCCTTGATAATATTGAAGTGTATAATGTCTTTGGACAATTGGTTATGTCTAATATTAAATTTGCCAAAAGTATTTCTACACTTGAGCTTTCAGATGGCATTTATTTTATTCACTCAAATAATGCTAACTTGAAATTTATTGTAAAACATTAGCGGATGATTCTCAAAATGGAAAATTGTTTGAGAGAAATAGGCATGAACGCATAACAAAAGCTATAATGTATTAAAACGCACCATAGCCAGAACGTTGTGGTGTATTTATTTTAATAAATAAAAATTTAATAAATGAAATGGTTAAACCTTTTGACTGTTTTCCTAATGCTTGGTTGCAGTCAATAACCTGAAAAATTATCTACTGACGAAATTGTTCAAATAAAAAAACTATTATCGAACGTTCTAACAAGCATGATCAGGATTTAAAAAATCTGAACTACCAGGAAATTATGACTTTCTACGCTAACATAGACGATTTTATAATTTTTGGAGACGGCTATTCTTGGGGCGATTATAAAACTACAGATGGTATTTGGCATGACTTCACAGCCGGAGTAAAGAAGGTGGAGAAATTTGATTTTTTTAATCATAAAGTTCATGTGTTTTCGGAAGATGTGGCATCATGTTTATTAGAATTTGATCACGAGCGAATTGATGCCAATTGAGATACTACTAAAGGACATGGCTGTTTCTCATTTAGTATACGAAAAATTGATGGAGATTGGAAGGCTGTTACTGCTCATGTCACTCATAATTTCGGTGTGTATGACGAAAACGGAGAAGTTAGAAAGTGGTGGTTATATTATTCGCGCGTAAATAGAAAAGAGAAAGAATAGAAACACACTACCACACTGTGTATGAAATCATCGCTCATTCATCGCTATGCTTCATATGCTCATGGTTAAACCCGATTTTTTTCGATTAAAAATCGCTTCACCTTTTTGCCGCACCCTACTTCGCCAAACTCATCGAACCCGGCACAGCTCCCTTCCCAACTCCCCACTTTTTGTTTGGCTCAGCCCCCATTTCAAAAACCAATTCCCCACCTTTTATAATTTCATCATGCCCAATCCATGTCCGGTTAAAAGCTTTTCCGTTCAGAGTTGCCGATTGAATGTATTTGTTCTCTTTTGAATTATTAATTGCTTTAATGCGAAAGGTTTTATTATTTTCCAGTTGAATGGTTGCTTCACCAAACATCGGTGAGCCAATCGCATATTCCGGAAATCCCGGAGTTACAGCATAAATTCCTATGGAACTTAACACATACCACGACGAAAGTGACCCCATATCTTCATTACCGCATATACCACCAGGGCCGCTGCGGTACAATTCCTCACAAACCTGACGAACACGTTCCTGGGTTTTCCACGGCTCACCGGCATAATCATATAAATATGCGACATGATGCGATGGCTGGTTGCCCTGCACATATTGTCCGATTGTTCCAACTACCCCAACATATTTTGGTGGAGTAATCGTCGGGCTCATTTCAAAAAAAGTATCCAGTTTTTTGGTGAATGCTTTATCACTTCCAAAAAGGTTAATTAATCCCTGGACATCGTGCTGGACAGACCAGATGTACTGCCATGCATTCGATTCGGTGTAATACCGGTTCGGGCGGCGGCCAACAAGCAGTGGATCAAAATATTTGTAATATGAATGTTCTCCTTCTTTTACAATTTCCTGTTCATGGTTTCCCAAGGCTTCCAACCATGTACCATCCGCTTTTTTAGGGCGCATAAAGTTAGTTTGGGAATCCCAAAGGTTGGTATAATTGTGTGCCCTTTTCATAAACAATTCATAGTCGTCTTTCTTTCCAAGTTCCTTTGCCAATTGGGCAATGCACCAATCGTCGTAAGCCAGTTCCAGCGTATTTGGAACCGATTCAGTAACTTTATCTACAGGAGTATATCCCAATTCTTTATAATAGTCCAAACCGGAACGGCCTGCATATTTAGGCACTGGAGGTGTTGGATTTTCCAACGCTTTTTTTCGCATGGCATCGTAAAGTTTCTTCACGTCATAATCCCTGTATCCTTTCATATAAGCATCAACAATCACCGGTATCAGGTGGTCGCCAACCATCGACTCACCAAACACATTCAGGAAATGCTGTGCCGGCAGCCAGTGGTAATTTTCTACTTTCGCAACTATCGATTTTATAAAATCATTTACATGATCGGGCGCCGTAATTGTTAGCAGTGGATGTTGCGAACGGTAAGTATCCCAACACGAAAACGAACCGTAAAAATCAAATCCTTTTGCGGTATGAATTTGTCCGTCAGATCCATGATACTTTCCATCCACATCCTGCGAAATGTATTGCGCCAGAAAGGAGTGGTAAAGCGCGCTGTAAAAGATTTCTTTTTGATCATCTGTTGCTCCGGCAATTTTTATGTGCGATAATTCTTTGTTCCATGTGGTGGTTGCATCATTGCGCACTTTTTCAAAATCCCAGTCAGGAATTTCGGCTTTCAGGTTCTTACGAGCGCCTTCAACGCTTGTATACGAAATACCGACTTTCACCAGAATCTGTTCATTTTCCTCTGTTTTGAACGTTACAAATGCGCCAATTTTATCTCCTTTTTCACCGTTTTTATATGGGAAAATACTTCCTCCCGATTCAGGTGTTACATACGTAGCATCAAAGGTTCCGTAATACCTGAATGGTTTGCTGAATTCAGCAACAAAATATACTTTGCCCAAACCGGCTGCTTTTTCTCCTTCAATCCGGTGATTATCAATAATACTTAATTCCGATACTTCATCCGATTTCATATTCCCAATTTGGTGCCCCAGATCAAGTATAATCTTTGCATTATTAGCTTTTGGAAATGTATATCGATGAAAGCCTGCACGCCTGGTTGCAGTAAGTTCAGCCTTAATTTTGTAATCTTTTAAAAGAACAGAGTAATAACCTGGTGAAGCAGTTTCATCATCATGGCTAAACCGGGAGCGATAACCTTCATCAGGATTATTTTTTGAACCGGGAATAATCTGCAATTTGTCACCAACAACCGGCATCAATAAAATATCGCCGCCATTTACCATTCCAACTCCGCTCCAGTGCGTATGACTGAATCCCATTATTGAATTTTCGGAATACACATATCCGGCACAATAGGTCCAGCCTTTTGTACCGACATCGGGACTCAAATGAACCATTGCATAAGGCAACGAAGCCCCGGGAAAAGTATGTCCGAAAAAATCAGTTCCGAGAAATGGATTTACATACTCCGATGGTTGCTTCTCTAAGCTTTGCCCGAAGGCATAAAAATCCATGGAGAAAAGCACAAACAAGATGGTAGTAATGGTTTTTAGTTTTGTTGGATTCATTTCGAAGACTTTAAGAATATTAACCTATTTGGCGAAATTATATTTTAATTTTAATTCCAATGGTTAAAAGATAATGCAAATTGATTAAAATAACAGAAGTTTTTTTATACATGTTCCCGTTATTTTGTATTTGTTGAGTATTTTACATGAGCTGTAAATTTTAAGCCTGAAATTTTTTTTATGAATTTATTAAATCGATTTAGCAAAATATCATTTTTATCAATAATTATTCTGTTTTTAGTCGCTGCATGTACTTCTGTTGACAATCGTTCACATTACAGAGTTGAGAATATAAACGCAGGATGGAAAATCCAGTCGAGCGAAAAATTGAACGGAATTGACGATAGTGCAGTGTCACAAAACAATTTTGATGATTCAGGATGGTATCAGGGCGTTGTTCCCGGAACAGTTATGGGAGCGCTTACTGAGGACAAAGTTATTGAAGATCCAACTTTTGGTATTAACATGAAAAACATGGATCCCACTCAGTTTCAAAAACCATGGTGGTACCGCACTTCATTCGATATTACCTCCGGTGACTTAAATAAAGAAATTTCGCTTCGTTTTAACGGAATTTGCTACCGTGCCGACTTATGGGTTAATGGTGAAAAAGTGGCTGGTAACGATATCTTTGCAGGTACCTACCGCATGTTTTCCTTCAACATAAATCCATTTATTAATGAAGGTAAAAATACGATGGCGTTGAAAGTGACTCAGTTTGCCGATGGTGAATATACATTGGGTTTCTGCGACTGGAATCCACTACCGACGGACCGAAGCATGGGGATTTTCAGGGAAGTTTTTCTGGAAATTAATGAAGGTGTAAAAATCAGAAGTCCGTTTGTATATGCCAAAGTGGATACGGTTTCAAAAAGCGCGGCTGACCTTTTTATTCAGGCTGAATTGGTAAACAACACCGATAAACCTGTAAAAGGGGTTTTCAAGGTAGACTATGAAGTTGGACAAGTAGAACAAAAGGTTACTGTTCCGGCAAATGATACTTTATCAGTTCGCTTAAATCCAAATGATTTCAGCCAGTTATCGGTTAAAGATGTGGAACTGTGGTGGCCCAATGGAATGGGAAATCCTAAACTTTATAATTTAACTACTGAGTTTGTTGTTGACAACCAGATTTACGATAGGGTTGAAAAGAAATACGGAATCCGGCAAATCAGAAGTTATCTGAATGAAGATAAGAACCGGGCATTCGAAATAAACGGAAAATTTGTGTTGCCCAAAGGTGGTGGCTGGGCCGATGATATTTTCCTTCGTGATACCCGAAAATCAGTGGAAGCACAATTGCGGTACATTCGTCATATGGGCTTAAACAGTATTCGTTGCGAAGGTTTCTGGGGGAAAAGTGAGGACTTATACGATTTGTGCGATGAATACGGCGTTTTGGTTATGGTTGGCTGGAACTGCATTTGGGAATGGGAAGAATACCTTTACAAACCCTGCGATGAAAAATACGGCGGAGCAGTTACGCCTGAAGACATTAATTTTCTTGCAGCATGCTGGAAAGACCAGATGTTGTGGCTCAGAAACCACCCAAGTATTTACATTTGGATGCTCGGCAGCGATAAACTTCCGCATCCCGATTTGGAACGAAAGTACATCAAATTGTTCGATAAATACGATCCTTCTCGTTCCTATTCAACCTCGGCAGGCGGAGCCGGAACTGAAGACAACAAAATAGTTGCTGAAGTTCCGCTCGTGAGCGATATCAGTGGTCCGACTGGTATGAAAATGTTAGGCCCGTACGCCTGGACTCCGCCGCATTACTGGTTTACGGATACTCAATTGGGCGGCGCTTATGGTTTTAATACCGAAACATGTCCGGGAGCAAGCATTGCACCTTTGGCTTCGCTAAGAAAGATGATGCCTGAAAAAGCGCTTTGGCCCATCGATAAAACTTACTGGGAATACCATACCGGAAGAAATGAATTTACCTCGCTCGACCGCGATATTACTGCTATTGACAAACGTTACGGAAAATCATCGAATATTGAAGAGTTTGCTTACAAAGCACAAGTAAATAATTACGAAATTATGCGTCCGCAGTTTGAGGCTTTTATCGCACATAAACCGCAAAGCACCGGCTTGGTGCAATGGCAGTTAAACTCGGCATGGCCAAAACTTATCTGGCAATTGTACGATACTTATCTGCAGCCCAACGGTTCGTTTTATGGAGTTAAAAAAGCGTGTACGCCGCTTCATGCCATTTATCGGTATGGTTTTAATGATGTATATCTGGCGAATGAAGATTTGGAAGATGCCAAGGACTTAACCGTCAAAATCAGGATTTTCGATATCAACTCAAAAGAAATTTTTGCTGATGCGTGGAAAGGAAATATTCCATCCAATATTTCAAAATTCATCTATAAAATTCCGGAAATTAAAAACCTGACTCCGGTCTATTTCGTCGATTTAAGAATTTACAATTCGGAAGGCAAAGAAATGGATAACAGTATTTACTGGCTTTCCACAAAAAAAGATGTGTTGGATTACCAGGCTTCAAAAAAGCTTTCGTGGGCATTTTATACGCCAACAAAATCGTATGCTGATTACACAGCGCTGGATAAGTTGCCTCCGGTGAAAATGGAATACGACTATCAATATACAAAAGATGGTGACTTTGGAAAAGTAACCTTAAAGGTGAAAAATCCTTCAGATGCGATAGCGTTTTTCAATTATCTCGATGTAATCGATCCAAAAACACAGGAACCCGTTTTACCCGTTTACTGGAACGATAATTATGTGACCTTGTTACCGGGAGAAGAGCGCACTTACGAGGCAAAATTCTTCTTAACAGACTTTCACGGAGAAAAACCGGAAATAGCTGTAAGAGGCTGGAATGTGGAAAAAGTTACGCTGGATTAATCAGAATGTAATTCGAAATAAAAGCTGAATTATGAAAAGAAACTATTTTATTGTTGTACTTATCTTTTTTATCTTTTTTGTCATCTCCTTTCTTACCAACATTATCGGTCCGCTGGTGCCTGAGGTTATCAAAGGTTTTAGCGTAAGCAAGGGAATGGCAGGACTGCTGAATTTTTCATTTTTCATTGCATATGGTGTAATGTCAATTCCTGCAGGTATTTTAACCGAAAAATACAAGGAAAAGAAAGTGATAACCGGAGCGTTTTTGTTGGCAACACTTGGTGCGTTTCTTTTTTCATTTTTCCCTGGATTTGGCATTTACCTGGTTTCCTTGTTTTTAATCGGTATGGGTATGGCTATTCTGCAGGTTGCCATTAATCCATTGCTAAGGGTTTCAGGTGGTGAAGAGCATTTCGCATTTACTTCGGTGCTGGCACAATTGTTTTTTGGCGGAGCTTCCTATTTAAGCCCGCTAATGTATTCATACCTCGTTACTAATTTAACCGCCGGAAATACCTCAGGTTTTCTGCTTTCAACCCTCGATAAACTGGTTCCTGAAAATTTGAAATGGGTATCTATTTACTGGATATTTGCCATCATAGCATTAACGATGGTTGTAATTATTATGGTCGTGCGATTCCCTAAAGTTGAACTGAAAGAGGATGAAAAAGTAGGAAATTTTAGCACTGTAAAAGAGCTATTTAAAAACAAATATGTCATCCTGTTTTTCTTTGGCATTATGGCTTATGTGGGCACTGAACAGGGTGTGGCAAGCTGGATTTCCAAGTTTTTGGAAGATTACCATGGAATGAGTCCTGAGGTGGAAGGCGCAAAGGCAATTTCCTGGTTTTGGGGCTTGCTCACCATTGGTTGTGTTCTTGGCCTTGGTCTGTTAAAAATCATGGATAGCAAACTGGTACTTCGAATATTTGTAGTCGCAGCCATGATTTCACTGGCAACTGCGCTGTTCACGGCAAACGGAATGGTAGCATATTACGGTTTTATCATGGTCGGATTTTTTGCGTCGGTAATGTGGTCGGTGGTTTTTTCGCTGGCTTTAAATTCGCTTCCAGGCAACCATGGCGCATTCTCCGGAATTCTTTGTTCAGGAATCATCGGTGGTGCAATCGTCCCATTAATTGTCGGAATTCTCGGTGATGCTTTTGGTTTAAGAGTCGGAATGGCATTTGTCTTCCTGACATTGAGCTATATTCTGAGCATTACCTTCTGGGCAAAACCTTTGATTAAAAACAAAACAATTTCATTTAAAACTGAAAAAGCTTAAATGATTTTGGAATACTCATCAACATTCAAAAGAAATGGTATTAGTTATATTATTCAATATTTTGAAAACCCCTAAATCCCCTGTAGGAGACTTGTTTTGCTCCCCTTTAGGGGCTGGGGGTGAAAACAAGAAGAATCACTTTAATCAATAAAGAAAATTATTTTAATCAATCAAATCAATAAATAATATGACAACACTGGCACTACTTGGCGGAACACCTGAAAGGGATGCCAAAATAAATCCATGGCCGAAATGGCCGGTTTGGGATGAAAAGGAAGAAAAAGCCTTGCTGGAAGTTTTGAACAGCGGAGTTTGGTCGTATAACGGGCCAAAAGAAACAGAGTTCAGTAAGAATTTTGCTGAATTTACAGGCGTAAAATATGCCATAGCGGCTGCTAACGGAACTGTAACATTGCAAATGGCATTGGAAGCATGTGGCATAGGTGTCGGCGATGAGGTAATTCTTCCCGGACTTACCTGGCAGGCAACGGCAGCAACCATTATTGATGTGAATGCAACGCCAATTCTTGTCGACGTTTGTGAAGATACATGGTGCATCGATCCAAAAGCTGTTGAAGCTGCGATTACTCCAAAGACAAAAGCCATTGTTCCGGTTCATTTGTACGGCAGTTTTTCTGATATGGATGAAATTATGCGTATTGCGAAAAAAAATAATCTATATGTAATTGAGGATTGCGCGCATAAAACAGGAGGTGAGTGGGATGGCAAAAAAGCAGGTAGCATTGGAGATGTGGGTAGTTATAGTTTTCAGTTGTCAAAACATTTAACTGCCGGTGAAGGTGGTGTTTGTACCACCAATAATTTTGAAATCGCCGAGCGCCTGGATGCGCTTCGTAACTGTGGCCGTCGCCCCGAATGGTTTACTACGGATGAAGTGGATAAAGGTGCCGGTTTGTATTCCGATCAGGGAAATTTCTACCAGGGTGGAAACTTCAGAATTACTGAATTTCAGGCAGCGATTTTGGTTGAGGCATTAAAAAGATTGCCGGAACAAAATGCCACAAGAGATGCAAATGGCATCTACCTTGAATTCTTTGATTGAAAAACTGCCCGGGGTTCATCCAATGAAACGCGATGCAAAAGAAACGAAAGAAGCTTATTTCAACTTTGCATTCCGATATAATAAAAACGAATTCAAAGGATTGCCGATAGCTAAATTCAGGGAAGCTTTAACTGCAGAAATAGGCATATCTGTTACAGCAAGCTATGAACCGCTCAATAAATGCTCATTATATGTTCCACATACAAAACCTTCAAAACATAAGTTAAACGATGAATACTGGGCAGCAATTGATCCTAAACGGTTTGATTTACCGGTGTGCGACCGAATATATTTTGAAGAATCGGTTTGTATACATCATAAAATTTTATTGGGTACGAAAGCCGATATGGAAATGATTGCTTCGGCAATTCAAAAGATTTATGATAATGCAGAAGCATTGTTGTAGATCCAATTTTTATGCTGAGATTTTATTTATGTTCAATTCATTAAGTTTATGGCCCCCTCAATCCCCGTAGGGGGACTTTCCCTCCCCGTTCGGGAGGTTAGGTAGGGGTCAGGATTTATGGATATTGTCGGAAACTTTAAATGTACTTTTTTTTCGCAGGTAAGAAAGATTGACAGTTAAACATGCACAATAAATCAACAAAGCGAAACTTATGAAAAAACTTAAAATCGCACTTATCGGAGCCGGTTATATTTCCGACTATCACGCACGCGGACTTCAAACAATTCCCGGTGTGGAAATAGTTGCCATTGCTGCAAGAACGATTGAATCGGCGCAGAAATTTGCCCGGAAATACAACATAAAAGATTCAACCGATGATGCACTTTCTCTTGCAACGCATGGGGATATTGACGCAGTTGTAATTTCAACTCCCAATAAATTTCATGCACCTTATGCCATCGAATTTCTGAAAAACGGGAAAGATGTTTTTCTGGAAAAACCCATGGCAATGAATGCCAAAGAGGGGAAAGAAATAGCTGAAATGGCAAAAGCTAATAACCGGTTGGTTATGTCGGGCCATATGTGGCGTTTCGATACCGACGTGAATTACATTAAAAGCATTATTGATTCGGGGAAACTGGGTAAAATCATCAAAACCAAAGGTTATGGAATTCACGAAAACTGGGGGCCTGCAGGTTGGTTTGCCCAAAAAGAACTGGCTGGTGGCGGGGCTTTGGCAGATATGGGCGTTCATGCCATCGATACAGTTCGGTACTTGCTTGGCGATCCAAAACCGGCTAAAGGTGTATGCTAAAATCGGAACTTATTATGGAAAATATGATGTGGATGATACAGGCATTGTATTGATTTCCTGGGACAACGGAACTGAATCAATCATCGAAAGCGGCTGGTGGCAACCGCATATGGACGGCCCGGAAGCCGGCACCGGATTGTTTGGTACAGAAGGGTATGCCAGCGTTTTTCCGACTTTCCTGAAATTAAAAACTGAAGGCATTCCGACGAAAGTGGAACCAAAACTTCCGGTTCGTACCGAGCATTGCGAACAGGGAATGTACACCCGGCAAATGGAACATTTTATCGATTGCATCAGAACCGGAAAAGAACCTGTTCCCGGCTTGTCAGAAGGGCAGGTAATTCTGGATATTGTGGATGCCGCATTAAAATCATCGGAAACGGGAGAAGCCATTACGTTGAATTAGCAAGACTTTAAGAATATGATTTCCATTCCCGGAAGTGTTTTTGTCCTTCCCGAAACGCTTCAGCTGAAAGGCCTCTCGTTATGTGAACTTATTTGCGGACGATTTTTTGTCGATATCTTTTTTATTCTTTCGGCAATTACAGTTTCAACAATAATTTTTATGAAATTTCGAAATTCCTAAAAAACTACTGTAACTTGTAAAAAATCGAAATTGATGAAAATGCATTGGATTCTATTTTTGCTATCGGCAACTATGTCATATTTCAAATTAGAAAATAACAAATTGAAATTTCGGATAATGAATTTTAAATATTTATTGATGCTGGTTTTTGTTGTAATACTGATGAGTTTCAGCAATACAACAAACACAGTAAAAGTGTTACAGGTTCCCGGCAAAAATCAGTTTTGTGAGATCAATAAGGAAGGTGTTACAATACTTCCAAGTGGCCGTTTTGTAACTCCGGCTGGTGAGGTAATTCCTATAACAAACGATCCTTATGGAATGTCGCTTTCACCCGATGGGGAAAAAGCAGTAACGCTGCATGATGGTGTTATAACGGTTATCGATTTGGCAAATTTAAACGCCCGGCGCATACCCAGCTACGATAAAAAAATTCCTTCACCGCTCGAAAAAGGATCGTTTTTAGGCATTGCGTTTTCAACCGATTCAAAATACGTTTACCTGAGTGGCGGAGATAAGGGAGATGTTATGATTTATGACATTGTGAATTATGCAAAGGTAGATTCAATTTCATTAAACGGCAAAATAAACGGCGAAGATTACCAGGACAGTTTTACTTCAGATTTAATGTTGAATTCTGCACAGAATGAATTATTGGTGCTTGATCGCGCAAACTTTCGCCTGGTTCGCATCGATCTAAAAACAAAAAAAATAACTGCTTCAATTAAAGTAGGCCGACAGCCGTTTGGCGTGGCAATAAGTCCGGATAAAAAACAAGCTTTTGTGGCAAATGTGGGTGTTTATTCTTATCCGCTAATCGAAGGCGCGACACCTGAAACTTACGAAGCTTTGCGAATTTCTCATCATCCTTACGGCGAAAATACTCCTGAATCGCGCGAAGGAACTATCGTGGAAGGAAAAGTAATCCCCGGTTTGGGCAGCCCGAATCATCCCGATGCCATGAGTGTTTTTACCATCGATTTAGAGGAAAATAAGGTTATCAATAAATTTAAAACCGGCTACCTGGTGGGCGAGACTGTTGAAGATGCGGAAGTTGTTGGCGGTGCGAGCCCGAATTCAATTGCCGTTGGGAAACAGTTCGCTTATGTTACCAACGCATCTAATGATAACATAGCAATCATCGACCATACAACACAGGAAATAGTGGACCGCATTCCGATTAAGATTGATGAACGGATTGATAAAGTTCGTGGTCTTTTGCCGTTTGGAATTACGATGAGCAAAGACGAAAAAACCTTATACGTGGCTCTTTTGGGATTTAACGCGGTTGCGGTAATCGATATTCCGTCCCGCACTACAAAAGGATTGATTCCATCGGGGTGGGGGCCGACAAGGGTAGAATTGTCGAACGACGAAAAATACATTTATATTATCACCTGCAGAGGCTGGGGAGCAGGGCCAAACGGTGGCGATGGTTTTATTCCGCCGGTCCAGGGACAATCAGTTAACCAGATTCAGTTGGGCAGTTTTCAGAAAGTAAAAATGCCATCGAAAAAACAACTGGCAAAGTATACCCAACAATGCATTGATAACACGTTTGTTGAAACAACCATCGAAGACGACGGAAAAAATCCGCTGCCGCCACTTCCCGGATTACGGCAAAGCCCGGTAAAACATATCGTGTATATTACCAAGGAAAATCGAACGTATGACGAAGTTTTCGGGCAACTGAAAGGTGGCAGGGGCGACAGTACACTGGCACAGGTACGGAATAAACAATACGTATACTTTACCTGATTCGATGAAAGCGCAATTCCCCAATTTGAAGATTTCACCCAATCATATAAAAGCTGCGAAACAATTTTCGTATTCCGATAATTATTATTGCGACAGCGATGCATCGGTTCACGGTCATCACTGGCTGGTTGGGGTTATTCCGAACGAATGGGTCGAATCAAATGCAGCAACTATCGAAAACTGCAATACCTTTTTCCAAAGCTGAAGGCCGCCGTTTTCCAAAAACAATCGGAAGTGTTGACCCGGAAGATTATGCTGAAATTGGAGGTCTATGGGAGGCGCTGGAACGACAAAGTGTTGAATTTTACAATTTTGGTCAGGCGAACGAAAGTGGCCACGAACGCGAAGAATGGTATGATGTGAATACCGGCGCAGCACACGGAGTAATGATTCCGATGCAAAAAGCCTTGTTTTACCGAACGAGCCATAACTACGCAGGTTTCAATATGAATATTCCCGATCAATACCGCATGGATCAGTTTGAAAAAGAATTTACCAAAATGTGGATTAACAGCAACGACGAAATGCCGCCTCTGGTAACGGTAATGATTCCAAACGATCATGGTACAAGTCCCGATCCGGAAGAAGGTTATCCGTACCGGCAATCGTACATGGTGGATAACGATCTGGCCGTTGGCCGGATTTTGCATTTCCTGTCAAGAACAAAATACTGGAAAGATATGCTGGTGATTATTACAGAAGACGATCCGCAGGGTGGTGTTGACCATGTAGATGCGCACCGTTCCATTCTGATGATGGCCGGACCATACGTTAAAAAAGGTTATCGTTTCACATACCCATGCCAATTTCGGTGCAATTCTTAAAACCATTTATAATATTCTGAATGTGCCTTATGTCAATCATTTCGACTTGACAGCATCGCTGTTACAGGACTTTTTTACCGATGAACCGGATTTTACACCATATACGCTTGGAACGCCATGACGAACGAATGTATGATGCTGAACTTTCGATGAAGAAATATCACAAAACCATAGATTGGACGAAAATTGAACAGGGCCCCGATATGGACGATGTGGAAGATGCACAGGAAGATTTTTTGAAAAACAACAGTGAAAAATAAATCAATATTGGAAAGAAATCAAAAAGTAATAATAAAATTTATTGGCGGAGTTATTTTTAAAATAGCTAATATTCAGACTTCGACTGCGCTGCCTATGACAGATTCTATTTTTTGTCGTCTCGACGGCAGGAGAGATTTTCAGACAAAGAGATTTCTCCTCGCATACTCGTCGAAATGACAGCTCTATTCAAGTATACAGTCATTGCCTCATTGTATCCAAGAATCTTGGGTAAGAAGTCAGTCAGACAGTCACAGTCAGCGGAGTCGAACTGTGTTATTCTATTTTCCATTAAAAATTGCTAGTCAGATAAATGCGCATTATATCACATAAACTTTAAAACTTAAAATCGATACTTATGAAACGCACATTATTTTTTCTAACATTAATTGCTGCTTCCATTTTATTGGAATCCGGTAAAAGCGAACCCGAATGGACATCGTTTTTCAATGGCAAAAATCTGGATGGCTGGACCGTTCGCGGAAAAGCAACATGGACCGTAAAAGACGGTGTTTTAACAGGAGAAGGTGGAAATGGGCATATTTATGCCGATCCTGTTTTAACCGATTTGGAAGTAAAAGGAAAATTCAGAATTTCCAGTTTAGGGAACGATGCCAACAGCGGACTTTACTTTCGTGCCAATCCGCCGGAAGATAATCCGGATGGTTTTCCTCGTGGTTACGAAGCTCAAATCTGTAATACGCAGGATGCTTTTACAGGCTGGTTATGGAAGCCGGGAACACCCACGGGCAAAGCAACTGAGAATCTGACAAAAGACGGCGAATGGTTTGACTACCGGATAAAAGCAGTTGGAAACCACATTCAGTTTTGGATTAACGATCAACTGGTTATGACTTATGACGATGACGAATACAAAAAAGGCCATTTTGCCATTCAGTGTCACAATCCGGGAATGGTAATCGAAGCAAAAGATTTATATTACCGCGATTTGAGCAAAAAGTAAAAGGATGGCATCCATCGCCACAGGATAGCATCCATTGCCAGAGGCTGGATGCTATCCGTCCATCTTTTTCGGAATATTTTTCAAATATCGCATCTCTTAAATCGATGCCATCGTTTTCTGAACTAACCGCATAAATCTAATTTATCAGCCAAATCTATTCACTGACCCAAACTAAAAATCCCCGGTTTCGTCGGTGAAATCCTCCGGTTCTTCTATTTCGTTTTTAAAAATGCTATGTTGCCCTTAGCTTTGATTCAAATTAAAAATTAAAGTTATGAAAGCAACATTAAAACAATTGGCAACAGGAACTTTTATCGCACTTCTTTTAGTTGTGGTAAATGTAAAAGCAGAAGCAAGAGAAATAAAATCTGTAGTTAGCGAAAACACCGAATCGGCACTTTTATTGGAAAAATGGATGACTGATGACGCTATCTGGACTAAAAATGACGTGAACATTACAGAGATAATTCAGGAAACAGAACCGGCATTGAAAGTTGATGACTGGATGCTCAATCCTGAAATATGGAATTCAAATTTCAGTATTGTTGATGAAGTGGAATCTGGTTTGAAAGTGGAAAACTGGATGATTAATGATGCAATGTGGAATATAAACAGTTCTGAAAATGAACCTACATTACAGGTTGAATCCTGGATGACAGATAAAGAAATTTGGAAGTAATACCATCCAGGTATTCAAAATCAATCCTTATTCAAATCTTCGTGAATAATCACTATTATTTTTCCCTTATTGATTATATTTTCTATCTTTGTTCGTAATTTTACGAATAGTATTATGGCAGACGAAAGCGCATATAGTGAAAGGCAGGAAAAAATAGCCAGATATGCCAAAGCAATGGGGCATCCGGTGAGGATGTATGTTTTGGAACTGCTTTCTAATCAGAGTTGCTGTTACAGCGGCGATTTAAGTGATGAGTTACCCATTGCAAAATCAACATTGTCACAACATCTGAAGGAATTAAAAGATGCCGGACTTATCCAGGGCGAGATTGAAGCTCCAAGAATTAAATATTGTATAAACAAAGAAAGCTGGGAAGAAGCACGTGAGCTATTTAAATGGTTACTGAAAATTTAAATTTTTTTGAAAATATAGTTCGTTATTCTACGAACACCGAACAAGCGAAATATGGATTACAAGGATTTCAAAATAACAAAAATGGACATTAAAGTTTTAGGTACAGGGTGTCCAAAATGCCAGGCGCTTGAAAAAGCGGTTATTAACGCACTTTCGGAATTACAAATTCAGGCTGACGTAAGCAAAGTGGATGATATTATGCAGATTCTGCAGTATGGTATAATGCACACACCTGCTTTGGTAATTAATGGGAAGGTTGTTTTAAGCGGTAGATTACCAAAGGACAAAGAGCTAAAATATCTATTAACCCAATAATTAAAAATCAATATGAAAACAAAAATCAACGTAACATTTTTAATGGTACTCTTTTTATTGTTTGCAAACTTAAATCTGTTTGGACAACAATCTTTTTCACAAAATGAAAAGAAAAGTAACGCCAAAGTTGACGTGTATTATTTTCATTTTAATACACGGTGTGAAACCTGCCGTGCTGTTGAGGATGAGTCGAAATCTGATATTTCCATGCTATTTGGAAAGGATGTAAGTTTTGCAGTCTATAATCTGGATAAGCCGGAAGGTGAGGCAAAAGGCAAAGAACTTGGAGTAAACAGCCAGACCTTACTGGTAGTAAAAGGCGACAAAAAAATCAATCTCACCAACGAAGGATTCCTGTATGCCCGAACTGCTCCGGAAAAATTTAAAAAAATTATTGAAGAAAAAATCAAACCACTTCTCTAATATGGAAGGTGCACTAAGCGGATTACTTGAAAACAGTTCTCTGCCATTTGTAACAGCAATGATATTAGGTCTGATGACTGCCATCAGTCCATGTCCCCTCGCAACCAATATTACAGCAATCGGTTTTATTGGCAAAGACGTTGAAAGCCGAAACCGTGTTTTTTATAACGGTTTGGTTTATACGTTCGGTAGAGCTGTTTCGTACACTGTGCTTGCATTAATTATCTTTTTGGGCGCCGACCAATTTGCCCTTTCCGGTATTTTTCAGCGTTACGGTGGGAAAATTATAGGGCCATTATTAATTGTAACAGGCCTGTTCATGCTCGACATTCTGAGAATCAAATTTCCCGGAATAAGTAAATTAACACAAAGTTTCGAGAAGAATGGAACCAAAAGCTATTGGGATGTGCTTATACTTGGAGTTTTGTTTGCGTTGGCATTTTGTCCTTACAGCGGGGTACTTTATTTCGGAATGTTGATTCCAATGACTGTCAGCAGTGCATCCGGATTATATCTGCCAATTGTTTTTGCAATCGCCACCGGTATTCCTGTAATCCTCTTTGCATGGCTGATAGCTTATGCTGTTTCGGGAGTTGGAACAGTTTACAACAAACTAAAAATCTTTGAAATCTGGTTTCGCAGAATTATATCCATTGTGTTTATTCTCGTGGGGATATATTACATAGCAACAGTATATTTTTAAATGTATGGAAACGAATTACTTCAACCAATTATATACTAAAATCAATAAATTATGAAATCAAAATCAATAGGATTTATTGGCGGAGGAAGAATTACCCGTATTTTCCTTCAGGGGCTTTCCAATAAAAAAGCCTTGCCCGAATCTGTAAAAGTATTCGAACCCAACGCAGAAACTTTAAAAGCATTGCAGACCGATTTCCCCAAAATGGTTGCTTCAGATTCTCCTGCCGATACTGCAAAACAGGAATTGGTTTTTATTGCTGTTCATCCACCTGTTATAATGGAAACCTTACAGGCAATAAAAGAAACAGTTTCAGAAAAAACGATTGTAATTTCATTGGCGCCAAAAATCACCCTCGAAAAAATGGCATCTGTTCTGTCATCTGAAAGACTGGTACGAATGATTCCCAATGCCACTTCATTTATCAACGATGGTTTCAACCCTGTAACTTTTTCTAAAGGGTTCGAAAAGAAAGAGAAAAGGAACGTGTTAAAGCTGCTGAAAAAGCTGGGTAAAACAATTGAGACAGCAGAAGCCAAACTCGAAAGTTATGCAATAGTTTCGGCCATGTTACCCACCTACTTTTGGTTCCAATGGCAGGAAATGGAAAACATTGCCGTGGAAACCGGATTGTCGGGCAGTGAAGCTCGGAAAGCTATTTCATCAACCCTGAAGAAAGCATTAAGACTTTATTATAAATCAGGGTTAACTCCTGAACAGGTAATGGATTTAATTCCAGTGAAACCTATTGGCGAAAATGAACCGGAAATTAAAAATATTCTGAATACCAAACTGATTGGGTTGTTTGGTAAAATTAAACCGTAACTATGGTCGACTTTTTGATTGGGATAATTTCTTTTGTCGCCGCTTTTGTTTTTTCACTTGGTGGAGTTGGAGCAGCAATAATACTCATACCAATATTACTATCATTTGGTATACCAATCGGAATTGCAAAACCTGTGGGGCTTTTTTATAATACTGTTAGTTTAACGGGAGCAAGCATTTCAAATATCAGAAATAAACGCCTCGATTTTAAAGTGGGGATACCTATCATTATTTTTTCATTTTTATTTGCCATCGTGGGGGCATGGAGTTCTCAGTACATATCCAAAAAAATCATATTAATTCTTTTTATCGGATTTTTGCTGTTCTCGTCATTGCTGTTCCTGCTTCATAAAAAGAATGGACAAGACCTTTATCGCGAAGACCGACCTTATGCTGCTCTTTCAGCAATTGGTGCTTTTGCCGGGCTTTTATCCGGGTTGTTGGGAATTGGCGGTGGTGGAATTATTTCACCGCTGATGTTAATGCTGGGGTTTAACCCAAAGAAAATTGCTGCGATTACGGCTTTTGTAGTTCCTTTTTCATCCTTCTCGGGATTTTTAACCTACTGGGCCATCGGAAGCGTTAACTGGAAACTGCTGTTAATTGCTTCTTCAACAGGATTTGCAGGAGCAACGCTGGGAACAACGTTTATGCATAAAAAATTGAATCCACAGGCAGTAAAGAAAATATTAGCTCTGATATTATTGTTAATGGCTATAAAACTGCTTTGGAATGTATTCGGGTAAAGAAACTTTTTTAACAAACAACTATAAAATCAATTCATTAAAATAAAAACTAAAAGTTATGGTAAATCCAAAAGACTGGCTCGAATTCGGGCAAAAATTTCACGGACATAAATGTCCGGCCATGCCAAATGGCTTGAGAGTGGGTTCAGCAGCAATGAATGCGCTTGGTGTTGAACGCACCGGTGACAGTGCTTTACATGCTATTCTCGACCTGGGCGATAACCATTGCGCTACCTGTTTTGCTGATGGAATCCAGGTTATCACCGGTTGCACTTTCGGGAAAGGAAACATCGAGAAAACATATAAAGGAAAATGGGCACTAACTTTAATTGACAAAAAATCAAACCGCGCTGTACGTGTTACTCCAACTGCCGAAGCCATGTTAGCAAATAAAAAGACCACGTTTTTTAAAGATTACCGCGAAAAAGGTATTCCACCAACCCAAGTTCCTGATGCAGTGGTTGAACCTTTGGTAGTTAAGGTAATGAATGCACCGGAAGATATGATGATGAAAATTTCAGAAATATTCGAATATGAGTGGAAACAGCCTGCACATTCGTTTAACAGTTTTGTATGCGAAGAATGTGGCGAAATGACTGTAATGGAATATGGCCGGATTAAAGGCGATAAGAAGGTTTGCATAGATTGTGCAGCAAAATAAGCTGTTCCTGATAAATAAGTGATAAGGCTGAATTTTCGGGTATTCATTCTTTTTTAATAACATTTGAGCATGACAAATCAGAAAAAACATATCGGATTTTTCGAGAAATATCTTACGCTTTGGGTTGCCTTATGCATTGGCGCCGGAATAATCATAGGCAATGTGGCAGGCGACAGTGTAAAGGTTCTCAGTAGTCTCGAACTTTTCAAAGTAAATATCCCGGTAGCCGTTCTGGTTTGGCTGATGATTTACCCGATGATGCTTCAGGTTGACTTTTCGAGTATTAAAGATGTGGGTAAACGCCCCAAAGGTTTGATTCTTACCGTTGTTGTGAACTGGTTGATAAAGCCCTTTACCATGGCCTTTTTTGCGTGGTTATTTTTTTCAAAAATTTATGCTGCATATATTAACCCCGAGATGGCTGGTGAATATATTGCAGGCGCAATTTTACTCGGTGCTGCACCCTGCACTGCAATGGTTTTTGTCTGGAGTTATCTGTCTGACGGCGATCCCAACTACACGCTAGTACAGGTTTCTGTAAATGATTTAATTATTTTAGTTGCCTTTGTTCCCATTGTCGGGCTGCTTTTGGGGATTACCAGTATCCGTGTTCCATACAATACATTGGTAGCAAGCGTCGTAATTTTTGTAGTAATTCCGTTGGCTGCAGGATACATCACACACAAAGTATTAATTCACAAAAAAGGGAAACAATGGTTTACACAGGAATTGCTTCCAAAATTTAAACCGGTTTCAATCCTGGCATTGCTGCTTACCTTAATATTACTTTTTGCGTTTCAGGGGGATACCATTTCAGAAAATCCTCTCATTATTTTGCTTGTTGCTATTCCTTTGGTTATCCAGACCTATTTTATCTTTTTTATTACATGGATTGGAGGAAGAAAACTGAAACTGCCACATGCAATCTGTTCTCCGGCCTCGATGATTGGCGCAAGTAACTTTTTTGAGCTGGCGGTTGCAGTAGCTATTGCTTTATTCGGATTGCAATCACCGGCTGCGTTGGTAACTGTTGTTGGTGTTTTGGTGGAAGTACCGGTGATGTTATCGTTGGTGGCTCTCGCAAATAAGTGGAGATATTAATTCTTACCTACTCATTTTAAATTTTATATTGCAATGTTTTTTTACATAGAAAATTAGTGCTCATCAAAATCGTCTTATCATCATGTTTAAATCTGAGTATCATATACCCAAAATGGACTGTCCTTCCGAAGAAAATATGATACGCATGAAACTGGATGGCTTAGCGAGACACTTTGAGGTTTCTATTTGACCTTTGAGCGTCTTCAAGACCTCAAAGCGTCTGTAGCAGTTAAGTCATCTGTAGTCTAAATCCCTTATTCCACCGCCCTTTCAGAACATCCCACCACCAAAATCTTCCCTGGCGATGATAGATATTTCCTATTCCCCGAACCGATTTCTTAGGAAACATCTATCATGACCTTGTCCGCGATGTTCCCGGACTTGTCCATGAAGATGCCGGACTTGTCCATCATAGACGCGGACAACTCCGCGAAAGCAATCCAATAGGAAATATCTATCATGACCTTGTCCGCCATATTCCCGGACTTGTCAATAAAGCCTGCGGACTTGTCCATGATGTTCCCGGACTTGTCCACGATAGATATGGACAACTCCGCCGAGGCAATCCAATAGAAATTATCTATCGTGGATTGGTAAAGGTAAAGTGCCGGAGATTTCATTACGTTGCGATTAAAGCGGAGGTGAACCTCTTATCAACATGGAAGACAGATAATATAGAAAAAGAACCCGGATTAAAAGTTGAAACCTGGATGACCGATGAAAACATCTGGAAATGATTTTAGAATCAGATAGAGGTCTGGTTTAGTTTGTTAAATTTCGAAGGCTGCGATTATGAGTTGCAGCCTTTATCAATTTCAAAAAAATTCCCGCAATCTTATTTTTGTATCCAACGATTATGATCAGGCAACCCGGGACTTCGATTTTCCAAATCGAAGCTTTTTGTTGGAGAAAGCCGGTAGTTCTTTTACCGGACTTTGGAAAGTCCGGTTCCCGGGCGAAACCTCTTTGTAATAACGCTATTTTACTTTCTTATCAGCCAAATCTCCGAAACCTGCGAGCCACGTTCTCCTTCGCCACAAGTCCACTGAAAAACAATTTTTCCATCGGCAAGGGCTTTTTGCGGAACCGGAAATTCGTATATAGGTTGCACACCTGTTTGAATAAAATCATGTACAGGAATCCCATCAGCAGACATTTTCATTTTTGAACGAAACCGGCCGGTATAAGCAACCCGAATTGTATAACTGCTTTTTGGATCAAGATTGTCGTACTCGATTTCCAATGGTTGATCATATAATGTCGTAACCTGGTTCATCCATGCCATTGGCGACGATTTTCCTTCAAAACCTTTGGCAGTAACCTGGTGTACCCACTCTTCACCGCGTAAACCAATTCCAAAACTCACTCTTGGTGAAAGCAGATTTCCGGGGTCTTTTTCCCACGTAATATGTTTTAATGACTTCTCCCGAACTTGCTGGAGAACCAAAATTGTCGTAAAAACCACCTGGGCCGGGATCGGTGCGGTGAAGCATATCATCTATCGATTTTAGCCTTGCGGTTTCATCAGTCAGCTTTTTCAATGCTTTCCAATTGGTCGAACATCCACATCGCATCGTTTAACGGTAGATCGATATTATCGATAAAATTACCGCGGCCATCCATAGCATGATGTTTTTCAACCGTTAACTGAGCGCCGATGCTTTTAAACAACGAATCGGCCAGTGCAAAACAACGTTCCCGTATTTCCGGATAAACAGGCGCTTCCTTTGCCTGTTGCAATGTTTCTGTTGCCTGTTCGATTGCCCTTAAGCTTACCAATTGTTTTTGCTGAAGCAAGAATTTCCCGTGCTTTTTGTTCCAGTTCAGTTTCGTAAATCAGCCTTCGATATTCGTAGTAGTCAAAATAGGCCCTGATTAATCCTTCCTGAAAACGAAAATTTTGCAAAACATTTTCAGGTGCTTTTTCCTCCAGATCCTTCCATTGATAATATGTTCTTTCGACTCCGTCATTAATCAGTAGCGGCCCCTGAATGTTTTTTTCCAGTGCCATAATTCCCTGCGCAATTTCTTCGCTGAAATCGGGATGAAACAAAATAGCGTGCATAATCCCGCAGCGTTTCAATTACCGGAGTTTCCGGGTTCCAGTCCATATCGCTCCAAACGATTTTATTTACATCGTCATTGGTGCCTTCGGAGTAACTGATGCTTCCCTGTGCATATTCATCGAAAGCATTATGAATGACTTTTTCATCATTGGGGCGGGGATTGATGCATTCGCGTCCCAAGGTAATCGCAAACGCCAAATCCCAATTTGGAATCGGATATTGCGAACTCAGACTGTGTGTAATATCCGGATAGCGACGGATGGGAATATCGGGGCCAATTATTTTTCTGATTTCAGCAATAGGAGTTTTAATCCACGGGCCAAAAACCACGCCACCAAACCACGGATATTTTTGATTTACATGCGTATAAAAGGCGTCGAACCATTCCTGTGTTGGCCTGAATACCTGTGGCGAAACCCAGATTTTGGCATTGGGGTGATATTCGTGCAAAACCTCTGCTTCCTTTTCCAACCAATTAAAAAGTACGTCAGGTTCCAAATCGCCGGGGTCGCCACCCGGAACAAAAAGGTGATCCAGCCGCGGAACTGCTTTAAACACCTCGCGACGTTCTTCGAGTTCCCTTTTAATGGAATCGGGATTGATATAATCACTGCCCATATTTGGATACCACATCCATACATCCATTCCGTATGAATCGCAGATTTCCGACTGCTTCGCAATCATTTCAACAGCAGGCATAATCATGTGAACACTGGTAAAATCATCGTCGGTACGGGGAGGCATAATTTCAATACTATTGGCGCCAAAAATTGCAAGGTCACGAATATACTGGTCGAACATCTCAGGAGTGAATGCATCGTAAGCGTTGGTTTTTGGGCGGTAACCCAACTGGTGTCCGCGGATAGGGTAGGCTGGCGACGATGCAATTTTTAAATCGAAAGGAACAAGGATTTGGCCGGGACGCATCTCCATTTTTCGTAACAGTTTTCCGATTCCGTATAAAGCGCCTCTGGCGTCCTTCCCAACAATCAACACTGTTTTTGAAGATTCAATAACAACAATTTTGTACCCTTCTGCTTTTATTGAAGGCATTTCTGCAATTGTTTTTTGAAGCTCTTCAGGAAACTTCGAAAGTTGCCCTTCAATACCGACAGCAATTAAAGCTTCCGATTTTTTTGGCCATTTTTTGATCAACGGAAGTTGAACTCTTGATCTTTTCTCAATTTCTTCCTGTAAAACCTCAACCGCTTTTTGCACATGTTTATCGTCTTTTTCAAAGCAAATAATTTGGGCATCTTTCAAATCGATGGTTTGGGAGTATCCTTTTCCAGCCAATAAAAGAAAAAGACTGAAAATGATTAACCATTTTATTTTTACGATGTTCGTCATATCAATTTTAAGTATTGTTTTTTTTCAGAATAATTAGTGTGATTGATCATTAATGCTATCAATAATCAGACTTAGACTACGCTACCAATGACAGATTTTATTTTTTGTCATCTCGAACCGCCGGCTGGCGGTGAGAGATCTTTCAATCAAAGAGATTTCTCCTTCCGTCAGCCGACGGATCGAAATGACAGCCCTTTTCGTGGGATCTGTCATTTGCGTATTGTGCCCAATAAAAAAATTGGGTGGACACTCTGTCTGACGGACCTAGTGAGAGTAGTCGAATTGTATGTCATTAAATTGCTCATAAAATTACGGATTCCAGATGGCGCATTCAATAAATCGTTCCGGTTGTCCTGAATCCTCAAAATAATAAAACAGAGGCGAAAACGATGATTATTAATCTTGAACGGATCATGTGGAAATGTATTTAATTAGATCATGTCATGCGATAAATGCTTTCTAATATCTCAAAATCTCATTTCTAAAAGTCTGTTAAATTACCATTCACCTTTAATTCCAAATTTTTTCAAAGCAGCCTGCTTAAAATTGGCAGATGCCTCATTAATATCTTTTAGAATTTCAGTTGTACTTTTGCCCGAAGCATTTCGTGCAGCAGCTATAATCGTATTGCATTCGTTATTATCCATAAAAATGGCAGCTTCCAGCAGTTTTTCCTCATCTTCTTCCGGGACAACCAGGAACCCGTGTTTGTCGGCATGAATCAATTGTCCGGGTTTTATTTTTCTTCCAAAGACTTCCACTTCGCAATTCCATTCAACAGGCGCGCTGTGTGCGTGACTAACAGACAATCTTCGGGCGAGCCCTTTAAAACCTGCGTTGGTCATTTCATCCAAATCGCGGATACTGCCATCGGTAATTGTTCCCACGCATCCAAGCGCACTGTGCACATTGCTGTTTACTTCACCCCAGAAAGAGCCGTAAGTGTATGGTTTGTCCAAATCCTGAACCACCACAATTTTCGGCCCCGGCAAAGAGGCAATATATTCGCGGTAATCAGCCCAGCAGTTTTTTTTCGATTTGTGACTTTTATTTCCGGGCTCGATTTTCAGCGTAACCGCATAGCCAATCATTGGCCCCATTTGCGGCATAAAATCGGTTGTTTCTTCCAGGTTAAAACCTTCTTTACTTACATCGTGCTTTGTAATCTGTTCCCAGCCGTTGCAGATTGTGGGGGTATTCCAGCGTTTTAATATTAAAAGTTCTGAATGGTTTAGCATAGTCATTTCGTTTTATGATTAAAATATTCTGTGTGTAAAATTTACAAAATAAAAATCGGAAATCAGCAGAAATTTTACTTCGCTTATTTTATGCAGAATACATGGTTAATTGCTTTCGTCAGTGTGGTAGATGGTTCAGACAAATTTTTATTACAAATGAACAAGATTGAGGTAAGTGAAATCGCTGTATTTGTTTTAATTTTGAAATTCAGCAGATAAAAAACTTGAAGTTGAAATAATGGAACGGGCTGATTTGGTATTTGATAAATCAAGAAATGAACAGATGAAAAAGGGTTTGAAAGGAGTCGGGATTATACTTGTGCTTTTTGTGATAGGATTGTTTTTTTGGATGTATTCAAACATGAAGGACAGGCATCCGGGATTTTCAGCAGATATGGAAGTCACCAACAAGAATCCTTCAGAACTGAAAGCCGGATTTGCTGCAGTGCCAATCACTCCTGAAGTTCCGGATCGCTGGGAAGACAAAAATGAAAATGCCAAATACAATCCAAAAGATGGCGATACATATATAGATGGTAACGGCAACGGCAAGTTCGATCCCGTCTGGATTGCCGGATTCAGCAACAGCAAACCTGCAAATGGAATTCATGATGATACCTGGGCTCGTACCATGATTGTTGATGACGGAAAAACGCGTTTGGCAATTGTTATTCTGGATGCCATTGGATTTATGAACGATGATATTGTCGATGTTCGGAAAATGATTCCCGATGATGCAGGAGTAACCTATACGATTATTGCGTCGACACACACGCACGAAGCTGCTGATTTGCTCGGCCTTTGGGGTGAATCACCGTTTAAATGCGGCGTAAATCCGGATTACATGAAGTTTGTAAAACAGCAGATTGTAAAATCGGTAACGGAGGCTGCCGGAAATTTAAGGCCTGCAAAACTGGAAATTTCGGAGGATTTAACAGGCGCAATTCCGTTGGTGAAAGACACACGGCAACCCGAAGTTTTTGATTCCGGACTGCGGATAATAAAAGCTGTTGATAAGGAAAACGGAACCACACTTGGAACGTTGGTTGCCTGGGCCGATCATGCTGAAACACTTTGGAGCAGAAACCTGCTGATTTCATCCGATTTTCCGCATTATGTAAGAGAAGGTGTTGAAAAAGGTGTTTTTGACGGCGACAGTTTAATGAAACCCGGTGTCGGTGGAATTTGTGTTTACATGAACGGCGCAATTGGTGGTTTGATGACAACGCATCCGAGTTTGCCTGTGAAGGATCCGTTTACTGGCGTTGAATACAACGAAGGCTCGTATGAAAAAACAGAAGCCCAGGGAAAACAGCTTTCGTTGCTGGCTCTGAATGCAATGGAAAATCCAAAGGATGTAATCGATGAAGCGGGTATTTCGTTGCTGGTAAGGACGCTTTCGCTTTCCATCGACAATAATTTGTTTAAGCTGGCAACCGCGCTTGGAGTGTTGGATCGCGGAACTACCGGCTGGATGAAAATGCGGTCGGAATTATCAGTGTTCAAAATCGGGCCTGCATCTTTTGTTACTATTCCGGGTGAAATTTATCCTGAAATAGTAAACGGCGGAATTGAAGCACCTGAAGGTCAGGATTTGAAAGATTCAGCCGTTGGAAGTTCCGCCAATCCGGGAAATGATGGGAGGGAAATACAAGTTTATTATTGGATTAGCCAACGACGAAATAGGTTATATTATTCCAAAAAGCCAATGGGATGTAAAAGCGCCATATACCTACGGAAGAAAGGATTCACCTTATGGTGAGGAAAATTCGCTGGGAAAGGAAACCGCGCCGATATTGCATAGTAAGATAAGTGAGATGCTTTCGAAATTGAAAGGAATGTAGTTCCTCTCTGCGCTTAGCGGATTGAAACTGCTTAGCGCATTTCAGTAAAAATTGAAAGGCTGAACAGGGAAATTCGTTAATTGTGTTTACTGTTTTATTCGGGGTTACGGTTGGAGTGCAAAATTGCCGGTTAGCATAATTACCGACTTCTAAGAATTTGCTGTTTATGATTGTACAAAAAAACCAAAACCAACAGATAAATCGGGCATTGCACGAATTAACTCTACGAATTGACAGAGGAGGGGATTAAAATTGTGGAAAATGTCTGAACCAGGATTTTATTGGATTAATTAGATTCAGGGATTTTTTAATCCTGTAAATCAGTAGAATCCGATGAATCATGGTTCAGACTATGATTAGAAAGATGAAATACGAAGAAATAACACATAGAATTATAGGATGCGCAATGCGGGTTCACTCTGCTTTGGGAAATGGATTTCAGGAAGTAATTTACCAGCGGGCAATGGAAATTGAAATGGCGGATAGCGGGATTTCATTTTCACGTGAATACGAGATGCCTGTTTATTACAAAAACCAGCAAATTGGAACACGCCGTGTCGATTTTTTAGTAGAAGAAAATATCTCTGTCGAATTAAAAGCTATCATTAATTTGGAAGATGTGCATTTGGCACAGGCAATAAATTATTTGGAGGCATACGATTTAGAAGTTGGGTTGCTAATCAATTTCGGGGCCAAAAGCCTCGATTTCAAAAGGCTCAACAACAAAAAGTTCAATCAAAAAAATCAGGGAAATCCCAACATTCCGTAAATCAAAGTTCAGACATGGTAAATTCAGAAATCATATTATACAGCACGCCACAGGGAGAAATTAAAATAGAAGTATTTCTTCAGGACGAAACGGTTTGGCTTACGCAGCGTGCAATGGGCGAATTGTTTGGGGTTTCAAAAAAAACCATTAGTGAACATTTGGGCAACATATACAAATCGAATGAGTTGCAACGTGAAGCAACTGTCCGGAAAATCCGGACAGTTCAAAATGAAGGAGAAAGAGAGGTTGCCCGTAATCTTGAATTTTATAATCTCGATGCCATTATTTCGGTGGGTTACCGGGTAAATTCGCATCAGGCAACACAATTCAGAATTTGGGCGACAAAAACTTTAAAAGAGTTTATAATTAAAGGTTTTGTGCTCGACGACGAGCGTTTGAAACAAGGAAAAAAACTTTTTGGCAAAGATTATTTCGATGAATTGCTCGAACGGATTCGGGAAATCAGGGCAAGCGAACGAAGATTCTACCAGAAAATTACAGACATATACGCCGAATGCAGTATCGATTATCAACCTAAATCAGAAATCACGCAATTATTTTATAAAACCGTGCAAAACAAAATGCACTGGGCAATTACCGGACAAACTGCTGCGGAAATAATTTCGTCGAGGGCAAAAGCAGAATTACCAAACATGGGGTTAACAACCTGGAAAAATTCGCCAAAAGGAAAAGTTTTGAAATCGGATGTTTCGGTTGCGAAAAATTACCTGAACAAAAAAGAAATTGACGAACTCAACCGGATTGTGACCATGTATTTGGACTATGCAGAAAATCAGGCAGCGCGGCAAATTCCAATGACTATGAAAGAATGGGTTGAAAAACTAGATGCGTTTTTACAGTTTAACGATTACTCGGTTTTGAAAAATGCTGGTTCAATATCTGCTGACATTGCAAAAAAACTGGCAACGGTAGAATTTGAAAAGTTCAGGGTAATTCAGGATGAAGACTACGAATCGGACTTTGACAAGGAAGTAAAACGGATAAAAGGAGAATGATGAATTCAGAAATCTCCTTTGCCGGGAAATATAAAAGAAAATCTATGAAACGCATTTTAAAAAGAATACTGAAAGGATTACTGGTTATTCTAATCATTTTTATAGTGTTGATGCTAATACCACGTACTATCGGATTTCTGTTTCCACAAAAAGCTCCAATCGGCTATCATTTTGAAACGCTCGATTACCTGGCAATTGGTGTAGGACTGGAAAAGATGGTCGAAAGTGAGCCGGAGGTTCCTTCAACTATTCAAGCTTACAAGGATATTGAGTATAAAAATGTAGTTGGAAAATCATTGCAAATTGATATTTACAAACCAAAGGAATTGAATGAAAAAGTGCCTTTACTGGTATTTATTCATGGTGGTGGATGGCGAAGCGGAAAACGCCAGGATTATCTGGTTTATCTTTTATCTTATGCTGAAAAAGGATATGTTACAGCCACCGTTTCTTACCGGTTAAAAAAAGACAGTATTTATCCTGCAGCAGTTGAGGATGTGCTTGATGGAATTGACTTTCTTTTTCAAAATGGCGACGCTTATGGCTACGATACAAATCGTGTTGCTCTGATTGGCGGTTCTGCAGGTGCGCATCTGGCCATGCTTGCAGGGTATGATTGGAAAAATCGGCAACCACATAAGATAAAAGCAGTTGTGGATATTTACGGCCCGGTGGATATGACGACACCCTACGCACAAACGCAATACATGGTGAATGATTTTATCGGGCATCCGTACTCCGAAAAACCTGAATTGTACCGGGAAGCGTCACCCGCAAAATACCTGAACAAGAATTTACCGCCAACACTTATTTTCCAGGGGACTTCGGATAACCTGCTTCCGCCCAGCCAGTCGGATACATTGCACGCAAGGCTTGACCGGCTTGGTGTTACCAATGTTTATTATCGTTTGCCGCTTTGGCCACATGCCATGGATATTGCGGTTCGCCCAAATGTGTATATGCAAAAGAAAATGGATGCGTTTTTTGATGAGTATGTGAGGTGAGAGCTTTACAGATATTCACCGGGTGACTTGAAGTCAACCGGTGAATAAATATAAAAATTATTTATCAGCCGCCGGACTTTCCTTTATGAAATTCAGAGCATCTTTCTCATAAATTTCAGCAGTCATTTCGCCAAGCGAAGTTCTTGTAACGTAGTCGTATCGTTCAAAACTATTGAAATCTTCCTTGGTAAGCATATACCCAAAAGCATCGTTGGTTAACCCAAAAAGAAATGGCTGATCGGTTTTCATATGTCGTTTTATGTAATAGCCAATGTTGGGCAACGCTTCTCCGGGAATTGTCAATACTTGTGCAGTACCAATGTTTAAAAGATTTATCTGTGTGGTCACTTTCGTATAATCTTCCACTTTCTTTTCCGACATTTTTGCCACTGGCGAATATTTAAATACAAACTGCATCGCTTCATTTTCGACAGGCAATTCAATTGATTTTGATGCGCAGTACAATTGCGGATCTTTTTGTACGGGAGCAGGTTCAACAATTCGCAAAGCTTCATCGGCCATAAGGTTTCCGATACGAATACATTCATTCCAGTCGTCTGCTTCTTTACCGTCTTCCAACCGGTTGTCCGCAGTTACCATTCCGCCTTGAGCGCTGTTTATAAATAGGGCAATTCCACCGCTTTTTTCTTCAATTCTGTCGTACAACGGGCCGCACAAATCCGGCGTAATTAATTTACTTTTTGTTCCCATAATTTCAGGATGAGTGGCATAATTTACCAAGGTTGCGATAGGTTTGCCTTTGTTTTCCCCGGTTGTTGCAATCGCCTGAATTACGCCCATTCTTGGGTCGTACAATTTTGGTGCATAATAATTATAAGCAATTTTCCCTTTAGCTTCAGCAACCGCTGTTTTTAACTCCGCCGGCTGAATATTCTTTGCCGCTTCATTCACCGCGTCGGCAATCTGTTTTACGCACCAATTCAAATAATCCAGGTCTGCACCCGTATTTCCTTTTTCGTCCGGAAATCCGTAAGCATCGGGAGCGCTGTGCGTGTGAGTCACGCCAATCAAAACATTTTCAGGTGCAATATCTTTAATCAATTTTCTGGAACGATCTCCGAGATAAGCTGGCCACCCGATATTGTCGACTCCAACAATGGCCACTTTTGTTCCACCTTTCTCAAGTACCAGAGCCCTTACGGTTAATTTTCCAATCGTACCGGTTGGCATTGTTGGTTCACCCATTCCTCCTGAAATCGGAATTAAATGGTCAGGAGTGATATCGCGGATCGCTGCCCCGGCTTTAAAAGATTGAGCATTTATTTGTGAGAAAAGGAAAAGCAGGATAACGATAATTGAGAATCTTGTCTTCATTTTAATTAAATTTTTGAATTAATAAACATAAATGGGGTTTGAATAAATCCATGGCACATATTTGCCTTTCAGCGGAATATGCAATTCTAACCGGTAAGCTCCTTTTTTTAGCGGACCTTCCCATGTATAGTTGTAGTTATCAATCGTAGAAGAATTAATTTCCTCACCATTGTAAACTAATCGAAACTGGCCGGGTAGGGGAGCAACAGCATTCAACGATACTATTTTATTAATTGAGATGGAATCACCCATAATTGCATTGGTTTCGCCGCCTAAATTCTTACTGAAGTAATTAAAACCTTTGGCATCTCCAAGACTTTTAAACGCAGTGTACAAGTGTCCCTTTTTTATATTGTTGGAAATCGACGTAACAGAGTGCGATTCGGCGAGAACATAGTTGGTAATATAATTAAACCCTTCTTTGTACGTGTCAATCATCAACCGGAAAATCCAGCCGTTTTCATCGGGTTCATGAAACAGCCATCTGTTGAGAACAGTTACTTTGGCAGTATCGATAATTTTGGCGTTTGGGCCTACCCATTCCACCTGGCCATCGGAAATATATCTTGCCCTGAAGTTCTGATTTTCGTGTGCGTCAATCGCAGAAAACCCAACCATGTGACGATAGTTATTTAAAGAATCCCAGCGTGCCAGAATTGTAGTTTGCTCATTGAACATTTCTCGTAGCGCCCATTGCCTGTATTTCTTTCCGTTTACAATGAAATTGAGAATATTGGGAAGCAGTTTTTCATCTTTTGTATCGGTGTGAAAATTATACATTTCCATTCCCTGGTACCACGGATTTCCCCAATTCCGTTTTTCTTCGGTATGCGAAAAGAAAATAATTCCGCCTTGTTGCACCACATTTTTTGCAATGGTATCCGGGTCAGTTTTTAAATCGATGATCATTGAATCCAAAGGCCAGCAAACATAACCGTGTTTTTCGCTTCCGGGCTCAATTAAGACTCCGTCAAAATTTCCCTGATAGCCGCGCGGAAAAGTATCCAATTGATAACGCGGATGGTCGGTCAGAAAAATAAAATCGATGCCGTCACTTTTTGCTGCAGAAACCAGATCGTTTAAAGTTCCTTCGCTGTCATGCGACAAATAACTGTGCACATGCATCACACCACGATAAGTGTTTAGATTGGGTTG
Source organism: uncultured Prolixibacteraceae bacterium (assembly GCA_963821855.1). GTDB lineage: Bacteria > Bacteroidota > Bacteroidia > Bacteroidales > Prolixibacteraceae > Draconibacterium. Next base: position 143,726 of record CAWGFJ010000002.1, on the reverse strand, counting down.
TTTTTGGTACGTCTTTTCGCAGAAGATTGAATTCAGCAATTTCTCTTTCGAGCCCTGGATACGTTACAGCATGGCGCCACAAAGGTTTTGCAAAACCGATAATTAAAAGAATAAGGATTAGGCCAAATAGAAGGCTGAGAAAATATTTCAGGAATTTAAAGAACTTTCGCATTACTTTTCTTTGACTCATAATTAAATCACAACATCAATCAACTGGTGAATCAAATCCATGGTATAATCACCCATATTCGGCCCAAACCAGCCCATATCTTTAGGTTCGTATTTGTCGAGGTAGAAATATCTTCCCGGAATAATGTAACCCAGGTAACTTCCGTTAAAACTTGAAACATTGGCGTGGTAACCTTTCACAGCCAAAGCGTTTTTAATCTGAAGTGCATATTCCCCGCTAAAATCAGACGGCGTTGTAATCCAAATCATGTTTCCAAGGCGAACAACCTGCACGTACGAATTGTCGGGCACGGGATTTATTTTCTCGCAGACCGAAGTTGCCAGATTCCTTTTTGTTGTGATGCGAATATGGTATTCCGGTAATTCCATTTTTAATGAAACTGTTGAAAGCGCGAGTCTACTTTTGGGTTCTGTTTTGTCGATATAAAGATTTAGACTGTCAGCCAGCGATTCACCAATGAATTTGGGTTTTTCAAAACCTTCTCCTTCACCACGATTGGTTTGGCTTCCCACCGAACCGGCAAAAAATATGGCATAATCCACTGATGTATTTTCCATCTTGCGTTCCCAGTAACCCGGATAATCTGCACTGATTTCCATGTTTTCATCGCCCATGCAGGTTGCGTGCGCAGCAAATGAACCGATAACTGCTTTTTTGCCATTGTTTTGTTCAAAGTAAATAAAACTGAAATCGTCGTTTTTGGTTCCTTTATCTCCAATCAGCCGGTTTCGTGTATAAGCCGATGCATCGAAATCTCCGGTTGCTATTGCTGCGGGTTTCAAATCAGCTACAGCGTTTACTATCGCCTTTGAGATTTGTTGACTCAACCATTTAACCAGGTTTGGATTGTATTCCCCCGCAAACTGTTCCCCGAGCCAACCGGCTCCCCATGCTCCCAAACTGGAGTGGGTATGTGTCGCAGAAAAGAAAATCTGTTCCCTGTGAAAACCTTTTTTTGAAAGAATTTGCATTACTGAATCGGTGATGTTTGGCGGAACAATTAGTAAATCGATGCCAACAAAAACAAGTATTTTTTCACCCACTTTTATTGCGGCAGCTTTTACAAAAATGCTGTCGTGAATTCCTGTTGAAGGAGCACCTTTCCTTGCTCCAAATCCGGCAAGTGGCATATGTTTGAATTTACCTTTTGTTACATCATCTTCACTACTTCCCAGTTGAGGTGTAATACTTACTTTCGCAAAACCTGCTTCAATTGAATCATCAACAGCTTTTGTTTGTTCTTTAAGACTATCTATTCTGTTGCAGCTTTCTTTATAATAATTGCTTTCAAAATAAGGCGTTCGATCAACCGGACCGGTAAAAACAAAATACAGGATTACCAGGAGTGCAATAAAACTTGCTAATATGTATCCGATTTTTTTCATTTTAAAATCTTTTTATTCATCGGGTGAATTTTTGTCGCACTTTATATTCACCCGGTGAATTTTTGCAAGACTTCAGATTCACCGGGTGAATTTTTTCCACGTTTTATATTCACCCGGTGAATGTTTGCAAGACTTCAGATTCACCGGGTGAATTTTTGCTACACTTTATATTCACCCGGTGAATTTTTGGGGTCTTTTTTATTCACCGGGTGAATGTTTGTTACAGTTTATAATCACCCGGTGAATACAGTCTGATTTAGAAATTATTCTCCGCGTTTTAAAAATACCTTTTCACTATCCATCAGGAATGTACGGGTACTTTGTGTATAATCATCTCCAAACGGAGCTTTATATTTTAAATCGACATAAAATGCCTTATAACCCGATTCCGGATATTTCAACTTGACAGTGAATTCATTTTCGCCTTTTTTGGTCGAGACTTTTCGAGGTCCATTCTTCGTCCCTGATATCACGGTCGTTTGAATTGGCGCTCCACAGAATGGCGTCTTCCAGAATTTTTCCTTCAGCTTTTATCTTTAACGTTATTTCACCATTCGTTTCTGAAATTGTGTATTTGCATTCAGGATGTTTATTTCCTGTAATTGCTTCGCCAAAAAATGCACTCAATGTGTTTAGAGCCTGAGTTTTGTCGCCTAAATCATGGCCCGCATTTGGAATATAGCAGAGATGGTTATCGCCCGGAATACTATCGATGTAATTTTTTATAGCATCAACCGGCCAGTATTCATCGTTGGTTCCGTTAAAAATCATCTTAGGCATTGTAAGAACTTTTCGGTAAGAATACGGGTCGACCATTTTTACCAACGCTTCGCCTTCGGGAGAACCCACTTGTTGGGCTACACCGAGTTTTACATAGTCTTCAATTTGAATACTGTATTCGCCCCACGCAGTTTTGTGGTAAGGAATATTTACCTGCATGTTCAGCATGTCGATAACCATTGGCCCTATAGCTTTTATGCGCTTGTCGCTGGCACCCGTCAGCCACGTAGTCCAACCGCGTTTTGATGCTCCTGAAACCACAAACTCATTCACTTTTGTTTTCAATTCTTTTTTTGCGAAAGCCTGAATGGCATCCATAGCCCGAATGGCGCTTTTTGTCATTGGGAACAAAAGAGGCCAGGTATAATCGTGGTCTTCCTGAAAATTATGAAAGGTATATGAAATTATTTCATCTTCAGTTAAATCGTTAAAAAGCGGTTGATTCGGAATTTGCCAGACTATGGCCGTGATTGCCTTGTTGGTAATTGCAATTTGGCTGAACATCTTCATTTCATCTTTATCCCATTTATGAATATTGGGTTCGCCGTTTTTTACGCTACCGCCGGTGATAAACAATAGCGCATCTTTGTATTTCAAATCGTCGGGAACCATTACGGTAAGTTCGTGTTTCCATACCAGATCACGCCACTTTTGAGACGTAAAAATGATTCGGTAAAGTGTTACACCTTCAGCATTCATTTTATCCTGAACTTCCCACTTAAATGATTTGTCGCCGTTGTTGAGGTACGATTGTAGCGCATTCTCAGGTGTAACGATTTTTTTTGTGCCTGCTGTTGCGGCAAAAGAAATAGCTAGAACTAAAATTCCAATAAACAGTTTATTCATGTCCAAATTATGTTGAAAAATTTATAAAATAAGGTGTGTCCAAAAAGTACTATAAATGAATATTTTACTTTGTATGCTTCTGACCCCACCAGATCCCGCTTAAAGCGGGAAATTGTCCCCCATCGGGGGATTTAGGGGGTCTTAAAGTCACAATTATTTTCAATCTATAAATTATTAAATTTTACAATGAGCTTTTAAGACATCCCCTTTGCAATTTTACTGCGAAATAAAAATTTAATATGGCTTTCCGGTTTCCTGCAGCAACCACATTTTCGACCATGCACTATTGTTGCTTTGGTCGGTGCCTTTATATTGTGTTGGCTGAAGTCTGTCGATGGCAGCCTGCGCATTATCCGGATTTTTCGAAATTTCGTCGGTATAATGATAATACAATCTTAACGGCAATGCCGGTCTGGCAGCAGACGGGCCGGTTTCAAAAGCAGGCAGTCCGGTTCTTCGCCAGTCGAACCATGATTCCTGGCACATTGACCAGCTTGCAAACCATTTTTGCTCCATTATACTTTCCAATCCGTTGTAGGGCGCACGTGTGATATAATCATCAAATTCATCGCCTACATCCCATGCATTGAATGATTCCCGCACTCCATTTGCATAATATGTAGCAGGGTCTCCCGAAATCCAGCCACGCATGGCCGCTTCCGACAGGATAAAATTAACTTCGGCAGCCGAAATCAATCGCATTAAAACCAATGGATCGTCTGTCTTTTTATACCTGTCGTTCAACTGTGAAGCGTAAGGATTTATGGTTCCCTGCGCGGGATTTGCAGTGTTCATATTAAAAATTTGTACTTTGGGATGCTGAATGGTAACACCGGCATACTCCGGATCAAAGTCAACCATCATGGTGTTGTCGGCTTCAAACCGGTCAACTACATCCTGCGATACTTCACGTTTTCCATCAACAATTTGGTCAACCTCTGTTCCTTCAACCAAAACAAGCGGAGTTTGAATTTTATTGGCCCACACTCCCAGTCTTGGATCGTCATATACCTGAAGCGAATCAACCAGGGTTTTCGCCATTTTCACCCTCATATACGAACCTGATGGATCGGTATCGTAAACCGTATTCAGAGGATTTGAATTATCTTTTGAGGAACCAACAAAACTGATGCTGGCATCGTCGGTTGCAACTGTAATCAACGGATATGTTGCCGGATCTCCGGTAATTTTTTTAATACCTGCTTCAGCCATAGCCGGTTCTTTTGCCTGCAAACGCATGTAATACCTTAACGCCAGCGAATTGGCAAATTTTCTCCATTTTTCCGGATTGCCATTGTACAACACATCCTGGGTATTATCGATTTTGCTGTAAGCAGCAGCATTTTTCGATAATAGTACATTTGCTGTATCCAAATCGGCCAGAATGCCAAGATAGATGTTCCGTTGTTCGTCGAAATCCGGCTTAAAATAATCGGGCCCACGTTCCGCCTTTAATGCCTGCGAATAAGGTGCATCTCCCCATAAATCGGTAATTAAGCCAAATGTGTAAGCCCGTAAAACACGTGCAACACCTTCATGAAATTCCAAATCCTGCTGAACAGCTTTTTTGAAAAATTCATCGTTATTCATTAAAATATTGTAGTATCCGCTCCAACTTTGTGAGCTCAGATCCCATTCATAATTATTGTAACCACCCTGCCAGCCGGTTTGTTGGGTTTGTTGCATCACTCCCGACATGGTGCCAAAACCAAGTCCGTAAACAGTTTGGCCAAGACTGGTTTCAATTGTAGATAATAGAAAGTTAAGATCGGCATTTGCCGGGTCAACTCCATTAGGATTGATGTTTAGTTCATCCAGATCTTTACACGATATAACAAAAGCAAATACGAATGTTAGACCGATTATCAAGCTATTTTTTATTTTATACATGATCTTCTGATTTTAAGATTAAAATGAAAAACCAATTTTGAAACCTACCGGAATTACCCATGGTTCGGCATTAAAACGTTCAACACCCTGCTTGAAAGTACCATTACTGTTTGATTGGTATGCTCTTTCAGGATCGATACCAATTCCGGCATTCTTAGTCCAGATCATTATATTACGACTGTAGACCGCGAAGTTTACATCTTCAACTCCTATTCTGCTGGAGTATTTATTTGGTAATCTGTAATTCAATGAAATTTCCCTCAGTTTAATATAATCGGCATCAAAAGTGTTTGCTTCACCAATATCCCAGGGATAGCTGGCAACATAAGGTCTGAATTCAGTTCCATCACCGCCAAGATTTTCTTTTTCAAGTATGAAATTCCCATTATCGTCATAATGTCCGTAAACACCGGGTGCAAAAACGCCATCATAAGCATAAATCCCCGTGTAGTAATCGTTGTAATATCCTCCATCTTCTTTTGTAAGTCCACCTACCGGCCTTGGATTGTCCGTATAAATTAACCTGTCGGCATTGGAAACCACCCAATCGCGAAGTTGCTGACTGGGCACAAGACCTAATCCGTCGGGTGGTGCTACCAATTGCTTTTGCCATGTTGCAGAAACGGCATCTTCAGTCATATAGCGCCATGTTTGCGAAACATATTGTCCGCCCGAACGCCAGTCGAAAGTCATGCTAAGCGTGAAATTTTTAAAGGATAGAGAGGATTGAAGTCCCATCATAAAATCAGGGTTGTAATTCCCTATTTTTGAATAATCATCACTGCTTTGCCATTCTGCATCTTCACCTTCCGGCAAAAGCGGATAACCAAAGTATGGCGAAGTTTCATCGGTTACGCGAAGTATTTTCCGTGCATAAAGATTACCAATCAATCCATCATTTCCGGCAGCATCATCCTTTACATATGCAATATTCCGGACTTTGGCTTCATCCCAGAAAGTTACAAAATCAACACCTTCGGTAAGTTCGAGCAAATAGGTATCATTTGTTGTAAAGTTCAGATTCAGATCCCATGTCCAGGCGCCGGTTTTAACAGCGGTGTAACCCAGTGAAAATTCCCATCCTATACTTCGTAACAAACCTGCATTTACTTTAATGCTACCGAAACCGGATGAAACGGCAAGCGGAACTCCAAGAATCTGGTTTTTATTATCATTTTTGTAGTATGTTCCTTCAAAACGTAAACGGTTATCAAATCCTCTGAAATCAAGACCAATTTCGTATGAAGTAGCCTGTTCAGGCAGTAAATTCGGATTTAACAAGCTGCCCGGTTTGGCAAGTCGTATAGCATCACCCCACTGGCCGGCATCGCTGTATGTCGGGTACAAACTGTAAGGTGAAGTATCGTTACCAACCTGGGCAATACCTCCTCTCACTTTTAAAAGGTTCACTTTGCTTCCCATTTCAGCCAGGTTATTTAGCATTAAACTCAACGATGCCGCCGGATAAAAGTATGAACGGTTTTCTGCAGGAAGAGTACTCGACCAGTCGTTACGGCCTGTTAAATCAAGATATATTAAATCTTTATATCCAACATTGGCCATGGCATAAATACTGTTTATTGCCTTTTCAAAACGCGAATTGGAATAATCTAATGCATCGTTTTTTATATTCTGTACTGTATAAACAAAAGGTATGTTTAACCCTGAACCTGATTTGGCAGAATTACTGATAATTGAACCTCTTGAATATAATAGATTTCCTCCGACTGAAGCTGAAATAGTAAAATCATCCCAGTCGTTTATATAGGTTAGTAATGCATCCATGTTCTGTTCCATATCTTCGCCGGTGACAATACCGTATGAACCGTTGTTTGGCTCATCGGAGTAACCCGGATCCATTTTGGTTTCGCGTACTTCATCCGATTTATTCAGTGTATATCTTCCCATTAAACTAAGATGCGGAGTAATGTCCCATGTTCCCCGAATATTGCCCATGAAACGATTTCTGCTAAAGCTGTTGTTGATTCCATATGCCAGGTAATATGGATTATCCCAGCCATCGCCTATATTTTTTACCTGCCCGCCACCAAGGTCGTAGTCCTTTAATTGTCTGATATCCACATTTGGAAGAAAAAACGCAGCTGCCTGTAACGGGTTAGTACCACGTTCCTGTGTCGAAGGACGGTTATCAGCCCAGTTGTGCGTGTAATTGACATCGCTGCTAACTGTAAAATTATCTCTTACTTTTGATGATACCGAGAGACTTAAGTTGTTTCTGTTCAGGTCAGAATTCGGTACCAAGCCGCTATTTGTCATATTCGATAGTCCAAGCCTGTAATTTACTTTATCGCCGGTGCTGGAAACTGCAACACTGTTGGTTGTAGTAAATGCATTACCGTTTATAAAGTTTTTATAATTGTCAGGGTATGAAACCAATTCTGTTGGAATTGGAACTCCGTTGGCATCAAGTGGGGCAAAAGGTTGCACCTGCCAGTAGCCTTTGTTCAGTTCCGGACCTGCGCCGGCAGCTTCTGCCGGACTAAAAGGCGGGATTATTCCATCCGGGAATACATCCGGAGTATAAGGCCTGGCACCAAATGCCAGGCGGGTTTGAATATCGAGATATCTGCTCGGCATATCAAATACGGTATTCGAAACTACCTCTACTTTCATTCCTTTTTTTGCATTCGCTTTTTTGGTTGTAATAATCACAACACCATTACCTGCACGTGTTCCATAAAGAGCTGCAGCACTGGGGCCTTTCAAAATCGAAACGCTTTCGATGCTTTCGGGATCGAGATCCGAAATGGCACTACCATAGTCAACGCGGTTATTGCTTCCAAAACCGCCAACATTATTTACGGTGCTCGACATGGGAACGCCGTCAACAACATAAAGCGGTTGGTTATCCGTACTCATTGAAGTGGCTCCTCTGATAATCATACTAACCGTAGAACCTGCGCCTCCGGTCTGGTTAATTTGAACCCCGGTTACTTTTCCCGCCATAGAACTTAAAACGTTTTCCTGAACTACTCGTGAGAGCTCTTGTCCGTCTACTCTTCCTACAGAATAACCCAATGATTTTTCTTCACGTTTTATGCCCAAAGCTGTAACTACGACCTCATCCACACCGATGGAAGATGTCTACCATCGTAACATCAACAACTGATCTTCCATCAACAGGTACTTCCTGAGTTTGCATCCCGACAAAAGAAAATACCAGGACAGCCTGAGCACCGGGAACAGAAATTGAATATTCACCATCGACATTGGTAGTAACGCCTGTTGTTGTTCCTTTTACCACAATGGATACACCAGGTAACAAATCGCCGGTATCGCTTTTAACAGTGCCTGTTACGGTTTGCTGTGCCGATGCAGTAATAGATTGCATTAAAAAGAACAGTACCAGAACAGGAATAGCAATAAACGTTCTTTTTAAACTATGTTTTACGTTCGTAAATTTCATGATATTTATTTTTAGTCTGGTTATTTTACAACTTCAAAGCTAAGTATAAGTGCATGTGTATTAAATGCAACCGGATCAAGATAATCAGGCGATGCAGCCATAAACATAATCAACTGCATAGAAGTATCTGATATCTTATTAATGATTACTTTTCTCTGAAAGTCTCTGAATCCTACGAACTCTGTACCTGAAAAATCGAGTGTGCTTACTCCTTTGTATGTAATCATATACGTTGGAGGCCCGTAAACAGAAGGAACGACAAAATCTTCTTTTTCTGTAAGGGTGAATGTGGCATTCTGTTCAGGGGTGTATTTTGCAATACAAAGTCCATAATCTTCGTACATAACGAGAACATCAGATCCACCATTTGTCACTAATTGATAAACAAGGCCACCGAAAGAAGCGCCATCATCTTTGACATCATGTTTGTAGCTCCCATCGTAGTAAAATGTAAACTCATCCTTATAAATATCGGCAAATCCTATCTGGCCAAATATTCCGGATGGAAGAGGTGTTAATGAAGGATCTACCGGGGTAAAAGTTGCATCGGCATTGGCGAGATAATCACCATTTCCCGAATGATTAGTGGTAAGTCTCCACGTTTTTCCTTTATATCCGGGTTCAGTCGGATTTCCTGTCAGATAATTTATCGTAGATAAATCGAGCGCGAGGTCAACGGTGTCAGAAGCTGTATTCCCCGATGCATCCGACGCGGTTAACATTGCCTGGTAATAACCACCGGTGGAATAGACGTGTACGGGATTTTCTTCCGTACTGGTTTGGCCGTCGCCAAAATCCCACGACCAGGTTGTTGCGCTGTGTGTTAATGCAGTAAATGCAACCTGCTTATCAGCAACACTGTGAAAAATCACTGCTGAAAGCGGAAACTCAGGCCTTGTTTCATCTTTCGTGCAACTAGTCACAAAAAATGAAATCAGGATGAGAATAACAAAGTGTCGAATAATTAATTTGTTTTTCATAGTTCCATTTTTAACGAATTAGGTAAAAATTAGATTGGATATATTTATTGTATAATTTGAAATCAGGTGAAGCTTCACGTCGGGCAGTGATAGTCATGGAATTAGTCTGTAAATGTTATTTCCCGGTTTTTGTCAATCTGTTTAATACCGAAATCTGTTGTATTTCCACTTAACCCATATTTCCGCAGATTTGACAACCATGTCTCTTTATCAAAATTAAGTCAAGTTGAAAAGTGAAAGCAAACGGAAATTTGTTTATGTTGCATTATATATTAACCAATAAAACGGATTAAAACGCTTTAGTTTGTCCCGAAAAAGTTAAGATTTATTTATAAATATACAAAATATGTAACATTGATTTTCAGGAAATTTCTGAACTTTTATTAATGCGAAAAATTACAAAATCTAAATCAAGTGACCATTTCCAAAAAAATTAGAAGAATACTAAAAATTATGATGGCTGTATTATCAGCGTTTAAACACTAACCCCTAATATTCAGCAAAACGTCAAAAGAGTAAAAAGTTCGCGTTTTATGCGGATTCAGCTAAATCCTTTTAGCATCAAATCCCTTGTCAGTCCTGACTTTCAGCGTATATTTAATAACTGATAGTATGTTGATATAAATCGATAAAAACAACCTAATTTAATGATAATTTGGGTTAATATTTAATGTGTAATATCCAGAATATCGGAAGCATCATCATAAATAACACAATAATTTTATTCAATGGAAATTGGAGAATATATCCGTGCTTATATCAATGGAAATTTATCAGTATTTGTAATAAGCATTTCCCAAAACAAAAGACAGTACGTCAACTGTAGCAATAAGAGGAAACACCGGGAAGATTGAATTCTGAGCTTTATTCTCCAAAATAAAAATATGGATGAGTTGAGTTGAATAATAAATTTTTATAACGGAAGAACAATTGGAAAATTTTTAAACAATAATAAGCTAATAATGAAAAAAAATGGTGGAAATAAAAAACGGAAATAGTCTGAAACCCGGATTTTGAAATGACACAGACAATAACAGATAAACAACAGTGGTTTAGCATTTTGGCCGTGGCAATGTCATTTGGTACTGCCTGGGCCGTTCGCGGTCAGTTTGGCCATGAACAGGGAGCAGCCTGGGCAGCGGCAATTGGCGCTTTGGCACTTGTGGCATTCTCCGGTCGCAGCAACTGGTATATTATTGTGTTGCCTGTAACACTTGCATCGGCAATAGGCTGGGGAATGGGAGGCATGATCAGTTATGGCGCAGTGGTTGGCTACGGCAGGGCGAATGATCTTTTAAATGCAGGATATGGTTTAATCATGCTTTTCGTAATTGGCGGATTGTTTGGTTTAATTGGTGGCGGCCTGACCGGACTTACACTCGAATCGACAAACGAAAAAAAGGTAAAATGGCCACAGCTTATGGCAGAAATGGTTGCAGGCGGGATTATCGTTTACGGGTTGCTTGTAATGCAACTCGGAATATTAATGACACCACCGCGTTCGGAAGCCTGGGCACTTTGCTTAGGCGCAGCTTTGGCTTTGCTTTGGTACCTGGCGCGAAATAACTTTTCGTCTTCTATGCGGGTTGCCTTTATAACCATGCTTGGCGCAGGGTTTGGATTCGCCTTTGGGAATTTTCTTCAAATTACAGGAAATCTGTTAAAAATTAATTTCAACATGTGGAATGTAATGGAATATTCCATCGGGTTTTTTGGCGGTTTGTCACTGGCATACAGCGTTTACACCTCAAAGTGGCCCGAAAAGCCAAAAGTTCCGAAGCTTTGGGAAAGCCGGATTGCTCTCATTATTCCGCTGGTTATTGTTCCACTAATTGTATTTAAGGAATCGCTCTCTTATGATACACTTCTGAAAAGACTCCAAAACACAGGAAGTTCCGAAGGAGTTGTTTTGCTCAGCAGCATAGTCTCTGGTCTGCTTATTTGCTCGGTGTTTATAATAAACTGGGTAAAATTGGAAAATGTAAAATTTATTTCCGGAAAGAACCAGGTAAGGTTACTGTTTATTTCGCTACTCACGGCCTATGTTGCCGTTAGCTTCATTGTAACCGGTGTTTTCTTCGGAAATGTGCTTTCAAATCACATCCTGTATGTAGTAAATATTATCGTTTTGCTTCTTTTATTGCAACGAAACCGAAACCATTTCTTTGAAAAACAGGAAACCGGTGTAAATAAAAGATTGCTGATTTTGCTGCCTGCAATTGGATTTGTGATTCTGCTTCTGGCAATAATCCTTATAAATATTCACGATGAAATCGGCGGTGCAAACCAAAGGTTTCCACTTCATTAACTAATAATTCGATTTGATGGACAGGAAAACAGATTACTCAAAAGACTTAGTAAAAATTGATTATTGGTAAATATTTGTGAAGATAGTAATTAGCATTTTAAAACACATTAATTAATCAAATTGAAGTTTTATGAAAAAAAGAATTTTGCAAACACTCTTTTTGGGAATGTTTACACTTTTAACAAGCGGGCTTTTTGCACAAACAAGAATAACCGGTACTGTTGAAAGTGATGACGGGGAAATGTTACCCGGAGTAACCATTCTTGAAAAGGGTACAAACAATGGCGTGGTTACCAATATCGATGGTAATTATTCTATTTCCGTATCCGATGCACAAGCCACGTTGGTTTTCTCATTTGTGGGAATGAAAACACAGGAAGTTGCGGTAAACGGAAGATCGGTGGTTGATGTCACCTTGGCTAAATCAACTATCGGAGTCGACGAAGTTGTTATTACAGCTTTAGGAATGAAGAAAGAAAGAAAAGCGCTGGGTTACAACATTTCATCTGTTAACAGCGAAGATCTTGAAACAGGTGGTACTTCCAATGCGTTAAAATCGCTGGAAGGAAAAATTACGGGTGTACAAATGAACAGTGTATCCTCCTCTCCAACGTCTTCGGTAATGTTTAACATTCGTGGCGCAACTTCTTTGGCCGGAATTGCCAATGGAAGCAACAACGTAAACAACGAAACACAGCCGTTGATTGTGGTGAACGGAGTGGTAGTGAGCACAAACAAAGTGAATACTGCCCAGAGTGTTGATGTTGGTAACTATATGTCGTCAATTAATCCTGATGATATAGAAAGTATTTCAGTTTTAAAAGGCGCCAGCGCGGCTGCACTTTATGGATCTGCAGCAGGAAATGGTGTTATTCTCGTAACTACAAAATCAGGTGCAAATGCTAAAAAAGGTATTGGCGTTTCGGTAAACAGCACGGTTTCATTCGACCAGGCATATAGCACTCCCCCGGTAAACCGTTCCTTTTTTCAGGGTGGTGAAGAAGGAGAACCATATGTAGAGGATAAGAAAGGTTTAGGTTGGGCTATTGACGACACAAAGAATAATAATGTAGCAATTCCCCGCTGGAATATTGTAACACAGCAATGGGAAAATTCAGTACTCGAAGTTCGCGGTGATGAAGATCCTTTAAAAGCTTTCCTTGAAACAGGTATCATGTATGACAATAATGTGGCCGTTACAGGAAACTATGATAAAGGAAATTACCGGGCAAATTTTGGAAATATGACGTATAACGATGTGATTCCAAGCAATAAAACCATTCGGAATAATATTTCTTTTGATGCTTTGTATAATATCACCAATAAATTAACTATCTCGTCTCAGGCATCATATTCGCGTACTTTTGTACCTAATCAGTCTCATGTTCAGGATAAAAGACAGGATAATCCGTTGGCACATGCCATGTCGATGCCTATTAATATGCCTGAAATGTCGGTTTGGAAAGATGCTGACCGTTGGTACAACGGTTGGGAAGGTATTGCACAGAATACGCCTTATCTGAAAAATCCGGGAGAAGATCGATTAAGCAGAATAAATGAATCGGGATATGATAAGGCTATCGGAAAAAACGGCCCGTATTTCGCTGCTGAAGAAATTATCAGAACATATACTAAAGATGTGGTTTTTGGCAAAATGCAATTGGATTACCAGATTGTTAAACCGCTTACACTAACGCTCCGTTCGGGTTTAAACCACGAAAATTTTGCCTTTGAATTTAAATCTCCGTGGGGCGCCGAACGAAAAGAAGGTGGACAGTATTTTATGGAACTATCAAATAACTTAAGTATTAACACCGATCTGTTGCTGGCTTATTCCAATTATTTCGTCGATGATAAACTTTCGGTGGATGTTTTGGGTGGATTTTCATACAATTTCGGAGAATCAAATAGTTCCGGATTTGGCGGTGACAATTTAACCACACCCAATTCCTTCAACTATAACTCCTTGCCTTTAAGCGTACGGCAAAATGCTTCTTTTTCAAGAGGGTATGCATCCAGAAATTATGGCGCTTATGCAACTGCGTCAATTGGCTGGCAAAGCATGGTTTATCTTGAATTATCAGGACGTAATGACTGGGTTGGCGTATTGGATCATGAAAAAGACAACCATTTTTATCCGGGAGCTTCTTTAAGCTGGATTGCCTCCGAAACATTTGGCCTTGGAAAAACAGTTAATCTGCTCAAACTGCGGGGTGGTTATGCCGAAACCGGTTACGGAATCGGAAATCCTCCAAATTTGGATGCTTACGGAATAGGCGGTTCATGGAATGGAGTAGCAATGGGTACGGTAGGTGGAGCTCTTGTCGATGCGAACATTGAACCCGAACTTAACATCACTAAAGAAGTGGGCGTCGATTTTGGATTCTTTGATAACAGGATATTTGGTGAATTTACCGCTTATTCAAAAGATCACATCAATCAGATACAAAACCTTCCTGTAGTAACTTCTTCCGGTTTTAGTTCTGTATTAACCAATATGGGGGCTGTGGAATCTACCGGTATTGAAGCTTCAATTACAATTGTGCCTGTGAGTACAAAAGACTGGACCTGGAGTTTGACGGGAAATTTCACCACTTTTAAATCTGTAATTAAAGATTTGGACGATCGTTTCTCCGAAAAGTTTTATGGCTACGAAGCTTCAACTCAAATGTCGCTTTTTAAAGGATCAAAAGTGGGAGATATTTATGCTGAAAACCCGATTCCCCGCATCCAGAGTGGCAAATACAAAGGTATGATGCTTTTTGGCCAGGAAGGTATAATTGAAGAAGCAATTGGAACAACAGAACATGTCAGGAAATATGGTTATCTGGGAAATGTAAACCCCGATGCAATCATGAGTTTCAATACAGACCTAAGGTATAAAAACTGGAACCTCAATGTGGTTTCAAGTTTAAGATTAGGCGGCGTATTTGTTTCTGAAACGCAGAAGATTATGATTGACGATGGTATGCTCGATATGATGAAAGTTTATGAAGATAAGTATAATGAATACTGGACTGGTGGTCGTTGGGCCGGCGGTTTGCCGGGTATGCCTGCAAAGGAGGATATGTTTACAGGTGAAGGTTACGAATACTGGCACGCAGCTATGCAAAGTATAATGAGCATGTATAACAGCGATCCGAGGTATTTTGGATATTATAATGCAGTTTATATCGATCCAAACTACGATGTTTCAGGCCTGGAAGGTGAAGACAAATTAAATCTTCCGGATGAAGCTTATATAAAAAACGGCGATGATCCGTTAAAGACCATCTATTTAAATCCGTATGCTATGGAAGGAAGCGAATTATGGTCAGGAGCGCAATTCAGAACGCACGATGCAACATCATTCAAGATAAAAGAAATTAATCTCACATATAATTTTGACAGGGCAATGCTCAGTAAAATTCATATTCAGGATTTATATATTACTGCTTTTGCAAAGAACGTAATGTTCTGGGCAAAAAATACGATGAACGAAGATCCGGAAACTGCATTTCATGATGGCGTTAAGGGGGCTGGAATAGCCTATTTTGGGCGGCCACCTCTTCGTACTCTGGGTTTAAAAGTTGGCTTTGGCTTTTAAAGTTCTGTAATAATGAAACAAAATAAAATTAGAATTATGAAGAAGTTAATAATATATTTTACGGTGTTTGTAATGGTTGTGCTTGGGATTTCCTGTACCGACCAATTGCGAATGGATGAAAGACAGACATCTTTCGATGTCAACTATTTTAGCTACTCACGATATCAGTTGACAACTGCAATTGTTGATGTGGCAAAAAGTTATGGTTCATCGGTAAAAGAAGAATCGACACAACAATGCGATCTCTATTTCCTGGATTGTTATTCAGGCGACCAGATAGCCGGATTTTATACCGATGTCCCTACCGACTGGTCATTTCAGGGAAGTAATCCTTACAGCCGGCAGTTTCGTACCCTGGCAGCGCTTACAAAGCTGGCTGAAGACGAAGGAAATATGGCAACAGTGGCTGCGGCGAATATTTTAAAATGTGTTATTGGTGCGTATTTAACCGAAAAATACGGTGATATTCCGTTTAGTACAGCCGTTATGGGCCGCGAGGGAAATCTGTTTCCGGAATTCGATGCACAAAAAGAGGTTTACGAATCGATGTTTAATCTGTTGGATGAAGCTGTAAGCATCTTGTCGGATGGAAGCAGCACGGGTATTCCTGCCGACCACGATGTGCTTTTTGGCGGCGACAAAACCAAATGGCTGAAATTTGCAAATTCCCTGAAATTTCGTTTAATGGTACATTCCTATGAAGCATTTAAAAGTGAAGGTCGCGATCTTGCGTCAGAAATGCAGGCAATTGCCAGCGGAAACAATTATATGAGTAGTGTGGCTGATAATGCATCGCTCGATTTTTCCGGCACTGTGGAGGATGAATCGTGGTATTTGCAAACCAATTGGGGTACAGGCAATGATTTTACAGAACAAAAACCTACAAAATACCTGATTGATAAAATGGTATCGCTGGACGATCCGCGTATGTATGTTCTTTTTGCACCTGTTCTTTCTCCATTGTCAACGAAAGCCGATACCATAACCGAGGACGTAAAAATTAACGGATATACCTATAGTATAATCTATTATCCAAAAGACGATCCGAATGTACCGGCAGACTGGCTGACAGAAGCCGGACGCGATTTATCAGGCAATATTATTCAGGTTCCTTATGAATTTGATGCAAAGTGGTTTGGTGCACCAAGTCCGACAAACCTCGATAATCAGTACGGAGGCACGGGACTTTTGGGAGGCAACGGATTTTATGATAACCGACGTATAACCGGATTGTCGACATTAATTTCAGAAACAACAAACAGTTCGCTTAAGGCGGTAATGATGGAATCAAGCGAAATGATGTTCCTGCTTGCGGAAGCACGGCAGAGAGGTTGGATTTCAGCAGGTTCGGTTGAGGGTTATTATAAAAACGGAATTAAACTTTCCTTTGAAAGATGGCAAATTGCTGATGGCAATCAGCCGGCAAGTCATATTGGTTCCGATCAAATAATTGAAGACTATGATGCGTATTACTCAAAAGCAGGTGTGGCTTTGGATGGATCTGATGATCTTGAAAAAATTGCTTTGCAAAAATGGTTGGCACTTTTATTAGTCGATCATACAGAGGCTTTTACCGATATTTTGCGAACGGGAAGGCCTACATTTGTAATTCCTGTTGCCAAGTCATTTTCAATTTATGAGTTCCCACAGCGTTATGTTTATCCTTTAAATGAATCGAGCAATAATGAGGAAAATTACAATGCTGCGGTTGCTGCTTTAGGTGGAAAAGATATAGCTTCAGCTAAAATGTGGATACGGAAATAATTGTGCTATCGTAAGAATCAAATAAATTCAATTTCCAAAAAGAGGACAGAGATTTTCTTTGTCCTCTTTAAGTTTGATAAAATGTTTTATTCAACAAAACAATTACAATAACCAATTAAAAACTGAATTAAAAGTTGAGTATTCAAACGATAGAATACGATTTCACCGTGAAATGCAAAAAAACGAAAATATATTCCATCATAAATTGGAAGATTGAATTATGAAAAATTTATTTAAAAAAGGTATTCTTTTACCCCTTCTTTGCCTGGCAGGTATCACATTTGCGCAGGAAGCTTCAATCACAAATATTCCTGAACATGTAATCTTAAATCTTACCGAAAACCCGTCGGAAAGTATAGCGGTTACCTGGCGAACAAAAGAAAATATTATACAATTCGTTCAGTGGGCAGAAGCTACCGGCTCACCTGTTATACCCGTTGAAAATCAGCAAAACAAGGCTAAAAGCGAAACGGTTACTCATGTTGACGGTGATATTGCACCGGTAACATATACCTATTATTCAATCATTATTCAAGGTTTACTGCCAAATACAAAATACCTGTATCGGGTAGGGAATGAAAATTCCTGGAGTGAATGGTACGAATTTACAACTGCCGGAACCGGGCAGGATCCATTTACCTTTCTTTATTTTGGTGATGCACAAAACGATATTAAATCGCATTGGTCAAGAGTGATCCGTAAAGCTTTCAGTATTGCTCCCGATGCCGGGTTTATTTACCATGCCGGCGACCTGATTAACCATTCGAACAGTGAATTGGAGTGGAATGAATGGTTTTATGCAGGAAGTTTTATTCACGCTTATCTTCCGGCATTTGTTACTCCGGGAAACCATGAATACGGTCGGGAAATGATTCTTGACCAACACTGGAGGCCTCAATTTACTTTGCCTGAAAATGGCCCGGATATGGATTTGCTCAGGGAGACAACTTTCTATGTCGATTATCAAAACCTTCGAATTATTTCACTGGATGCCGATTTGATGGACGAAAACGAAGAGGCCGCGCAAAAATCAATGGAGTGGCTCGATAAAATATTACAGGAAAACACCCGTCAATGGACGATTCTTACCTTGCACTATCCGTTCTACTCGACAAAAGATAACCGGGATAATGATGTATTGAGGAATCGTTTTCAACCCATTTTGGAAAAATATAAAGTCGATATGGTACTTGCTGGTCACGACCATGCCTACGGACGTGGGATGAAAAATATAAAATCGATGACAAAAGAAGGAGAAATTTCTGGTCCGATGTACGTGGTTTCGGTAAGTGGCCCCAAGCAATACGATTTGTCAAGTAAAAGCTGGATGACCCGAAAAGCAGGAAATACGCAACTTTTTCAGGTTATTTCAATTGATGGCACCATATTAAATTATAGGGCTTTTACTGCAACAGGTGAACTTTACGATGAGTTTAATCTGATTAAACGGAAAGGAAAGTTGAATAAGCTTGTCAATAAAATCCCGGATGTACCTGAACGTTTATATTCCAAATAATCAAGAGAGTTAGATTCTGGCTGAAAAATTAATGATAAGACGAAAAGCAAATATCAATTTAATCATTGTACTTAATGTTATTTCCTGTTTTATATTCACCGGCTGCAGCAATAATCCCGGGCAAACCAATAGGACTATTATGAACGAAAAACAAATAACCTGCTTGGATAAAAACCATGCTCTCGACAACAACGATAATTTTTCACCTGACGATAAATTTTTATGTTACGATACACGTGGAACTGTTTATAACGAAAATCTGGCTAACTGCAAATCCATTGAAAAAATTGAAATTTCTACAGGAAAAGAAACCGTTTTATATGAACCTGAATCGGTAACAGGGGAACAGGCTGCTCCCGGAGTTGCCGCAGTTTCATGGCATCCTTCGGAAAACAAAGTTATTTTTATTCATGGTCCTTTGCTAGTGAAGTTGAAAGACGTGGCTATTATGGAATTACCAACCGTACCGGTGTGGAAGTCAGTGCCGATGGAATGGGAACAACCACGAAAGTGGATATGCGCGATGTGGTCACCGACAGGCCAACTATTCCCGGAGCACAACGTGGCGGAACTCACCGGCATGAATATCACAAAAAGTGGCAACCGCATTGGTTTTACCTACGACGATTTTCTGTTAACCAGTTACGACAGAACAATCGGTTACATGGAAAAAAATGCTGCAGCGCCCAAAGGTTATACACATTATTTTGCACTGATTCTGAAACCTGCTGAGAAAGAAAAATCAAAACCCGGTGAAATTGAAAAGGCTTATGGCGATTCATGGGTTGATCCTGCAGGAACAATGCGTGCGTTTATCGGAAAAGTCAGGGCAGAAAATGGAATTGATTACGATACTTCTTTGTTTGTCGCAGATATTCCGGAAACGGTTGATATTACCACTGCAAATTCAGGAAGTGCTTCCGAATATCCCAAACCACCAAATGGAATTAAAATCCGAAGGTTAACACATTCCGGTACTGTTTCAGGAATTGTCCGAGGTTCGTTCGATGGAAAATATATTGCCTATTTAAGCCAAGATGAAAATGGAATAGAACAAATTTATGTCATCGATGCAAAAGGCACCGGGCTTTCTGTTGAAAAAGAAAAGCAACCTCAAAAAGTAACTTCTTTAACTGAAAGCGCTTCATATGTGCGCTGGCATCCATCAAAATATTGGATATTTTTTGTGGTGAACGGAAACATCGCGATTGCTTCTGCCAAACCTGGCGATTCTTTTGGCAAAACTGTTGAACTAACGAATGACACAATCAATAAAACCGAATTAGTGGTTTCACACAGCGGAAAATTGCTGGCTTATAATAAAATTGTAAAGAAAGAAAGTTCGCATAAAAAATGGAAACAGATTTTTGTGTTGGAACTTGATTGGCAAAAAATTGAAAAGAAATTGTAAAAAACACAATCGCATGGTTAATACCAAAAATAGGACTGTGATGTCCAAAAAAATTATCAGGAAAGATATCCAATTGCGAAAGGTGTTTTATGGGCTGAAGCCCAATGCTTCTTGCGGGTTTAATAACCCCAGACTTAAGTCTGGGGTTACTGAAAGCCTGTCATATGAAGGGGCTTTAGCCCAAATCTTTGAAATTTGCTACTGAATAAAAATTGTAAAAGCTAAATATTTGAATATATACAGTATGAAAAATAAATTCATTCTTTTAATCACAGGAATCCTGTTTCTGTCCAGCTATTTTGTCTTTGGGCAGACGGAAGAATTTCACGAAGACAAACCCTTTATGCAGGAGTTCAGCATTAAATATGACTTTGACAATGCACGGGTTGAACTTAAAAAAGTAGCTTCCGACCGAAACGGATACATTCAGATTCTATCGTCACACGGATTGCTGCGTCCTCGGGATGGTCAGTTCCTTTTTCCGGGAACACTGGTAAAAGATGTCCAGTACCAACCAACTTCAGACAAAGGAATAAAGGATATAGCTGTTGTCGATAATCAACTGGTTTACATCGACGATAAAGCAGTATTGAGCAATGCCTGGGCCGGCAAATTGTATTCGAGACACCAACTGCCCGAAGCAAAGATTTTTGCCGCCGGAAACGATTTTACTTTTTTAATTTCCGATGGAATAAAACTGAATCTGTTAAAAGATTCAAAAACACTTTGGGAAGGCACTATTTCGG
Source organism: uncultured Prolixibacteraceae bacterium (assembly GCA_963821855.1). Taxonomy (GTDB): domain Bacteria; phylum Bacteroidota; class Bacteroidia; order Bacteroidales; family Prolixibacteraceae; genus Draconibacterium. The sequence continues at coordinate 122,897 of CAWGFJ010000002.1, read as the reverse complement.
GGGAAGCAAAAGATATTGATTTTGATGCTTCAAACAACCAATTCTGGATTTTGAGTAAAGGAACAATCAGCACGTTTTCACCTAAAAACAACAAGCTTGAAAAAGTGACGGCCGATGATTCGCTGACTTGTATAGAAGTTGCCGGCGATAAACTTTTTGCCGGAACTACAGATGGTTATTTTGAAATCGATACAAAAACCAAAAAACAGGTGGGGGAGATTCATCGAAAACTTCCGTGGACAGAACATCACAACCATTAATTATCTGGATGGAGAAGTTTGGTTTGGTTCAACCTGGGGAGCCTTCAAACTGAATGATAACGGAAAATTCAGCTACTACGCAGGAAAACGCTGGATTCCTTCTGATAAGGTAATCGATATTGCCAAAGGTCCCGAAAACTCAGTTTTGATTCTTACAGATAAAGGCTTGGACAAATTTGCCGGAAGGAAATGACATTATACGATAAAGCCATGTACTTTGAAAATCAGGTTCGCGCTCGTCATATTCGTTTTGGGTTTAATGCAACAATTTCAGGAATGACCGACGGCGATGTAACCACAGGCAGTCTCGAAACTTCGGACAACGATGGTTTATGGACATCGATGTACCTGGCGGGAGAAGTTTTTCGTTATGCTGTCACAAAATCGGATGCAGCTTTACAAAATATGCGTGAATCGTTTGATGCCATGGAACGGCTGTACACAATTAATCCTGTTCCGGGATTTCCTTCGCGCTCGTTTGAAAGACAGAGGCTATAAATATGATGATAAGCCCTGGCGTAGGGCGGAAGATCCTGAATGGGACTGGAAATCGACAACAAGCAGCGATGAGGCAATCGGGCATATTTTTGCCTTCTCGGCTATTGCCGAATTAATTGATGATGCCGAATTAAAAGAACAGGGCGATAGAACTGATTGACACACTGATGTCAACGGTATTAAAAAATGATCATTATATGATTGACTGGAACGGCGAACCTACCACCTGGGGAAGATGGAACCCGGAATATGTAAATGCACGCCCGAAAATGGTTGGCGACAGGAAAATCAACTCCTCGAATTATATTGCAATGTTGCAAACTGCATATCATTTCACCAAAAAAGAAAAATATAAAAAGGCAGCTTTCGATTTAATGGATAATCACGGTTACCTTGAAAATTTGATGCGTCCGATGAGTGAAATCGGAAAGGCGCCGGAAAATGCAGACGACTGGAGCAAAATGCTTTCGGAAAACTGGAATCATTCCGACGATGAAATGTATTACTGTGGTTACTGGGGATTGTATCGCTATGCTTTTAATGATGAACTGAAAGCGAAATATAAAAAAGCCATTATTGATCACTGGGAAGCTGAACGCCCTGAAAAAGAGGGCCTTTGGAATATTATGACAGCCATTGTCGGTGCAAAGGAAATCGATTTGAACAATGCCATTTGGTATTTACAGGAATATCCTGTGGATTTAATCGACTGGACAGTGCTAAACAGCCATCGGAAAGACATTGAGTTTGTCGAACCAAATTTCCGGCGGCAAACCATTAAGGAAGTATTGCCGCCTGGTGAATTAAGAATTTCAAGACATAATGCCAATCGTTTTGATTTAGACAGCAATGGCGAAGGACGTTCGGAAAACAGCGCCGGCGATATTTGGCTGCTTCCTTACTGGATTGGACGATATTTAGGTGTGATTGGAGAACCGGTAACGAAATAATGTATTAGTTTTTTCATAGTCTACAATTTAGATTAGTTAAGGTGAATAAAGGCGCACGGATAATGATTTTTCATTTGTTGCGCCTTTTTATACCCGACACAATTCAGATAATCGAACTATTATCAGTATTGATGTGCCCTGCTGTTTTTAATGTTTTGAAGTTCTGAATTCCCTCCGCATCAAAATCACAATTCATCCATTCACCGTCGATTACAGCGCCTGATTTTTTGTACATGTCGATAGCGTTTTTGTTCCAGTTCAACACCTGCCACCGAACTCTTTTGCAATTTTCTGTGCGGGCAACAGTCATCACTTCATTTAACAAAGCCGAACCAATCTTCATTTTGCGATAGTCTTCTTTTATGTACAGGTCGTCGAGATATAGCGATTTCCCAACCCAGGTGTAATACGCAAAAAAGTAAAGCGCCATTCCCACGATTTCACCCGATTTAGTTTCGGCAACCATGCTTTTAAAAAACTCCTTTTCCTGTTTCATTTGTTCAATTGTATTGCTTACTTTCTCAGGGGCTTTTTCAAATTCTGCAAGTTCCCTGATTAATCCTAATATGGCCGGAAAATCTTCTTCTGTGGCTTTTCTTATATTGATTATCATGAATGTGGTTTTAGTAATTCATTCTGTGACGACAAAATAACTAATTTTTTAACTTTATATTCGCTAAATCTTTATTATAAAGTATATTTCCGGTTAATATACAATTGGTTTTAAATAAAATACCGGAAGTAGCGAAACAGATAAAGCTATTTCTTTGCATCGTGAGCTAAAATGATTTAGCACTGGATAAATGTAAACCAATAGCTTAATTTTAAATCATTATGACAGCAGCAAAAACGCAATGGAACAAACTCCTCCCGGTATTTATGACTTTTATCGTTATGGGTTTTGTCGATATTATTGGTGTGGCAACAGGATATATCAAAAAAGATTTCGGCCTGACCAACTTTATTGCCCAGTTTCTTCCAATGATGGTGCTGGTTTGGTTTTTTATACTCTCTGTTCCGGTTGGGATTTTACAGGATAAATTTGGTAAACGGAATATGCTGAATATCGGTATGGTTATTCAGGCCATAGGATTAGGATTGCCTTTTGTGAACTATTCGTTTGCAATGATGTTTGCCTCTTTTATTTTACTCGGAATCGGAAATACGATAATCCAGGTTTCGGCAAATCCATTGTTACAGGATGTTTCACCGGCTGAAAAACTGGCAAGTTTGTTAAGTACCTCGCAGTTTGTAAAAGCAATTATCTCATTCTCCGGCCCGTTGATTGCCGCTTTTATGGCTTTGAATTTCGGCGACTGGCGACTCGTGCTTGCAGTGTACGGAATTACGTCAATTCTTGCGGCGATTTGGCTGGCATTAACTCCGATTGTGGAATCGAAACCCGACAGAAAACCCGCCACATTTGCTTCCTGTTTTGGCTTGCTGCAAAATCGCTTTGTGGCGTTTATGGCATTGTCAATTTTTCTGATTGTAGGAACCGAAGTTTCAGTAAATACCAATATTTCAAATATTCTGGTTTCAAAATACGGTATCACGCTTGAAAAAGCTGCATTGGGAATCAGCCTCTTTTTTGCGGGAGAAACCATTTCGCGTTTAATCGGCGCCGTTAGTTTAAACTGGATAAAACCACGGGCTTTTCTGTTATTAACTACATTGGTTTCACTTGCAGGTGTGGCAGGTGTATTTGCAGCACCGGGAGTGACGGTTGCGCTATTTGCCATATTTATTATTGGACTGGGAACAGGAAATATGTTTCCGCTAATTTTTTCATTGTCACTCGAAAAAATGCCCGATCGCGCCAATGAAATTTCAGGATTACTGATAATGGCTGTTTCCGGAGGAGCAGTAATTCCGCCGGTTATGGGTTTGGTAAGCACAGCAGTTTCACCCATGGCGAGTATGCTCGTTGTAGCTGCCTGTATGCTTTACATTTTATGGGTAGCCTTTTATGTTCGAAAAAGATAACAAACGATGTACAAACTACTCACATTACTATTTCTTATTATTTCAATTGTTGCTTCCGGGCAACAAAAGGATAGTTACAATGCGATTATAGAAAAGGAATTTATTTTTCCTCCACAGGCTGAACATGCACACGGAAGCAGCATTGTGGCCTTGCCAAACGGCGATTTCCTTGCCTGCTGGTTTCAGGGAAGCGGCGAGCGCACTGCTGATGATGTGCGGATTATGGGTTCGCGGCTGGGAAAAGGTAAAAGCGAATGGGAAAAACCATTTGTAATGGCCGATACGCCCGGAATTCCCGATTGTAATCCTGTACTTTTTCTGAATAATAAAAAGAAGCTTTTCCTGGTTTGGATTGCAGTACAGGGAAATCGTTGGGAAGGGTCCATACTTCGAACAAGGACGACCACAAATTACAATAATCAGGGTGCGCCGGTTTGGGAATGGCAGGACAATATTCTACTAAAACCCGGTGATGAGTTTGTGGAAGAAATCAGTAAGAAATTCGATGAAATGCCAGAGCAACACCATGGCTGGGCCGGTTATGCGCCAAAGTACGATGAGATGATTAAAGAAGCCGCTAAAAATAAAATTAACAGGAGCATTGGCTGGATGACCCGGATAAAGCCACTGATTCTGGAAAGCGGACGAATTATTTTGCCTTTGTACTCCGATGGATACAATCTTTCGATTTGTGCCATTTCTGATGATGACGGCGAAACCTGGCGCCCCTCAAAACCTATTGTTGGCAGAGGGCCGATACAACCTGCGCTGGCAGTTCGCAAAAACGGTGATATTGTGGCATATATGCGCGACAGCGGCGATGCTCCGGCACGGGTGCACAAAAGTATTTCGCACGATAATGGTGAAAGTTGGGATTATACAACAAAAACCGATATTCCAAATGAAGCCAGCGTTGAATTATTAAAACTGAAAGATGGACGCTGGGCTTTTGTGGGCAACGATATTAACGATGGACGTTATCGTTTGGCACTTATGCTTTCCGATGATGAAGGTGAAACCTGGAAATGGAAAGAGTATCTTGAAAACGACGACAAACAAGGCGGTGGAAGTTATTCCTACCCGTGCTTAATTCAAACAAACGATGGACTTTTACACTTAACCTATTCTTCAAGGACAGGCGAAACCCAAAAATCGATTAAATATTTGATTATAAATCCTGAGAAGATAAAATAACAATTTGAAATAATTGAAAGAGCTGTTATATAATACTGAAAAGCACATGAAGGTGAAGAATTATAATTATCAGATTCTAAAAGAAAGTAACTTAATTATTAAAAGCTACCAGGGAACTATCAGCCTTTCCGAGATGTACGACTATGTTGAATCAACATCGCGTGCGGCAGATTTTTCGGCAAAATTTAATGTAATAAACGATATTCGGGATGCAAGTTTTATACTCGACAAAGTAGTATTACTCGAGTTAATACAGAAATTTAAAAAGAACAAATTGGTTTACGGGCAACGAAAAATTGTGTTCATTACCAGTACTCCCAATCAGGTGGTTTTCAGTACGATGCTTAATATGTTCAAAGATGAATCGAATATCAATATTTCAGTTGTTTCAACCTTGTCGGCCGCGATGAATCGATTAAATATTCCGATAAGCGAATTTTCTCATTTGGATAACATACTTCACAAAATGCAATGGTAGTTGATTGAATAATTTAGCAGGCGAAATAAAGCTGTTTTTTCTTATCCAAAACTTAAGTATTTTTATCCATCTAATTTTTAAAAAGCGGAATGATGAAAAATAGTGATAAGCGGCAATATTTTTACAGCCTGCCCGGGATTTCTTTGTATTCCTTCGTTTTTTTCCTGTTGTTTGCTGGTTGTGGAAATAGCGAAAAAGCACGTGATAACCAATTAACCGGTGAGGAAAAAGAACAAGGCTGGGAGCTGCTTTTCGATGGAAAAACCTTCGCCAACTGGCGTGGCCTGGGACGCGATTCAGTTCAGCCCGATCACTGGAAAGTGGAAAACGGAATGATTCATAAAGTGAACAGTGGTGAAGTGCCATTACAAGCCAACGGAGAACCTGTTGCAGGTGGCGATTTGATTACCATCGATTCGTTTAAAAACTTTGAATTGCAATTCGACTGGAAAATAAAGCCCAATGGCAATAGTGGAATAAAGTACAATGTATCCGAGGAAATTTCCAAAGCCCACACATCGGGATATTCTGCTCTGGGTTTTGAATACCAGATTCTGGATGACAGCGCCAAAATGTATAATGACTTAAAACCATCGCAGTTTACCGGCGCACTATACGATATGTATCCTCCTGAAAATGTACATGCAAATCCGGTAGGGGAATTTAACCACAGCCGTATCGTACTGAATGGAAACCATGGCGAACACTGGCTAAACGGTGAAAAAGTGGTGGATTATAATTTTGGAACCGCAGAATTTGATTCCCTGTTTCAGCAAAGCAAATATGCCGGATACGAGGGTTTTGCCACACGCAGAAAAGGGCACATTGTAATAACCAACCATACCGACGATTCGTGGTATAAAAATATAAAAATCCGCAGGCTGCCGGAATAACAAAGCTGAATTCATGCGCACAGATTTAAAAGAGAAATGCTAAAACAAATAAGTAAACTGTTGCATAAATCCTATCCTCAGAATTTTATTGTCAGGAAACCGGTTTACGGAACAATATTTTATGGTCTGTTTATATTTCTCTTTTTAATTCTGTATAAACCGCTGAATGTGCGCGCGTCATTAAACAATAATTTAATTGTTACCATGTTCATGTACCAGTTATTCACATCGGTTTTGGTATTCGCATCAGCCATTATAATAAAGCGGACAAGCTGCTTTTCCAAAGACAAAAGATGGACATTTTCAAAAGAGTTGAAATCGGTGTTTATTATTTTAGCGGTGTCGGGAATTTCTATCTATTTTTTAGGTTTTCTATTTGAAGAACCCGCGAACCGCTGGAACTTTTCCACCTTCTTCGATGCTTTCTTCAGGGCAATATTAATAGGAATTATCCCGCTGATGTTTTTAACCTTATCCAATGTTCGTCATTTATATGTTACCGAAGTGGTTCAGGAATTTAAAACCGACGGCCATATTCCGCATCAGGAAACGCAGGAAGATCAAATCCACATTATTTCGCAGTTGAAAAAGGAAGAACTGAATTTCTATCCACACCAGTTTATTTATGCCGAATCAGAAGGAAATTACGTCGTTTTCCATCTTCATGAATCAGAGAAGCAAAAAAAGGTAGTTATTCGAAATTCCATAAGTAATATTGAACAGCAATTGTCGGGTATCCCGTTTTTAACGCGAACACATCGTGCGTTTATCGTAAACTTAAAAAAGGTAATTTCGAAAAAAGGCAATTCACTTGGATACCGGCTGAAGTTTTCAGGAACAGATGACGAGATTCCGGTTTCCAGGCAAAATACCCAAACTTTTGATGCACTGATCCGGCAATTCAGATAGATATCCATCACAAAAAAATTGCATTTCATACCAGATTTCCCCTTGGTTTTTCCATTGGTAACAAATCTTTGCCAAGTATACCAGTTGCTTGCCAACACCGCTGATTATCATTCCATTTGTACTGAAAATCAAAAATTTATGTATCATGGAACGAATATCAGGTGTTTTAAAAAGCTGGAGAAAACAGGGAAATATTTTTCTTATGTTTTTCGTAGTAATGGTTTCGGTGGTTCACGCGCAAAACAAACAAATTATTTCAGGCAAAGTAATCGACGGGAATAATTTACCAATACCATTTGCAAGCGTGGTTCTTTGTGCAGATTCAGTGGCTGAATTACCATCAAATGTGGGAACGATGAGCAATGAAAAGGGGATATTTAATCTTGGCGCTGTGCAACCCGGTATGTTCAAACTACTGGTTTCATCGGTGGGGTATAAGCCTGTTACTGAATTGCTGGAAGTAAAGGCAGGCGATGTCACCGACGCGGGCGAAATTGTTTTGAGCGATTCCGTGTTTCTTATCAATGAGGCTGTGGTAGTTGGGGAGAGGATCAGGGGAAAATCGGAAAGTGACAGAACGATCTTTTATGTGAATAAAAAAATACTCGATGTTGCCGGAACCGGTACCGATGTATTAAAATACATTCCGGGAGTTCAGGTTGATTTAAAGCAAAATATTACGCTTGAAGGAAGCAGCAATATCCTTATTTATGTCAATGGAATTGAGCGAAGTAAAAGTTATGTCAGCCAGTTAAATCCAATGGAAATCGATAAAGTTGAAATCATCGACACTCCGTCATCGGGTTACGACAGCAATGTTACGGGAGTAATCAATATTATAATGAAAAAGGAGAAAAATACAGGTGTAAGCGGCCATGCTTATATGGAAGTGCCAACGTCAAAATCCGAGATTTTCCTCTTTCCATCCATGAGTTTTAATTACGGATTTAAAAAACTGAATCTGTATCTGTCGTATAACGGTGAAATCAATTACGAGAACATCGATGAATGTGTGTTTCGCGAAAAACGGGGCAATGGCACACCGACTAATATTTCTTCAGTTCAGGATGTTCGGCAACAAAATATATCCAATAAATTTCATTATGGCCTCGACTATTTTCTGAACGATAAAAACCAGGTTAATTTTTATGGTTTCTGTAATCCGTATTCATACGAACAAAGCGGCAATGCATCAGTAAAGGTTTCAGGAGAGGAAACCAGCAACTGGAGTGCCCGGCGAATTGAAAATGACAGAAATAAAGGATTTTTTAATTCACTTTACTACAAGCATATATTTCATGATAACGGAAGTGAAATTACATTCGATATAAGCAACTTTTATTTGGATGCGCGGAATTCCATCTCATTTATTTCCACAGAAACCGGCCCTGAATCAAAGTCTTATTTCAATACGCAGAATCCAAAGCAAAATGCTTTTAGCGCCAAATCCGACCTTATACTACCATTGGGTGATAGGTTGATATTAAACGCCGGTGTCAAAGCAAAAAATCAGAAAATGGAGGATAATAGTTCTGAAAGGTTTTCATATACCGAAAAGATTTTTGCTGCTTATTCAACGCATTAATTACAGGCAGGAAAAAACCAGTGTTAATGCCGGAGTTCGTATTGAAGATTCAAGAACTGAACTAAACAACGGCAGAAAAACAACTGTCCTGTCCGTTTTGCCATATATTACCTGTAGTTACAAGCTGAATTCAAAACAAAATGTAAAACTGGCTTTCAACCGTACTATAGACAGGCCGTCGGTTTACAGCTTGAATTCATTTACATCAACCGACAATGCGTATTCGGTTACAAAGGGCAATCCGTATCTGAAACCGGAATTTCATACCAATGTTTCTATGGAACATACTGTTCAGTTGAAATCGGGATTTCTTTCATCGAAGCTGTTTTATTCCCAGGTTAATGATGCAATGAATAATCTTACAGTAATTAATGATGAAGGCGTTTTTGAAACTCAAATGCAAAATGCAGGTACAATCCGGCAATGGGGAGTACAGTTTTTGGCAGCGTTAAAAACCGGGCCTGTAACATTTAATCCTGTAATCCGCTTATCGAATATGTCGGCAAAAAGCAATGAAGCAGCTATGATTTCGGGAGTAAAAACCCGAGGCGGGCTGGTATTTGAGCCTTCATTTTCTTCTGTACTTTCCTTAAAAAAGGATTTATCGTTTTCGGCCATTGCTCAGTATTCAACGCCAAAAATAAATATACAGGATAACTCATGGTGCGGAATACTTTACTTTATCTCTGTGGATAAAACGTTTAAAAATAAGTTTAAAGTGGGGGCTTTAAGTGCTTTACCATTTACACGAAATTTTATCTACAGCGCTTCGGAAATTAAGGCTTCCGATTTTTACAGCCGCTACGAAGGGCATTTGATCTTGTCTGCGGTTCCGCTGTGGTTACGGTTAAGCTACCAATTCGGTTCTGGCGTTAAACGAACTAAAATTGAACGTCAGAAAGAAGAAATTGACCAACGGGTTAAAAAAGGATTTTAGGAATAATATCAGAAGTAATTTCTTTTGATGAAAAATTATCCAGTGGCAAATTATTATCTGCAAATGTTAAACATCGTTTAAGTCCTGAGAATGTTAAAAATTCAATTGCAGAAGTAATATCTGAAAGGCAGGGAATTAAATAAAAATGAATAAAATTTATTGAATTTGGCTTTTAAGTAATAGACAACTGGTTTTTCCGTTCAATCCCTTCAGGATTGTTATTTGACACATTACAGCAACCGTAGGTTTGCACCTACGGCTATTTTTGTTCAATCCGCGAACGGATTGTAAAAGCCGATCTCACCCGCCGGCTGGCGGGTGATACAATAATAGCCTTCCCGATTATCGGGACGGGAAAATATGCCAATAAAGTGAGAACCCTAATAGGGTTCAATCTAATCACCAGATTATTAGAAGTATTTATTAAGTGCTTAATTCAATAACTTAACTTATTCCGCCTGCCCAAGCGCGCTAACCAGCCGAAGCTTTTTTATTAACTCATGTTTGTTTTGGTAGGCAAGAAAGCCAAAAAATAGTTTCACCATATTCTTTTGTAACGGTATATTGTCTTTGTAATATTTCCGTATTGCATTATATAATTCAATATTCATTTCCCTTCCGGTAAACCATTTTTCCATAAGGAAAAAATTAAAAATAATGCTGTTCCCGAACCTGACCCATGTGGTTTCTTCCATATACTCATTTGGGCTTGTGTATTCGTATAGAATTCCAAACGACAATAATTCGCGGTATGCATTGGCAGTGTCTGCTTTCGAAAGTAATTGATCCTTTCTGACGAAATCAATTTCTTTTCCGCGGTTGCAAAGTTCAATAAAGCGGTTTATTATTTTAAGTTTTTCGTTTTTATATGGCGACGAATAAATTCTTGCCTGAAGAAAATTTGACAATAAAACGATGGTTGATAAATTGCCGCTATGTTTGATTTCGTGCATATATAACGACAAGAAATCGGGTTGGTTTACAAGTTCGGTCGACGTGGTGCTTTGGCCGTGAAAATTACTGTATTCATATGATATGTCATTAATTTTTAAAATCTGGTTTATTTCCTGACGGGATAATAAGGGAACATTCACCGAATTCTGGTAATTGTCCGTTTTTTTAAAGTTCAAATCAAACCATAAGTTTTCTATCAACGGATACTTATCGGCCAGGTAACTAAAAACATTCAGATTTTCAGGGCGACAGGTTATTACAAATTTGAACCAGCCGTAATTGTGGGCCATTATCATTCGCATCAGGTTTTCCAAAAAGTGATGATAGCTTTCAGTGTCAAAAAAAATGTCGTCCACATCATCAATAAACACCCAGATTCGACCTTTTCGCTGTTCGGGATTTTTAAAGAAATAGAATGCATGGCTTGAAAGTAATTTAAAATCCAGAAACTGGTTCAGAAACTCGTTTTCAGGATTTTGCGCATACAAATTAAAAAATATCTTTCCATTAATTAAAAGTAAAATATCGTCATTGTTTAGTGCATTCTCCTTACGAAAATATTTTTCAGCCAATTGGATTAATAGCGTTGTTTTGCCCCAGCCGCTGGGCGCAGTAAATAGCGTGGCAGTTTTATCCGACTTTGCGAATTGCTCAAACTTTTTTTGCACAAAATCTCTGAAGATTAGATTCTCTTGTTTGTATTGTGTCTTTGCCTTCATCGATTTCAGGCTTTTCTCCGTAATATTTTTTACCTTTATTTTAAATATTTCCCATGAATTTTCGTTTGAATAATCCAATTTCGAATCGGTGTACGCCTTCCTGAAATCATTCAAACTTTGATAACCAATAAACTGAACAAGAACTTCAGTAGTGAATTTCGAAAAATTGAAATCGGATTTTACCACTTCGAAAAACCGCTTAAGGGTTGTAATGCTAATCTGCTGCTTTGTTTCAGCATAAACTTTTTCCGCTAATTGTGTACAATCTTTCCCGGTGAGTATTTTTTTACCCACTTTTATTTCAATTTCCTTTTTTAATAATTGTATTAAATTTTCATTCATCGAAACTCTCAATTTAGTTTATATTCAATGGGTTTTACGCTTTAAGAAAAGTAAATTAACCCTGTAAACTGAAATTTTTCCTTATGCATAATCGACAAAAAGCAAACAATAAGGTACGAATAAAAATCGGTTTATTTATAAAATCAATATTACAACTATTAAATCGATAAATCCCTGTTAATTTGCTCCTTGTAACGATTCAAGTGCACTTTAGCTCATATCACCATTGTCGCATTTATATTTTTATTAAAACTAAATAAAAAAATGAACAAAATGGCCTGTAAAATGATATGCAAATTTCATGACAAATGCTTGATGTCCTGTTAAATTTGAAGTCCCGAATTTGTACTTGTTAAATGAATTTTGGTTGAGAGGGACGTTTATTATTAAACTTATTAAGTTATGATAGAATATGCTAAAACTATTTTACCAAAAGTAGTTTCTAATAAAGTGTTATTCAGAAAAGAATTACTTAAATCCATTAACTGGGCTGAAGGCCAGGAGAAAATAATGGTGTACCGATGGAGTTACGTTAACTTTTCTGCTATCTATCCCGATATTTTAACCGAAGCCGGGTCGATAATAAATTCAACTAAAAAGCGCAGGTATTGGGTAAATAAAAATACAGAGCAAGGTTTTTATAAACAACAACAACAAACGTAGAGAAGGATACAGAAAAAACATCCTGATAAGCAATATTTCATTGAGTTCGCATAAAAGCTGTCAGGAAGGACAGGATAACACAAATCAGGTTTAACGGCTAAGAACAAAAATAAAACCTGGTGAATACAAACTTAAATAAGGAGTAAGATGATGAAGAAAATTAAAATTGAAGATGAAATGAGGGATCCCTGTTTAGAAGATGAAGGGGTACTTTTGGATTTGGATGAACTGGATAGCGAAAAAAAGAAAAAACGTGTATTTAGAAAACGGGGAAACCCCAATTCTTTTATTGTGGACTGGCAAATAAATGAAGATGAAATTTAGAGCATCCTGAATTTTACGATTTGCGCCATTAAATAATTATGCGTTTAAATTTTTGAGCTATGATTAATATTTGTTTATGTGTTAAGCTACACATACCGGCCATTCAGGCGAAATACAGGTTTTCTGATGTACATGCTAATCATGCATATTTTAATGAAAGCCAAATGGAAGAACACGTTAGAAGTGTTTATTTAAAGAATTTATTGCCTTTTTTTAAAGCTATCAGAAATATCCATTTTGAAACGGATAAAAAATTTAAAATCGGATTTTCAATTTCAGGAATAACATTAATGCTGTTTGAAAAGTATGTTCCTGAAGCGCTGGAACAGATCAGACTTCTGGAAAAAACAAATTGCGTTGAAATATTATCCGAATTATGGTCGCATTCCATTGTGGCTTATTTCGATATGAAAACGCTGCGCAAACAGATTGACATGCACGATAAAGCTGTGCAATCGGTAATCGGAAAAACTCCGGATATTTTTATCGTACATTCTCCTGCCTATTTGCACCACTTCGCGCATGAAGTATCAGCACTCGGTAAAAAGGCCATTTTTACCAACCTGAATATGATACAAAACAAGGAATACAAAAAGCTTTTGGCAGGTAATAATCACGACGGAGAAATTGCACCCATGTTGCCTATTAATTACAAAATAAGTAATATGCTGCAAAAAATTGATCTAGAACCATTTTTGAAAGCCAGTACAATTTTATCGCGACGAATGATAAGCAGGTTTAAAAAATCGGTTCCTCAAAATATACCGGCTATTTTAATTTACGATCCAACTTTTATTAACGGAATGTTTCCGCTCAGCCGTGTACTAAGTTGGAAAACAGTGATTTTCGAATTAATAAAAGACCCGGAAATTGCATTTAGTTCACCATCTGAGGCGGTGAGTTATGTCAAACCTTCTGTTAAAAGCCAAAGGTTCGACAATAAGTTCTCCTACTTTTCGAAGCTGAACGATAAATGGATAAAGAATATTTATCAGAAAGATATTTTTGAAAAACAACTGCGGGTAAACATGCTTATGCAAACGGATAACCGAAGTAACCTGGAAGAACAATGGAATATGTTACAGGATATGGATCACCTTTTTTATATGAACAGCATATTCAACAATAGTAGTTCTATGAAGAATCATTTCAATCCGTTTCAACGAAATAAAGAAGCTTTTATTAATTATTCGAATGTGTTACATGATATTTTAAACAGTTTGGAGGACGAAAACTTTTAATAGAAAAACAGCAAACAATAAACTGAACCATTAAAGATGGCTAAAACAAATGAATAATACATCAACATACTGTAAAATTTTAATCGCTGTAAAAACAATATTTTGGATATTGTGAATTATTTATTCTTCCGATAAATGTTATGCCCCCGATTCACTTTATTACTGAAGCAATCTGTACATTTTACAGGATTAAAGAGTTACAGTAAATAACGACGGAGCGTTAAACTTTAAGGGTTTTTCGCTCCGTTTTATTTTACCGCGACTTCGTATTCCGAATAAACTTTCAGGTTATGACTACGAACGACCTGACATCTCCTGTTTGTAATAACCCTGGCATTTACAGACTGTGTGAAAATGACTAACCCCAGCATTTATGCTGGGGGTTACGAAGAAAGGATAGAATCTGGGCTTTAGCCCAACTTGCTCATATTAAGGGCTAAAGCCCGTGTCCTATCCACGTATCAAATCCCTGGCATAAATGCCAGGGTTAGTTAAAAATCGCATTTTCACACAACCTGTTTATGCCGGGGAGAAAGAAGCCGCAACTTAGAACGGGCTTTAGCCATTAATATAACTGTTTAGGTAAAGCCTGATGACCGGAGACTTTCCATGTTGGTCAATTTTCTCACAGCTTATTTGGGTTAACTTCACCGCAAAAATTTATAAGATAAACAGAATGGCGGTAATAATGGATAACTTCTTTTCTATCATTAACCGGCAGGCTTAGCTAATTTTATAAACAATGCCTGAGAGTGGAGCGCTGACATTGCTTTATAGCTGCCGGCTAAAAAATCATGCAATAAACAATACGGAATTAATCCGTGATAATAAGGCTGTAATGTTTAAAATTTAAAAGCAGAATAGTATGAAAAAGATTAAAATAGTTGCAGCAACTATAGTTTTGTACCTGATAACATTCCCATATCAGTTAATTGCCCAGGACACGGTGAAAACGCAGATGGATACCATGAATATTCCTGATACTGCTTCATCAGGGCAAACTATACCACCAGGCGCTTTGTCTACGTCATCGTACGGATATATCCCGGTTATGGTAATTGTGGTAATTGTAATTATCGTATTGGTAATTTTATACTATAATAAGAAACAAAAAAAAGCCTGAATAAACCCTGATTTATAAACCTGTTTTCGGCTTCACAATTCATTCACTTCTAATGGTGCCTCGCTACTTTCGTTCATAACTGTTTTCCTCAATTCGTTTATTGCTAACCACTTTAAAAGATAAGAACCCAAAGAAATGCATAATGAACAAAATAATTACTTAAATGAATAGTAAATCGTAGTTGCACAACTTTTATGCTTTGTTTCTTTAACACCAGTAATTAAAGCCATTGAAACACAGCAATGCCGAAGAAAACTGTAAGACCAACAGAAATACGAAGGACTGATGAAATACCAGGTAAAAAATTCGATTGAAATGAAAAAAATTTGTATTTGCATAAAGATGCACTTTCCGGTATCGCAAACCCGATACAGGTTTTTGGCTATTAACAACGAAAATGATTTTTACAACGACGTATTAATTAAAGAGCTTGTAAATAAATTAAGCAGTCAGAATATACTGCCGCTGCTCGAAACCATTCTCTCTGTTTTTAATGAAACAGGCGGGAAATTTAAAATCGGTATTTCGGTTTCGGGAATTACCCTGTCCTTATTGCAAAAGTTACGCCCCGATGTTATTGAGTTACTTCATTATCTGTACAAAAAGGGTGCAATCGAGTTCTTTTCCGAACCCTGGTCGCATTCCATCATGCCTTTTATTACCAATCTTTCCCTGTTATCTCAAATAAAGCTGCACGACGATTTAATAAAATCGGAATTTAACCAGCTCCCGAAGGTGTTTTTCCTGCATTCGCCAATAGCCATAAACCAAACTGTTAAATTTATACTCGATACAGGGAAAAAAGCCATTTTTACAAATCATAACAATTCCGAAAATATGAATTCCGGTTTGGAATTGCATTTAAGCCCAATGGCGCTTTACCCCGGAAAAGTGTTTATGGTTGATTATAAGCTAAGCAAGCAAATTGAATATTATGAGAATAAAATCGATATGCCCATGATTTACCGTTTTGCTTCACGTATGATATTCAAAATCAAATATGCTAAACCCCAGGATTTTCCCTTAGTAATATGTTATAATCCAATAAATTTAAATTTTCCGTTTAATGAAAAACATTTCAGATTCTGGACGGAAATTATCAGTCAGATTTTATTAGTTCCCGATGCATCTATTAGTTTACCATCCGAATTAGTGTCGAATCATGTGCCGGGAATTAATGGTTCATCAATAAAAATCGGCAAAAAACAAGACATTTCAGATGAATAATTTAAAAATGAAATGCAGCAAAGCGAACAAACCATCAGAACCATTTATCGAAAGTCCATGACAATAAAGAGAAAACAGAGATATGATCGCAATCAGGGATAAAAATAAAACGATTCGACTGATACAGAATCTTGGTTAGTTTAATTCATTTTTTTAATGTGTTTTTTGTTTGGTATTTGGTTTAGGGCATGAAAATGCTTTAAACTTAACCCATTCCGGAGATAAAGGTTCCTGTGATTAAACAGGGCCTCTCCGGTTTGGACACGCAAAAAATCAACGATAAATAATCAGCAATATCTTATGAAATCTTCCAAATAGTAACTGGAAAATTCTGAATTTCAAGATAAAACTGATATCTGACTTAATAACGGTGAATTTAAGTTAACTTTACAATACAACCTCAAACTAAACCAGTATAAAAATAATCAACATGAATAACGACAACGGTAAAAGTAAAAAAGGATCAAAAAGCAATGGAAGGTTGCCTATTGTGGGTATTGGGGCGTCGGCGGGCGGATTAAAGGCGCTCAAACAATTCTTCGATAATGTACCGGCTGACAGTGGCCTTGCTTATGTAGTTGTACTGCATCTGTCGCCTGAGCACAAAAGCGTTTTGGCCGAACTCTTACAGCCGCACGTTAATATGCCGGTGCGTCAGGTAAACAAAACAATCGCGCTCGAAGCAAATAATGTATACGTTATTCCACCCAATGCCAATCTCAATACCATCGATACACATTTGCGGCTAACAAAGCTGGAGGAAAAAAGGAGCGATCGCGCACCTATCGACCATTTTTTTCGCACGCTGTCGAAAACGCATGACGGGCACGCCATTGGCATAATACTTACCGGAACCGGCTCCGACGGAACGCTCGGAATAAAGGAAATAAAGGAAAAAGGCGGTCTTACCATTGTGCAGGATCCCGGAGAAGCAGAATACGATGGAATGCCGCAAAACGCAATTTCAACCGGATTGGTCGATATGGTGCTGCCCATTGCAGAAATGCCGCGTTACCTGGTTAATTTTATCAGTACTACGCCCCGGCTTAAATTCTTTGAAAACGAAAAACCCGAGAAAGAAGAAAACCTGCAGATACAGAAAATATTTACATTGGTAAAAACCCATACCAACCGCGATTTTTCCTGCTATAAACTGTCTACGCTCATGCGGCGGATTCAACGCCGAATGCAGATATATCAGTTGGAACAACTCGAAAAATACATCGAACTTCTAAGAAAAAACCAGGAAGAGGTAAAAGCGCTGTCCGATGATTTTCTGATTAATGTAACCAGTTTTTTCCGCGATGCCCAAATTTTTGAATTCCTCGAAAAAAATATTCTCCCAAATCTTATTAAAAGTAAAAATGCCGACGAACAAATCCGTGTCTGGTCGGTAGGTTGTGCCACCGGCGAGGAAGCTTATTCGCTGGCCATATTGCTGAATGAGGCAATTGCAAGAGAAGAAATATCGCCATCGGTACAAATTTTTGCTTCCGATTTGCACGAGGCTTCACTTAAAAAAGCACGCGAAGGTTTTTTCCCCGGCGATATAAAAGCAGAAGTAAATGACGAAAGGCTTGCACGTTTTTTTATGAAGGAAGACGGCGGTTACCGAATTCGCAAAGAGCTGCGCGAACAGGTGATTTTTACCCCGCACAATCTGCTGTCCGATCCGCCCTTTTCCCGCCTCGATATGGTCGTTTGCCGCAATCTGCTGATATACCTGAAAAAAGGTACACAACGCGATGTAATCGAGCTTTTCCACTATGCGTTACGGTCTAACAGTTACCTGGTACTGGGCACTTCTGAAAGCCTGGAAGACACAAGCCTGTTTGTTACCGAAAGCAAGGAAGTTTCTGTTTACAGAAAAAATAATATCACCGGGCCCGAACCAAAGTTGCCGGTCTTTCCAAAAATCCAAAAGCATTTTCGAAGCGATATAATTGTGGAAAAACCACAGGATACTATTTCATTTGGGGTTTTACATCAAAGGCTACTTGAACGTTTCGGGCCGCCAAGCCTCCTGGTGAGCCCCGACTATCAGGTGCTGAATGTTTCCGAAGCTGCCGGAAAATATCTTCTGGTGCAGCGTGGCGAACTAAGCCGCGATTTATTCAAACTGATTCGGGATGAACTTTCTCTTGAACTTCGTTCGGCCATACATGCGACAATAAAGTTGAAAAAAGAAGTTCGTACCAACCCGGTCGAACTATCCATCGACGGAGTAAAAAAACAGGTGGAAATGGTTATTCATTTGCTGGAAGAAAAAGAGTATGAAAACACAATTCTGATAATATTTGAAGAATCAAAGAAAAAGAAGGAATCGCGTATCTCCGGATTGGAAATAGCAGATGCCGATTCGAAATTCACCGCACGTATTCGCGAACTCGATGAAGAATTGCGTGAAAACCGGCAACGGCTGCAAACGGTAATCGAAGAATATGAAACCAGCCGCGAGGAGATGAAAGCTTCAAATGAAGAATTACAGTCGGCCAATGAAGAGCTTCGTTCCACACTCGAAGAATTGGAAACAAGCAAAGAGGAACTGCAATCGGTAAACGAAGAACTTACTACGCTAAACCAGGAGAATCAGCATAAAGTGGAAGAACTGAGCCAGCTGTCCGACGACCTGGTTAACCTGCTTGCCGCCACCGATATTGCTACCTTGTTTCTGAACCGCGAATTACGAATTATGCGTTACACGCCCAAACTGAATGAACTGTTTAATATCCGCCTGGCTGACAGGGGAAGGCCTATTTCTGACATAACCAACAAATTGTGGTACGAAGAAATGAATAATGACGCAAAAAAAGTACTGGAAAAACTTCAAACCATTGAAAGGGAAATTAAGGACAACAGCGGTAACACTTATCTAACCACTTTGTTACCATATAGAAGCGCTGATGATAAAATAGAAGGTGTGGTTATTACTTTTCTCGATATTACAAAGAGGAAGCAGGCCGAAGAAGTGCTAAAGGAAAGCGAACAGCTTTATCGCACGCTTTACAGCAATATCGACGATGGATTTATGATGGTTGAGCCGGTATTTGGCAAGGATAATAAAATCTCAGACGACTATTTGATAAAGGATGTGAACAAAGTATGGGAACGCCAGACAGGCCTGAAAGCTGATGATGTATTGGGTAAGAAGATTAAGGACACGCTTGCCCCGATGGAGGGTTTCCGGGCCGAAAATTTTGGAAAAGTATCCCGAACAGGAAAACCATTGCATATTGAAAGCCGGAACAAAGAAAGCGGTAACTGGTACGATCTGTATGCATTCAATTATAAACAGGGACAGGTGGGTGTATTTTCAAGGGACATAACACAACGAAAAAAATTGGAACACCAAATCAAAGAAAATGAAGAACTTTACCGGGCACTTTTTGACAATACCGAAGATGGTTTTGTACTTTGTGAACCCGTTTTTAATAACAAATTAGAATGTACCGACCTTCAGCTTCTTAATATTAACAGCGCCTTTAAAAAGCAAAGTGGTTTAGATGGAGATTCTGAATTTGAGGATAAACGAATATCTGAAATTTGGCAGGGTCTTGATGCGGAATGGTATAATAATTTTGATAATGTTATAAAAAGCCGAAAATCATTACGGTTCGAGGCATTTAATAAACAGTTCGGGAAATGGTTCGAAGTGTATGGTTTTCCATTTAAAGAAAAACATGTTGGTGTATTTTTTAAAGATATTTCCGGCCGTAAAAAAGTGGAACAACAGTGGCTTGATATCAATAAGTCGCTGGAAGAGGCTGTAGCCGATCGAACGGCACGTTTAAAAGAAAATGAAGCCTTGCTCAAAGGAATTGCCGAAGCACAGGCAATTAGTCTGACAGCATTAAAAGCAATTAGAAATAAAGCAGGAGAAATTGTTGATTTCGAAGTTTTGTTCGCCAATAAAATGACCGAAATGATCACTGGAATCAAAAAGATTACAGGTCAGCAAATTTCGCAGATAAAACCTGAATTACTAAAAACCGAACTCTTCCTAAACTGTTGTCATGTAGTCGATACCGGGAAGGAACGCGAAGATGAGTATTATTTTGAGCGTGATGGAATAGAAATATGGATTCGCACTATTTCAGTAAAAATGAGTGACGGAGTAGTTGTAAATACAGAAGATATTACGACCCGAAAACAGACCGAAATAGAATTTCTGAAAATGAGGGACGAGTTGACAAGCCGGGCGTCGAACCGGTATAAATTGCTCTTCGATTCAATGAATGAAGGATTCTGTATCCTAAATGTTCTTTATGATAAAAAAGATGAGCCTGTGGATTATCGCTTAATTGAAGCAAATCCTGCTTTTGAAAAGCTAACCGGTTTAACCGATATAGAAGGAAAGCGAATTCGCGACCTGGTTTCCGATATCGATCAATCGTGGTTTGATATTTTAGGTCAGTCAATAAGAAACAGAAAAACCATGAATTTTGAAAAGCAGATAGGTTTTCTCGATAACAGGTGGTTCGATATTTTTATGATACCTATAAAGGATGATCACAACCAGCAACTGGCGATACTTTTTACCGAGATTACAGAAAGAAAAAATCTGGAGCAAAAAATTGATACGCTAAGCGAACCCGGATAATTCATACCTTATCCAGTTTCAGGCAGCCTGCTTAATAAAGTTCTAATTGCACTGCGACATTGTAAATACAATATAGTTCCAATTTTAACCCCCGGCTTGAGCCGGGGGCAATAAAAACCCTGACAATAAAGGGCTTCAGCCATTAACTTATTATTTAACCGGACACCAGTGATTAACGAATTCCTTGTTTATTACTTATTGAACTATTTGGATACATTCATGTTATGATGATCATTACGATTACTAAAAACAATTTAAACAACAATTTCACTTAGCCATGAAAAAAATCTACTTACTTATTATTGCTACGGTTTTAATTTCAGGTGTTTCCAATCTGAACGCACAAACCGTGTGGACCGGCCCGGTAATGACATTTACAAAGGAAAATCATGCCGACTGGACTGTTGCAGCAAACCAGGACAGAATTACGGACGTGGTTTGGATAACGAGGGCCGATACAATGGGAATATTTAACATTGCTTCAGAGGTAGGATATTCAAAAAATTTAAGTCCATCCGACACAGAATGGGCCTTTGGTACAACAGCAGATATTGCTTCTTTAACATTTCAAAGCTGGCAAACTGCGATTAATTCCAAGCCACTCGACATGGTAAACAATGCTATGGTGCTTCATCTAATCAGCGAAGACATCTATATTGATATAAAATTCACTGCATGGTCGAAAGGCGCAGATGATGGCGGCGGATACAGTTATGAGCGTTCAACAAATAGCACCACAGGAAACAGTGTTTTCGGTCTCACTTCCCAAATTAAAATATTTCCTAATCCTACTGAAGCTTATCTTCAAATTTCAGGATTAATAAATACAACAAATTTTGAGATTTATAACATTGCCGGAAAAAGGATTCTGGAAGGAAACGTCTCAGGAAATCAAAAAATTAGTGTTATGGATTTTTCCAATGGAGTGTATTATTTAAAGTTAGACAATAAGGATGTATTTAAGTTTGTAAAACGATAATCCGACTTCATACGGCTTATTCACATTCCGGAATCCACATTTCATTCTAAAACCCGGTCAAAAGGAAATGGTATGCATTTAGGCAAAAAGTAACTATATTCGTCGCCTGAATCAAATAACATTCCAATGAATCCACATCATTTAATGTCCAATATTCACTGGTTACCGGTGATTGTAATGACAGTGATTTCGTTTGCTTTAGGTTTTGCATGGCATCAGCCTTTTCTGTTTGGTAAAACCTGGAAACAGGAAAACCGGTACAGTGATTCCGGTAAAATTAATGCTCCGCTTATTTTTGGCGGAACGGCAGTAATGCATTTTCTGGCGCTCGCCGGGTTAAATGCAGTAACAGCCGAAACCGGAGCTCTTCAGGGAATACATATGGGCTTGCTAATTTCTTTTATCTGGGTGCTTCCTGCAATGGCCGGCACTTATCTGTTTGCCAATCGTTCGTTGAAATTACTCGCTATTGATGCGGGTATGTATATGGTGCTGTTTTCTGTGGCCGGTTTGGTTTTTGGCATTTGGTGAAATACCTGAACAGGCATGCAGATGTCGATTTCTTTTTCAAAATAAACCACTACTTATTTTCGCCTGAAATCATTCTGTAATACAACGAATTCAAATAAATAATTTCAAGCACCAGAATTAGAATAACTCCGGCCAGATAATAAACCCTTTCCAACCGGATATTAATAAGCAGGGATATCAGGAACAGAAAAGCGGTTAAATACAGCGAAATTCGTGTCGGGCGTTTCAGAATTATGAACTTTTCGGGAAACACCAGTAAGCCAAGCATCAGGCTTATGCAAGTTAAAAATGTAGCCACGCCGATTCCAAATACTCGCTGAACAGGAATTTCATTATGAACATCAAAGAAAGCTGCGAAGCTAACCGCAATTAATCCGAGCGAGATGATGGTTGGAATATACAGGATTTCCAGCAACGATGCATTTAAAAAACCTTTTTTTGCTTCCGTATTCGAAACCAGCGTAAAAAAAATCCACCACAGTGCAAACGCAATGGAAATCGCCAGGGCAAAATTTAACCAGGTAACGAAATCCGGTTCAGGAATACCACTGATTCCGTTTATCACTCCGGCAACAAGTTCGCCAAAAACAATAATGGTAAAAAGTCCCAGCCGCTCAAACATACTCGATGAAAGATTGATTTCGGATCTGTCGCGGCGAAGTAATGCCTGGGATATAAAAGGAGGCGCAAAATTACAAATAAGGATAAACGGGAAAATAATTTTTTGTCCCTGTACCGAAACCATTAGGCTAAGGCCCATTAATGCCAGAGCTGTGAGGTAAAGCACCGTATATGGCAGATTATATTTTCGGTGCGAACGGTCGTAAAAGCCAACACTCCACCACATGTATGTGATATAAATCTGCATAATCATAAAAACGATAATGATGTTAAAATAGCCCTTTTCGGTTGGTTGCTCAATAACGACGGCAAATGCAGCAATAATCATCATTTGCCAAAGCGTCATTAAGCGGGTTCTCAGACCTTCATTGCCATGCAGGTCGTGATAAAGGCTGCCGTTTACCCAACCCCAGAAAATAAGGATAAACACTATCGCATATTCGAAAAAACCTTCAACCGTAATATGCAGGGCAAAATGATGCGTAATTCGTGCAATGGCAATCACATACACAAGGTCGAAGAATAGTTCCAGCCAACTCACTCTTCGGTCCTCTTCCTGCAGATCAAATTTTTTAGGCGCTCCCCACCATTGTTGTGTGCGCAAATCTATTCGCATAAATAGTGTTTTATTGGATTGATACAATAAATGTGTTGCAACAGATTACAATATACAATGATTTGAGTTTTCATCAAATACGAAATATTATGCCGTTTAATCAAACTTTTGTTTTTCTCATATGTCTAACTATTTAAATTAATATTTATAAAAGATTAGTTATGGTAACAAAGAAAAATAAAGTGGCATTGGTAACAGGTGGCAGCCGCGGATTAGGCCGCAACATGGCAATCAATTTAGCCAAAAAAGGAATTGACGTGATTCTTACCTACAACAATAACAAAGAGAAAGCAGATGAAGTAGTAAGCGAAATTGAATCATTGGGTAGGATGGCTGCTGCTTTCCAGCTAAATACCGAAGATATAAAGCAATTTGATGGTTTTATCGACAAGGTAAGCGCTTATTTAAAAGAGCAAACCGGAAGCTCAAATTTTGATTTCCTGGTTAATAATGCAGGAATAGCGTTGTATACACCTTTTGCAGAAACTACAGAAGAGCAATTTGATACTATCTTAAACATTCACTATAAAGGAGTTTTCTTTTTAACTCAGAAATCGTTGCCTTATATCAACGACGGAGGGCGCATTATCAATGTTTCTTCCGGGCTTGCCAGGTTCGCACTCCCTGGTTATTCAGCGTACGGTTCAATGAAAGGCGCGATTGAAATTTTGACAAAATATCTTGCCAAAGAACTTGGGCCACGTGGTATTGCAGCCAATGTAATCGCTCCCGGTGCTATTGAAACCGACTTTGGAGGCGGACATGTTCGCGATAACAAAGAGTTAAACAATTATATTGCGGGAATGACAGCTTTGGGCCGTGTAGGGTTGCCGGATGATATTGGAGGAGTAGTGGCCTTTTTATGTACCGAAGAAGCTCGCTGGATTAACGGACAATGTATTGAAGTGTCGGGAGGACAGATGCTCTGAAAAAGTTAAATTTTTATTGTGAAAGCACTTCCACAATTTCAATATAATTCTACATTTTAGATAGTACCTAAACATGTTATCCTGTAACTCTCTGTCCCGGTGCTCATGCGCGTTTTGTCGGATATGCACGGAATTAATTCTGAATTATGGCATGGTTTTTTTATGTAAAGTAATAAACGGTTGTCGTTGATCGCAATGATTATGACAGCCTGTAAAGTATAACAATTTAAAAGAGGAGGAATCATGAAATTGAGTAAGCATTTTTTGAAAACACAAATCGCTCTGTTAACCGCAATCATGTTTTTTGTTGCCGGTACTGTAAATGTTTCGGCTCAGAATCATGATAAGAACATGGATAAGAAACACGACATGCAAAATATGAAAAGCATGGATAGCAAAAAACTAAACGATATGCAGACAAAAAACGAGGCATATCTGGTTGATATTTACAAAATAGTGGACAAATATCCTGATTTTAGTTACGAATATGAATATGATAACGGAAAGTTGGAAAGAGTAGTCGTAACTGGTATTGAAGATTCGAATGACAAAGATCGTGTCGCGAAATTAATTTATAATGTGCGATCAAATAACGACAACATGAAAAATTATTGCGACATGGAGGGTATTTATTATGTACCTGAAAAAGATGCAAAGCCTAAAATTGGATATGAACAATTTAGAGATAAAATCAAAGAAAACCTGACATATCCTGAAAATGCCAAAAACTTTGGTGTAGAAGGTACAGTGTATGTGAAATTTATCGTCGATGACGATGGAAATGTAACACATTTAACTGCTGACCAGGCAATTGATTCACCTTATGACAACAGGGTGGAGAAACTGGAAGAAAAAGCGTTGGCTGCTGTTGAGGAAGTTGATGCAGACTGGGAGCCAGCGAAAGTTGACGGTGATTATGTCGACTCGTGGGTTGTAGTGCCGGTAACTTTTGAATTTAAAAAAGATCCGTCATTGCCTGTATTAATACGATAAAAATAAATTTTATCACCATGACATAAAAGGTTTATCCCATATGGGACAAGCCTTTTTTTATTCCGTTTTAGCACGATTTAAAATGGACAGACAGCAATTTCGAATGTATTTCAAAAGAAAACCCTGTCAGTACGAAGAATTTGACTAAATCATTACCCTTTTGTGATACTTTGGTGATATTCATATTCTATTTTTGAATGGTAAAGAGTTGGAAATCAGCTCTGAATACTAATTGAATATTTATCACTAAAAACAAGTATTATGAAAACAATTTTTACATTTCTCATGCTGATAGCATTTTTTTGTATATCAGCTATTTCAAATGCTCAGGTCGATCCTGATACCGCACAGGTTGTCAGCGTCGACCGCTTTAGTATGGAAGCAGGCCACCTGTTTGTACGAACGGAAGAAAACGGCTTGCCCGGGCCAAACGAACCCATCGATTTTGATATGGCACCGTTTATCACCAAAGGCCTTGGGCCAAATGGCGAACTGATATCGTACTATAATTTCGATGTACAGCCCACCGAACCGGCACCAATTTATGTGTTGTTCCGCGAAGGTGAAGAAAACCCGGTGGAAGGACAAATGAATATTATCGATGTCATTCCGGGAGATTCGGCATACAACGATTTCTGGGAAGTTCAGAAAGTAACCGTTCCGATGGATTATATGGCAAATTCAGTAACCAGCTATGCTGAAATCATGGAAATGGGTTATCCAATGGAAGAAACCTCCATTTTGGTCAACTGCCCGGTTGTTCCTGAAGGTTCAACAGCAAAACTGCGCATGGGCGATGAAAGCCCTGAACTGACACAAGGCTGGTATAAAGGCATGGTGGTTAACTATTTTAATTTCACCGAAAAGTCACTGATGACCGACGAATCGGATATGGTTCCGACTTCACCGATTTATGTGACCTTCAATATTAATCCGGATATGGAAGGCGGCGGCCCGCCATCAGGATTTGTAACCGACATGGCAACAGGCAGAACACATAATGTAACTGCCACACTTCCGGATGATGAAGATTATTCCCCGCTTTGGTGGGTAAGTGCATACGACAATGCTGATTTTGATATGGTAAGCGATTTGGCTTCGGCAGAAGCAGCCAATATTATTGCCTCGGGAATTGCAACGGTAAACTGCCCGGTGGTAGCACAAACAGTAATAGTCGACCGCTTCAGTATGGAAGCCGGCCATCTGTTTGTACGAACGGAAGAAAACGGCTTGCCCGGGCCAAATGAACCCATTGATTTTGATATGGCACCGTTTATCACCAAAGGCCTTGGGCCAAATGGCGAACTGGTTTCGTATTACAATTTTGATGTGCAGCCCACCGAACCGGCACCAATTTATGTGCTGTTCCGCGAAGGCGAAGACAACCCGGTGGAAGGACAGATGAATATTATCGATGTCATTCCCGGCGATATGGGCTACAACGATTTCTGGGAAGTGCAGAAAGTAACCGTTCCGATGGATTATATGGCAAATACAGTAACCAGCTATGCTGAAATTATGGAGCATGGCTTATCCGATGGAAGAAACCTCCATTTTGGTGAACTGCCCGGTTGTTCCTGAAGGTTCAACAGCAAAACTGCGTATGGGAGATGAAAGTCCTGAACTGACAAAAGGCTGGTATAAAGGCATGGTTGTTAATTATTTCAATTTCCCTGAAAAGGCACTGATGACCGACGAATCGGATATGGTTCCAACTTCACCGATTTATGTGACCTTTAATATTAATCCGGATATGGAAGGCGGCGGCCCGCCATCAGGATTTGTAACCGACACGGCAACCGGCAGAACACATAATGTGACTGCCACAATTCCGTCGATGAAGATGTATTCACCGCTTTGGTGGGTAAGTGCATACGACAATGCTGATTTTGAAATGGTAAGCGATTTGGCATCGGCAGAAGCAGCCAACATTATTGCCTCGGGTATTGCAACGGTAAACTGCCCGGTAGTAGCACAAACCGTAATGGTCGACCGCTTTAGTATGGAAGCAGGCCATCTGTTTGTACGAACGGAAGAAAACGGCTTGCCCGGGCCAAACGAACCCATCGATTTTGATATGGCACCGTTTATCACCAAAGGCCTTGGGCCAAATGGCGAACTGGTATCGTACTACAATTTCGATGTACAGCCCACCGAACCGGCACCGATTTATGTGTTGTTCCGCGAAGGTGAAGAAAACCCGGTGGAAGGACAAATGAATATTATCGATGTAATTCCGGGAGATTCGGCATACAACGATTTCTGGGAAGTTCAGAAAGTAACCGTTCCGATGGATTACATGGCAAATTCAGTAACCAGCTATGCTGAAATTATGGAAATGGCTTATCCAATGGAAGAAACCTCCATTTTGGTCAACTGCCCGGTTGTTCCTGAAGGTTCAACAGCAAAACTGCGTATGGGCGATGAAAGCCCTGAACTGACACAAGGCTGGTATAAAGGCATGGTTGTAAACTATTTCAATTTCCTTGAAAAGTCACTGATGACCGACGAATCGGATATGGTTCCAACTTCACCGATTTATGTGACGTTTAATATTAATCCGGATATGGAAGGCGGCGGCCCGCCATCAGGATTTGTAACCGACATGGCAACAGGCAGAACACATAATGTAACGGCCACAATTCCGTCTGATGAAGATTATTCACCGCTTTGGTGGGTAAGTGCGTACGACAATGCTGATTTTGATATGGTAAGTGATTTGGCATCGGCAGAAGCAGCCAATATTATTGCTTCGGGTATTGCAACGGTAAACTGCCCGGTAGTAGCACAAGCCGTAATGGTCGACCGCTTTAGTATGGATGCAGGCCACCTGTTTGTACGAACGGAAGAAAACGGCTTGCCCGGGCCAAACGAACCCATCGATTTTGATATGGCACCGTTTATCACCAAAGGCCTTGGGCCAAATGGCGAACTGATATCGTACTATAATTTCGATGTACAGCCCACCGTACCGGCACCGATTTATGTGTTGTTCCGCGAAGGTGAAGAAAACCCGGTTGAAGGACAGATGAATATTATCGATGTAATTCCGGGAGATTCGGCATATAACGATTTCTGGGAAGTTCAGAAAGTAACCGTTCCGATGGATTACATGGCAAATTCAGTAACCAGCTATGCTGAAATTATGGAAGCTGGCTTATCCGATGGAAGAAACCTCCATTTTGGTCAACTGCCCGGTTGTTCCGGAAGGTTCAACAGCAAAACTGCGTATGGGAGATGAAAGCCCTGAACTGACACAAGGCTGGTATAAAGGCATGGTTGTAAACTATTTCAATTTCCTTGAAAAGTCACTGATGACCGACGAATCGGATATGGTTCCAACTTCACCGATTTATGTGACGTTCAATATTAATCCGGATATGGAAGGCGGTGGCCCGCCATCAGGTTTTGTAACCGACATGGAAACAGGCAGAACACATAATGTAACGGCCACATTGCCTTCTGATGAAGATTATTCACCGCTTTGGTGGGTAAGCGCATACGACAATGCTGATTTTGATATGGTAAGTGATTTGGCATCGGCAGAAGCAGCCAATATTATTGCATCGGGTATTGCAACGGTAAACTGCCCGGTAGTAGCACAAGCCGTAATGGTCGACCGCTTTAGTATGGAAGCAGGCCACCTGTTTGTACGAACGGAAGAAAATGGCTTGCCCGGGCCAAACGAACCCATCGATTTTGATATGGCACCGTTTATCACCAAAGGCCTTGGGCCAAATGGCGAACTGATATCGTACTATAATTTCGATGTACAGCCCACCGTACCGGCACCAATTTATGTGTTGTTCCGCGAAGGTGAAGAAAACCCGGTGGAAGGACAGATGAATATTATCGATGTCATTCCGGGAGATTCGGCATACAACGATTTCTGGGAAGTTCAGAAAGTAACTGTTCCGATGGATTATATGGCAAATTCAGTAACCAGCTATGCTGAAATTATGGAAATGGATTATCCGATGGAAGAAACCTCCATTTTGGTCAACTGCCCGGTTGTTCCCGAAGGTTCAACAGCAAAACTGCGTATGGGCGATGAAAGCCCTGAACTGACACAAGGCTGGTATAAAGGCATGGTTGTAAACTATTTCAATTTCCTTGAAAAATCACTGATGACCGACGAATCGGATATGGTTCCAACTTCACCGATTTATGTCACGTTCAATATTAATCCGGATATGGAAGGCGGTGGCCCGCCATCAGGTTTTGTAACCGACATGGAAACAGGCAGAACACATAATGTTACGGCTACAATTCCGTCTGATGAAGATTATTCACCGCTTTGGTGGGTAAGCGCTTACGACAATGCTGATTTTGATATGGTAAGTGATTTGGCATCGGCGGAAGCAGCCAATATTATTGCGTCGGGCATTGCAACGGTAAACTGTCCAATCGTTATGGTTGAAAACGGAACTGCGGTTAATGATTTTTCCAATGCACCATTGCAGTTAGGACAAAATTTTCCAAATCCGTTTAGCAATTCAACCGAAATCAGGTTTTCCACCGATAAGAATGAAAGGGTAACTTTACAGGTAATTAATATTTATGGTGAACAGGTTGCAGTTCTTTTTGACAAGAAGCTGCAACCCGGCGAATATTCAGTAAACTGGAATGCTCAAAACGTAGCCAGCGGAATATATTTTTACACCATTTCAACAGGCAATTACCGCGAAACTAAAAAAATGAATGTCCAAAAATAATTACTGGTATTTCATTGTATGAATGTTAGAGTTAAACAAAGCTTCCGGATCCGTTAGGGTTCGGAAGTCTTTTTTATTGAATGTAATTCGATTAACCTTCGATTAGATTTTCTGCTTCCCGAAGTATTTTGGAAATTTGCGGTTCATCGATTCCGATTTCCGACAATATAGTTTTATTGTTCTTCAATTCACTGCTTAATACAATTCCCTTTTCAAGGATTTGTTGTTTCTGTTTTCTATTAAGCGAAATCAACGAAGTAACCGGGTGCAGCCCCGAATTGTCAATCCGTGATTTAAGTCCGTTTCCTAAAGGATAATCCCACGAAACCATTAACAGTCCGGAACAGTTTCCATATGTTTCGGCGTCGTCGCTAAAACGGGTATTGGTAACAACGCCTCCGCGATAGTGCAGGTTTTTTCCATATTGTTTTTCCCATGCAGCTCTTACATCCTGAAACCTGGAGTGAATATACAACGGAACCTGTACACTGCTTTTGGTCAGGTTGTCGCTGTGAAATTTGCATTCAATCATCAGCATTTCGTCATTTTTCCGGGCTACAACATCCACTTCGTGCGAAACACATTTCCCCTGGACGATGACACCTGTTTCCACTTTATAACCCATAGTTTCGAAAATCTTTCCGACAAAACGCTCAAAAGGAAAACCTGTAGGTCCCAACTCCATAATGGCATTTTTCAGTTTATACCGGCCCGCAACTTTATACGATTCTTTCTTTAACAGATCGAAAGCCATTCGGTAAATCTTTCTTGTGGGAATGCCATCATAAAGCCGTACAGTAACAAGACGTACGATTTTTTCCTGCTGTGAATGCCCGGCGCCTGATGATTTAAGCGCTTGTCTCAGTTTTTCAGGATTAAATTCATCTCTTTCGCCATTTCCCTTGGTAACATAAATTTTCATCGTTTTGGTTTTAGCGGATAAATTTAAACGATTTTTGTTTGTGTTAATTTTCTGATTATTTTTTCACAAGACGGTAAAAACTTAAAAAGGCATTTCGTTTTGTATTATCGGTCAAATCTTTTCATGATTTCAGTCCAGGTAGTGATGATAATATCGTTATCCGCAAAAAATTGTTTAACCTCGGGGTCTGAAAACAGTTCAGCTTCCCACGCTCTTTGTTGCCAGGAATTGGTAATGTTTTTCAGATTTTCGGTTAAAATGGAAGGGTGAAAAATAATTTCAGTAAGCCCGGGTTTGAGTGAATTTACCAGCGTAAAAAAGCTCCCGCGTTTTTCTTCGTATGTTTTTCCATTCGGAACACTGGTGAAATTGTCGAGTTTTGGCAACGGGTAGCTTTCCAGATATTTAATCATTTCATCGTTAATCGGGTATCCGGCGGCGCGGTAATAGTCGGCTACCTCTTTATCCGATAAATCGATGGCGTTGGCCGGAATGTTATAGTCTACCGCCGTTTGAAGGAATACTTTTGCGTATTCAGGCGAGCCGTACAAGGTTCCCATGTGCGTATCGATATGTGTAGGACGATGGCCAAGTTCGATCATTCTGTCGATTTGAGCACGGATTTCAGTTTCCACTTCTTTGGCTGATGCATGCATCACTACATCAGGAACTTCGTGCCAAAGCTTTCCGTCCGGATCGATTAATCCGGGAACTTTGTTAGCATCGGTAACTGGCCCCCAACGGTAATTTTTCCACTCTGAAGTCAGTGTCAGATGTGCTCCAATATCCGCTTCCGGGTGTTTTACAGCCCATTAATCATAGCTTCAGCATTTGGGCAAGGCACCATAATTGCAGCCGAGCGAATGTCGCCCTTTAGAAAATACGACTGCGCAGCAATATTCGCTTCTTCGCACATTCCAACATCATCGCAGTGAAGGAGCAATACTTTCTTTCCTTTTGGAAAACCCAGTTTTTCAGCGTTGGTGATTTTATTCTGTGCCATTGATCGATTAAAACTAAAAAGTGATATCAGCGAAAGGCCTAAAGTAAAAAACAACGACAATTTTTTTCGATTCGATTGTAATTTTTTCATTTTATCTGGAATTCAATTTTTGTTTTTCAAGTAATAAAAATGTCCGTCTTCAGCTCCAATAAGCAAATCGGGAATTCCGTTTTTGTCCCAGTCGACAATAGTGGGCGAGGTTGAATGCCCTGCAAGACGATCTTTGGCTAACGGGCCCATATCTTCCAAAACTGTCAGTCCGTTTTTGGTGCCTTTGTTTTTAAGGAAAGTAACATTTAAACTATTTACCAGAATATCGGGCAGTCCGTCGCGATCCCAGTCAACAATGCAAAACTTCCGACGCCCCGAACTTCCGGCTTTACGTGTGTTTAAGCGCAAAAGGCCATTTTCATCATTTTCAAACTGATTGGTGAAAACACTGTTTTCTTCGGCAGTAAAAATTCGCTTTCCGGGTTTTAGTTTCAATACTTCGCTTTCTTTATAACGTTCCCAAAAAGCCAGGTAACCTTCGTGGTCGAGCATGATTAAATCCATGAGTCCGTCGTTGTTCCAGTCGTAGCCCAACGGTGTTGTCCGCCATTGAGTTGCAATAGTTTTTCCTTTCGGATTCCACCAGTTCCATGCAGGTTTTGGATTTTTTCCGGGCCATTCCACTTCAATTGGTTTTGATGCCGCCAGTTTGGGATTTTTCTTTGTTCCGGTATTTTCAAACCATTCCACTTTTCCCCAAATGGAATTATATATGATATCAAGCAAACCATCGCCGTTCCAGTCAACTACCGACAATGTGGTATAACCCCATTTACGCTCCACCGGCCCCTGGATTGAACCGTTTTCACCAGCCTGAATCAAGAATCGTTTTTCCATCTGCTTCCAGATAAACCGGCTTTGCCCATTTAGGTGTTACTCCATTTTCTAGGTTTTCGATAAATCCGATATATCCGGCTGTATTTCCGCAAATCAGGTCTTCATCGCCATCATTGTCCCAATCAATGCTGTATGGTGTTACCAATGCGCCGAATTTTAAATATTGTGCTTCCTGTTGCAAATATTCAGGCTTTTCAAATACAGGGCCATCGGTATTTTTCTTTCCTGTGTTTCGCATATAAGCCACGCGGCCATCTTCAATCCCGACAATCAAATCCATTTTGTTATCACCGTCCCAATCTGCAGCAACAGGCACAATCATCTCTAAATCGAGATGAAGAACATTGCCATCAATTTTTATGTATTTTCCTTTGGTATATTTTGGCGCTTTTCGTGTCCCGATATTTTCTATCCAGGTAAGCCGGTCCACAAATTCGCTGATGATAATGTCCAAATCTCCGTCTCCGTCAAAATCCTCGAATATCGCTCCTGAAATACCATAATTGTCAATGTCTTCTCCATCAGCTTTTAAAGCAAGCGGATTTGCATATTTCCCCTGCGATGTTTGTTCAACGAGGTAAATCCGGGCATGAAGCGGGCCGTTTGTCCACTCGCCTTTTGAATTAAAAGCATTATCCCAGCCATATTCACTCCAGTCGTCCATGGCAATAATGATATCTAAATCGCCATCATCATCGTAATCGACCTGCCTCCATAAATTAAAGCGGGCATTTTTATCCAAAGGTTCCCAAAAATCTTCCGTAAATAATGTATCGGGTTCCGCAAAATAGGTACTGAAAAAATGAGGATAAACCACTCCGGGTGTCATAACGATATACTTACCGTTGGCAAGTGAAATCTGCAGATTCTTTTTGCTGTCGGTCAATCTCACAGGCGCTTTAAAAACGGGATTATTTTCGCCTGAAGCATTTTCGAAAAACCAAAGCCCGTTAAATGGTTTATCGGTGCAATTGACAAGCAAATCCAAATCGCCATCATTATCGAAATCAAGCGGGAATGGCCATGCCCATAAACCCACGCCAAGGTCGGAGTGAAGGCCGGGATTATTGTATTTTATCCGGATAAGCTGGCTTGAATCGCTGCTTTGCGCAAAATTCACGAAGAAAAACAGGAGTGATAAAATTGTCAGATAATATTTTTTATTCATTTTCTGAATTCTTTTGCAGTTTTTCAATGCAATTTTCAAACTGAAATTAATCCGACGGCCAATTCCCGTTTTGCATAGATCTGGTTTCAAGTTTGGAAGGATCAATAACCATGTGTTTTATTAGTTTACGATTCCAGGTATAGGTGATATGAATCATTCCGTCGCTGGTTTGAATTACGGCAGGGTAGGAGTATTCTCCATCTTTATCCGGATCGTTTTCGAGTAAAACGCCGGCTTTCCAGTGAATGCCGTCATCGGAAACTGCCAGGTTCAAAATGTTGCGGTCGCCCCAGGAACTGTCCGGATTAACATTGTTGTAAATTAATACAAACCGCCCGTCGTTTAAAGTAACCGCATCGATTCCCGAATTCGGATTGGGTAAATCGATGGGTTCAAGTTTGGTCCATGTTCTGCCGTTATCTTCCGACCAGGTTGTAAGAATAACTTTGTTTCTGCTTCTGCATAAAGCCTGCAACTTTCCATTTGGATGAACCAGCAATGTGGGTTGAATGACGCCATATTTTTTTCCATCATTTATTGGTTCAGTGCGTTCCCAGGTTAAACCTCTGTCGGGCGTAATTTCCATGTGAATCCGCCAGCCATTATCTTCGGTGCTCGACGGACAGATTAATTCACCATTCGAAAGCAAAATTGGTTTGTCTTTTATCGGGCCTGCAATTTCCTCCGGTAATCGTATGGCTCCCGACCAGGTAATTCCATTGTCTTTGGATATTTTATATTCGCCCCACCATCTTTTGGGATCGGGGCCAACTTTGTAAAACAGAAATATTTCATCGCCATAATTAAATAAAACCGGGTTCCATGTCGGGTAGCGTAAATTTTTATGCTGAATACCGTTCGCAGCTTCTACCGGAATGGTCCATTTTCCGTTGATAAAACGACTTACCCAAATTCCGACATCAGGATCTTTTTCGGCAGTGCCTCCAAACCATGCTGCTATTAATCCGTCTTTTGTTTCAGCAATGGTTGAAGCATGACAAGATGGAAAATTTACATCTTCCTTTTGGTAGATAAATTCCGATTTCACTACGGCTTTTTCACCCTTATACGGAGTTTGTGAAAATGCCGGTAATGAAATAAATAATGCCATCGTAATAATGAGATTTTTCATGGTTTCAGTTTTAATTTTCAGGAAATAATTTTCCTTTTATTATGAAAGAGATTCATGGTAATAAAGCCAACAAGGAAAATTACCATTGTGCCAATTACTATGGTTAAGTTGCTGTGAAACGGACTTCTAAACGCAAGAAGATTTCCTTCAGTAAAATAAAGTGGTGAAAGGCTCATCCAGACAATTACAATAACGCCGATAATTACGCCGATTACTGCATCGATATTTCGTACTTTCTTTGATAAATATGCCAGCAAAAACAAACCTAACATTCCGCCGCTAAAAATTGAAGCAAGCGACCACCATGCATCCAAAACACTTTCAACACCAACCAGCGAAAGCGAAATAATAATCCCAAGAATTCCAAAAATAACCGAAGCGATATACAATACTTTCATTGATGATTTATCATCGCCGGTTTTATTAAAATATTTCTGATAATAATCGGTAAGAATAATAGTTGCCGTACTGTTTATACTTGTTGAAACCGTGCTCATTCCTGCTGCAAATATGGAAGCAATAAGCAAGCCTGTAATTCCTTTTGGCAATCCGTTTACAATAAAATGCGGAAAAACCTTATCACCGGTCTATGTTGTTCGGGAAATAAATCCGGGCGGGCTGTATAATACGAAAACAAAGCTGTTCCGATATAAAAGAAAACCAATGATACCGGTAAATACAACAATGCACCAAATAACGCCGACGATTGTGCTTTTTTCTCCGAACTGGTTGTCATATAACGCTGCACAAAGTTTTGGTCGATACCATAATTCTGCAGATTGATAAACAAACCATAAATGAGAACAACCCAAAAAGTTGATTCCGAAAGGCTGGCGCTAAAACTACCCAAACTGAATTTGTTGTTGGCTGCAGCAATTTCAAAAACCTGCGACGGTCCTTCGGGCATCGAAAAAGTTAAAATAGCGGCACTAATTAAGGCGCCTACAATAAGAATAATTCCCTGGATGGCATCGGTCCAGATAACCGCCTGAATTCCGCCCATCATGGAATATGCTGGTAACCGCAATTCCTGTAACAATAATAATAGTTCTGATATTCCAGCCAAAAAGTGCATTTAACGGAAGTGCCAGCAAAAGTAAAATTGCACCGGTTCGCATCATTTGGGTTAAAATGTAACAAATAGATGCATAAATCCGGGCCCAACTTCCAAATCTCACTTCAAGATAATTATATGCCGAAATACTACCTAATCGTCTGTACAGCGGAACAAAAAACTTTGAGGCAAGTATGGCAGCAATGGGAATGGCAAAACTAAATACCAGTGCATTCCAGTTACTCATATATGCTTTTCCAGGTAATGCCAAAAAACTAATACTGCTTACAAAAGTGGCAAATATTGACATCCCGACTACCCATGACGGAATTCTTCCTCCGCCGGAAGTAAACTGGCTCGATGTTTTGTTTTTCAGGATAAAAACTGGCGCCAAAAATACATTTCCAAAAGTGATGATTATAAATACAATTAGGTCGGTTACCGGCAATTTCATTTTAAATTATAAGTTTTAAACGGATTAATTGTCTATCCAATATATTCATTTCTTTTAAATTTTGTGCAATTATTTCTTTTTGTTCCGATTAAACTTTCGGAAAGGCATGGCAACAAAATCGTTGCAAATTCCCATTACTGAAAGTGCACATTTAATACTTTTGATATATTTCGAATTATAGTCACTGACACCGTAAATTTTCTCTTCAATAAACATCATCTTTTCACGAATCTCTGCTACTTTTTCATGGTCGTTATTAACCGATGCTTCATAAAATTCTACAAATAGCTTTGGGAAAATATTAGCTCCGCCTGCAACAGCTCCATGTCCGCCATTCATTACTGTTTCAGGAATAAAAAGCTCTGTTCCCACAATGATGGAAAAATCGGGCGAATCTTTAAATTCTTCAATTAATGAATACAAATATTCCAAATCGCCGGAACTGTCTTTAATTCCAATTGCTCCCAATTGTTTTGCTTTTCGCACTGTGGCAACCGACATATGAAATTTCGTGCACGACGGCATATTGTACATCATAAATGGAAACGGCAATTTCGGGACCAGAATTTCAAGATATTCTTCATATTCAGCTGGGCTCATAGGAAGATAGTACGGCGTTGAAATCACAAGAGTATCGGCGCCGGCTTCTTTCGCTGCATTTGCAATATCAAGCGAACCTTTAATCGAAGTGTCTGTAATTCCTACCATTACCGGAACTTTTTTATCGATTAACGCACATGCTTTGTGAATAAATTCAATTCTAAGTTCATAACTCAGATTGGGAGCTTCGCCGGTTGTGCCTAAAAGAAAAATGCCATGCACACCGCCGTCGAGAATATGTTCTGTCAGCTTTTTTAAACCATCTTCGTCAAGTTCCGAATCGCTTTTCAGGGGAGTAACAATTGGGGGAATGATACCCTTTAATGGTAGTTTCATAAAATTTTAGTTGTATTCAGATTATTAAACCGATTAGCAATACTACTATCAGTATGTACAAAGGAACGCCAATATGCAGCTATTTGCCTATTGTATATTGTTTTTTTTACATTGAATTTTGACCTTAAATCCTAAATATTAGCTTATATTTGTTAGAAAAGGTTAAAAAAGTGTATTATGCAGTTTGTCTACGAAAAAATTTTTGTTCCCAATAAACACTCTTTTATAACCCGGAGATTAAAATGGATCCCAATTCGGAGAAGATTCATTCACATAAAAATTTTGAACTGAATCTTATTACATCAGGGTCGGGAAGAAGGATTATCGGAAATCATATTTCAAGCTATACGCCGGGCGATTTGGTATTGCTTGGGCCAAATATTTCGCATTGCTGGGAAGTACTTGGAAACAGAAGTGGACCAGGAACCGGAATGCATTGTAACTCATTTTTATGAAAATATTATTAACTCCGATTTTTTTAATATTCCCGAACTGGAAGATGTTATCGAACTGCTAAAAATGGCCGACAGCGGCATTTTCTTTAAAGGTCCGAAAACCGAAAAAGTAGCTGCGGCACTTGCCCGAATGGTTGAATTAAAAGGACTTGAAAGATATATTGAATTGCTCAAAGTATTTAATCATTTACTAAAAATTGAAGACAGGGAATTTCTGGCTTTACCATCCGCATTGCCCAACTCGTACGATAAAGACCGGGAACAAATCGATAAAATTTATGAATACGTATTTCAGAATATACAGGATGGAATTAATCTGAAAGAAGCCTCTAAACTGGTTTTTATGGAACCAAGTTCGTTTTGCAGGTATTTTAAAAAGAAAACCAACCAAACTTTTATGGAATATGTAAAAAGTGTTCGAATTGGTATTGCTGCCAAATTGCTTGCCGAAACCGACAAACCGATAACCCATATTTGCTATGAATGCGGATATAATAACCTCGCCAATTTTAACTACTATTTTAAGGTAATCATGAAAAAAACACCTTCAGAATACCGAAAGGACTTTAAATAGAGCTCTTCCATTCAAAAAATTTATTTTTAGGTGAAATCAAAATAGTATTGGATTCGGCAAACAAACATGTTGCTAAATCGATATATCTGTCGTTACTTTGATGGAATTTTGATTCAATCTGCAATTTAATTGCGATTATATGCATCAGTCAATAAAGAATTTCAGGGCAATAATTTTTGATATGGATGGGGTATTGGTAAACAGCGAACCGTATCATGTTGAAATTGAAAAACGGATGTTTAAGAAGATGGGGTTGGATATCACCGATGAAGAACATGCCGGATACATGGGCACTGCTACCGATGTGATGTGGAGACAAATTATTGAAAAAAGAAATCTGTTACTTGATGTAAATGACATTACTAAGCTTACAAACGATTCGGGTATCCCTTTTTTTAAAAGCCTTGACAAAATAGCACCGATGCCCGGGCTTATCAGTTTGTTGGATAAGCTTAAAGAAAAGAATGT
Organism: uncultured Prolixibacteraceae bacterium; assembly: GCA_963821855.1. GTDB lineage: Bacteria > Bacteroidota > Bacteroidia > Bacteroidales > Prolixibacteraceae > Draconibacterium. The sequence continues at coordinate 83,576 of CAWGFJ010000002.1, read as the reverse complement.
CCCGATGGCTGTTGCATCTTCTTCTGATCCTGAAACGATGCACGTTATTATGGAAAAATCCGGATTAAACGATTATTTCATACATACAGTAAGCAGCGGAACTGTGGGAAAAAGTAAACCCGCGCCCGATGTTTTTATTCATTCAGCAAAATTGTTGCGTACAAAACCTGAAAATTGCCTTGTGGTTGAAGATTCGAAAAACGGAATTAAAGCAGCAAAAGCCGCCGGAATGTTTTGTGTTGCATATTGTGGTGAGGCTTCCGCTAACCAGGATCAATCGGAAGCTGATATCATATTTGATGATTACGCGAAACTGGAAGCTTTTCTTTTCAAACAAACCAATCTGATTTTGTAAATTATATTGAAATTGAAATTATGCAATAACCAAAATGGAAAAATTACTTCTTGAAAAGCTAAAATCGGGAAATAGGGTTTACGGAACAGCTATTTCAACAAATACACCGCATTGGGTTAAGGCCGCGAAAGGAGCGGCTTTGGATTTTGTCTTTATCGACACAGAACATATTCCTCTTGAGCGAATGGAAGTAGCCTCAATCTGCCAGTTGTACGCGGCATGCGGGAATTGCACCAATCGTACGGATTTCATCGCCTGATCCAATAAAAGCCTGCCAGATAATTGATGCAGGAGCAGAAGGAATTGTTGCGCCATACATTGAAAACACCGAACAGGTAAAAGATTTGGTTGGCGCGGTAAAATATCGTCCTTTAAAAGGTGAACGGTTAAAAAGATTACTGGACGATCCGGGAACTACTGAACCTGAATTATTAAATTACCTGCAAATTTATAACCGCGGTAACATGTGTATAATTAATATTGAAAGTGTTCCTGCATTTGAAAAACTGGATGAATTGCTCGGAGTTCCCGGTGTCGATGCAGTTTTTATTGGCCCGCACGATTTGTCTGTTAGCCTTGGATTGCCTGAACGGTATGATCATCCAAAATTTGAAGATGTAGTGAAGTTTATTATCAAAAAATGCAGGGCTAAAAATAAAGCGGTTGGAATTCACTTTTCTGAAAAACCGGATAGACAGATCCGCTGGATAAAAGAAGGTATCAATATTGTGATTCATAGTTTTGATATTGCCCTGTTCATGCAAAGATTAAAAGAAGATATCTATATCATTCGCAACGCTTCAGGAGATAACTTTGGATCAACTTCAGAAAATATAATTATCTGATTAGTATTGAAATAATCTCACATGGAAAATCTGAAACTCGAAAATTTTAAATGGATAAACAAACCCAAAAAGTTTGTAAAAGAGTACAACCGTTTGCTCATTGAAACGGAACCGGAAACGGATTTATGGCAGCGTACCTATTATGGTTTTCAGAACGACAATGCTCCTGCTTTTCTTATTGCTATTGAAGGTGATTTTACTTTCGAAGTTAAAACGGAATTTGAGGAAGCCAATTTTATGTACGATCAATGTGGTGTATTAATGTTTATCGATAGCGAAAACTGGGTGAAGATTTCTGTGGAATATGAAAATGAACTGTTTTCAAGATTAGGTTCTGTGGTAACCAACCTGGGTTATTCCGATTGGGCGACCACCGATGTTCCGTCGGGCATCTCAGAAATGTGGTATCGCCTGAGCCGTCGCGGACAGGATTTCTATATCGAAAACTCAGTGGACGGAATTTCATATCGTCAAATGCGAATTTTCCATATGCATCAAACAGTTGCAGAAATCAACGTTGGAGTTTATGCTTGTAGTCCGCAAAATTCAAGCTTTGATGCCGTGTTTTCAGAATTTAAGATTGGTCCGTGTTTGTGGCCTGAATATAAAAATCATGAATAAAAAGCGTTTTTCAACTCTTTGCGCTAAGTGCTTACAAACTTCCAGGGGCTTAATGGCAGGTTCATATTTTTTGTTGCTCGTTACGCTTATTACTTTCATAGCCTGCAATCAAAAGTCAGTGGAAAAACGGGAAACAAAAAATGTGGATTACACAGATGTTCCATTTATTCAGGAAACACACGAAGCGTTTTATGTTAGCGATAACGATGCTGATAATGAAATAAGGAGTATTGCGGTTGATTCGAATTCCAATGTATGGATAGCGACAGCAACCGGAATTTTTCAAAAAGCTGCAGACACTCATAACTGGATTCCGGTTATTACAGATGAAAACCGAGGTCCTGCATATTCGGTCGCAGTAACTACTAATGGCGATGTATTGCTTGGAACCTGGAATGGATTGTATCGTTTCAGTTCGGGCAAGTTAATGAAAGAAGAGGGAGTAAAACCACCGGTTTCTGTTATCTGCAACAATGGGAATATATACTATGCGTTGGGTCCGTACGGAATTTGGCATTATGAAAATTTAAAATGGGAAGAGCAGCCTTATCATATTGCACGTTCGGTGCGAGATGCCATTGTCGGTAATAATGGCGATTTATGGGTCGCTACCGATGCAGGACTTTACAGATGTAACAAGGGAAAAACGGAGCTATTCCAAAACACGGATGAGCTTATTAGTTGTTACGTGAAAGCTGTTTCTTTAGGGCCTGATAATAAATTATGGACCGGCGTTATGGGCGGTGTTTCCATTCGTGAAAATAATCGTTTAATAAAAAACCTGACGCCGGAAGATGGCATTCCTTCTATTTTTGTGCATTGCATTGAACAATCGCCGGAAGGAGTGATGTGGGTTGGAACCGATGTGGGTGTGGTTCGATTTTCACCTGATGGCTCGCATTCGCTGCGGTTTAGCAAACGCTGGTTAACCAACGACAAAGTAAATGACATTGCTTTTGATAAAAACGGAAATGCCTGGCTGGCAACAGCTAACGGCGTGAGCCTGATTCAAAACATAACAATGACTCTCGCAGAAAAGGAGAGGATTTTTTACCACAAATGATGCGGAAAAACATGCGCGAACCCTGGATATGCGGCCCGTTGCATCTGGAAATTCCCGGCGACACTTCCACATGGCGACATTCCGATGATGACAACGATGGCGAATATACCGGTGGATATCTGGCCATGGAAAGTTTCAGGTATGCAGTTACCGACGATCCGGATGCAATAATGAAAGCGCGCAAAGCTTTTGATTTCCTGATGAAATTGCAGACGATTACAGGAACTGAAGGATTCTTTGCACGCACGATTGTCCCTGCTGACTGGACAATTTGTTCATGATTCAAACCGTACTTATACCAACAAACAAATTGCGGATGCACTGGTCGACGATCCACGTTATAAACCGGTTGAAAATCGATGGCACAAATCGGAAGATGGCAAGTGGCTGTGGAAAGGCGATACCAGCAGCGACGAAATGGACGGACACATGATGTCGTATTTTTTTTTTTATGAATTGGCAGCAAATGATGATAGAAAAGCAACTGGTTCGCGACCATGTAAGCAGGATTATGGATTACCTGATTAAAAACAATTATAATTTGGTCGATATTGATGGAAAACATACGCGCTGGGGAGTTTGGTCGCCAGAACAACTAAATGGCGATCCCGACTGGTCGTCAGAAAAAAGTCTTAACTCTTTTGAATTGCTGGCCTATTTGAAATTTGCAGCTCACATTACCGGAAACGAAAAATATCGAAAAAGAATACCGGAGGTTAATCGATGAGGAAGGTTATCTTGAAAATGCATCAAAGCTGAATCATAAAAATCCGGCGTGGCAAATCTATTTCGATCTTACTATGGAAGGTTATCTTTTTCCGATTCTATGTAAAATATGAAAAAGACCCGGAACTAAAATCGTTTTATGAAAATCTGATGGATGAATGGATTGCAAAACAAACGGAAGGGGAAAACCTGTACAATAATCTTGCTTACACTTTTGCAACCGGGAAAAAAATAAATATACAGCAAACCATCGGTTTTTTAAAAGATGCACCGCTCGATTTGGTGGATTGGCGGATTGATCATACATTTCGTGAAGATGTTCAACTGGTTAGAAGTCCGATGCTGGAAGAAATGCAAATTGCCGGGTTACCGCCGGCAAGTATTCGGGCTACGGTTCGCTGGGATAAAAATCCCTGGGCTGCAATTCAGGGAAATCCTTCGCAGGTGCGCGAACCTGTATTTTGGCTTTGGCCATATTGGGAAGCCCGGTATTTGGGAATTATTAAAAATGAATAAGCTAAATCAGAAGAAAATGAAACGGTTAATTGATTCGAAAAAAAATGTAATCCTTCTTGTGTTTTTCCTGTTTGTACTCACTTTTAACAATGCAACAGCCCAGGATGATATGCTTTGCGTGGGCCGGTACTGGACCGAAGACGAGGGCAATAAAATGCTAAAGGAGTTTCAAAAGCAGTGGAATGACAAAGACTCATGGGAAAAACGCGCGGACATGATCCGGCAGGGGATAATCGACGGATTAAAGATTGAACAGATGCCAAAAGTCGGAAACAAGTTTAATCCGATTATAACGCAAAACTATGCATATGGACGGCTATATCATCCAGAATATTGCTATTGAAAGTTTCCCGGGATTTTATGTCACCGGCAACCTTTATTTACCCGAAGAACCGATAGAAAAGAATGCTGCTGTTTTATGTCCTCACGGGCATTGGCAAAACGGGAGAATGCGCGATGAAATGCAAATCCGTTGCGCCGTGCTCGCACGAATGGGAGCGATAGTATTTGCCTACGATATGGTTGGCTTCGGCGATTCGCAACAGGTAACGCACAAAATGCCAATTGCCCTGCTGCTTCAAACCTGGAACAGCAAAAGAGTGCTCGATTATTTATTGTCGAGGCCCGATGTTGATTCGGAAAGAATAGGTATAACCGGTGCCTCAGGCGGGGGAACTCAAACAATTGTTTTAACAGCTATTGACGACAGGATTAAAGTTTCTGCGCCGGTAGTTATGGTTTCGGCGCACTTTTTTGGCGGTTGTGTTTGCGAAAGCGGAATGCCAATTCATAAAAGTAAAAATCACCAGACCAATAATGTTGAAATTGCAGCGCTTTGTGCTCCTCGCCCTATGCTGCTGATTTCTGACGGAATTGACTGGACAAGAAATACACCTCGTGTGGAATACCCGTATATTCTAAAAGTATATTCGCTTTACGATGGCGAAAACCGGGTGGAGAATGTTCATTTTCCTGCCGATCATCACGATTATGGCCCTACAAAGCGACCAGCAGTCTACAACTTTTTAGCTCATTTTTTAGGCTTACAGGAAGGAAATATTCCTTTTCATTATGGTTATGATGAAAGTTTTGTAACCATTTTACCTGAGGATGACTTGCGCGTTTTTACGAAAGAACATCCTATGCCGGATAATGCTTTGCAGGGCGATGACGCAGTGATCAAATATTTGAATTTGAAATAATTATGCAGAATTGTTAATCGCACCGCAATACATTCGTTAACAATAAATGGAAACATGCATAAAACTCAGCTTATCAGATAAATTATACTTTTGTTATGTAAACGCTAAACAATGAAAAAAACTTCATTAAACGATATAGCTCAACGGCTTGGTGTATCAAAAACGCTGGTTTCGCTTGTATTAAACGGAAAGGCTAAAGAACATCGAATAAGCGAAGATGTGTGTAAAAAAGTAATTAATCTGGCAAAGGAACTGAATTATAAACCCAATCAGATTGCCAAAGGATTACGCACCGGAAAAACGAATACCATTGGATTAATTATTGCCGACATAGCCAACCCGTTTTTTGGAAAACTGGGACGTGAAATCGAAAGAGAAGCCGCAAAACACGGTTACAGGATTATCTTTTGCAGTTCCGACGAAAAAGCTGAAAATTCAAAATCACAGATTGAAATGCTTCAGCAGGGCCAGGTCGATGGCTTTATTATTTCTCCTCCTGCAGGAAGTCAGGCGCAAATCCAGTCGCTCGAAAAAAGTAAAATACCATATGTGCTGGTCGATCGGTATTTCCCCGAAATTGAATCGAATTACGTGATTGTCGATAATTTTCAGGCATCATACGAAGCAACCATGCATTTGTTAAAAAAGGGTTACAGACGAATAGCCTGCGTTACCATTAGCGCCAGGTTAAACAATATGATTAACAGGCTTGAAGGCTACAAAAAAGCATTGGAAGATGCCAATATTGAAGTAACGGATGAGATGCTTAAAATTTTGCCGTTTTCGCACGAAAAGGACGATGTATTCAAAGCAGTGAAAGAACTTGTCCTTGATGAGAATTATTCTCCTGAAGCCATCCTTTTTACCACAAGTAAAGTTGGAATTATGGGTTTGGAATGTATTCATTCTCTAGGCCTGAAAATTCCGGAAAATGTTGCAGTGGTTAGTTTTGACGATCCGGATGCTTATAAAATCAGTCAGCCACCTGTTTCTGCAATTGCTCAGCCACTAAAAGAGCTTGGAACAGAATCGGTAAAAATATTGCTCGATATAATAAATAACAAGGAAAATAAACCTCCACGTAAAGAAATTATTTTAAAAACGAATTTTATTGCCCGAAAATCAAGTGAAGGATAATTTTTTTCTACATTTGCTAAAACGATTTAACAATGATTATTTTGAATTTTAATGAAAGAAAATAATACTGAATATTATTTGGGAATCGATATTGGCGGAACCAAATGTGCCGTAGTTTTGGGAGACAGAATTTTAAGATTCATCGTAAGGTGCAGTTTGAAACCGTTACGGAAAGAGGTTACGTTGAAATTTTAGATGAATTTCATGATAATATCGAACAAATTTTTCAGGACTTTCCACAAGATAATCTAAAACGAATCGGAATAAGTTGTGGTGGCCCGCTTGATTCAAAAAAAGGCATTATTTATTCTCCGCCAAATTTGCCGGGATGGGACAATGTTCCCATTGTTCAGATTTTTAGCAGAAAGATATGGAGTTCCGGCAGCCATTACAAAACGATGCCAATGCCTGTGCTTTGGCTGAATGGTTGATGGGTGCAGGCAAAGGAACAACCAAATATGATATTCCTTACTTTTGGAACAGGCATGGGCTCGGGTTTAATTTTAAACGGCCGGCTTTATGCCGGAACCAACGATTTGGGCGGAGAAGTTGGCCACATAAGATTAGCAGATAGACGGCCCGGTTGGTTTTGGCAAACCCGGTTCCTTCGAAGGTTTTTGCAGTGGTGGAGGAATTGCTCAATTAGCTGAAAGTGTTGTTACCGAAAAATTAAAAAAAGGCGAAACAGTAGCTTTTTGTCCCAAACCCGAAAATGCAGATAAATTGACAGCTAAAATTGTAGCTGAAGCAGCAATTTCAGGTGATACGGTTGCAAATGAAATTATTCGAATTTCAGGTGAATATCTCGGTCGCGGGCTTGCAATTCTTATCGATATTATTAATCCTGAATGCATTGTTATTGGCAGTATTTATTCCCGGAATGAGGGATTATTCAAACCACATGTTTTGCGTATTTTAGAAGAGGAAGCCATTCCATCTGCACTAAAGGTTTGCAATATTAAACCGGCTATGCTTGGCGATTCAATCGGCGATTATGCCGCTTTATGTGTAGCTCTTTACGAAAATCAATTTTAATTTGAATATGAATACAAATTCAAGCGAAATTTTGCATGAAATGCTAAACCGATACAGCAACTTAGAACCATTGGAAAATAAAATTTCAGAAGCTGCTGATGCGATGGTAAATTGTTTCAAAAATGGCAGAAAAGTGCTGGTATGCGGAAACGGTGGAAGTGCTTCCGATGCCGACCACATTGTGGGGGAATTAATGAAAAGCTTTGAATGCCATCGCCCGCTGTCTGCAAAACTTCAGCAAACCATTAAAGAACTTTCAAACGAAAGAGGTGAAATGCTTGCATCACAATTGCAGCAAGGCTTGCCTGCCATTTCATTAACAGTTCATAATGCTTTAATAACTGCGATTGCCAACGACATTAACGGCGATGTAATTTTTGCACAGCAGGTTGTTGGACTTGGAATGGATGGCGACATTCTTATTGGCCTAAGCACTTCCGGAAATTCAAAAAATGTAACAGATGCCATGATTGTGGCTAAGGCAAAAGGTTTGAAAACCATTGGCTTTACTGGTGAAACCGGAGGGAAAATGAAAGATTGGTGTGATATTCTTTTAAATGTGCCCGAAAAACGAACTGCTTTTGTTCAGGAACTGCATTTACCGGTTTTTCATACCATTTGTATGATGATTGAAAATAACTTGTTTGGCTCTCATTAAATCAAAATAATAAAATGAATACAAAAATTAAGTTCGTTGTAGTGCTCACTATATCCATCTTTCTGTGCATGGGATGTGCCGATAAAAAACCAGGAACGTCGAACCGTTATGTGGATTTTGTTAACCCAATGATTGGAACAGATTTTCACGGACATACTTTTCCCGGGGCGGCGCTACCCGGAGGAATGGTTCAGCTAAGTCCCGATACGGGAGTTGAAGGCTGGGACTGGTGTTCGGGCTATCATTACAGCGACAATTCTGTTATGGGATTTAGCCATTTACACCGCAGCGGAATGGGAGCAGGCGATTGGGGCGATGTCCTTTTATGCCAACAACCGGAGATATTAAAAGTTATTCCGGGAAGTAAAGAAAATCCAGATGAAGGTTATCGGTCAGGTTTTCGCACGAGCGAAGAAATTGCCTCGCCCGGATATTATTCGGTGTAATCTGAAAGATTACTCGGTATTAAAGTTGAACTAACTGTTTCGGAAAGTGCCGGATATCATCGTTATACATTTCCCAAATCCGGAGTTTCGCATATTCTCATTGATGCGGGGCATGGAATTCGGGATAACTATCGTGTGGGAAGCGAAGTTGAAATTGTCAGTGATACTGAAATTGCAGGACATCGGGATTCGCATGGGTTTGTAAAGAATAAAAATGTCTATTTCTGTGCAAAATTCAGTAAACCATTTAAATCATCGGGAACATGGAATGGTGAAGATATTAAAAGCGGATTCGACAGAAGATGCCGGAGTTTATATTGGTGCATTTGTCAATTATGAAACTTCTGAAAATGAAACTATTGAAGTAAAAGTCGGAATTTCTTACACCAGCATAGAACAGGCTCGTCTGAATCTGGAGACTGAAATTCCGGGTTGGAATTTTGATGAAATAAAAGATGCTGCCAATCAGAACGATGGAATAACGGCATTGAGCAAAATTGAAGTGGAAACTCCATCAGCAAATGACTGATAACTACAATCACGATAAAAAAATAACTTTTTACACGGCGCTTTATCACTCCTTGCTTTTTCCCGGCAACATTTAGCGATGTTGATGGAAAATATGTGGGTTTGGACAGACTGGTACATACAGCATCAATTTTACTTACCGAAGTGATTTTTCATTGTGGGATACGTATCGCGCTGAAATGCCATTGCTTACATTGGTTGAACCACAACGAAATATTGATGCAATCAATACCATGATGGCGCAATATGAACAGGGTGGTTGGCTGCCTACACCGCAACAGTTTGGAAATAGCTATACCAACGATATGATTGGCGACCATCCGGTGGATGCCATTGTTGATGCATAGAAAAAAGGAATAAGCGATTTTGATGCTGAAAAAGCTTACGAAGCCGTGCAGAAAAAATGCAATGGAATCGCCACCGGCAAATCATCCTTCAAAAGGACGAATCGGATTGAGTTATTATCTTGACTTAGGATATCTGCCTTATGATAAAGTAAGAGAATCGGTATCGCGAACTCTGGAATATGCCTATAACGACTGGTGTATTGCTCAGTTTGCACTGGCATTGGGAAAAACCGACGATTATAATTTGTTTATGAAAAGGGCGCACAATTATATGCATGTAATGGATCCGGAAACCGGTCTGGCACGCCCCAAAGACAGTAATGGCAAATGGCTGTCTCCATTTAATCCAACTTTTGTAGGGCATGGCGACCAACGCCATTACACCGAAGCAAATGCATGGCAATATACCTGGTTTGTTCCGCACGATGTTCAGGGATTGATCGATTTTGAAGGCGGAAGAGATAAATTCATAAGCAAACTCGATACACTTTTTACGATGAGTTCCGAAGTGCAGGAAACGGTTTCAGATGTAACCGGGTTAATTGGTCAGTATGCACATGGAAACGAACCCAGTCACCATACTATTTATTTTACAATTATGCGGGAGTTCCATGGAAAACACAGGAACTTGCCAGAAAAGTAATGGATGAACTTTATCATTCCACACCCGATGGATTATGCGGAAATGAGGATATGGGACAAATGTCGGCATGGTATGTGTTAAGTTCGATGGGATTTTATCCCGTTGCGCCCGGGCAGAATATCTATAACATCGGAAGTCCTGAATTCAGCAAAGTCACCATTCATTTGGATGAAAAATATTATGCTGCACCGTGAATTTATTATCAAGACTGAAAATAGCTCAAAGGACAATAAATACATTCAGTCGGCAACATTGAATGAATCCCGTACGATAAATCCTGGTTTAGCAATGAAGATGTAAAAAATGGTTCAACATTAATTTTTAAAATGGATGCCAGTCCCAATAAAAACAGGGGAACCCGGAATGAAGATGCGCCTCCTTCCATGACTGATGAACAGGGCGATTAAGTAGCACAAAAAACAGAACATAAAACCATAATTAGAACGAAGTAAAACTATTTTTTTTGAAAATATTTAGAATGAACAAAGAACATCTGCAAAAAATTCTAAAGGAAATAAGCGCTGTTAAAATAGCTGTAGTAGGCGATTTTTGCCTCGATGCGTATTGGTTTATCGATGAATCTAAAAGTGAAATTTCCATTGAAACCGGACAAATGACAAGGCCGGTAAAACAGCAACGGTATTCTTTAGGCGGAGCCGGAAATGTCACTAATAATCTTACCGCGATGGGTGTAAAAGATGTACGGGCTTTTGGAGTTATTGGTACCGACCCGTTTGGCAACGAAATGGTAAAAGTAATGAGGGAAAACGGTATTAATCCCGAAAATCTTCTCATTCAGGAAAAGGAATGGTCAACGCATGTTTATTCAAAACCATACATTAACGATGCGGAACAAAATCGCATCGATTTCGGTAATTTCAATAGGCTTTCGAAGGAAACAGCCGACCAGTTGATTAATAATCTCAGAAAGAAGATTCCCGAAGTTGACTTGATAATTATTAATCAGCAGGTTTTATCGGGTATTCATACAGAATATTTCAAGAAAGAAAATTGTTGAAGGTCATTAAAGAATTTCCGGAAAAAATATTTATTGTTGACAGTCGTAATTACAACGGAGTAGTATGAAGGCGCTTATCGGAAAATGAATGATAGAGAAGCTGCGGTATTGTGTGGCTATGAAAAGAAGTGGACTGATGTTGTGCTTTATTCCGAAGTAAAAGATTCGGCGAGCCATTATTTAAACGTTTTGGGAAACCATTGTTTATTACGCGTGGCGCGCGTGGCTCGGTTATGGTTAATGAAAATGGTGTAACCGATGTTTATGGCCTGATGATAATTTCCAAAGTCGATCCTGTTGGGTGCCGGCGACAGTTATCTTTGGCAGGTGCGGCTTCGGCACTGGCAGCTGGTTACAGCCTGAAACAGCCGCGGAAATCGGGACTTATGTTGCCGGTGTTACCGTTCAGAAACTTTTCCAAACCGGAACCGCATGCCCGGAAGAAATTATTCAACATCGGTACAGATCCTGATTTCGTCTATAGTCCGGAGTTGGCAGAAGATATTCGTCATGCACAATTATTTGAAACGATTCGGAAATTGAAATCAGTAAATGAATGGGACTGAAACCGCTGAACATCAGTCATGCAATTTTCGACCACGATGGAACCATTTCAACATTGCGTGAAGGATGGGAGCAAATTATGCAGCCAATGATGATAAAGGCAATTCTGGGAGACCATTTTCAAGATGCCGATGAAGCGTTGTATCATAAAGTGTTCAGACAGGGTTGTTGATTTTATCGATAAAACAACCGGAATCCAAACGCTGGTACAAATGAAAGGATTGGTTGATTTGGTAAATGAATTTGGAATGGTTCCGAAAGATCAGATTCTGGATGAATTTGGATACAAGGCAATTTATAACGATGAACTGCTAAAAATGGTAAGGGTGCGTGAAGTAAAAATTGCAAGAGGTGAACTATCGCTGGAAGATGTATACCCTGAAAAATGCTGTAAAACTGCTGGAATCGCTATACAATAAGCAGGCGTTACACTTATACCTTGCCAGTGGTACCGATGAGGAAGATGTGAAAAACGAAGCCCGGATTCTGGGATATGATCATCTGTTTGAAGGAGGTATTTACGGTGCAGTTGGCGATGTTAACAAAGAAGCTAAAAAAATGGTGCTCGACCGTATTTTAAATGATATTGGCGATGCAAATAACAGGCCAGGTGGTAGCCTTTGGCGACGGACCGGTTGAAATTCGTGAAACCCGTAAAAGGGGAGGAGTTACCATTGGAATTGCCAGCAACGAAGTAAAACGTCACAGCCTAAATGAAAGCAAACGATCAAGACTAATAAAAGCAGGCGCCGATGTTATTAGTGCCCGATTTTTCGCAGTTGCCAAAGCTGCTTCAACTTGCTAAATATCAAGAAGTAATGATTATAAAAGTAATTTTCGTTAAAACTGTTAAATAATTGACTCATTTGACGTTGTGAATGAAAAATCTCACTACTCACTACTAATTTCTCAGTTCTAATAAAATGCCTTATCCAAAATTTGACAGAACCGACTTAGATGTTAAAAAACTGGCCGACCGGAAAAATAAAGTTATATTGAAAGAGATCATATTCCTGTTGATCATAAACCGGAACCATTTAAGTGATCGCGGTTGGCAAGCTTATTGAAAAAACGGCTGATCGTATCCGAAAAGCCAGGGAATTAAATCGTTCGGTAATGCTGACATTTGGTGCTCACACCATAAAAAACGGAATGGCACCAACTTTAATTGCGCTAATGAAGGAAGGCTGGGTAACGCATCTGGCCACCAACGGTGCGGGAATTATTCACGACTGGGAATTTGCTTTCCAGGGAAAATCGAGCGAAGATGTACGTGAAAATGTAAATCTTGGGCAGTTTGGCATTTGGGACGATACCGGATTTTATATCAATCTGGCTCTTAATTGTTGGTGGTTTTGAAGGACTGGGATATGGAGAATCGGTTGGGAAAATGATTCAAAATGAAGGACTGGAAATTCCCAACGTTTCCTATTTGTATGATTTTGCAAAGGAAAAAATGGAAACCGAGCCGGCAACTAGCAGCCGGTGCCATCGATTTGGCCGGGGCTGATAAAACAATTTCAAACTTGAGCCCGGCTGGATGGAAATTCCACATCCCTTATAAAAAGTATGCAGTACAGGGAAATGCCTTATGCTTTAGGTATTCCTTTTACCGGGCACCCCATGTTCGGGCACGATATTATTTACAATCACCCGATGAACCATGGCGCGGCAATAGGCCGCACTGCGCTAAACGATTTTCTTTATTTGCCAAAAGTGTAAGTAACCTGGAAGATGGCGTTTACCTTTCGGTAGGTTCGGCTGTTATGTCGCCAATGATTTTTGAAAAATCGCTTTCAATGTCACAAAATATTGAAATTCAACATGGAGGACATATCGATAATCATTATATGTTGATTGTGGATTTGGCTGAATCGGACTGGGACTGGGACAAAGACGGAGAACCACCGATGGACAATCCGGCCTACTATCTTCGCTATTGCAAAACATTTAACCGGATGGGTGGCGAAATGCAATATCTTACGGCCGATAACCGCGATTTTTTGCTGGCGTTGTATCAAAAATTAGAAAGATAAATTATGAACAGGTGGGTAAACAAAAACCCCAGCCTCGATTTATTTTATCTTAAAAGCCATCAAGGCCTCGCCGTGCCTGATATACAAAACCCCGTTTGCAACCACCGGATGCGCAAAATGCTCTTTGCTTCCTTTGGTAATTTTAAAAGTTCCACCGGGTATAAGTTTATCGCCTTTACCGTTAGTTAAATCTGAAATAATCTTTACATCGTCGTTTCCACCGGCATTTGAAGATTCGCCGGGTTGGTAATTAATAAGGCTTACATCGCCATTGTTGCCGTAGCAAATAAATTTATTGTCTGCGAAAATAAGTCCGCCATAAGGAGCTTTTATTTTTTGTTCAACCGTTCCGGTAGCCGGATCCAGAATATTCAGGTTTTTATTTTCAGTGGTTACGCAAACTTTGTGATTGACGACCACGAAACCACCGAGATTATTTTTTACACTTTTATTGGTCCAGATTTCTTTTACGCTTTTGCCATCCGACGACAATTCGAGTTTTATGGTTCCCTTGCCATTGTTATCGTGCGTAACCAGATAAATATACGGAGCATCGTAAATGGGTGTGTTGCAATGATCGCCATCGTACTTAAATGCAATCGGGTATTTCCAGAGCAGTTCACCGTTGCTGCAGTCCACTCCGAAAATAAAATGGCGCGAAACAGAAACAAAAATTTTTCGCGATGGCAATTGAACCAATATCGGCGAAACAAAATGGGTAGTATCGCCGGTAGCTTTTGATGTCCATACGGTTTTTCCCGTAAAGCGATCGATTGCGGCAACATTGATCTCTTTTCCACCGGGGAAACAGTAAACGTTTTTATCGTCGGTTACTACCGATTCCGAATAGCTGAATTCATTTAAGTAACCTTTTAAATCTTTTAGCATATCCACGGCCCAGATTTCCTTTCCTGTATCGATGTTAAAGCATCCGATTCTTCCCAAACCCGAAGTGGCATAAACCAAATCGCCTACAACAGTGGGGGTGGAGCGCGATCCCGGAAAATTAGAAGCATATCCCGAACCTGTATATGCCTTTCCGTTGGGTACTTTCCAAAGCATTTTTCCATTTAAGTCGAAGGCAAATAAAATACTGTTTCCGTTTTCTACACCCATAATCAATAGTTTATTGGGAGTTACGACAGGTGCAGCATAACCCGGCCCCAAATCTTCGGTAAACCTCAGCAGTTGCGGGCCATCTTCGGGCCATTGTGAAAGTAGCCCTTTTTCATTGTAGATTCCGTCGCGGTTTGGGCCACGCCATTGGTAAACTTCCTGTGCATATGTCGATTGAATAAAGAAAAGAATTATGGTTAGAAAAGTAAGTGTTTTCATATTTCGGTTTTTTAAGTTTTGGTTGTTGAATCATTAAAACCTGCATAAATACTAATGTCGTACAGGTATTTAAATATGTATAATATCATGCATAATTTTACGAAAATAATAATTTTTGAGTGATTATAAATAGCCCTTAATCAGTCTTGCAATTGATCAAAATCGCTTTACCACAAAATCGCGTCTGAATTCGTTTGCCAAAACAATTTTTTAATTATGTGGCTGCCGGAATTTGAAAATACATTTATATTCTTTTTTTCTGTCTGTCAGTCGAATAGAATTAGTCAAAAACATGTTATTTATCATATTTAATGCTATTGAATAGTATTAAATTAAACCAGTCTAAATAAAAATAACAATTTAAAAAATTTAAAATGAAAAGATTTTTAATTCTATCTGTTTTGATTCTTTCAGGAATCATCGGTTTTGCTCAGAAAAAAAATGGTACAGTTTATATTGAACATCCGTTAATAGCAAAAACCCAGGCGCTATGGAATGCATTTGAAAAAGGGGATAAAGATGCATATGCTGCATTTCTCGCAGATAAAATGGTAGGTATTTTTAACGGAAATACAGAAAATCCTCAGGAGAGGGAAAATAATATTAACAGCATGGACTGGTGGATGGAAGAATTTGAAAACCTTAAAGTGGTGATTGATACGCCCGCTTTTGCCGATGCTATTGAATATCAGGAAGGAGGCAACTGGGTGCAGGATTGGCTGATTATACAAGGGACCCATAAAAAAACAGGTATTAATCTGAATCTAAAAGAACATCATTTGTATAGTTTTAATAAGGATGGCAAAATTACTTCCATTCATTATTATTTTAATAACAATTTGTTTGAAGAAATAAGGAATAGTCAGACAACGAAGGAAAACGGGAAGATTTATATCAATCACCCTTATATAGTTACTGTTCGGAAACTGGTTAACGCATATTGTAAAGAAGATTTAAACGCAATAACTGAATTTTATGATCCAAAAGTCAGATTTAGCGATTCGTCGATGAAATGGAGAGAAACGATCGACCTTGATACAGAAAAGAAAAACTGGAGTGACCGGTTTGCAAATTTTGATGATTTCAAAATGACACAGGTTGGATATCCCGATTGTGTTTATTATGCAGAAGGTGACGACTACGTTGTCTATTCGTGGTGGATTCATTCTGCAAAATCTGTTGCCGATGGAAAAGTAACTGAATTTCCGATAATGTTATCGCATACCTTTGACAAGGATGGAAAAATTGTGGGGTCGATGGCTTATTACAGTACAAATCATTTTGAACAATAAAAATTATAAGTAATAAATGTGATATTGTATCAGAAAAAATCTTAAAGCGCGGATCTTTGATCCGTGCTTTTTTTTTAAGGACAAACAGTTGCAGGAAATTGCGGAGAAAGGCGCCCGCGATGCAGGAACTCCGATGATAAGTTTTTTTTCGCCGGATGAAGCGCTGAGTTTGGCACATGAAGCCGGTTTTACACATGCAAAAATAATATCGACAAAAGATATGGAACAAAATTATTTTGCAAACCGAACGGACAATTTTGTGCCTGCAAGCGGAGAAGTATTTTTGCTGGCAACCACATAATTTGCTGAAGAAGTGTCTTGGAAATATAAATTTCATGATTTGCAGATTCCGGTGAACTAACGAAGTGAGATAAAAACCGATACACTGACTGTATTTTCCGGCACATTTCGATGTGCTTAATAAATTATAGATTACACCTGACAATCTGAGTGAGTTGAGTTATCCGGATTCCGTAATGATTTTGGGCGCTCCTTTCAAATTAAACATTGTTCGATAGATATTAACTCGGATATCATTATGACAGCCATACATACAGAAAAAAGGTAACCAGTGACAAAATTCCCAAATGCAAACGCCAGTCGGATAATCCTTCAAATTTGGCCACTGTTTTTCTATAATTAATGGTTGTTTTTTCCAGTTTCTCTTCAGACAGTTTTTACTGTGAATGCGAAGATACTAAAAACAACACTGCAGTAATCAGAATTTCGGCCCAAAGTCCGCGGTAGCCAAAATTCAGTGTAAGTTTATAATGTAAAAACGGGAAAATGTTTTTTCCGGCATCGGCTCCAATCAATTGGTCGATAACAAAAATTGTGGCCAAAATTACACCAACCAATACCGAAGCAAAAGCTCCTTTTAAGTGTAACTTTTTTACTTACAATTCCAAAAAATATGGCAGGGAAAACCGGTATAACCAGATAAGCTGTAATGGTTTGGAGATATTTATATAATCCTTCTTCATTTTTATAAACAAGGTAAGTAGCACCAATTCCCAGTAAAGTGACAATCAGAATGATATAATCGCCCAAGTCGCACCTGTTTTTTTTCTGATACATTGATGTACGAAATTCGACAATAAAATCGCGTACCACCAGTGTGGAAACTGAATTTAAAACAGCTATTAAAGAAGTAATCAATGCTGCCACCAGCGCTGCCAGCATTAGTCCTCGTAATCCACTTGGCAGGAATTTATTCAGGAGTAAAACAAAAGTTTGTTTCGATTCTTCACCTGAAAGTTCTCCCGGAAACAAATGCAAATGCGATAACACCTGGCAAAGCAAAAAGAAAAATGGGGAAGAGTTTTAGTAATACCGCAAACATCGAACCCCAGCGGGCCTGTTTAATGTCAGGGGCAGAAAGTACTCGCTGCACGTTTACCTGGTCGATTCCCCAGTAAAAAATACCGGCGTAAAAAGCAGTAGCCAGAATTCCCCAGAACGGATAAACGGGATCGTCGTATGGAGCTGCAATGCTCATCATTTGTGGCGCTTTTGCCATTAATCCATCCCAGCCACCTACTTTGTCGAGGCCAATAAAACAGCATAATTGCCGCGCCTACAATCATTAACGCAACCTGGATCGTATCAGAATAAGCAACTGCAGTAAATCCTCCTATTATTGTAAAAAGCGCCACAACAATACCAATATAAAATGCAGTTGTCATTACGTCCCAACCCAGAATGCTGTTTAAAACCAATGCACCGGCAAACAAGGTAAATGCAAGTTTTGTCATCACGCTGATGACCAGCATTAATCCTGAGAAAAAAATTCGGGCAGTTCGGTTATATCGTAATTCCAGAAATTCAGGAATCGTATAAATTTTATTTTTCATGTAATAAGGAAATAAAATTGCACAGGCAAAACCAAGTGTAATTGCACAGGTCAATTCAACTGAACCTGCTGAAAGTCCGTAACGGTATGAATCTCCTGAAAGGCCGACTAAATGTTCAGCGCCAATGTTGGTGGCAAATAACGATGCACCGATTACCGGCCATTTGATATTTCTTCCACCCAGAAAAAATTACTGCTGTTTTGACCTGCTTTTTTTCGGTATGCCATAAACAAACCAAACGAAAGGCTGCCGGTCATCACAACGGCTAAAACAATCCAGTCGAAAAGTGAAAGTGATAAATTCATTGATCTGTTTTCTTTTTATAGTCCGGTAATTTCAGGTTGATTTTAGTTTTCCCTTGCCATCAATGTATCCAGCCGCTGAATGCTTTGTATCATGGAACGTACGGTATGGTAATTGATTTTCCACGAATGTCCCATGTGTGTCCAGATTGGCTCTCCTTTTCGTGAAAGCAGCGGATACCATTCGCCAACGCCCTTATTGATAACTTTGTCGAATACAAAACGATGCACATTTTTGTAAGCTTCCCAGTATTTTTCATCGTTAAAGAGAAGTACCCCATCAAGCATTCCAATCAATACTTCTGCCTGTTGCCAGAATTCTTTTTCTTTATCGTAAACTCCGCCTGAATGCGGGCCTTCCACATATACACCACCAAATTCAGTATCGATTCCGTTATCAACTGTGTGGTCGAAAATAATTCTGAAAGTTTCGCTCGTATGCATGGGATCAATTTTCAAAATTTCCAGCGCATGAATCAACAACCAGGCAAATTCTGCATTGTGGCCGTAACAGGTATTATCGGTAGCATTTCCTTTTTGCCCTTCTTCTGAAAAACGATCCCAACCCCAGATAATATCAAACTTAATTTGCGGTGCAATGGTCCAGTCTTTAAAAAACTGCGGAATTCCGGTTTTATAATTCGGGATGATTTATCACGTTCAGCAACAAATCAATATCTTCCAGGAGTTTTCGGCGATGCACTTCTTTACGCGAACATTCGTAAAGTGTGGTAAAAGCTTCCATCAGGTGCATGTGCACATCCAGTGTTTTTCGATCGCCACCCTGGCTGCCCGGACCTTTTAATGTCCAGTCGCGGAGAAACATTTCCCAATAACCGCCGAAACGGCTGTCGACACAATATTTCTGTAATCAAATCAAAAGTCTTTTCAGCATATTCAATTCCACGTTTGTCGCCCGTTGCCAGGGTATATTCACTTAAAGAATAAATGGCAAAACTGTGCCCGTAAATAATTTTCTGATCGATTTTTACATTTCCTTTCCGGTCCATCATCCAGTAAAAACCACCAAATTCTTTATCCCACATTTTATTCAATAATGAAATCGGCACCATGTTTTGCGAGCTCTGCGAGTTCACCATTCCCGTAACCAGCGCGGTGTGCTGATGCAACAGTATATAAACAGCGTGTTTGAGCAATTAGTGATTTTTCATCTTCACCGGTGTCATTTCCGTCTTTATCAAAATGAGTAATAAATCCGCCGTTAACCTTATCCTTCATTCTGGTAGTCCAAAAGGGAAGAAGTTCGGTTGTTAAGATGTTGAAAAGCTTCGTTACGAAAGGCCTTTATTTCTGCTTTGTTCATAGGTATCAGGAATAAGGATGAATCATCCGTTTTCAATTAATCCGGCTTTTCCGGATTGTCAAATGAAATCATTGCCAGGTGCGTAGCATATCTTCAAATTCGGCTTTGGCATAATTTGCGGCATCATGCGATGTTACGGCAAGGCCAACAAGTAACTTATCGGGCATTTGCTGTTTAAGCCTTGAATACAGATGCCAGTTTTTTTTGTCGTGACTAACATAAGCTCTAAAGAAATCGCCGGAACGTTTTAGGCGAATCCATGTATCGGGGAAATCAACCTCGAAATCTTTTATATCCAACTGTGGATCAGGATAAATAGCGTAAGATTGTCCGCCTTTATCGGGGCGGTACTGAAATTCGACGCCACCGGAATTATTATTTCTTTGGTTGTTATTTGGAAAAACCTGGAAAAAAACATGTTGTGAATTTGGCTGTTAAATCGACCCGGGCCATAATTCCGGCTTTGGTATATAAGTTCGCTGCCTCGAGACTAATAACTTTAATACTGATATCGAAATCGCCTTCTATTTGTTCGAAAACAAAATGCCCACCATCCTTTTTACCCCAGAAATCGGCGCCACTTGCCGTTATCTGAAGCCTGTTATCTGTTAATGAAACTCTGCCCGGACTTGTTTTTTTTCCAATGGTATAGCTTTTTAATTCCGAAAACGGGATATTTCTCCCCACCCTGAAATCGTTTAGAAAAATATTTTCTCCATATTCTGCAACAATATCAGGAACTTCATCGAGTGTTATTACCAGTTCATTGTTATAAACATTGCGCAAATAGTTCTGATCCATCTTTTCGAGGTGCGATGTGTGCCATTCCATCCACCAGCTCCACATGGCTCCGGTTTCCCGGCATTTTTCAGGATCAGGTATTGTTCCGCATTCATGATAGGCGATAGGTATAATTTTATTTCCGGCGTTTTCACGAACTTCTTCAAACATTTTTACCTGGGGAATTGAACCGCCATCGTAGGTGTCGGCGGCAACGATATCGACGTACTCATCGCCCGGATACCAGTTTTTATCGGGATTTCCGGTGTAACAAAGCACCCAGATTAAATTATTCAGCTTTCTCTCGTTGACAAAATAATTGAACATATTTTTCCAAAGCATTTTAAATAACTCCGGACCTTGTTTTCCCCACCAAAACCAGTCGCCGTTTAACTCATGGAAGGGTCGCCATAATACCGGTACATTTGCATCGCGTAATGTTTCGAGATGATCGGCTTTAATTTTAAGCTCATCCCACATTGCTTTATATTCGGCAGTATTTTCATCAAAGCAGCGGTCGATATCAATTTTTTTCTTACTGTTTTCGTATCCTTCACCAATCGATGGAGCTCCCCAATGCCACATAATGGTAGGAATTCCTCCGGCTTTCCACCAGTCGATTGCATCTTTGACTTCAACATCGTTGTCTTTTTCATGAATGAAATCGATACCTCTGATTGCCGGTTGTTTATCTGTTAAATTCTTTAGATATTCCAATTCATCGATACCCCAGGGAACCACCATCTGCCCGGATAGTATTTTTTCGCCATACATATCAGCAAGATAGCGGTAAAGCGCTTTTGCCTCATCCGATGCATTAGGCGTTACTAATACTTTATTTACCACAAAAGTGAACTCATCGGCCGACTTTTTTCTATTTCCTCCTTGCACTATTGTGGAGAACATGAAAATGAATACTACTGAAAGGGCAATAAATCGACTCATATTCTTCTGTCTATCCGGCATATTAAGATTAAATTATTCCTTAGTAATTATTTTTCATTTTACTCTTCTGCAAATGTAAAGCCCAACTTCAAATCCTATTTGCCTGTTTTTACTGCCTTCAAGAATTGCCAGGCTATTATCGGTAAAATTTGCCCGGTAATTATAAACCTCATCCGGCAGAGGGCTGTTTTTACTTTTTGCAGGCCTGTTATTTCCTATGTCATTCAGTCCGTAATTTCCGACAAGTCCGGCTTTAAATATTAGAACGCTGGATATTGGAATTGTAATACCTGCGCCGACAATTACAGAAATATTATTCTTTTTAAAATGAGCATTCGACTCCAATTGCTTCTCGCTGTAAAATCCAAGCTCATCCACATTCTCGAGCGTTACGCCCCATTTTTCATAAGTTCCTGTTGTTGTATAAGTTCCTGATGGTTTGTAATTCTCATTAAAAAGATAGGAGTAACTGGCACCAATGTTAACATAGTAGCCTATTTTATTGATAGATGTGTTACCCAATTCGAACAAAAGCGGTACAGTGATATATGTGTTGCTTGCTGTATTATGCACATTGTTAAGTGTCAGATTTTCAATATATAAATCATTATCTATATCGCTCATTTGCCTCGGAGGGATTTCTCCGTAAGCATCGAGTGTTTCGCGGTAATTGGAAACTCCTATTCCTGATTTAACTTTAAAATATGGAGTTATGGATTTAAAATAACCCATATTAAATGTATATCCAATACCACCCTGGTATTTCCAGACAAAATCTGGCAAAGGGTTGTTTTCAATAAATGAATATCCCGGCGCTGCATCTATATAAAATCCCCATTCAGGATAAATATAGTTTTTATTTAAATCTGATATTTGTGAAGAAAATAAGCTATAATCGCCAAAGAAACCGGAGCGCTTAAAAGATGGGGGATTTCCGGCTTTAAGAATTATCAGAGAAATGGTAAAAAGGATAGTTATAAGAATTCTTTTCATATACAAAATTATGATATACTATTTTCTTATGATCAAGGTTTTTGTTCCAATCAAATCCATATCGCTGTATAATAGCACTGAATAAATTCCAGGCTGAAATGTTTCTGTATCAACGCTTTTTGGAATAACATCAAATGGTGTACTTAAAATACATGCTCCATTTACCGAATATATTTTGATTGTCAGCTTTTGTCCTTCTGTAATATTAAAATCGTTAAGCGCGACAAAGACCCTATTGTTTGCCGGATTTGGATAAACAACAAAAGAACCCGTTAATTCCGATGATTTATTATTGTTTGAACCAGTGATTGCTCCGCTATTGAGTTTCGAAGGATAGGAATATGCAAACAATGAACTGCAGCCATTATTCATTTCGACCTCGACAGAAAAAACATTTCCATCTTTTCGTTGCGATTCGGAAATATAATAATACTGGCCTTCGGCCCCACTAATCTCTTTGTCATTCATATACCATTGATATTTTAATTCGTTCTTCGGAAAAATAAGGACTGCAACCTGGCTGTTTGGTTTCCCGACAATATCGGTATCCCTAATTCCGGTTATTGGCCCTGTATTAATCGAAAGTGTTACAGGCGTTCTTGTTAAGCTCACACAATCGCCGGTTCTGCTTTGCGATTCAGCATAATAGGTCACCGTACCAATTTTATTCAATACAGGTGAATTTACTTTTGAGCCACCTTCGGCCTGACTATACCAAATTACCTCGTAATTACCTGCCGGCGGATCAGCTTCTGCAAGTAACTCGGGCATAGGATCTGCTTCACACACCGATTTATCACCAAGACTTAAAGGTGGCTGTGGAGACGAAAATGAATTTATTACAATTAATGTATCATCGCTAATGCAATTATCCGATTTCTGATAGAATATATAATTTCCGGTTTCCACCAGGTTGAAGGAATTGTTTTGGGTGCTGTCCTGGTTATTGTTGTGTTCCCAAAAAATCCAGCTGTTAGTTTCAAGATTACCGACGGTTACCAGTATTTCACTACAATTATTATCGATTTGAACTTCCGGCTTTGGCAATAGTACACCTGGCAATGCCTTTGCTGTTGCAAACGAACTTTTACATCCGCTTAGAGATTGGGTAAGTGTATACGTGCCTGCTTCAGAAACCGATATGGTTTCAGTTGTTTCACTGGTACTCCAAAGTAAGTCGGCATTTTCAAGATAATCGCCGGCAGTTAAAACCGATTCACCGCATTTATTTTCAACTGTAATTGTTGGCGCGGCTAACGAATTCGGAGCTTTTATTTCGACATTCACTTCTTCGGCAGAATTACAATCATCAACTGATATAGTGAGATTATGGTATAGCCCGCTTTCAGCCTGTACGGTAGCTTTTTCGTTGGCGACTATTACATTATCGAATTTGCCGCCATCGTAATTAATAGTGTATGTTCCATCGGGCACACCCGAGAAAGCAAAATTAATCGTACCCTGTTCTGTACAATCTTCGGGATTTATAACAGAAGCATTAAGTGCGGGGGAAGATTTGAGTTGTACAAATTTCGAAACGGGTTCACTTTCGCAACCATTGATGATTTGAGTTAACGAATAAGAGTCCGCAGAATTTACTGTTATCGATTCACCTGTTTCTCCGGTACTCCAGCTTAACGATGCGTTCAATTCAAAATTGGTTGCAAGCAGGGTAGAAGTGTTATCACAATTTTGTGTTATCAAGAAATCAGGTGGATCAAGAATTTCTTTTGGTGAAACTGTAACAACGGTTGCATCGCTTGAACACCCGTCGACTGTTTGCTTTACCGAATATTCGCCTGCTTCTGTCACAATAATAGATGGTGTTATTTCACCGGTGTTCCATTTCAGATCTCCTGTAAATTCCGATGCGGTTAAAATTGATTCACCGCAGTTGTTTTCAACGCTCACTATTGGAGTGTCCGGTGGATTAGGATCGGAGATTACGGCGCTTATACCGGCAGAAGATGTGCATTGGTTTACGGAAATAGTTAAATTACTAAAGGTACCTGCAGGCGTGCTTACAGTGGCGCGATTGTTTGCAACAGACACATTTTCGAATATTCCGCCGGTATAATTTATTGAATAATTTCCGTTAGGTACACCGGAGAAATTAAAATTAAGTGAACCAGAGCCCTGACATTCTTCAGGATTGCTTTTTGATACTGAAAGCGATGGGATGGATTTTACCGAAACATTTAAATAAGCAGGATTGCTGGTGCAGCCTTTTACCGTTTGGGTAAGTGAATATACACCTGATTCTTTGATTGTTATACTTTGGGTTGATTCTCCTGTATTCCATGATAGTTCACCGGTGTACTTTGATGCCGTTAATATTGATTGCCCACATTGATTTTCTGCTGAAATAATTGGCGTAGATGGCGGTCCGGAACTTTCAACTGTAATATTTTTCCCATCGGCTGAGGAACAATTTCCAACTAATATTACGAGGTTATTATACGTACCCTGTTGTACCCTGATACTTGCCTTATTGTTGTTTACCGCGATATTGTTGAAAGTTCCTCCGTTAAAAGTAATCGTATAATTTCCATTCGGAACATTTGTGAAAGTAAAATTAAGTTGTCCGTCACCAATACAATTCTCTGGCAGAATTGCCGAAACTGATAAAGTAGGAATCGCAATTGGATTTGCATTAATGACCGCAGCATCGCTTATACATGCGTTTACTGTTTGAGTAACGAGATAATCACCAGGTTCGGTTACTATTATGCTTTCTGTGGTTTCTCCTGTATTCCACGAAAGTTTCCCGGTATAGTTGGAAGCAGTTAATACCGATTCGCCACAATTATTTTGAACCGAAATCGTAGGCGGTTGAGGTGCATCAGGAGAAGTCAGTATTGCATTTATTCCATTTGGTGACACGCATCCATCGAAAGTTACGGTCAGGTTGTAATATGATCCGGCAGGCACTTCTAAAAATGCCTTGCTATCAGTAACTTCTACCTGTGGAAATTCTCCTTGCGCATAATGAATTGTATATTCGCCGTCGGGTACATTCGTAAAGGTGAATTCAAGTGTTCCCTGTCCTTCACATACTGTCGGATCAGTTTTAATTACAGACAATAAAGGTAATGTTTTTGGTAAAGCCTCCACTGTTGCTTCTTCACTAATACATCCATTTAATGTTTGAGTTACAGAATAAATTCCGGCTTCGGACACAGTAATACTTTCTGTTGTATCACCTGTGCTCCATTGTAATGTTCCTGTGTAGCCAGATGCAGTTAATATGGATTCTCCGCATCCATCTTCCACCGATATAACTGGAGACGCCGGCGGTTCAGGATCAGTAAGAATAGCTGTAACAGCATTAGACAAGCAACCATTTACATTTATGCGTAAATCTGAATAAACTCCCGCTTCAATTTCTAAGGTTGCCATATTATTAGACACATAAATTTCGCTGAAGGTAGTATCAGCATTAAAAAGCGTTACAGTTTTTTCGAAACCTGCAGGAAGATTGGTAAATGTGAAATTGATTATTCCCTGCCCGTTACAGGTTTCAGGGCCTGTAGTTTCAATTGACATAACAGGTATAATTTTTGGTAATGCTTCGGCAATAGCATTAGCACTATTACAGCTGTTAACTGTCTGGCTTACCGTGTATTCTCCTGCTTCTGTAACTATAATACTCGCAGTGGTATCTCCGGTACTCCATAATAATGTTCCGGTATAACCCGAAGCTGTTAACACGGATTCGCCACAATTATTGCTTACTGTAACAATGGGTGCATCCGGCGGAACTGCATCAGTAATAACAGCATTTACTTTATTCGAAGTGCAATTATTCACCGTTAAATTCAGATTATTGTATATACCCCCTGCGATTATTACGCTTGCTGAATTGTTTTCAACAGTTACATTGGTAAATTCTCCGCCGTCATATAAAATCGTATGCGAACCGTCGGGTACGTTTGTAAAAGTAAACTCAAGGCTTCCGTTATCTCCGCAATTAACCGGATTCGTAACATGAACCTCAATTGTTGGCTTCATTTGAATTGTAATTGTATCAATTGCTGCATCGCTGGTACAATCTCCAACTGTTTGTGTCACCGAATATTTTCCATCTTCGGTTACGATAATACTTTCAGTAATTTCGCCTGTATTCCAAAGCAATGTTCCGGAATAATTAGATGCGGTTAGTATCGATTCACCACAATTACTTTCCACAGACAAATCCGGTGAACCAGGTTTATCAGATTCGCCTATTACCGCATTTATTCCGCCTGGCGATGAACAATTATTTAACGAAATAAACAAATTGTTATAAATACCCGGAGCAGCATCAATGGTTGCCGCGCTACCAGAAACACTAACATCAGAGAAAGCTCCGCCATCATAATTAATTATATATGTTCCGTCGGGTACTCCGGTAAATGTAAAGAGCAATTTCCCGTTTGAAACGCAGGGTTGAGGATCCTGTGACGAAACAGCCAACACCGGACTTTCCACTGGAGACGCATTTTCAATGGCAGCCTCGCTCGTACAGCTATTTATGGTTTGCGTTACAGAATACTCACCTGCTTCTGTTACTATGATACTATTGGTTGTCTCGCCTGTACTCCACTTTAAATTGCCTGTAAAATTAGATGCGATTAGCTTCGATTCTCCACAATCGTCTTCAACGCTTATATCCGGCGGATTGGGTGCATTAGGATCAGTAAGTGTAACATTTACGCCGTTTTTTGATACACAACCATTTACATTGATTTTTAAATTATTGTAGTTGCCGGAAGAAGTAAATACTGTTGCCTGGCTGCCGATAACAATTGTATTTTCAAGAGTTCCTCCATCGTACGAAATGTCATAAATTCCTAATGGCACATTGGTAAAAGAAAAATCAAGTGTTCCATCCGTCAGACATACAAGTGGATTAGTTCCGGATACCGATAAAGTTGGAATTGCCAACGGCGCTGCTGCTACAGTTATTGCATTGCTCGTACAGCCGCTAATCGTTTGTGTTACGCTATAATTATCTGCTTTTGTAATTGTTATGCTTTCTGTATTTTCACCAGTGCTCCAAAGCAATGTACCGGAATAGTCTGATGCAGTTAAAACGGATTCACCACAAATATTATCAACACTTACTGAAGGTGGATTTGGAGGTTGGCCTTCCATAACTGTAGCGTTTATTCCTGATGGAGATGTACATTCATCAACCGTAATGGTTAAATTATTATAAGTTCTCGCATACGAATTAACCGTAGCTTTACCATTGCTAACGGCAACATTTTGAAAACTTCCGCTACTAAAATTTATTTTATATGCTCCATTGGGCACATTGGTAAAAGTGAAATTCAATGTACCTAATCCACCGCAATTTGTGGGATTTGTAACAGAAACCGCTAATATTGGACAAGCGGCAACCTGCATATTTTTATTGTCTCCAGGATTTAATGGAACAGAATAAACTGAAGCATTAACATTGATGGCTAAGACATATAATGATAAAAAAAGTATTGCGAAAACCGACTTCATAATTTAGTTTATATAAGGAATATTATGAACAATTTGTATTGCTTTAAGCATCTAAATTCTGAAACTTTAAATTTAATTTTCTGTTTCAAACCATATTTATCACTAAATATACGAATTTAGTATGTTTCATATCAAATTTATTATGGTTTTGAATTTGTTCATTGTTGTAATAATTGCAGAATTAAAAAGGTTTAGCATAGGAAAAAGTTCAACTTTTTGTTTGAATCGTGCTTTAAATCATAACGATGGAAAATTAGCCATTTTAAATAATTCAATAAAACCAATCAAAGCAAATTTAGCCGAATGTCAATAAAAAAATTTCGTTTTTATTCCATTGATGTTTACCTGCTGCTAATTAAATGAGAAAACGAGATAGATTATCTGTTGAAACGGGGTAGAAATAAGGGTTTAAATTAGTATATTCAGTCGACTTTAATTCGTTAAATCAGATAAATTTAATATGCAAAAAACTACAGCTGGATTATTCGGAATTGGATTGGATACTTACTGGAATCAATTTGACAGTTTACTTGAGAAGCTGCAGAATTACCAACATAAAATTAATGAACATATTAGCAATTTTGGTGTGGAAGTGATTGATGCAGGAATGATCGATAATCCACAAAAGGCAAAGGAAGCTGCAGATTTTTTTGTCACGCAGAATGTCGATATTATATTTCTTTATATTTCTACTTATGCGCTTTCATCAACGGTTTTGCCTGTGGTTCAAAAAGTGAAAGTTCCGGTTATCGTGCTGAATTTGCAACCTGTATCTCAACTCAATTACAATGTTTTTAATGCATTGAACGACCGCGGAAAAATGACAGGGATTTGGCTTGAGCATTGCCAGGCTTGTTCAGTTCCCGAAATTGCCGGCGTTTTTAATCGTGCCGGAATAAATTACGAAATCGTTACCGGCTTTCTCGATGACCGGGAAACCTGGAATGAAATTAACGCATGGGTAGAAGCAGCGAGGGTTTTAAAATCCATTAGCAATAATCGCATGGGAATACTTGGCCATTATTACGGAGGAATGCTCGACGTTTACACCGATTTAACAAAACAATCTGTTGTTTTTGGAACGCACTTCGAAATGCTGGAAATGTGCGAGCTAAAAAAATTTCGCGACAGATTAACCGACAGCGAAGTCGAAGCGAAGCTTGATGAGTTTTACAATACATTCGCAGTTTCTGATGATTGTAAAAATGAAGAACTGAAAAGAGCAGCAAAATCGTCTTTGGCGCTCGATAAATTAATCGATGCTCACCAATTAAATTCAATGGCTTATTATTATGAAGGCGAATCGGGTAATGAATACGAAGACATTGTTACTTCTGTAATTGCAGGAAACACATTGTTAACAGGAAAAAATATTCCGGTTGCAGGTGAATGTGAAGTGAAAAATGCTCAGGCGATGAAGATTATGTCAGAATTTGGCGCAGGTGGTTCTTTCTCCGAATTTTATCTGATGGATTTTATTGACGATGTTGTTCTTCTTGGCCACGACGGCCCCGCGCATTATTTAATGTCGGAAGAAAAAGTGAAATTAGTGCCGTTGCCGGTATATCATGGAAAACCGGGGAAAGGATTATCTATACAAATGAGCGTTAAAAACGGCCCGGTTACTTTATTGTCGGTTGTTGAAGGAAAAGATGAAATATTTCTTTTGGTTGCCGAGGGGAAATCGGTTTCCGGCCCGGTACTCGAAATCGGGAATACAAACAGCAGGTATAAATTTCCGCTTAATGCAAGGGAATTTATGAATCGGTGGTCGAAGCAGGGACCTGCCCATCATTGTGCAATTGGCATTGGCCATATAGCGCATAAAATTCACAAACTTGGTAAATTGCTTAAAATTAAAGTTGTACAGATTTGTTAGTTTCACGAATGATATACATCAATTTCAAATTCCTTCAAGCGCCAAAATCCAAACCTAAAAGTTGTAAATTGCACGTCAAAAATCTGTTGAAATGAAAAAAATTCGCCGGTTCTTTATTTATCTGATTTTTATTTTAATCGCAGTTTATCTTTTAGGTCCGAAGCCGGATAAGGCACAGCTTTCAAAGGATTTGCCTTCACTTTCCGCAAGCATTTCAAATATGGAAACCTATGTTGAACAGAATGATGCAGGATTAAAAATAAAACCAGATAATGAATCCAGAATAGTATGGGCGGATGATACACTTAAAGAGCGCACCGAATATTGCCTTTTATATTTGCATGGTTTTTCGGCTTCGTGGTATGATGGATTTCCTGCAAATGTTGAATTTGCAAAACGGTTTGGATTTAACGCCTATTTCCCCCGATTGGCATCTCATGGGATAATCACAGAAGATCCGCTAATTGATATGACTTCGGATAATTTATGGGAATCGGCAAAAAATGCCCTTATGGTTGCGAAAAGCCTGGGAAGGAAAGTAATAATAATGGGCACTTCAACAGGCGGAACATTAGGATTGAAACTGGCTGCTGATTTTCCGGAATATGTATACGCATTAATTCTGTATTCGCCAAATATTCGGATAAATAACAATGCAGCATTTTTGCTTTCAAAACCCTGGGGTTTGCAAATCGGACGTAAAGTAAACGGAGGTTTGTACCGGGTGGTAAATGAAGATGTTGATTCGAAGGAATGCCGGTATTGGTATTGCAGGTACAGAATGGAAGGTACGGTTTACCTTCAGCAACTGATAGATGAAACCATGAATAAGGAAACATTCGAAAATGTTACATGCCCTGTATTTTTAGCCTATTATTATAAAGATGAAGAAAACCAGGATCAAACGGTAAAAGTTAGTGCAATGCTAAAAATGTTCGATCAATTAGGCACCGAATCCGGCAAAAAAGTTAAAATGGCATTTCCCGAAGCAGCTTGCCATCCTATTGCCTGTGAACTTTTTTCGGGGAGCTATAAAAATGTATCGAATGAAACCATCGACTTTGGGAAGGATATTTTAGGCTTAAAACCTGTTGAATAAACTATTCATTTAATACTTTGCTTTAAGCGATCTTTGAAGCAGCAGCTTTGTCGACAAACCAAATTAATTTTCCAACATTTGGCGAAATATAATATGCCGGCAGCAACTTGGCAGCTTCGTCGTCATTCATTATTTCGGATAACCGCTGTGCTTTTTTTGTACCAACAACCAGGAAAAATACCCTGCTGGCATTGTTTAAAACCCTTCCTGTTAATGTAATCCGGTTTTGTCCCGTTATTGGGTGTTGGCTAACTGCACAAATTCTTTCTTCTTCAAAAAGTTCAACCTGGTCGGGGAAAATCGAAGCGGTATGGCCATCTTCGCCAAGTCCAAGAATCACCAAATCGAATACCGGGTTATTTCCGCGGTAATTCAAATTTTCTTCAATTTCCCGGGTGTATCTTTCGGCTTCTTCATCCGGGTTGTTTTCTCCTTTTATACGATGAATATTTTCTTCGGGGACCTGAACTTTTGAAAATAGCAAATCATTCGCCATTTTAAAATTGCTGTCCTTATTTTCCGGTGGAACACAACGCTCATCGCCCCACCAAAAATGAATTCTTTCCCACGAAATGGATTCGTTGTATTTTTTTGCCATTTTGCTAAATAGCAAAGCCGGTGAATTTCCGCCGGAAAGCGCGATGTTGATTCTCGGTTGTTTAGAACTTATTGTAAGATTATAGATTTCTTTTGCCAATGCCTTAACAACTTCTTTTGGGTCGTCAAAAATTCTTACTTCGGTTGATGGAGACATTTCTGTTTTTTTAAATTTATTGAATAAACAATCAATTTAACTTACAGTTCACAATATAAACCATCGTCGGTTAAGTTTTTACATGGATGACGCCAGTTACCGCCCGAGATAATCTTGTTTGAAACTTCAGGCCCCCATGTACCTGCCGGATATCCGTAAATGGGTATTTCCGAATTTTTTTGCCAGGCATTTAATATTGGCTGAACAAATTCCCATGCTTGTTCAACTGCGTCGCCACGGGAATATAATGTAGCATCGCCCTGCATACAATCGAGTAAAAGCCTTTCATATGCTGCAGGAAGTTCTGTATCCGCCAAATCGGAATAATGAAAATCCATATTTACCGTTTGTACATCGAAACCTGCACCAGGCGTTTTCATACCAAATTTCAATAATATTCCTTCATCGGGCTGTATTCGGATAATTAACTGATTATTGGTTTTGTAAAACGACGAATGACCAAATAAATGATGAGGTACACTTTGAAAATGGATTACAATTTCAGTTACGCGCGTGGGAAGTCTCTTTCCGGTACGGATATAAAAAGGAACACCTGCCCAACGCCAGTTATCGATAAAGAATTTTAAAGCGACGAATGTTTCGGTACGTGAGTTTTTATCTATCCCGTCTTCATCGCGATATCCTTTTACATTTTTTCCTTTAATTTTCGATTCGGTATATTGACCACGAATAACATATTTTGAAACATTTTTCTCAGAGATCGGCCTTATTGATTGAAAAACTTTGGTAATTTCATTTCGAATAGCATCAGCATCGACAACCACCGGAGGCTCCATTGCCACAAACCCTACAAGTTGCATCATATGGTTTTGAACCATATCGCGTAAGGCGCCGGAATGATCGTAATAACCGCCACGGTTTTCCACTCCAAGGCTTTCCGCTGATGTAATTTCAACCCGTTCGATATAATTCTGGTTCCACAATGGTTCAAAAATGCCATTCGAAAACCGGGCTACCAGCATATTTTGCACTGTTTCTTTACCTAAATAATGATCGATACGGTAAATCTGATCTTCCTTAAAATAATTCAGCAAATTAATATTGAGCTTTTTAGCCGATTCCAAATCAGTGCCAAAAGGTTTTTCGACAATGAGCCTTCTGAAGTTTTTTTCTGATTTGCTCAACCCAATTTCACACAGGTATTTTGGAAGAATACCGTAAAGTGATGGTGGAGTCGACAAATAGAAGATATAATTTTCGGGTATATCCAGTGATGTTGTAAGTTCTTTTAGCCGATCTTTCAGAGGAATCAAATCGTCGGCTTTTTTATCGGCAATTGGCTGATAGTACAGCTTTTGTTTAAAATCGTCTGTATTTTCACCGGTTGGCAAAAACTCATCCGTTTTTTCCCTGAATTCATCATCCGACATTTTTGTTCTTGAAGCGCCTAAAACGACAAATTTTTCCGGTAATAATTTCTGCTTAAATAGCGAGTATAGCGCCGGAACTAATTTTCGTTTTGTTAAATCGCCTGAAGCGCCAAAAATAACCAGAATCTGATCTTTTGTGTCTTTCATTGTTTAACGTTTTTGTCTTCAACACAAAAAACAACCATATTGTTTTGATAGGTAAAATACCAAAGTTTGAACTTTTCGGTAGTATTTTCAGCTATTAATTTTCCCGAAAAAGTTCCTTCTTTCCTTATTGGAAACGGATGAATATGAATTTGTTTATAGAAATGCACTCCCTGGTAATCGGAACATTTAAAAATGCTCTCTTTGGCGCCCCAGTAAATAATTTTTGCCATTTGCGATTGCTGAAGGTTTTGTATATGGAAATATTCTTCGCGACTGAGAAACCGCTTTGCCACCATATCGATCTTACGGTTGGTTTGTTCCACATCGATACCGCTTTTATCGTTGGAAACAATAACAACTACAACGCTTGCAGAATGTGAAATGCTAACATGTAAATGACTGTCTTTTATAGTAGGTTTACCTGTATCGTGATATATTATTTCGGTTTTTTCGCCTACTATTTTTTTAAGCATTAAACGGGTCGCCAGAAATTCGATTTTTCTCTTTTCGGCATTAATTTTCTCGTATACAAATTTTTCCGATAGTAAAAAGTTATAATCCTTTTGAATCGATTCGGCGGTTTCGGAAATCTCCCAGATTCCGATAATTCCAGCTTCTGTTTCTATTTTTTTTATAAAAGGCATTAATTCCAGGTGGTTGTTTCAATTAAATGAATAATATCGGGCTCCAGGAAATTCAAGACAGGCTGAATAGAATCGATATTTGGCACTTGGCGGATATAAAGCGCTCCACGCAAAAAATGGCTTGTACTATCGGTAAGGTAAAACTGCATTGGCGAAGCTGCATTTCCGTTTATTCGGTATATTAAACCGTAAACATCCTTTGAAGGATTCATAAAAACCTGTTCTTCAATTGCATCAGCTTTAATAGTATGCTTATAGGCGAGTTTTCGTGTTTCTTCCAGAAACTGGTTTAACAAAACTTTATTTGGTTTCGGCTGATTATCCAGATTGTAGTACGAAATATGAATTTCAGCTTTATTCTCAGGTATCGATATATTTATCCAGTTAGGTTCTTCGGGATTAAACCTGTCTTTCTGAATTACTGAATAATCCGGAATGTCAAATTCATACGGAAATCCTGAACGTAATGAATGATATTTTTTCTCCGGAAAATCGATTCGGAAATAACCACGCGGTTTTGGCGTGTATTTTTCTTTGCATCCAACGAACCTGAAAAATCAGCAGAAGAATTATACCTATTTTTGAAATAAACTTCATATCAGTGTTTAACGCAAAAGATGAAAATTATTATTAGACGTTGTATTTTGATATCAATGCAAATTTTTGAACCTGAAGTTGAATAATATCTTTAATCCCGAATTTCCTTTCCGGGTAAAATAACCACTTTAATTTGTTTTATTCTGCGGTTATCAACTTCTTCGATAGTGAATAAAAACTGCTTACATTTTATTCTTTCCTTTAACGGCGGAATCTCACCTTTCAACTCAAGAATCAATCCGGCAAGTGTATCTGCATCGCCTTTAATGTCATCAAAAAGATTGTCGTCGCATTCTACAACTTTGTAAAAATCGCCCAGCATTGTTTTCCCGTCGAAGAGAAATGAGTTATCGGTTAATTTTGAAAAATAGTTTTCTTCTTCGTCAAATTCATCGATAATGTCGCCAACAATTTCTTCCAGAATATCTTCAAGAGTAACTATTCCTGAAGTTCCGCCATATTCATCGACAACAATTGCCACATGCACTTTATTCTTTTGAAATTCTTCGAGCAATGAATTAATTTTTTTTGTTTCGGGCACATAAAACGGCGGGCGAACCAACGTTTGCCATTTAAAAGCTTCGCCTTTGTGGCTGTGCGGCAATAAGTCTTTGATATATAATATACCATTAATATTGTCGAAAGATTCGGTATAAACCGGAATTCTGGAAAAGCCTGAATCATTAATCTCTTCCAAAACTTTATTAAAGCCTGTTTTAATATCGAGCGAAACCACATCGACACGTGGCCGCATAATTTCCACCACATTTTTATTACCGAATTTTACAATACCTTCCAGAATATCTTTTTCGTCCGAAAGTTCCTGATCTGAAGTTAACCGCAGTGCCTGCGATATTTCATTTACTGAAATATTCTTTCGGTGGCTTTGCAATCGCCTGTTAACAAACGAAGTTGAACGAATGAGAATTGAATTCACCGGACTGAAGATTCGCTCCAGGATTTGCAGAGGATACGCCATAAACCTCGAAAACGGCAAGGTAAAATGTGTGGCGTAAACTTTTGGCATTATTTCGCCAAATAACAACAGGAAAAAAGTAATGAGAACGACCTGCAAAATAAATTCAATAACAGGCGCATTTTCAATTGTTATAAGGCTGTTGGTTATTTTCGCCGTTAGTATAATAATACCAATATTCACAAAATTATTGGTAACCAATATTGTGGCAAGCAGCCTTTCAGGATTTTCAAGATTTTTGAGTACGCGGTGATTTGTTCTTCCTTTCTTTTTTAGCTTTTGCTTATCGGTAGGGGTAAGCGAGAAATAGGCTACTTCAGAACCGCTGATTAAGGCAGAAACAAACAACAGCAACAATACAATTATTAGCGAAATAACAAGGCTAAAGGTTAGCGGGTGAAATTGAATGCCCCAGTTGCCCAAAACTAATGCATCTTGAATCGTCTCTGTTTCCAAATGAATTTGTTTTTAATTAGAAGGGCAAATCATCATCGCCACCGGAATCATCATCCATTTCAGGTTCTTCAATCGTAGGTGGAGTTGCAGCAGCTATCAGGTGAAGTATCTTTGTTATAACTGTCACCTGACTTTTCGCGGCTTTCCCTGGAGTCCAACATAACCATGTTGTTGCCAACTACTTCGGTAAAATATTTTGTAACGCCGTCCTGTTCGTATTGGCGATGTGTGATTTTGCCTTCAATATAAAGTTTGGATCCTTTTTTTACATATTGTTCGGCAACTTTGGCCAATCCACGCCACAACACAATATTGTGCCATTCTGTAGATTCAACCCTTTCACCATTTTTTGCCCTGTAAGATTCCGATGTGGCGAGTGTGAATTTTGCAACAGGAACATCTTGTTCGAGGTATTTTACTTCGGGGTCTCTGCCCACATTTCCAACTAAAATTACTTTGTTTACCGACATGATTTTTATTTTTTTTAGGTTAACTTCTAAAAATACAAAAACTATATTTATTTAAACATCAATCCCGAAATTAATTTTCCAAATAACCGGCATCGTTCAAAAATAATTCAACCAGTCTTGGAACAGCAAATTTATAAATATCTTTTTTATTTGCCCGAATATATTTATCGCTTAATGGTTTTGTATTTTTTATTTCAAGGTGAATAAGCCTGGCGATTATTACCTGGTGACTCAATATATGTTTTCTTACTTGCTGAAACCAACTTTACATTTGCATCCGCATTTTTTACCGAACCGAAAGATAAATTTAAAATTTCCGACTCTGAAAGTTCTTCCACAGATTCGAGCAACGGAAGCTGGTAAAGATTTTTCCAGATATCGTTGGTTTCGCGTTTTTCAAAATAGATTGAGTTTTTATATTCGATTAAATAATAGTAGAAATACCGGGTTCGCTGTTTTGTTTTTTTTGTTTTTAATGGAAGTTCATTTTGCAAATTGTGCTTTACCGCGTAACACGAATCGTACAACGGGCATATTTTACAGTTGGGAGATTTAGGAATACACTGAAGTGCACCGAATTCCATTAAAGCCTGATTATGAAACCCTGCATTTTTTTTTGGCATCAGTTCTTTTGCAATTTCAATTACTTCTTTTTTCCCTTTTTCGGTATCGACAGGCGACTTTATTCCAAAATAGCGGCTGATTAAACGGTATATATTTCCATCGACAGCAGGATAAGGCTGATCGAATGCAATTGACGAAATTGCCGCCGCCGTATAATGTCCGATGCCTTTTAACGACAATATGGTTTTATAATCGGTTGGAAACCTGCCGTTGAAATTATTGACGATAAACTGAGCTGTATAATGCAAATTTCGTGCGCGTGAATAATAGCCAAGTCCTTGCCAAAGCTTCAAAACTTCATCTTCCGAAGCATTTGCCAGGTCGAAAATGGTTGGAAATTTTTCAATAAAGCGTTGATAATAATCAATTCCCTGCAAAATTCTGGTTTGCTGAAGAATAATTTCCGACAGCCAAATTTTATAAGGATCGCGCGTGCTACGCCACGGAAGCTCTCGTTTATGGAACGAAAACCATGAATAAATTTGATGTATAAATACGTTCATTTCGCAATAACTCACTTAAAATCTTATTAAAAACAAAAATAAATTAATTGAAAAGCTTTTGGGTTTTTAAATTATTTTTATTTTTGCACACTCAAATTATCCATTTAATACATTGAAAATTAAATATTTTAAGAAATGACAAAGGCAGATATTGTAAATGAAGTTTCGAAGAATACTGGAATCGAAAAAGTAACTGTACAAAAAGCAGTTGAAGCATTCATGGAAACTGTAAAAGATTCATTAGTTGACGGTAAAAATGTTTACCTAAGAGGTTTTGGTAGTTTTGTAGTTAAGAAAAGGGCAGAAAAAACCGCCAGGAATATTTCGAAAAACACAACCATTATTATTCCCGCACACAATATACCTTCATTTAAACCAGCGAAATCTTTTGTATCTCAAGTTAAAAAACAGGTAAAATAAAAGCTATGCCAAGCGGAAAGAAGAGAAAAAGACACAAAATGGCTACGCATAAGCGCAAAAAAAGACTGCGCAAAAACCGGCACAAAAAGAAGAAATAAGAAATTACAGGATAATTTCTTATAACGTATATTGATTAAACCTAAGGCATATTTGTCTTAGGTTTAGTCTGTTTAATCATTAGTATTTACGAATTAAAAGATTTAATTAAGGTTGTGAGTAGCGATTTAATAATTGATGTAACTCCATCCGAAATTGTAATTGCCTTACAGGAAAATAAAAAGCTTGTTGAATTAACGAGAGAAAAAAGCGGGGCAAGATTTGCCGTAGGAGATATTTATCTGGGCAAAGTGAAAAAAATAATGCCAAGTTTAAATGCCGCTTTTATCGATGTTGGCTACGAAAAAGATGCTTTTCTGCATTACCTCGACATGGGCCCCCAGTTTGCAACACTAAACAAATTTCTTCGTCTTGTTTCATCCCGAAAAAACAAAATTTCTTCCCTCTCACGAATTCAATCGGAACCAGATATCGACAAGGAAGGAAAGGTAAACGAACTGTTAAAAGTGGGCCAGAAAATACTGGTACAGGTTTCGAAAGAACCTATTTCCACAAAAGGTCCGAGATTAACATCCGAAATTTCGATTGCAGGCCGCAACATTGTTCTAATGCCATTTAGCGATAAAGTTTCGGTTTCGCAGAAAATAAAAACCACGGAAGAAAAAAGCCGGTTGAAGAAACTTGTTCAGAGTATTAAACCGCGGAAATACGGAGTGATAGTCCGAACTGTGGCAGAAGGTAAAAAAGTAGCGGAACTCGACCAGGAACTCAGAGGTTTAGTCGACAAATGGGAAACCACATTTCACAAGCTTGGAAGAATTAATGCTCCGGCGCTGGTAATTGGCGAAATAGACCGGACGACTGCACTGTTGCGCGATATTTATCATACCAACTTTAACAGCATATTTGTTAACGACCGCTCGGTTTGCAACGAGGTAAGCGATTACATAGGCAGCATTCAGCCTGACAAAAAAAAGATTGTAAAGTTTTACAAAGGAAAGGCTCCTATTTTCAGCCATTTTGGTGTTGAAAAGCAAATAAAAGCCTCGTTTGGTAAAACCGTATCTTTTAAGGATGGTGCCTATTTAATCGTTGAGCATACCGAAGCTTTCCATGTAATTGACGTTAATAGTGGAAATCGTGCAAAAGCAGGAGTCGACCAGGAAACCAACGCCCTTGATGTTAACATTGCAGCCTGTAACGAAATAGCAAGACAATTACGGTTGAGAGACATGGGTGGAATCATAGTGATTGATTTCATTGACATGCATTTTGCGGCCAATCGCCAAAAAGTTTACGAACACATAAAAGAGGTGATGGCTGTAGACAGAACAAAACATAACATTTTGCCATTGAGTAAATTTTGCCTGATGCAAATTACACGGCAAAGAGTGCGACCGGAAGAAAGTATTGAAACTGCCGAAAGTTGTCCGACATGCAAAGGCAGCGGGAAAATTATGCCTACAATACTTTTTGCCGATGAAATTGATGGTAAGGTGAAATACGTTTTAAAGGATTTGAATAAGAAAAAACTAATATTGCGATTACATCCGTATGCAGCAGCTTATCTTACAAAAGGTTTGAAAAGCATCCGAAATGAGTGGTTTTTAAAATATTTTAAATGGGTTAAAATAGAAGCGGTTAGCGCTTATTCCTATTTGGAATATCATTTTTACGACGAAAATATGGAAGAAATTATACTCTGAAAAAGTAGCCGTTTTTTTAAGAACGGCTATTTTTTTATGAATTGTATTTTTTTAAAATAAGATTACCGTTAATTTCGAAGGTTAATTGTATTAAAACGGAAAGTTGGGTTAGAAAACTTAAAATGGCTTCGTTTTTATAATATGTAAAAATCTACATTTGTAGATGTAATTATTGAAAACAGATTTACAAGATGAAAAAAATAACGTTAATTGTCGCGCTTGTTGCATTTGCCCTACTATTAAAAGCTCAGATTTTAAATCCTACTACCTGGACATTCGACTCAAAACAAAACGGCAATGAAGCCGAACTAATATTTAAGGCTACGGTTGAGGAAGGTTGGCATGTGTACGATATATATTTACCCGAAGGCGGGCCAATTGCCACTACAATCAGTTACAACGATTCCACATTATTCGATTTTATTGGTGATATTCAAAAAAGCAAACAACCTACAACCATTTTCGATGAACAATTTAATCTGAATGTTTCCTATTATGCCGATGAAGTTACATTCACTCAAAAAATAAAACTACACTCCGATGCTCCTGTAACCATAGATGGGAATGTATTGTTTATGAGTTGCAACGAAGAAAACTGCACACCACCGGAAACCGCTGATTTTTCATTTAAATTTAACCAGGGAAACAGTGCAGCGCCAGCTAAAAGCACAGGCGAAGCGGTATCTGATATCGACTTTAGCGCGCAATCAACAGGAGGTCAGTCGTTGTGGCTTTTTATTTTGATTTCGGTGCTTGCGGGATTAGCTGCAGTATTAACACCTTGCGTTTTTCCAATGATCCCAATGACGGTTTCGTTTTTTATGCGTGGCAGCGAAAACCGCGGAAAATCAATTCGAACCGGATTCTTCTTTGGTTTCTCAATTATGTTGATTTTTACTTTACTTGGCGCTTTATTTTCGTTTGGTATTTTTGGACCCAATGTGGGAAGTTTATTAAGTACGCATTGGCTTCCAAACCTTATCTTCTTCCTGTTATTTTTAACTTTTGCCATTTCATTTTTCGGAGCTTTCGAGATTGTATTACCAAGTAGTCTGGTAAATAAAACCGATTCAAAAGCCGATAAAGGAGGAATGATTGGTGCATTTTTTATGGCGCTGACAACAGTAATTGTATCATTTTCATGCACAGGGCCGTTTATTGGCGCTTTAATTATTCAGGCAGTTCAGGGAGGTGGAATGAGGCCTTTAACCGGTATGTTCTTTTTTGGGCTTGCTTTTGCCACGCCATTTACTTTGCTGGCGATTTTCCCTTCGGCGTTAAATAAATTGCCAAAATCGGGAGCATGGTTAAATTCTATTAAAGTTGTTTTTGCTTTTATTTTACTTGCTTTCGGGCTGAAATTCCTGAGTAATATCGACCAGGTTTACGGTTTAGGAATATTAAACCGTGATATTTACCTGGCAATCTGGATAGTTATTTTCTTTATGCTTGGACTTTATTTTCTTGGTATAATAAAATTTTCACACGACAGCGACTTGCCATTTGTCGGAATTGGAAGGCTTTTCCTTGCAATGGTAACTTTTGTTTTTACCATTTATCTTTTTACCGGATTGCTTGGATCGCCTTTGGCAACCGTATCGGCATTAATTCCGCCACAAACCGAAAATTCGTATTTAAGGCCTGCCACTTCAGCCAATGTAAGTTCGAATAGTACTGCAGAACTTTGTGGCCCGGCTAAGTACGGCGACAAGCTTCATTTGCCTCACGGATTGCCCGGTTATTTCGATTACAATCAGGCCCTTGCTTGTGCAAAAGAACAGGGAAAACCTTTATTTGTAGTGTTTAAAGGCCATGCATGTTCCAACTGTAAAAAAATGGAAAATACGGTTTGGACCGATCCCGAAGTTCAACAAATGCTTGCTGACGACTACATATTGGTTGGTTTATACACCGACGACCGCACAAAACTTGATGAAAGCGAATGGTTTACTTCGGAAGCCGATGGCAAAGTGAAAAAAACACTCGGCGAAAAAAATCTCGACTGGCAGATTATGAACTATAAAACAAACAGCATACCATACCATGTAATTATTGAACCGGACGGAACGGAAAAGAAATTGGGTGTAACATTTAACGATCAGGAATTTAAAACCTTTGTTGAAAGCGGATTATAGATAAAACTATTTAACTGTAAAACCCCGGGAGCAATTCCGGGGTTTTATATTTAAGGGTTACGGTTTATAACTTGCATAAAAATAATGAACGATATGAAAAATAGGAAAGGCTTGATATTCTGGAATGTGGACACACAATATGATTTTGTTATACCCGAAGGAAAGCTATATGTTCCGGGAGCAGAGCATTTACAGGAAAAGTGGGAAAAGCTCACGCAGATAGCAAAGGATAATTCCATTCCGGTTGTCAATACTGCCGATTTTCACTACGAAAATTCAAAGGAATTATCCGATAATCCTGATTTTATTAAAACATTCCCGCCACATTGTATGGCACATACGGCCGGTGCTGAATATGTTTCATCAACTGCACCTGAAGATCCTGTTATTTATGACTGGGATAAGAATTACGAGAAAAACACTGCATTTTCAAAAATAAAAATGAAGCGAAATATTATAATTCGTAAAGATGCTTTTGATGTATTTACCGGAAATCCATATACCGGTAAAATTCTTGCTGAATTATCACCTGAAACCGTAATTGTCTATGGCGTAACCACCAATGTTTGTGTTAACGATGCAGTTGTTGGCCTGGTTTCGGAAGTAAAAGATGTAATTGTGATTGAAGATGCCATTAAAGAATTGCCAAATATTCCTTTGCCATTCGAAAACTGGAAGAAGCTTGGTGTAAAATTGATGAAACTGGCCGATGTGGAGAAAATGTTGGATATAGCTTAATCCGGGTTTTTATTTTTTTCTTCCCGGAATCGTGCTTCAATCATTTTACTGCTTTTTACCGATTTTCGAATCCACTGAATTTTTAATTCAATTTTTTCATCATCGGTTAATTGCCAGGCTAATTGAGCGTTCTTACGCATTTTTTCTGTGATGTCGTACAAAATTACGGCTGCTGAAACCGAAATATTAAAACTTTCGGTAAATCCATACATCGGAATTTTCAGAAATTCATCAGCTTCATTTTTTATGATAGCTGAAATTCCGGGTAACTCGGAACCAAAAACCAGCGCGGTTTTACCGGCAGAGATATCAAAATCGGGCAGCTTTTGTTCGTTAATATGCGGCGAAGTCGCAACAATCCTGTAACCCTGGCTTTTCAAAGTCCGGATTGCTTCGAGGCTGTTATTCTGCTTTTCGTTATATGAATGTAAAGTAAGCCATTTCGAAGAGCCCAGGGCAACCTCTGTATCCACCTGGAATTTATTCTGGTTTTCAATAATATGTACATTTTGAATTCCAAAACAATCGCAGGTTCGCAACACTGCGCTTGCATTTTGTGCCTGGTAAATATCTTCCAGCACTACAGTTATATAGTGGGTTCTGTTTTCTATTATTTTATTGAACTGGGCAAGCCGGTTTTCGGTTAAAAACGTAGACAGATGTTCCAATAATTCCTTTTGCATAAATTAATCTTTGACGATTTAGAATAAAAAAAGGGAAACAACATGTTTCCCTTTTTTCTTATATTCCTGTAGAGATTAAGACACAGCGTCGCTGAGTTCAGCGCCGGCTTTGAATTTTACTACTTTTTTTGCAGGAATAGTAATTTCTTTACCTGTTTGTGGATTTCTTCCTGTTCTTGCACCACGTTCCGATACAGAGAAAGAACCAAAACCAATAAGAGCTACTCTGTCACCACCTTTTAATGCATCAGTTGTTGCACCTACAAATGCGTCAAGAGCTTTTTTTGCGTCAGCTTTAGTAAGGCCTGCTTTTTCGGCCATTGCATCAATTAATTGTGCTTTGTTCATACGGCAAAAATTTTAATAATGGTTAAAATGTTGATAAATAAATACTTATAAAAAATTATAAAATAGTTAAAGTTCTGTTTTACAGATAGCCAATATACAAAAAATATCTCGAAATACCAGTAAAATCAGTAGTTTTAGAGAACTTTATTAATGGCACACTAAATTCAGAAATAAGTTTTAAAAAAGCAATTATATTTCTTTTTTTTTTCAGCATGTACCTACTTTTTAGTTTAAAA
The DNA here is from genome assembly GCA_963821855.1 of uncultured Prolixibacteraceae bacterium. Taxonomy (GTDB): domain Bacteria; phylum Bacteroidota; class Bacteroidia; order Bacteroidales; family Prolixibacteraceae; genus Draconibacterium. The sequence goes on along the minus strand of CAWGFJ010000002.1, from coordinate 39,653 downwards.
CGTTTTTGCCGTTTCAAAAAATATTCTACTTTTGTCGCGCCCGGAGAGATGGCAGAGTGGTCGATTGCGGCGGTCTTGAAAACCGTTGAACTGAGAGGTTCCGGGGGTTCGAATCCCTCTCTCTCCGCTACCAAATCCGCTAGAATTTTCTAGTGGATTTTTTGTTAAAGTTTCTGTTAATAACTTTTTTGTGTGCGCTGGTAGGAAAATGTATTCAAACCTGCCTGCATATAGGTAATTTGGAATGAATTATTATATTTGCACTCGCAAAAAAAGAAACACGGGTGTAGCTCAGTTGGTAGAGCACTGGTCTCCAAAACCAGGTGTCGGGAGTTCGAGTCTCTCCTCCCGTGCAGAAAGCTGTAGAAATACAGCTTTTTCTTTTTGGGTTCGTTACCTTTTGCCTAATTTCACCATAAAATAGCTATAATGAAAGTCGATGCTTTTATCCCTTGTTTTATCGATCAGCTTTATCCTGAAACCGGTTTGAATTTTATTAAAATACTGGAAGAGGCTGGCTGCACTGTTAATTACAATCCGGAACAAACCTGTTGCGGACAACCTGCATTTAACAGTGGCTACTGGAAAGAAAGCAGAACACTTGCATTAAAATTCCTGAATGATTTCCAACATTGCGATACGATTGTATCTCCTTCCGCATCGTGTACCGGATTTGTAAAAAACTATTATAAGCAGCTTTTTAAAGATGACGCTGAAAAACTGGAACAGGTAAATCAACTAATTCTACGGATCTATGAATTTTCTGATTTTTTGGTCAATCACCTGGGAAAAACAGATTTTGGTTCCGTGTTCAATCACAAAGTAACTTATCATGATGCATGTGCAGGTTTACGTGAATATGGTTTAAAAGATGAACCACGGATTCTTTTAAAAAAAGTGCAGGGTTTGCAACTGGCTGAAATGGAAGATACAACGACCTGTTGTGGATTTGGTGGAACCTTTGCTGCAAAATTTCATTCCATATCTGCCGCCATGACGGAACAAAAAGTGGAACATGCACTTAAAACCGGGGCAGAATACATTGTGTCAACTGAAGCATCGTGTTTAATGAATATTCAGGCTTATATTAACGAAACAAAAATTACCGATAAAAACCATTCATTTGGTTGATGTACTGGCTTCAAAAGAATAAGTGTATTATTTAAAAAATCTGCAACTTATGGAGTTTCTTATAATGTCCTCCTTTGGCGATTAATTCATCATGAGTTCCTTTTTCTATAATTTTCCCATCCTGAATTACGCAGATTAGGTCGGCATTCTTTATGGTTGACAAGCGATGAGCAATAACCAGCGAAGTCCTGTTCTTCATTAAATTTCCCAGGGCTTCCTGAACCAACTTCTCCGATTCGGTATCCAGCGATGAGGTTGCTTCGTCGAGAATTAGAATCGGGGGATTTTTTAATACCGCACGCGCAATGGAAATTCGCTGTTTTTGTCCGCCTGAAAGTTTATCGCCGCGGTCGCCAATATTTGTGTTGTAACCATTGGCTGTTGCAATTATAAATTCGTGGGCATTGGCAATTTTGGCTGCATGGATTACATCTTCTTCTTTTGCATCATCAACGCCAAAAGCAATGTTATTAAAAAAAGTCTCATTAAACAGAATTGGTTCCTGGTTTACATTTCCCATTAAACCGCGCAAATCATGAAGTTTCATATCGCGTATGTCAGTGCCGTCAATAAAAATTCCGCCTTCGGTAACATCCCAGAATCTTGGAAGCAAGTCAACCAAAGTAGTTTTCCCCGAGCCCGATTTTCCAACAAATGCTATAGTTTGCCCTTTCTTAATGTTCAGATTAATATTATTAAGAACATTTTCGTTTACGTATTTGAAACTTACATTTCGGTATTCAATGGATTCATTAAACGAAGTTTTTGAAATAGCTGCAGGTTTTTCAGTAATCGTGTTCTTTTGGCCCAAAATCCGGTCAATTCGTTCCATAGAGGCAAGACCTTTTTCAACACTATATAACGCAGTGGAAAACGCTTTGGCAGGATTTATAATTGTATAGAAAAATATAAGATAAACGATGAACTGCTGGGGACTTAACGATCCTGCGCTGTTGGAAAGAATCAAACTTCCGCCATACCATAACACCATAACTATTACGGCAGTGCCTAAAAATTCACTCATCGGATGCGCCAAAAAATAACGGCTCATTAAACGGTTCATAATTAAGCGGTAATTTTCATTCTCTTTTTCAAATCTTTCCAGTGCTTTTTTTTCTGCTGTAAATGCCTTTATTACACGCAATCCGGTAATATCTTCATCAATTATCGACAGAATTTCTCCCTGTTTGCTTTGTCCTTTTCTCGACTGTTTTTTCAGGCTTTTTCCAACGCGCCCGATCACCAAACCTGTTAGCGGCAACATAATAAACACAAAAAGTGTAAGCGACCAGCTGGTATAAACCATATATACAAGAGAAATGGCAATAATCATCGGATTTTTAAACAGCATATCGAGCGAATTCATAATTGAATTTTCGATTTCCTGCACGTCACCGGTCATTCGTGCCATGATGTCGCCTTTTTTCTCATCGTTAAAAAAACCGAGAGGCAGAGATAACATTTTACTGTAAATACGGCTTCGGATGTCGCGTACAACGCCGTTTCGGATTCCTATCATGCTAAAACTTGCCAGGTAAGCAAATCCAACTTTGAACAGAACCATAAAAACCATAAAAACTCCGATATAAATGAGCGCGCTTACCTGTCCGTATTTTTCTATAATCTGAGTAAAAAAGTACGACAAGTTATTTTCTATTGCTTCGCGCGAAAACTCAAATGGCATGAGCCGATGAACTGTTTCCTTTGTTTCAAACAGAATTCCCAAAACAGGTGTAAGCAGCACAAAAGAAAAAGCGCCAAAAACAGCCGACAAGAGGTTGAAAACAAAATTCAGTACTACTTTTCCTTTGTATGGTGGTAAAAACCTTCGAAGTAATTTGATTAAATCTTTCATTCGTTGCTGCGCGAAACTTTAGAAAATTCCGGTATAATTCTGAGGTGTAATCTTTTTTAATTCTGTTTTGATTGAATCTTCAACGTTTAAACTGTCAATAAAATTGTGAATAGATTGTTGGTCAATCACATTATGGCTGCGTGTTAAATCTTTCAGCGCTTCATACGGATTAGGAAAAAATTCGCGGCGGAGAATTGTTTGTATGGCTTCGGCAACCACTGCCCAGTTTTCGTCCAAATCTTTTTCAATTACCGGTTTATTCAGCAGAAGTTTATTCAAGCCTTTTAATGTGGCTTTTATTGCAATTATGGTATGTCCGAATGGAACACCAATAAAACGCGTGACGGTTGAATCGGTTAAATCGCGCTGTAGCCTCGAAACCGGAAGTTTCGCCGAAAGCTGTTCAAAACCTGCATTGGCGATTCCGATATTTCCTTCGGAGTTTTCAAAATCGATTGGGTTTACTTTATGTGGCATGGTAGACGAACCAACTTCTCCCTTTTTAATTTTTTGTTTGAAATAACCCATGGAAATGTACATCCAGATATCGCGATCCAAATCGAGGATGATGTTGTTTATTCGCTTAATTGCATCGAAAATGGCGCCATGATCATCGTAATGCGCAATTTGTGTAGTGTATTGCGAACGTTCCAAACCCAGGTTTTCCTTACAGAATTTATTGGCAAAAGTTTCCCAGTTAATAGTTGGATAAGCAACAAAATGCGCATTGAAATTTCCGGTAGCGCCTCCAAATTTGGCATAACACTTTATTTCTTTCAATTGTGTTAACTGAACCTGAATACGCTCGATAAACACCCGGATTTCTTTTCCCAATTTTGTTGGCGATGCAGGTTGCCCGTGCGTTTTTGCGAGCATTGGAATATCTTTCCATTCGTTTGCAAGTTCGTCAAGTTTGGCAACTAATTCCTCTGCTAACGGATAATATTCATTTTCCAATGCATCGACGATAGATTTTGGAAGTGCTGTGTTATTTGCATCCTGCGAAGTCAATGCAAAATGAATAAATTCTTTGTATTTTCCCAGGTTGAGTTTATCAAATTCTTCTTTTATAAAATATTCAACTGCTTTAACATCATGGTTGGTAATGCTTTCAATATCTTTAATCCGTGTAGCATCTTCAAGCGAAAAATTATAATGTATCTGACGAAGCTTATTCAGACTATCATCCGAAATTTCAGTAAGTTGCGGAAGCGGGATTTTGCACAATGCAATAAAATATTCGATTTCGGTAAATACGCGATATTTAATCAAAGCATATTCACTAAAATATTTCCACAAATTTTCAACTTTGTTACCGTATCTTCCGTCAACCGGTGAAATTGCTGTTAAAGCATTTAATTCCATTTTATAATTATTTATGAAATGAAAATGAATCATTTAGCTGTGTGAAGATTCATTTTTATTCATTTAATTTTTAGCTCAATAAAATTTGAATTGCAAATTTAGTAAAATAGGCGGATTTCATTTGATTGTTATTGGGAGTGATTTGTCAGATTTTTCTGTTGCAAGAGTGGTGGGAAGCGAGTGAATTTTCTACTAGTGTTGTGTCAGGCGTATTTCATTTGGACGTCATGCTGAATTCATTTCAGCATCTCTGGTTAAATAAAGGATTCCGAATCTAAAAGCTGACGGACGGAATGACGATGCATCATTTCTGAGTTGACGAGGCACTAATTGTTTTTTTTCAGGCTGAATATTTCAAAGCAGCATAAATGTCATTTTCTATCAATTCGTCGAAATCGGATAAAATATCCTGAATTGTCATTCCCGAAGCCAGCCAGCCAAGAATGTCGCTAACTGTAATTCGCATACCTCTAATGCAGGGTTTTCCTCCCCTTTTGCCAGGTTCAATAGTTATTATTTGTTTATAATCTATCATCGGTATAACTTTTTTCGTAAAAATACTAATTTTTTAATTGAGTGAAATTAGCCAAAACACTACGCAAAACTTTTGGGATTTACACAAGTTGGCTTATCAACTATCGAAAATATTTCAGAACTTGCGCAAACAACGACAAAATTCATGAAGAGTTATTATTTTTATAAGATTTGTAACGATTAAAACAAGTTATAATGAAACCGATAAAAAGCACAATTGTTCTGTTTTTCCTTTTAATTTCGGTGGTTTTGACAGCACAGGAAAATAAAAAACTGGTATACAAATTCAATATCCAGCAGGAAATTACCAAAGCAACCTGGCGGCAAACACGACAAGCTTTTGAAGCGGCCGATTCGCTGAAGGCTGATATTTTTCTGATTCATATGAATACGTATGGCGGAACGGTTTTGGACGCCGATTCCATCCGGACTAAAATTCTCCAGAGTAAAATTCCGGTATACGTTTTTATCGATAACAATGCGGCATCGGCAGGTGCACTAATTTCCATTGCCTGCGACAGTATTTATATGCGGCCGGGCGGAAGTATTGGCGCTGCCACTGTGGTTAATCAAACCGGGCAGGCTATGCCCGATAAGTACCAAAGCTACATGCGTTCAATAATGCGCGCAACCGCCGAAGCTCACGGTCAGGATACAATTATTACAAAAAATGATACCATATATAAATGGCGTCGCGATCCTAAAATTGCGGAAGCGATGGTTGACGATCGGGTTTACATTGCAGGTTTAATTGACACCGGAAAAGTATTGACATTCACACCCAAAGAAGCCATGGAATTCGGATTTTGTGAAGGAATTGCCGAAAATGTGCCCGAAGTGCTTGAAAAAGTTGGAGTAAAAGAATATTCGATAGTGGAATATGAACCGTCGTGGATTGAAAAAATAATTGGATTTCTTGTTCATCCTATGGTTTCCGGATTACTGATAATGGCAATTATCGGAGGAATTTATTTCGAAATGCAATCGCCCGGAATTGGATTTCCACTTGGAATAGCAATTCTTGCTGCAGTGTTTGTATTTTGCGCCACTCTACCTCGAAGGACTGGCAGAACACTGGGAAATACTTTTGTTTGTGGTTGGTTTAATACTAATTGCATTGGAGATATTTGTTATTCCTGGTTTTGGCGTGGCCGGAATTTCAGGAATTTCACTGGTTTTTGTCGGTTTGGTTTTAAGTCTTATTAATAATGTGAATTTCGATTTTGAACATGTAGAATTAAAAGGTGTCGGAATTGCTGTTGCAACCGTGTTGGTCGGAGTTTTGGGCGGTTTTGTTATTTCACTCTATCTCAGCAATAAAATATTTTCCGCCAATTCGGGCCCGTTTAAAAATCTTGCATTAAAAGCCGTTCAGAATGTAAAGGAAGGATTTGTAAGTGTCGATGTATCAATGCTTATGTTGAAAGGCAAAACCGGCATTGCAAAAACGGTGTTGCGTCCGGGTGGAAAAGTACTTATCGACGGCGAAGTTATCGATGCGATCGCACAAAATGGTTTTATCGATAAGGATGAAAATATTGTTGTCACCAAGGTTGAAGCAACGCAGGTTTATGTTGAATTAATAGAATAAATTTTTAAATCTATTTTGCAGAGCAAACCATTCCTGAAACTTGATAGTAATTTCCAAAATTATATAACACATTCTTTCATGTTCATGATAATTTAGCGCCCAATAAACAACACCGATTGTATGTTATTTTATTTGATTCGTTATGATGGAATTTATTCAAAAATATTTTGCTGAGTTATGGTTTCTTCTGCAGGAGATGGCTCCTTGGTTATTGCTGGGATTAATTTTTGCAGGATTGCTAAAAGTGTATTTTCCACAGAAGCACATCGATAAATATCTTGGAAAACCAAATTTTAAATCGTCGTTGAATGCGGCTTTGCTGGGTATTCCAATGCCGCTTTGTTCTTGTGGCGTTATTCCAACAGGAATTTCATTTTATAAAAACGGCGCTTCCAAAGGAGCAACTAATTCGTTTTTGATTTCAACGCCTCAAACCGGAGTCGATTCTATTTTTGCTACGTATTCTATGTTAGGTTGGCCATTTGCGGTTTTACGACCAATAGTTGCTTTTTTTACCGGAATTGCAGGCGGCGCATTAACGAACTGGCTTATTAAGGATAAGCCGATTCAGAAAGCTTCGGCATTTGCAAATTTTAAAATTGATAGCGGTGCATTGGGCAAATCGGGAGAAGTTTGTGAAGACGAATCGTGTAATTGCCATGAACCAAAAGTTGAGGATAAACGACATTCACTTGTTCGGGCTGCCGATTATGCTTTTATTGAACTTTTACAGGATATCGCCAAATGGCTGGTTCTTGGATTTTTGATTGCTGCTTTAATTTCAGTTTTATTACCCAACGACTTTTTTAGTTCTTTTCAGGGATTGGGATTGATTGAAATTCTGGTAGTTCTTGCAGCATCAGTTCCAATTTATATATGTGCAACAGGTTCTATACCGATTGCCGCAGTTTTGCTCATGAAAGGAGTTTCACCCGGCGCTGCCCTGGTTTTTTTAATGGCCGGGCCGGCAACTAATGTAGCTACAATGACAGTCCTGGGTAAAACAATGGGAAGAAAATCGCTGATGATTTATCTTTCAACAATTATTGGCGGAGCAGTGCTATTTGGAATGCTTACCAACTGGCTTATTCCTGCCGATTTTATTTTGGCAAAAGTTATGCACATTCACGGCGATGCCGGTGAACATGAAATGTTGCCAAAGTGGCTGCAACTTTTTTCGGCGATTCTATTGATTGCATCAATGGTTGGCGGATATTTTTATCTTGCAGTTAAGCAAAAAGCGAAAAATGGCAAAAGCTGAAGGAGTAACGGTTAATGTTACCGGAATGACTTGTTCGCATTGTGAAGCCACTGTAAAAAAGAATCTTGAAGCATTAAAGGGAATTACAAGCGTGGTTGCCGATAACAAATCCGGTTCGGTAAAAATTTCGGGTACAAATATTAATATCAACCTGGTAAAAGAAACCGTAAACGGGCTTGGTTACCATTTTGTTGAATAACAAATCACATTTTTAGCAAAGTAATTATTAACCGTTTACTGGCAATTCATTCTGAATTTCAGTACTTTCATTCCTGAAAATAAAATCAGCAAAGTATGAATTTCAAGTGGATTTTAATTGCATCGCTTATCCTGTTTTCAGCGGTATTTACTGGTTGTTCGGGCCGGAAAAAACAAGCTGAGAATCCAAAATTTATTCAGCCTCCGGAGATATTTAACGAAAACGGAACTTTGCTGTTTAACGGCAAAAATCTCGATAACTGGGAAATTACCGAATTTGGCACGCAAGGACCGGTTTTTGTATCCGATGGAAAAATAATTCTGAATTACGGCGATGGTTGTACCGGCATTACCTGGACAAAAGATTTTCCGAAAGTAAATTACCGTGTTACCCTCGAAGCAAGAAAAACTTCAGGAAACGATTTTTTTTGTGGAATGACTTTTCCGGTAAACGATGAATTCTGCAGTTTAATTGTTGGCGGCTGGGGCGGGCCTGTTGTTGGCCTAAGTTGTATCGATGGCAATGATGCTGAAAACAACGAAACTAAAATTCTTAAACGATTTGATACAGACACCTGGTATAGTATTTCGCTTGAAGTAAGCGAAGAATTTATTATTGCTGCGATTGATGGCGAAAAACTGGTAAATTTCCGGTATCCGGGCCATGAGCTTTATGTACGGCCGGAAGTCAACCTTTCAAGACCTTTTGGAATTTGCTCGTGGATTACTACTGCTGAATTAAGAAACATTCGGTTGAAACTTCTTTGATCTGAAGATCCTCATTCTGAGAAGATTTCAAACGGGAGCCTTGTAAACAATTTTTAAAACCGAATTTATATATCAACGATTAAAGCGTTGCCCATATTCTTGCCAGCGAAAATCCGGGCGCTTTAATTTCCAAATCGAGGAAATAACCAAAAGGGGTTTGAGCGGTTTTAAATTCCGCATTTCTCAAACGAATTTCTGCCTGGTCGAAAATGGCCCTGGTAAATTCAACCGATGCTTTTGATTCGGAGAGATGGGCAAATGAATGAAGAACAATACTTTTGCAATTGTTTTTTCTTGCCGTCCATTTCAGGTGGTTCACCAGTTTTTTTTCCCGGCTTTTTACATCGTATTCTTCGTCACTTTCTTCCACCTGGATAAAAGCAACAATTGAATTATTGAAATGTGCGCCTTTACTTACTTCTTCAGCAGATTCAAGGTTCTTTTGAGAAGGATGATAGCTAAATTCATCCGTATAGATCACTAATACTTTCATCATTATTGGTTTTTTCGGGGACTTTATCCTAAGAAATTATTGAATTACTCTTCCTTTAGTTCTACCATAATTTCTTCTGTTCTTTTCTTGCACCAATCCACAAGCGCCTTTCTTTCTTCAGCGGTTAACCGGGCATTTCTGTGCATGAATGTATACGATTTAAATGGCATGGTTTTCCGTTCCACTTCTTTTGAAATATCTTCAAATGCGCCAAATTTATCGTATGAATCCTGTTCTCCCCATGCCGAAAAATTTAATTCTTTTTTTGCATCATCGATATGTTTTTTCACCATCCACGATGCCGGTGCAACATTATCGTACCACAAGTAGGTGGTTTGATCTGAATGACAATCCATACACGCTTTTTTAAGTGTAATGGTAATATCTTCAGGAACCTGTTCACTTTGAAAAATATGATTGGCTGTAAATTCTCCGGCGTTTTTTTCAGGCTGAAAAAACTGGAGTGCAATAAATGCAATAATTAAAATAACGATGATAACTTTTAAAAACCGGCGCATCTTCCTGTTAATCTTTTAATTTTTTGTAAATCGAAATAATGTCGTTGCTAAAATAAAAAATACAAAACATAAAAAAAAGATCTCAGTGATATTGAGATCTTTTTACATGAAATCCTATTAATAAATTATCTGCGCTAATTCTTCATTGCATTCCTGGCTTCCTTTTTTGCCCAACTCATTAAAGTTTTGTGTTCATCTTTTGTTAAAGCTTTGTCGGGATTCCGGTCCAGGAATTTTTTTGGAGGCATTTCATCCTCTTTTAAAACATCGCCGATGTCGCGCAATTTATGCACTTTATCAGGTCCTGAAAGCGAGTCAAACATTTTAAAATCCAGTTTGTCTTTTGCTTTGTTATTTTTCGAATCTGTGTTGTGGCAACCAAAACATTTATTCTGAATAATTGAGTTTACCTCCTCAGGAATTTCCGATTCGGTTGAATTAGACATTCGATTGCCAATTTTAAATCCAAATGTTGAAATTAGCAGCAACACCACTAATATTCCGGGAAACATACTTCTTTTGTTCATAGTTGTTCTTTTTCTTTGGTTTAATAATATTGAATTGCAATGATTATAACACGCTTAACACAATTTTGTTGAAATAATTCAGATGATTTGGAAACACTGTTGACAATTTAAACTATATTTCGGCAATTTATTTGGAAAATATTTTGAATGTCCTGTTTTAGAGTCTTTTTTTTTACTATCGTTAGTGTCTTGTATCTTAACGGAATAGCCGTAGCACAGGTTTCTCAGGGAGGTTTTCCGCTGGAAATAAATGAATTGAAAAGCGGTGGAAATTATACGGTGATTTTGCCTGCTTTCAATAGTGAAGACCTTAAGAACGCCAAAATTGAAGATAATGCCGATAGTCGCTTGAAACCGTTTCGTTTTGCATATCCTTTCGAAGTTAATTTTACAACCCATAATTCAGGAGAATGGTTTACTGCCGAAAATGGAATTGCAGTATGGAGATTGAAAATTGTTTCAAACGGTGCAAAGTCGCTAAATCTGATCTTTTCCGATTTTTCAATTCCGGCTGGTGCGCGTTTATTCATATTTAATGATAACCGGATTCAAGGTGCATTTACCAATTTCAACAATAAAAAGTCAGGAAAATTTGCTGTTGCTCCCATCAGTGGCGACGAATTAACCATTCAGTTTGAAGTTCCTGATAAGATAAAAAACAACGACTATTTTACTGTTTCGCAGGTTAATCATGATTATGTTGGTATTTTAAAATCCGAAAGAAGGCCTTTGGGAAAGGTTGCCGGAAGTTGTAATGTCGATGTAAATTGCGATGAAGCCGACGAATGGAGCAAAGCTAAAAATTCGGTTTGCAGAATGATTGTAAATGGCGTTGAGGTTTGTACCGGAGCTCTTGTAAACAATACGGCCGAAGACCAGAAACCATACGTATTGTCAGCAGCGCACTGTTACGATAAATGGGAGTATGCCGAAACCACAGTTTATGTTTTTAATTACGAAAGCCCATTTTGCGAACCACTTGATGGCGATCCTGTAAATTCGGTTTCAGGTGCTATGATGAAAGCACAATTCGATAGTCTTGATTTTGCTTTAACCGAACTTAGCCTTGTTCCGCCGCCGGAATACAGACCATATTACGCAGGCTGGGATCACAGCGATGTAATGCCATCATCCACATCCAGTATTCATCATCCGCAGGGAGATATAAAAAAAATTGCTTTTGATAATGATGCGCCGGTAATTTCCCGGTTTAACAACAGCTATACAAAGAACGGCTTTCTAAAAATCCTGCGATGGGACGACGGTGTAACCGAAGCTGGTTCTTCAGGCGGTCCGTTATTTAATTCAAACAAACAACTTATTGGTACATTGACAGGTGGCGAAGCAGAATGCGGAAATCCTATAAACGATTATTTCGAACGTTTTGCCTGGTCGTGGGATTACCGCGCCGATACAACAAAGCAGTTGAAATACTGGTTGGATCCTACGAAAAAAGGAAGCGATGTTTTGGATGGTGCAGAATTTTATACCGATGAAAATCTCTGTGGCGCTTATACCAATTTAACGGATATCGATACCTATGGAAAGATTTCGATAATTACCTCGGGTTCGTTTTCAGGTTACTGGGGTGGAAGTAACAACTCTGGCATAAGCGAATTTGTCGAACGGTTTTCGATTCCCGGAAATGAGCAGCTTTCCGGTGTGTCAATCGGCGTTGGAAAAGTAAACGCAGCAGGAGTTAACAATACCAGCGAAATTACCATTAAAGTGTACAATGGAAACGCAAAACCGTCGAAACTGATTTATTCGCAGAATGTAAGAATAAAGAACTTGGTTCCCAATGCAATGAATTTTCTGGGATTTAATGACATTGTTGAACCTGAAGATACTTTTTTTGTGGGATTCGAACTGAGCCATGTTCAATCGCCCGATTCATTTGTAATCTATCAGTCGCTTCGTGCATCTTACGAAAAAAATTCATTTTACCTGAAAAAAGATAATACCTGGTTAAGTTTTAACGATGCGAACCCAAACGGTAAATCAATGGTGAATGTAATGGAGTTGGTCGCATGTAATATCGACGATTTTAATACCGACTCGCAGGATGTAAACAAAGCGCTTGAAATACTGGTTTATCCCAATCCTTCCAAATCAACCTTTATTATTGAATCGGGAAAAGAAATAATTGAAAATAGCATTGGCGTTTTTAATTTGCTTGGGCAGGCAGTGAATGTCCGGGTTTCACGTATTGCAGCCAATAAATCGGAAATCGATTTGTCGGGAAATATTCCCGGTGTTTACCTGGTACGGTTTAAAAGCGATTCGAGGTTAATCACGCGTAAAGTATCTTTTGTTCCCTGGTAAGGGATTAATTCGTCATCCGTTTTCCCAAATTCCATAATACTGTTTATAAGCATTCAACATAAAAACTGCATTATTGAATACAGATTTGATTTCAGTAAAATAATACTGTCTGTATTTCAGTCGTTTGCAATTATATTTTGAAATGAAAATAAAATCTGAAATTTTTACAGAAATTCTGATGGTGCAGTGATAACAGAAAAGGAAACAAAGTACATTTGCGCGACTTATTTTAATGTGAAATGGAACAGATTTTCAAGCCTAAAATATTTACCGTTTTAAAGGATAATTATAAAAGAAGAGAGTTTTCTTCTGATGTGTTATCCGGAATTGTGGTTGGCATTGTTGCGCTTCCGCTGGCGGTTGCTTTTGCCGTAGCATCAGGCGTTTCTCCCGAAAAAGGTTTAATTACTGCGATCGTGGCGGGTTTTCTGATTTCTTTCCTTGGAGGAAGCCGGGTACAAATTGGAGGGCCAACCGGGGCATTTATTGTAATTGTATTTGGAATCCTTACAAAATATGGTTTAAATGGCTTACTCATTTCTACCATTTTGGCTGGGTTAATATTAATTGCTTTTGGCTTACTTAAATTGGGTTCGTTATTAAAGTATTTTCCACATCCATTAATTGTGGGATTTACCAGCGGAATTTCTGTGGTGATTTTTACTACGCAAGTGAAAGATGCACTTGGGTTAAATATCGATAAAGTGCCTGCCGGTTTTGCTCAAAAGTGGGGAGTTTATTTTCAGAACCTGTTTTCCATAAACTGGTATGCTGCATGTATCACTTTGGGAACAATTCTGATTGTAGTTTTCTCGAAACAACTCGTAAAAAAGATACCGGGTTCGATAATTGCCATCCTTGTTGGAACACTTTTGGTTCAAATCTTTCATTTACCGGTAGCTACAATCGAATCGTTTTTTGGTGAGATTCCGCATTCATTTCATTTTGAAATACCGCAAATTAACGTTTCTGAACTTGGAAATTATGTTCAGCCGGCATTGACAATTGCATTGCTCGGAGCAATTGAATCGTTGCTGTCGGCTGTTGTTGCCGATGGTATGATAGGCGGAAATCATCGTTCAAATACCGAATTAATTGCCCAGGGTATTGCCAATGTGGTGACGCCGTTTTTGGGAGGAATACCAGCAACAGGAGCAATAGCGCGTACCGCGACAAATGTTCGCAATGGTGGCAGAACACCAATCGCCGGTATGATGCATGCAGTTACCTTATTGCTTATTATGTTATTTTTCGGCCGGTGGGTAAAACTTATTCCAATGCCTGTACTGGCAGGAATTTTAATTGTAGTGGCATATAACATGAGCGAATGGCGCACATTTTTATCGGTTTTACATGGTTCGCGTTTCGATATCATGGTTTTGCTTTCTACCTTTATTTTAACTGTATTTGTTGACTTAACAGTTGCAATTGAAGTTGGTATCGTTCTCTCGGCAATTCTGTTTATGAAACGTATGGCCGATTTGGGAAATTCAATTCCTGAAAGTATCGATTCGGATGTGATTGATGATTATTCCAAAATACCCGATGATATTGGTATCTATGAAATAAGTGGCCCATTGTTTTTTGCATCGGCCAAGGAATTTTGCGAAGTGCTTAAATCGATCGGAATCCGCAAGAAAGTGATGATTATCCGCATGCGCCATGTTCCGTTTGTAGATTCAACAGGTTTACGGAATTTTAAAGAAGCTATATCCATTTTATCAGGTTCAGATACGCTGGTTTTATTATCGGGGGTAAACGAAAAAGTATTAAAAGACCTCGAAGGTTCCGGAATTGTGCAAATGGTTGGCAGTGGCCATATTTTCAGCACTTTCGATATGGCGGTAAACGGCGCAAAATCGCTACTGAACTGAATTGGTTTCGTTAATTTCGCTGCTAATTACCTTATCCAGTTGTTCAACGGTCAGCTTTTTGGCAATTACGGTTTTATTTTCATCGAGAAGATATATTCCCGGCGTGGTTCGTGCATCGTATAAAATTTTAAAATTTGAGGAATTGTCAGGATCCCAGACGTTTATCCAATCATACAAATTATGTTTGGTCAGAAATTCAGTCCATTCGTCTTTGTTGTCCATGGAATAAATGGCATATACAGACAAGCCTTTGTCTTTGTATTTCGCATATACTTCATCATGAAATTTAGGAACAAACTCTTTGCAATGCGAACAGTTGGGCTCGAAAATCAACACCAAAGTAGCTTTTGCGTTTAATTTATAAAGGTTCACATATTCGCCATCCACATTTTCAAGCGTTAAATCCGCACCTTTTTCACCAATGAGGTTATGTTCAAGAAAAATTACGTTCTCCTTCACTTTTTTCATGGTCTCTTCGTTCGTCCAGAAAGCTTCGCCACTTAAATAATAAGCACGCGCCAAATCCACAAAAAGCGCATCCATTCCCATAATATTACTGCTGATGGAAGAATTTAAAAACCATGAACATACAAACTGAAAGATTCGCTTGTTTGGCCTTACATCTTCAATAAAATTAAATACCGGAATACGAACCGAATCGTAGGTTTGAAACAGAACTTTTGTAAACCAGGTTTCGAGTTTCGGCTTATAAAAAGGAGTATAAAGCATTCGTTCGTCGGTATAATCAAAATAATCCCAGAAATGAGTTCGCTGATAGTAAAACCGTTTTAATAATACTAGTGAATCGTTTTTTTGAATTTCTTCCGATAGCGAAGAAACATCGAGTTCAGGTACATAATTCGCCAGTAAAAATTCAGCTAAAAATGAATTAGGATATTCTTTCTTTTTCTCGAACCAGTATTCCCGGAGCTTTGGCGTTAAGTTTTCCATTTCAGCCTGAAGTTTTTGCTTTTCTTCAGGAGAAGCCGAATTCATTTTTTCCTTTATTTCTGTGCTTTCTTTCCGAAGCTCGGTCAAAAAATCGATGTATTTAAAAAATTCTTCGGATTCTGATGAACCGTTGATTTTTACTGTTTCCGAATTAAATGCGGTGTTGTTTATCGAAAACTGCTGATCGGCGCCAAGTAAAAAGTCGAAATGATGGCTTTCGTCGAGGTAAATTTTGTATAAACCCTGGTGAAGCAATGTATCGCGTTTAAAAATACCACTGCCGTTTTCATCGAGTTTTACTGAATCGTCGAGAAATATATTACCCAGATAGTGATGTGCCAGTTTAATCTCTTTGCCGGCTGCCGAATCGATTTTTACCTCAATTTCCAATCCCTGGGCCAGCATATTGCTGCTTATAACAAGTAAAACAAAAAGAAGAATAATTCTCATTTGCAATTGAATTTTCATGCCAAAAGTAAAATATTTTATGCAAAACAAAGTTTAAACAAAATAGTTATCGAAAAAGGTTTTATGCTTTTGTTTTGTGTAATTTCAGCCGTTTCAAAACAGAATTTATGCTTTCAGTAAATATCCCGGTTTATCAATACGAAATTTTTACGTTGGTCTCGCAGCTCTCAATTCAGGCAGATGAACTTGAAATTCCATTTGAAATCAGGGTTTACGACGATGGTTCGGATATGGAGATTAAGAAGAAAAACCGTGAAATAAAAAAGTTGCATAATGTAATTTATACTGAATTGAAAGAAAACCTTGGCCGCGCAAGCATCAGGAATAAAATGGGATTGGATTCAAAATTCAAGTACCTGCTTTTTATCGATGCCGATTCAGCTATAATCCATGATGATTATTTGTCGGATTACCTCGGGCATATAAAACCTAAGCGGGTAATTTGCGGAGGAACAGCGTATAAATCAACGCCACCGGAAAAGCCTGAACAACTGCTTCGTTGGGTTTACGGAACGCAACGGGAAGCAGTTTCGGCTGCAACAAGAAACAGCAAAAAGGGATTTATTATCACTTCCAACAATTTCATGATTGAAAAGCAAGTATTTGAAAAGATACATTTCAGCGATGATTTAAAAAATTACGGGCATGAAGATACCTTGCTTGGTTACAACCTTTTTCTAAATGGAAATGAGATTTTTCACATCGATAATCCGGTTGAACACACAGGTCTGGAAGATTCGTCTGTCTTCCTGGAAAAAACAAAACTGGCGTTGAAAAACCTGTATTATATTTCCGAAATTTTGCTTGCCGGCGATAAGAAATTCATTCAGCAGGTTAATTTTCTAAATCGTTATCAGAAATTGTCAAAGTTTGTTCCAAAAGGTTTGCTAAAAGTGTTTTATATAAGTTTTGGAAAAACTATGGAAAGAAATCTGACCGGCAAAAACCCGCATTTGTTTTGGTTCGATGCTTACAAAATTACATTTTATTCCACATTCAATTAGCAAAAAAAAGCCGTTCCAAAAGAACGGCTTCATTTCTGTTTTCTTACCTGGCTTTATTTTGTTTTATTTCAATTTAATATCTCCATAGCGGCTTTTAATGGTAACTTTTCCACCGCCTTCGCCAACTGTTCCGTTTATTTGTGTTGAATTGTTTTCTTTCGACCGGTTTCCCTTAAAGTTATCCTGCGGATATGAAATGCCACAGTAACTGCAACTGGCATCAACCGAGTAACTTGCATCATCCAAACCCAATTCAATCTGGCCGTAGGAGTTGGTTATATCAATCAGTTTGAAACCGGGTGCAACTTCATCCACTTTTACACTTCCGTAACCGGCTTCAACTTTTAAATCGCCCGATAATTTGTCGACTGAAATATGGCTGTATTTCGATGACAGGTTTAACGATTTAAGATTGTCAAACGAGAATTTATCATATTTCGATTCGATAAGCACATCGCCTGCATCATCGATACTTATTTGCGAATATTTCGATTCCATTTTCAAATTGCCTACTTCATCCATCGATAGGGGAGAGTAAGCAATAATTGCCTCGAAATCGCCTGCTTCATCAATGCTTCCGTTGCCATAGGCCATGTTTAATTTCATTGAACCATTTTCGGGAGCTATCAATTCATTAGCGCTAAAACTTCCGTATTTGATATCGAAATCTCCGGTGGCATGAAGTTTATTTACAAACGTGTTTCCGTATTTATTCGATATGGTTAGATTTTTATCCGACGGAACATTGATTTCGTAATCGATACTGAATTTCCGCTGGCTTTTAAAATCGCTGTTTATAGATGTTTCAGCTTTTACAGTGCTACCAGCTTTTCTAATTGTAACATCAATATCATTCAGTAATTCATCGGCTCTGTTTTCATTGGCTGCCTCAACGGTAACTATCACGTTTATTGTAACACTGTCGCTTCTGTTGTTTAGTACTTTAACTTCGCCATACTTGTTGCTAATATCCAGCGAATTTATGCTGCCTGCAGTCCAGGCTTCATAGAATACTTTTGTTTTTTCTTCCGCATTTACCTGTTTTCCGGCTATAAGTGAAACCAGAAACAGCGTTGCCAGAATTGTAATTCTCGTTTTCATTTTGTATTTTTTTTGTTATTAATTGTTTATTGTACTAATTGGTTAAATACCGGTATTTGGTTGCTTTTCTTCCTTTAGCTCTTTTACTTCCTGTAGCTTTTTAACAATGAGGTTGATTACGCCTAATTTTGCCTGGTAGTATTCCAGCATTGCATTGATAACCCTTTCGTCGTGAGGATTGGATTTCAGATCGGACTGAAGGCTTTTCTGCAAATCTTCAAACTCCTTCAATTCGTTATTCATCATGTTTTGTTCGCTTGCTGAAACCATGCCTTCGCTCTTAAGTTCGTTCCACTGGCTTAATCCAACGTTTATGGCATTGGTGTAATAAAATTCAACTTCTTCGTATTCCGGCGAAACTGAGGCAAGTGTAAATTCGTTTATTTTATTCACTTTCGATGATAATAGCCCCTGGTTTCCGTTGGAGAAATACATATAAGCCTGGTTGGTTAATAAAACCGCAAAAACAATTACAGCCGCTACTTTCCAACCCAAAGTAAGATTGATTTTCTTCTTTTTATTCTGAAGTTTTAATCGGGTTTCAAACCGCTCGAAATGGCCTTCCATAGGTTCATTGTCGTTTAATCCTTCCAGATTTTCCAAAATTAATTCCTCTATTCTGTCTTTCTTTTCCATTTTCTTCTGTACTAATTGTAGGAAAATATCTGCCTGTCCTTTAACATTTCCCTTAATTTATTCTTTGCCCTTAAAAACTGGGTTCTCGAGTTCGAATTGCTGATTCCCAGAATCTGACTGATTTCTTCGTGGTCGTAGCCTTCGATTAAATAGAGACTTAAAACAACCCGGTAACCATCTGGTAATTTTTGAATTGCGTTTTTTAACATTTCAATATTCACCTCTTTGGTTTCCATTTGGTAATCTTCTATTTCTGTAGTTCTCTCGTTAATCTCCTCGAATTTTACTTTCCTTTTTTTCAGATAATCCAATGAACGGTTTACAACAATTCTCTTTAACCATGCACCGAAACTCACTTCGCCTTTATACGTTTCTATTTTTTTGAAAGCGCTTAAAAAAGCTTCCTGCATTACATCTTCGGCCTCCATTTCATCGTTCAATATTCGCAGGCATACACTGTACATTCCTTTATAATAAAGTTTGTATAACCTGAACTGGGCCTTTTGGTTTCCCTCCCGGCATTCATCGATTATTTCCTGATGAATATTTTTGTAAAGTGATTCCAATATTTTTGTTTTCTGGATGAATGACGACACTATATTTTCGATGTTGCATACGTGCCAAAAATATTTTTTGTTTTAACTGTAATTGTATGAAATCGGGCGGAAAACATACAAATGCGGCTTTAACCCGAATAATTTATGAATATTGCAGATAAAAATAAAGCGGAAAATATGTTCTTCAAATCAGGTTTGCTTTTGTTCCGCTAATCGAAAAATAATTGAATACTGTTAATTAGCTGTAAATCGGAAATAGAGTGGTTATCCTGCAAGCGAATTATAATAATCAACCAATTCCATTAAACTTTCAGGCTTATTGGTTTTAATTTTATTCTTCCTGATAAAATCTTCAATTTCCTTTTTATGATCGGGAAAAATATCCACAAGATCTCTTTTGTTTCCTACCTGTTTTGCTTCCTCCAGGCCTACACGAATAAAATATTCATCGGGTCCGGAAATAAATTTGGGCGGTTCGGCTTCCTTGTAAGCGCCCGGTTGCTCGGCTTCCTTAAAATTCACATTTTTCCGTGTATATAGCGAAGCTTTTCCTTCAGCCAGGATAATAAAAAATCCTCTTCTTATTTTCTTTGAATACGTGTATGGCAGATAATCCATTTTGTAATCGCCAAACTCTACTTTTTCTACAATTTCAGGGTTAGCAAGCGCCTGAATATCGCCTGTTGCGGTTTTAAATTCCATTTGATCGTTATAAATATTATACCGAACCGGAATATCTACATACTTTTCTTTTTGAACCGTAAAAATGTTACCGTCGATAAAATCATTATTTAAGTAGGGCGAACCTTCAATATTTTTTTCAGTAAGCGTACCCGAATTCCATTCGCCACTCATCATTTTATTGGCGCGATAAAAATCCAGCGCTTCCCTTGTTACATAATCAAAGTTGTAATTCTGCGCAATGGTTATTTGAGAAAACAGGATGAACGCCAAGAACAAAATTTTACTTTTCATACCACTATATATTTTACGTTTTAAAAGTCTAAAATATTAAACTAAAATGGTTATTCCATGTTTTAAGAAAAAATATATGGCGCATTCGCACAACAACGAACAGGTTTCACTTTCACGATTGGTTTTTACCATTTTGTTGAATATTCTGATAACCGTTGCCCAGATTATCGGCGGAATTATATCGGGCAGTCTTGCGTTAATTTCCGATGCCATCCATAATTTAAGCGATTCTATTTCGGTTATTCTCGCATGGCTCGCTCAAATATTAAGCCATAAGCCAACAACACAAAAATCTACATTTGGTTATAAACGCGCCGAAATACTCTCTGCATTTATCAACGCGCTTGCACTTATCGGAATTTCGGTTTACCTTGTTTTTGAAGCTGTCGACAGGATAATTAACCCAAAAGATGTGGATGCCAACTGGATGTTTTGGCTGGGTTTACTTGGTCTTGTTGCAAATGGCATTTCGGTGCTGATTCTTGAAAAAGAAAAAAACAAAAATATCAACATCAGGGCTGCTTACCTTCACTTGCTTGGCGATGCGCTTACATCTGTTGCCGTAGTTGCCGGTGCAGTTCTGATTTGGCTGTATGAAATTACCTGGATCGATTCGGTGGTTACCATATTTATAAGTATTTATTTATTTGTTCATACCCTGAAATTGTTAAAAGAATCGGTTACGATATTAATGCAAATGGCGCCATCGGAAATCAATCTTCCCGAAATTGAACAGCGATTAATGAAAATGGACGAACTCGGCAACATACATCATATTCATGTATGGAACTTAACCGATAAGCTTATTCATTTCGAGAGCCATATCACACTGAAGCAGGACATTCAGGTTTCGCAAACGCAAAAAATTCTGAATAAAGTGCAGAAAATACTTCACGACGAATTCGACATTGAGCATGTAACTGTTCAGTTTGAATATGGAAAACCGGAAGAGGATTGTGAATGCTGACGAGATTATATTCTGAAGATAGTGAAGCAGTTATCATATTCAATGCTATACTGTTTCGTTCAATATTTATTTTGATTATGCTTATGTAACTTGCAAAGCTTTCTAACTCTCTAAAAATCATCAATTCATGAACAATTGATTAATACTGATGTTATTATCGTATTGTATAAAAAATTGAAGTCAAAAAGTTAAAAATGGCCGAAATATCCGTTGAAAAAGCTACCATCTTTATTTCATATGCTCATGCCGATGAAGAGTTAAAACAAGAACTGGACAAATATTTAAAGATGCTGAAGCGCTCGGGAAAAGTCGAAACATGGAACGACAGGGAACTTATTGCCGGGCAGGAGTGGGACGATATTATAATGTCTGAATTAAGTAAAGCGAACATCATTTTACTTTTAATTAGTGTCGATTTCAATGCTTCCGATTTTATCTGGGATAAGGAATTAGCGTCTGCCATGATTCGTCATGAGCAGGGAACTGCCCATGTGGTGCCTGTCGTGCTGCGAAAATGTGAATGGAGCAAGCTGCCTTATGCAAAACTACAGGCGCTTCCACGTAACGGAAAACCAGTTACCGAATATTTAAACCGCGATGAAGCTTTTACCGAGATTGCAATAGGAATTGAGAAACTGGTAGATTATATCAGATCAAAATAGAATACCAATAAACAAAGGGGAAACAGAATAAATATTTTTGTTGGTAGAATCTAAACTTTAATAATATGAATTCAAATTCGCGAACTCAGGAACTTGTTCGGAGAAGTAAAATACTGGTTTACTTTCTTGCTGCACCTGAAGAAGAAGACGAATGCCAGGCGATTAGAAAGCATTTAATGCCAGCGGTTCGAAGTTCGAAAATTCCTGTTGAAATAAACAGCGATTTTGAAATTCCTGCCGGCGAAGACAAGGCAAAATATAAACAAAAATTGTTTGAAGCAGACATTGTTCTTGCACTAATCAGTTCCGACTATATCAGCGATGATGATACTTATGAGCGAACCCAAAAAGTAATTGAAAGATATAATAAAAATGAAACTATTTTAGTGCCTATTTTGGTTCGCAACTGCTTATGGAAACATACGCCATTTGTAAAGCTACCTTTATTGCCAAAAAATCTTCAGCCGCTGAATAACAAACAGTTCTGGAATAGTGAAGATGATGCATTGATGGCGGTAGTCGAAGATATTTATGAGGCAATTAACGAATTTGGAAATGAGGAAGAATTCGAACCGGATTCAAACGGAGATATTAAAAGTGGCATCGGAAAAAAAGCGGAGCCGGAGTTAACCAATTTTGAACAACAGGTTATTACCGTTATACCGGAAGGTTCCATGGCTCAGGACCAGACAACTGTAGTTGATGAAAATAAGATTGAAGAAATTATTCCGGTAGCTGAACCTGAAATAGATTTAACAAAGCCAGTAAAGCCTACCAATGGCGAAACTAAGGATAAAGACAAAGCCCAACCAAAAAAGAAAAAAACAGTTGTACCTATTCAGGTTGACTGGCGAAAACAACATTACAGACAAGTGATATGGAAACGCACTGTAGCGTTTTTTCTGGACCAGTTTCTGGTGCTTCTTCCCAGTCTCTTTTTATTTTATTTTGTAGTTGCTATGTTCGACAGTCAAATGCTTGAACGAACAAATGAACTTGGCGAACCGGCAGATCCTTACATAATACCTGCATATATTTTCTATTTTCTTGTATGTGCGTTTCTGGAATCTTCCAAAATGCGGGGAACTTTTGGCAAGCGAATTTTGAAATTGCAAATTACCGATAAATCAGGCGAACGCATTTCTTTTTTTAGAGCATTGTGGCGAAACATAGCCCGGGTACTCGTGGGGTATTCCTATATTTTTGTGATTCCGCTTATCATTCAAATATCGAAATTCAAAAAATCAAAAAAATTATTTCACGATCAGATGTCAAAAACCGTTATCGGAGAGAGATTAAGCCATTAAAAATATTTACTTTTTGAATGTATTATTCTGGTTAAAGTACGCACAAATGTGTGTCTGATAATCTTAAATCAAAATTCAGCTTTGTAGATGTTAATCCTGTTTTGCCTACTTTATCTTTATAATGTCTGAAGCGATTGAAATCTCATTTCGTGGATTAAATATCGTTCATAGAATCGTAAGTTTTGATTATTAAACAATTTCAGAATCGGGTGGTTTTGATTTTAGAAACGAATGAAAAAACTAATCTTTTGTAACTTATTGGATTAATAAATAGAATAAGCAATAATTATAGAAGCATTAATATTATTAATATAGATTATTTTAAATTTGAGTGATAAAAATCATTAAAAATCAATTAAAATGGGAAACAATTCAGACCAAGAAAAATCAGCTTACAATGTAAATAATGAAAACAAGCACCCGGTTGATCACGATCAGTATACCACTAAAGATCAACCATTAGGGCAAATGGATGACACTAAAAAATGTCCGGTAATGCACGGTGGAAACACTGCAACCGGAGCGTCAGTTATGGATTGGTGGCCCAATGCATTAAATCTTGATATTCTGCATCAACACGATACCAAAACCAATCCACTGGGAAAGGATTTTAATTATCGTGAAGAATTAAAAAAATTGGATTTTGAAGCGCTGAAAAAAGACCTTCACGAATTTAATGACTGACAGTCAGGACTGGTGGCCTGCCGATTGGGGGCATTACGGAGGTTTAATGATTCGTATGGCCTGGCACGCAGCCGGTTCGTACCGAATTGCAGATGGCCGTGGTGGCGGAGGAACAGGAAACCAGCGTTTTGCTCCGTTAAACTCATGGCCCGACAACGTAAGTCTGGACAAAGCCAGACGTTTACTTTGGCCTGTGAAGAAAAAATACGGGAATAAAGTAAGTTGGGCCGATTTAATTATTCTGGCCGGAACTATTGCTTATGAAAGTATGGGATTAAAAACTTTTGGTTTTGCATTTGGACGTGAAGATATCTGGCATCCCGAAAAAGATACATATTGGGGAGCTGAAAAAGAATGGCTGGCGCCCAGCGATGAACGATATGAAAATGTAGATAAGCCGGATACTATGGAAAATCCGCTGGCAGCAGTGCAAATGGGCTTGATTTATGTTAATCCGGAAGGGGTAAACGGGAAACCCGATCCACTAAAAACCGGCAGCCCAGGTTCGGGAAACTTTTGCCAGAATGGCCATGAACGATGAAGAAACAGTTGCCTTAACCGCAGGAGGGCATACCGTAGGAAAAACGCATGGTAATGGCAATGCCGAATTATTAGGCCCTGAACCGGAAGCTGCAGATGTGGAAGAGCAAGGTTTAGGATGGAAAAATCCACATAAATCAGGAAAAGGGCGTTATGCAGTAACCAGTGGTCTGGAAGGTGCATGGACTACCAACCCTACAAAATGGGACAACGGGTATTTTGAAATGCTGTTTGGACATGAATGGAAAAATGTAAAGAGTCCTGCGGGTGCTCATCAATGGGAACCTGTTGACATCAAAGAAGAAGATAAACCGGTAGATGTGGAAGATTCTTCAATTCGTCATAATCCTATGATGACAGATGCAGATATGGCGATGAGAGAGGATCCGGTTTACCGTGAAATTTCATTAAAGTTCAAAGATGATTTTGAAGCATTTTCCGATGCTTTTGCCAGAGCCTGGTTTAAATTAACACATCGCGATATGGGACCGAGAGCACGGTATATTGGTCCTGATGTTCCGCAGGAAGATTTGATTTGGCAGGATCCTGTACCGCTGAAGGGAAAAAGGATTATGATGTTGAAGCTGTTAAAGAAAAAATTGCAAACTCAGGACTTAGCATGTCCGAAATGGTATCTACAGCTTGGGACAGCGCAAGAACATTCAGAGGTTCTGATTTCAGAGGTGGAGCCAACGGCGCACGTATACGGCTGGCTCCGCAAAAAGACTGGGAAGGTAACGAACCTGAACGGTTATCAAAAGTATTGTCGGTTTTGGAACCTATAGCCAAAGAATTTGGAATTAGTATAGCAGATACCATCGTTTTGGCTGGAAATGTGGGCATTGAGCAGGCAGTTAAAAATGCGGGGTTTGATGTTAATGTTCCTTTTACTCCAGGGCGAGGTGATGCCACAGATGAAATGACGGATGCCGACTCTTTTGCACCTCTTGAACCATTGGCAGATGGTTACCGGAACTGGATGAAAAAAGATTATGTGGTTAGCCCGGAAGAATTAATGCTCGACCGTACCCAGTTACTGGGATTAACAGCCGTTGAAATGACTGCTTTGGTTGGTGGAATGCGAATGATAGGCACCAATTATGGTGGCACCAAACATGGCGTATTTACGAATAATGAAGGGGCATTAACCAACGACTTTTTTGTAAACCTAACCGATATGGCGTACGTGTGGGAACCCACAGAAAAAGGACTTTACAATATCCGGGATCGTAAAACCGGTGAAGTAAAATGGACTGCCACGAGAATGGATTTGGTATTCGGATCCAATGCTGTTTTACGTTCGTATGCTGAAGTTTATGCACAAGACGATAACAAAGAAAAATTTGTAAAAGATTTTGTAGCAGCCTGGACAAAGGTGATGAATCTCGATCGCTTTGATATTGCATAATATTTGGTCATAATTCATTGTATAAATTTAGTTGAAAGACAGTCGGGAACAGGCTGTCTTTTTTATTTTCCGTTAAAATGCATTATCTTAATTGAACAAATGAACTTTTTATGATACCTGATTGTCTTTAAGTACAAAATCATCTATTTCGTAACAACTTATATTGCAGAGGGATAAGTTTAAATGCAATAAACCAGTAATAAGAATCAGAATTGAGAAAAAATGACAGCTAACACAATCTTCTTCAGTTACTCCAGAACAGATTCCGAGTTTGTATTGCAGCTTGCAAAAGATTTACGCGGGAAAGGCGCCGAAATATGGCTCGACCAGCTTGATATTAAACCCGGCAGTCGCTGGGATGCTTCCGTCGAAACTGCGCTGAAAGAATCAACTCGTTTGATTGTTGTTCTAACGCCTGAGTCGGTAAGTTCCAACAATGTTATGGACGAGGTTTCCTTCGCACTTGAAAACGGGAAAACTGTATTTCCTGTTTTGTTAAAAAAATGTGATACACCTTTTCGGCTACGACGAGTACAACGCATAGATTTTACCGAAGATTACCAGTCAGCGCTTAATAAATTGCTTGATGTGCTTGGGTATGGGGCAGCAACTGTCACTGAACCTGCTAGCGAAGATGTGGCCGGGAGCGAAATAAAAAATAAGGAGCAGGATGAAGCTTTAAGTTCAGAAATTCCGGAAATCGATGAGAGCGGGAATGAAGAAAACGCACTGGGACCAATTAAGGAGATTGAAGAAACTAAAAACGATATTCCACCCGTTCAACCAAAAAAAACAGATCATAAACCAAAGACCAAAGAAAATGCCTCAAGGAATAAAATATTGTTTCCAGTTATTGGAGGCGTTGTTATTGTAATTGCAGTGGCGATCTTTTTCCTGGTTCGTGGCCCCAAACCTGTAATTAATGAGCCAGATAATAATATAGTAATGGTAAATCTGGATTCGATAAAAAACGATTCCATTGCAAAAGTAAATGAAAGAGCAGAGGTAACTCGTGACTCACTGGAACAAATAGCATTAATCAGGCGTAAGGCGATCCAGGATTCTTTAAGGAGAGATTCTATTGGCATTGGAAAAGTTTTCAGGGGCGGAATTATTTTTGAAGTTAATGAATCCGGCGATCATGGTAAAATGATTAGTGAGAAGGATTTAAATGATGGCAAAGCTTTAAATTGGGAGGCAGCCAATAAAATTTGTACTGAATTAAATGCCGGAAATTCAATATATAAATGGGCGTTACCTACCCTCGACCAATTAGAAACCATTACAAAATTGAATCAGTCAAATTCCAATACTATAAAACTTAAATAAGAGAAAATACTGGAGTTCAACTCCAAAAGGCGAACTGATGCAGGGATATCGATTTTACAGACGCATATCCTTTCCGCTTTGAAAGCAATAAAAACCGGTCTAATTATGTTCGCGCAGTTCGTGAATTTTAACTTCTCATTTTTTATTCGTTACCAAAATCGAGATAATAATCAAAAAAAGGCAACATTTGCTGTGGAATCCTGCCGTCTTTTGTGTATATGTTATTTCCGTGCGTGCCAATATATTCTTCGGCAAAATGTTTTATACCCACATTTTCAAGGCGCTGGCTAAACATCAGGCATTGCAGCGTAAAACGTTCGCCTGCATTTCTGCCCCAATCAAATTTAATAGCTTTTAATTTTTGCAGATTTTCAAGATTATCGTCAATCATATGTAACGGCAGATTGGCATACCATTTCTTAAGTATGTCCTGATGTACAATGATTTCATCATTTACATATTCAAAGGGTACATCGCAATAAAATGGCGGTTTATTTGGATTGGGCGACCACGACTTTCCAAAGGCAACAATTACCTTACAAAAATAGTTTTTGGCCAAATCTGCTTCTGTCTTAACATTGGCAAAATCCTTATACGTGTTGCTGTTGGGGCCATATTCCCTAACAATTGCCAACGCTCCGGGACTCAATGCATAAACACTGCTGAAGATATCGGGATGATGCATCGCGATTTTCAGCGCACCATAACCGCCCATGCTATGGCCGGTAATTCCACGACTGTTTTTATCCGCAATTGTCCGGTAATTTTTGTCCATGTATTCCACCAAATCGTAGGCGGTAAAATCTTCCCAGTTTCCAAAAACTTCTGAATTGCTGTAAAAACTTCCGTCGTATGTGGTTTTTTCATCCGGAATAATCAAAAGGAAAGGCCTTATTCTTTGCGTTTCTATTGCGAAATCAAGGATATCAGCCATTGGTTTTAACATTTCGTGATTGCCCGTAAAACCATGAAGAAAATAAATAACCGGATATTTTTTGTCACTTTCGTCGTAACCTGGAGGCAGGTAAACTGCAACAGCCCGTGTTGGCTTTTCACCAAAATTATTTTCGAGGCTTTTGGAATAGATAGAATCTGTTACGACCTTTCCTTTGGGGTATTGGGAATTTGCTGTAAAAACAATAACCGACAGGGCAAAAATCAGGATAATTTGTTTCATTTTATTTTGGTTTGAATAAAAGGAAAATTCCTTTCATAGATTTGGTTTCCGAAAGATATAAAAAACACCGGTTCTTCTCTTTAATGTCCAGGTCAGTTTCTCAGGCTCATGAAGGCTATATTGTTTGTTCAATCAGCCATACATGCCCAAACGGATCCCTGATTTCAGCCTGGCGATAACCGTAGTCGTAATCCTGTACAGGATTTAATATCACGGCACCAGCGGATACAGCGCGGTTAACTGCTATTTCTACATCTTCAACAAAAAATCCGATTAGCGCAGTTACTCCGTTATTTTTCACCGGATCAAACTGACCTTTCTCCGGGTTTTCTTCATGAAGATGAAAAATGCATCCGTTTACCAATAGTTCAGACACATGGATAGTGCCGTCATCATTGCTAAAGCGACGGAGTTCCTGTGCACCCATTCCGTTGATGTAAAAATCAATATTTCTGCAACCGTGCGGAATATAAAGTTGAGGGGCAAATCCCAGGATTTCTGTCTTGTTCATGTTAACACCTGTTATTTCTATTATATATATTTTTTGCCCTCTTATGGATTAGGTAACGGTTTTGCGTCGGGTAGACAAGGGAAATTTCACCCCCAGCCACATACACCTGTCCCGAACCTTTGATCCGGAGAACCGTACGTCTCGCCTCAGAGGCACGGCTCTTCTAACAGTTGATTAAAAGATAAGTTCATCCTCCGTGAAGCAGGGACAATGAACTTTATATTGCAGTTTCATCGCTTCCCGCACACATGTTACGGAGCGGATTTCGAAGAGCGTCAGTCCTGAGAAGCGGGATGATGGTCATGCGAGAATCCGCAGACCTCACACCACCAACACCACTTTGAAATTTGAATATTGTTGAACTAAGCACTTCTGCGTCGCGAGCTTATCGTTTTCTAAAATAAGCCATTCTGTTAATAACATGCCTTTATTTTATCACCCTAACACTTTTCTTTTTTTAAGAATAATGACTTGTGTAATTTAAAATTAAATTGCTACATTTCACCACTTCAATACAGGGGTTGATTTCATTGGTATTTTGAAGTCTGTATGTTTCATTAAAACAAAAGGTTACAGAAAAAAACCCAATTGAAAACACTATAGGGAAAATCGAGCATTTTGCAACACCGGGTTAGTTCAACACAGCCTCTAATGTAAAGCGTATGCAAGCAACGCTTTATTAGAGGCTAATTGTTAGCGTGTTGTAGTTTAAGCAATTTTAAAATCTCCGTCTAATAATTCAACATTGAAATTTACTTTTGCTTTTAATGCTCTAAAAACTTTTAATATAGTCACAAGCGTAACATTTTTGGCATTATTCTCAATCCGCGAAATTTGTGATTTTTGTACTCCAATTAATTCTCCAAGTTGAGATTGTGTCAGATGTCTTTCCTGACGAGCTTGTTTAATCATTTCGCCTAATAAATCAAGACGTAATTCATATTCATATTTATCTCGTTTTTCTGTACCAACTTTTCCTAAATGTTTGTTTTTGGCTTCATCTAATGTGTATATTCTCAATGTTTTTTCCATAATCGTTATTTTTTATATTTCTGCTCAAAATACTGTTTCATAATTGCCTTTGCTTTATCAATCTCAGCCTTGGGGATTTTATCTGTTTTCTTGATAATTCCGTGTGTTGCTACAACCAATGTTTCTGTTTTGTCTGTTTTGTCCCAAAATGCCAATAATCGATAATATGTTTTTCGGTATTTCGTTCGAAATTCCCAAATCAAATCATCAAGTTTCTTGAATAATTCAGGGTCATTTACGTATTTGGATTTATCAATATTATAAAAAATTTTGTCTTTAGATTTTTCATCGATAGTATCAAGTAAATCCCAAACTTCTCCAAGTAATATGACATCAAATTTTGGTCTCAATCTTTATCTTTTTCTATGCAAAGATAGCACAAAAGTTCTAATATATGGAAACAGTTTGCATTGCTTTGTATCTGGATTTTTATATTTATTAACGGGCAGTCTGTCTAAAAAACTCCGGTCACTTCAAAATCGGGGTTGAGTTCATTGGTATTTTGAAGTCTGTATGTTTCATTAAAACAAAAGATTACAGAAAAAAACCCGATTGAAAACACTATAGGAAAAATCGAGCATTTTGCAACACCGGGTTTGTTCAACACAGCCTCTAATGTAAAGCTTTGCTCCGCTGAAGCTTCGCGAAAGCGAGCGTATGCAAGCAACGCTTTATTAGAGGCTAATTGTTGTGTTTAGTTTTTTATTCATTTTTATCTTGTATATTTCTGCTTGTTCTTTTTTTACTCTTAATTGTTATTCTCAATTTCTTTGGTTTCTATAAAAAAACAAGTCTACAACTCTCCCATAACAAGGAATTAGAATTTGTAAGCAATACCACACAATATCCCAAATTCTAATAAACCATCTTTTTCACTTAAAAATAAATGTTTCTCGTATTTTGGATTTATAAAGAAAGTATATCTCTCACTACTGTATTTTGCGCCAAAGCCAAACCCAGTTCCAATTCCAAATCCGGTGTATTGAACCTCTTCTGCGTCTTGATAATCTATCAATAATCCATAATTAATAAAGAAGTATTTTCCTATACTATGATTCAAATAAATAGGCAATGAAATTAAATTGAAATCATTGTACCATGGAGTATCAAATTCAGGGTCGCCCGTGTATGCAGGTTTTACTTTTAATTTGCCCCACGAGTAGTTTAATCCCACCTCTATTTTTGTTTTTCCCTTGGCATTAATTGGTCTAAAATATCTTAGTCCTATTGCGTTATTGTTTTGCAAATCAGTGGAGCCGTTTCCAGTTAAGAATCCCTGTCTTAAAATACTATAGGTTGCAGTACCTATTGATTTACCATATGTAAGTGCGAACTCATGTTGTTGAGAAAAAGAGGTCAAGGAAATAAAAATTAAAATTAAAGTAGAAAGAATGATTTTGTTTTTCATGTCGTTTTATTTAGGTTTTTATTATTGACTTATTTTCGGTTCATTCAGTTGCGTAGCATTCAAAATTAAACACAACGGTTTGGTACATGTTGTCGGGGCGGATTTCGAAGAGCGTTCCTGTCCGAAGGACACGGAACTGCGAAACGAGAATCCGCAGTTGGCGAACCACTGAACCCCGCCCTGCAATATGTACTGTGTTAACGCCTGTTTTTTACTTATCATTTTTTCAATAATTTTCACAAAATAGTTATTGTCATTTATGCTGTTTTCATCGTTTCTAGACCTGTCATCCATTGGGTAATTTTTCTGAATATTTTTTATAATTCCATTTTCGTCAATGAAAATATTTATTGGAATAGCTTGAATTTTCAATTCTTCTTTATACTTGTCTCCAAAGGTTAACATTCTAAAGTTAAAGGGTCTTTTTTGTAAAAAGCTTTCTAATTCACCTTCCGAGCATGCACTTTCGGCTATAGCCACAAAGTTCATTTTTCCCATGTATTTGTCCCTTAATTTGTTTAAGTCTGGTATTTCTTCAATACATGGTCCGCAGTAAATAGACCAATAATTTATCAGGGCAGGTTTTCCAGCTAATTGTTTGGAAGTGAAGGTTTCACCATTTAAATCCTTGAGTGAGAATTCCGGAAGCTTTTTTCCAAGTAATAAAAACAGAGAATCTTGTTGAAATGTCAATTTAAAACTATCATTTTCAGGAAGATTTGCGTCAGATTTTTTTTGCCCATTTTCAAATAACTTGTCGTATAAACTTGTTGAGTCTTTTCTTGTGGCAACAAAATTCAAATAATTAATTATAGAATCGTTTCTTGTAATCCTGTGGTAGATTATTGGTTTTAATAACACATCATCAGGTAATCGGTTTGACAATGTTTTATAGGCAGAACGAATAGATTCTTCACTAAAAACGGAGTCTGTATTAAAAGTGTAATAATTAGTCTGTCCATAATTTAATTTGAAACAGACTAATAAAAGTAAAAGTAAAAATGTTCTCATTTGGTTCTTTTTTAAAATTGCCGTTAACTATGTTTATCCATTCACCTTTTCCGAATCTATCAAAACAACGGTTGTTTGGTATGTTCACATTAATATAAATCTATCTCTTCCTGAAATCCCACGGTGGCGTTCCCTGCCTGCCCTGCCCGAATAGTCAGGCGGGCGTTCGGCAGTTCAGGCAGGCTGCGCTGCGAATCCATCTTATGTGTCACCGGGTTTTCGGTTTTGGTGGTTTAAATATAAACATAAAATCAGTAAAATCTGTGGCCTGCATTTGAA
The DNA here is from genome assembly GCA_963821855.1 of uncultured Prolixibacteraceae bacterium. Lineage (GTDB taxonomy): Bacteria > Bacteroidota > Bacteroidia > Bacteroidales > Prolixibacteraceae > Draconibacterium. The sequence continues at coordinate 7,206 of CAWGFJ010000002.1, read as the reverse complement.
AATGATTGTTGTAGAACTGCGAGCGGCGAGCGGCGAGCTAAAGGCTGAGAGACACATGACACAAGAAACGAATTCAGCTATAAAAAAATTAACCACAAAAAATAAGGAATTAAGGAATAAGAAATAAGGGATGAGAAACAGATACGAGATACAAGACTTACAGATGTTGCAGTGTTGCTGTATTGCTGTATTGCCGTGTTGCCGTGACTTCCGACACAGATTTCTTACTTCTTACTTTTGACTTTTGACTTTTGACTTTTTACTTTTTACTTTTTACTTTTTACTTTTGACTCCCGACTCCCGACTTCTTGTCTAAACGTCTTGTGTCTAATCGTCTTGTGTCTAATCGTCTTGTGTCTAATCGTCTTGTGTCTAAACGTCTTGTGTCTAAACGTCTTGTGTCTAAACGTCTTGTGTCTAATCGTCTAATTCCAATAACCAATGTCTCCTCAAACATATTTACTTACAACTTCCTTCATCAAATCGTACTGTTCTTCCATACTTAGCAGCAGTTTATATTGTGCCCGTGTACGAACCAGGTTGTGCTCCGGCGATTTGGTTTTGTAATAATTATCGCCATCGATATAATCCATTAAAAACCGCAGTACTTGTTCGTATGTAATATATTTTGCCGAGAATGCAAGATATTCTATTTCCTTTTCTGTAAGAAACGATTTGGTTTCCTCGAGATAACCTTTGGTAAATGCTTCGAATATTTCCATGCTCATCGATACATTTTCCAGGTTGGGATCGTCCTCCGCCCCGGTGTTGGTGTAGGAGCGCATAGCATCGCCAAAATCGTTTAAAACCGTACTGTTTAATACGGTATCCAAATCGATAACGCAAAGAACATCACCTTTTTTATCAAAAAGGATATTGCTGATTTTTGTATCGTTGTGCGTTACCCGGGTTGGAATAGCGCCGTTTTCCACGAGTTTCCAAAATTCGAGCATTTCATCGCGGCGGTTTTCAATCCAACCGATTTCTTCGCTTACCTTTTCTTTTCTGCCGGCCGGATTTTTGGCAAGTACCTCATCCCATTGTTTAAACCGGTAACGAATGTTGTGAAATCCGGGAAGAATATCGGTCAGCGGCTCTTTTAAATCGGAAAGCAGCGACTGGAATTTCCCGATTCCTTTACCTCCTGAATAAGCCAGTTCAGGCGTTTTTGCAGCATCGTAGGCAATGGTATCTTCAATAAAAAGGCTTACAGCCCAGTATTCTTCGTTTTCATCGAGGAAATAAAGTTTTCCGTCTTTTGTACAAATAACAGTCATTGCCTCGCGCAGCGGATTGCCGCCCGCAGCTTTAACTTTCTTTTTAATGTGCCGGCATACCATTTCAATGTTTTCCATCATGGCGGGAATGGGCGAAAAAATATTTTTGTTTTTGCGCTGAAGGATATAATCGGGCTGGCCTTGTTGTGTTTTAATAACAAAAGTATCGTTAATAAAACCTTCACCCAAGGTGTTGATTTCAACGACTTCCCCTTCTATTTGAAACTGGTTGGCTATGTGATTCAGATTAATTTCCATGTGTTAGTTTTAATAAATTATTTCGGAAATAAAAGTTTGAAAAAGAAAAAGTTGCATCACTTAATCCCAAAGCTTTTCAGGATATTCTCCTTTTGCGATTAATGCATTTATTTTTTCGATAACAAACGGTTTGTCTTCCTTATAGGTAACACCAAACCATGGTGAATTCGCTTCCAGAACTTTTGTTGTAGCAAGGTTTTCATCTATAAGTTCAAAAACCACTGAAGGAATGTACATTTCCGATTTAGGTTTATCAATTTCGGTTTTCAGGAAGTCGGTGAATTTCTTTTCAAGAATCGGAAATATGGAAGGTTTAAATCCCCAGATGTTCATCGAAACATTTTCTTTTCCGGTTAACGGAGTTTCGCTGCCATCGCTTTCAATTGAAACTACTTCATCTCCTCTTTTTACAATTTTAATGGTTTCAACAATCTTCTTCAAATTATTATTTTCATCCACCTCGCAAATACCACGCGAAACCGAACCAAATTCGGAAAGTGTATTCCAAAGTTGATACCCCACCATAGAATATTCTCTGTCGTCGTGCGATGTGGTGAGAAAATCTGCCATTACCTGATAGGCTTTATAACCATAAAAGTCGTCGGCATTTAGAGCGCAGAAAGGTTCTTTTACCACATCTTTTGCAACTAAAATGGCATGAGCCGTTCCCCATGGTTTTTCGCGTCCTTCCGGCAACGAAAATCCTTTGGGCAACATATCCAGTTCCTGGTATACATAATCCACTTCGATTTTCCCGGCCAGCTTTGCATCAAATTTTTCTTTAAAGGCATCGGCAAAACTTTCGCGGATAATAAATACGACTTTGCCAAATCCGGCTCTTATGGCATCGTAAATCGAGTAATCGATAATTGCTTCACCATTCGGGCCAACCGGTTCTACCTGTTTCAGTCCCCCGAATCGACTGCCCATTCCTGCAGCCAGTATAAGTAATGTAGGTTTCATTTTCATTAATTTTCAAGTGAGGTGTAAAAGTAAGAAAAGGAACATAGGAAAAAAAGTAAAAATTATACTGCGACAAACAGACACAGGAATTCGAGACGCAAGATTTATAGAAAAAAAGCTTCTGTGACAATATAGAGCTTACCTTTAATTATTCGATTGATTTAATCACCCCATTATAAATTGTTTCACGAAAATGAATAAAATTCACTACTTCCGCCGGTTCTGGTTTTCCATTGGGAAGAAGCCCAAGATCACCCGGATATCTTGCATCGATGTATACTTCGTTAATTATTGACAATGTTCTTTTTTTCGGTTACCAGTTTTTTAGCAGAAAGAAGATCATCTTCGGCTGCTGTCAACCATTCTTTAGTTATCGGTTTCATAAATTACCTGTCCTGATTTTTCAATCTCTTTTTTAAATCCGCTGTCCATCTCGATAAACTTTCAAACATAGGTTTAGTATGCACAATCAGGTCAATGTCTGCAAATTCCCTTAATTTATATAAAGCACTGCCTATTTTTAATTTGGTTTCCATTTTTTGTGCAAATGAACTGAAAATAAAATTGTCGTTTGTAATAACCAGTAAATCAATATCGCTGTTGTCGGTTTGTTCACCCTTTGAATATGATCCAAAGAGAATTACCTTATTGACATTTAAAGTTTTTAACACGTTTGTGATATGTGTTATCAATTCATTTTTCGTCATTTATCAAATATATCAAAATTTTCTGACTGATTATAAACGAATTCCACCGTTCGGGTTTCAATTGCAGAAGTAAATCGTTTTCAGTTTGAACTTTGTTCCTCTAAACACTGAACACTGAACTTTCTTCCTTTGAACTTTACACTTTGAACTTTGAACTTTCCACTTTTGAACTCAGAACCTAACTCTTAGGCCACGAGCCTCGAGCCACGAGTAGCCGAGCCACGAGCATTCAATTCAAAACTGTACACTGCGACTGCTTATCAATGATTGAAGGATTGAATTATTGAATTATTGAATGCGGAAGAGCTTAAATGCAGAAATGACTTAAATGCTTAAATGCGAAAATGTAAAGCTGCAAGCCACAAGTCATAAGCCACAAGCTGTAAGCCTCAAGCCATAGGCCACAAGCATTATCTCAATCTTGAGCACTTTTTCTTTCCACTTTGAACTTCTTCCTCTGAACACTGAACACTGAACACTGAACACTGACGCACTGAGCACTGAACACTGAACCCTGAACTACTCCCTATACCAACCCGCATACATTCCGTAAGAATTTGCTATCCGGTTGATTTCGCCTTCCAACAGTTCGTGCTAATTTCTTTTATTTTTTTTGCAGGAATTCCAGCGTAAACACATCCAGATTCAACAATTGTTCCTTTGGTTACCACTGAACCGGCAGCAATAATTGTGTTGCTTTCAACAACAGCATCATCCAAAACCACCGCATTCATTCCAATCATTACATTGTCTTTTATAGTGCAGCCATGCACAATTGCGCCATGAGCCATTGTTACATTATTACCAATATTTGTTGGTGATTTCTTATATGTTGCATGAATAACTGCGTTATCCTGAATGTTGGTATTGTTTCCGATTTTTATGTAATGAACATCGCCCCGAAAAACTGCATTGTACCATATACTGCAATTATCGCCCATTTTAACATCACCAATTATTGTTGCTGTTTCAGCCAGAAAACAATTTTCTCCAAACCCGGGTTTTACCGTTTAATGTTTTTATTAAGTGCCACTATCTATATTCATTTTAAATTGGTTCAAATATATTAAAACCTGTAAATAATTGGATATGTAATTACTAACTTGTTAAATAATGGTTATTTTTGCTTGGTTCATAATTTGAAATGAATTCAATAAATTCGATTTTGAAATTATAAAATTTTAATTTCAGGAATCGTTTTTCTTTTGAAATAAAAAATATAAATATAAAAAGTAATTCAATGAAGGATGCAAAAGTAATTGAACTGGAAGAAGTCGCCATTCGGTTTTCCGGCGATTCGGGAGATGGGATGCAGCTTACCGGTACATTGTTTTCGGATGCAACTGCGTTGTTGGGAAATGATATTTCAACCTTTCCCGATTATCCGTCAGAAATCAGGGCACCGCAAGGAACTGTTGGAGGTGTTTCGGGATTTCAGGTACAGTTTGGAAAAAAACAAATTAATACTCCGGGCGATTACGCACATGTTCTAATCGCCATGAACCCGGCTGCAGTAAAAGCCAATGCTAAATTTATGAAACCAGGAGGAACCATTATTTATGATTCAGATTCCTTTAATGAAAAAAACCTGCAAAAGGCAAACTTCAAAACCGATGATCCTTTTGCTGAATGTAACTTGAACGATTATTTTAAAATTCCGGTTCCAATTTCCAGTCTTACCAAAGAAAGTTTGAAAGATTTTGGGCTGGATAACAAAAGTATTTTGCGAAGCAAAAATATGTTTGCACTTGGGTTGGTTTGTTGGATGTTTAACCGTCCGCTGGATTATATTGAAGAGTTTATCAGAAACAAATTTGGCAAAAAAGCCTGTTGTTGCTGAATCGAACGTGAAAGTGCTGCACGATGGTTATAATTACGGAATGAACATGCAGCACATGACTCCACCTTACATGGTACACCCGGCAAATATTGAAAATGGAACTTACCGGAATATTAACGGAAACCATGCCACAGCCTGGGGTTTTCTGGCCGCAGCAGAAAAATCGGGTTTGGAACTGTTTCTTGGATCCTACCCTATTACTCCAGCTACTGATATTTTGCAGGCTTTGTCAGAACGAAAAGATTTGGGTGTAAAAACATTTCAGGCTGAAGATGAAATTGCCGGAATTTCTTCGGCCATTGGTGCCGCATTTGCCGGTGATCTGGCTGTAACGACCACTTCAGGTCCGGGATTGGCACTAAAATCTGAAGCCATTGGTTTAGCTGTTATGGCAGAATTGCCGTTGGTTATTGTGAATGTTCAGCGTGGTGGCCCTTCAACCGGGCTTCCTACAAAAACTGAACAGTCGGATTTATTGCAGGCACTTTACGGAAGAAATGGTGAAAGCCCGGTGGTTGTTTTGGCCGCAAGCACTCCTTCCGATTGTTTCTGGTATGCCTATATAGCAGCAAAAATTGCTCTGGAACGAATGGTTCCGGTTATTTTGTTAACCGATGGATTTTTAGGTAACGGCAGCGAACCCTGGAAAATTCCTGCAATGGCGGAACTACCAGCAATTACGCCACGGATCGCAAAAAATGCGGAAACTTTTAAAGCTTACAAACGTGATGCGGAGATCTTGGCACGCGAATGGGCTTTCCCGGGAATGGCTGGATTCGAACACCGGATTGGCGGATTGGAAAAAAATGAAGTCAGGTACAGTGAGTCATGATCCTGATAATCATCAGATAAATAGTGAAATACGCGAGGAAAAAGTCCAAAGTGTGGCGATATGGTTCCTGATCTTGAATTTTGCGGCGATGATGAAGGCGATGTTTTGGTTGTTGGCTGGGGCGGAACATACGGGCACATGATCAGTGCAGTTCGCGAACTTACGAAAAGAAGGTAAAAATGTAAGTCTTGCTCATTTTAATTATATCAAACCACTACCTAAAAATACAGCAGAAGTTTTTAGCAAATTCAAAAAAATTATTGTGTGTGAATTAAACCTGGGACAATTTGTAGCTTATCTGCGCGACAGACTTCCGGGATTTGAATACCACCAATACAATAAAGTGAAAGGGTTACCATTTACAGTGAATGAGTTGAAACAAAGTGTTTACAAATTACTGGAGGATTAAATAATGACTGATTTAAATTATACAGTAAAAGATTTCAAAAGCGAAAATGAAGTTCGCTGGTGCCCGGGTTGTGGCGATTATGCAATTATGAATGCGGTTCAACGAACAATGGCCGGAATGGGATATTCCACGCGAAAAATTTGCTGTTATTTCAGGTATTGGTTGTTCTTCCAGATTTCCCTATTATATGAGTACTTATGGTTTTCATACGATTCACGGACGGGCTGCAGCCGTTGCCTCAGGTGTAAAACCGGCCAATCCTGATTTAAGTGTTTGGGTGATTACCGGCGATGGCGATGCGATGGCAATTGGCGGCAACCATTTTATTCATGTGATTCGAAGAAATATCGATATTAATATGATTCTTTTTAATAACCGGATTTACGGATTAACAAAAGGACAATATTCTCCAACTTCCGACCGGGGAGTGAAAACTAAAACTTCACCTTTTGGAACGATTGAAGATCCGTTTGTGCCCGGGACAACTGGTAATTGGTGCTCGTGGAACTTTTTTTGCACGAACCATTGACAGCAATATTAAACTGAGTCAGGAGGTTTTTGACGGCGCTGCGAAACACAAAGGAACTTCGGTGGTTGAAGTACTTCAGAATTGTGTGATTTATAACAATGGTATTCACAATGCAATAACCGACCCGAATCACCGCGCCGACACGGCAATTGTTTTTGGAACATGGAAAACCAATGCTTTTTGGTGAAGAAAATGAAAAAGGATTCATTTTTGAAAAAGGAAAACTGAAGGTGGCAAAAATTGGAGAAAACGGAATTACACTCGACGATATTCTGGTACACGATGCCACTGAGCCGGATCCTACAGTCCATATGGCGTTGATTAATATGCAACTGCCCGATTTTCCGGTTGCTTTTGGTGTGATCAGAAGTGTTCCGTCGTTGGTTTACGA
>CAWGFJ010000001.1:0-71474 GCA_963821855.1 uncultured Prolixibacteraceae bacterium | reverse complement strand
TTTATCCGGCTCAGATACATAGGAAATTCCAGGGGTTTTCCAAGTATTACCATAGCTCTTAAGGTTATATCCGCTTTTTCGTTATAAAAGCCCATCCAGACTAAAAGGGGCAGACGAATGTAATTTTCGTTTTCAAACTGCTCAATCAGCCATTCCAGGCTATTTTTATAACCGCAGGGATGAAAAACCACATTTGCAGGAATCTTTAAATAACAGACAGCGGCGTACGACCAAAGAATTGCTCCCGGTTTGTCTCCTTGCCCGGCCACTTTTCAGGCATTTCATCCGTTCCGATTAATGGTCTTAAATGTTCGCTGTTACAGGCAATTTGTGAATAACCAAAGTCATCCATCATAATGAATATAACATTCGGATTTTCCGTATCTGTGCCTTTATTATTCGTGCAGGCGGTGGCAAACAGCAATGCGATAAATACAATCTTTCTCATCGTTAAGGTTTGTTAAGCATTCAAAATTCGTGTACCCCTATATTTGTCTTGCCTTCCAATGGATTACCAAACAAATCTTTTTCTCCATCTTCTTCCATATTTAATCCTGCATCTTTGCATGAGGATGTTCTTTTCAGCATGAAGTTTTTCAGGATCTCAAAACCATCTCCACGAGCAGTTACATCAATAAATTGTGGATCTTCAAAAACCGCAGCCGCATCTTTTGGAAGATTTTCAAAATCGCCATAAAAACAGTTATGGGTAAATTCAGTGCCTATATCTCCTTTAAAATTGAATTTTGCCTTTTCGTCCACGTAAAAAATATTGTTGGCAAAAAAAGTATTTTCCGGCCATGGGCCACCCCAGTTATCCATTTCAACAATGGTCCGGTCATTTTCTTTAAGCCGTTTTTCAGGAATTATAAAAACATTGTTGTAAATTTTTGTGTTCTCCACCGGCCCTGAGATATGCATGGTTGGAGCAAACCAGCTTCTTCTTTTGGTTTCATAAGGGCGAATTCCATCATTCACACTTACATTGTAGCGTACAATTGTATTTGTAGTTCCGATGTTCCGGTTGGTGTGTACGTTACTGCCATTGTTGCAAACCAGCAAAAATCCACCGTAATTATCGTGACTGTAATTGTATTGAATGATTGTATTTTGGCAGTTCCAGTCGGAATCAAAACCCTGTCCGTCCCATTTGGCTTTATGCCCCGAGACTTCGTTAAACTGAATTATCGTATTATCGGCACTCCACGGCCAGATGCCCGCTGCAGCTTCCTGGTGCGAAAGTATATCGGGGCAGTCGCGCATGACGTTATATTCAATTAATGCTCCGTCGGTGCCAATCGGAACAATTCCATCGCCCGGAATTTGTTCGAGCAGATTATTCCGAATTACCACGTTCAGGCTCGGATACCATTCATCGCGGTTGGTGTAGCCCCGTGAATTGATACCGTTCCGTTCGCAATGATGAAGGTGGCAATTGGTAATTTGCAAACCGATAAACCTTGTTTTTATTGAATCTCCACGATTTTGCCAAAGAATCGCACTTCCGCCCCCATCACTTTTTACCAAACTCCCGTTTACATGATGAATTTCCAGGCTGTCTAAAATGATATGATGACAATCGCCAAAATTTTCCGCCCTGACAATTACTCCGCGGCGACCGGCCATGCGTTCCTCCCCGGTATTTGTAATCTCCAGGTTCCGAACTTCCCAGTATTCAACATTATTTAGCAGAAGGGTGTGCAACTTTTCACCGTCTCCATGAATAGAAGGATTTTTTCCCTTCCCGTATTTATTGATCTGTATCGGTGCTTCTTTTGTCCCGTTTCCCTGAACTTCGAGTTGTCCATGCCAGGTACTTCCGGCTTTAAAAAGGATTTTATCACCTGGTTTGAAAACCGTTTGATTCACTTTTTCAAGCGTAGCCCATGCCGATTGCGGAGAATGTCCTGAATTGGAATCATTGCCGGATTCAGCATCGATGTAGTAAACCGATTTGTTTGCGCAGGAAAACAGAAACAACAAAATGGCGGGAACAATAAGTATTTTCATGGGCTGGTTTATTGTTAGATTAAAGTATTTAAAATCAATTCCTGTAATCCGGATTATTCGGCACCAGCCCAAGGCTTCCGAGAAAATCCATGCAGGCGGCCTTAACATTATAATCCCGATCCTTCATTTCATGAACTTTCCGAATGGTATCCACAAATGGTTGTTTGTTTTTGGTATAAAGCAGATAATTAACCGCCATAAGCGAAATGTTGACGTCTTTATCGGCACAAAATGCTTTGAGTTTTTCCCTTGCTTCCCGATTTCCAAACATTTCATAAGCAATTGCCGAAGCAGTGACTGCAACAGGCGGATAACTGTCATTCATTGTTTTAATTATGATATCAGAATACGGTTTTAAATCATTGGCACTTTGACTTCGAAGTCCTAAAATGGCCCAGTAACGAATAATGTTATTTTCACTGTTCAAAGCTTTTACCTGTTTCGCTGTTGTTTCTTCATCTCTGAAACCGGAAAGTGAAGCCACCTCATAAATTTCTTTCAAGGGATAATTTTGATAATTCAGTCTGAATTCGTAAGCCGTAGTGGTATCCGAAAGCTTCGCAATTTCATATTCGGGAAGGAACATCACATCACGTGAGTTGAGCACTTCCTCCTTTAATTGGTTGCGCATTTTATTGAGGATATTTTGAGAATCCGGGTCTTTTGCCAGGTTATGTGTTTCCCAGATATCATGCTCAATATCGAACAGGAATTCCGCCGGACGGGCTTCAAACAGACTTTTCTGCAACGGGTTCAGATTTCCATCGGCCAAATCTTTTCGCATTTGCTGCTTTATCTCGCCAATTTCCATATAACGGATGTAACGGGCTTCGGGAATGAAAGGCATAAAATTTCGGGAGTATACATATCGTCCATCGGTGACCGTTCGAATCATGTCAATTCCGTTATCGGAGCGGTCGGAAGACAGATTAAGATGGTCTACCGGATCTTTTCGCAGTATTCCTAAAAACGGTCTGCCTTTCAGATGATCCGGAATTTTACCTCCGGCCAGGCTAATCAAAGTAGGAGCGAGGTCGGTAAAATCAATCAACTCATCGGTAACCACACCTGCGGTTCCCCATGGCGATAAATGTTTATACATTTCCGGAAACCAGATGACAAAAGGAACCCGGTGCCCGTAATTGATTCCGTTGGTTTTGCCGCGAGGCATTCCTTCGCCGTGGTCGGCATAAAAAAAGATGATGGTACTGTCCATCAGGTTATCTTCCTTTAATCTGTCCAGAAGTTTACCAATTTTATTATCCGTAAGCTTTAAGGAATTGTAAACGCGGGCAAATTGTTTTCGCATTTCCGGGCTATCGCGGTAAAATGGCGGCATTTCAAAATCGTTATCACCAATTCTTTCTTCAGGAGTTAAGTGGTCGAGTACATTTTTCAGGTACCAGTCGTAGGTTTCGGTCATGGTGCGCGACTGGTGCGAATCGTTAAAATTAAATACCGAAAAGAAGGGCTGCCCCGGTTTGCGATCCCACCAACCGGTTTTATTGGAGCTCTCGTTCCAGGCTTCTTTTATGAAATCTTTTTCATTTTTTACATTGTAATCGGTTTTTACATTGTTTGTGGTGTAATAGCCCTGTTGTTGCAGATAATAGGGAAATCCTTTCATAAAATCGGGAATCGGATATTTACTGCGGTGATTTCCGGTACCGGCTTTGTACACTTTTACACCTGTGATAATAGCTGTCCGGCTTGGAGAACAAACTGTTCCGGTTGAAAATGCATTGGTAAAACGCACACCTTCTTCAGCCAGCTTGTCGATAACCGGTGTTTTTGCATCTTTATTTCCATAACAACCGATAAACTGAGGCGAAGTATCTTCAATGGTAATCCAGAGAATGTTTGGTTTTTGATTCACCTCCTCTTTATCTTTTGTTTTACATCCACTTATTAAAAACAATGTTGCTGTTAACAGAATTACGAAAACTGTATTTTTTACCGGATAAGTCATTCTATTTATTTTAATTCAAGTTGTTCTACGTTATTAAAATCATTTCCCCTGATTTTCTCAAAGGTTTTTTTCATTTCCTCCAGTTTTTTGGGATACTCACCAGCCAGATTCTTTTGTTCTTTTTTGTCATCGGCAAGATTAAAAAGCTGATATTCCCTGAAATTTCCAAGTGCAATATTTACATCTTTGTTTATTGCCGGCCCTTTGTACGGAGGAATCATCGCCCAATCGCCTTTTCGAAGCGCAGTTCGTGAAGTTGCTTCAATAACCAGTTCCTCGCGGCCTTTTTGACTTTTTCCCATAAGAACATCAAGCAATTCTTCGCTATCGGGTCCTTTGGTTTTGCTTCCTACCAGTTTTGCCAGCGAACTCAGAATATCTAATTGGCAAATCAATGCATCGGAAGTTTTCAGGTAAAATTTTGCCTTTCCAGTATACTACGAATGGCACCCTGGTTCCCGCTTCCAGCAAGCTGTATTTTCCTCCACTGAAAGGTCCCCAGGGTTTATGATTTCCAAGTTTTTCAACAGCATCGTCGTAATAACCGTCGTTTAAAACCGGGCCGTTATCGCTGGAAAAAATTATTAAAGTATTTTCAAGAATTCCTTCATCTTCCAGCGTTTTTAAAAATTCTCCAATGCACCAGTCGGCTTCGGCAATTACGTCACCTCTTGGCCCCATGGTTGTGGCTCCTACAAAATTTGGATTTGGAGTTCTGGGAACATGAGGTTGCTGTAAGGCATAATAAAGGAAAAACGGGTTATTCTTATTTTCATGAACAAACTCTTTTGCTTTTGTCAGAAACGTTTCTGCCATTTCCTCATCTGTCCCATTTTGCCTTTTCACCGCCTTTCATAAATCCAATTCGGGGAATGCCATTTACAATGCTGTTGTTGTGACCATGATGCCATTTCATTTTCAGCATTTCGGGATGATCTATTGCTGTAGGTTCGCCTGGAAAATTTTTGTCATAATTCACCTGAATCGGATCATTTGGATCAAGTCCGACAACCGTTCCATTTTCAATATAAACTGTTGGAACCCGGTCCTGAGTGGCCGCCATTATAAACGAATAATCAAAACCCACTTCATTTGGTCCGGGAGAAATCTTTTTGTTCCAATCTACATTTCCTTCACCAAGTCCTAAGTGCCATTTTCCAACAATTCCTGTTGTATATCCTTTTTCTTTCAACATTTTGGGAATGGTCATCTGATTTGTATCAATTAAAAGCGGCGCTGTTCCGGGAAGAATTTTTGCATTTTTATTTCGCCACGGATATTGTCCGGTTAGTAAAGCATAACGACTTGGAGTACAAGTGGCTGAAGATGCATAACCGTTGGTAAACATCACGCCTCCCTGCGCCAGTTTATCCATATTTGGTGTTTTAATTTCGGTTGCTCCGTAAGCACCAACATCACCATAACCCAAATCGTCCATGTAAATAATTACGATGTTTGGTGTTTCTTTAGCAAAAGACGTCACATTTATTAACCCCAAAATTAATAGCAAAATTAACCGATAAATATTAGACGTTAATATTTCTAAGAAACGGCTTTTCAATGTCAAAAAATTGGAACAGCTATGCTCATGGATGATAGGAGGACGAATCCTGGGCTTATATTCGCTGCTTTTCTGTTGACTAAAAATGCAGCGCCAAGGGATTAAAATAAAACTTATAGATTGAAGAAAATATTTAATTCGTTTCATTTTGAATAGAATTAGTCATTTCATAATGTAGTAAGGTAATCGATCCAGGGGGACATCAATATTTATGGTCTTTGGGCCCTCTACGAACGTTCCGTCATCGCCTTTCCATTTCCCTTCGGGGAAGACAACTTTCCTTTTCGTTTTGCCCTTCTCAACTATCGGTGCAACAAGTATAGCTTCACCCAGCATAAACTGGTCGTTGACGGTTTCATAGTTTTTCCCGGGATAATTGTAGGCCAGTGATCTTGCGATTGGCTCACCGGTTTTTGAAGATTCCTTTGCCAGTTCAAGAATAGTTTCTCCCATCTGAACATGAAGCTCTGCCATTTTCCTGCAAATTTCAAGGTTTTGCTTGTTAAGGACACGCCATGGCGCTACTGAAAACTGCATCATGGGCATTAATGCATGGATTTGAGCAGAACGAACAACCAATTCCTCATCTATGGTTTTTGCATTCAGAAAAGACTGAAACTCGCCACCGCCAATCATATCAGGGCAGGTAAATGCATAACCCATTAATCCCTGTGCAAGAATTCCCGGGATCAGTTGCTGCAAATCTTCCCATCGATGATTTTTATCGCGTAGCCGTTGTACTAACGGCATTCCGGCCATTTTCCAGGACGCCCGGTATTCGTTCATCGGGTAATCGAGGCCAATTTTTGCAAAGTATTCCGAGTGTTCGTTCGGATTGGATTTTTTAAAAGAAACCACATTGTTCGTATAGAACTCCGCATCACCGGCATCGAATTTAAAGCCATCGACACCATAATCGTTCACAATCCTGTTCAGTTCACCTTTAAACCATTTTACGGTTTTTGGATTGCTTAAATCAAGCACGGCACTTGCTCCGTTCCACCAGCGTATTATTGCCGCTTTGTTTTGTGTGTTTTTCCAAAGTATTTCCCGATTTTTTTGTTCATCGAGAATAAGCATTCCTTCTTTTGCCAAATATCTGAATGTTTCAGAATCGGCACTTACAAACGGACAAATCCAAACCATTACCATAAATCCCATACGGTGGAGTTTTTCAATCATTCCCTTAGGATCAGAAAAACGCTTACATGAAAAATTCCACTGCCCATAATCTTCCTGCCAGTTGTCATCAATCATCAGCACACCTGGTGGAAAACCGTTATCAATGATCGATTGGGCATATTTCAGGATATCCGCTTCGTTTTGGTCGTACATTAATTCAATCCAGGTATTGTATTGCGGGGCAGAAAATAATAACGGATGCGGTATTTTTCCGTTGGAAGGAAAAAAGGTTTTGCTGGCATATAAATACACCTCTTTTAATGTATTTCCGGCTTGTCCGGTTTGTATTTCACAGTTGTCACAACGCACTGTTATTTTGCCATTTTCAATAGTATATGAAAATGGTTGTTCTGACCAGATAAAACGCCCGTTATTCGAAATAAGTAACGGTTGTGCCTGGTTTCCTCCGTTATTACCCCACAAATCTCTGTTTATGGAATTTGTTTCGGAATATGGCATTTTGATTCCATCTACACTTAGTCCTCCCCACCAGAATTCACCGCCGAGTATTTCTGTTGTAAACTGATTTTGGAATACCTTTTGGTTTTGAGCCCGTACAATGACAACACTTTGAAGTAATATTGCCAAAATCAAAATGAACGACAGTTTTAGTTTTATAGGTTTATTCATGGTTTAAATTTATTAAAAACAGAACCGCATCAGGTTCTGCAAATCAGCCTTAAAGATAGAAGTTTGATTTTCAATAACCGGTAATAAGAATGTATTTTGTGCGTTAAATATTGATACAACTTCCCGGTATAGGAAGATTTACATAAACCTCCAACGGTCGCAAATTTTAAACATGCTTCGTTTAAATTCTACATCCAAAATCCTGACAAGAAACAAAGTTATTCCTCTTTTGAGTTAAACTTCTCGACAACCACAGCCAGAAGAATTACAAAACCTTTAATTACCTGTTGCCAGAAAGGAGAAACGTTTAGCAATACCAGCCCGTTATTCAGAATTCCAATAATAAGTGCCCCCTGAACAGTTCCCATTATTGTTCCTTTGCCACCTGAAAGTGAGGTGCCGCCAATTACCACTGCAGCAATTGAATCGAGTTCGAAACCCATTCCTGCATTGGGTTGCGCCGAATCCAGGCGTGAGGTTACAATTATTCCACCGACTGCCGACAATGCACCGGCAATGGAATATACAATCAGTTTTACCTTCTTGATCTTCAACCCTGACAATTGTGCTGCGATTTCATTTCCGCCGATGGCATAAATGTGCCTGCCCAATATTGTTTTGTTGGTTAATACCACAGCCATTAAAACTACTACAGCCGAAATCCAGACAGGCATCGGAATTCCCAGAAACCAACCTGTGCCAATAAATGCCATATTTTCATCTAATCCGGTAATAGGAAAGCCTCCCGTCCAAAGCATAGTCAATCCACGCGCGATAGTTAACATGGCCAGCGTTGCCACAAACGGCGGAACTTTGAATCGTGTTATTGTAAAGCCATTAAACCATCCGAGAAAAGTACCTGCCAGCGTACCTCCAACCAAAGCGCCAACCAATGTAAACCCTACAAATAGATTCATATCCGGAATTTCGGCACCAAATTTTAGCATCCCGGCTGTTACAGCGCCGGATAATGCCAATATCGAACCAACGGACAAATCTATACCGCCGGTTAAAATTACCAATGTCATCCCAACAGATATGACAACATTCACTGAAATCTGCCGCATTACATTCCAGGCATTTTCACCTGTAAGAAAGCGGTCGGATAAAAAGCTAAGTACAACGCACATGGTAAGCAGCGCAATAATCGACTGAAATTTAATCAGGTAATGTTTTAGTTGAATTTTATCTGCCATAGTTCAATTTTTATTCTTTTTCCATCAAGGCTGCCTGCATTAATTTCTCTTCGCTGGCTTCTGAAGTAGTAAACCTGCCGGTAAGTTTCGATTCCGACAAAACAATTATATTATCAGAAACGGTAAGGATTTCAGGCAATTCGGAAGAAACCACAATGATTCCCATTCCCTGTTTGGCCAGTTCATCGATGAGGTTATAAATTTCGGCTTTTGCTCCCACATCAATTCCGCGGGTAGGTTCATCAAGCAATAGAATTTTTGGATTTGTTGCCAGCCATTTGGCAATCACTACTTTTTGCTGGTTTCCACCACTCAGCTTTTGAACGGCAATTTTAGGAGAAGGAACTTTTGTATTTAATTTTTTTATGAAAGTCTTGCTTAACTGATCCTCTTTTTTCTTATTGATGAAGCCAAACGAAGAAACATTATCAAGTTTCGCCAGGCTTGTGTTTTTGGCAATATCCAGGTTCATTATTAATGCCTGAAGCTTTCGGTCTTCAGGAACAAGGCCTAAACCGGCAACAATAGCATCATGTACATTCTTTATATTTACTTTTTTGTTTTCGATAAAAATTTCGCCCGAAACCAGATTTCGGATGTAAACCAAACAAGGCTTCCAGTAACTCTGTCCTTCCGGCTCCCATTAACCCGGCAATGCCCAGAACTTCGCCTTTGTGTAAAGTAAAACTTACATCTTTTACCAGGTAATTCGATTTATTTTCAGGATTCAGCAACGATAATTTTTCAACGCGTAAAACTTCTTCACTGCTAACTACACCGGTTTTTCGGATGCTGCCGGTTAAATCACGTCCAACCATCATTCGGATAAGTTTATCGTGATTCGTTTCCTGCATGATTCCTGAGCCGATTTTTTTACCGTCGCGCAACACTTCAAACCTATTTGCAATTTCAAAAAGCTCTTTCATTTTGTGCGAAATATAAAGGATGGCAACGCCATTTGAAGCAAGGTCGCGAATGATTGAAAAAAGTAACTTTACTTCGCTTTCGCTGATTGCAGAGGTAGGTTCGTCCATAATCAGAACTTTTGAATTGAACAGAAGCGCCCGCGCAATTTCCACCAGTTGCTGTTGACCAACACGCAGCTGATTTACCAGGGTTCGGGGATCAACCTCCAATTTCATCATCCCCAGCAATTCCCTCGATTTTTTATTCATTTTGGAATAATCGAGCAGGCCGAATGCATTGGTAAGTTCCTGTCCGAGGAAAAGGTTTTCGGTTATGCTTAGATTCGGAATAAGGCTCAATTCCTGGTGAATAATAACAATGCCTCTTTCCGCAGCTTCTTTAGGATTCTTAAATGAAACGACTTCGCCATTCAGCAAAACTTCCCCTTCATATTCGCGATGAACACCTGAAATAATTTTCATTAAAGTTGATTTTCCGGCTCCGTTTTCGCCAATAACTGCAGTAACCATTCCCGGAAAAATCTGCATATCCACATTCTTCAGCGCGTAAACCCCTGAAAAATCCTTCGACACATTTTTTATTTCAAGTATGGGTATTTTATTCATTATTAAAATTTACTGAAACCGGTATCACCCTTATAGAACTCAGGTCTGTGTTTTCCTCATTTATTTCAAAAGCTCCTGCGAATTTCAGCCTCATGCCTTGCTTTGCCGATTTCTTTAGCTCGCCGGCAACATTAACCTTTACCAGTTTATTGAGTGCAACCGAGACGTTGTTAAAATCGGTCATGTTTATAAAATCGTCGATATTGACTGCACCTGATGCATCGCGCACCGCATTTCCAAAAATAAAACTTGTTGCCAGTTGAATTTTTCTGTTCTCATCAATATTCACCCGTAAAAAATCTTCTTCCACTGATTCGATTACACCTTCGCCTTTTGCCATAAAATACCAGGTTTTTGAAATTCCCAGTTTCTTCCCAAACTCGTCAAATGCTTTTTCCTTATTAGTCTGCAGCATTTCGATTAAAGGTATTATCGCTGGAGTTTCCTTTAAAATCGCCGGTAATTTATTTTCCCACACATCCTGCGCATATTCGCTTGCATTAAAAGCTTTTACGGTTTTAGAAGCGTTATGCACATCCAGTTTCTCAATTTTAAATGAAAAGACAAGAACAAGTATTACAACCAATGATACAACGAGATATTTTATTGGATTTTTCATTCTGGTTTAATTTTCAGGAAGAAATTGCTGAACATTTTCAGGAGTAACCAAAATTACTTCCACGGGTGTTTTTCCGGCAAAATCGCGTTTTCCATTAAGATATTCATCGGCCATTTCTGCTGAATAGCGGCTCTCGAGCACCGGAAACTGCATTACGGTAGCTGCAATTTTGCCTTCGGAAATTCCACGGATGGCATCATCAGCTCCATCAAAGCCAAAAACTTTTATATGTGTAGCTTTTCCGGCAGCCAAAACCGCCTGGTAAGCTCCCATAGCCATCGCATCATTTCCACAAAAAACCGCATCGATATTTGGATTTGCCTGCATAATGGTTTCCATTACATCCATGGCTTTGTTCCTGTCGAAATCGGCGCTTTGCTGTGCTACCATTTTTAAACCGGGAAATTCGTCTACCACGCTATGAAATCCGTTCGAGCGGTTCCAGGTATTATTATCGCCAACCAATCCGAGGATTTCCACATAATTGCCTTTTTTATTCATCTGCCTGACAAAATATTGCCCGAGTTTCACACAACCTGTAAAGTTATCGGAGAGCAATTGGGTAACCGCTGCATCACGTGCATTTATTTCCCTGTCCATACAAAATGTTGGAATACCGGCCGATTTGGCACGTTTTACATTCAAAACAGAACCATCGGCATCAGTAGGATTGAAAAGGATGGCATCGTAGCCCATGGCAATTACATTGTCGAAATGTTCGGCTTCCTTTGCAGAATTATTTTGCGAATCGAAGATGGTTGCCTCGTATCCCAACTCACGGGCTCTTTCTGCTGCCGATTCTGCCAAAACAACAAACCACGGATTATTTAGTGTTGAAATTATTACTGCCATTTTGGGTGTTGAATCATTTTTTGAATTTCGGTTACAAGCCGGTAAAATGATTATTTGCGTCAGAAGGAATAGTAAAATAAGCGGTTTGATGTTTTTCATGGTTTATAAATTTAATACTTCCAATGCTTTTTCAAATAAGCCTTTTCCTGAAATTCCGTAGTATTCAAAAATCTCCATCTGCGAACCTGT
This sequence comes from uncultured Prolixibacteraceae bacterium, assembly GCA_963821855.1. Taxonomy (GTDB): domain Bacteria; phylum Bacteroidota; class Bacteroidia; order Bacteroidales; family Prolixibacteraceae; genus Draconibacterium. The sequence continues at coordinate 59,734 of CAWGFJ010000001.1, read as the reverse complement.
AAATGTATCCTCATCGGGGATTCCAACAATTCGAAATGGAACAAAAACATTGTTTTGCATCAGCAGTGAGGCACAGGCTTCACCCAAACCGCCATGAATGCTGTGTTCTTCAACTGTAATTACTGCTTTGCATTTTTTTGCAGCCTGTAGCACAGCGTTTTCATCCAGGGGCTTCATCGTGTGCATACTTATAACTTCTGTTTTTATACCTTTTTCTTTTAACAAAAGAGCAGCTTCATAAGCAGGAGCAACAGTTTCTCCACAGGCAATAAATGCGATATCATCACCTTCGCAAATGATGCCGGCTTTTCCAATTTCGAAAGTTTGTTCTATTCGTGGAAGTGTGGGCATAGCTTTTTTGCCGAATTTTATAAAAATTGGTTTTTGTGATTCTGATGCGGCAATCACAGCCTTCCGTGTTTCAAAATTATCTGCCGGAATAATAATGTCAATGTTATGAATAGCCCTGAAAACTGCCACATCATGGATGGAGAAATGTGTTAAACCCAGCGCCCCGTAGCTCACTCCTGCACTAATTCCAACCAGAGTAACCGGCATATTTGAATACGCCACATCATTTTTTGCCTGTTCAAGCGAGCGTGCGGTAAGAAAACAGGCCGGAGACACGGCAAATACTTTCTTTCCTGTGGATGCCAAACCGGCTGATACTCCTACCAGGTTTTGCTCGGCAATACCTACTTCCACAATTTGTTCGGGAAGTTGTTCGCCATAAGGAACTAATTTACCTGAGCCTCTTGAATCGCTGGTAACAACAAGGATATCCCGGTCTTTTTTCCCCAATTCTATTAATGTTTCGGAAAAAACCTCAAGGTTTGCTTTTCCCATATTTAATTTTGTTGCTGTCATTTTGAAAGTAGTTGCAATTCATTTTCAAGTTCGTTCATGGCCAGTTCGTACTGCTCATCGGAAGGAACACCATGATGCCATTTTTTTGCATTCTCCATATAACTCACCCCTTTTCCTTTGGTGGTGTTTGCAATAATCAGGGTCGGTTTTCCTTTTTCCAATGGCATTTTTGCGAAAGTTTCCCTCAATTGAGGAATGCTGTTTCCATTGGTTTCAATAATGCTCCAGCCAAATGCTTTAAATTTTTCATCCACAGGATAAGGGCTGCAAACTTCGCGGTTAGTGCCAGTTATTTGTAGTCCGTTATGGTCGAGAATGGCCACCAGGTTATCGAGTTTATAATGCGCCGCCATCATCGCCGCTTCCCAGTTTGAGCCTTCGGCCAGTTCTCCATCGCCAATTAAAGTATACACTTTGTAATTTGCTTTATCGAGTTTTGCAGCAAGAGCAACCCCTGCACTAATCGGCAAACCATGGCCAAGCGCTCCGGTATTAAATTCAATGCCGTTAATTTTTCGGGTTGGATGCCCCACATATTTGGAATTCGCCTTGCAAAGTGTTTCCAAATCCGATTCAGGATAAAAACCTTTATCGGCAAGAACGACATATAAGGCTTCAACCGAATGCCCTTTGCTTTGAATGTAGCGGTTGCGGTTCCTGTCTCTAAAAGTTTCAGGTGTTATATTTAATATATCGTTGTAGAGTACATTCAGAATATCGGTGCAGGAAAGGCTACCTCCTGTATGGCCGGCGTTGGCAATTTTAATGTACTTTAAAAGTGCTTTCCTGTATTTTACAGATTTTATCTGAAGCTCTTTGTCAGTGTATTTTTTCATTTATTCGAATTATCATTTTTAATTTTATCCTTTAAATGGAATCTTTGAATTCTATCAATTTCCTTAATCAGCTACTCTGTTTTTCGGCGCATGCAACGTTTACCCTTTAATAAAATGCAGTGGATGCGCCGGTTTTGTTAGATAGTTGGATCCCGGGTTGTGCAAGCAATGTGAAAACTATATTTTGAATGACTAACACGGGTATTTATGCCTGCGTGCTGAGAATTCAATCTTTCTCTGTCTCTAGCCCAACATGCTTATATTAAGGGCTAAAGCCCGGTTTTTGTGTTGTCATAACATCCCCGACATAAATGTCGGGGTTAGTCAAAAATCTCATTTTCGCATGGCCTATAAAGCTCAGAATAACACCTATTAATCCTCTATGATTTGTTTTTATCTTAATACTCAAATCTCAATACTTTTTACTATTTACTCATGTTTGTATAATTCCCAACCCAGGTAGTTTCCGATAGCTTCTTCCAGAATATCAGCCACATGGCTGCGTACCATTCCCACGTGATGTTCAAATCCGTTTTTCACCATAAATTTCAAGAGCTTCTGGAGGTTTGGAATTTCACAAACTGCAATTCCTCCATCCATTCCATATGGATCATCAGTAATTATACCTTCACCGAGATATGATTTGATTATTCCTTTTGTATCGTCGGTTGAAATGCGGAAATAGGTCATTTTACCAGGAGCTACTTTTCCTTTAATGGCTCCAAAAGTATTCTCCTGACCCAAAACCGTTCCCAGGATATCGAGGCTGCCGATTTCAATTTCATTTTCAAAAAACGACTTCGGATAATTGCTGCAGTGCGTGCAAACCACCTTGTTGCGATCTTTTCCAAAATTGTTGTTCCAGTCGAGCAATGCCGATGCTTTCTGAGCTGCCAATGCCAATGCATACATTCCAATGGTTCCGGCTACATCCACTTCACAGGCCGAAGGCATTAACTTTTCACCCATCATACTCATGGTTACACAGGCTGCACAGCCATAATTTTTTTCAATGGATTCCCAGCATTGCAAAGCCGAAATATCGATTTCATTTTCTTCAATCCAGTTTTCCACGGCCATGCCAAAACGCGCCTGTCTGAAAATCTGGCCTTTGTGAAGAATGTTGCAGGTTCCGTATTTTTGAATGGCTTCGACCTTATCTTTTACGGCTGGATCATCATCGCTTATTTTTTCAGCAGCAGCAATAATTTCCGACATATCTACAGGCACGATTGTAATATCGCTTTTCTGCAGGATTTTTTCGCTGAAACGCATCGTCTGGAAACCGATCGGGCGGGTTCCGATAGCACCCACGCGCAAACCTTTCATTCCTTTTACAACGCGGCAAATACCGGCAAATTTGAATACATCATTGGTAAATTCTTCGTCATCGAGACTGTAGGTGTGATACGTTGTATTGGTAAATTTTATCCCATACTGATACAGGTTATTACAAACCGAAAGTTTACCACAGAAAGCATCGCGGCGGCTTTTTACATCCACTTTATCGTTATCGTCGTCGCAGGCCTGAACCAAAACCGGAACATTTAAACCTGCCATTTTTATGCTGTTTACCACACCAAGTTCATCACCAAAATTGGGAAGCACAACGATTATTCCGTCTATTTTATCTGCATTCTTTTTGAAATATGCAGCACATTTTTTTGCATCTTCATAGCCTTCAATATTTCCTGTAGGCGTTTCATTTTCAGGAAGAATAACTGTGTCAAAACCCATGTGGGCCAGCTTTTCCAGTACTTTTTTCCGGGCTTCCACTGCCAGTTGAAAATTGAAAATATTTCTTGTGGCAATGATTATACCGAATGAAATTTTTAGCTTTTTCATATTTTTATTTTGAATGTTATAATCGTGATTTTTTTACAGCCTTTTTCCAGCCATCAAAGAGTTTACTCACTTCTTCTGTATCTTTTTGCGGCTCAAAAATTCTGTTACTGGACCGCAAAGATTTTATTTCGTTCAGATTTTTCCAGAAACCGATGGCAAGTCCTGCCATAAAAGTGGCGCCAAGAGCAGATATTTCCTCGATATTTGCCCGCTCCACTTTACGCTGTAGCATATCGGCCTGAAACTGCATTAGAAAGTTATTTCGCGTTGGGCCACCGTCAACTCTCAGTTCTTTTAACTGAACCGGACTTTCCGAACTCATTAAATCAGTTAAATCCTTTACCTGGTAGGCAATGCTTTCCAAAGCAGCTCTAACCACATGCGCTTTCGTCGAGTTTCTCGACATTCCAACGATACATGCACGCGCTTCGTTATCCCAGTAGGGCGCTCCGAGGCCGACAAAAGCAGGAACAAGATAAACGCCTCCGTTTCCATCCACCGAGTTCGCCAATGTTTCAGTTTCAGATGCGTCGTTGATAAGTTGCAATTCGTTTTTTAACCAGTTGATGGTATCTCCGGTAGAATGTATATTTCCTTCAAAAACGTAATCGATGCTTTTATTTCGCCCAAAGCCAATGGATGTTACCAATCCCTGTGGCGGTTTCAGCGCTTTTTGGCCGATATTCATCATTACCGAAGAACCAGTTCCGTATGTGGCTTTTCCAAATCCCGGTGAAAAACAGTTTTGTCCGAATAAAGCTGCATGTGAATCACCAAGCAAACCACTAATTGGTAACGGTTTTTCAAAAATCAGCTTCGGTTCGGTGTAGCCAAAAATTTCGTCGCTGAATTTCACTTCAGGAAACATGGACATTTCCAAACTGCAAAGTTCCGCCAATTCATTATCCCATTCAAGCGAATGAATATTGAAAAGCATGGTACGGCATGCATTGGAATAATCTGTGGCATGAACCTTTCCGCCAGTTAATTTATACAGCAGCCAGCTATCGATGGTTCCCAGCAATAATTCGCCGCTTTTCGCTTTTGTTTTTAAACCTTCGATGTTTTTCATGAACCAGTTTAGTTTACTGGCTGAAAAATAGGGATCGATTATCAGTCCGGTTTTTTGCTGAACTTTTTCCTCCAGACGCTGTGCCTTTAATTCGTTACAGAATTCTACGCCACGCTGGCACTGCCATACTGCTGCATTCGCAACAGGAGTGCCTGTTTTTTTATCCCAGATGACTGCAGTTTCGCGTTGGTTGGTAATGGCAATTCCAGCAATATCATCAACCGAAACACCGGCTTCAACAACCACCCGGTTCATTCCTGTAATAGTATTGTTGAATATCTCGATAGCATCGTGTTCGACAAAACCGGGCTGCGGATAAAACTGCTGATGTGGAATACTAACCCTGTGAACCAAATTTGCCTTTTGATTAAAAAGCATGGTTTTAGTTGCCGAAGTGCTTTGGTCAATCGACAGTATATATTTTGATTTTACATTCATTTTATCGACATGATATATTTCGAATTATTTCGTTTTGCGAATTAAAAGAAAATAAACGAAAGTATAAATTTCTTTTATCGGTTTTATCTGTGTTTTAAAATAGAATTAAAATTTGAACTTAACAACTTCTTTTTATGAAAGTTATTTTAAAGAGGCATCGCATCAGGCAATTACAAGTTTGATATCATTTTGAGTAAACAATTCGATATCGGCTTTATTTATTTTCGAATCGGTAATCAGATAATCGATAAGTGAAAGCGCTCCCAGGCTTGCAAACGAACTTTTTCCAATTTTTGATGAATCAGCCACCAGGTAAACGGTATTGGCCGATTCAATCATTGCCCGTTTCACTACAATATCGCTGATGCTCGGATAAGTCAGTCCTGCCTTTAAAGTAATCCCGGCGGTTGCCAGAAAAAGCTTATCGACGTGCAGGCCTTCAAGCGAATCGGCAGCTTTTTGTCCGGTTAGTGATAAAGTCGGCGCTTTAAATTCTCCGCCGGTAAGAACCAGGTTGATTTCAGGATTTGCGCCGAGAATCAAAGCGATATTCAAAGCATTTGTAATCACTGTTAAATTTTTATAGCCGTTAAGATGTTTTGCAATTTCGGTGACGGTAGATCCGGAATCGAGAATAATCGTATCGCCATCGTTAATAAATTCAATTGCTTTTCGCGCAATAGCTTCTTTGTCAGGCATGCGTTCTTTGCTCAACAGTTGTATGTTTCGCACATTTAAGCCAATATCTTTCAAATGAGCTCCACCATGTTCACGAACGATAAGGCCTTCTTCTTCCAGCTTTTCCAAATCCTGGCGGATTGTAACTTCAGTAACCTTGAATAGCTTACTGAGTTTTAAAACTTTTGCATGACCATCTTCGCGAATCAGTTCAAAAATTTTTTGTCGACGTTGTTGTGGTAACATTATAAAATTTCCAGCTAAGTTGAATTAATATTTATTTTGTATAATTTTCGAAAACGTAAATATAGAAAAGAAAAAGAAAAAAATTCGAAACCGATTATGAAATTGTTTTTGAATAAGGAATCCAGATTATATCGTGATTTGTAAAATCAAAAGTGTTCATTCCAGTTATAACACTATAAATTCATGAATTATCCGGGTTAATCAAAATAATCAGGTGAAATAATTTGCTTTGGAAAATCCGGGCCGCCAATAAAACAATTTAAATATGCACCGCCGCCGCCATTAAAATATTCAACCCTTATTTGATACTTGCCCGGGATAAGATGGATTGAGCCTTCCCGTTCCTGAGTATCGTGATCTCCATCGTTGTCGACAATTTGCTTATCGCCGATAAAAAGTTTGCTTCCATCATCCGATTTGGTTGCAAATGAATATTCACCTTCTGTTTGTATGTTTAGCACTGCTTCAAAAACAACAGCAGTACTTTGGCCAATTTTATCGTTTATTTCGTCGATGCTTATTTCATAAGTTTTACCTTCAGAAACCGGTTTCAAAGAATCAAAATCAGGCAACTTTTTCCAATCCCTGCCTTTGTAAATTGAATAGTGCACTTTGGGTTTTTCATCTCGGTTTACAATTCTGAAAAAACCTTTGGAGACATCGCTTTGTCTGCCATCGTTGCCAATCCAAATTGCTTTCACAACGCCTGAATGCAACATTTCGAAAGGTGTTGTGTAAAGTTCTGAATTTATCCCTGGCATCGAACCATCGGTGGTATACCTGATTTTTCCATCACTACCGGCGCTTTCAATTGTAACAATTGCCTTTTCGCCAATAAATAAGCCACCAACTTCGCCATTTAATTTTTTAGGCGAGATAGCAGGAATATTTTGAGACGGAGCCATAAAATTTCCGATTATATTATCTGGTTCTGGAAATCCTGCGAAAGCACATTTTACAGGTTTGCCTTCCCATGCCTGTGGAATTTCTACATTAAGGACAAACGCTGACGTAACAGCTACATCATAAAGATTCACCACTGCAGGAATTGTATAACCTTTTTTTACTGCATTTCCATATAAAATAAATGGAACTTCGTTTCCTTCAACCGATTCATGGCCATGGCCAAAACCTTTGCCTCCGTGATCCGCAACAATAAAAAACAGAGTTTCATCAAAAATGCCGGATTTTTTTGTGGCATTTACAATCACTCCTGCCAGGCTATCAGCTAATTCAATCGAGTCAAAATATTTCTCCGTCATATGGCCAAAAGTGTGTCCGGCGTGATCAACCTGATCCAGGTGGATAAACAGAAATTCAGGCTTTTCAGTTTGAATAATTTCGGTCGCTTTTTGGGTTGTTTTTAACTCATCTTCACAGTTAAAATCCAAATCAACAAAATTGTGATCAAACAGATTTGCAAAACCATCCCATTGATAAATAGCCGAAGTTTTCAATGATTGATTACTATGTTTTATTGCATAAAAAATATCAGGGTATCGTCCGTTTTCAGTTATTACAACAGGCGGAAGATTATAATTATCAAACCGCCACTCATTTGATGTTACTCCTGTAAGTGCAACGCCGGAACCGGTTAGCATTGCTTCCCAGTTTGGACTGCTTACAGTTGGCATCACATTTCTGGTTTTAAAAGTATGCGCGCCATTCTTTATAAATTCATCGAAATTTGGAGTGGATGACGCCAGGACGCCACCAACCGACATACCATCGACACCAAGAATAATTACATGTTTTACATTTGGTTTTTGTACTTTGTTTTTACAACTGTAAATAATTAATGCTGAAATAAATAACAACAGAATCCGGCTATTCATAATATAGACTTTAAAATTTCATTTTAGAAATTCAGGTTGGCTGAGAAAATAAACCCGGGGAAGAAATTTTCTTCCCCGGATATATATTTAAACTATGCGAAGCTTAATAACTGTCATTTTGTACCAGAAATCCTTCAAATGCAGAAGATCCATCGATTGCCGTTTGCGGAATTGGGAAAAGCCGCTTTTTAGGATCACTATTGGTTTTCTCAATCAAAGGATCCTCATATTTTCCAAAACGAATCATATCTGTTCTTCTCTGGTGTTCCCAGTAAAACTCAAATCCACGTTCACGATACAACAGGTCAAGGTTTATTTCAGCAAGCGGTGGTGGAGTAACATCGGGACGGGCAGTTCGTGAAGCCCTTACAAAATTTACATCGTTGAGCGCTCCGGCAGCATCACCTTTATGAAGTTTTGCTTCAGCCCTCATCAGATACATATCGGCCAAACGAAGAATTACAAGGTCAGCTTCTCCTTTATTTGTTCCATTTGTTGATTGGGAACTCCATTCGTATTTTTCTACCCTGTATCCTTTGTCGTAATCACTTCCTTCAGCGGTAAAATCAACCTGTAACTTATAATCCACATAGGGCGTTTGTCCTTCGCCAACTCTTCTGTAATCCTTCACTGGCCCAATATAATATTCGCCTTCTTCATCCACATGAAAAGGTTGTTTATGCCCGTCGTTTTGCAAGCCGTATTGTAATCCTCTGTAAATTCCGCGATTCAGTTTAAAATCTTCTGCTGCAATTGTCGAGTCTTCAGGAATAATCAACCTTTCCCAAAAGAATCTGCAATCAGCATCAGCCGGATCAACATCTCCGTAAGCATCTACCCAACTCTGGTAAAACTCCTGTGTAATTGCTGCGCCATCTGTTCCATCTCCGTCCGGATATAAAGGATTGCCATAAAAATGGCCTGACATGGACCAATAACACATACGATTGTGTGAACTGCTTAAATCAGGTCGCTGGTCAATTGCAAAAATCAATTCTTTGTTGGTATGATTATCATTATCGAAAGAGGAAAAATATTCAGCAGATAAAGCATAATCGTAATCATTTATCACTTTGGTGCTGTATTCAATTACTTTGTCCATGTCGGCGGCGGTAAAGTCAAAATTGGTTGAATATGGATCGCGCCACACCGCGGCATTCATGTATAAGCGTGTTAAAAGTGCATATGCTCCGCCTTGTGTAAGCCGTCCCGGGCCAACATCGGTTTTCAAATCGCTTAAAACAGCTTCCAGTTCATTTCGAATATAATCCACTGCATCGCTACCACGTAAAATAACAGAAAGTTCATTGGGATCATCTTTCTGAAATGCGATTCCCCACAGATCCAATACTACCATATTGTAGTATGCTCTTAGTCCTCTCACCTCTGCAAGAAAAGTTTTTGCAGATGCGTCAGTTTCAGCCATTGGAGTTAAGGTTATTATTGCACTAACACATTTTGAAATGGATAATGTCAGATCATTCCATGTGTCCCTGAGTTTTGCATTTTCAGGCAGGCACTCGTGTTTATGCAGTTCATAAAAAACTCCGCCATCGTACCAGTCTTTTCCGCCGCGATAAGGTAAAATTCCTTCATCGGAAGAAACTTCCTGAACGCAAAACAAATGTGTATGCAAAAATAAATCAGGCAGGGTTGAATATGCAGGTGCAACTACGCTGGTAACAATTTCATCTTCTGAAACATTGCCAGTAAGAGATTCGTCTAAAACCTGCTCCTCTAAGTCGGTGCAACTCCAGCTAAACAGCAGGGCAAATGCCAAAAAGGCAAATTTTATTCTATTTTTCATGATTCTTTTCATCTTATATTTTTAAAATGTTACGTTAAGTCCAATAACAAATGATCTGGATTTTGGATATCCGTTATCATCTATTCCGAACGATTGTACTCCACCTACCGATTTATCCTGGTTTACTTCAGGATCGAAACCACTGTAGTTCGTTATAACAAACAAATTCTGGCCGGTAATGGTTAAACGCATAGCTTTTGCCCAGGTTCCGATTCCCATAGCATTTGTGTCGAAAGTATAACCTAATGTAGCATTGTTCAAACGCAGGAAAGAGCCATCTTCCAGATACCGTGTCGATACGATTGCTGCATTGGTAAGCGCTTCGTTTGAATATTCAATGGCCTTAGGCACTACATTGTTCGATTTTGCCAATTGCGCTTTATAAAATTTGTTCATCGCGGTATGGTTATAAATCTCATTGCCGGTTACACCATTAAAATTCAGGCTTAAATCAAATTTCTTATAATTCAAATCAGCGTAAAAGTTATACATTACATCGGGCAATGCACTACCAACCACATAACGGTTATCACCTCCCGGAACCGCAGGACCTTCATAAGTTGAAAGGCCATCGTCGCCGATTCCTGTAAATTTAACCATATAGAACGAGCCAATTGGGTATCCGTTAATCATGCCGTTTATTGTAGCTCCTGTTTGGCCGGAACCCGATGCCGCACCCGTTGTTAACACTGTAAACGGAGAATCTTCAACCACATTGTCGATAAAAGTTGCATTTGCGCCGATAGAGTACGAAAATCCATTGTTATTACGGTGCTGATAATCAAGCGCTATTTCCAATCCGTTATTGATGATGTTCATATCAGGTACATTTGTCCAGTATGTTGGCGCAGGTGAAACGGGATCGAATGACGGAACTTCAACCAGAATATTATTTGAAACCTTATGGAAATAATCCACTGTTCCTGAAAGTGCGCCACCAAATAAACCAAAGTCAAGCCCAATGTTGGTTTGTGTTGATACTTCCCACTGAATATCGGGATTTGCCAGTCGCGTATAAACTGTTCCAACCGGATATGGCCCTGTTTCAGACAGTGGATATGTGTAATCACCGCTGTTGGTCGATTTAAATGATTCCTGCGTAATTTTATCAGGGATTTCCTGGTTACCGGTTTGTCCCCAACCCGCACGCAGTTTTAAGTTGGACGAAAAGCGACGATTCCATAAATGACTCTTCAGAAATTCTCCAACCTGCCGCAAACGATGGGAAAGTACCATATTTATTATTTCCCCCAAACCTGGATGAACCATCGGACCTGACTGTGGCGGTTACCATGTATTTACCCAGGTAATTATAGGTTGCCCTTCCGAAAAAAGACTGAAGCTCGTGAATATTAGCCCAGCCGGAAGGCCTGTTCAAACCAATTTCGAGCCTTTGTCCGAGACCCGGATTATAACGTGGTTCAATACCGTTGGCTTCAAACTGATCGATATTCCAGCTTCTGTATCTTCCTTCCGATTTTTGGTATGAATGTCCTGCCAGCAATGTTATATTGTGTTCATCCAGATCGATATCGTAGGTTAAATAGTTCTCAAGCAAAGTACTTGTGCCATTATAAAAATTTTGAACCAGTCGTCCTTCTACATAAGGATCAACACTTGGCATTTCCTGGTTATCCGTTTCGCTGGAAGTATTTTGGTAACCAAAATTCAATTTGTAAACCAAACCTTCAATTATTTCAAACGAAGGCGTAATGTTGATACTCAGTTTACGATTTTCACTAAAATCTTTAAATAATTCGGCCTGACTGAGTGGATTCATAAGATCAGGATATTTTGTCGGTTCACCATTTGAATCGTAAGCCGGGTATGTTGGATTAAAACTAAGCATATTGGAAACCACAGTCCCCATTTGTGCATTTTCGCCAATTTCAATAGTTGATGCCAGATTATAATCGATATTCAATTTATCGTTTATCAGTTTTTGCGTAGCATTTACCCTGGCGCTGTACCTTTTAATACCGGTATTTATAACTATCCCCTGCTGATCCAAATATCCCAAAGAAGCGCGATAAGTTAATTTATCCGTTCCTCCCGACATCATAAGATTTTCATCGTAGGTAATCGCTGATCTGGTTAATTCATCCTGCCAATCGGTATTTCCACCTCTGTCTTCCAATTGACCGCCAATGGCAACAACCTGTTTGCGGAATTCATCAGCCGAATAAATTGGTAACTTTTTAGCAATCGATGATACTCCAAAATTTGCAGAAACAACGACATTTGAAATTCCTGATTTCCCTTTTTTTGTGGTAATAAGAATTACGCCATTTGCACCACGCGAACCATATATGGCAGTAGCCGAAGCATCTTTCAGCACATCCATAGTTTCAATATCTTCAGGATTAATGAAGTTTAACGGACTTGTGCCTGAACCTGTTCCGGCTAAACCAATGGGAAACCCATCGATAACAAATAAAGGCCCGGAGCCTTGTCTGATTGTTCCCTGCCCACGAATAATTATCCGCTGGCCACTTCCCGGCGCTCCGCTCGACGAAGTAACATTTACCCCGGAAACTTTCCCCTGTAAGAGTTGCCCCGGAGAATTAACAACACCTTTGTTGAAATTTTCGCTGGATACAGAAGAAACAGCGCCGGTTATGTCTTTCTTTTTCTGACTTCCATAACCAATGGCCACGATTTCGTCAAGTCCAATCGATTCTTCTTCCAATACAATATTGAAAACTGTTTTTCCTTCCACAGGAATTTCCGCTGTACTCATTCCAACAAAAGAGAACACCAAAGTTTGAGCATTGTCAGGAATTTCAAGTTGAAATTTACCATCAGCATCAGTTGTTATTCCTATTGAGGTTCCCTTGCACAATAACTGAAACTCCCGGAATTGGAGTACCTTTAGTATCAGTAACAGTACCGGAGATTTGCCTGTTTTGCTGAAGTACGTCCACAGTCGTTGTTGAAGAAGATGGAACTTTAGTAATTTCGGCATTTAAATTTGCCCAGGCGCCGGAAACAGTAAATAATGAAATCAGAAATAATAATTTCATTTTTCGGAAAAGTAAATAATTACCTTGCCGGTTTAGCACACTTCTCATCTTGCATTTTTTCATAATTCATAATAATTTAGTTTATAAATAATTGTTATCTGTTTTGTTGTTATCATTTTGTATTCTTTTTAAAAAATTCAAATAATTCACTTAAATCATCGGCTCCAATCAGGCCTGCTTTTGTATCCGAAAGTTCAGTCCATACATTTAGCCGTTGTTGAGCAGTTTGATTTGGAGTTCCCCAAAACCTTAAAATATATCCTTTGCGAATTGCTTTATCAGCGTATGATTTCAGTTTGATTTTTTCCTGTTCCGGAATTTCACCATTGCCATCCCATGTAAAATATTTTCCCCAGCTTTCGCTAACCATTGGCATTAAATCGGGTGAAATATCAGCATCAAGATTCTCCAGGCGTCCATCATAACCTGCATAGCGAATGGGTTGCGCTTTCATAAATTCGAATGGCCTGTTACCTGAAATTATAACCAGAACAGCACCTTGCTTTTTTACACCATTTTCATAAACCGTTAGCATTGGCCTGTAATCTTCCAGAATTTTATTTAGTTGACTGTAGGTTTTTAATCCGTCGTCTTTTATATCAACCAAAAGAATAATTTCCTCCCCGTTTCCATAGACTGAACCATTGTTTTCAGCTATTCGTTTTTTCAGCGGTTCGAGGTAGAGTTTGCGTAATGTTCTACCGGGTTTTATCTGATCGAAGTTGTGCGCAACAAACAGTGAATCACCAATTGTATAAACATCGGCTTCAATACTTTTAAAATTGAATTTTAAGGCATCAAATAACGGGTGTTCGTGTTCATAATCGTTGTGTGAATGAGCCGGTATGACCGGGTTTTTCTGCTGTGCACGCAAAGAAATACTGCAAAATATGCCGGCACAAAGAATTAAAAATAGTACGGTATTATAATTCACTTTCATAGTTTTATCGATTCATTAAATATTCAGCTACTAAATTCTTCTTTCAAATGCAGTCAACAAACTATTTATCATTCAATAATGCTTATATCATATTTCTGATTGTATCTGCTTATTTTAGAATTTCATCCATTTTTACAGGCCTTCCTTCGGCAACCGATTTTTTTGCTGCCAGTCCAATTGCAATCGACATAAATCCATCGTTTCCATCCACAGGCATTTTACCATTGTAAGCCAACGCATCTATAAATTCCCTGATTTCCTGGTTGTACGACGCATCATATCTTTCCAAGAAAGAAATGAAGCGGTAAATCGCCCGAAACTCCTGATTCCGTGTACAATTTATGGTTGTTTGGGAAATTGTTTTCCGCCTGCGCCATTCCTTTGCTGCCAAAAACTTCGAGTCGCTGATCGTAACCATAAACTGCTTTTCGGCAATTATCGATTACTGCCATCGATCCATCTTCAAAAGTGAGTGTAATTACTGCTGTATCAATATCTCCGGCTTTTCCAATTTCAGGATCAACCATTACGGCTCCTTTGGCAAAAACTTCTTTTACCTGTTTTCCTGAAATGTAACGGGCCATGTCGAAATCGTGAATCGTCATATCGAGAAACATTCCACCCGAAACTTTGATATAGGAAACCGGTGGCGGTCCCGGATCGCGGCTGGTGATTTTCATAATCTGCACATCACCCACAGAATCATTTACAACCAGTTGTCGTATTTTTTTGAATTCCGGATCAAAACGGCGGTTAAAGCCAAGCATTAGTTTTACGCCGGATTCTTCCACAACTTTCAAAACTTCTTTCACTCTTTCGAGAGAAAGATCAAGCGGTTTTTCACAAAAAATCTGTTTTCCGGCTTTTGCTGCTTTCACCACATAATCAGCATGAGTATCCGTTGGCGAACAAATTACAACTGCATCCAAATCAGGCATAGCCAGTAATTCATCAAAATCTTTTACAAACACGGGAACATTAAATTCGTCGGCAATTGATTTTGATTCTTCAAAAACATCCATTACTGCAACCACTTAATTTCAGGAAAATTGCGGCATAAGTTCTTCAGATGAATTTTGCCAATCCGGCCTAATCCTGCAACAGCAACTTTTATTTTTTTCATTTTGTTTGGTTTTAATTATTCGGTTAAAGTCCAAATGATTTTATATATTGCCGGTTATTTGCAGCACATTTTTTAGGTGATCCCATTCCCGGAAGTACATCCTGTTCCACCACAATCCAGCCATCATATCTTTTTCGTTTCAAGAATTTCAACAATCGATTGAAAATCGACATTCCCTTTTCCCAGTTCGCAAAAAACACCTTTTTCCACCGATTTGAAATAATCGTAATTATTTTCGCGAGCTGCCATTCCAACTTCAGGATCAAAATCCTTAAAATGAACATGCCAGATTCGGTCGTAATATTTTTCCAATGCCTCCACCGGATTGCCACCTCCAAATGCATAATGGCCCATATCGAGGCACAAACCCAGTAATTTGCGGATCGGTAAGTTTCATCAATTTGGCGACTTCGCGCGGTGTTTCCACATAGCCGGCACAATGATGATGAAAAACAGTTCGCATTCCATATTTATCTTTTACAGCTTTGCCACTTTTTCTGCTCCTTCGGCAAAAATTTTCCACTGGTCATCAGTTAATCCCATTTCCGGGGTTATCCGTCCGGCATTTTTTGTGCGTACTTTCAACCGAACCGTTTTCATCGGCCAGAACAATAAATGCATCTTTATATCCGGCATCATACATTAACCCTGCAGTTTTCAAGGCCAGTTTAATTCCTGCTTCATGAGCTTCCTTTTTTGCCAAGTGCAACCGGAACAAAAGCTCCAAGCAGCTGAAGATTTTTCTCGTCCAGTACTTTTTTCAATTCTCCGGGATTGGAAGGCATAAATCCCCAATCGCCCAGTTCGGTACCGGCATAGCCGGTTTCCACCATTTCGGAAAGAACCTGCTGATATCCCAGTGATTTTCCTTCCAGTTCAAATTCGAGTGCTCCCCACGAACAGGGAGCATTTGCTATTTGTATCATATTTCAGTTTATTGTAGTTTATTGAAAAATGTTTAATTTTTTTTAAGAAATTAAAATTTGCGTGTCCACTCTTTGGGCCAGCGTTCAATTACCACTTTTGTTTGCGTGAAAAATTCGATGGCATGTCGTCCCTGTCCGTGCAAATCGCCAAAAAAGCTGTTGTTCCAGCCGCTAAATGGAAATTGTGCCATTGGCGCAGCAACACCAATGTTTATTCCGATATTTCCGGCATTTGCACGGTTGCGGAAAGTACGGGCATTTAACCCGCTGGAAGTAAACAAACAAGCCATGTTTCCATAGTTGTTGCTGTTTACAAAATCGATGGCATCATCAATGGTATTCATGTGGCAACAGGCTCATTACCGGGCCAAAAATTTCGGTTTTAATCACTTCTCCGTCCAATGCCACATTTTCCAGAATAGTCGGTTTTATAAAATTCCCTGTTTCGTAACCACTGATTTTGGCATTTCTTCCATCGAGTAACAGATTGGCTCCTTCACTAACTCCTTTATCAATGAGGTATTCAATCCTGCGATTTACTTTCGGGAGTAATTACCGGCCCCATTTCAATGCCTTCATCCAAGTCCAAAGCCTGTGGTTTTTGCTTTTGGCAGCTTCAACCAGCGCTTCTTTTATATGTCCGTTTTCATCGGCAACGGTAATAATATTTGATGCAGCAAGACAACGTTGACCGGCACAGCCATAAACACTGTCGGCAACAATTTTTGCCGCCATTTCAATATCGGCATCGGGCATCACAATTACCGGGTTTTTCGCACCGCCCTGCGCCTGAACCCGTTTTCCGTTGGCAGCCCCACGCTGATAAATATAACGGGCAACATTTGTCGATCCCACAAAACTGATGGCTTTTACATCCGGATGATCAAGCAGAGCATCCACACTTTCTTTTCCTCCATGAACCAGATTTATCAACCCTTTGGGAATATCCAGCTGATCGATCAGTTCAAACACTTTCATCATGGTTAACGGCACTTTTTCCGAAGGTTTGATGATAAAACTGTTTCCACAGGCGATGGCATATGGCAGAAACCAAAACGGAATCATTCCCGGAAAATTAAATGGCGAAATGCAGGCACAAACGCCAACCGCCTGACGAATCATAAATTCATCGATTCCGGTCGCCACATTCTCCGAAAATTCGCTTTGTATCAACATTGGTGTTCCGCAGGCCGTTTCCACATTTTCGATGGCCCGCTGCATTTCGGCTTTCGATTCTGCAAAACTTTTCCCGCATTCCAGCGTTATCAGCCGGGCAATTTCTTCGATGTTTTCCTCCAGCAGATGTTTTAGTTTGTACAGTGGTTGAACCCTTTTCATTACCGGAGTTTCGCGCCATTCTGCCAGCGCTTCGGCAGCTGCTGCAACAGCCATATCAACATCTTGCCGGTTTTTTCTCCATATGGAACTTTGCCCAGTATTTCCTGGTTTGCAGGATTTACAACATTAATTGTTTGCTGTTCATGACTTTCCGTCCAACTTCCATGAATATAATTTTTAAATAATTCCATATTAATAATTTATTGCATTAGTTTCAATTTTGTCCAAGTAATATATAAATCATAATTGTAACGACAACCAGGATAATCGACATGATAGCCGCGTATATTTCCAGGGTATCATTTCCACTTTTAAGCGGCGCAGTGCGAATGCTGAAAGTTCTTGCGGGGATAAAAATATGACACGGAATACATGATGATCATATTCAGTACAAATTCAATTCCCCAGTTATGAATAAAATGAATGATTGATTTTCAAAATAAAAGTGGTTAGTATGTAATAAATCAAGTCCAAAAATCAAAGCTGATTTTGCCGCCAGTGGCCGATATTTTTTGCATAAAAAATCCGGCCAGCATTATCGAGGCAATGGGAATAAAAAATATACCGTTTAATTGCTGAAGAAGCTGATATAATCCTTCGGGCGCTTTTGCAACCATGGGCGCCGCTAAAATTGCAATTATTGCCAGTATTGATGAAAGTAGCCGGCCAATCCAAACCTGTTGTTTTTCAGTGGCATTTTTGTTAATCATCCGTTTATAAACATCCATGCTGAAAATGGTGGCTGCACTGTTCAGCACGCTGTTGAAAGTACTTAAAACTGCTCCCATTACTACGGCAGCAAAAAATCCGGTGAGATAAACCGGCAGTACTTTTTTTATTAATGCCGGATAAATTAAATCCTGATTTTCATACATCGAATCGCCAAAATAATAAAATCCGATTACGCCCGGAAGAACTATAATTAACGGAACAAGTATTTTCAGGACACCCGTAAACAATAACCCTTTTTGTGCTTCTTTCAGGTTTTTTGCTCCCAGTGCGCGCTGGATGATCGTTTGGTTCATTCCCCAGAAATAAAGCTGATTGATGATTAACCCGGTAAACAAAACGCCAAAAGGCATCACCGAATCTTTGGCTCCAATTACATTGAATTTTTCCGGCGCATTTTCATATACCTTTACAAGTCCTTCGAAAAGATTTCCATTTCCGATACTTACTAAAGCGATTACTGGAACAAGAATCCACCGGCTAATAGTCCAATTCCATTTATTGAATCGGAATATGCCACCGCTTTTAATCCGCCGAAAATGGCATAAATTGAACCAATAACACCGATGCCAACCACAGTCATCCACAATCCTTCCGACCTTGAAATTCCAAGAACTTCAGAAATATTAAAAATACTTTCAAGATTGATGGCACCTGTATATAAAACAATAGGTAACAGCGTAACCACGAAAGAAATCACCAGGAACAAAGCCACCAAACTTCGTGTGGTTCCGTCAAATCGTTTTTCCAAGATATTCAGGAATGGTTGTCAAACCCATTCGAAGGTATTTCGGAATAAAAATAACTGCTGCAACAATTAAGGCCAATGCTGAAGTAACTTCCCATGCAATTATTATAAAACCATTTTTATAGGAAGAGCCGTTCATCCCAATGAGGTGTTCGGTTGAAATATTGGTAAGTAACATGGAACCGGCAATGATAATCCCTGTGAGACTTCTTCCTCCCAGGAAATAACCATCGGATGAATCCATTTTGTCTTTCCTGAGTTTGTACCAGGTAAACAAAGCGACAAAAGCAGTAAAGCCAATAAAAGTAATTACGGTCAGCATGTTAGTTTCAGTTATTAATTCTATGATATTCGATATTTAGTGATGTGCTGCCATTCCTTATTTCAATTACATGGCAATCTAATTTATAAAAACTAGCGTTGTTTTTTCTTTTGTTCTCGAATAATTTTCAAAGGCCTTTTGCACCGATTCCGATTCGGAAACTTCAGCAATCGGCACATCCCACCAGGCATACCCATAGCCAGCCATTTTTCGTTCAGGAACTGTTTCTATATAAATTACTGTGGTTCGTCTCTTCTTTTTTCGCACTTTTCAGCGCTTCGTTGAATGAGGCAATATCGGTTGTTTTATACACTTTTGCCCCCAGACTTTCTGCGTTCATGGCCAAATCCACGGGCAATCGGTTCGCCTTCGAGGTAACCGGTTTTCTGATTGCGGTAA
This sequence comes from uncultured Prolixibacteraceae bacterium, assembly GCA_963821855.1. Classification (GTDB taxonomy): domain Bacteria; phylum Bacteroidota; class Bacteroidia; order Bacteroidales; family Prolixibacteraceae; genus Draconibacterium. The sequence goes on along the minus strand of CAWGFJ010000001.1, from coordinate 40,562 downwards.
TGATATTTAGTTCCAAATCCTTCGCTGCCAATTGATTTTGAAAGGCCGCCAATACTGGCAAATCCGTTATTGTCGATTAAAATGATCGTGAGTTTGTATCCTTCCTGAAGCGAAGTGATAATTTCAGAAGGCATCATCAGGTAACCGCCGTCACCAAGAATCACATAGATTTCCCTTTCCGGGCAAGCCATTTTTGCTCCCAAACCTCCTGAAATTTCATATCCCATACACGAATAACCATATTCAAGATGAAACCCTTTTGAGTTGCGTGTTCGCCATAATTTATGTAAATCGCCGGGTGCGCTTCCCGAAGCACATAAAACCACATCTTCAGGATTCGGAAAATGTATTCACTGCACCAATTACTTCTGCCTGACTTGGAATTGCCGATTCATCCGCCTGATATGCCAAAGCGACTTTTTCATCCCAGCTTTTATTAAAGTCGGCCACTTTTTTACGGTAAGACTTCATCCACTTTGTACGAATCGAGTTTTTCTGAAAGCTCTTCCAGAATTACTTTTGCGTCGCCGGTTAAAGCCAGAGCGCTGTGTTTATGCGCATCAAATTCGGTAATATTTATATTGATGAATTTTACATTTTCATTTTGAAATGCAGTTTTTGAGGCTGTGGTAAAATCGCTGTAACGGGTTCCAATTCCAATAACCAGATCTGCTTCACTGCTGATTGCATTTGCGCCTTCCGTTCCGGTTGCTCCACCGGCACCCAAATTATGCGGATCGTCGTAAGGCAATGATCCTTTTCCTGCAAATGTTTCAGCCACAGGAATTCCGGTTTGATGAACCAACGATTTTCAGGGCATTTTCTGCCTCGCTGTAAATTACGCCACCACCGGCAATTATCATTGGTTTTTTAGCGGAGCTAATCCATTCAACAGCTCTTTTTAAAGCTTTTGAATCGGGTCGGGGACGCGAAATATGCCACACTCTTTTATTAAACATATCAACAGGGAAATCGAATGCTTCAGCCTGAACATCCTGCGGAATGCACAATGTTACCGCGCCCGTATCTGCCGGAGAAGTTAAAACACGCATCACTTCAGGCAAAGATGTAATCAATTGTTCCGGCCGGTTAATTCTGTCCCAGTATTTTGAAACAGGTTTAAAACAGTCGTTTACCGAAATATCTTGCGATAAAGGTGATTCAAATTGCTGTAAAACCGGTGCAACTTGTCGGGTAGCAAAAATATCTCCGGGCATCAGCAACACAGGAATCCGGTTGATGGTTGCTCCGGCCGCTGCGGTAATCATGTTCGTTGCACCCGGACCAATTGAAGAAGTACAGGCAAAAGTGGAAAGCCTGTTTTTCATTTTTGCATAACCCACCGCCGTATGAACTGCAGCCTGTTCGTTACGCACCAAAAAATACCTGAAATCGGGATTTTGCTGAAGTGCCTGACCAAAACCGGCCAGGTTTCCATGGCCAAAAATTCCAAAACATCCGGCAAAAAATGGTGTTCAATACCATCCCTTTCAGAATACTGATTCTTTAAAAATTCGATTGTTGCCTGTGCAACCGTAATCGTTTTGTTTTCATTTTATTAGATGTATTAAGTATTGAGTACAGAGTATTGAGATTAGATTGTCACTTTTCATTTGTCTCTGTACTCATAGTCTCATTTCTAAATAATCTATCTTAAAATCCCCCTTTTGATTCAATAAATTCAAGAATATCATTTTCGTAAGGCGTAAAATTTGCACACCCGAGTTGTGTTACTACGTGCGCGCCACAGGCATTTCCCATCCGGCAGCATTTGTACAAATCCCATCCTTTCAGATAACCATAAATAAAACCTGCAGCAAAAGCATCGCCTGCACCGAGAATATTTACCACTTCCACCGGAAAACCGGGAACTTTCTGAACAGCACCATCCGGAAGATAAATCACTGCACCACGTGAACCTGTTTTTACGATTAACGCTTCGACGCCCAATTTCAGGATTCCCTGGATCGCCTCGTCTATATTTCCTTTTATTTCAGGTGCCGAAATTTGCTGATGGCTGATTCGTAACTGTGTAATTTCAGAAAGATAAGCCGCCAGAATTTCTTCTTCTGTTCCCAAAACAATATTTGTATTTCGCATAAAAGCCCGGGCTGTAACTCCAAAAGCGCGGATATCATGCCACTGGTCAGCGCGAAAATCGAGGTCGAGCATCACCGGAATGTTGTTTTTCCCGGCAATTTCTGCCGCCAAAAAAGCAGCGCTTCGCGTAGGTTCTATATTTAATGCAGTTCCTGAAACCTCCAGCATTTTGGCTTTTTCGATCCCAGCGTTTAAAACCTGGTCGATGTTGATTTGTGAATCGGCACAATTATCGCGGTAATACACCAGAGGAAAACGGTCGGGCGGCTCAATTCCCAGCAAAACGGCTGAACTTCGGGTTCCTTCAATTACCCGAACATTTTCGGTTTGTACATTTTCATTTTTCAGAAATTTTAAAATGAAATCGCCCACTTTGTCTTTTCCCACGCCCGAAAGCAGCGAAGCATTTAAGCCAAGACGGCTGCAACCCACTGCAATATTTAACGGCGAACCGCCTACAAAAGCATGGAAACCCGGGAATATCTTCGAAAGGTGCTCCCACTTCCTGTGAGTACAAATCGATTGAAGATCTCCCGTAGGTGATTACATCATATTCTTTTTCGTTGTTCATATTTTTGTTTTTAGTAGTGAGTGCAGAGTATTGAGTATCCAGAAGTCTTATAAAATAATCAGTTTTTTACTTTCTCTTTGCTCACTACTCATTACTTACTACTCATTCTTTTTGTTATTCATTTCTGCTGTGACCAACGGAATCCGTGGATCTTTGCCTTTCCACGAATTGTAAATCCATTTGTGGTCCGGATCATCGGTATTTGCCAGCGACTGGTCGCTTCCGGTTAAAAAATTGAGGTAATACACATTGTATCCGTGTCCCGCCACAACCGGATGATAACCTTCGGGAACCAACACCACATCGTTGTTTCGGGCAACCGCAATTTCATCGAGGCTTCGGTCATCGTTATAAATTTGCTGAATGGCAAAACCCTGTGGCTTGTCAACTTTGTAGAAATAGGTTTCTTCCAGGCAAGCTTCAACCACCTTTCCGTTTTCGTCCATTTTTCGCTTATCATGTTTATGCGCAGGAAAAGAGCTCCAGTTTCCGGAAGGTGTGTAAACTTCAACTGAAACCAGGCGATGGCAATCAAATCCGGGCTGAAGCAAGCTGTTGATTTGCCGGGTTGCATTATCGCCACCGCGAATTTCGATGGCAGCTTCTTCGGGCTGTTTAAAATATGCCGGGTGATCTTCATCTGTTTCGCACCAGCCGTAAGCGATATCGAGTGACTTCACTTTCTGCAGTAAGTTCAAAACTTGTATTTCGCGGCAGATACAATGAATGTGCAATTCCACTAAAAACATCTTTTCGTCCATTTACCGTTTCCCAGTTTCCTTTGTCTGATTTTCACCGAATAATTTCCACCCAGTAAAATAATGGCATATTCATTTCCTTCAGTATTTCCAATCCATTTTTCGCCCTTTTTCATCAACCGGGCCTGAAAATTGAGGAATTGCCAGCCGGTTTCTTCTTTTAATACACTCTGGTAAATTCCAAATCCCGGAGTCGATTTGGCCAGAAGCGGATATTTTTTATCTCTTATCATGTTGTACTATTTTAATTCATTTGAGCTTTTCCAACTGCTTTCAGCAATTCAAATTTTTCGAGATTGAATTTTTCCAGCTGCATTCATATACGTTTTGCCCGGAACAATAGGTTCGAACTGAGCCGGAGATATTTAAAAAATTCGCGATGTACGCGGGCCCAGATTAATCGCGCATCAGTGGCAATGTTTATTTTGCAAACCCCGTATTCAATTGCTTTTGCGAGTTCTTCGCCGGAAACACCTTTGGCATCGGAACCCAGTTGTCCTCCGGCGGCATTTATTCTCTGAATTTCATCCATATTAACTGCCGAACCTCCATGCAAAACCAACGGAAATCCGGGAAGGAGCTTTTGAATTTCTTTCAGAATATTAAATTGAAGCCCTTGTTTCCCGGAAAATTTGTACGCTCCATGACTTGTACCAACTGCCACGGCAAGGCTATCGCAACTGGTTTGTTTTACAAACTCCTCCACCTCTGCAGGCTGTGTATACTTTTTTTGTCTTTCATCCACATTTCGGTGTCATCTTCAATTCCACTTAAAACACCTAATTCCGCCTCAACCGTAATATTTTTTCGATGTGCTTTTTTTACAATGCTCCGGGTAATCGATACATTTATATCGAAAGATTCATGGGAAGCATCAATCATTACAGAGTTATAGCCACCTGAATCAATACTTTCCAATGCATGTTTCTGATTTCCATGATCGAGATGAACGGCGAATACGGTATCGGGATAAATTTTTGCTGCGGATGAAATCATAGCCAGCAGCATTTCAGCATGAGCATAATTCCTTGCAACTGGTGTAGTCTGAACAATAAAAGGTGCATTTGCTTTTTCTGCTGCGCTAAACAATGCATGAATTTGTTCCATACACCATACATTAACCGCAGCAATTCCATAATGTCCGTAACAATGTTTGAATATTTTATTGGTTGAAATTATCATCTTTTGATAACCAGTTAGTTAGTATGCAATTTAAGCAGAAAGTTAAGCTATTATTTATATTGAATCCAAATAATAGACCAAAAATGTTTATGCAAACCTTTGCATGAAAAGTGCTTACTAACCTTCCGAACGAAAGTATTAAGAATTTAAAATGTGACCTTCAAAATATAAATTGAGATCATGTTATCTGGATGAGCCTCTGACGATTAGCTCCGGGAAAAGCGTTTCAACCCTGATTTTTGTGTTGTTATGGGAGCTTACACGTTTCATAAGTATGCGGGCTGAAAGCATTCCGAGGTCGTATGTTGGTTGCCATACGGTGGACAGCGATGGTCGAAAATACGCCGAATGTGGATCGTCGTCGAACCCGATAACCGAAATCTGATCAGGAATTACCAATCCGGCATTTTTAATAACAAACATAGCTCCTATGGCAACCCCATCGTTAATTGCGAAAATGGCATCGGGAGGCCTGGGCAGATTAAGCAATTTTTGAGTGGGTTCAATTCCGTGTTCAGGCATAAATCCGTTGCTTTCCACAATGTATTCTTCATTAATTGGAATATTGTTGCTTTTTAATGCGTCTTTATAAGCATCCAGGCGATGGCGTGCAGTCGAGAGCGTTGATGATCCTGCAATGTGTGCAATTCGTTTGCAGCCTGTTTTAATCAAATGATTCACTGCCTGAAAAGCGCCGCTGTATTCGTCTACAAAGACTTTGTCAACTTCAATACCTTCGCAGTCGCGATCAAATACAACTAACGGAATGTTATTGTCAATCAGTGTTTGCAGATGATCAAAATTATTAGTTTCAGAAGAAGGCGAAATCAGAAATCCATCAACGCGAATTGACGTGAACGAACGAATTATCGACTTTTCTTCTTCATACGATTCATTGGATTGCCCGATTATCATGTTCACGCCCAACGGATTCAGCAAATCCTGTATTCCGTTTATAACTGAAGAAAAAAAGTAACTTGTTATTTCAGGAACTATTACGCCAATTGTATTTGTTTTTTTTCGAAGCAGATTTAAAGCCAGTAAGTTGGGCTGGTAATTCAATTTTCGCGCCAGTTCAATTACGGCTTCGCGGGTTGCAGCGCTAATTGCAGGATGGTTGTTTAATGCCCTTGAAACCGTGGATGGGGAAACATTTAATTCCCGGGCAATTTCAGTAATAGTTGTACGCGATTTTTTCATTTTAAACTGAAAAATGAATCATTTCCCCCAATTTTAAAGGCAAACTAAATTACTCCAAATTCAGCAAATTCCCTAATGCAGGCATGTCGGGAAAAACAATTGCTCCCAAAGCCTTAAAAGCTTTATCTTGTTTTTTATTGGAAAGGGCAAAAATGTGGAAACCACCTGCTTTTGCAGCCTGAACCCCAACAAGGCTGTCTTCAATAACTGCACATTCTTCGGGCTTGAATCCCATGCTTTTTACCGCATGTAAATAAATTTCCGGTTCAGGTTTCCAGCTTTCAATTTCGTAAGAGCTAAAAATATTTTCGCCAAAATAATGCCTTAGATTTGTGGTTTCCAGGTTTTGTTTAATTTTTTCAACCGGTCCGCTGGAAGCCACGCCAATTGGTACTTTTATTTTATCGAGCAATTCGTGAACACCTTTAACCGGTTTTAGATCGGTTTTAAATGCTTTGTAACTTCTTTGTCTGAATTCCGATTCAAAATCTTCCGGCAAACTTTTTCCCAATTGCGCTGAAAAGTATTTCAGATTTTCTTTCATTGAAGTGCCGGTAATTTGTTCCAGCACAGTTTTAAAGTTCAAATCAACACCTAATTCCTGCATCATGGTTTTAAATACTTTTGCCGAAATTTCTTCGCTGTCTACGAGAATGCCGTCGCAATCAAAAATTATACATTTGTAGTTCATAAATTCAAATATATAAAAGGATTTGAAATTGGATGAGCAGTTGATTTGCCGTATACATTTAAATGAATATTAAAATTCAGTGTAAATTAATCATAAAGATTTAGCACAAAGTTAGGTAATTGGTTGTTTTATTATTTGTGATTATATTTCTGACTTTCTACTTAAATCAATTTCCCTGGTTAGAAAATGAAAAAAGCAGGCAAAGTCATACTTTACGTTTTTCTTTCAATCGTATTTCTGGTTGTCATTCTTGTGGTTATTGCTGCGTTGGCAGAAAACAAGATTGTAAAAATTGCCATCGACAAGGTAAGCAAAACCACCAGCATTCCGATTCAATATGAAGACATTGATTTTTCGCTGGTGCACGATTTTCCGTATGCAACGCTTCAATGTAAAAATCTGCTTGTAAATGCGCCTTCAGAAAGAAAAAATAATATGCCGGATACGCTTGCATTTTTTGGTAAGCTCAACGTTTCGGTTGAAATTAAACCTTTGCTGAACAGAACTTTTAATATTCGTAGTGTTGAAATCAGCGACGGAACACTTTTTTACAAAGTCGATTCAACTGGTGTGACAAACCTCGATTTTTTAAACGATACCACACAGCAAAATGTCGTCGATACTTCAGCAAATTCAATTTATCTGAATGTCAGTTATTTTTCTGCAAAAGATATTTCCTGTTTTTATAACGACGAAAAACTAAAAGCCAAAGCCAATATATTCATAGACGAACTGGATTTATCAGGCATGATTCAGGACGATAAATATGAAGGAAAAGCTGAAGGAAAAGTTGTATTTACCGAATGTAGTTTCGACACGACAAAACTGAATTTAATGAACAAGGCTTCACTTGAATTCGATGCTGCTTACGACAATGGAGTTATTAAGGTAAACCAGGCAGATTTTGATGTTGATGAAGATTTGCAGTTGTCGCTAAACGGAACAGTAATTCCGGGAGACAGCATTTTCACAAATATGAAGATAAAGGCTGAAAAGCTGGATTTGGGCGGACTTTTAAAATATGTTCCGGAGAATTACCTGAAGGACTATGGCATTCGAAATTTATCCGGCATTTTAAAAACTGAAGCAAATGTTTCAGGATTGGTAAACGACTCGATTATTCCTTTTATTGACGCAACTTTTCAACTTGTCGATGGAACTGTGAAATACCAGGATTATCCTCTACTAAGTCAGATTAATTTAAAGGGAAAAGGTACAAACGGCAAACAAAAAAATAATGCAACAACAAGCGTCGAAATCAACTCGCTGAGTTTTCAAACGAAAAACAGCAAGTTTAATGTATCGGGCAAATTTCGGAATTTCGACAAAATCAATTATCAGCTAAAATCGACGGTTGACCTGGATTTGCAGGAAATCAGCGCTTTTATTCCGGATACGCTGTTACAGTCACTGGACGGAAAAGTGAATGCCACTATTTCGACCAGCGGAACATTACCCGATTCAATTTCTCAAGAATTTATCTATGCCGCTCTGGCCAAAACTTCAGCGAATTTGCAACTCACAAATGTAAATGCGGTTATCGATACAACACTTGCCATAAACGGTTTGAATACTCATGTCGATTATCAGCCGGAAAAAATAGTGATAAACCACTTTTCTGCTCAAATACCGTCCTACGACCTTTATGTAAAAAGTTTGAATGTTGTTGTAGATGGAACCCTTTCAAAGCCGGAATTTCTGCATACAAAAATCAGCGACTTAAATGCAAATGTTTCCACCTATAATCTTGACATCAGCAAACTAAAAGCTGAAATTGATGGTGATTTTACAAAACCGGAATCGCTCGATGTTAAAATCGACAGTCTGATTGCGGTTTCAGGAAACAGCGAAATAGAATTAACAGGTGGAATAAAAAACCCGACGGAGCCCGATTATGCTGTTTCAGGTAAGGCAGTTCTTTATCTTGATGAATTGCAAAAATACGTTCCCGATTCTCTGGTAAATTCATTATCGGGTAAGGTTTCTGCGTCATTTCAATCGGCTGCAAAACTGAATTTTGATTCCATTAGCAATCAATTGTATGAACTGCTTTTTGAGAAAAGTAATTTTAGCCTGAATCTTGCTGATGTTAATGTAGATATGCCTGATTCGATGATGATGGTGAACAATCTTTCAGGCAAAATAAATTACAATGCTGATTCATTGAAAATAGATTACTTAAAAGCGAATTACCTGGGCTTAAACCTGGAGATAAATTCAGTTTCGGTTTCGAATATGTATTCGGCAGTTTTGCTGAATCAGGCAAAAGAATTGACAGTTCATGGTGAATTTATCGCGGACAAATTGGATTATGCGAAGTTGGAAACATTTATGGTTTCGGATACTACCGCTGAGACGGAACCGATGAATTTCACTTATAAAATAAACGGTAGATTTAAAACCAACAGCTTTAAGTACGAAGATGCTGTATTTACCAATGTTAGTTCGAAATTCCTGGTAAAAAATAATTATTATGTTCTTGATAGTTTGCAATTGAATGCATTTGATGGAAACGCGCTTTCGTCGGTTAAAATTGAATTAAAAGACAGCGATAAAATGGATTTGTTTTTTAAAACCGATATTCGGAAAATGGACGTGAACAAAATAATGCAAAGTTTTGACCAATATATTGAATATGAAGATATAAAGGCTGAAAATGTTAAAGGAATAGTTTCCACAAAAATGGATGGAAAAATTGTGTTAAAAGATTACGAACCAGTTTATGGATCGTTGCTTTTGAACGGTGATTTAACCATCGAAAACGGTGCGTTAATCAATGTGAAACCGGTTATGGAAGTAGAAAAAATTCCCGGAATCGGTTTGAAAAATATGGACAAATTATATTTCAGCACACTAAACAGCAGCGTATTTTTGTTTAACAATGAACTTTATATTCCGCGAACCGAAATCCGAACCACTTCGTTTGATGCTATGTTTTTAGGAATGTACAGTTTTGGCGAAGATTATGAGTATCACATTCGTATGTTTTTGGGTGATGTGCTTTCAAGCAAATCGAAAACGCAATTGAAAAAACAGTCGCTGGATGGCGGGTTTACCGAAGAAGATGAAAAGGATTTAACAAAAGGCCGAACTTCAATACATATTGTTTCCAAATCGGAAAATGGAAAGGAAAAAGCTGGTTTCGACAATAAACGCGACCGGCTGAATATGGTAGCCAAAGTAAATTTACAGAAACAAATGGTGGATATGCGATTCCACCCGGCATTGGTAAAATACAATACGGAACAATAGTTTCATGAAAAACTTTTTGATATATCTGTTGATGATTACCGGCTTTCTAAGTTTGGATTCCTGTCGATCCAAACCCAAAGTAAAACCCTTTGAAACTATCAGTAATAACGTGGAACAAAAAACCGAAGATGTAGTTTTAGGTGACGATTCCGCACCGAAAACTGTATTTATGTACGCGAGCTATCATTGCGATTTTTGCCGTTATTTTTTTTCAAGAACATATCCCGATTTGAAAACCAATTTCCTCGATAATGGAAAATTAAAACTAATTATTAAATGGGTAGATTTTGATGAAAACACGCAGGTTATGTATGCATTACAGGCTGCCAGTTGCATTGGCCGCTTTGGTGTTTATGAGAAATTTCATCAGCTTTTACTTGTAAACCCGGATGTGGTTTTTACCGAAGATTTTGCACATCTCGTTGACGGTATTATGGAAGATAATTCAGAAATTGCGCAATGTATTTTGCAAAATAACGATTATGAGTATCTTCGTTCCAATGTATCGGAATTCCGCGAAAATGATTTAAACGGAACACCGACATTTGTATTGAACAACCACGCTTACAGTGGATTTATATCGTACGAAAATTTTAAAAAATTATTACAGAAAGAATTAAATATTGAATAAAGCATCAGGAAATGAAAACAAAAATAATTGTGCTGTTACTACTCGGAATAGTTGGATTAGTAGCGTGTACCGAACCGGTTTCGGATGAATTTTGCAGCGATCCAAACGCAAGCTGTCCCGACACTTCAGAGCTTGAAGCTACGTCGTGTTGTACCGACCAGGGATGCTACTGGCTTTACAATGGTGTAAAGTACGAATGCGATGATACAGATTGCAGTTCGGCCATCAATTCGATTGTTGCCAGCGCATGTGCTTCCGCCTCTGCAGGTATCGATACCAGCATTAAAGATTACGATATTTTGCGTGCACAAATGCAAGCCGTTACGGATCAGCTTATGCTTGAAGCTCGCGGAGCTTCGGGTTGCGAATAAAAAAAGTTAAGGTTCAACCACTTCGGGTGCGAGAGGAACAAGAGGTTCACCGCCACCGCCAATCGAATCGGGACCATTGTTAACCACGATATACAGGTTTAGAAAAATCTTATCCATATCGCGGCCCCATGGTGTATCTTTTGATTCAATATTCATTGGGAAACCCCATTTTTCTTCAAATTCATCGCTGACTCTTCCTTCAGGCCCCCATTCGGTTACAAGAGCATAAACATCCCAGGCGGTGTCATCCACGATATATGCACCATAATCCCTAAAAGCCTGTGCCAGGATTTTTGCAGGAACAGTTTCAAAATCCAGTGAATCCAAATCGATTGTTTGAGGAAGAGCAAGCAAAGCTCCCATTCGCAGTTCCTTATTTACCGGCAACGTTCTTTTTTGCCCGTAATTTCCTGAAGCGTAATTATCTGAAGTTCTTGCCGGCCACCGGTAGCCTTTGGTTTTTTCGTCGTAGTAAAAATTCTTTTGGCCATAAATGTTGACTTTTAAAACATGTTCTATTGGTTTATCTTCTGAAACCAACTCTCCTATGCGAATTGCTCCACCAATTGCAGATAATCCTGAACCACCATGAGCTCCGTAATAACCATCGCCATAAATATCCATATCGCTAAAAAGATATTTGGAAGTTGCCGGTTCATTTGCGCGGCATCTTGAAAAAGGCTGAGTTTGTTTTATTGTTCGTTTGTCGGGCATTAAAACTGCAAGGCCTGAATTGGGAGTTATTCCATCCCAGGTTTCCGGGCTCACCACAAAATCAGCAGGAATTGGCGCTGAAAATAAAAACGGGCCTTCTTTTATACATCTGTCTTTATCGCGGTTCCAACCGGCGTTGTTGGTATAAATTTCCACCATTGGAGCTTCCGGTTTCATAACTATAATATCTTCATCGATTGTCATTCCACGAGCGGTTGCTTTTTCGATATTTGCCGGAACATATTGTGCATTCTTACCGATTGGCATATTCCAGATTGAAGTTGAACGAAAAGGCTGTTTCAGGGGATCGCGAAATTGCTCCTGTTTTTGTGGTTTATCCTGAATATCTTTCATCTTTTCTGCAGGATTGCAAGAAACGGAACACGATAGAACCAGGATAATCAATTCAGTTTTTACGATTTTCATTTCTGAGTTTAATTACTGATATAGATTTTCTTTTGATACTTCCTTCTGAAACAGCGTTTCGGGATCATTGTAAAATTCAACAAAGTTTTTCGAGTCGGGACTTTCCTTGTAAGGCCCAAAAGCGCCGTGACTTGCTGGCTGCCACGGATTTCGCCAAACCAAAACGTAAGAAATATCGAGCGGTTTAAGCGTTTTCAAAACAATGTCCGTCCACCAGGTTGTGTTTTTTGCAATGGGTCCACCGGCTTCACTTACCGCAGCTATTTTGTTCTTTTCTTTTGCCATTTGAACTACCATTACCGCACAGCTTTTTAGCACCGAAGAATAATCCGGGCCCCGGTCGTATAAATCAAATGCAAGAATATCGATAACATCGTCGCCGGGATAACGTTCCAGGTATTCATCTTTCGAAGTAAATCTATCAGTCGAGTAAGTGTATAAAACATGGTGAATGTTTTTCTCGTTCTGAAGATAATTCACTGTGAATTTCCAAAGTTGCTTGTATTCATCGGGCGTACAAAGGTTTTTGCCCCACCAGAACCAGCTTCCTGTATGTTCATGAAAAGGTCGAAAAAGTACGGGAATAAATGTTCCGTCATCGGTTTTTAATCCCAGGAAAAAATCTGCCAAACGATTGAGATATTGCTTAAAAAGTTCATGTTTTTCGCCACCCGGAAGAATCGATTTTACGACTTCTTTTGATGAGGTATCCCATGCAGAACCTCCCGTTAACGGATTATTTAAATGCCAGCTAATGGTATTAACTCCGCCTCGTTTGGATGTGGTTTTTATCCAGTGCTGAATTTTATCGAAATGAACAGAATCGAGGCTAAAGGCATTTCCCAGCTCCAGGTGCCCGAGTTCCCAGCCATAAACTGCCGGGTAATCGCCACAGGCATCTTTTGTATCCGAACGGCCTTCTTCGTAAACCCAACCGTGACCGTATGCAAGATCGTCCTGGTGGCCAAACATCATTCCTTTTTGCTGAAGTTTAATCAGGTTTTGATACAGGTTTACCGTTTCAGGAGTGGCTTTCGGGTCGGCAGGTTTCTTGTTTGCTGCAAGAATTGTAACGGCAATTAAGATTAAAACTGAAGTAAGAATAGTTTTCATTAGTTTAATATATTTTGAATTTCGTTCGAATTTAGATTGACCGAGGGATTGAATTTACCGCTTTCCATGTAATTCAACAAACTGCATCGCAATTGTCTGGCTTCAATTCGTTTGTTCAGGTCATTTACGAGGTCAGTTCCGCTGACCATAATTTTCCCTTTTTCGACTTTTGCTTCAAAAATCAGCGCCAGTTTGCGGTTTGTTACCCAGTCGTCGATAATCTGAACGATGGGTTTTAGCTCCACAGGAAACGAATCGAGTTGAATCGCGTCGGCATGGCTCATGGCATCCCACCATTGCCAGTTGGAATGGTATTCGGTTGGAAATTCAGCAAGAGCAGGATGATTGGGATTACACAAAATTCCCAGGGTATGTGGTTTTTGGCCACCGGTCCATGCTGTATTCCAGAAAATGCTTGAAAAACCGACTCCCACTTTTCCACCCATTTCCGGCGATACTTTTCCACGGCCGAGACTTAGCAATACTTTGCCACCCTCCTCCAAATATTTTAGTGTTGAAGGAGTTAGTTTTTCCACAATTTTTATATCTGTTGGTTCGGCTGGCTTGTTTTCAGGATAAACCCAAATATCCCAGGAATTGGAAAATTCACCTACATAAACTTCCAACACCATTTTCCGTGGCTTATTTTCTTTTTGAAACTGATAAATAACTTTTCCCAAGTGGAATACAATTACCAATGGGAATATCCTGCTGCCCGAGTGTTCCTTCAGCAACAGTTTTATTGTTTTCAGAAAGTTTCCATGTTGGATTTTCATTAATTAGACGTTCGCCAAAATGTGCAACTTCAATCTCGGCCGTCATGGTATCACCTTCAGTAAAAATGCGTTTTTCGAGCCGTGCCAGCGGAACTGTCGAGTTACAAAACCGACTGTATTCTTCCGGAGAAATATATCCTTTTTCTTCCCAGAACGGATCGAGAACACCAACCAGCGCTGTTCCCTGTCCGGGGAAATCGTGCAAATCGAGTAACTGAAATCCTGCAAATCCGGGAGTTCGCAAAGCTGCTTCAATATCGGCTTTGTAACAAAGTGCCTGTAATTTTCCCGATGCCAGTAAAAAACTATCCGCCAGGTTTTCCATGTGATGTGCCGTCAAACTTTCCTGAAAAATCTCAAAGTTTTTGGGTTTTAAAACGCCGGTATACTTTTCCATTTCCTTAAAATTCGGATAAACACACCATTGCCCGATTTCGTGGCTTACCACCGGAATTCCGTCATCGGGAGTTTTATTCCGCCAGTCAAAATTGGTTGTAGGAGGTTCGGCATTAATAATACTGTTTAGTTCCTCTCCCCAACCCTGAATTCGAGGTTGTGGAAGAACATGGTAATTATTTACCGGAAGTGCCGGCCAGCCTGAAGCGCCTGTATAAATGCGCCGTGAATCATTGCTTTTCCAATACGTTACAAATTCAGTCAGGAACTCGCGGTATTTTGGCCCGCCGGGTTCGTTTCCGTAAGCCATCATTACAAACGAAGGATGATTTCCATAGGCATAAACAATTCGCTTGCTTTCATCCCAAATGTATTGGTCGATTGGAAATCCGCTACCCAATTGAGTTGTGCTGTTGGCCCATGAAGAACATTCCACCTGTAAATATACTCCCATCTTGTCGGCAGCTTCAAAAGCTGCCTCCGGCGGGCACCACGAATGAAAGCGCATGTGATTCAAACCATGAGCTTTTATTGCCGTAAATACTTTTTCCCAATCTTCTGTTTTTGTTGGAGGATAACCGGTAAGCGGGAAAATGGCACATTCCAGGGTTCCGCGTAAAAACACAGGGCGGTCGTTTATCGCAAAACGCGATCCCTGAACTTTAAACTCACGCAAACCAAAATCAATCGTTTTTGTATCCGATGAATGCTTTGATTTCAATTGTAAATTCAATGCATACACATTCGGATTAAATTCATCCCAAAGTATGGCATCTCCACCTAACGGATAATTCAGTTTAATAATGTTTTCACCTGGTGAAACCGAAAACTCAAACGGCTTCTTTTTTGTTTTTTCGTTTGAATCTTTGAGAATTGCAGATGCAAGAATTTTTATGTTTTGAACCTCATTTGTCGTGTTAATTACGATTGTTTTTACTTCAACCGATTTTGTTTTTATTTCCGGAAAAAGCTTTACGTCTTCAAAATAAATCGTGCCGGTTACCTGAAGTGAAATTTCGCCAACAATGCCGTTCCAGTTGGTTTGTGTGTGGTCGGTAATGCTGTGCGAATCGTGCCCGACATCGATTTCCTTTATGCGGTTATCGACACAAATGGCAATGGTGTTTTCGCCTGATTTCAGTAAGTGAAGAAATATTGTATACATGTGGCGTTGCAAGACTGTTTTGTGTTCCGGCATACTCTCCGTTAATCCACACTTTGGTTTCCCAGTGCGGGCGTTCCAGAAAAAGAGTGACAGTTTTATTCGTCCACTTTTCCGGAATTTTTACCGTTTTTTGATACCATGCAGCGCCTGTGTATTTCTTTACCGGTTGAAGCCAGTAGGGAAAGCGAATATCTCCCGGATCTTCGTATGGAGCATAATTTGGATCGTTGTACCATTCCGGGTTTCGGATTCCACCGGTCCATTTGGTATCGATTGTAATTTCATCGCCTTTGCCGTTTTCCACCATCGAGCCGGGCAGATGAATGGATTCAGCAAGATCATTGAAATACCATTTATCCATAGTTCCCAAATCTTGTGGATCGCTTTGAAACTGCCATTCGCCGGAAAGGTCGATGGTTTCCGGTTGCTTTTGGGTACAGGAAATAACAATAATTAGAATCAGGGAAAGAAAGATTATTGGTCTCATAATTTGATTTTTTCAGCAAAAAGAATTTTTAAATAACAGAATAATAGTTGTACAAATTTGAAGTCTGACTTACGATTTGTACAACTTATTTTATAGTCGTCACCCGACTTAAAGTTGGGTGATACTATCACTACTTTTTCCCCGGCTTTTAATGTAACAGGAATTCCTTCAAGCAGTTGTTTAGCACTGTATTTTCCCGACAGATTTTTTTGCGAAGAAACAATTGAATAATCTTCATCTGCTTTTGCAGTAAACCATTCCGGAAACTGGTTGATTCTCGGATAATCAATCGGAAGATGCAGAATGGTTTTATGACGTTCGGAATCAAACAGAAGCTTTCCTTCCCAGTCGTTTTCGGCTGTAATTACAAAATAGTAGCCGTCTTCCGTGTGTTCCGCACCGATAATAATATCCTTTCTCCATGGCAAAATTGTTGCTCCCTGAGTTTTCCATAAGCTGTACATGATGGCAGTTCGCGCAAAATTACCATCGCCATGCCAACCTTCGATAATTCCATCGGGTTGCTGCATGTTAAACATTACCTGCATTTCGCTGTCAATCCAGCTTTTCAGATTCGGGTACAGGTTCGCGGTTATACAGGTTTATTCCGCTTTCCAGGGCATCGGCATAACCATCGTGACTTGTCCCTTCCCATGCAAAATTCCGGTATTTGCTATTCAGATTTTTAAAACCATTTAAAACTGCATCGCGGTATTCTTCCTTTTGGTCCACCAACCAAACCGAGTAATAGGCATCAAAAACATAGCCCCAGTTATCTACTACATTCGAATCGGCAACTTCACCGGTTTTCGGATTGATGGCATTATAAAACAATCCATCTTCATTTCGACCGACTTCAAGCACTCGATCGAGGATTTTGTAAAACGGTTCTTTATACTGTTCCTTTTTTTCTTTATCGGTAAAATGAAGCGTTACATACAATTCACTTAGCCCTCCAATTACTTCGCAACCATGATCACGTATTCGTAAATAATCAATTTGAGAAAGATCGCGTTCACCCAACAAATAAAAATCTCCTATTTTTCTCAGCCCAATCAAGGTATTTTTTATCCCCGGTCATCCAGTAAATACGTGAAAGGGTTTGCAGCATTTCGCCGTTTACTTCTTCCACCGAGGCCTGTCTGTCTTTAAAAAGAATTTCCAAATCTTCCGGATTCTTCATGTATTCCTGTAAATCATCAAGCATTTCCATCATCCGATCCTGCCAGGGCGATTTGCCGATGTATTCTTCCAGAGGAATTAATCCATCTTTAATGTATTCTGAAGTTCCGAAAATTACACTTGCCATGTTCAGTTCATCCGATTTAAAATTCTGTTTCGAAAACGACCAGGTATCGGGCAGTGTTTTTACTCTTGAAGTCAGTTTTTTCTCGGTGTTCAGCATATCCAGCAATTGGCCGTTGTACAAATCTTTATCGAGGATATATGCGGTTAAGCACCATAAAAGCATAATTATCGGCAGCCGAATTGTGCGGTTCCCACACATCAGAAGCTTTTGTTAGGTTTGTTGGAATCAAGCCAGTGACACTGTCGGTTTTGGTCAAGCCAGCCTTCCACAAATTTCAGGCTTCTTGCAAAACCTTCATTGGCTTGCTTTCCGTTTTCGATGGCCTGGTTAACGACTTCAGGTTTAAATTCTGGTTTTGTTCCACAGGAAAACAAAAGGAGAGTAGAAATCAGAAAAATGATAAGTCGGTTCATGTTGTTTTGTTTAGTTCTTTTCAAAATTAAGATTTAAAGTTGAATTTCACCGAAGAGGTGATAATTCAAAGGGCAAAAAAATATGCAAAGAAAAATGGAAAGA
Source organism: uncultured Prolixibacteraceae bacterium (assembly GCA_963821855.1). Classification (GTDB taxonomy): domain Bacteria; phylum Bacteroidota; class Bacteroidia; order Bacteroidales; family Prolixibacteraceae; genus Draconibacterium. The sequence goes on along the minus strand of CAWGFJ010000001.1, from coordinate 22,904 downwards.
GCTTGTCAGCAATTATTGACACTTATTTGAAAATTATTACAACCCGGGAGTCCTATGAGAAAGAAGGTTTGTCTCCTTTAATAAAATCAATGAAAGGTTCATTTAAAGCTTCTAAGAATGTCGATTATAAAAAGGAATTATCCGACGGACTTTCAGAAAAATATGTATAAAATTGGAGAATATTTTTATCGACACCGATGTGATATTGGATTTTTTCTTTGACAGAAAGCCATTTTCAGATAATGCAGCCATAATTTTATCCAATTGTGAATCAGGAAAACTTAAAGGTTTTATAACTCCTATGATTTGTAGTAATATTTATTATACCGATTTGTGTTTAATTTTACTCATCAATTTCACTTTCCCGATTTTCCATTCGACTTGGCTGTTCATTCCTGATTAATTATTTATCTACAATATTTTTATCTTTGCCATATGAGTGATTCCAAAAAAATATTATCTGACATAAAGAAAACTGTAAAAGGGAAATATCCTGATGCGCAGATTATATTATATGGTTCAAGAGCGAAAGGAATTGCTCGTGATGATTCTGATTGGGACTTGTTAATACTACTGAACAAAGAAAAAATTACTCCGGAAATCGAAGAATCTGTTACGTATCCACTTTATGATTTGGAAATTGAATTTGGAGAAGTAATAAGCCCGATGGTTTATTCTTTAAATGAATGGAATTCAAAATATAAGATAACTCCATTCTATTACAATGTAATGAAAGAGGGGAAACAGTTATGACAGATTATAAACCCTCGGATTATGCATCATATAGAATTCAGAAAGCCAAAGAAACTTTAGAGGAAGTTAAAAATCACATAGAAAATGGATTTTGGAATACTGCAATAAACAGGATGTATTATTCTTGTTTTTATGCAGTTGGAGCATTATTAATTAAAAACAATATCTCAACATTTAGTCATTCCGGAACTCGTTTAAAGTTTGGGCAAGAATTTGTCAAAACAGGTTTGATAGATAAAAAATATTCAAAGGTTTATTCTGATTTATTTGAAAAACGTCATAAAGGTGATTATAATGACTTTTTTGATTATGATGAAGAAACAGTGAAAAGACTTTATCCTGGGGCGCAAGAGTTTGTTGAAGTTATTTCAGGGTTGTTGGAAAAATGAAACTGGGTAAATTAAATTTGTTGGATAGAGTTTCACGTAAGCATACCACCTGGCATCTTTCTTTAAATCGCTCGAAAGCCTGTATTCCAATATGCCCTTAAAAATGAAAACCTTACTTTGATAAGTTACCATAATTGCTAAATTTGTTAACCGAAAACCCGGTGACACTCAGGAGGATTCGCAGCGCAGGCCAGCCACCCCAGGATTTCAAAAAAACCGTAGCTAATGAAACCAATAATTTCTTTCATTATTTGTGTTCATTTTTTTCTGGCTGTAGCAGGACAAACCAGGGAAGAACAACCCATCCCGGTTTACGAAAAAGTTTACTTGCATATCGACCGCGAACTATATTCTCCCGGCGATACCATCTGGTTTAAATCCTACCTGGTAAGTGGCATTTCAAACCAGTTGCTTCCTGGTTTTAAAAATGTTTATGTACAATTGATTTCCACGTCGGGTGAAGTAATAGCCAACCGCCTGCTGCTTTCGGTAAACGGGGAATCAAACGGCGACATTGCGCTGGAAGATTCGCTGGCAGAAGGACAGTATCTTATCCGGGCATACACCAAATACCTTCAAAACTTTGGCGAAGAAAGTTATTTTCATCAACGCATCTGGGTAAACAAACCAAAAAGTTCGATGGAACTTGATGTTGAAGAAGAACAGGCACCTTCAGAAATTGAAGCTATGTTTTTTCCGGAAGGCGGTAATCTCGCTTACAATACCGCCAACCATGTTGCGTTTAAAGTTATCGGCACCGACGGAAAAGGAATCGAAGCCAGTGGCGCAATTCTAACTCAGAATAACGATACCATTACCACATTTTCAACCTCATTTTTGGGCATGGGCAGGTTTATGCTGATGCCAAAGGAAGATGAAAAGTATTTTGCCGTAATTGACGGCTATCCCGAATCACGACAGGAAATCACCAACATTTTAAGAAATGGTTTTACACTGAACTTTAAGGACAATGGAAATGAAGTTCTGTTTACAGTATCCAGAAACTTTGAAAAAGTCGGCAAAGAAAAACTCTACCTTGAAGCCACACACAAAGGGATTCAGCTATTCAGGGAAGAGATAGAACTTGAAAGTTTCACAACTGCAATTCAAATCAGCAAAAACCAGTTTCCTGAGGGTATATCCAAAATTACTTTGCTGGATGAAAACCGAATATTGTTTCTGAACGGCTGGTGTTTATTGCTTTGAATTATGGCAATAATGTTCAAATTGAAACCAATAAAGAAGAATTCGCAACCCGTGAAAAAGTAGAACTCAGCCTTGAACCACTTTTATCACCGGATGATTCTGTAACATCCACTTTATCGGTTTCGGTGGTGAGTGAAGACTACCTGGGTTCGGCAGGCAGCAGTCAGAATATAAAAAGTTACCTGCTGTTGGATTCGGAGTTAAAAGGCGCAATAGAATCTCCGGCGCTGTACTTTTTTGATGAAGAAAAGATAACAGCAGCAGAAAAACTGGATTTACTGATGATGGTCCAGGGATGGCGAAGTTATTACTGGGATGAAATTATTGATAAAGCGCCTGAAGATTTAAAAGGATGGGATGATGCAGGAATTTCGGTTTCGGGAACATTGAAACGGCTTCGGGGGGATGAACCCATTGCTGACGGAAAAGTGCAGCTAAGTTCATTTTCGCCGTTAATGGTGGAAAAAACCAAAACCAACAACAGTGGTCAATTTAGTTTTGAACGGCTTTTTCTAAAAGATTCAGCAGAAGTGATACTGATGGGTGAAAACGAAAAAGGACGAAGCAAGGTAAAAGTCATCCCTGATTTTCAGGAAACACCGGATACCCTTGTTCTGATTGAAATCATTAAACAGCATGCTGTTCGAAATTGAAATTCCGCTGAAAATATGCCCACGACAGTTATTTAAAACAACCGGCATGGCCAGGAATTTGACCTGGAAAAGGAGAATATTCTGCTGGGGAAGTAAATGTTTCAGCTCGTAGGATTGACAACACGCAGCAGGTATTGTTTTACAAGCCTTATATGTACCTTGCTGATGATTCATATTTGATAACAAAGGCTGATTACAAATATGAAACATGTGCATAATTTCCTGGTGGAAAAAGCAGGATTGCCAGTGGATGAATGGGTAGTAGATACCTAGGGGTGTTATGATAAGTGTAGTTCAGTATTATTTAGATGGAAAGTATAAATGGATCAAGTGAAAATTGTGATGAGCTCATCGGAAGTTTTGTATATTCCAATTAAAGATGTATATCAAATTGATGTGAATAAAAATGTCAAATTTTACAGAGGCATTGGTGTATGTTTATTTAAAGAAATTCAGATTTACAGAAATCCTCAAATCCCTCAGTAAAAGGTAAGAGAAATAATTCGAGTTCGTGGATTTCAAAAACCAAATAAATTCTATTCACCAAAATACACCCCTGAAAATATAAAAAGCATTATTCCTGATTTTCGTCCAACATTGTACTGGTCGCCGGAAGTTATCGTAAACAATGGCAAAGCAGATATTGAATTTTTTACCTGCGATAATCTATCCAATTATGTTGTTATTGTGGAGGGAATCAGTAGTAACGGGAAGATTTGTTATGGGGTAAAACGGTTTGGTGTAACCGGATTTAGCCCGGCAATAAAAGCAAATGAATAGCGGTTTCAACAAAATTGTTCGCCATTTAACATGATGAAAAAAGTTTGTACTTTTGAGCTATGGGATTAATTGAAAGAAATATAGATACGATTAAAACTTTATGTGCCAGGCATAAAGTATCGAGGTTATTTGTATTTGGCTCAATACTGACGGATAAGTTTAAAAAATCAAGTGATATCGATTTTTTAGTTGACTTTGAAGGGGTTGATTTGTACGACTATGCCGATAACTATTTCGATTTGAAAACTTCACTGGAAAAATTGTTAAAAAGACCCGTTGATTTGCTGGAAGACAAAGCCATCAAAAATCCTTATTTGCGTCAATCTATCGATTCTTCAAAACAAATGATTTATGGATACTGAGATAAATGCCTGGTTATATGACGTTTTATAGTCGATTAATGAAATTGACAGTTATTTTGGTGATAATTCCAGATTATATAAAAATTGTTATTCGAATCATTGGTGTCAGGCTAAAATTTTCATATATGGGCTAAAGCCCTCTTCAATAGCGGGATTTTATCAACCCCAGGCTTAAGCCTGGGGTTAATCATGACATCAAACGTCCGGGCTTTAGCCCTTAATTCCATACTCCGCTCGCTCCGATTTGCAATCGGTGTGCTCCGAAGGAGTCACTTCGTGGCAATCCTGAAGGATTGAAATGTAACACTTTCAGCCTTCAGCTGAAGTACGATTACAAATCCAAGCTGGCATTGTATAATACGCTCGCCGGTATCTTTTGAATTTATCTGAATTTGATTTTCAGCATTAATCAAAAGGTTTTAAAAAGAACTTTGTTTTAAATTAATACCTTTGAATAAAGATTAGAGAAATGGACATACAAACAAAAAAACTTCATTTTGTTCAGGAATTTCTGAGGCTCAAGGATGAAAAATTGATTGACAAATTAAATAATTTACTTCAATCAGAACGGAAAAAGAAAATAGAGCAGGAATTAAAACCATTTAGTAAAAAAGATTTCAACGATTTGATTGACAGTGCTGAATCTGATGCGGAAAATGGAAAATTAACTTCTGCCCGTGATCTTAAAAATGAAATCGATTCATGGAATTGAGAGTGTTTTGGACAGACACAGCCATGTTTCAGTTAGAGGACATTTTTAAATATTATAAAGATAAAGCTGGAATTAAAATAGCCAGAAAAACGAGTTAAACAAATCATCGACAGGACCATTCAACTGGAAAAGAATCCGGATAGCGGACATATAGAACTATTACTCGCCAAAAGAAAATTTATCTATCGATATTTGGTAGAAGGAAATTATTAAATCATTTATTGGAAAAAGAACAATTACATAAATATAGCAGCTGTGTTTGATTGCAGGCAAAATCCTGAAAAAATGAAAAATATTGGTAAGGACATCGACTCAGACAAATTAAACTAAATTAGATTGTTTTAATTTCTTTAAAGGATAAATCGAAATTTGACACAAATTGAAGTAGCTCAACACAATAATTCCGGTAAATTGATAGGTGTAATAAAGTATATTTAATAGATAATGCTTTAGGAGAATAATGAAATCGTACGTATATTTGTACAAATTTATGTACTAAATAGAATATTATGTTGGCAACATCAATTTCAGACTTTAGAAAAAATATTAAAAAATATCTTGACTCGGTCACTAACGATTTTGAAACATTGATTATTAACAGAGGTAAAGACTCCGGTGTGGTAATTATTTCCCTCGATGAATACAACTCATTGACTGCAACTCAGCATGAATTGTCTTCAGGAAAGAACGAAGCAAGACTTGATTCGGCAATTAATAAACTGAAAAAAGGGTCATCTTTTCAAAAAGATTTAATTGATTTATGAAATTCATTTTTGTAGATGAATCTTGGGAAGACTATTTATACTGGCAAAAAACCAATAAAAAGTACGTAAAAAAAATTAATGACCTTCTTAAAGATATTTCACAAAATCCTTTTACCGGAATTGGCAAGCCTGAACCTTTAAAACACAAATACAAAGGCTTTTGGTCACGAAGGATCGACAATGAACACCGGCTGATATATTCAGTTGGAAACGATGAGATTTTAATTGCAAAATGCAGATTTCATTATGACTGAAAAAACAGTAATAGTTCTTGCTACTCAATTTTAAGGAATAATTTTTGTACTTTTTACAAGTCCTAAATTTTCTGAAAATGAAATATCTTATCTTACTAACCGCACTTTTTCAATTTGGCTTATTTAATTCAATAGTTGCTTCCGAGAAAGATTCTTTAACGTCCAGTTCCATTTTATACGAAAAGGTGTATCTGCACATCGACCGCGAATTATATGCACCCGAAGACAATATCTGGTTTAAATCGTACCTGGTAAGCGGAATCAACAACAAACTTATTCCGGGATATAAAAATATTTATGTTGAATTAGTTTCGGAATCAGGTGAAGTAAAACTTACCCGTTTACTATTATCAAAAGATGGAGTTGCACATGGCGATTTTCATCTCTATGGTTCACTTCCCGAGGGAAAATACATGGTAAGAGCTTATACCAAATACCTTCAGAACTTTGGAGAAGAGAGTTTTTTTCATAAAAAGATAATGATTTCGAAAGCCAAAAATTCGCTTGAGCAAATCAGAGATGCGGAGAAAGAAAAACAAAAAACTATCGATGTTGCATTTCTGCCCGAAAGTGGCGATTTGGTGCTAAACGCCATCAATTATATCGCGTTTAAGGCAATTGACGCAACAGGAAAGGGAATTTCGGTAAAAGGAAAAATTGTTGATGAATCGGGTAACGAAGTCGTGTCGTTTAAATCTTCTTATAAAGGTATGGGCAAATTTATAATGATGCCCCAGGAAGACAAATCCTATTTCGCCATGGTTGATGGTTACCCCGAGTTCAACTACCAGTTTAAACCTGCAAAGTCCGATGGCGTATCCTTAAATTACAAACCCGACGGGAATTATCTTCAGTTTACATTAACACGAAACCTAAAAATTAATTCCCCGCAGGATTTTCTTCTTACCGCGTCACATAAAGGAATCGAACTATTTAATTCGCAAATTACAATGACCGAATTTCAGCATGCACAACGACTTTACAAGGGTCTTTTTCCGCTGGGAATTTCAAAAGTTTCGCTGTACAACAGTAATGGAAATATTGTTGCTGAACGGTTGGTTTTTGTGCGTAACTCAAATGATAAGTCTGTTGAAATCGATTTAAACAAAGAAGAATACAAAACCCGCGATAAGGTTGAAATGGATATTTCTTCGCTGTTGCCTGAAAACGATACAATTACATCTACACTATCAGTTGCGGTGGTTCATGAAGATTATTTCAGTTCAACAGGAAATACTCAAACCATTGAGAGTTACCTGTTGCTCGATTCCGATTTAAAAGGTTCTGTTGAATCGCCGGCAAGCTGTTTTATCGATGAAAACAACATTTCCGCTGACGAAAAACTGGATTTGATAATGATGGTAAACGGTTGGAGGAATTATTACTGGAACGACCTGGAGCAATATAAAGGTGTTAAATTGCCGAACTGGGATGATTATGGGTTATCGATTAAAGGAAACGTAACGAAAGAATGGGGCGGTAAACCGGCGGAGAATGCGAAAGTTGTAATCGGGCCATTTTCAAGTGGTTTCCTTTTGGAAGAAACAACAGCTGATGCGAATGGAAATTTCGATTTTGACCGTTTGTATCTCAAAGATTCCGCATTGATAATGATTAATGCAAAAACAAAAAAAGGAAGTAAAAGAACTGAGATAAAGCTCGAACCGCAGATAAATTTCGATGATGTGATAGAAACCGCTTATTTTAAAAGGATTTGTCCGGATATTGATGTTCCGTTAAAATTCTATCGCGAAAATTATTACCGGCATTTGGCAGAACAGGAATTTAAAATTAAAACAGGAATTTTACTGGATGAAGTAACTACTGTCGGGAAAAAACCGGGAGGTGACGGGCATTTTAGGTTGTATGGCGAACCCGATATTTCGTTGAAAATTACCGATGAAGATCAAAACTATTTCAGCGTTCTCGATTATCTGGAAATGAAAAGTTTACCGGGCATAGTAGTTGTAGGAGACGAAATCAGAATCAGGGGTTCACAGCAAAATCCATTGCTCCTGGTAGATGGTTTAACTACAGATTGGGATGCCATGATAAATACTCCGATGGGTGATATCGACAAAATAGAAATTTTAAAATCGGGATATTCAACCGCCGTTTATGGCTCAAAAGGTGGCGATGGTGTGATATCAATTCTTACAAAAATGGGGCTTGGCGAATGGGAAAACAACTGGGAACGGATTATCCATGGAAGGATAACACCACGGGTTCAGGGTTTTAAGCAGGCACGCGAATTTTATTCTCCAAAATATACAGCTGCAACCATCGATGACGAGCGGCCCGATAACCGCCCTACGCTTTTCTGGAATCCGGATGTAAAAGTGGAAAACGGTATCGCAAAAGTGGAATTCTTTACAGCCGATAATTTCGCCCGCTACAAAGTGATTGTCGAGGGAATCAGCAAAAACGGCAGGATTTGTTATGCCACCAATTTACTGACGGTTTCCATTCTCGGAAAATTGAGTTTGGTGAATTAAGATTTTAGAAAGTATAATTCATAATATGAGAATGAGGTTTTCCGAAGGAATCCCTTGGGGAAAAACCCCAGAACTATTCACTTTCCACAAATCCGTTCACTGAACAGGCTGTGTGAAAATGGGAACATTTTTCAGATAATGAATATTTTCACACAATCTCTGAAGTGAACGGCAATTAATATGGTGAATCCAATATTACCGGCCCTTTATTGCCGTCAGCTTAAGCTGACGGATTTCATAAGTTGTTGCTTATGGCTTTAGCCGCATTTTATTCCTATTTATAAAAAGTCAAAATCAATAAACTTATCTTCGGAATTCCGGATTGGATTTCTGCGGCACTTGCGCATGGGTTTCCTGAATCCAACCCAGTAACTGATCAAGCAATTCATCCCGTTTTTGCATTTCAATATTGCACAGGTTGTTCGATTCGCTGATGTCGTTTTTCAAATTATACAATTCAACAGAATTATTGGAAGAAATTTTTTCACGTCCGCCATCCAGTTCCCATTCCTCGTAATATAGCAGCAGTTTCCAATCGCCTTTCCGGATGACGCTTACAGGGCGGGTTCGGAATGTAAGGTCGCGTGCATCCTCCATCAATCCGCTGTAAGCCTCGAGGTATCCCGGAAAATGCCAGTAAAGCGCATCTCTTTGCAAAGTTGTTTTTTCGTTTAAAAGTGGAACAATGCTTTTCCCGTCGAGGATATAATTTTCAGTCATTTTTGAATTGGCAAGTTCCAGGAAAGTAGGATAAAAATCGCTGCTGATAACCGGGACTTCACAGGTTGTTCCGGTCTTTATTTTTCCGGGCCAGTAAGCAAACATCGGCTCACGGATTCCGCCTTCGTAGTACATTCCTTTTCCACCGCGCAACGGTTTTTGGCAGGTATAAGTTCCATGTCCGCCATTGTCGGAAAAGAAAATCAGGATCGTGTTTTCGCTTAAATTCAAATCGTCAAGTGTTTGGTTTATTTTAGCCACACTTTCATCCACACTTTCAATCATGGCTGCATATTCTGCATGACTGTGACATTCTTCCGTTTCCTTTTCTTCATACTTTTCGGTCAGCTCCTTTTTGGCCTGAATGGGCGTATGAACGGCATGATGCGCAAGATACAGAAAGAAAGGTCTTTCCTTATTTGTCTGGATAAATTTTACTGCTTCATCGGTTAAACGGTCGGTCAGGTATTCGCCATCGTCTCTGAAATGACCGCGCGGATAACCTAAATCTCCCCGTTCCATTCCCACATCAAAACCCTGTTCTTGAGGCGAATTCCCCACATGCCACTTTCCGATGGCTGCACAGGTATAACCCGCAGGTTTTAAAGCTTCGGCAATGGTGATTTTCTCCAACGGAAGTGTTTCATTGTTTTCAATTGGAATTAACCGCCTTGTTTCCGTTTTTCCCCGATCGGCATTTGCAACGGTAAAAACACCATGCCTTGGCGTATATTGCCCGCTAAGCAAACATGCCCGCGTTGGTGCACAGTTGGCCGCATTGGCATAGGCCTGGGTAAAAATCATGCCGTTTTTTGCCAGCCGGTCGATGTTGGGAGTTTCGTAATAATTGGCGCCCATATAGCCAACATCGGTGTAACCCATATCGTCGATAAGGATAAATACGATGTTTGGCTTTTCTGCTGAATTCGCATTAAAATGGAAAACAAAAAGTACGGGGATTATCAGGGAAATTAGCTTTTTCATCGAATAGGTTTTAGTCAGACTAAAATAGATGAATTATAAAACTATTCAAAATGCGCATTTTGTAACTTACAATTTGTTTGTCATGAAAATTGATGTACCATCGACTCCGTTTCCATTGGTTGGATATTACGGCCCTCAGTATTGAATGAAATGTTTGCAAATCCAACAAAACCGTTTTACCGAAGTGCTGTATTTCTTCAGTTGGAAAAGATAAACTTTGAAACCTATCAGGAATTTATTATTCAGAAATTTGCAGAATCAAAAAAGGAAATCAAAAAACAAGTGGTTGCCGAAATGCTGGAATGGACAACTGTACATACCTATTTTGTTCAACTAATCTGCAATCGTGTATATCTAAATTCGGGTAAAAATGTGACCAGTGAAAACTGGCAAAATGAAGCACTAAGACTATTAAAAGAGCAGCAACCGATTTTTTTGGGTTACCGTGACCTATTAACGAAGTAACAATGGAAACTGTTAAAAGCAATTGCACATAAGGGTGAAGCTTATTCTCTCACATCTAAAGATTTTATTCAAAAATATTCACTCGGTAGCTCCGCAACTGTTATTCGCTCCATAAATTCACTACAGAATAAAAGTCTTATTTACAGCATGTACGATTCAGAAGGAAAGCTTTTCCACTGTATTTACGACGTTCTTTTTCAGCGATGGATACAAAATCAAAATTAGATACTATGCTTTGTATTCACATAAAAAACCATGATCCCTGCTTTTGCCTGGCAGCCAAAGAATATCTCATAAAAAAATTTCAATAAAGATATTTTTATGCTATCTATGGCAAAGCGAAAATAAAGTGTGGTTGGAAAGCATCAGAATGTACTGGCTGAGATCAATTATCCGTTTGATCGTGAAAACAATAGTAAACTGGCGCATCGTATTTCAGGCGGCGGAATAGTTTTCTGATTTCTATATTAACTAAACGACCTTATAAATTAGCTTGATATATTTCCAAGCGGAACAGTAAACTTTCCCTCAGTAACTATAATATCTGCTTTTCCGCTGGATTTTAGTGTACCGCTAAATGTACCGCTTACCGATGTGGACGTAATTTTGGTTATTCTTACGGTTACTTCAGGATTATCAAAATCGGTCAGATATATTGCTTGCCCTTCTTGATAAACAATGGCAGCTCCCTCAACATAAGCTGGCGTTTGTGAAGCTTGTGTGACCTTATAGCCCGAATAAACGGTTTCTACAATTGCTGTATTGTCATGTACTTCCACACCTACTTTACTCGAAGAGCGAGTGCCCGAAACCTGGCCCGTAAAATGAGTACCGTCATCATAGAAAGCGCATACGAGAAAATTATCAGAGGAGAATTCTTCTAAATGTCCGTTGGCTTTAAAACTAATCATGTAGCTGCCTTTATCAACGGCTTCATCTTCATCATTGTCTTTTTTACACGAATTTTGAATTAAGGCAATCAAACTAAAAACGATAATGAAGTATGTTGTTTGTTTTTTTAATAGCTGTGATTTCATGGTATATAAATTTAATTTTTTGCTGCTTTTTTGAAAAATATTATTTCCTGAATTTATAGGCAATACCGATATTAAGGAAAGTGGCTCCGTAGCCGAGTTCCAACATGGCGGCAAAATTTTCAGTGAAATAATACCTTCCCCCAACAAACCACGACCAGCCAAACCCTGCATGAGTTTGCTTATAATCTGAATTATTTTTCCAGGCCACGTATTTCAATCCCATCATCAAACAGGTATAGGTATCCAATTTATCGATGAAATTGTAGTGTAGATTAGCTCTTGGGCCAATTATAAATTGGTTGTATTTCCATTCATTCACCGCTAGCGCTGCTTGCAGCCGATTTAAGGGCAGAAACGCCGAAGGTTTCAAAAGTTCCGCTTAATGCCTGAGATGCATATTTGTAGTTCATGTATGCAACATAGCCACCAATTCCTAAGGCTCCTTTTCCGTCGTTGAAAAGATCGTCATTAATTATTATTTCAAACGAAGCTGAAACCGGAACAAAAGAATTGGAGAATTCCGATCCTCCGGCAGTGTAATTGTTTCCAATGCCAAAGCCAAAATTTAAAATGTTGTCACCTTTTTCAACAATTTGGGCATGTGAAGAAAGAACGCAGAGCACAAATAAACCTGCAAGTAAAAATTTCTGTTTTTTCATATTAATTTTATTAAAGTATTATTACACGTAGTACAGTTATTTTTTATCATCCGGAAGAATTATTCATAGTTAACAGAATTCTGTTTCATCATAAAAGAGTTGAATATCTGTTATCACATCGCAAAACGATTTAAGATGTCATCGTGAATTCTCAATTATTTATTCCGGATGATTAAAATGTGGAGGAACATTTTGTAGTATTTTTTCGAAACAAATTTATTTGCATCTTGTAAATAATATTTTTTAGATGTAAAATGCTTTGTATTCACATAAAAAGCCGCGATCCGTATTTTTGCCTGGCTGCCGAAGAATATCTGTTAAAAAATTTTAATGAAGATGTTTTTATGCTATGGCAAAGCGAAAATACAGTGGTGGTTGGCAAACATCAGAATTTGCTGGCTGAAATCAATTATCCGTTTGTTAGGGAAAACAACATAAACCTGGCACGTCGTATTTCAGGTGGCGGAACAGTATTTCACGATGCAGGGAATGTAAACTTCGTGTTTTTAAAAAGCTTTGAAAAAGCGGACGAAATAAGTTTCAGGCGATTTCTGGCGCCGGTTGCTGAAGCATTGGCAAAGCTGGGGATTAGCACTAACTATTCGGACAAAGACGATTTGCTGATTAATGGTTTGAAAGTTTCCGGAAACGCAGAACATGTGTTTAAAAAAAGGGTTTTACACCACGGCACTTTGCTGTTTAATTCCGATTTAAAGAATCTGGGGCAGGCCATAAAAGTGGTTCCCGGAAAATACGAAAGTAAGGCGGTACAATCGAACCGAAGCCAGGTTACAAACATCGCCTCATATCTCGATAAGAAAATATCGGTAGGCGAATTCATTCAGTTTCTGTATGACTTTCAGCTTGAAAAACATGAAAACAAAGCTTACACTTTAACGGAAAACGACATTCAGTCCATTGAAAAACTTGCCGATGAAAAGTTTAAAACATGGGACTGGATTTTTGGGTATTCGCCCAAATACTCGTTTAAAAACGATGTGGTAATAGAAGGGAAAACCCTGTCGGTAGAACTAAATGTGGTGAAAGGGATTATTCAGAAAGGAACTATTTCGGGAGATTATTTTACGCAAAAAGAAAATAAAGAATTATCGGCGGAACTCGAAAGTCAGCGACATTATTTCAAAACTATTTTTGAGTTGTTAAAATCAATTTCCCCAGGATTCCCATCGAATTTGACAGATATATTTTTTTAGAATTTTAAAGAGGTATCCGTGGCTAAAGAAATGAAAAGCTTTTTGTCATGCGGCAGGCTTTCCGGTGTTGTTTTTAGAAAATAGTATGTTGAACGTTATTTTCTCAAAATTAGACAGTTAAATAGTTTCACAATTTCTTTTTTTCTCTGATTTTTTCATTTATCTTACCAACTAAATTTGATTTCATTTTAAGAGAAAAAAAGTTAAACGCTGAAATTTTATGATTTAACCAGCGATATTTTACTTAACCTGCAATCTAAAAATACCTTTTATGAAGCGCGCAATATATCTGAAAACATTTGCTGTTTTTATATTTTGTTTTCCTTTTCTGTTTACAAAAATTTCGTTTGCACAACAATCAAAAATCGATTCGCTTTATTTCGAATTGAGAAATTCAAAGGCTGATACAAATAAGGTTAACATTCTCTATCAGCTAAGTTCAGAATATTATCATAAAGAGATTCCTGATTCAGCTTTGCGCTGCGCAAGACAGGGATTAAGTCTGGCAAACGAACTAAAATTTAAAAAGGGAATAAGTATTTGTCTTAAGGCGGTTGGGCTATCATATGATAAATTAGGAATTTTTGATTCTGCTTTAATCCATTATGAAAAACGTTATGAAATCGTAACCCAAATGAACGATTCCATGGGCATAGCTTCAACCTCCGATAATTTGGGTATTGTTTACATCCATTTTGGAAATTATGAAAAGGCTCTCAAACTTAGGGAGGATGCAAATAAAATTTATGCTGCTCTAAACAAGAAAAGTCATTTGGCTTCCGGTTATAACTGGATAGGAAATATTTATAAAGAACAAGGGGATTATTCTTCTGCATTGGAATACTTTTTAAAAGCACTTAAAATCTATGAAGAAGAAAACGATGAAAAAAACATTGGTTATCCATTACTGAATATTAGCAGTATATACCGTTTTTTAAAGCAATATGACCAGGCAAAGAATTATGCCCTGGATGCAAAAAATAAGTTTCTTAAAATAAATTACCATGAAGGCGTAGCGTGGTCGTCCTTCAGGTTAGCCTTAATTTTTGAAGAAGAAGGTGACAATAAAAACAGCCTCAAATATTTGAAAGAAGCAAGTGCAATATTTGAAAAATCAGGAAACATTTACGGACAGGCCGCAACAAGTATGGGTATCGGCAATAATTATCATGAGATGTTTAAAAATGATAGTGCCCTAAAATATTTCAATCGTTCATTACCTCTTGTTAAGAAAATGGGTGATAAATCTTTAATGGCAGTAATTTTACAAAACATTGGGACCACATACCAGGATGAACACCATTATTATATAGCCTTGGAATTTGTGCTTAAATCGGATAGTATCCTGAAAGAAATTAAAAATACACGCCATCAAAGGGAAATTTCAGGAAGCTTAATTGAACTTTTCAGCCGTACAAACCAGCCCGACAGTGTAACAAAATATTTAGAACGACTTGTAAATCTGAGTGATTCATCTTTACAAAGAGCAAAACAGCAACGCAATTGCAGAAATGCAAACCAAATACGAAACCGAAAAAAAGCAGAAAGAACTTGAAATTTCAGCTATTAAAATAAAGCAACAAAAATCAAGGCTAATTATTCTGTCGGTATTTTTAATCGTATTGTTTGTAAACGGTGTCATTTTCTATGTTTTACAAAGAAGAAATAACAGAAAAAATTTACTTCTGGTAAAGTCAACGCTCGAAAACAAACAATTTCAGGAAGCCGAAACAAAGAAAAAAATCAGAAATACAGTTTCCGATAAAGCATCAAAGGAAATACTGAAAAAACTTACACACGAATTGGAACATAAAAAATGTTACCTGGAGCCTGAATTGAATATTAATACACTTGCTCAGCAAATTGGCACCAACCGCGAATACCTTTCACAAATCATTCATAAAACGTTTGAATAAGAACTTTAATGAATTTGTAAACTCGTACAGGATACAGGAAGCCATTGAAATTTTGAAAAAAATTGTAAATGGCGAACTTGAAAACTGGACCATGGACATTGTTGCCAGGAAATCGGGGTTTAAATACACATCTACATTTTACCCGGCATTTAAAGCAGCTTATGAATATGAGTCCCGGCAGAATTCAAGAAAGTATTGAAAGAGATATAATTTTTTTCTCCGAATTGGTCAATCCGTCGATTTTGAGCCAGTGTTTGCAGCCAAAATGAAACAAGGATTCTTTATTTTTGAGAAGCTTGTATAGCAAAACTAAATTAAACCGGGAACTTAAAAATTGCGTTGCATGTTAATCTCGTCCAAAAATATCAGCTCTAAAAAATCCCAAACAGATGAATTTCCTCAACCTATTCATTACGAATTCCGGGATAAGTTGATGGTTGCCCTGGAAACCGAAAAATGCTGGCTCGATGTTAACCTTACCATTAACTCACTGGCAAAAAGCATCCACTCCAACCGGGAATACCTCTCACGGACAATCCATTATTTTTTTAAGAAAAGTTACACCGACCTCATTAACGAATACCGGGTAAAAGAAGCAACCCGGATAATACAAAATAGTACAAACGGAACCCAAACAAAGCAGAATATGCAGGAAGTTGCCCATGCATCCGGGTTTAAAAGTACCTCTACTTTTAACCCGGCTTTTAAAAAGGTGATGGGGGTTACGCCTTCGGAGTATAAACGAAAATTAAGAAGATTAATATGAGAAAAAAGAGATATATAATTTGGTCGATACTTGTTTTGATTTTAACAGTCATTGGAGTAATTCTGAAAATGGCATTTAAGAAAGATATGGACAAAAGCAAGCGAGATATTGAAGAAACGATTGTCAATAAAACCGGAGATAATACTGGTTCCGTTGCTAATAGAATCGGCAAAAAATATTCTTTATGGCAAGATAAAAAATTTGAAAAAGAACTATTGATAGAACAACATGATAAGTTAATTGATAAAGTTAATTTGAAAGATGTTTTACAAGATTTAAAAAGCGAAAAAGAGCAGGTAAGATTAAATGCTGTCAAAACGTTAAAATATTTTCCAGAGATTAATTCAATACCATTAATTCAGAAATTGCTTTTAAATGATAATTCTGCTGAAGTTAGAGGACAGTGTGCTGTAACACTTCAATTACTTAACTCTAAAGGTTCAATTCCCTCACTTATATTAGCATTGAATGATCATGATAGGAATGTAAAAATTTTTGTACTAGCGCTTGCTGCTTTGGATGAAAAAGAAAAATGTTTTGCCATAGTGGATTCACTATGGGACAGCGGAAAACCTGACGCACCATATTATTCATGCCATATAGCATTTCGTGACCTTGCTACCCCTAGTGCAATTAGTAAATTAGTTTATGATTTAGATAACACTGATAAATTTGTTGCTATTGATGCTGCAATAATTTTAGCGCAATTGAACCATTCAAAGGAAGCTTTTCCATTATTAGAACAATCATTAAGTAATAATGACAAATATATACGTATTGCCGCATTACGAGGCCTGGCATATATAGGAGATCAAAGTTCTATAAAACTAATAAAGTCAAAAATTGATGATCCAAATAAGCTTGTTAGAGACAGAGCAAGTTTCATTTTTAAAAATATTGAAAACAACGAATAACATAAGCCATGAAATATTTTTACAATTTTATTACAAAAACGGGTATTCTCGTTATAATATTCTTTCAGAGTGAATTCGTATTTAGCCAAACCTATGATTCGGATGCAGCTGCAACTTATGCTGATTCATGGGCATGTCCAGAATCTGATCCATATAAGTATAATCCTGCTTATGGAAATTATTATATGAACTTAGGTGGAGGCGTAGATTGTGCTTACTTTGTATCTCAATGTTTAATCGAAGGAGGTTTAGATTTAAGTTCTGGTCCAGAGTTAGATTATCATTATGGAACCACATGCATTGTTGGCTGTAATGGCTGCCGCAAAAAATTTGACAGAATCCCAAAACGTAACTTATGAAAGAGAATCAAGTGCATATCCAAATTGGTTTCAAAAAGGTGATATAGTAATATTTGGAGACCAAGGTCATTCTGGCGATTATTGGGAGCATGTCGCGATAAATGTTCTATCTGGAACACCGGCATTGGATGCCCACACAAATAATCGTTGTCAACGTGCTGTTTCATTCTATTATCCAGGGAGTCCTGGTAAATTCTGGTCGGCTGATTTTTATAACATTTAACTTCCATTATACAAACTCCTCCTAATGATGATTGCCCCGGAATATCTATAACTTCTAATGGTGCAGTGAAACATGGGACCGTAGCTGGAGCAACCAGTTCCGTATGGTGCAAATCAGTGTTTGGGGTGTGGTTGTGCTTCACCTGATGATAAAGATGTTTATTATTACTTTACTGCCCAGGCGACGAGTGAAACAGTTACAGTATCAAATTATTCCAGTAATTTTGATGCTGTTATTGAACTTAGGACCGATTGTGGCTATAATACCGCTATAAGTTGTTACGATCCCGCCGGTGTGCCAATATCCGTTTATCACACATGGGACAATCTCACCGTTGGGCAAACGTATTATATCCGTGTATTTGAATATAATTATAGCGGGACTCCGCCAAGTTCACCGGAATTTGATATTAGTGTGACACATTCAGCTTACTAGTTCAAAACCAGGTCCATTTACATTAAGCTTAACACCCGATTGTGATGGTACTTTGAGTCGGATAGATCTCGACTGGACTGAATCTGAAAATGCCACAATTTATTACATTTATAGAAATGGTTCATATTATAGTTCTTCAAACGGTCCACATTACACTAACGACGCAGACCTAAATGCTGGTTCAAGTTATCAATATTATGTCAGGGCAATAAATG
Source organism: uncultured Prolixibacteraceae bacterium (assembly GCA_963821855.1). Lineage (GTDB taxonomy): Bacteria > Bacteroidota > Bacteroidia > Bacteroidales > Prolixibacteraceae > Draconibacterium. The sequence goes on along the minus strand of CAWGFJ010000001.1, from coordinate 4,629 downwards.
ATGCTGGAAGTACGAATAATTCAAATGGCACACAAAGTTTAGTTGCACCAAATTGTTCTTCATCGCCATCAATTACAGTCTCAAAAACCTCATTACCGGATTTTGGTGATGTTGAAGTAAATACTAATTCAGCATACCAGACATTCACAGTTTCTGGAAGCGATTTAACGACGAACATTACCTTAACCGCTCCTGGTGGATTCCAAATTTCTAAAAGTTCAGGTTCGGGATATTCAACAACAACAAGTTTGACACAATCGGGAGGAACAGTTTCAAAAACTACCATTTATGTTCGATTTAGCCCAACAAGTACAGGTTCGCAATCTGGAAGCATTTTGGTTTCAAGTTCGGGTGCAACAACCAAAACAGTTTCGGTTAATGGTAGAGGAACGAGGAATGCATAGCCCCTTCTGCGCCTGCTACTTGCACCGCATCTATAGGAGATCCTGCCAATGGTTTGGAACATACAATCAATTTATCCTGCGATGTTGTTTCCCATGCCGATGGATATTCCTTTGAGTTTTCATTAGATGGAACTGCTTGGGAAATAGACTGGGCACATGCTCATTCTAATGATTTAACCATAAATAATTTTGATAATCCCAATATGCCAATATACTACCGTGTTCGATCGTATGGCTGTAGTCCTGAACTTTATAGTGTTTACGTTTATGCTACTCCCCAACCAATTTTTACTGCCTGCGATGATCCTGCAATTCCAACAGTAAATGGAGCCACTTCAAATTCTTTGGATATAACTTTAAATGCAGAAACTCCGGTAAGAATCCTTCATATACCAAATATTCTATTTATTGCACTACAACTGGAAAGTATGTTCAGGCTAACGGCACCTTTGGAACGAATGAAGTTTTTCAAACAAAAAGTGACTGGGGAACAAAAACGGTTACCGGACTAACAAATAATAAAGAATACTGCTTTTATACAAAAGCAAGTAATAACAATGGTGATATCAGATACAATTCAGCGAATAAAAGTTGTGCGACAACCCTTCAAGGTTTTGCTCTTTCTCCGCCAGTGGCTCTTGCAGCCTCAAACATATCGCAAACAGGATTCACTGCCAATTGGAACACTTCATCAACTACAATAGGGTATCGCCTGGATATAGCAACAGATAATACATTTACCAACTTTGTGACTGGATACAGCAACAAAGATGTTGGGAATGTAACAACACTATCCGTTACGGGATTGACGGCAGGTACGACTTATTATTACAGGGTAAAAGCATATAATACGTCGGCGACAAGTGATGTTTCAAATACCATAAATGTATCTACCTTGTCGAATGTTTCCGGATTTAATTTATCCGGTCAACTCCTTTATGAAAATACGGCTCAAACTCCTTTAAATGATGTTTCGGTAACCTTGTTGAATTCAAATAGTCAACCTGTGGGTTATTCAACAACTGATGCAACCGGCAGTTTTTCATTCCCGGGATTATCAAATGGAAATTACGCATTAAAACCGGATGTTAATTTTATCTGGGGTGGTGCGACAGCTATGGATATTACGTTATATAAAAAGCATATCGGAAACGTAAGTACTTTACCCCAGTTACAGGTAAAATCGGGAGATGTCAATGGGAGCAATAGTTTGACTTCAATGGATTTAACCATCATCAAACAGAGGATTGGAGCACAAATATCTTCTTTCACTACCGGAGACTGGGTATATGATCCGATCACGACCAATATTAATGAGACCAATCTTGTTCAAAACATCAAGGCAATGTGTTATGGCGATGCCAATGGCTCTTACATGCCTTCCACTCTGAAATCGTCTTCAAACGTATTTTTTGCGGTAATGAGAAAAATAGGTTACTCAATAATGGCGATTTTGGTGCCACTTATATTGAATCAGTGGGTACCAAAATTGGCTTCAATAACATTGGTAATTGATTATCCCTATGAACTGTTTGATGTAAATGACATTAAAATGATTGCCCACAATGAGGACCTCTATTATTCAGTAAAAGGAGGGATAATTACAGTAATTTATTCAACACTTAATTCTCTTAGGATTTGAATGAGGGAGATCTACTAATGACAATCCGTTTCAGCACTAGAACGGATATATCTCAGTTGGCATCAAATGACGATTCGATAGAATTAACCGGAACCGGAGAATTCGGCGATTACGATGATCAGGTTCTTGACAATGTGAAGCTGACGTATGCGACTTTCGATTACGGTACGCTTATTAATGATTTTAGGAAAGATGAAATAAAAGTTTATCCAAACCCAGCCCGCAATACCCTGACGATAACCAATGTTAGTGGAACAAAAATTAACGTTATTGATATGCTGGGGAGAAGTTTATTGTCTGTTGATCGCCAATCCAGCACCACTGATCTCGATATCCATAGTCTCTCACCAGGCACCTATACCATAAAGATCAATAAAAACAGTAAAATAATCTACCGAAAATTTACTGTAGTTAAGTAACGGTTTGTGCCAATTAATAAATTGGGTTAGGGTACAAATGTATCCTAACCCAATCATTACAAGAAGGAATAAACGTTTTAATTTAAAGAATTTTATATATGAAGACGACATACAAAGCATTAATTTGCATCCTTTTTTTAACCTCGTTTTGCATGAATGTTTTTTCTCAGGCGACATTAACAACTGGTACGGTAAATGGAACTCCCGGAAGTTCGGTCATCGTGCCGGTTCAGGCAACCGGGATAAGTGACATGGTTGGATTTCAATTCACAATTACATACGACAAAACAAAACTCACCTATGTTAGTTGTTCGAACTGGGTTGCAGGCTTAAACGCCTCGCAGGTTCAGATTAATCCACTCGACGGGAAGATTACTTTTGTTTATACCGACGCAGCTGTAAATATTACCAGTGGAAAATTCTTTGATCTTAATTTCTCGATTATTGATGGTGCTTCCGGCAGTGCAGAAATTTCATGGAGTGACAATCCCACCACGAGAGAATTATCCAATTCCATACCCGTAGAGATAAGTTGCGTTTATACTGACGGGTCTGTAATAATTTCTACTCCTGTACTCTGACAGCCCCGGTCGCTACCGAGGCAACTGGCACTACACAAACCAGTTTTTCTGCCAATTGGCATACTTCGGCAACAGCGACAGGATATCGGTTCCGGATGTTGCCCTGGATAATGCCTTTACAAACTTTTTTACAGGATACCAGAACAAAGATGTTGGAAATGTAACTACCTATCCGGTTTCGGGGTTATCAGCCGGTACAACTTATTATTTTAGGTTAAAAGTCTTATAATTCGGGCGGAACGAGCGTGGTTTCAAATACTATTAATGCAATTACTTTATCTAACCAGACCGGTGCCACTTTAACAATAGGTAATAGTTCAGGAACTTCAGGGAATTCGGCTGATCGTGCCGGTTCAGGCTACTGGGATAAGTGACATGGTTGGATTTCAATTCACAATTACATACGACAAAACAAAACTCACCTATGTTAGTTGTTCGAACTGGGTTGCAGGCTTAAACGCCTCGCAGGTTCAGATTAATCCACTCGACGGGAAGATTACTTTTGTTTATACCGACGCCGCAGTGAATATTACCAGTGGAAAATTCTTTGATCTGAATCTCTCATTGTTGATGGCTCTTCCGGCAGTGCATCTATTTCATGGAGCGACAATCCCACCACGAGAGAATTATCTAATTCCATACCCATAGAGATAAGCTGCGTTTATACTGACGGATCGTTAGCGATTTCTGATTGTGTTGCACCGGCAGTAACCCAAAATCCGTCAAATCAAACGAAAAAAGCTCCGGAGGGTGCAAGTTTTATTATTTCTGCATCCGGTTCAAACAATTATACCAATGGCAATATAATACCGGAACCGGATGGAACGATGTACTTAGTAGTTCACCTTATTCCGGAGTTAATTCAACAACATTGAATGTTACCAGCACTTCAATAATTATGGATGGCTACCAATATCGATGTTTCGTGTCCAGTTCATGTACAACGGCAACAGCTGTAAGTAATGCTGCAACTTTGAATGTTAGCGATTGTACCTCACCTATTTCACCAAACAATATATCAGCAACTCAATCCACTATATCCGCAGGAGAATCTACCACTTTAAAGGTTGAAGGAGGACAACTAAACTCTGCCTCTGACTGGATCTGGTTCACTAATGGTTGCGGTGAGATACAAATCGGATCAGGTTCTTCTTTAACAGTTTCTCCAACTTCAACAACAACTTATTATGTACAGGCAAAGGCCTGTGATGATTCAACTACCTGCAGATCGGTAACGATTACAGTAGAGGAAAATCCGGATACCCACGATTTTTACATTCAAAACACAGGCGTAACACCTGCGACGACAGAACCCGGAGGAACAGTTGATGTAAGCTGTAATCAGTGTTATAGTGGTACCCAAACCGATGCGGAAATGGGTAGTGTTTATGTTGGTTATTATTTATCCGGCGATATAAACTTCAATCCCACATCAGATAAATTGCTTGGCAGCGATTTTTCAAATTTAGGAAGTGATGATCAATGTAATTTGGAATCGCAGGCGCTTGTTATTCCTTCAGGGACAGCCGGGGGCACATATTACATCCTTTTTGTTGCTGATTACAACAGCCACTTTAATGAGG